>JAXLXO010000032.1:0-71409 GCA_046327915.1 Binatia bacterium | reverse complement strand
CGCGGCGGCGTGCCGGCCGCCGACGCGATCCAGTGCGCCATGCGGAACACGCCGTCGCCGTCGTTCAGGCCGACCGAGACGTAGTTCGCCTCGCGGTTGTCGTGGCCCGGCGGCAGCAGCACGTCGAGCGTACCGTTGCCGTCGAGATCGACGACGAGCGGCTCGGCGTAGGCCTCGTCGCCGCCCAGCGGCAGTCCTGCGATGTGGTCGTTCGCCGGCGCGTCGAAGCTGCCGTCGCCGTTGCCGGGCAGCATCGCGACGCAGCCGGGGAAGCCGTACGCCGGGCTCGGCCGCTTGCCGCCGCCGCCCTCGACGTTCGGAAAGCTGCACGGCGACACGGCGACCGCGACGTCGAGCAGCTGGTCGCCGTCGAAGTCGGCGAGGTAGAGCGAGCGCGCGGTCGGGATGGCGCGCGTCGGCTGCGCGACCATCGTTCCGGTGCCGTCGTCCGCGTTCAGCAGCGTGCCGAGGCGCGAGCCGTCGCCGTACACGACGTCCGGCGCGCCGTCGCCGTTCACGTCGCCGACCGCGATGCGCCCCGACCCGATCTGCGTCGCGTCGCGCAGCACGACCGGCGCCTGGAACGTGCCGTCGCCGTTGCCGCGCAGCGCGGTCAGGTTGGTCACCGTCAAGCTCGCGACGATCGCATCGAGGATGCCGTCGTCGTCGAGATCCGCGACCTGCACCGTGTGGCTGCGGCCTGCTGTCGGGCTCGCGAGCGCGCTCGCGAAGCCGCCGTTGCCGTCGCCGCGGAAGAACAGCAGCTGGCTGCGCACGTTGTCGACCAGCAGCAGGTCGACCAGCCCGTCGCCGTCGAGGTCGCGCGCGACGAGGCCGAGCAGGCTCGCCTCGGAGTCGGTCGCGGTGTGCAGCGTCACCGGTGCCTGGAACGTTCCGTCGCCGTTGCCGAGCAGCAACAGCAAGCGGTTGCCGAGCACCCCCGCCACGCGGTCGAAGACCGTCACCGCGAGGTCCTGATCGCCGTCGCGGTCGAAGTCGTCGCGCGCGACGCCGAAGCCGCCGCGTCCGCTCGTCTCCTGCGTCGAGATCAGGGTCGTCGGCTCCGCGAACACCGGACCGGTGGGATCGGACACGCCCGCGCAGGCGAGCTGCGTCTGGTCGGGATCGAAGGTGAAGCTGCCGTCGGGATTCAGTGACAGCGTGCCCAGCCCCGGCTCGCTCAGCCGTACGGCCGCGAGCGGGTCGTGCTCGGGATCCGCGTCGTTGCCGAGGATGCCGGGCGCGGGCACCGTGAGCAGCTGGTCGGCGCGCACGGTGTAGCGGTTGCCGGCGGCAGTCGGCGCCTGGTTGCCCGGTCGCGGGCTTTGGGTCGGTGTCGGTACGGGGGACGCCGTCGGCGCGACGCTCGGCGTCGGCGTCGGCGCCGCAGTCGGTGCCGCCGTCGGCGCGGGGGACGCCGTGGGCGCGGCCGGGGATGCGGTCGGTACCGGCGTCAAGGTCGGATTCGCCGTCGGCGCGATGGTCGGTGCCGGGCTCGCGGTGGGCGCGGCCGTCGGCGTGGCGCTCGGCGTGGGCGTCGGGCTCGACGTCGGCGTTGCCGTGGGCGTCGGTGTCGGCGTCGGACTGAGCGTCGGCGTCGGCGTGTCGGTCGGTGTCGCGGAAGGCGTCGCCGTCGCGGTGGCCGTCGGCACGCTCGTCGGAACGGCGCTCGGCGTCGCGGTCGGGTGCTGTGTCGGCGTCGGCCCGCGCGGACCGTCGCGCTCGATCGCGCCGATGTCGAACGCGCTCTCGCCATCGCCGTCGCCGTCCTGCGGACGCGCGCCCTCGGCGGCGTAGTCGGCCGTGAACAGCCGCGCTTCGATCGAAGGCAGCAGGACCCGTGCGTCGAGTCCCGCGTCGATCGCCGGCGCGTCCGGCGCGAGTGCGAACGAGTCGTCGAGCGTGTCGAGAGTCGCATCCGGACCGTCCGGGCTCGCGAGCAGCTCGTCGACGATCGCGCAGCGCGGGCTCGCGACGACGCCGCTGCCCTCGCTGCCCGTCGGCGTCAAGTTGCCCACGTCGGCCGGATCGAGCACCGGCCCGACGATCTCGTCGAGGCGGTTGCCGCAGATCAGGTTGTGGCGCAGGTCCACGTCCTGCGGCCGCGGGTCCTGCTCGCGAGCCCGCCGGATGCCGCTGCGTCCGCCGAGACGCTCCGTCGCGGTGCCGTTGAACGCGACGACGTTGTTCCAGATCCGCGCCTGCGCCGCACGGCTGATCGCGATGCCGTTCCAGCCGTTGCGCGCGATGGTGTTGCCGTAGACGAGGTAGCTGCCGCCGGTGCCGTCGCGGAAGCGCACGCCGTTGCGTCCGTTGGCGTACACGAGGTTGTTCGCGATGACGGTGTCCGGGTTGCCGCGGCCGACGTCGATGCCGCCCGAGCACTCGCCGGTGCTGCCGCGCAGCACGCGGTTGCGCTCGAGGTGAATGCCGACGTTCTCGCGGCTGCCGCCGCGCAGCCCGACGCCGCGCTGCCCGGCGCCCGCGATGGTGAGCCCGCGCAGCGTGACGTAGCGCGAGCGGTCGAAGTCCACCGCGTAGCCGCCCTCGCAGCGCCCGCGCGTGCCGCGCAGCACGACGCTGCCCGCGGGCGACGCGGGATCGGCTTCGATGACGATGCGATCGGACGCGTCGCCGCTCGACGCGTTCTTTCGCCGGATCTTCAGCTGCTCGACGTACTCGCCCGGGAAGATGCGCACGATCTCGCCGGCGCGGGCGGCGTCGATCGCCGTCTGGATGCGCGTGGAGCAGGGGACGTGGCCGTCGCAGGAGCCGTCCGCATCGACCCATCGCACCGCCGGCCCGCCTCCCGCGGCGGCCGGCCGCGCGGCATGCATCGGCATGCTCTGTCCGATCAGCGTGAGGACGAGGACGCGCGCCACGAGTCGGAACGCCGGACGACCGGCGGGGCGGTGCAGGATGGGACGTCGGCGGTTCGGCATCGGGGCGCTCGGTTCAGGCTCGGCTTCGGGCCGTCACCGCAGCGCCGTGAAGCTCGGGACGGTGAGTTCCGTCGTGCGGCAGCCTCGCCCGGTGCCCCAGCGCCGACAATACGTCGATTTACGGATGAGGCCGTCGGTCGCGGCCCGTCGCTTCGCGTGCCGCAGTGTCGCCGTCGCACGGCGCCGCGTTCGTGGTCCGGATCGGCTACGGCGCGAGGACCGGCAGCGCGAGCGAGCGTACCGGCAGGTGCGTCACGAACGCGTCGTCGGAGCCGTCGGATGAGACGGGCTCGTCGAACGGGACCGGGGTCCTGCGGACGTCAATGGCGGACGGGCTCGCTCCGTCAAGGATGAGCGCCGGTCAGCCAGGCGAGCGCCTCGGCCCGGTCGGTGAACGTGCGCACCTCAAGCCCGCGGTTCCTGGCCGCGGTTTCCCAGAAGCTCACCAGGTCCGCAGCCGCTTCGGAGTTCGGGACCAGGACTGCTTCGCGAAGGGGCACGGCCTTCGGGTCTGCGGCCGCGCTGACGGCCGCGTCGTAGAGGTCGACGAGCGAGTGCCCGTTGGTGAGCGCGGAGCAGTCCGCGAATACCCGTCGTGACTGCCCGCTCCGGGTGGCTTCGAGCGTCGCGGTCAGCGCGGCCATGAGCTCCGCCCGGGACAACTCCCCGACGAACACGCTGTGCACGACGCCGGTCGCGGAGTCGAGGTCGACGGACCACGGCATTGCGAACGTCCGTAGCCCAAAGCCGCACCGGAAACCATGGATCGCCGCGGCGCGAGCGTGGTGGCGTGCCGCCGCGCGACGTCGGCGCTCCCCGGCACTGGTGGGAACCTCGAACGGCAGCTACAGCGCGGCGTCATGCCGGCCCCGCGACGTCTGCGGATGCACGCCCGCGCGTGCGCGCTCGCGCTGCTGTTCGTCGCGCGCGCCGGATCGATCGCGTGCGCGGACGACGGGACCGATCGCATGCGCGCGCTGCTCGCCGACATCGCGCAGCGCTCCGCCGAGGAGAACGTGTACACGGGCGACGCGCAGATCGGCACGCTGCGCGCGCTGGTCGACGATCCGCGCAACGCCGCCGTGCCCGCGCTGCACTGGCGCCACCTGCGCGCGCTCGCGCAGCAGGAGCTGCGCGTCGGCGAGACCGCGGCGGCGGTGCGCCACCTCGACGAGGCGTCCGCGCTGGTGCCGAAGCTCGGTCGCGCGGTGCCGGGGCAGGACGTCGACGCGGCACAGCTCGAGACTGCGGTCGCGTACCTGCGCTGGGGCGAGGACCGGAACTGCGTCGCACGCCACACCAGCGACAGCTGCATCGTCCCGATCCGTGCGTCCGGCGTGCACAAGGACCAGGAAGGCTCGCGGCGCGGCATCGCGGTGCTCGAGCAGATCCTCGCGCGCCAGCCGGATCATCTCGTCGCGCGCTGGCTGCTGAACATCGCATACATGACGATCGGCGAGTACCCGGACGGCGTGCCGGCGCAGTGGCGCATCCCGCCGTCCGTGTTCACCGGCGGCGAGGCGTTCCCGCACTTCACCGACGTCGCGGCGCAGGCCGGCGTCAATACCAGGGACCTCGGCGGCGGCGTCGCGGTCGAGGACTACGACGGCGACGGCGTGCTCGACGTCGTGGTCTCGTCGTCGAATCCGAAGAGCGCGCTGCGCTACTTCGCGGGCCGCGGCGACGGGACGTTCCGCGACCGCAGCGACGAGGCCGGCTTCACGGGGCTGCTCGGCGGCGGCAACGTTGTGCAGGCGGACTACGATGGTGACGGCGACGTCGACCTGCTCGTGCTGCGCGGCGCGTGGCTCGGACGCAACGGACGCCACCCGAAGTCGCTGCTGCGCAACGACGGGCACGGCACCTTCACCGACGTGACCTTCGCGTCGGGGCTCGGCGAGGTTCACTACCCGAGCCAGACCGCGGCGTGGGCCGACTACGACAACGACGGCGACCTCGACCTCTACGTCGGCAACGAGGGCGAGGAGAACTTCCGCTTCCCGTCGCAGCTGTTCCGCAACGACGGCGACGGCAGGTTCACCGACGTCGCGGCCGCGGCGGGCGTGTCGGGCGGGCTGCTCGTCAAGGGCGTCGCGTGGCTCGACTACGACGGCGACGGCTTCCAGGACCTCTACGTCTCGAACTACGGCGAGCCCAACCGCCTCTATCGCAACCGCGGCGACGGCACGTTCACCGACGTCGCGGCACGGGCCGGCGTCACGCTGCCGCTCGCGAGCCACGCCGTCGTGACCGGCGACTTCGACGGCGACGGCCGCATCGACCTCTTCGTCGGCGCGACCTCGCCGCTGCACCGGCCGACGGCGCACGGCACGAAGGTCGACCGGCTGTCACCGCTCGCGGCGTACGTCGCCGACGCGCTCGGGCAGAAGACCTCCGCCGCGGGCGAGACCGGGAAGCTGTACCGCAACCTCGGCGACGGCCGCTTCGAGGACGTGACGCGCACCTGGGGACTCGATCGCGTGATGCTCTCGGGCGGCATCGGCGTGGGCGACGTCGATCTCGACGGCTTCCTCGACCTCTACGTCGGGACGGCGTGGAACGGCTACGAGGGCCTGCTGCCCAACGTGCTGTACGTGAACCGCGGCGGGCGCCGCTTCGCGGACGTGACCGCCGCGGCGGGGCTCGGGCACCTGCAGAAGGACGGCGGCATCGTCGTCGCGGACCTCGACGGCGACGGCGACGAGGACGTCTTCGTCAACACCGGCGGCATGTACGTCGGCGACGCCTTCGGCGACGTGCTGTTCGCGAACCCGGGCGGCGGCGGTAACTGGCTCGACCTGCAGCTGGCCGGCGCGAAGGCCAACCGTTCGGCGATCGGCGCGCACGTCCGCGTGACGGTGCTCGAGGACGGCACGCCGCGCGACATCCACCGCTTCGTCGGTGCGGGCAGCAGCTTCGGCGCGAACCCGCTGCGGCAGCGGATCGGGCTCGGACGCGCGCGTCGTGCCGAGTCGGTCGAGATCACCTGGCCCGGCAGCGGACGGAAGCAGACGCTGCGTCATCTTGACGCAGGGCAGCGCATTCTGGTTCTAGAGGACGCGGATCGCCCGAGCGACCGAGCCGCCGCCTCCGGCGAGCGGCAGCCCGTGGGCGAATAGGGGAGGTGTGCGGTGCGTCTTGTTCCCTGGCTGGTCACGACGGGTCTGATCTTGACGATCGGTTGCGGCGGTGGTGGCGGCGGCTCGAAGGGCCCCGCGCCCGAGCTGACGCAGCCGCCGGTGATCGCCAGCGAGAACGGCGTGCTGCGCACGACGCTGACCATCGAGGCGGCGATGCAGAACGTCGCCGGCGAGGACGTGACGTTCCCCGAGCTCTACAACGGGCTCTACATCCCGCCGACGCTGCACGTGAACCCGGGCGACCAGATCGAGTTGCGGCTGCGCAACTTCGGCTACCAGTCGACGAACCTGCACTACCACGGCCTCGTCGTGACGCCGATGGGCATGGGCGACAACGTCTTCCTCGAGCTCGAGGCGGGACTCACCTTCGACTACTCGTTCCCGATCCCCGCGAACCACGACCAGGGAATGTTCTGGTACCACCCGCACCTCGACCCGCAGCTCAACACGCAGCTCTCGGGCGGCATGGCGGGCGCGCTGATCGTCGGCGACATCCTCGCCCCGTTCCCGACCCTGCAGGGCATCCCCGAGCGCGTCATGGTGCTCAAGGACCTGAAGACGGTCGACGGCTTCCCGATGATCGATCCCGACCCCGCGGGTCCGACCAAGCGCACGATCAACGGCCTCTACCAGCCGCAGATCACCATGCAGCCGGGGCAGCTCGAGTTCTGGCGCATCGGCAACATGAGCTCGAACATCTACTACCAGCTGTCGCTCGAAGGGCTGACGTTCAACGTCATCGCCGAGGACGGCAATCTGCAGAACCGCGTGATCCCCACCGACACGCTGGTGATGGCGCCGGGCAAGCGCTTCGAGCTGCTGATCTACGGTCCGAAGAAGGGCAGCTACAAGCTGAAGACCGCGGACTTCAACACCGGTCCCGACGGCGACGCGTATCCCGGACAGGTCATGGCGACGGTCGTCGCACAGGGCGACGCGGTCGATCCGATCCCGCTGCCGACGCAGTTCCCGCCGGTCGAGGACCTGCGCGACAAGACGATCACCGGCCGCCGCACGGTGGTGTTCGCCGACAGCGACAACCCGAACCAGTTCCTGATCGACGGCAAGCAGTTCAACGCGAACTGCGTCGACCAGCTCATCCCGCTGGGGTCCGTCGAGGAGTGGACGATCGAGAACACGTCGCAGGAAGCGCACGTGTTCCACATCCACCAGCTCGACTTCCAGGTGACCGAGGTCGACGGCGAGCCGGTGCCGTTCACCGGGCAGCAGGACATCGTCACGCTGCCGCCCGCGCCCGGCGACGACACGCCGAGCGTCGTCAAGGCCATCATTCCGTTCACCGACCCGGTGATGGTCGGCGAGTTCGTCTTCCACTGCCACATCATCCAGCACGAGGTGCAGGGCATGATGGCGAGCGTCTACGTCTTCGATCCCAAGGCGCCGCCGGGCGACATCCCGCCGCTCTGCCAGCCGCCGTATCCGGAGGCCGCGTCGGCGGCCACGGGCCCGGGCAAGCCGGGAGCGGCGAAGTTGCCGGCGGCGAAGGGTGGGCAGGCGTCCGGCGCGACCGGATCGCCGAAGGCCTGAGCCTGGGGCGTCAGACCGTCTTGTGGCCCTCGCGGAGCGGCCACAGCTTCGACATCGCCCAGCTCACGCCGAGCCCGATCAGGCAGCCGACGATGACCTCGCCGACCTTGTGCAGGCCGCTCTCGATGCCGGTCACCTTCGACTCGTGCATCAGTCCCGACGAGACGACCAGCGCCGCCGTGATCGGCGCCTGGCGCCACATCGTCTGCACGTGGATCAGGTAGGACGACACCAGCACCGCCGTCGACAACGCGAGCGGCACCGTCCACTCGTGCGAGCCGCCGGTGAGGAGCAGCAGCAGTCCGACGACGCAGCCGATCGACACGTTGGTGAGGCGGCTGCGGAACATGCGGCGCGCCTCGGTCACCTGCGGCTCCGACGACGCGACCATCGACGCGATCGCCCAGATCGGGTTGGTGTCCGCGACGTGGCGCAGCAGGTACCAGAGGATCGCCGACGCGATGAAGACGTTGATCGCGAAGCGGACGCCGAGCAGATCGTGCGATGCGAGCTGGATCTTCGGCCGCGAGGTCACTCGTGGGCCTTCGGCGGGTTGCCCTTCAGCCGGTAGACCACGGCGGTCTTGGTCGCGCCGAGCGCGATCCAGTCGCGCGCCTCGTCCTGCAGCGCGAGGAAGAACGCCTCGGCGCGCTTCATCGCGCGGTCGTTCAGCTTGCCGTTGCGCCCGATCTTGAGCTGGAAGCCGAACTCGCCGATCAGCGGACGGTGGTCGCCGCGCGCGCGCCACAGCGCGACGTTGCACGTCGCCGTGACGCCGTCGCCGAAGTCGAGCGTGCCGATGTCCTGCAGGACTTCCTCGACGATGGTGTCGCTGACCAGCTCGACCTTCTCGTTGGCGTGCTTCCTGAGCGCGGCGAGCGGCGGGAAGATCTGCGTCAGCGCGGCGAGCGAGGTGCGGTCCTCCTCGTGCCCGAGCGAGCTCAGCGACAGCTCGACGTTGTGCGAGTACAGCATGCGCATCCCGCCGAGCTCGTCCTTCAGCGGCAGGACCTCGGCCTTGAACTTGATGCGGTAGTCGCCCGGAACGTCGGGGCGGACGTCGGTCGCGGCGCACTTCTGGATGTCGGGGTGCCGGAACTTGAAGACGATCTCGGGATCGCCGACGGGAAAGCCGTCCTGGTACGGGATGCGCCGGCGCAGGATGAACGCGTTGTTGTAGAAGCGGAAGTCCGGGGTGTCGAGGAAGAGCACCTCGCGGATCTGCAGCGGCGCGTTGACGAACTCGCCGGTGTCGAACTTGACGCCGGTCTCGGAGGCGGGACGGCGCATCAGCTTCGCGAAGTCGAAGAAGCTCTTGCGCGAGGTGAAGTGGTTCGGGCGCAGGATCAGCTTGCACTCGACGTACTTGACCTCGTTGTACGGCATGCCGTCGGCGTACTTGCCGGGCTTGATCTCCGGCACCCGTCCGATGCCGGCCTTGAACTTCGGCAGGAGCTTTTCGTCGTCCTTCGCGTGCGACTTCTTCGCGTGCTTCGCGTGCGCGGACTTGCCGCCGCCGTCGTTCTTCTTCGCGCGGGCCTCGTGGCCGCTCGCGCGCTTGCCGCTCGTCCTGCTCTTCGTCTTCATGGTTCTCGCTCGCTCTCCGCGGCCTCGGCGCGTCGTCGGACGGCCCCGCCGTGAACGCTTCGTGGATAGCCCAGCGGGTGATTCGTGGGAAACGGTCCGAAGGTCGCGGCGAGGGTCAGGGCAGCAGGTGCAGGACGACCCGGACGTCGCCGTTCATCCGTGGCGAGAACCGGGCGTAGCCGCGCATGCGGCGGTAGCGTCCGGTGCCGCCGGAGATCGCGACCGTGGTCGGGCCGTTGTCGAGCGGGAAGCGGCCCTGGCCGACGATCGCGCCGTCGGCGAGCGTCACGACGAAGGTGAAGATGCCGACCGCCTGGTCGTCGGGAACAGACGGCGGCGAGGTCGGGATGCCGAACACGCTCATCGAGCCGCTCGGCTGCCCGCCGCGGTCGAAGAGGTCGAAGTCGCCGAGGTCGTAGGGGCCGCAGCCGCAGTTGCCGTCCACCGGCACGCCGACCAGGACCAGGCGCTCGCGCGCGGCGAGCGCGGACTCGGCGGCCTTCGCCGCGTGCGCCACGGCGACGCCGAGTGGAGAGGCCGTGAGCAGCGCGAGGAGCGCGAGGAGATGGGGCAGCGCCGTGGCGCGGTTCGCACGTCGGATCATGGTTTCCCCCGCGTCGGTTGCGGAATGCCGAGGCGTCGTCGGAACATGCGGCGCGCGGCTTTAGCGCGCCGTCCCGCCCGACGGTCCGAACCGTGCCGCCCGGGTGGCGTGCCTCGCGGATCCTTCCTACAGTGCGCCCCCATGATCGACCGAGACGCAGTCGCCAGGTTCCAGTTCGCCGGCCAGGATCTCCCGTGGCTCCTCGACCTCTGGACGCGCACCCAGCCCGAGCGTCCGCTCCTCGTCTGGGAGCCGAAGAGCGGCAAGGAGCGCGTCTGGACGTACCGCCAGTTCAGCGACGAGGTCGCGGCGATCGCGGCCGGCCTGCACGCGCGCGGCGTGAAGAAAGGCGACAAGGTCCTCATCCACTCCGAGAACTGCCCGGAGATGGTGCTCGCCTGGTACGCCTGCGCGAAGGTCGGCGCGGTCGCGGTCACGACCAACACGCGCAGCGTCGGCGACGAGATCACCTACTTCGCCGAGCACACCGGCTGCGTCGGTGCGATCACGCAGCCGCAGTTCGCGAAGCTGGTCGCGGACAGCGCGCGCAAGCTGAAGTGGATCGTCGTGACCGAGGACAACAGCGGCGAGCCCGCCTCGGCGGATCAGCTCGCGCACGGACGCGAGCCGTTCTCGGCGCTGCGCGCCGACGCGGCGTCGCTGCCGGCGCGCGCGCCCGAGCCGATGCTGCCGGTCGGCATCATGTTCACCTCAGGCACGACGTCGCGTCCGAAGGCGGTGGTCCACACGCACGCGAACGCGCTCTGGGCGTCCCGTCAAGGACCGATCAACATCGACATGCGCAACGGCGACGCCTACCTGATCTACCTGCCGTTCTTCCACGTGAACGCGCAGAGCTGGTCGATGTGGACCACGCTCGGCATCGGCGGCACGATCGTGCTGCAGCCGAAGTTCTCGGCGAGCCGCTTCTGGGAGGTGATCCAGAAGCACAAGGTGACGCACATCTCGCTGATCCCGTTCGTCTTCAAGGCGGTGGCGCCGCAGCCGATCCCCGATCACACGGTGCGCGTCGGCGCGTTCGGGCTCGTGATGCCGGAGCTCGAGGGCTGGCTCAAGATGAAGATCGGCGCGTTCTGGGGCATGACCGAGACGGTCATCCACGCGACGCGCGCCGACTTCCAGCAGACCTATCCCAACGGCTCGATGGGCAAGCCGACGCCGGGCTACGAGTTCCTGATCGTCGATCCCGAGACCGGCAAGCTGTGCGAGGACGGCGCGATCGGCGAGCTGTGGGTGCGAGGCACGCGCGGCGTGCAGCTCTTCCTCGAGTACCACGACAACGCGGAAGCGAACGAGAAGAGCTTCACCGCGGACGGCTGGTTCAAGACCGGCGACATGGTGCGCCTCGGCGCCGAAGGCAACTTCTTCTACTGCGACCGTGACAAGGACGCGCTCAAGGTCGGCGGCGAGAACGTGTCGGCGCGCGAGGTCGAGGACGCGTGCCGCGGCGTCGCGGGAGTCGCCGACGTCGCGGTGGTCGCGCGCTCGCACGAGATGCTCGACATGGTGCCGGTCGCGTTCGTCATCAAGGGCCCGGGCGCGGCGGACGACGCCGAGTTCGCGAAGCAGATCATCGCGCACTGCAAGTCGAAGCTCGCGGACTTCAAGGTCCCGCGCGCGGTGTACGTCGTCGACGACTTCCCGAAGGCGACGCTGGACAAGGTGGCGAAGAACAAGCTGCGCGAGATGGCGGAGGAGATGCCGGCGCCCGGGGCGTAAGCGGTCACCCCGGTGTGCCTGCGAAGGACAGCCCTGGCGGCGTCAGTTGCAGACTTGCCAGTCGTCACCACCCGGGAATGGCGTCGACGGATGCGTCAGGTGCCAGCTCGTCGAGCAGTCGGTCTCGCGGACCGTCGGCCGACGGTAGGCCGACAGGTCGACCAGGTTGCCCGAGAACGTCGAGGTCCTGACGCTCACGCCACCGAAGGCGAACTTCCCGCCCGGTGAGGTTCCGCTGCCGCCGGCCAGTGCGTAGGTGTTGCCGGTGAAGGTCGATCCGACCGCGCGCACGGGCCACCCGATGGCGCCGTTGACGCAGGTGTTGATGACGACGTCCTTCAGAACGGCGGCACCGCCGCTGAACACGCCGAGTTGCCAGTTCTCGAGCGTCACGCCGTCGCGCAAATCGACTCCCCGGCCGGAGAAGACGCCATAGTTCTCGGGCGCGGGCGAGGTGTCCAGGGTGGGACGCCGAATCATGCCGGGACCGAGGATCCGGCAGCGGCCGACGGGGTCGCACAGCACGCCGATGTGGTTTGACGTCACGGTGAAGCCCGACAGCCGCAGCTTCGCGCCTGGCGAGAGATGCACCGCTTCGTCGGTCGTCATGGAGCAGTCGAGATCGGCGGTGAGGACGCCGAGCGTCCCGCGGGGAACGACCTGCCCGCACGTCGTGACGTCGACGCTCTTCGCGGCCGCTGCCGCGTGGGCGAGCAGAAGAGGCAGAAGAGCGGCGCTTGCCAGACGCGGTGCAATGCGGAACCCCATGGCTTCCTCCGTGTGGCTTGTCGGATGACGAGGCGTTCGCCATATGTCGAACGCGCCGTCTCAGGCAAGCGCGAGTTTGGATGAGAGTTTGGCAGGACGCGGCCAGCCCCACCCGAGGATCCCGGCCGCGCGCGCCGCAAGCGCCGCCAGTTGTCAACGGTTGGACGACCGATGGCGGTGCGCCTTCGCTCCCGGCGCCTGCGACTGCGTCGTCGAGTCGGGCGCATGCGAACCACGACCCGGTCCCGAACGAAGACGTCGGGCGTGCGGCCGAGCCGGCCCGCAGGTACTGCTGCCGTCATGAAGTTCTGCTGCCACCTCGCGTTCGGCCCGACCGCGCACCTCGTGCCGATGGCGCGCGCCATCGAGGAGGCCGGCTACGACACGATCGCGCTGTCCGATCACGTGGTACACCCGGAGACCGTCAAGACGAAGTATCCGTACACGAAGGACGGCAGCCTGCGCTGGGAGCCGTTCACCGACTGGCCCGACCCGTGGGTGTCGGTCGGCGCGATGGCGGCGGTGACGTCGCGCGTGCGCTTCGTGACCGGCGTCTACGTGCTGCCGCTGCGCAACCCGTTCGTGGTCGCGAAGGCGGTCGGCACGGCGGCGGCGATCTCGAACGACCGCCTCACGCTCGGCATCGGCACCGGCTGGATGAAGGACGAGTTCGACCTGCTCGAGCAGCCGTTCGAGCGCCGCGGCCGCCGCACCGACGAGATGATCGAGGTGCTGCGCAAGCTGTGGTCCGGCGGGATGGTCGAGCACCACGGCGAGTTCTACGACTTCGACCGCCTCGAGATGAGCCCGGTCCCGTCGCAGCAGATCCCGATCGTCGTCGGCGGTCTGTCCGAGCGCGCGCTGAAGCGCGCCGCCGCGCTCTGCGACGGCTGGTTTTCCGACCTGCACACCACCGACGAGCTGCGCGGCTACCTCGCGAAGCTGCGCGCGTACCGCGCCGACTCGCCGCGCGCGGGCGAGCCGATGCAGGTTCTGGTGTCGTGCATGGACGCCTTCGACCGCGATGCGTACGCGCGCCTCGAGGACATCGGCGTCACGCACCTCGTGACCAAGCCGTGGCTCTTCTTCGGCGGCGCGGAGAGCGACCTCGCGTCGAAGGTCGAGGGCCTGAAGCGCTTCGCGGACGCGCACCTGCGATAGGCTCGCGGCGGTCGCGACCGACCTCCGGCGCCCGCGTCGCCGCCGAAGGGAGTGCTTGACCGGAGTGGAGGGCTGCGCGAGGCTCCGCGCCGGAGAGACGCCGTGGTCACCGCCGCCCTCAGACGGCTGCCCCTGCCGGGACTGCTGATCGCCCTCGCGATCGCCGCGCACGCCGCGGCGGCCGGCGAGGTCTCGACGTCGCTCGTCCTTCGCGACCCGGCAGGATCCTACCGTCCCGGCGCCGCGGCCGGCATCCTCGCGGACACGAGCGGACGCCTCACGGTGGACGAGGTCGCGCGTCGCGACGACTTCGCGCCGGCGCGCGCCGAAGTGCCGAACTTCGGTCTGACGACCTCGGCCTTCTGGGTCCGACTGCCGCTGCACGCGGAGGTCGCCGGGGACGGCGGCTGGCTGCTCGAGGTCGGGTGGCCGGTGGTCGACCGGGTGACGCTCTACGAGCCGGACGGATCGGGCGGCTGGCAGTCGAGCGAGGCGGGCGACCTGCTGCCGTTCGTGTCGTGGCCGATCGCCTACCGGAACCCGACGTTCCCGTTGTCGCTGCCGGTCGGGCGAGACGACACCGTGTACCTGCGCTTCGCCGGCGAGGACACGATGCTGCTCCCGCTCACGGTCTGGTCGGGGGCGGCGTTCACCGAGCACCGGCGTCGCGAGGCGTTCACCTACGGCTTCTACTACGGGATCCTCGCGATCCTGATCGCCTACAACCTGGTCCTGCTGATCACGCTGCGCGACTCGAGCTACCTCTACTACGTGCTGCTGATCTCGGCGTGGGGCCTCTATCACGCGGCGCTGAACGGCTTCACCACGCAGTACCTCTGGCCGCGCTCTCCGGAATACGCGCGCTGGTCGATCCACCTCGCGGCCGGGCTCGCGTTCACGCTGTCGGCGGTGTTCGCGCGCAGCTTCCTGATCACGCGGACGTACGCGCCGCTGCTCGACCGCTGGCTCTCGACGTTCACGACGATCGGCCTCGTGGCGCTGCTGTGGCCGCTGTTCGGCACCGTGCGCTGGTTCATCATCGTGAACGGCCTCTTCGGCATGACCGGAGCGACGTCGCTGCTGGTCGCGGGCTACCGGTCGTGGCGCGCGGGCTACCGTCCGGCGCGCTACTACCTGCTCACCTGGACGGTGGCGATCTCCGCGCTCTTCGTGTGGGCGCTGCGCGGCTACGGCTTCCTGCCGAGCAACGCGGTGACCGACAACGCGTTCGAGCTCGTCGTGCTGTCCACCGCGATCACGCTGTCGCTCGGCCTCGCCGATCGCGTCAACGTCCTGCGCGGCGACCTGCAGCGCAACGTGTGCGACAAGGAGCGTCTGCTCGGCGAGCTGCAGGAGCTGAACCGCGGCCTCGAGCAGCGCATCGCCGAGCGCACCGCCGCGCTCGCGCGTCGCGGCGACGAGCTGACCGAGAAGACGCGTCAGCTCGAGATCGCGAACCGCCACAAGACGCAGTTCCTCGCCAACATGTCGCACGAGCTGCGCACGCCGCTCAACGCGATCATCGGCTTCTCGCAGCTGCTGGCCGCGAAGATGTTCGGCGAGCTGAACGGGCGGCAGGAAGGCTACGTCGAGGACATCCACGACTCCGGCCGGCACCTGCTCGCGGTGATCAACGACATCCTCGACCTCGCGAAGATCGAGGCGGGCCGGATGGAGCTCGAGCCGCAGACCTTCGAGCTGCGCGCGGCGGTCGACGACGCGCTCACGCTCGTGCGCGAGCGCGCGACGCTGCACGGCATCGAGCTCTCGTGCAGCATCGATCCGGCGGTCGGCGAGGTGGTCGCGGACGAGCGCAAGGTCAAGCAGGTGCTCGTCAACCTGCTCTCGAACGCCGTCAAGTTCACTCCGGCGGGCGGCAGCGTCACCGTGCGCGCCTGCTGGGCGGACGACGGGCTGCGCGTCGCGGTGGCGGACACCGGCATCGGCATCGCGCCCGCGGACCGCGAGATCGTGTTCGAGGAGTTCCGCCAGGTCGGGAACGATCCGTCGCGCAGCGAGGGCACCGGGCTCGGGCTCAGCCTGGTGCGGCGCCTCGTCGAGCTGCACGGCGGCCGCATCTGGGTGACCAGTGAGACCGGCGCCGGCTCCACCTTCACCTTCAGCCTGCCGGGTGCACCGTGAGCGACGGCGCGCTGATCCTGGTCGTCGAGGACGACTCGCGCAGCCGCCGCCTCGTGCACGACCTGCTCGAGCACGAGGGTTTCGCGATCGTCGAGGCGAGCAGCGGCGAGGACGGCGTGCGCCTCGCGCTGGAGCGGCTACCTTCGTTGATCGTGATGGACGTGCGCCTGCCGGGCATCGACGGCATCGCGGCCCTGAAGCAGCTGCGTGCCACCGACGCGTGCCGCGCGATTCCGGTGATCGCGGTCACCGCGTCGGCGATGCCCGGCGATCGCGCCGCGATCACCGCCGCAGGCTTCGACGCCTGCGAGGAGAAGCCGATCGACGTGCAGCGTCTGCTCGCGACGGTGCGCGCGCTGCTGTCGCGCCCGCGCACGGAGGAACGCCCGTGAGACGCGCGCGCATCCTGGTCGTCGACGACACGCCTCGCAACGTCAAGTTGCTCGCCGACCTGCTCGAGGCGGAAGGGTACGACGTCGTGACCGCGTCGAGCGGTGCCGGTGCGCTCGCCGCGTGCCGCGACGACGCGGCGGAGCGGCCCGATCTGGTGCTGCTCGACGTGGTGATGCCGGGGATGGACGGCTACGCGGTGTGTCGCGCGCTGCGCGCCGAGGCCGCCACCGCGGCGTTGCCGGTGGTCATGGTCACCGCGCTCGACGCGTCGATGGAGCGCGTGCAGGGCCTCGATGCCGGCGCCGACGACTTCGTCAGCAAGCCGTTCAGCCCGCCGGAGCTGCTGGCGCGCGTGCGCGCGCTGCTGCGCACGAAGGAGTTGCACGACACGGTGCAGCGCCAGGCGGACCAGCTCGCCGGGTGGAATCGTACGCTCGAGCAGCGCGTCGCGGCACAGCTCGCGCAGCTCGAGAGCCTCGCCCGCCTGAAGCGGTTTCTTCCCGCGCACGTCGCCGAGCGGGTCGTCGCCGGCGACGCGGACGACCCGCTGCGCAGCCATCGCCGCGCGATCGTCGCGCTCTTCGTCGAGCTGCGCGGCTTGACGGTGTTCGCGGAGACCCGGGCGCCCGACGACGTGATGACGGTCCTGCGCGACCACCACGCCGATGTGGCGGAGGTCGCGGCCGCGAACGACGGCACGGTCGAGCGCTTCGGCGGCGACGGCACGATGATCGTGTTCAACGACCCGGTGCCGCAGCCGGACGCGGCGCTGCGCGCGGTCGGGCTCGGGCGGACGCTGGTCGAGCGCTCGCGGCGCCTGGTGGACCGCTGGGCGGAGCGCGGCTTCGAGCTCAGCGTCGCGGTCGGGATCGCGTCGGGGGACGCGACGCTCGGTGCGGTCGGCGTCGAGGGACGCTCCGACTACGCCGCGCTGGGGGCGGTGACGCGACTCGCGATCCGCCTGTGCGAGGCTGCGGCGCCGAACGAGGTCCTGGTCACGCAGCCCGTGTCCACCGAGGTCGCGTCGCGCGTCGCGTGCGAGCCGGCGGGCGAGCTCGCGCTGCGCGGCTTCCTGCGTCCGGTCCCGGCCGTTCGCGTCGTGCGCGACGCGGTGGCCGTGTCCGCGCCGCGCGCGGCGCCGCGGCTCGCGACGCGGGCGTTCCGCTGCGAAGGCGAGTACTGGACGGTGGAGTACGAGGGCGAGCGCGCGCGGCTGCGCGACGCGAAGGGGATGCTGTACCTCGCGCACCTGCTCGCGCGGCCGGAGAAGGATGTGCACGCGCTGGAGCTGGTCGCGCTCGGGCGCGCCGATGGAGCGGCGCCGGCAGGCGTCGCGGTGGATGCGCTCGCGAGCGCGCTCGGCGCCGCCGGTCCTGCGCTCGACGCGGCCGCGCGGGCGGCGTACCGCGACCGGCTCGCACAGCTGCGCGACGCGATCGACGAGGCCGAGGCGAACGCCGACACGCGCCGCGCCGGCGAGCTGCGCGAGGAGGAGGGGCACCTCGTCCGCGAGCTCGCGGCCGCGGTCGGACTCGGTGGTCGCGACCGTCCGGTGGGCGCCGCGACGGAGCGTGCACGGGTCAACGTCACGCGCGCGATCTCGGACGCCGTCAAGCGCATCGCCGCGCATGCGCCTGCGCTGGCGCGGCACCTCGATGCTTCCGTCCGCACCGGCGGCTGGTGCAGCTACCGTCCGCCGCGCGCGGACGAGGCCGGCTGGGAGCTGTGATGGCCGTCCGGGTGCCCCGGCTTCCGTCTACCGACCAGCGGCGCGCGCGCCGGCGACCTGCTCGACCTCGCCCCACACCGCCTCGCCGTGCTTGCGGAACAGCTCGACCAGCGGTGCCGGCGCCCATGCCGTGATCGCGGAGGCGTAGCTCGGACGAGCCTCGACGCGTGCGAGCCAGTCGGCGACGCGCGGCCGGACGCGCGCGTCGAGCAGCGGCGTCATCGCGAGGTGGGCGAGGCGCAGCACGTAGGGCAGGGCGGCCGCGTCGGCGAGGCCGAAGCGGTCCCCGGACAGCCAGCCACCGGGTGCGAGCTTCGCGTCCATCGCGTCGATCAGGTCGATGAACGCGCCGAGCGCGCCCGCGAACTCGGGTGCCGCGACGCCGTGCTCGAGCACGCTGCGCCTCGCCGCGCGCCGCGCCGGGTCCGGGATCGCGGCGACGGACGCCTCGCGCGCCTCCGCGGACTGCAGCAGCGCGATCGGGCGTGCGCCGATCGCGTAGGTGATCACGCCCGCCGCCGGGTGGACCTTCTCGTCGATCTGCTTGACCCAGAGCCGCATCGCGTGGCGCGCGACGGGATCGCGCGGCGCGAGCGGCACCTCCGGAAACGCGTCCTCGAGGTACTCGTCGATCAGCGACGACTCGATCAGCACGTGGCCGTCGTGCACCAGGGTCGGCACGACGTGGTTCGGGTTGAGCTTGACGTAGTCCGGTGCATGCTGCGCGCCGCCGATGAGGTCCACCTCGCGCGATTCGAACGCGAGATCCTTCTCAGCGAGCACGAGGCACACCTTCTGCGAGCAGCTCGACATGGAGTTGTGGAAGAGGACGAGATCGCTCACGGAGACCCTCCCTGGCAATGAGAAGCGGACGTCGGCCGACGCCCGGGCTCGACCTTGTTGCGCCGCGCGCCGAGCTCGAGCAAGCCGTCGCGCGTTGACTGCGACGCGCGGGTTGCGTAGGGCGCGGCGTGCTCGACGATCGACCGACGGGCGACATCCCGCCGCCCCCGACGCTGCCGGCCGACCGGGTGCCGCAGGGGAGCCGCGTCCGCGCGCCGTCGATCTCCGGACGGAGCGTCTCGCTGCGCCTCGTGGAGGTCGCGGACGCGCCGTTCATCGTGCGCCTGCGGAGCGGCCCGCGTGGCGCGCGGCTGTCGCCGATCGGCACCGACCTGCGGCCGCAGGAGGAGTGGATTCGCGCCTACGAGGAGCGCGCGGCGCGGGGCGAGGAACTCTACTTCGTCATCCATCACCGCGACGCCGGCGACGTGGGCACGCTGCGCGTGCACGATCTCGCGCACGACTCGTTCTGGTGGGGCAGCTGGATCGTGCGGGAAGGCGCGCCGACGCACACGGCGTTCGAGTCGATGTTCCTCGTCTACGAGCTGACGTTCTTCGCAATGGACCTGCGGTGCGCACGCTTCGCGGTGCGCAGGGACAATCCGAAGATCGAGGCGTTTCACCGCCGCTTCGGTGCGACGACCTGCGGCGAGGACGAGACGCGCGTCGTCCTCGAGCTCGCGCGGGAGCGCTACACGGTCGTGAGACCGCGTCTCGCGCGGCGCTTCGCTGCCGCGGCGGAATGCACCTCAGCGGCCGCCGAGCAGGAGGCCGAGCGCCTGCCGTCCGGCGGTACGCAGAGCCCGTGACGCATACGGATTGACGCCGAAGCGGGCGAAGCCGAGCAGGAGGCGCGGCCGCACGTCCGCCGGACGCTGCGCGCACGCGGCGCGGAACAGCCGGCGCGCGGCAGCGAAGTCCTCCTCGCCGAGATGGCGCAGCCCGGCCCGCAGCAGCATGTTCATCCGCGCGACCATCAGCGCGGCCCCGAGCTCCGGATGCTTCTCCAGCAGGATGTCGGTCGAGATCAGTCGATCGTCGAGCCACGCGCGATCGGCTCCGGCGGCGGTGACGTTGCCCTCCCAGCGGCGATATCGCGTCAGCACTTCCGGAACGTACCCGAGGCGGCCCCGCGCGGCGCACTCGACGTTGAACAGCCAGTCGCTGACGACGCGCAGCCGCGGATCGAACACCAGATCGGGCATCGCGCTGCGCCGGTACATGAACGACGACGTGGGGATGTGCCGCGAGGCACGGACGAAATCCTCGAGCGTCCCGCCGCGGCGCATGACCTCGCAGCGCGCGACCTGCGACGGCGCGCCGTCGTCGAAGAACACCTCGACGTCCGTCCCGACGAGAGTCACCCGCGGGTCGGAGGCGAGGACGCGCACCTGCTTCTCGATCTTCGACGGCAGCCACAGGTCGTCGCCGCCGAGCCACGCGGCGAGCTCACCGCGCGCGGCGGCGAGCCCGCGATTGCAATTGACGGTGATGCCGCCGTTGACCGGCGCGCGCACGAGCTCGATGCGCGGATCCTCGCGCGCCAGGTCGGCGACGACGTCGGTCGTGCCGTCGGTGGAGGCGTCGTCCGCAACGACGATCTGCAGGTTTCCGTACGTCTGCGCCTGGACGCTCGCGATCGTCTCCCGGACGACGCGCTCCTGCTGGTACGCCGGGATGATCGCGCTGACGAGGCCGTCGACGACGCGCATGGTCCCTCCGTCTACGCCGCGAACGCGGTGCGCGCGAGCCGCGCGGGGAGCGTTCGGAATCCGCGCGCGTCCGTCGTACGATCGGCTCGTGCGCGCCGCACTCTACGACCTGGCCGTCGTGCCGCTCACCGCGTCCTGGTACGAGGCGGTCCTGACGCGCCTCGCGCGCGGCTGCCGCCTGCTCGACGTCGGCATCGGCACCGGCGGCGCGCTGCTGACGCACGCCGACCTCCTGCGCGCGCACGACCTGCGGGTGACGGGCGTCGACATCGACGCCGACTATGTCGCGCGCTGCACGCGCAAGGTGTCGCGACACGGGCTCGCGAGCCACGTCGCGGCGCACGTCGAGTCGATCTACGATCACCACGGCGGACCGTACGACGCCGCCTACTTCAGCGGCAGCTTCATGCTGCTGCCCGATCCGCCCGCGGCGGTGCGCCACGTGGTGTCGCTGCTGAGCCCCGGCGGCCGGCTCTGGTTCACGCAGACCTTCGAGCACGAGCGCTCGCCGGTCGTCGAGCGGCTGAAGCCGCTGCTGCGGCGCTTGACGACGATCGACTTCGGACGCGTCACCTACGAGGACGACTTCCGGCGCGCGCTCGACGCGGGCGGCGTCGCGATCGACGAGCGCGTCGTGCTGCACGCGGGCTCGCGGCGCTCGGCGCTGCTGCTGAGGGCACGGCCGGGCGCGTGATCGCGGCGCGGCCTCGGTCGTCCGCCGTGCTTCAGCGCGGCTCGACCGGCGGGCCGTCGAGTGCGGCGGCGAGGTCCGCCGCCGACACGCGGTACACGTTCATCGACGAGTGGATCTGCGCGTCCGGCTCGCGCTGCCGCAGCCAGCTGCAGAGACGCTGGAAGCGGAAGCGCTCGAGCTCCCAGAAAGCCGTCGCCCAGAACAGCGCGCCGCGCTGCCCGAGAAGCTCGCGGCGCGCGTCCGGGTCGTCGCGTGTGGCCTCGAACGCCGCCACCAGCCGGCGTGACTGCTGGTAGGCGCTCTCGTACTCCGGTGCCCACGGGCCCGGTGTCATCGAGAGCACGTTCTGCAGCATCGTGGCGCTGATGACGTAGGTGCCGGGCAGCAGATCGGCCGGCGGGATCGGCGTGTCCGACGGCGGCTCCGCCGGTCGAGGCCGTCGGTCGGGGAACGACGGCAGGAGCGTCGCGCGGATGCCGTAGGACTCGTGCGGGCTCCGGCCGAAGTACGACAGGTACACGGGTGTCGCCTCGTCCGCGTCGAGTCCTGCGTCGTGCAGCCATCGGCGGACGCCGGGCAGATCCTGTCCCCAGTCGAGCGAGCTGTCGACGAGGTGGCGATAGCCGTGACGGGAGCCGCCGACGATCTGGTTGAAGTACGCGAGGTAGTCGGGCCAGACCATGACGGCCTCCGCCAGCGCGGCGGCGATTCCGATGACCACCAGGCCCGCTGCGAGCGCGGCGCGCGGATCGATCGCACCGGCGCGCGACGATCGCCGCCAGGCCGACGGGGCGAGCCACAGCGCCGAGGCGCCGGCGAGCACCAGCATCGGCGGATAGGTCGGCAGGATGTGGCGGTGGCCGATGTTCAGATGGCTCGTGATCGCGAACGCCCAGTACACCACGAACAGCACCCACAGCGGCGCGCTGCGGTAGAGCCCGCGTGCGATCAGACGCGCGCGGCGGCGGGAGTCCGGCACCCGCAGGCAGCGCCGCCCCAGGGCGAGCGCGCCGAGCCCGACGAGAACGAACAGCGACAGCGGCGTCTTGACCAGCAGCGTGTACGGAAAGAACTCCGGCCAGCCGTGGATGCCGAACGCGCCGTTCAGGAACGCCTTGCGCATCTGCGAGCGCTGGTACGTGTGCGTGAAGCCGTAGAGGTACGCCTCGGGCAGGAGATGCGCGCGCCGCGCAGCCGCGACGATGCGCTCGACCGCGTCGTTGTTCTTGACGAGCCGCTCGAGCGGAACCTCCGGCTGCGACGCGACCGCGCGTCCGTCGACGGTCTGCGTCCGCTGCCCGTCCGCGAACATAGCGTAGCGCCAGCCGTAGAAGCTCCACACGACGGCCCACGCGACGAGCACCTGCAGCGCGAGCACCGCGACGTGCGACAGCAGGCGCGCCCCGCGCCCGCGCAGCCGCCGCGATCGTCCGAGCCGGAAGACGACGGGGTGGTCGCTCGCGAGCTGGATCGCGACGAGGAGCGCGATCATCGGCAGCAGCGTCGCCGCGGAATACTTCGAGAGCAGGAGCAGGCCGAGGATCAGGCCGGCGCCGGCGACGGATCGCCACGTCGGTTTCCGAAGCGCGCGCCACGTGGCGCCGAGCGTCGCGAGGAAGAACAGCGCCGCGACCATGTCGGACGTCGCGAGCGCGCCGTTGCTCAGCATCGTCGGCGACGACGCGAACAGCGCGAGCGCGGTGAGGCCGGCCGCCGTTCCGAGGAGCCTGCGCGTCCACACGAACACCAGCACGCCGAGCGCGACGCCCGCGAGCGCGATCATGGCGCGGCTGCGCAGCAGCAGGCTTTGCGGGTCGTTGCCGACGGCGAACAGGAAGCGGTCGCTCATCTCGGGCGCGCGCGACGCGAGCCAGTCCGGCTGGTCGAGGCTCGGAAACCTCGCGTCACCGAGGACGAGAGGGATCGCGGCCCAGCGCTGCGGCAGGTTGCCGTTCTCGGGCTGCAGGCGGAAGTCGCCGTGCGTCCAGTAGCTGTACCCCGCGACCAGGTGCAGGCCTTCGTCGTAGGCGGCGGACTTGTCGGCCGACGCGCTGATCGCGGCGGCGTAGTAGGCGAGACAGAGCGCCGCGACGACCGTCCACGTCGCGATCGCGCGGCCCTGCATCGGGCGCGTCGTCAACGTGCCGCGTTCCGGTCGCCGCCGCTCGCCGCGTCGGGGGCGACGGGGTGCGACCGGCAGTCGCGGCGCACGATGTAGAGCGGTCGTTGCTTGACCTCGTCGTAGATGCGGCCGAGGTACTCGCCGACGAGCCCGATGGCGATCAGCTGGAGGCCGCCGAGAAAGAGCACGAGCGTCACCAGCGTGGTGAAGCCGGTCTGCGCAGGCTCCGTTCCGGCGAGCCGCCGCACGATGAACGACAGCGCGAGCAGGAAGCCGAGCGTGCTCACCGTCGCACCGGCCACCATCATCAGGCGGAGCGGCTTGTAGGAGAAGCTCAGGAGGCCGTCGAGCGCGTAGCGGACGAGGCGCGCGAAGCTCTGCCGCGACGCGCCGTCCGCGCGGTCGTCGCGCGTGTAGAACACCTCGCGCTGATCGAACCCGATCCACGCGCGCAGGCCCGGCAGGAAGCGGTTGCGCTCGGGCAGGCGGTTGAGCTCGTCGAGCGCGGTCCGGCTCAGCAGGCCGAAGATTCCGACGTGACCGGGAACCGGAAAGTCGCTCAGCCATCCCATGAGGCGATGGAAGGCGTCGAAGCAGACGCGGCGGATCCCGCGCTCGGCGCGACCGAGCCGCACCGCACGCACGACGTCGGCGCCGGCCCGCCACGACGCGACCAGCTCGGGGATGAGCTCCGGCGGATCCTGCAGGTCGCCGTCCATGGTGACCACCGCGTCGGCGTCGGCACCGACGGCGGCGAGTCCCGCCGTGAGCGCCGCCTGGTGCCCGAAGTTGCGCGACAGGTCGATGGCGCCGAAGCGCGGGTCGTCCTGCTGCTGCCGGAGCATCGCGGCCAGCGAGTCGTCGCGACTGCCGTCGTTCACGTAGACGACGCTCGCGGCGACGTCGGGCATGGCGGCGAACGCGGCACACAGCCGCCGCTGGAGCTCCGGCAGGGTGTCGCGCTCGTTGAAGATCGGGATGACCACGGCCAGCCGCTGCATCGAAGCTCCCATAGCGTGCTTGACACCGGCTTCCCAGCGCGAATACGACGCCGCGAGGCCTCTCCCGATGAACGACTCCCCGAATGCCCCGCGCATCGGACACGCGCGCTCGCTGGCCGTGCTCGGGCTCATCCTTCTGATCGGGTACACGGCCGAGGCCGTCGGGTCGTACCGCACGGTCGTGCTGCAGGCGTCGGGCGGCCCGGTCGAGGTGCCGCTGTTCTTCGTCGGCGACGGGCTGCAGTACCGGGCGGCGGTGCGGTCGATGCTCGAGGACGGCGACCTCGACCTGCGCAACAACCTCGCCGAGACCGGCGCGCGCCTCGAGGGCAGCGCCGCGCTCGGTCAGGGCGGAGAGTGGTATCCGAAGCACCCGGTGCTGATGCCGATCGTGTCGGCGCCGTTCTACGCGATCGGCGGCGACCTCGGGCTGCTCGCGTTCAACGTGCTGCAGGTCGCGGCGCTGGTCCTGCTGCTCTGGCTGGCGGTGCGGCGGCACGTCTCCGAGACCGTGACGTGGGCGGTGACGCTGTGGTTCGCGTTCGGATCGGTCCTGCGGCCGTACGCCTACGGCTACTCGCCCGACGTGCTGTCGACCCTGCTCGTCGTGGGCGGCTACCTCGCGATCGCGGACCACCGCGCGGCTCTCGCGGGCCTGCTGCTCGGCGTCGCCATGTGGGCGAAGCTGCCGAACGTCGTGGTCGTGGTGCCGCTGCTCGCGTGGGCCGCGGTCGAGCTGTCGCGGCGCGATCTCGTGCGGACGGCGGTGACGTTCGCGCTGCCGGTGCTCGCGCTCGGCGCGCTGCACGCCTACTTCTTCGGCGACCCGTTCACGACGCCGTACGACCGCGTCATCGAGGACCCGCGCGTGAGCCTCACCGCGATCGAGGCGTCGCACCGGACGTTCTTCGACGTGCCGTTCTGGCAGGGACTTCGGCACGCGCTCCTCGATCGCCAGATCGGACTGCTGGTTCCGGCGCCGCCGGTGCTGCTCGCGCCCTTCGGCCTGCCGCTGCTGTGGCGCCGGTCGAAGGCCGAGACGCTCGTCCTCGCGGCGATCGTCTTCGGGCAGATCGCGTTCTTCGCGCCCTACCGCATGTTCGAGAAGCGCTTCCTGCTGACGGCGGTGGTGCTGGCCGCGGTGCCGGTGGGCGCCGTGATCGCGCGCCTGCTCGGTGAGCGCGTGCGGTAGCGGACGGCGCGCGCCGTCCAGCCGGCGAGGTCGCGGCTCGAGGCGGGAGTGGCTCTCAGGTTCCCGTGCCGATCATCCGCACGAGCGCGCGGGTGAGGATCTGGCGCTCCTCCGCGGTGAAGCTCACGGCGAGCACCTGCTGCAGGTCGTCGATGAACAGGCCGACGTTGCTCTGGTTCAGCTGCGGGTCGTCGTGCGACGCGTTCGTGGCGGCTTCCTGCAGGAGGATCGCGGCCGCGCGCGAGATCAGCTCCTGCTGCGCGGGCGAGAAGGACTGGCCGGTGAGGCTGCCGAGCGTGTCGACCAGCTCCGCGACGTCCGCGGTCGCGGGCGGAGTGCCCGCCTGCGAGGGCGCGGTCGCGTCGACGAAGAGCGACACCGAGCCGCCGCTCGCGAGCCGTGTGCCGAGCATCGCCGCGGGATCGGGCGACAGCGACGTCACCGTGAAGTCGAGCGTCGCCGCGGTGGCGTCCAGGCGCGGATCGCGCAGCTCGAGCGCGATCGGCTCGTCGAGCGTCGCGGCGCCGGCGGTGAGCGCGCCGTTGGGCGGATCGGCGGTGAATCCGTAGCCGGCCCAGCCGTCGACCAGCGTGGACGTCGGGCGCACGGACGCGATGCGCAGCGGGCGGTCGGCGAAGGCGAGCAGGCTGGGCGCGACGCCGGTCAGGTGAAGGATCGCGCGGCCGTCCGGCCCGGGCAGGGAGAGGGTGGCCCCGGCTGCCTGCACGACGAAGAGCAGCTCGGCGCGCACGGCGGCGCCCGCGCCGGGAGATGCCTCCGGCGAGGCGCCCGACCCGCCGCCGCAGGCGGCGAGACCGATCCCGGCGGCGAGCAGGAGCGCCGCAGCGGCGGGCCGCCAGCCGGGCAGCGTGGCGTACCGCCGGTGCCCGCGGCCGTGGAGCCTTCGTCCCCGCTGGTCACCCATCGCGGGAGACCATCGGCTCTTCCCCCGCCCGGATTGAGGGCGGTGGCGTGCTTTCCCGGCTCGACTTGCGGCGTCAGGCATTGATACGGTTCCGCGGCCCGCAAACCACCCCGGAGGTCCCCCATGCGCAGGCTCCCGCTCGCCGTCAAGCTCGCCGTCGTCGTCTCCCTCGCCGCCGTCGTCCCGGCCCTCGCCGCGACGCCGCCGCCCGTGATCAACATCGGCCACCGCGGCGCGTCGGGGTACGCCCCGGAGCATACCATCGCCTCGTACGACCTCGCGCTCCAGATGGGCGCCGACTACATCGAGCAGGACCTGCAGCTCACCAGCGACGGCGTTCTGGTGTGCATGCACGACGAGACCCTCGACCGCACGGCGCGCGGCCCGGCCGAGAACTGCACCGGTCCGGTCAATACCAAAACCCTCGCGCAGGTGAAGTCCTGCGACGCCGGCTCGTGGTTCAACGACGCGAACCCGAGCCTCGCGCGTCCCGACTACGTGGGCCTGCAGATCCCGACCCTCGAGGAGGTCTTCCAGCGCTACGGCAAGCGCGTCAATTACTACATCGAGACCAAGAGCCCCGACTCCGCCGACCACATGGAGGAGCGGCTGCTCGCGATGATGGACAAGTACAAGCTCCGCAAGCCGTCCGCGCGCAGCTGGCAGGTGCTGATCCAGTCGTTCAGCACCGCGAGCCTGCAGAAGGTGCACGGTCTCGACCCGACGCTGCCGCTGATCCAGCTGCTGTCGTTCTTCCCGGGCAGCCCGCCGCTCGCCGACCAGCTCGACACGATGGCGACCTACGCCGTCGGCGTCGGCGCGCTGCCCATCAACATGGCGACCATCGTCCCGCTCGCGCACGAGCGCTGCCTCGACGTCCACCCGTGGACCGTGGACGCGCCGGCGACGATGACGACGCTGATCTCGCAGGGCGTCGACGGCATGTTCACCAACGTCGCCGACAAGCTCGACGCCGTGCTCGGCAAGCGCGCCGGCCGTGGACGGCAGGTCGCGCGCCGTGCGGCCTCGCTGCACCGCGCGTGCGTGAAGGCGAAGAACGGCTGAGTCCGGCCGTCCGCCGCTCTTCCGGGACCGTCGCAGCAGAGCACGCATGACGACCGCGCGCAGCGCCGGGCCGGGCGGCGCGCCGCGGCCGTCGATCGCGGCTCGCGTCGAGCGCCTGCCGCTCGTCCGCTTCCACTACCGCTTCATCGCGCTGATCTCGCTCGGCGCGTTCTTCGATTTCTTCGACATCTTCATGATGGCCTACATCGGGGCCGCGCTGCAGGCCTCGGGGTTCCTCGGTCTCGAGCAGTTCAGCGTCCTGATCGCGGCCGGCTTCCTCGGCATGTTCGCCGGAACGGTCGTGTTCGGCATCGGCAGCGACCGCTTCGGGCGGCGCACGTCGTTCGTGCTGATGCTGCTGGTCTATTCGGCGTTCACGCTCGCGGGCGCGTTCTCGCCCGACGCGACGTGGCTGATCGTCACGCGCGCGCTCGCCGGCGTCGGCATCGGCGCCGAGCTCGTTGTGATCGACACCTACGTGACGGAGATCGTCCCCGGCGCGTATCGCGGACGCTTCGTCGCGATCACGCAGCTGGTCGGCTTCTGCGCGATCCCGGTCGCGGCGCTGCTGTCGCGCGTGCTGCTGCCGACGCACGAGGGGCTCGACGGCTGGCGCTGGATCCTGGTGATCGGCGCGCTCGGCGGCGTGTTCGCGTGGTGGATCCGCCGCGGCGTGCCGGAGTCGCCGCGCTGGCTCGAGTCGGTGGGGCGCACCGACGAGGCCGAGCGCGTGATGGCGGAGATCGAGCGCCAGGTCGAGGCGGATCACGGAGGTCCGCTGCCCGCGCCGGGTGCGCTGCGCGTGGAGCGTGCCGAGCGCGTCCCGGTGCGCGAGCTCTTCGGTCCCGCGTACCGCTCGCGGACCATCATGCTGCTGGTCTTCCACCTGCTGCAGACCGTCGGCATCTACGGATTCGCGAACTGGGCGCCGACGTTCCTGCTGCGGCAGGGGGAGAGCCTCGGCAGCTCGCTCGAGTACTCGTTCCTGATCGCGCTGGTGAGCCCGGTGGGTCCGCTGCTCGGCGTGCTCACGGCGGAGCGCTTCGAGCGCAAGCGCTCGATCGTGGTGCTGTCGACGCTGATGGCGGTGACCGGCCTCGCGTTCCCGTTCGCGCGCTCGGCGGTCGCCATCGTCGCGATCGGCGCGCTGTTCACGATCTTCAGCTACTGGTTCTCGTCGGCCTTCCATGCCTATCAGGCGGAGCTCTTCCCGACCCGCGCGCGCGCGACCGGCGTCGGCTTCACCTACAGCATGAGCCGGCTGAGCGCGGTGTTCTCGACCTTGATCATCGGCGCGCTGCTGGTGCGCGGCGTGTTCGCGGTGTTCGTGTTCATGGCGGCGGCGATGCTCGGCGTGGCGCTGGTCGTCGGCGTGTTCGGTCCGCGGACCAACGCGCGCGCGCTCGAGGACATCTCGCACTAGCGCGGCGGCGTCGCCCTCGTCGCCGTGCGGCGGAAGGCCCACGGTGCCGCGGCGAAGAGCCGCCGCCGGACGAGCGTGCGCCACAGCTCCAGGCGGAGCGTGATCAGCCTGCCCACGGTGAGGCGCCGCCCGCGGCGGTTCGCGGCGCAGGCCGCGAAGTGCGCGAAGAAGGCGTCCATGCTCTCGCGGTCGCGCACGCGGAAGCGTCCGTTGACAAGCAGCGTGTTGGCGCCGCGCAGATCGCGCAGGCAGTGCAGCAGGCTCTCGGTCGCGAGAGTGACGTCGGGCGTGGCGCCCGGCGCCGCGCTCGCGAGGCCGTCGTCGTCGAGGCGCAGCAGAAGGCCGGGCGCGTCGAAGAAGGCGAGCACGACCGGACGCCTGCGCATCAGGCGCCACGCGGGGTTCGCCGCACGCGTGCGCGCGACGTACCCCGCGGCCTCGTCGCACAGCGTCGAGCGCTCGATCCGCTGCGGCGCGGGCGCGCTCGGACCCGCGGCGATGCAGGTCGCGCGGTCGGCGTCCCAGCGCGCGACGCTCGCCTCGTTGCCGGTCCACGATGCGCCGACGGTCCAGCGGTCGCCGACGTACGGCAGCACGGGCTCGCTGCCGCCCGCGGCGATCGCGCGCAGCGCCTCGGCCGGCGAGACGAGCGCGTCGTTCAAGTAGAGATTCTCCGGGTGGGAGAAGCAGAAGAAGCTCGCTCCCGGGATGGTCTGGCGCGGCGCGAGGGCGGCGCACTTGCGGCGCAGCACGTCGAGAGCGCGGGCCGGCTCGGCGGTGCGCCACGCGCCGTCCTCCGGATTGCCGAGCCAGCTGCCGACGCTGTACTGCGCGAGCAGCGCGTCGATCGCGCCGACCTCGCGCGCGAGGTCGTGCAGCGCGAGATCGTCCTCGCAGATGCAGTCGTTCAGGTTCAGGAAGCGCGTGCCGCCGGCGACGACCAGCAGCCACGAGTCGCCGCCGAACGCGTGCCCGCAGCGGACGCGGAAGTCGTCGCCGAGTCGGAGCCACGCGAGGTGCGGCAGCTCGATCGTCTCGGCGAAGCCCAGAGAGCGGCAGTAGTCGAGCAGCGTACGGTCGCGCGTCGCCTGGTAGAGCACGCGCATCCGCGCGCGGGCCTCGGCCGGAATCGCGCGCAGCGTCGCGGGCGAGAAGTGGTCGGCATGCTCGTGCGAGAACCAGAGGTGGGTCGCGCGCGCGAGCTCGTCCATCGGGAACGGGGCCGAGCTCTGGCGCCGCCAGCCGTGCAGGAAGGCGTCGCCGACGCCCCACGGGTCGGTCGCGAGCCGGACGTCGCCGTGCTCGAGCACGAAGCCGGCGTGGTCGAGAAAGGTCATCTGCAGCGGCATCGGCTCGCGAGCGGTAGCGGGAACGGCGCCATCCGCGCAAACGGCTCGCGGAGCGCACGCTCGGGGACGTGCCGTCTGGCCGCAGCTCCGGCGCCCGGATAGCGGTCGGAGCCGGGAGGCAAGGCGATGCTGGTGAACCCGAAGGAGTGGCTGGTGCGGGCACGACGCGAGGGCTGGGCGCTCGGCGGCTTCAACGCCTACGACCTCGAGTCCGCGCGCGGCGTGATCCGGGCGGCCGCCGACGAGAAGGCACCCCTGCTGGTGCAGACGTCCGAGGGCGCGGTCAAGCACATGGGGCTCGCCGCGGCGGTGGCGATCGTCCGCGTGCTCGCCGAGCAGGCGGACGCGCCGGTCGCGCTGCACCTCGACCACGGCAAGAGCGAGGAGCTGGCGCGCGCCGCGGTCGACGCCGGCTACACCTCGGTGATGATCGACGCGTCCCGGGAGACGTACGACGAGAACATGCGCGCCACCGCGCACGTCGTCGAGTACGCGCACGCGCGCGGCGTGCACGTCGAGGCCGAGCTCGGCACGCTCGGCGGCATCGAGGACCTCGGCGAGACCGAGGTGCGCAGCATGCTCACGGATCCCGAGCAGGCGGTGCGCTTCGCGCGCGAGACCGGCGTCGACGCGCTGGCGATCGCGATCGGTACCTCGCACGGAGCCTACAAGTTCAAGGGCACGCCGCACCTCGACCTCGACCGGCTCTCCGAGATCGCCGGACGCATCCCGCAGCCGATCGTGCTGCACGGTGCGTCGTCGATGGCGCCCGAGGCGATCGCGGTCGCGGAGCGCTACGGCGCGAAGCTGCCGCACGCGCAGGGTGTCCCGCCGGAGCTGATCCGGCAGGCGATCGCGCGCGGCGTCGCCAAGGTCAACACCGACTCCGACCTGCGTCTCGCGGCGCTCGTCCGTCTGCGCCGGGTGCTCGTCGAACGCCCCGACCTGTTCAACCTCTACGAGCTCATGGGCGAGGTCGAGGGCGCGATCCGCGACGAGACCGCGGCGCGCATCCGGATCCTGGGCGGCAGCGGCAAGGCGTGACGCGCCTGACTCCTGCCGCGCCATCGACTACGCTGCGCACCGAGTGATGATCCCCTGGCGACGCAAGCGGCTGTCGGCGCACCTGCGCATTCCCGCGCTCGACGAGACCGGCTACGTCGTTCTCGATCCCCACGAGCAGGCGCGCGACCCGCGCGAGTGGGAGAGCGTCGCGTACGTCGACTGGAAGTCGTCGGGCGACACCCGCTTCGCGCCGCTCGCGAGCGCGTCGGGGACGGTCGAGTGCAACGCGTTCTTCAACCACGTGCCGCCGCGCACCGACAAGGACGGCGTCTGGGTCGAGGAGAACGCGAGCCGGGCGCCGCGTCTCGTCGCCCGCGCGCTCGAGCCGGGCGCCAACGTCGGACGCTGCCGCGTGATCGAGCTGCAGCCGACGACCTACGCGCAGGCGGTGCGCAACCTGCACGTCGACGACAACAACCACCTGAACCCGCCCGGCACCGGCTGGGTCGTGCGCGGCTTCTACAACCTCACCGACGACCGCGACTCGATGATGATCCTGCGCGAGGACCCGGCCGACGCGTCGACCGAGACGCGCATCCCGCTGCCCGCGGGCGCGCAGCTGATCATCGACACGCAGCGCCTGTGGCACGCCGTCTGGCACCCCGGCCCGGCGCCGCGCTACTGCCTGATCACGTCGTGGGAGTCGGGTCCGGCGCTCGCGGCGTACGTCGCGCGGCAGCACGGTGTGTCGCGCGTCGCGAGCCCGCCGCTTGCGCCGGAGCTGGCCGCGGAGGCGCGGGCCGTGGTCGACGCGCAGCGCTGGGACCGCCGCGTGGAACGGCTCCGCTGGGAGGTCCGCCGCGCGCGGCGGGTGCTCGCGCGGCTCGTTCCGGCGCGCGGCTGAGAAGCGCGCGCCGTCGCCGACCGACGAGAGGGCGCGCGGGTGTTCCGACCCGCGCGCCCTCTCGTCCGTCAGAAGCCGATCAGGCTTTTCGTCTCGACGAGGAATGCGCGCGACGTCGATCCGACCACCGGCAGCGGCGGACACACCGCCGGCGCCGCCGTGTTCGGCGCGCCCACGAACCGCGACGTGCTGTCGTTGCTCGTCGCGGCACTCGTCTTCGCCGGAGCCGCGGCGCAGAACTCGACCTCGCTGCCGAGCTTGACGCGCACCGCCACCGAGCCCTGCGGCGCGTCGGCGAGCGAGAACAGCGCGGCGCCGGTGCCGCGCAGGGTGAGCGCGCGCGACGTGACCTGCACGGAGCGGATCGGACCCGCGGTCCCTCTCGGGTCGGAGTAGAGGAAGCGCTTCGCAGGCGTGCCGCCGCTGGCGCGCCAGCCCGCGGCCGGCAGCGCGATCGTGACCGGCATGCCGCTCCCGTCCGGACGATACACGGTGATGGTCGCGCCGTTGAGCGTCGGGTCGCCGCTGCCGCCCTGCGCCGGCACGATGACGCCGCTCGGCGCCGTGCCCTTCTTCGCGGAGCGCAGACGGATCTTGCGCTTGGCAGGATCGAGGGGCGGCGTCGGGTCGTCGTTCAGCACCAGGCTCGTCGCGCGGACGCCGATCACCTGCACGGCACCCGGGTAGCTCGCCGGGTCCGCCGGATCGGTGCCGGCGTCGATCTCGTCCAGGTCGAAGAAGCCGTCGTCGTCGCGATCGACGCCGATGCGCTGGCCCGAGCCCGGCGGCACGCAGGTGAACGTGATCTCCTGCCCGGCGGTCTGCGCGAGCGCGCGCAGCGCCGCGTCGCTGACCGGCGCCTCGGCGGCGCGGTCGCTCTGGAAGAGCCCGCCGGCCTGAAGCACCCAGCCGCGCGGCGTGCCGCCGACGGTGGCCTTGGCGACGAGGTCGCAGTCGCCGACCGCGGCGCGCGTCTCGAGCACGCTCACGCGCGGACCGGCGACGGACGCGCCCGCCGCGTCGAGCGTCACCTGCTGTCCGACCGCGGGGGCGAAGTTGGTGTCGAACGCGAGCACGAACTGCTCGACGTTGCGGCGCTGCGTGTTGTTCTGGAAGCCGACCGCCGAGCCGCCGAAGCTGTGGCCGCTGAACACCACCGCGTTCAGGAAGGTGAACAGCGTGTCGGTGCTGCCGTCGTGCAGGAAGCCGAAGCCGCGGATCTGGTCGCCCTGGAAGGGCATGTTCAGCGGATCCTCGAACGGCACGTCGGCGACGCCGAACATGCCGACCTTCTGATACATGTTGCGCAGGTGCGGGATCTTGAAGATCTGCTCCTCGTTCTCGAAGCTCGCGCGCCTGCTGGTGCCGAACTCACCCTCGGCCGGATCGACCTCGTGGCAGCCGTTGCAGTTGAAGCCGAGCTGCTGTCCGTTGATGTCGTTGGCGAGGCCGTCGGAGCGCCGCGCGCCGAAGTAGAAGTCGTGGCCGGCCTGCTGCGCCGGCGTGAGCGAGTTGTCGATCGCGCGGTTCGGGTTCGGCGGCAGCATGATCTCGAGCGCGAAGTCGGTGAACTTCTGCATGTCGGCCGGCGCGAGCTCGCTCTCGCGTCCCACCAGCCCGGGGAATGCGGGATTGAAGTTGTTGAACGAGATCACCTCGTTGAACGCCGAGCCCGGGGTTCCGGGCGGGTTCGACCGGTCGCCGCGCCAGTGCATGGCGCCGCTGCCGAGGAGCCCGCGCAGCGTCTGCGTCGTCATGGGGCCCTTCATCGGGTGGAAGTCGTCGACCAGGCCGCTGCCGTTGATCGGCGCGGGCAGGTTGACCGCGCCGAACGTGATCGCAATGGCGAGATTGATCGGGATCGGGTTCTTCTTGACCTTGTCGTCGGGGTTGCCGAGATCCCAGGCGAGATCGTCCATGTCGCCGAAGATGTGGCAGCTCGAGCACGACGCCTCGCCGTTGCTCGACGTCAGATTCGCGTCGTAGAGGAAGCGCCGGCCGTTCACGACCTTCGCGGGCTCGGGGTTGTGCAGCGGGAGGTGCGCCGACTCGGCCGGCGTTCCGGCGAGGTCGACCACCGACACGGCGTCGTCGAAGCGCGTGAGCACGTAGAGGCGCTGGCGCGCGGCGTCGAGCACGAGGCCCGTCGGTCCGCCGCCGCTCACGGGGATGTAGCCGGTGCTCGCGGTGACGGGATCGAACGAGTCATCGGCGAGGCTCGCGGTCGGCAGCACGCCGATCTTCGACGAGCCGAACGCGGCGACGTAGAGCGTCGTGCCGTCGGCCGACACCGCCATGCCGGTCGGGGTCGCGAGGCTGTGGTCCTTGACGCCTGCCGGCGCGGGCCGGACGTCGTAGTCGATGTGCTTGTTCAGGTGGCGCGACGTGACCGTCGCCCCGTCGAGGATCGCGACGCGCGCCTCGGCGAGATGTCCCTGCACGGTGCTGTTGCCGAAGACTCCGGGGCCCTCGAAGCGGACCTCGTTCCGCGCCTCGGTGTTCGAGACGTAGACCTCGCCGCTCACCGGGTTCACCGCCATGTTGAAGAGCGTCGTGCCGACGCCGCTCCACGCGGTGGTCTGCGCGAGCGTGGTCGCGTCGATCGCGAACACGTCGCGGTCGGGCAGGCTGAAGCGCACCGCCGGGCTCCAGTCACGGCCGAGCTCGTCGAGCCACTTGCTGGACTGGGTATCGTACTTGACGATGAGCCCGGTCTCGGGCGCCGGCTCGCCGAAGGCGTCGGTGCTCGGCGGCGGCAGGCCGCCCGGCATCGCGAAGCCCTGCGGCGAGAGGCACGGCGCCGCGCTGCCGAAGCCGTTGCAGACCAGCCCCTCGTTGACGGTCGTCGTGAGGTTGCCGGACTTGAAGACCGCCGCGTAGACGGTCGAGCCGTCGGCGCTGGCGGCGAGCGCGCGCGGCGTGTCGCCGAACAGCGTGACGATGCGCAGCGGAACGCCGCCGAGCGTCGCGCCGAGGCTCGTCGCGTCGAACACCCAGACGTCGGCGCGGCCGACGCCGGGCGTCGTGAGCTGCGGATCGCCCGCGCCCGGCACGCCGGCGAGGTCGGGGCTGATGCGCTGCTGGCCGCGGTGTGCGGTGGTGATGAACGCGCGATTGCCGCCCGGGCCGGCGAACACGATGTCGCGCGGCTCGTCGCCGACCAGCAGCGTCCGCACGACGTGCGGCGTCGTGGCGGCGAGATCCACGATGCTGATGCTGTCCGAGAGGTGGTTCACCACCCACGCCTCGCCGTTGCCGCGCACGGCGACCGCGACCGGCTCGAGGCCGACCGGCACCGACGCCGCGTGCGTGAGGCCGCTCGCCGTCACGTCGAAGACCTCGAGCTGGTTGTCCGGCGTGTTCACGGCGAGGAGCCGCGTGCCGTCCGGCGTCAGTGCGAGCGGCCGCACCTGGCCGCTCTCGAAGGTCGTGAAGGCGGCCTGCGCCCGGGGCGCGAGCGCCAGCGGGACGAGGACGAGGATCGCCAGAAGGCGAGCGAGACGTCGGGGGGTCGCGTGCATCCCGGGAGACAAATCACAGTCGGGATCCCTCGAAAAGGTGCAATTCCCGCTCGCTGCAACCCCGGTTCCGAAGCTCTGTTCATCCGACGGCTCCTGATGTACGGCTGGCTCGTTTCCCGCCCGTCCCAGCCAAGGAGCCCGAGATGAAGAACCCCGTGATCGTCACCGCCGTCCGCACGCCCATCGCCCGCGCCCGCAAGGGAGCGCTGGTGTCGAAGGACGCGTTCCAGCTCGCCGAGGTCGCGGTGAAGGGGGTCGTCGAGCGCTCGAAGATCGACCCGAAGGAGATCGACGACGTGGTGATCGCCGAGAGCCTGCAGGGGGGCGGCGTGATCGCGCGCCACACCGCGGTCGTGCTCGGGCTGCAGAGCGTTCCGGGCCTCGCGACCAACCGTCACTGCGCGGCCGGACTCGGCGCGATCTCGATCGGCGCGGGCTCGATCGCGGCGGGCATGGACCGCGTCGTCCTCGCGGGCGGCACCGAGAGCATGAGCACGATGCCGATGCTCACCAAGCGTCTCGCGCCGGGTGCCGACCCGTCGCCGTGGATGTCGCCGTCGCACCCCGAGACGCCCGACGCGCCCGCCTTCGACATGTCGATCACCGTCGGACACAACACCGCGGTCGAGGCGAAGCTGACGCGCAAGGACGTCGACGAGTGGGCGGTCTACAGCCACGGCCGCGCGATCGCGAGCATCGAGTCGGGCGCCTTCAAGGATCAGATCGTGCCGGTGGAGACCTCGGGCGGCGTGTTCGACACCGACGAGCACCCGCGTCGTGGCTTGACGGTCGAGGGCATGGCGGACCTGAAGGCCCTGCACCCGGAGATCCCCGGCTTCACCGTGACCGCGGGCAACGCGGCCGGCCTCAACGACGCCGCCGCCGCGGTCCTGCTGATGGACCCCGACTACGCCGCGTCGAACGGCTTCGCGCCGCTCGCGAAGATCCGCTCGTGGGCGTCGGTCGGCGTCGCGCCGGCGCGCACCGGCATGGCGCCGATCGACGCGATCCCGAAGGCGATCGCGCGCGCCGGCCTGAAGCAGGGCGACATCGACCTGTTCGAGATCAACGAGGCGTTCTGCTCGGTGCCGGTCGCGGCGACGCGCGCGCTCGGCATCCCGCAGGAGATCTGCAACGTGAACGGCAGTGGCTGCAGCCTCGGCCATCCGATCGCCGCGACCGGCGCGCGCATGGTGGTGACGATGGTCCACGAGCTGCGCCGTCGCGGCAAGCGGCTCGGGCTCGTGTCGATGTGTGCCGGCGGCGGCATGGGCATGGCGATGGTGGTCGAGGCCGTCTGATCCGGATCGGCCTGCTGCCATGGCGCACTCCGGCATTCCCGGCAGCAGGCCGCTTCGCGTGAACGTCTCCGCGTCGCTGCACGACGCGCTCCAGAAGCGCTGCCGCGAAAGCGGCGAGTCGCTGGACCACGTCGTGCAGGACGCGCTCGCGAAGGCGCTCGGCGTCGAGCACCACACGGTGTTCCAGGTCTCGACGTCGGCGGCGCTGGTGCAGGGCGTCTACCAGGGCTGCGTGACGGTCGGCACGATCCGCACGCACGGCGACTTCGGCCTCGGCACCTTCGACTCGCTCGACGGCGAGGGTGTGATGCTCGACGGCCGCGTCTGGCACGCGCGCGCCGACGGCTCGGTGGTCGAGGCCGGCGACGACGCGACCGCGCCGTTCTGGGTCAGCACGGAGTTCGAGGCGGACCGCACGGGCACGCTCGCCGAGGTCTCGAGCTGGGACGACCTGTGCGCACAGCTCGACGCGCTGCGTACGTCACCGAACCTGTTCGCAGCGATCCGCGTCGACGGCGTCTTCGACGAGCTGCACTATCGCGTCGCGTGCCGGTCGGTGTCGGGCACCGACCTGGTCACCGCTACGAGCCACCAGGCCGACTTCACCTTCCACGGGCTCGAAGGAACGCTGCTCGGCTTCTGGTCGCCGGCGTACGCGCGCACGTTCAACGTCCCGGGCTACCACCTGCACGCGCTGTCGAGCGACCGCCGCCACGGCGGCCACGTGCTCGGCGTCAAGGCACGAAATGCCCGAGTCCGCGTGATGGACGCGAACAACGTGTCGATGGCGCTGCCCGAGTCCGCGGAGTTCCTGAAGGCGGATCTGTCGGGCGACCCGTCCGCGGCGCTGCGCACCGCCGAAGGGGAGCGCGACACGTAGTCGCAGGACGGCCACGGTGTGGACGAGGCTCCATCAGGTCCGCACGACGCTGCGTGAGGCAGGTCCGCGCGCGCTCGCCGTCAAGACGCTGCAGGAGCTGCGCCTGTACCGCCGGCTCGGGCTCTTCGAGGTGCCGATCGAGCCGGATCCGCCGCGCGTCGAGTCGGCACCGGCCGGGATCACGGTGCGTGAGCTCCGCGCGACGCGCGCCGACCTCGAAGCGTACGCGGCGCTGCGTCCCGACGTCGCGCCGGACGCCACGCGCGCGCGTCTCGAGCGTGGCGACCGCTGCTTCGTCGCGCTGCTCGACGGACGCCTCGTTTCCTCGGTGTGGCTCGCGACCGGCGTCGTCCCCGTCGCCTACCTCGGCTGCGACCTCGAGCTCGGACCCGACGAGGCCTACGCCTACGACGCGTTCACGCTGCCCGGGCTGCGCGGGCTCGACGTCGGCACGTGGCGCACGGAGCTGATGAAGGATCAGGCGCGCGCCGCGGGGCGCCGTCGCCTGCTGTCGCTGCAGCTCGCGGAGAACGCGAGCCAGCACCGCCGCTCCGTCCGGCGCGGCTACCGGCCGCTCGGCGTCGTTGGGTGGTACGGCATCGGTCCCTGGCGCCGTCTCTTCGTGCGCCTGCACGCCACGGCGCCCGCAGGGCTCGCCGTCGCGCTGCGGCTCTCGCGTGCCCGCTGACGCACGGCGCGCACGGCAACGTCTCCGCGCGCATCGCGCGCGGCCGAGCGGAGCGAGCGCGGGGAGTGGGCCCCCGCGCGGCTTCGCCGCGTGGGACGAGGGGGCGCGTGCCCCCTCGTGGAAATCAATCCAGCCACACCGAGGACCAGGTCTCGCTCAGCACGTTGCCGTCGCGCTCGAGGTACGCGCGCAGCTCGACCGGCTTCTCGTCCTTCGGCTTGATCTGGAACACCAGCCGGAAGCCGCCGGTGACCGGGTTCCGGTACACGTGCTCGTCCCAGACCTTCGCGCCGTTGCCGGCCGACACCACCGCGCGCGGCGCCGACGCGTCGTCGAGCGCGCGCAGCGCCTCGCCCTCGAAGTCGACGACGTAGCGGTAGCCGTCGTGCGAGGTGTCGACCGTGCCGCGGTCGCGACGCGTCGCGGTGGCGCGCACGCCCGGCGGCAGTGACGGATCGTCGAGCAGCCAGCGCAGCGTGTATGCGACGCGCAGCGGCGCGCCCGGCTTCGGCGGCGTCGCCGGCACCCAGTACGCGACCATGTTGTCGAGCTTCTCGTCCTTCGTCGGGATCTCGACCAGCTGCACGTGGCCGTCGCCCCAGTCGCCGCGCGGCTCGATCCAGGCACTCGGACGGCGCTCGGCGCGCGTCTCGATGTCCTGGTGGTGGTCGAAGTTGCGGTCGCGCTGGATCAGCCCGTAGCCGCGCGGGTTCTTCATCGCGAAGCTCGCGACGTTGATGCGCGACGGATTCTCGAGCGGACGCCACAGCCACTCGCCGCCGTCGAAGTGCAGCAGCAGCCCGTCGGAGTCGTGCACCTCGGGACGGAAGTCGTCGAACTTGCGCGTCGTGTTCTCGCCGAAGAAGAACATGCTGGTGAGCGGCGCCACGCCGATCTTCGCCGGCCGCGTGCCGCGCGCGAAGAGCACCGCCTCGATCGCCATCGACGTCTGCTCGCCGGGCGTGATGTCGAAGCGGTACGCGCCCGTCGCCGTCGGTCCGTCGAGCAGGGCGTAGAGCACGAAGTGCGTCGCGTCCGGCGCCGGCTTCTCGAGCCAGTACTCGACGAAGTTCGGGAACTCCTCGCCGGTCGGCTCGACGGTGTCGATCGCGAGGCCGCGCGCGGAAAGGCCCCAGACGTTGTCGCGTCCGACGGCGCGGAAGTAGCTCGCGCCGAGGAACACCGCGACCTCGTCGAAGTAGTCCTTGCTCTTCAGCTGGTAGTGGACGCGCAGCCCGGCGTAGCCGATGTCGCTCGGGATCTTCGACGCGAACTTGTTCTTGCCGTAGTCGAAGAGGTCGGTGGAGTAGGGGAAAGGGTGCGCGCCGCTCGCATCGACGACGTTCACCTTGACGCTCTTCTCGAAGTAGAGCCCGGGATGGAAGAGCTGCACCTGGAAGGGCAGACCCTCGTCGCGGAACAGCGCGCGGTCCGGCCGGAAGCGGATGTCGCGCCACTGGTCGTAGGTCATCTTGCCGGCCCGCATCCAGTCCGGCACCGACTTCTGCCGGTCCGAGCGATAGGGCTCGCTCGCGTTCTTCTCCGCGATCGCCGCCACGTCGTCGAGGCCGAACGCGTGCGCGCGCGTCGCCGCGGCGAGCAGCGACGACGCGACCCCGAGTGCCAGCAGTGCGGCTCCGAGCCGCTTGCGCATGTCGACCATCTTCCGCCCCTTCCGGTTGTCTGCGGGTGGCGGTTGAGTAGTCGAGTGCGGGCCGGGTTGCGAGCGGTGGAAGGCCGTCCGGATCGAGCGCTCAGGTCTTCCGTGCCGCGACTGGCGTCGTGCTCTCGTCGAGCACCTCGTCCACGAGGCGCATCATGCGGCGATGCCACGGCCCGAGCGGAGATGCGCGGCGCTCGCGGACGATGGCGAGGCGGGCGTCGAGGTCGCGCGCGGTGCCCTCGAGCGGGTCGCCACGGCCGGCGCCGAAGAAGCCGTCGAGCTCGACGCACTGGAAGCACGCTCCCTGCTGGGTGACGAGCGCACAGGTTTCCGCGTAGCGCGCGGTGAGCTTCGCCCGCGCCGACTGGATCCGTGCCTTCACCTGACCGAAGGTCGCGTCGAGGAGGCGGGCCACGTCGTCGACCGTGAAGTCGTACACCTCCTTCAGCAGCAGCGCCGCCGACTCCTCGGGCTCGAGGTTGCGCAGCGTACAGGAGAAGCACACCGCGAGGTGGTCCTTCGCGATGGTCTTCATCTCGGCCGAGCCCGCGAGCAGGCGCGACTCGGCGATGAAGCCCGCGTCCGCGTCGGCGCGCGTGCGCGTCTCGCCGAGCAGGTTCTCGCGCCAGGTCGCGTGACGGCGCAGATGGTCGATCGCGAGATTCGACACGACGCGAAAGAGCCACGCGCGCATCTCCGAGGCGTCGTCGGGCAGGCGCTCCTGCTGCAGCGCGCGCACCGCGACCTCCTGCACGAGCTCCTCCGCGATCTCCTCGCGCACGACCATGCCGGTCGCGAACGACACCAGCGCGCGGCGGTTCGCCTGGAACGCTGCCGCGATCTCGGATTGCTGCATCAGACCTCCGGCCAGAACCGTTCGAGCGCCGTGGCGATCTCCCGTGGCGCCTCCTCCTGCATGTAGTGTCCCGCGCCGGGCACGACGAGCGACGCGGCGCGCGCGAACGAGGCCTCGAAGCGGGCGCGCTCCTTCTCCCGGAACGCGACGTCGCCGTCGCCCCAGACGATCAGCGCCGGCACGTCGCGCAGGCGTGCGAGGCGCCGCTCGACCTCGCCGAGAAACGGCGTGCTCGACCGGATCGCGCCCGGCAGCACGTGCGAGGCCGCGCGACGCGACGGCGTGTCGAGCGGGCGGCGGTACGCGTCGAGCACGGTGCGGTCGGGCTTGCTGCGTGGCGTCCCCGCCGGGATCAGGAAGTTCACGAACACGTTGAAGTGCCGGATCAGGAAGCCGGCCGGCGCGCTGCCCATGATGCGGGAGAACCACACGAAATGGGGATCGTCGTCCACCGGCCAGGCGAACGTGTTGAGCACGACCATTGCGCGTATCCGCTCGGGTGCCGCACCGGCGACGTACACGCCGATCGGACCGCCCCAGTCCTGCAGCACGGGCGTCCAGGCGTCGAGGCCGAGGCGGTCGACGAAGAGGCGGACCACCTCGGCGTGGCTCTCGGGCCGCAGGTCGTAGCCGGGGGCCGCGATCGACAGCCCGAAGCCCGGCAGGTCGGGCGCGATGCAGCGGAAGCGCCCGCGCAGCAAGGCGATCAGATGCCGGTAGAGGAAGCTCCACGTCGGGTTGCCGTGGAGCATCAGCAGTGGCGGGCCGGAGCCCTCGTCGAGATAGTGCACGACGTTGCCGTCGATCTCGGTGAAGCGGCTCTCGAAGGGCAGAAGGTCGGGTGTGAGCCAGTCGGGGCGGAGTCCGTTGTCCATGCCGGTACAACGTTCGAGCGCGCGAAAGCGGATTGCGACTCCGCCGCGGCGCCACGCGATGGAGAGCCACGGTCGATTGCGCTATCCCGCGCCGGACGGTGGCGCGCCTTCCCGACTTCGTGATCATCGGCGCCGCGCGTTGCGGCACGACGTCCCTGCACGCCTACCTGCGCGAGCACCCGCAGGTCTTCATGAGCTCCGAGAAGGAGACCGACTACTTCTCGCTCGGCGACCTGCCGCCCGACGAGGTTCCGGCGCTCGCGGCACCGTGGCGGGCGAAGACGCGCGCCGAGTACGAGGCCTTCTTTCGCGACGCGGGCGACGCGCGCGCCGTCGGCGAGGCGTCGCCGACGTATCTCTTCTACCCGCGCAGCGCCGAGCGCCTGCGCCAGGCGATCCCGGACGCGAAGCTGATCTGCGTGCTGCGCGATCCGGTCGAGCGCGCGTACTCGCACTTCGCTCTGGCGCGCAAGATGGGCTTCGAGACCGAGACCGACTTCGAGGCTGCGGTCGCGCGCGAGGACGAGCGCTGGCGGACCGACCGCAGCATGCGCTTCACGTACACGCGCGCGAGCTTCTACCACGACGGCCTCGCGGAGTTCCTCGCGCGCTTCCCGCGCGAGCGCATCCTCGTCCTGCGCTTCGAGGACCTGTCGGCCGACACCGCAGGCGCGATGCGCCGCATTCACGCCTTCGTCGGCGTCGATCCGGACTTCGTCGCGGACGTGGCCGTTCGCCACAACCGCTCGATGCTGCCGAAGAGCGGGCTCGTGCGCGAGGCGTTCGGACGCCCGTTCCGCGTGCGCCGCTTCCTGCAGCGCAACCTGCCGCCGCGACTCGTCACGCAGCTCGGCAACCTCATCATGCGGCCGCCGCCGGGCCTCGCGAAGGACGTGCGCGCACGTCTCCTGCCGCGCTTCGTCGACGACGTGCGCCGGCTCGAGACGCTGCTCGACCTCGACCTCGCGGCGTGGCGATCCAGTTGAGTGCCGCGTTCGCGTATGCTCCTGCTCGTTTGCGCGACGGCGCAGGCGGCGGAGGGCTCCGGCGTGCCGTCGCGCGGAGGGTTCCGGATCCGTGGAAGGCGACAGCAACGTGCGATACGCCGTCAACGCGCCGTCGGTGATCAGCGAGGTGATCGACGGCGAGACCATCGTCCTGAACTTCGAGAGCGGCCACTACTACAGCTTCAACCCGAGCGCGTCGGAGATCTGGCTGTCGCTGGCCGCGGGACATCCGGTCACGGCCACCATCGAGTCGGTCGCGCGACGCTTCGGCGTCGAGCCGTCGGCCATCCGCGCGGACGTCGAGACCTTCGTGCGCAGCCTCGAGGCCGAGAGCCTGATCCGCTCCTCGGCGAACGGCGCGTCCGCATCGCCGCCGGCGCCGGGTGCGAGCGACGGCGCCGCGCTCGGCGCGTTCGCGCCGCCGGCGTTCGAGAAGTTCACCGACATGGAGGAGCTGCTGCTCCTCGACCCGATCCACGAGGTCGGCGACACCGGCTGGCCGCGCAAGCCCGACTGAGCAAGGGGTCCAGGAGGGAGCGGTGCGCATCTCCGTCGTTCTGCCGGTCTACAATCGCGCGTCGTACGTCGGCGAGGCGATCGAGAGCGTCCTCGGCCAGACGCGTCCGCCCGACGAGCTGATCGTCGTCGACGACGGCTCGACCGACGACTCGGTCGCGGTGGTCGAGCGCTGGGCGCGGCCGTCGTTGCGCGTCGTCCGGCAGGAGAACCGCGGCATCGGTGGAGCGCGAAATTCCGGGCTCCGCGAGGTGACGGGGGATCTCGTCGCGTTCATCGACTCGGACGACCTGTGGGAGCGCGACAAGCTCGAGCGTCAAGCAGCGGCGATGCGCGACGGTGACGACGTCCAGATGGTGTTCGGCCACCTGGTCGAGTTCCTGTCGCCCGAGCGTGCCGACGAGCTCGGCGCCTCGCTGCGCGTCTCGACCGACCCGGTGCCGGGCCTCATCGCCACCACGCTGCTCGTCCGGCGCACGGCCGCCGAGCGCATCGGGCCGTTCGACGAGAGCTTGCGCGTCGGCGAGTTCGTCGAGTGGATGGCGCGTGCGCGCGACCTCGGGCTCGCCACCCGCATGCTGCCGGAGGTGGTCGCGCGGCGCCGCGTCCACGGCGGCAACACCGTGCTCACGCGTCCGAGCACCGACTACCTGCGTGCGATCAAGAGCACGCTCGACCGCAGGCGCAGGGCAGCCGGTGCCGGCTGAGAGCCGACCGACCGTCTCGGCGCTGATGCCGGTGTGGAACGGCGTCGCGTTCCTCGGCGAGGCGCTCGAGAGCATCCTCGTGCAGGAGCCTGCGGTCGACGAGATCGTCGTGGTCGACGACGGCTCGACCGACGGCAGCGGCGACCTCGCGCGCAGCTTCGGTCCGCGCGTGCGCTGCGTGCGGCGCGAGCACTCCGGTCTCGCGGCGACGCGCAACGCCGCCGTGCGCGAGGCGCGCTGCGACCTCGTCGCCTTCCTCGACTCCGACGACCTCTGGCCGCGCGGACGCATGGCTCTCCTGCTCGCCGCGCTCGAAGCGAATCCCGACTGCGGCATCGCGCAGGGACGCCTGCAGCGCATGGTGCCGGACGGGCAGGGCGACGGGTGGAAGCTCGTCGACGAGTCGTGGCGCGCGCCCAACGTGTCGACCGCGCTCGTCCGGCGCGACGTCTTCGCGCGCGTCGGTCCGTTCGACGAGAAGGTCGCGGGCGCCGACGACGTCGACTGGCTGCTGCGCGCGAAGGAGCGCGGCGTGCGCGAGGCGCAGGTCGACGCGGTGACGCTGCTCTACCGCCGGCACGACGGCAACATGACCAACGACGTCGCCGCGGACCAGCAGCGGCTGCTGCGCGTGCTCGGTCGCGCGGTCGCGCGCCGTCGCGCGGCGGCTGCGGGGCAGGGGCCTTCGGGCAACTCGGGCGGCGGCACGTGAACGGCGAGTCGTTCGCGCGCGCGCTGCGTGCGCTCGAGACCTTCGAGGCGCCGTGCGCCGGCGAGCGCACGCTCGAGGTCGCCGGCGTCCGTTTGCGGGTCCGGCTGTCGTCGCCGCGTCTCGCGGACGGCTCGCTGCGTGCGCTCGCGCCGCACGCCGTCGCCGACGATCCTGCCGTGTCGCCCGACGTGACGCTGCTCGTGCTCGACCACGACGTGCCCGGCAATCCCGTGCACGAGCTGCTGCCGGACGCTCCGCGCACGCCGCCGGTGGGGGACCGCATCGAGCGCTGGTCGTACGACGGCGACGCGGGACGCGGTCTCCTGCACGAAGGCTTCCGCGCGCTCTTTCTCCGCAGCCGCACGCGCGCGGCGATGTGGCTCGGTGAGGGCGGCGCGCTGCCGTATCACGTGGTCGCGCTGCCGCTGCTGCCGATCCTGAGCTGGCTCGTCGCCGAGCGCGGCTGCGCGGTGGTACACGCGGCCGCCGTCGTGACCGAGCACGGCGCGCTGCTGCTCGGCGGACGCTCCGGCACCGGCAAGTCCACCGCGGCGCTCGCGTGTCTCGACGCGGGGCTCGGCTTCCTCGGCGACGACATGTGCATCGTCGAGCCGGGATCGCCGCCGATCGTCCATGCGCTCTTCTGCTCCGGCAAGCTCGACGCGGCGGACACGGCGCGCTTTCCCGGCCTCGCACCCGCGCTGATCGAGGGCTCGGGTCCGTGGTGGGAGAAGTCCGTCTACCTCTTCGACGAGCACCTCGCGCGGCGCGTGGTGCGCAGCGCGCCGCTGCTCGGGGTCGCGATCCCGCGGCGCGACGTGGGCCCGCCGGTCCGGCTGTCGGCGCGTCAGGCCTTTCTCGCGATGGCGCCGAACACGGTCTTCCAGCTGCCCGGCGCGGCGCAGGCGGCGAGCGCGGGCGTCAAGGAGGTCGTGTCGAAGGTGCCGGTGCACACCGTCGGCGTCGGCGGCGACGTCGCCGCGATCCCGGCGCGTCTCGCCGAGTTCGCGCGCACGCTCGCGGACGCGAGCACGCGCGGCGCGGAGCTGCACGCGTGACGCCGGGTGTGATGCCGACCGCGCTGGAGGGCGCGCGCAGCCGTCCGACGACGTCGCAGGAGCTGCTGCTGCGCGCCTGCCTCGCCGACGACGAGCGCATCGCCGTCGCCGCGTGGGAGCTGTGGTGCTCGACCACCGACCTCGACGCGATCGACGAGGAGTCGTTCCGCCATCTGCCGCTCGCCTGGCATCGACTGCAGGGGAAAGTCGCGTCGGACCGGACGTACGAGATCGCGAAGGGCGTCTACCGGCAGGCCTGGTACCGCAACGCGCTGCTGCTGCGCACGGTGGGCGAGGTTCTCGACGCGTTCGCACCGCAGGGGATCGACGCGATGCTGCTCAAGGGCACGTCGCTCGCGTCGCGCTGCTACCCGACGCCGGCGACCCGCCCGATGGTGGACATCGACCTGCTGGTGCCGCACGCGCGCGCCGAGGACGCTTTCGCGGTGCTCGAACGCGCGGGCTGGCGATCCGTCAAGCACCTGCCCGCGCGCGCGCTCACCGGCTACGCACACGCGGTGTCGTTCGTCCGCGGGCAGACCAACCTCGACCTGCACTGGAACGCGCTGTGGCCGCAGCGCACCGCCGACGCCGACCGTCCGTTCTGGGAGAACGCGGTGCGCATCGACCACCAGGGCCGCGCGGCGTGGGCGCTCGCGCCGGCGGACGAGCTCTTCCACGCGTGCCTGCACGGCGCGCGGCGCAGCCAGAACGCGTACAGCTGGGCGCCGCTGCCGCTGGTCCGCTGGATCACGGACGCGTTCATGATCGCGCGCCGCAACGAGATCGACTGGGCGCGCGTCGACGCGCTCGCGGCACGCTTCCACGCGCGGCTGCAGCTGCGCGACGCGTTCCTCGTCCTGCGGCACTTCGGCTTCGCGGTACCCGACGATCTGCTGGCGGAGTGGTCGCGCGTCCGCACGCCGGCGGACGCGCTGCACTACGAGCTCGCGCTCGCGGCGCACGGTCCGCGCTGGTTCGCGTCGCTGCCGCGCTTCCGCTTCTGGAAGAGCTGGCGCATGAAGGGATACGTCGAGGACGTCTCCGGCGGCGCTCGTCCCGCGGGCGACGTGCGCCGTCTCGCCGGGTTTCCGGGCTACGTGCTCGCGTACGTCAAGGCGGATCTCGACGCGCAACGGCTGCGCGACGTGCCGCTGCGGCTCGCGCGCAAGATCGCCGCGCACCCGTCGCTGCTGCGACCGTGAGCGCGTCGCGCGGCGATCGCTAGCGTCGCGTCGCCGCGTCGACGACCAGTGCGCGGACGTCGCGCATCGCCGCGCGCGCCGCGTCGGCGTCGGCGAAGCCGTCCGACGTGCGGCCTTCGGCGCCAGGCCGCGAGACCGCCTGCAGCTCGGGCGGCAGTCCGCGCGTGCTCGCGACGCGCGCGTCGGGCGCGGCTTCCGCCTCGTCGAGGAGCCCTCGGCCGATGCACTCGACGACGAAGCGCGGCGGGATCTCGTCGTCGAGGAAGAAGTCCGCGACAGCGAGGTCGACGCACGCGTCGTCGGACGGGAACACGCCGTGCGAGTAGGAGCGCGTGTTGTAGATCAGGCTCGCGTTGCCGAGCAGCGCATACGTCCGCAGCGCTCCCGGCAGCGGCGTCGCGGGATCGAACTGGTCCTGCGCCATGAGGATGTTGGGCACGCGCCGCGCGCCCGCGACGTCGGGCTTCGTGACCGTCGGTCCGCCCCACGTGTCGGTGCAGTTCAGCTCGAAGCGATCGTGGAAGTACGCCGGCGCGGTCACGCGCAGCGTCTCGAGCTGCAGGTTCCAGAACGCGGGGTCGGTCGGCGACGGACCGTCGTTGCACGTGACCGCCTTGTTGACCGAGTTGTCGTCGCCGATGGCGACCGGGATCGGAATGCGGTGCGCGAGCGCGAGGAAGCCTTCCATCTGCGCCGCCGCATTCCTCCGCATGGCCTCGTCGACCGCGGCGTCGGGCGCGTAGCGTTGCGTCGCGGTCGCGGCGATCATCTCGGCGTCGGACGCACCGGGGTGCTCGCGCAGGATCGCGCCGACGCCCTTCGCGGCGCCGAGCTCCTCGACCACGCGACCGGCGCGCTCCTGCGAGAACAGCAGGCCGTAGAGGCGGTCGCTCAGCACGGTCTGCAGCTCGACGGGGAGCGAGCCGAAGATCGCGCGGATCTCGTCGCTGCCGCCGAGGCCGAACTTGGCGTCGCTCGCGGCGGCCCACGGGATGACGAAGCGATCGAGGACGAGCTGCAGCGGCTCGGCCTGCCCGTTGCCGGTGAGGCTCTCCTCGCCGTAGTCGACGGTGCTGTCGATCATCATGCGGTCGACGTGGTCGGGGAAGAGGCTCGCGTACCAGATGCCGAGCCAGGTGCCGTAGGAGTAGCCGAGGTAGCTCAGCCGCTCGTCGCCCATCGCGCGCCGCGCCAGGTCCATGTCGCGCGCGGTCGCGTCGGTATTGATGAACGGCGTGAGCGGGTCGCGGCGGCAGGCGCGCGCGTCGAGCTCCTGGTTGTGCAGGATCGCGTCGAGGTTCGCCGGCGAGCCGTCGCTGGTCGGGAGCAGCTCGGTCGCGTACGTCGCGTCGAGGCGGCACTCGAGCTTCGTGCTGCTCCCTACGCCGCGTGGCGAGAAACCGATGACGTCGTATCGATCGGACAGCGCGCGCAGCCGGCTGCCGATCGGCGTCGCCGGATCCGCGATCGCGAACAGGCGCCCGAGGTAGAGGCCGAGACCGATCCCGTCGCCGCCGGGCCCGCCGGGGTTGGTGAAGATCGCGCCGCGGCGCTCCGCCGGCTTCGCTGCGGCGACGCGCAGCAGCGCGAAGTCGATGGTGCCCTTGCGCGGATCTGCGTGATCGAGCGGGACCTGCAGCACGGCGCACGCGACGCGGCCGTCGAGCTCTTGCACGACCTTCGCAGGGACGGAGTCGGGGTCGCACTCCTGCCAGCTCAGACCTCCGGCTGAGACGTCGGACGTGTTCGAGCACGCCGACGAAAGGGCCGCCGCGAGCGCGGCCACGAGCAGGCTCACGATCCCCGACCTGTCCACGGGAAAACCTCGTGCCGAAGCCGTTCGGCGACCGGCGCGGTGCCGTGCCGGTCTCTGTTCAGAGCATCGGCGGGCAACGACGCGTGCTTGAGACGAAATCGCCGCGGCGGCTTCGCCCGAGGCGGCCTTCGCGCGCTACGATGCCGTCATGCGCAGACTCCAGGCCATCCTCGTCGGAAACGGTGCGCTCGCGCTCTGCTTCGGGCTCATCGCCGGATACGGCTTCCTCTTCAACCTGATCGGCGAGATCTCGCTGTGGCCGATTCCGGGCGCGATCGCGGCGCAGCTTCCCGGCGATCCGGCGCGCTGGCGCGGCGCGCACGTCGGCGCGATCACCAACGGCCTGATGGCGATCGCGGTCGGGCTCGCGCTGCCGCTCGCGCCGATGCCCGACCGCACGCGGCGCCTCGTGGCGTGGGCGATCGTGGTCGCGGTCTGGGGCAACATCGTCTTCTACGTCGCCAACGCGCTCGGTGCGGCGAATCACGGCTTGACGTTCGGCGACAACCGCCTCGGCGCCGCGGACGTGCTGTCGCGGCTCGGCTTCTTCGGCGCATACGCGGGCGCGCTGGTGGCGCCGGTGGCGCTGATCGTCCTCGCGCGGGCGGCGTTCGCGGCGGCGCGCGTCGAGTCGGGGGACGACGCGCGTCCGGGTGCGTGACGGCGCGCGCTGTGGCACAAGGGTCCCCGTGAACAAGTTCAAGACGATCGGGACGTTCATGCTGATCGGTGCGCTCGTCGGCGGCGTGATTGCGTCGTTCGTCGTGCCGCCGGTGCTCGCCTGGTACAACGAGACGGGGAAGATCTCGTCGGCGAGCCAGGTGCAGACGCTCTGCAACCTGCCGGAGCTCATCCGCTACACGTCGTCGCGGCTGCTGCGCGGCCAGCTGATCGGTGCGGCCATCGGCGCGCTGGTCTTCCTGTACCCGGGCTTCCTCGCGGCGCGGAAGGCCGAGGAGGAGTCCGCGGCGTCGTCGACGCCCGCCTGACCGCGCGGACGCCGTTCGCGTCGCGCGAGGAAGCGCCGCCGTGGAAGACCGCTGGCTGCAGAAGGCGAAGCGCCTGCACGCGATCGCGTCGACCGGGCTGCACTTCGCGGAGAGCCCCTTCGACCGCGAGCGCTACGCCGAGATCGCGGCGCTCGCCAGCGAGATGCTCGCCGATCTCGGCAACGTGCCGCTCGAGCGCATCGGCGGGCTGATCCCGGACTTTGCGCAGGGCTACGCGACGCCCAAGGTCGACGTGCGCGCGGCCGTGTTCCGCGACGACCGCATCCTGCTGGTGCAGGAGCGCATGGACCGGCGCTGGACGCTGCCCGGCGGCTACGCCGACGTCGGGTTCTCGGCGGCGCAGAACGTCGTCAAGGAGGTCGAGGAGGAGGCCGGGCTGCGCGTCGCGGTGCACCGCCTCTACTCGGTGCGGCACAAGGCGAGGCAGCCCTACGACCCGGACGTGCGCGAGTTCTACAAGCTGTTCTTCGTGTGCGGGCGTCTCGACGAGGACGAGCCGGCGCCGGGCCACGAGACGCTCGACGCCGGCTTCTTCGCGCTCGACGCGCTGCCGCCGCTGTCGACCCACCGCGTGCTCGAGTCCGACATCGTCGCGGCGTTCGCGGCGCGCTCGGATCCTTCGCTGCCCGTGCTTTTCGATTGACGCGACGCCGGCTCCGCGTCACCCCGCCTCGAACGCGCGGCGCACCACGCCGGCGACGTGCACGTTGAAGTCCCGGAGGTCGGCCACCGGAGCGCCGATGCGCGGATAGCTCGGGCTCGGCCGGGAAGGGCCTTCGAGCCCGGCGAATCCGGCCGCGCGCGCGGCGTCGGCGTAGCTGCCGCTGAGGCCCCAGAGCGTCTTGAAGAACAGCAGGTCCATCGCGCGGACCGTCCAGGCAAGGGATGCGCCCCGGGCACGCGTCCGCCGCTGCAGGAATGCGCGCGGCTCCGGCGATCGGCTGCAGCGTCGGGCTGTCGCACACGGACGCAGTGCTCACGGGCGAGGCACATCGCGACGGGGACGGGTGATGCGCAGAAATGCGGGTGTCGCGTGCGGCCGGTTGTGCCATAGGAGTGGCCGTCGTTCGTTCGCAGTCACCGGAGTTTTTTCATGCACCAGGCCCGTCCCTCGCTCCACCGCCGCGCCGCCTTCCTCGCGATGGTCGCCGTCCTCGCCGCAGGGGCGGGGCCCGCGAGCGCGCAGAGCGCCGCGATCGACGGCGGCGCCCTCGTCACGAGCGACGGCCGCACGCTGCCGTCGCTGTCCCTGTCGGGGCTCGAGTCGCCGTCGTTCCGCGGCACCGGCCTGCTTCCGGAGGGCGCCCGGCTGGCGCGCATCGAGCCGATGCCCGACGTGCTCCCGCTCCCGCTCACGCGCGGCATCGAGAGCGTCATCGACACCGACGAGCGCCATCAGGTGACCGACACCACCGTGTTCCCGTATCGCGCGATCGCCTTCCTCGTGATCTCGTCGACGGGCGGGGACTACTCCTGCACCGGCTTCTTCATCTCCGAGGACGTCGTCGCGACCGCGGGACACTGCGTCCACGGAACGGGCCTCGGCGGCTGGGCGACGTCGATCACGGTGTACCCGGGCCGCAACGGCGACACCGCACCCTACGGCTCCGCGACGTCGACGTCGCTGTACGCACCGCAGGAGTGGATCGACAACGAGGACGACCGCTTCGACTACGGCGCGATCAAGCTCGACAGCGCGCTGGGAATGACCACGGGCTGGCTCGGCTACGGCGTCAAGCTGGACGAGAAGCTCGTCAAGGTGAACGTCCGGATCTTCGGCTATCCCGCGGACAAGCCGTTCGCGACCATGTGGGGCACGAAGCGCAAGATCAAGGGCGTCGCCGCGGAGAAGCTCTTCTACAAGATCGATACCTACGGCGGGCAGAGCGGCAGCCCGGTCTACGGCAAGGTCTCGAACAGCTGCCAGACGTGCGCCTTCGGAATCCACGCGTACGGCATCGGCATCGAGCCGTACCCCGGTTCGAACAGCGCGACGCGGGTCACGGACACGCTCTTCGCGGACCTCGCGCTCTGGACGATGCCGTGAGCGGGGGGCGCGCGCGCGGACGGGCGCGCGCGGTCGGCGCTGCTCAGCGTGCGACGCGTGCGCGTGCGACGTGCCCGACGCGCGCCGCGGCGAGCCCGTCGCTGCGTCCCCCGCAGTAGCGCGCCGTCAGCGCGTCGCCGTCGAGATCCTCGACGAGCGCGAGGCCGCACCGGCGCAGGTCGTCCGCGAGCGTCGTCGGATCGAAGCCGGACAGCCACGGCTCGCCCTGCGCCGCGCGCTGCGTCCGCCGCGCGTCGAGCTGCGGTGCACCCGCGTCGAGCGCACGCTGGTCGACGTACGTGAACGCGATCTCGCTGCCGGCCCCCGCGCACGACGCAACCGCGCGCAGCGTCGCCTCGTTCGCGTCGCGGGTGAGATACACGGTGACGCCGAGCCACGAGAAGAAGCTCGGCACGTCGGACCGGAAGCCCGCCGCCGCGAGCCCCGCGCCGAGGTCTTCGCGCGCCAGGTCCGCGGCGACGAAGCGCACGTTCGGCGGGACGTCGGTGCCGGCGAGACGCGCGCGCTTCGACGCCTGGCTCGCCGGGTGGTCGACCTCGAAGACCGCGAGCGCGTGCGCGAAGTCCGGCTGGCGGACGCAGAAGCTGTCGAGCCCGGCGCCGAGCAGCACGTACTGCCGCGCGCCGTTCGCGACCGCGCCGGCGAGCGCGTCCTCGGCCCAGCGCGAGCGCAGCACGACACCGCCGTAGCTCGGGTGGCGGTGCAGCACCGTGTCGATCACGTCGCGGTCCGAGCCGAGCGCGTCGAGCCGCGCGCGGGCCTCGACGCTCGCCTCGGAGCGGACCCGCTGCGCGAGGTCCGCCTTCTCGGCGTCGGACACGAGGCGATCGCCCCACGCGTCGTCGATCACGCGCGGGTCGTCGAGGCGCGTGTGGATCGCACGCATGAGTGCCGCGGCGAGCGCGGTCCGGCTCGCGTTCACGAGGCCTCTCCGGCGGCGTGACGGTGCTTCACGCCGTCGACTCTAGACCGGCGCCAGACCGACCGCATGCAGGGCGCGGTACGTCGTGTATCCGCCCGACAGGTTCGCCGCGTCGTAGCCGTTCTGCAGCAGGAAGCGCGTCGCGTAGTACGCGCGCTGCCCGGCGGCGCAGTACACGGCGAGCTTCCGGTCGCGCGGCAGCTCGCGGTGCCGGGTCCGCAGCTGCGACAGCGGCACGTTCACCGCGCCCGCAACGTGGCCCGCCGCGTACTCGTCGGGCTCGCGCACGTCGAGCAGGCTGCGCTCGCCGAGCGCGTTCCAGTGCGCGAGCGGCATGAGCCCGTCGAGGTGATTGACGGCGATCATCCCGGCGAGGTTCACCGGGTCCTTCGCCGCGCCGAACTGCGGTGCGTAGCAGAGCTCCGCTTCGGCGAGGTCGTGTGCCGTGGCGCCCATCTGGATCGCCATCGCGATCACGTCGATGCGCTTCTCGACGCCCTCCAGCCCGACGGCCTGCGCGCCGAGCACGCGTCCGTCGGGCACGGAGAAGAGCAGCTTCAGCTGGATCGGCTTGGCGCCCGGGTAGTAGCCTGCGTGCTGTCCGGGGTGCAGGTACACGCGCTCGAACGACTTGACGCCGGAGCGCACCAGGCCCTTCTCGCTCGCGCCCGTGCACGCGACCGTCAAGCCGAAGACGCCGACCACGGCGGTGGCCTGCACGCCGCGGAACGGACGGCCGCGTCCGCTGATCGACGCGGCGGCGAGCCGTCCCTGCCGGTTCGCCGGACCGGCGAGCGGGACGATCAGCTCCTGCCCGGTGAGCACGTCGCGCACCTCGATCGCGTCGCCCACCGCCCAGATGTGCGGGTCCTGCGTGCGCATCTCGGCGTCGACTGCGATGCCGCCGCGCGCGCCGAGCGCGAGCCCGGCGTCGTGCGCGAGCGCGGTCTCGGGGCGCACCCCGATCGACAGGATGACGAGGTCGGCCGGCAGCCGCGCGCCGGCCTCGGTGAGCACGTCGAGCGCGCCCTCGCGGCCGGGCTCGAACGCCGCGAGGCCGTCGCCGAGGTGCAGCGTCACGCCGCGCCCGCGCAGGTGCTCCGCCACCGCGTGCGCGACCTCGGCGTCGAGCGGCGGCATCACCTGCGGCAGCTTCTCGAGAACGGTCACCGCGAGGCCGCGGTGCGCGAGGTTCTCCGCCATCTCGAGACCGATGAAGCCGCCGCCGACGACGACGGCGCGCTTCGGCGCGTGCTCCTCGATCCACTTCCGGATGCGCACGCTGTCGGGGATCGTGCGCACGGCGAAGACGCCGGGCAGGTCGATCCCGGGCAGCGGCGGCCGGATCGGCGCGGCGCCGGGCGACAGCACCAGCGCGTCGTAGGGCTCGTCGCGCTCCGTGCCGGCCTCGAGATCGCGCACGCGGATGGTGCGCCTCGCGCGATCGATCGACAGCACCTCGTGCCGCGTGCGGATCCCGATGTTGAAGCGGTCGTGGAAGAGCTCGGCCGAGGCGACGACGAGCTTCTTCTGGTCGGAGATCACGTCGCCGACGAAGTAGGGCAGGCCGCAGTTCGCGAACGAGGCGAACGGACCGCGGTCGTACACGACGATCTCCGCCTGCTCGTCGAGCCTGCGCAGTCTCGCCGCGCACGATGCTCCGCCCGCGACCCCGCCGACGATCAGGACGCGCTTGCCCATCGGGACACCTCCATGCGGCGAGTTCCTGCACGCCGCGTGCCGCTGCCGGAAGGCCGGGCCTCCTCCAACGTGCGGCGTCCCGCGCGGGCAGCATTCGCATCGGTGCGAAAACGGCCATCGTGACGGCCGCATTCCCCGTGACGACGGCGCACCCGATCGCTGATACCATGGTGGTCGAGGGCGGCGCCGAAGGACGGGCCGGGTGGCGCCGCAGGAGGTGTTCCTCGATGCGTTCGATCAAGGGGATCGTCGCGCTCCTCGCGGGCGCGATGCTGCTCGCGACCGGGCTCGATGCCGCGGGTCAGGGCGCCGGAGGCGGTCACCGCTGGGATCCCGCCACGGTGGAAACGGTCAGCGGCGAGGTCGTCGACGTGCAGCAGGTGTCGTTCCCGAGCCGGAAGGCGTATGGCGTCCACCTCGCCCTGAAGACCGATGCGAGTCCGGATCTGGCGGTCGCGCTCGGGCCGTCGTGGTACGTCGACAAGCAGACGGTCAAGATCGCGAAGGGTGACCGCGTCGAGGTCAAGGGCTCGCGCGTCACGGTCGGCGGCAAGCCGCTCGTCCTCGCGGCCGAGGTGAAGAAGGGCGATCAGACGCTCGTGCTGCGCAATACCGACGGCATTCCCGCGTGGGCGGGCGCCGGGAAGCGCGGACGTCGCGCTGCCGCCGGCAGCTGAGCGCCGGCCGTTCCGCGGGACGCGTCAGCGTCCGCGCCAGGCCGGCGGGCGGCGCTCGAAGAACGCCGTGATGCCCTCGCGCACGTCCTCCGACGCGAGCAGCCGCGCGTGCGCGGCGTGCGAGCGCTCCCAGGTCGGCTCCTCGTCGCCCGCGACCTCGTGATTCACCAGCGACAGCGCCTCGCGCACCGCGAGCGGCGCGTTCGCGCAGATCTTCCCCGCGAGCGCGATCGCACCGTCGAGCGCCTGTCCTGGCTCGGTGATCACGTTCACGAAGCCCAGCCGCTCGGCGCGCTCCGCGGAGATGCTCTCGCCGGTGAGCAGCATCTCGCGCGCGACGTTCGCCGGCAGCATGCGTGCGACGCGGAACGCGCCGCCGAAGTCCGGCATGAGCCCGCGCTTCGGCTCGGGCAGTCCGAAGGATGCGTTCCTCGCCGCGACCACGAGGTCGCAACACAGCAGGAGCTCCATGCCGCCGCCGAGAGCGAAGCCCTCGACCGCGGCGAGCAGCGGCTTGGTGCGTTGGCGATTGATGAGCCCGACGATGCCGCCGCGCGGCGTCGGCTCGCCCGGACCCGCACCGAGATCCGCTCCGGCCGAGAAGAACTTCTCGCCGCCGGTGAGGATGCCGCACCACAGCTCGGGATCGTCCTCGAGCCGGTTCATCGCCGCGTCGAGGCCCGCGGTGATCGACGCGTCGAGCGCGTTGCGCTTGGGCTCGCGATCGAGCTTGACGATCAGGATGCGCTCGCGGCGCTCGACGACGACGGACATGCGTGTGCTCTCCGGGGTTGCGCTGGCAGGTGTCAATGCGCGTGCACGCGCACCGGAAGCTTCGCGTAGCCCTTCACGAAGTTCGAGCGGATGCGCGTCGGCGGCGCCATCACCTCGACGTGGCGGAAGCGCCGCAGCACCTCCTCCCACAGCACGCGCAGCTGCATCTCCGCGATGCGGCTGCCCATGCAGAAGTGGACGCCGCGTCCGAACGCGAGGTGCTCGCGCGCGTTCTCGCGGTCGATGAGGAAGTCGTTCGGCTTCTCGAACACGTCCTCGTCGCGGTTCGCGGACACGTACCACATCGCGACCTTGGCACCCTTCGCGATCTTCTTGCCGGCGAGCTCGGTGTCCTGCGTCGCGGTGCGGCGCATGTAGGCGAGCGGCGTCTGCCAGCGGATGATCTCGCTCGTCATGTTGGTGATCAGCTCGGGGTGCGCGCGCAGCTTGTCGTACTGCTCCGGGTTCTCGTTCAGCGCGAGCACGCCGCCGGAGATCGAGTTGCGCGTCGTGTCGTTGCCGCCGACGATCAGCAGCACGAGCGTGCCGAGGTACTCCATCGGCTCCATGTCGCGCGTCGCTTCCGACGTCGCGAGCGCGGTGACGAAGTCGATGCGCCCGTCGGTGCGCGGCTGCTGACGCTCCTTCCAGAGCGCGGTGAAGCGGTCGAGGCACTCGAGCAGCGCGGCCTGACGCTCCTCCTCCGTGATGCCCACCGAGCCGACGAGGTTGGGGCTGGTGGTCGCCATGTCCGACCAGAAGGTCAGCTTGCGGCGCTCCTCCCACGGGAAGTCGAACAGCGTCGCGAGCATGCCCGTCGTGACCTCGATCGACACGCGGTCCACCCAGTCGAAGGTCTCGCCGACGGGAAGCTCCTCGAGGATCTCGATGATGCGCCTTCGGATCAGCGGCTCGAGGAAGGTGATGTTGCGTGGCGCCGCGACCGGCTGCGTGACCTTGCGGTGCGCGTCGTGCTTGACGCCGTCCATGGTGATGAACCCGGCCTCGAGCGGGAAGTCGGGCAGGGGATCGCCGAGCACGATGCTGCGCGCGGACGAGAAGATCTCCGGCTGCTTCTCGACCGTGAGGACGTCCTCGTACTTCGTCACCGACCAGTACGGCCCGAACTCGCTGTCCGGGCAGAGGTGGACGGGATCCTCCTTCCGCAGGCGCTCGAAGTAGCCCCACTGCGTGTCGGTCTCGAACAGCTCCGAGTCCGACACGTCGATGCGGTCGAGCGGGATCGCGTACGGGTCGGCCCCCGCCTGGCCCTTCGACGGAACGGTGATCGCGTCGCTCATGGAATCGCCCTCCGCCGCGAATCAATCACGAATGCGGCGGCAGGACTACGGGCGAAAACCCGGACGTCAGCTGCCGCCCGGCACCGCGAAGAACGACTTCGGCAGCGTCACGTCGGCGATGAACTCGAAGGTGGGGCAGGTCATGGCCGAGCACGAGTCCGCGCCCGAGCAGCGCAGGTCGTACGAATCGGCGCCCTCGCCGGTCTGCTCGCAGTACAGGAAGAGCGGCGCGCCGCCGTCGGTGACGAAGACGTTGCCGGTGATCTTGCCGGTCTCGAGCTCGCGCATGATGCTCCAGCGCTGGTTCGCGACGTCCTTGTTGACGAGCACGCGCTCCATGTCGGGCGCGATCTGGATGCCGGACTGCCGTGCGAGAATTCCCGACGGTCGTGCGGCGGTGGCCGGCCGGGCGCTCGCGACGGCGGCCCCGATCGCGGCCGCGATGGCGGGGTCGTTCGTCGGCGGCTCGAAGAAGGACGTCGGCAGCGTCACGTTCGCGATGAACTCGAACGGTGGACACTCCGTCTCCGAGCACGCGCCGGCACCGGAGCACTCGAGGACCAGGTCCGAGCCCTGCTCGGACTGCCGCGTGCAGTAGAGAAACAGCGGGTCGCCGCCGTCCTGCGAGAACACGTTCCCGGTCACGGTGTTGAGGCTCCGCACGATGGTCCAGCGCTGCGGGCCGACGTCCTTGTTGACGAGCACGAAGCGGGGATCGGGCGCCACCTGGATGCCCGAGGCGCGCGTCTCCTCGCAGGCGGTCGAGGCGTCGACGTCGACGCTCTGCCCCGCGTTGTTGGTCGGCGTCGCGACCGCCGCGCAGGCGAAGTCGGCCGCGTTGTCGTCGGTCTCCGACTGACGGACCAGGCTGTGCCCTTCGGCGACGAGCGGCGTCGGGTTGCCGATCTTCTCGTTGGTCGGTCCCGCGTACGTGCCGTAGGCGAGGCAGTCGACGTAGTTGTCGGGCTTCGTGTGGTCCCAGCTCGCCGGATCGGGCGCCGCGATGCCCGGCGCGCCCCAGCACACCATGCCGCCGCCGAGCGGGATCTTCGCCGGCATCGTGAAGTCCGCCGTGAAGCCGTGCGCGGTCTGGAACGCCTCGGTCGCCGCGATCCAGCGCGCGCCGTTCTCGCCGGTGGGCACGTTGTCGGGGATGACGAGGATGTCCTCGACGTAGACGCCGTTCGCGTCGAACGCCGCGATCACCGCGTTCTTCGTCAGGTTCTGCGCGGCGAAGAGCATCTTCACCTCGACGAACTGCTGCTCCGGGTCGCCGTCGATGCTGGCGAGCATCTCGTCGATGACCGAGATGTGGAACAGCGCGTGGCTGCGCGCGGGCAGGGCGAGCGTCGCGAGCACGCACGTGACGATGGCGATCAGCGTCCGACCGATTGGCATGATGTCTCCCTCGCCCGGACGTCGCCGGGAATGAGCCGCGCGGGCTGCGCCTTCACGCGGAAGGCGCGAGTCAAGCGCGGCCGTCGAGACGGGTCAACACGGCGGCGAAAACGGACGCACCGTATCGATGGGGCATCTCCCCCATCGCGCGACGGGGTCCGGGCCGCGTACGCGGCGCGTCCGGCTCAGGCGGCGGACGTCTGCAACGTGTCCCAGCGTGCGGCACGCTCTTCGATCGCGCGCTGCAGGACCGCTTCCAGCTCCGGCAGCTTGAGCGGCTTCGCGAGGTAGTCGTCCGTCCCCGCGTCGAGGCACGCCTCGCGATCGCCCGCCATCACGTTCGCGGTGAGCGCGATGATGCGCAGGTGCTTGCCGGTCTCGCGCTCGCGCTCGCGGATGGCGCGGGTCGCCTCGGTGCCGTCCATCTCCGGCATCTGCAGGTCCATCAGCACGCAGTCGAAGGGCGCCTGCTCGGAGACCGCGCGCACCGCCTGCGCGCCGTCGTCGACCACGACCACCTGGTGTCCGCAGCGCTCGAGCGCGCGCACCGCGACCTTCTGATTGACGCGATTGTCCTCGGCCAGCAGCACGCGCAGCGGCGTCGTGGCGCGCTCCCGGGCGGCCTCGCGCGGGGCGGGTGCCGGTGCCTCGGCGGGTGCGGCGACCTTCTCGACCGGCACCGTGAACCAGAACGTGCTGCCGCGGTCCGTCTGGCTGGTGACGCGCAGCTCGCCGCCCATCAGTCGCACGAGGTGGTTGGCGATCGCGAGGCCGAGGCCCGTGCCACCGAAGCGGCGCGAGTGGCTGCCGTCGAGCTGCGTGAACGCGTGGAAGATCGCCGACTGCCTGGGGCCGGGAATGCCGATGCCGGTGTCGGAGACGGCGAAGCGCAGCACGCAGCGGTCGCCCTCGTCGCGGATCGCACCGACGTCGAGTGCCACGCGTCCGCCTTCCGGCGTGAACTTCTGCGCGTTGCCGAGCAGGTTGGTGAGCACCTGGCGGATGCGCACCGCGTCGCCCGACACGCGGTCCGGCAGCTCGTCGCCGAAGTGCGTGGTGAAGCGCAGCTCCTTCTGCGCCATCGCCTGCCCGTGCAGCGTCGCGACGCTCGAAACGCAGGCGCGCAGCGAGAACGGCGTCGCACGGATCTCGAGGCGCCCGGACTCGGCGAGCGAGAAGTCGAGGATGTCGTTGACCATCTCGAGCAGCAGGTCGGCGGAGCTCTTGATCGTCGCGAGCTGCTCGCGGCGCTCGCCGTCGGTCTCGACGCCGATCAGCAGCTCCGTCATGCCGAGGATGCCGTTCATCGGCGTGCGCAGCTCGTGGCTCATCGTGGCGAGGAACTCGCGCTTGGTCTTCTCGGCGGAGTCGGCGAGCTCCTTCGCGATCGCGAGCTCGTCGACCTTCTCGTGCAGCGCGTCCTCGAAGGCGTCGATCTCGGTCATCATGTCGCGCAGCGAGCGCGACAGGTTGCCGACCTCGTCGTCGGTGTCGACGGCCGGCAGCTCGACCTTCTTCTCACCCTGCGCGTAGCGGCCGACGGCTTCGCTCATCTGCTCGATCGGCCCGGTGAAGCGCGGCAGCAGCCTGAAGAGCACCAGCACCATCATGCCGAGCACACCGACGAGCGCGATGGCGCTCGACAGCAGCTGCCGCTGGAACGCCTCCTTCACCGTGCGCAGCGAGAGCACCACAGTGACCTCGCCGAGCTTCTGGCCGGCGCCCTCGCTGCCCTTGACGATCGGGACGGTCGCGACGATGGACTCGTCCGCGGGGAGCTCCTCGCCGATGCTGGCGTAGCGGTGGCCGCGCTCGTCGTCGACCCACGCGGCGGCGACGTCGCGATTCTCGTACGCGGCGTCGAGCAGGAAGACGACCTGGTCCATGTCGATTTCCCACATCGGGTGCGTCAGCGAGCTCGCGAGGACGTCGGCCGTGGTGTCGGCGCGCTCGAAGAGCGAGCGGCGCAGGTCGCGCCAGGTCATCGTCAGCGTGACGACGAAGTAGGCGACCGCGATGACGGTCGCAGCGGTACCGATCGCCCACGCGAGGCGTACCTTCAGACTTCTTCGTGGCTGGGCTGTGGCGACCATCGCGAAGCGTTCCGGCGGTCGGCCCCTTGTCGTGGCTCAGAAGCGGCCGCAGGGGCTCGTCACCGACATCTTCCGTCGTATCGACGCGCACCCGCCGGGAGTTGAGGGTGTCATGCAGCGGCCCGTCACGGCCGATAGCCCGAGCGGATGTGGTCGATCGGAAGAGGTCTCCGGCGCGGCGGAAGCAGCGCCGCGGTGGTGCTCGGACTGGCGCTCGCCGTGCTGTCCCCGGTGGCGACTGCCGGGGCGGAGACCCTCACCCTGGTCGCCGACGAGTGGTGTCCCTACAACTGCACCCCCGGTGACGAGAAGCCCGGCTTCCTCGTCGAGATCGTGAAGAAGGTCTTCGAGCCGCAGGGCTTCACCGTCGACTACAAGATCGTGCCGTGGGCGCGCGCCATCCGTGACACCCGCGCCGGCCGGTACTCGGCGATCCTCGGCGCGATCCGCTCCGAGGCGCCCGACTTCCACTACGCGGACGGCACCGGCTTCGCCGCCGGAACGCAGGCCTTCGTGAAGCCCGGCAGTTCGTGGAAGTACGCGGGACCGGCTTCGCTCGACGCGGCCACGCTGGGAGTCATCCTCGACTACTCGTACGGCGACACCGCCGACAAGTACATCGCGCAGCACCGCTCGGACACCAGGCGCGTGCAGCTCTCGACCGGCGAGGACGCGCTCGAGAAGAACGTCGCGAAGCTGGTGCAGGGACGGGTCTCCGTCCTGCTCGAGGACCCGGCGGTGATGCGATACTTCCTCGACAAGACCAACCAGACCGGCGCCGTCGCGCCCGCGGGCGTGCTCGAGGACACCGAGGTGTTCGTCGCCTTCGGCCCGCACGAGGAGCACGCGGCCGAGCACGCGAAGATGCTCGCCGACGGGATGCGCAGGATGCGCGAGAGCGGTGAGCTCGCGCGCATCCTGGCCCGTTACGGTCAGAAGTCCGAGGCGACAGCCACGGCTGCGACGGCACGGCCCGCGGCACCGCCCGACATCGGGCATTGACAGCGGTCGGCACGGCGTTGCAGGAACGCTGCATGCCGTCCCCTGATTCTGCTCTTCCGCGGCACGGGTCGCGCCTCCGATTTCTGGCAAGGACGCTGATGGCAGCCGCCATCCTCGCAGCTCCGGCCGCTGCCGATGCGCTGACCTTCACCGACGTGACCGATTCGGCCGGTCTCGCCACGACGCACGGCTACGCGACCGCCGGGATGTATCTGGAGCCGGGCATCGTCGCCGGCGGCGTCGCGGCGGCCGACTACGACCGGGACGGATATCCCGACCTGTTCGTCGTGCGGGGCGATCTCGGACCCGCGCACCTCTTCCGCAATCGCGGCGACGGCACGTTCACCGACGTCGCCGAGCAGGCCGGCGTCGCGGTCGGACCCGGCCGCTACTCGTCGGCGACGTTCGGTGACGTCGACGGCGACGGCTGGCGCGACCTGATCGTCGTCGGCTTCGACGGCACGCAGCCGGTGCTGCTCCGCAACCGCGGCGACGGGACCTTCGAGGACATCACCGCGGGATCCGGACTGCTGCTGCCGCAGCTGCACAGCTTCTCCGCCAGCTTCGGCGACTACGACCGCGACGGCGACCTCGACCTCTTCGTGTCGCGCTGGTCGAGCCGCTTTCTCAACAGCCACGCGTCGGGCGGACAGCTGTGGCGCAACGACGGCAGCGGCGGCTTCACCGACGTGAGCCTCGCCGCCGGGATCCCGATTCTCGCGACGCGCATGTACGACGTGCCGGAGCTCGACCTGTCGTTCACGGGCAACTTCGTCGACATCGACTCGGACGGCTGGCTCGACCTGCTCGTCACGGTCGACTTCATGGGATCGCGCGTGCTGCGCAACCGCGGCGACGGGACGTTCGAGGACGTGACCGACACGGCCGTCGTCAACGACGAGAACGGCATGGGCTCGGCGATCGGCGACTACGACAACGACGGCGACCTCGACTGGTTCGTGACCAGCATCTGGGATCCGAACGGCATCGTCGAGGGCAACTGGGGCATCACCGGCAACCGCCTGTACCGCAACGACGGCGCGGGCAACTTCAGCGACGCGACCGACGATGCCGGCGTCCGGGTCGGCTGGTGGGGCTGGGGCGCGACGTTCGCCGACCTGAACAACGACACCCACCTCGACCTGGTACACGTCAACGGGTGGGGGCCGCTCGACGACGAGCAGTCGTTCGAGTTCCACGACGATCCGGCGCGGTGCTTCCTCTCGAACGGCGACGGAACGTTCAGCGAGGGCGCCGAGATGCTCGGCATCGCGGATCGTGGACAGGGCCGCGGCGTGGTCGCCTTCGACTACGATCGCGACGGTGACCTCGATCTGTTCTTCTCGAACAACAACGGCTCGCCGCGCCTGTTCCGCAACGATGGCGGCAACGAGAGCGGACACCTCGACGTCAAGCTCAATGCGGCGGGACGCAACCGGAGCGGCATCGGGGCGCGGATCCGTGCGACGACCGGTGGCGTCACGCAGATGCGCGAGCTGCGCGCGGGAACGAACTTCGAGTCGCAGAATCCCGCCGAGGCGCACTTCGGCCTCGGCGACGCCGGCAGCGTCGAAGAGCTGCGCGTGTCGTGGCCCGACGGGAGCGAGACGTCGCTGGCGGACGTCCGTGCCGGGCGAGCGGTCGTGGTCTCCGAGCGCCGCTCGGGAGCCCCGGTCTGCGAGGGCGACGCCCCGGCGAACGAGTGCATCACCGGCGGCGGGTCGAGCGCGGATTGCCTGGTCGAGTTCGCGGTCCTGCCCGCACCGCCGCGCGATCCGCGTGGCGTTCCGTCGCGCAGCATCCGCTGTCGGGACGGCGACGCCTGCGACGCCGACGGCGTGGCCGACGGCGCCTGCACGTTCTCGGTTTCGCTGTGCATCAACACCGAGGATGCCCGGCTCGCGGGCTGCACGCCGAGCGACGTGCAGCACCTCGAGATCACGGCGCCGCGCAAGGCCAGCAGGAAGGCGCTCGAGCGCTCGGTCCACGAACGGCTCGCGTCTGCGTTCGGCTCGGGCGGCGAGCTCGGCATCGGGCCGCGGAGCCCGCTCGCGAACGTCTCGCCGAACCACTGCACGGCGCCGACCGACGTCGAGGTGCCGCTCGGGGAGAGCGGAACAGGCGCGCTGAGGCCGACGCGGATCCGGGTCGGCCTCAAGGCGCGCTCCAGCGATCGGCGCTCGGACACCGACGTGATCTCGCTGCAGTGCCTGCCCGGCTCGCCGGTCACGCAGATGGCCGCGGCCGACGGGGCCGGTCGCTAGCGCACGTCGCACGGCGGGTCGGACGCGTCCGCACGCGTCCGACCCGTGCGCGCCTACATCCCCGCGATCGGCGCCGATGCGCCGACGTCGTTGGTCTCGTCGCTCTCCGCGACCACGCCGGTCGCGTCGGCGACCGCGATCACGAACTTGCCGATCGCGCTTGCGTCGAGCGCGACCGTGCCGAGGTTCTTCGTCCGGTCCTTGCCCGGACGGATCTTCGGCACGCCGCGATCGCGCAGCAGCACGTCGCCGGCGTCGAGCGTCGCGTCGTTCGACAGGTAGAAGCGCACGCGCGACGCGGCCGCGACGAGGTCCCCCGTATTGTGGATCCGCGCGCGACCACCGCGCAGCGTGCAGCGCGTCGCGGTGCAGACCTGCTTCGGCTGCGCGTCCCACGTGATCGTGAGATCGGCGCCGGACGGCGGAGGCGGCGAGGTCACGGAGAGACGCACCGTGCCGAGGTTCGAGTCGGTCGAGCCGTCCCACGCGGCGAAGGTGAACTGGTCGCTGCCGCCGTAGCCCGGCTCGGGGAAGTAGGTCGCGACGGTGCCGGCGATTCCCGCGGTGCCGTGCGTGGGCTGCGAGACGATGCGCAGTGCGAGCGCATTGCCGTCGGCGTCGGTCGCCTTCAGCGCGATCTGCACCGGCGCGCCGGACACCGAGGCCGTGGCGTCGGTCACCACGGCGGCGCGGTTCGGGTTGGCGTCGTCGTTGGACGCGCCGCGGTGGCAGCCGTAGCAGCCGATCTGGAAGCCGCGCCAGATCGTCTTCGTGCCCATGTCGTCCGCATCGAGGACGCGGTCGGCCTGCGCGCGCGACAGCACCGTGCCGCGATCGTCCGCGCCGTGGCACGAGCGGCACTGCGCGAGCACCGCGGAGCCGCCGTTCTCGACCACGTCCGGATGGCGGTTCACCCAGGTCTGTCCGACGGGATGCATGCCGTGCGGGCCGCCGTTCACCGTCGAGGGCACGGTCGCGTGGCAGCTCGTGCACTCGGCGAGCGTGCCGGCGTGGCCCTGCAACGCGACGCTCTGCAGATTGTCGTTCGAGTGCGAGCTCGGGAACTCGGCGTGCGTCGAGCCGTGGCAGCTCTCGCACTTGAGGCCGCCGTGCCCGGTCGAGAAGCGGTACAGGTCGAGGCCCGCGATCGGCGCGTCCTTGGTCGTGGCGAACAGCGGATTCGCCGGCTGGCGACGTGCGCCGGTCGCGTCGAGCGCGGACGTGAAGCGGATCTGTCCGGCGTTCTGCGTCGCGGTACCGCTGTGGCAGTTCTGGCAGGACGGCTCGTCGAACCAGCCGGTGCGGTTCGGGTCACCGACGGCGGTCATTCCGCCGTGGCAGCTCTGGCACTGCATCTCGAGCGAGCCGTCACCCGCGACCGCGCTCCCCATCGCACCGCGCAGGCAGCGCGTGACCGAGCCGGGGTGACAGCGGTAGCAGGCCGAGCGGTTGCCGGACTCGTTCAGCGTCAGGCCGTTGGTCGGGTCGGTGACCGTCGCGTGCAGGCCGTGGATCGCGGTCGTGAGCGGCCGGATGCCGGACTGTCCGCTGCCGGGAAGAGCTTCCGAGAGGTGGCAGCTCGCGCACAGGATCGACGTCCCGCCGACCGCGGTGGCCTCGAGGCCGGCCGGGTCGTAGCCGGCCTTCGCGAGCGCCGGCGCGAACAGGGGATCGCCTGCTTGACGCTCGTCGTGCAGGCGCAGGATGTTCAGCCGCAGCGCGCGCTGCGCGTCGGGATCCGACGACCAGCCCTGCGCCGGCTTCGCGGCGGGGCCCGACGTCGCCGAGTGGCAGGCGCTGCAGTCCATCTCGTCGGACACCGGCAGCACGATGTCGGTGCTCGCGAGCAGCGTGCCCGCCGCGTTGCGCGCCTCGAGGCGCATCATCGGATAGTAGTTCTTGCGGCCCTGGTCGTCGTACGGCGTGATCGGGATGCCTTCCGCGTAGAACCAGTGCTGCGTCGCGTCCCACTTCATCGCGCGCGACGCGCCGGGCGCTCCGGGCATGTCGAAGCCGGCGAGTCCCGCGTTCACCGACAGCGACGCACCGAACAGCTCGTCGACGTGCATCCAGAAGTTGGTCTTGTTCAGCGAGGTCGTGTTGATGGACCCGGAGGGATCGGCGACCGCGCGGTAGGTGACGGTGATGCCGGCGGCGGACGGATCGTCGATCAGCGCTCCCGTCGGGCTCACCAGCTGCGCGTGGATCGTGTTGTACGGCGGCAGCAGGGACAGCACGGAGTAGTCGCCGTCCATGCAGTGCATGCCGAGGTTGTTCCAGCCGATCAGCGTGTAGCGCGCGGCGAGTGCCGTGCGCGGCGTCGCGAGCAGGGCGACCGAGAGCAGTGCGGCGAGCAGATTCACCAGCCCGGGGCTGCGTGAAAGGACGCGCGGGGGCAGATGCCCCGCGTCGTTTCGGAGCGCGTTCCGGCTCCTGCGAACTGCGGTTCCCGGCTGTGACATGCGATCGACCCTCCCGTACGCGCGAAGTGCGCAACAGCTTGCGCGATGCCCCCGCAAGGATCTGCATGGTCCGCCCCCCATCGAGCATCGAACCACGCAGCCTGCGTCTCCGGAGCGCCGCGCGCGCCTGCGAGAGAGCAACGGGCCTGCCAGAGGTCGCGGCAGGCACGACGCATGGCGTCCGCGAACGGCGCGGCGTGGACGCGCGCGCCGGTGACGAGCTGCGTCGTGCGCGTCAGTCGCTGCGCCGTCCGCCGAGCGCGACCAGCAGCGAGCCCGCGACGACGATGGCCGCGCCGCCGACGGTCCACGCCGAAACCGGCTCGGTGTGCATGACGTCGGGAAAGAGCCGCTCGCCGACGACCGCGAAGCTCAGCGTCGCGAGCGGCGTCAAGCTCAGGACCGCCGACACGCGCGACGCCTCCCAGTGGTGCAGCGCGTTCGAGAAGGCGCCGTAGCCGACGATCGTGTTCACCGCGCAGAACAGCAGCACGAGCATCTCGAAGCGCGGGATCTCCGGCACGCGCGACGGCGTCGCGAGCGGCGCGAACACGAGCGCGGAGCCGACGTAGATGCAGAGCATGATGCCCTCGGCCGACAGCGAGCGCAGCAGCTGCTTCTGCGCGAGCCCGTACGCGGCCCAGGTCGCGGCCGCGACCACGATCATCGCCGAGCCGAGCAGGTAGCGGTCGACCTGCGTGACGAGCAGATGCAGCTGGTTCGAGAAGAACACGCCGAGGCCGGTCGCGAGCACGGCGAGCCCGATCCACTGGAGCCGGCGGTAGCGTTCGCCGAACACCACGAGCCCGCCGAGCGCGAGCAGCACCGGTCCGAGCTGCGACAGCACCTGCGCGTTGCCGGGGGTCGTGAGGTCGAGCCCGGCCATGAAGGCGCGGAAGTTCGCGGCGATGCCGCCGACCGCGATCAGCAGCAGCACCCACCCGCGGCGCGTCAGCGTGCGCAGCGGCGGCAGTCGGCGCCGCCAGGCGAGCAGGCCGCCGATCAGCAGCGCCGAGACGCTCATGCGGAACCAGATGATGGTGGGCGAGTCGAGCACGCGCAGGACGATCTTCAGCGCGAGCGGCAGCATGCCCCAGACGAGCATGGTCGTGCAGGCGAGGGCGGCGCCGAGGCGCCAGCGGCCGGTGGTGGTGTGCAGGGTCATCGGGGTCGGCGGGCCGGGGTGTGGCGGATTGTCGCAGGCTTCGCCGCCGTGCGCACTTGGCATCGGCCTCCCCGCGGGGCACCATTCGGGGAGCCGTGCGCCTCGTGGTCCTTCTTCTCTGCGCCGTCCTGTCGACCGGGGCGCGCGCCGCCGCCGCGGCGGAGTCCGTCGAGGCGCCGCACGTGACGGTGTCGCTGGTCGCCGACGCCGACGCGGTGCGCCCGGGCGAGCCGTTCGACGCCGGCATCCGCTTCGCCCTCGAGGACGGCTGGCACGTCTACTGGTCGAACCCCGGCGACTCGGGTCTCGCGCCGTCGGTACGCTGGACGCTGCCCGAAGGGACGGCCGCCGGCGCGATCGTGTGGCCGCATCCCGAGAAGATCGCCGTCGGACCGCTCGCGAACTACGGCTACGCGAAGGAGGTCCTGCTGCCGGTGCGCATCACGCCGTCGGCGGCGCTGCAGCCGGGCGACGTGCTGAACCTCGCGGCGCGCGTCGACTGGCTGGTCTGCCAGGAGGACTGCATCCCCGGGGACGCGCAGCTCGCGTTGCCGCTGCCGGTGGTCGCGGGCGACGTCGCGCCGTCGCGCTGGACGTCCGACTTCGCGGCCGTGCACGCGCGCGTGCCGCGCGCGCCGCGCGGGATCGCGGTCGAGGCGCTGCGCCACGACGACCGCCTCGAGCTGCGCTTGACGGCGCAGGACGGCGGCACGGTGCTGGCGCGCGACGGCGCGCTCGCCTTCTTTCCCGCGGATCCGGGCTTCGTCGAGAACGCGTCGGCCCAGCCGCAGTCGGTCGCCGGCGGCGTCGCCACGATCTCGCTGGAGAAGTCGCGCCAGCGGCGCGAGCCCGTGCAGCAGCTGCGCGGCACGCTGGTCGCGTCCGGCGGCTTCGCGCCCGACGGCGCACCGGCGATTGCGATCGACGTGCCGGTGCGCGAGGCGCTGCCCGCGAATGCGACCGCAGCGGCGGCGGGGGCGCGCGCCGGCGTCGCGAGCGCCGCGCAGGGCTCGGTCTGGCTCGCGATCGGCCTCGCGTTCCTGGGCGGGCTGCTGCTCAACGTGATGCCGTGCGTGTTCCCCGTGCTGTCGATCAAGGTGTTCGACTTCGTGCGGCAGGCGGGCGGCGATCCCGCGCGTCTGCGCCTGCACGGCTGGACCTACGCCGCCGGCGTCGTGCTCTCGTTCTGGATTCTCGCCGGCGTGCTGCTCGCTCTGCGCGCCGGTGGCGAAGGGCTCGGCTGGGGCTTTCAGCTGCAGTCGCCGGCGTTCGTCGTGGTGATGATCTTCGTGCTGGTCGCACTCGCGCTGAGCCTGCTCGGACTCTTCGACGTCGGCCTCGGCATGACGGCGCTGGCGGGACGCGTCCCGCAGGGCGACGGCCTCGGCGGCTCGTTCTCGACCGGCGTGCTCGCGACCGTCGTCGCGACGCCGTGCACCGCGCCGTTCATGGGCCCGGCGCTCGGCTGGGCGCTGACGCAGCCCGCCGCGCGCGCGATGCTCGTGTTCACCGCACTCGGCGTCGGCATGGCGCTGCCGTACGTCGTCCTCTGCCTCGTGCCGGGCTGGGTGCGGCGGCTGCCGCGGCCGGGCGCTTGGCTCGAGACGTTCCGCCAGCTGATGGCGTTCCCGCTGCTCGCGACCGCGGTGTGGCTGCTGTGGGTGCTCGGCCTGCAGGCGGGGAACGACGCGATCGCGGGAACGCTCGCGGGCCTGCTGCTGCTCGCCGTCGGGCTCTGGCTGCGCGGACGCTTCGCCGGACTCGAGCGTCCCGCGCGCACGCGCCGCGTCGCGCACGCGGTGGCGCTGCTGCTCGCGCTCGCTGGACTCGGCACGGCGCTCGCGTCGCGCGGCAGCGCACCGGCCGGTGCCGTCGTGGCGGCCGACGACGCGCACGGGACCAGCGACGCGTACGGCATCCCGTGGCGCGCGTACTCGCGCGCGGCGCTCGACGAGCTGCGCGCCGCGGGTACGCCGGTGTTCGTGGATTTCACCGCGGCGTGGTGCCTGACGTGCAAGGTCAACGAGCACGTGGTGTTCAGCTCGCAGGAGGTGCGCGACGCGTTCGCCGTGCGCGACGTCGCGATGCTGCGCGCCGACTGGACCTCGCGCGACGACGAGATCACGCGCGCGCTCGCGTCCTTCGGACGCAGCGGCGTGCCGCTCTACGTGCTCTACGGCGCGGGTGTCGAGCCCGTCGTGCTGCCGTCGGTCTTGACGCGCGGCGCGGTCCTCGATGCATTGCAGAAGATCGGTTGAGGAAAGGAGACCTCGAGGAATGGACGTGCATCCCCGACCCGTTCGCAGCGCCGCGCTGGCGCTGCTGCTCTGTGCCGCGGCGCTGCTCGCGGCGCCGCGTGGTGCGGCCGCCGACGCGATCGTCGGACAGCCCGCGCCCGCGTTCACGCTGACCGGCACCGACGGCAAGCCGCACTCCCTGTCGGAGTACGCCGGAAAGCTCGTCGTGCTGGAGTGGTTCAACCACGACTGCCCGTTCGTCCGGAAGCACTACGGCAGCGGCAACATGCAGAAGCTGCAGAAGAAGTGGACCGGGCAGGGCGTCGTGTGGCTGTCGATCAACTCGTCGGCGCCGGGCAAGCAGGGCAACTACCCGCCGGAGGAGGCGAACGAGCTGACGAAGGAGAAGGGCGCCGCGCCGACCGCGGTCCTGCTCGATCCGGACGGCACGGTGGGCCGTGCGTACGGCGCGAAGACCACGCCGCACATGTTCGTCGTGGACCCGAAGGGCGTGCTGATCTACGCGGGCGGCATCGACGACAAGCCGTCGACCGATCCCGCCGACGTCGCGAGCGCGCGCAACCACGTCGACCAGGCGCTGACGGAGGCGATCGCGGGCAAGCCGGTCACCGTGGCGACCAGCACGCCGTACGGCTGCTCGGTCAAGTACTAGGGCACCGCAGGCGCGGGCCCGAGCCGCCAGAGCTCGAGCCCGCGCAGCGCGTGCGGCTTCCAGCGCGGGTCCGGCGCGGGGCGCGGCAGCGGCGCCCAGGCGAGGACCGTGAGGTCGCGCACGTCGCCGGGCCAGAAGCCGATCGGCTGCAGCAGGCCGAGCAGCTTCTGGAAGTCGGGCGGCAGGCCGAACGGTGCGGTGAGGCGGAGCGCCCGGTCGACCACCGGTCCGCGCTCGCCGAGGCAGCCGTCGGCGCACGACGCGGCACCGCGCGCGACGGTCGCGGCTGCGTCCGTCGTGCCGCGCAGCACGACGCGGTCGCCGAGCCCGTACCAGCGCAGGTACTGCGCGAGCGCCGCGTTGGCCATCACGTTGCGCTGCACCGCGAGCAGGTACTTGTCGCGCGGTCCGTAGCTCCCCGTGGCGTCGCGCACGCTCTGCGCGACGCCGCGCACGTCGTAGGTCTTCTTGCTGCGCGCGAAGAAGCGCTCCGGGTGCGCGACGAACGCCGCAGTGCCCGGCAGCTGCAGCGCGAGCACGATCACGCACGCGGCGGCCGTCGCGATCCGCGTGCGCATCGCGCCGTCGAGCCGGGCCGCGAGCCGCCCCGCCGCCGTACGCACGATCGCCAGCAACGCGATCGCGGTCAGGATCTCGATCCCCGGCAGCAGGAAGAGCGCGTGGCGCGGGTGGAAGTAGTAGCGCTTCCAGCGCGCCATCTCGACGATCAGCGGGATCGCGAGCAGGTTCAGCTCGAGCGTGACGATCAGCGCGAACGTCTCGCGGCGCCGGCGCCACGCCCACACGAGCGGGATCGGCAGCAGCAGGAGCAGCACGAGCAGCACGCGGCTGTCCGACGACAGCTCGA
>JAXLXO010000031.1:0-85411 GCA_046327915.1 Binatia bacterium | reverse complement strand
TCCCGCCCTGCTCCCCTTGGTTGTCAGCGAGACGCTGCGCTTCGAGCCGGGCATCGCGCTGACCACGCGCACCGTGGTCGAGCCGATCGAGATCTGCGGCATCGAGCGTCCCGCGGGCACGATGGTGATGTGCACGCTGCTCACCGCCAATCGCGATCCCGAGGTGTGGCACGACGCGGATGCGTTCGTGCCGCGCCGCTTCGCCGAGCCCGAGGCGCCGCGCCTGTTCTCCTTCGGCGCGGGTCCGCACTACTGCCTCGGCGCGGCACTCGCGCGTATGACGCTCGAGGAGTCCGTGCGCGGCGTGGCCGAGCTGGCACCGACGCTCGCCGCCGATCCGGAGACCATCGAGTGGTGCCAGGTGCTCGGCAGCAGCCCGGCCACGCTGCCGGTCCTCATCTGAGGCGTCGGGGAACGGCGCCCGCGCCGGCGCTCACCCGCCCGTGGCGAACACGGGCGGCCTGAGCTCCGCGACGCACGCGACGCTCGGCGACGACGGATCGTCGAGGAACGACGCGAACACGTCCGCAGCGCAGGGCGACGACTGCACCACCGCGTGCCCGACGCCGGCGAACGCCAGCACGGTCGCGCGCGACAGCGTCTCCGCCGCCGTGACCGCCGTACCCGGCGGCGTCACCGCGTCGAACGTCCCCGACACCAGAAGCGTCGGGATCGCACTCCGCCGCGGCGTGCGCAGCTCCTTCGGCGTCGCAGGGACGGCGAAGGTCCGGCAGTCGCTCAGCGCATCGGTGAAGTGCAGCGCGGGCGCGAGCACGGAGTCCGGATAGCCCGGGAACGAGCGCTTCCCCTGCGCGAGCACGGACGCGTCGCTGTCGTCGACGAAGTAGCCGCTGCACACCATCGCCGTGGCCATCCCGTAGGCGAGGATGCCGGGCGGGATCAGCAGCGGCGCGCCGCGCGCACGCGCGAAGTCCGCGCCGTCGCCGCGCGCGAGCCGGTCGATCCACGCGGGCACGTCCTTGAAGTCGTCGGTGTGGAAGCTGGTGTCGATGATGCCGTTCACGATCGCGCCGCCGTCGAGCACCACGCGCACCAGCGGATCGCCGGGTGACGGCACGTAGCCGGACGTGAGCGGCGCCGTCTCGAGCTGATTGACCAGGCGCGTGAACGTCGCCTCGAGATCCGGGTAGCGTGCGGCGCACGACGGCTGCGCGGCGCACGCGCCGAACAGATTCGCGAACGCCTCGCGCGCGTTGCGCGCGGCGGTGGTCGCCATGTTCGCCTCGACCAGCGGCTCGACCGAGTCGAGCGTCACGGTCCGGATCCCCTCGGGGTGCTGGTACATCAGCGTCTGCGCGAGGTACGTGCCGTACGACACGCCGAACACGTTCCACTGCGCGAGGCCGAGCGCGCGCCGCAGGTCGGCGAAGTCGGCGGCGCTCTCCACCGTGTCATACGCTCCGAAGTCGACACCGCGCCGCGCGAGCTCGTCACGGCAGGCCACGAAGCCCGCGCGGTGCGCCTCGTGATTCGCGGGCGAGTCGAGCGGCAGGTCGATGCTCCGCGCGAACACGGCGTCCAGGTCGGGACACGTCAGCTCGGGATCGGCGAACAGCGTGCCGCGCTGGCTCATGAGGATCAGGTCCCGGTCGCGGTTCACGCCGGCCGCCGTCAAGGACTGAAGCTCGATCAGCGAGCTGCCGCCGGGACCGCCGGCGAGATGCACGACCGGATCGGGAGCCGCGGGCCGCCGGACCGACGGCACGACGACGACCGCGAGCCGGATCGTCGGGCCATCGGGCTTCACTCTGCTCTCGGGCACGAACAGGTAGCCGCACTTCGACGTGGCCAGCTCCGGCGGCGTCGGCAGGCCCTTCGTCGCGAAGGGAGCAACCGTCGCGCAGGACGCGGTCTCGAAGCGTGGCACGTCGCTGCCGTCGCTCGAGTCGCTGCAGCCTGCGGCGACGGCGATCGCGAGCAGCAGCGCGACGCCGACCCGCACGCGCGCACCGGCGCGTCCCTGCCGCGGCATGGGGCGGCGCTCCGATCGCGCGGCGTTCCGTGCAGCCATTGTCCGTCCTCCGTGTGTCCGGTCCGCTTCTCACCGCCGTTGCCCGAGGAACGTCAGCAGCCCGGACCGCGACATGATCGAGGCGACGCTACGAGATCGGGGGCTGCAAGGGCAGACCCCCACGGGTGGATTCCGGTCGAATCATCGATCCGGTGCTGCCGCAGCAGACCGGAGCGCAACGCACGCGCGCTAGACGCCGCCGAGGTCGACGGCATTCCCTCACGGAGCCCGGAAGACCTCCGGTAGCCGCGCCCGGCTCGTCCCGGGCAGCGCGACGTTGCGGTACGGCGTCAGAACCACCGGCCCCATCAGCCCGGTCCGCTGCCAATCCGGCCGCTGGTAGTTGTCGTCGCCGGAGTCGCGGACGGCGTTGAAGAGCGTCGTCGCCACGCGGACGCGGATCGTGTTGCGCCCACGTCGCAGCGTCGAGCCGAGATCGATGCGGCCGCGATCGGACGGATCGAGTGCGATGACGTGGCCGTTGACCGTCACCGTCGCGGTGTCGAGCACGTCGCCGAGCGACAGGTACGCGCCGTCGGTCCGCTGCCACGACGACGGCAGCTCGAAGGACGTGGTGTACGTGCCGATCCCCGACGAGCGCTCGAGGTCGACCGGAGCGCGGATCTCCCGCCACGACGGCAGCCGTCCGTCCGCTCCGGCGACGATCGCCACCGCCGGCTGATTGGTCTTGACGCTGGAGAACTGGACGTCCCCGGGCGTCCAGGTCTGCGCATGAAGCGTCCAGCTGTCGAGCACTTGCTCGGGCGGTACATCCGACACGTCGACGGCGTGGATGCTGCCGTCATCGAACGTCGTCGTGACGCGGCCGTCCCGCACCGCGCGCACGACCGGCGCCCTGCTCGGATCCGCGACGACCTCGCCGCTGCTGCTCACCGCGTGTACGTGGCGCGCAGCGCCCGGACCCGCGGACTCGTCCACCAGCGCGATCATCAGCTGACCGTACGGCGGGATGCGCACCGGCACCGTGACGGCGCCGTCGTCGCTCGCGTACTGCGCGAGCGCAACGATGCGTCCCGTCCACGGATCGAGCCGGTAGGGCCGGCCACGACCGGTCAATGTCAACACCTGCTCGACGGCCGCACCGGAGCGGTTGTGGACGAAGTCGTAGCTCACGCCGTCGAGCCGACGACGCACCAGCCCGAGCGACGCGGCCGAGGCCGACGGAACGACGGTGGGACGAATGTCGTCGGCAGCCAGCGCTGCGGGCATGTCCTTCTCCGCAGCGACCCGGCGTACCGTCCGCTCCGCGAGCAGCGCATCCACCGCGCGACGCAGCCGGTCGCCGGAAGGAGCAGCACCCGCGGCCGTCGTCGGCGCGTCACCGATGACGAAGATGCGTAGCCCCCGCCGCGCGAGCACGAGCAGGCGCTCGGCGTCCGCAACCGCGATGGTGGACTGCTCGTTCAGCAGCAGCGCCTTCCGCCGCATCGCGCCGACGGACAGGCTGCCGTCCGCTTCGACGCGCGCGCCGCCGTCCGCGAGAAAGGCGGGCGGCACGTAGTCGTACGTGTAGCCCGCGGCCGCGACGGCGGACTCGTTGCCGAGGAAGTGCTGCGGCGTGACCGTCGACGACGCATCGGCGAGCCCGACGGTATCGCGGAAGACGGCCAGGTCGACGACGCTCGTTCCCTGCCGGAGCACGAGCTGCATGCGGGCGAGCGCGTCGTTGACGCGCCGGAAGTCACGCCACGCCGGCTGGCGTCGCCCGAATTCGTCATTGACATTGAGCACGCCGAAGATGTCCCACGGATGATAGCCCGGCCACGATCCGTCCCGGCCGCCGTTGCCCTCGCCCACGGGCGCGTCGCGATACGGGTAGCCGTGCCAGACCAGCTGGTTCACGCCGCCCGCGTACGCGGCGTAGACGCTGTCGAGCAGGCCTTGCGAGTATCGCCCGCCGAGCTGCGACCCGTCCCCGCCGGCGCCGATGTTGCCGTCGACGGAAGGGCCCGCCACGCTTGACCGGTAGTTGCCGAAGAAGGCCGCGCAGCATTCGGTGGACACGACGTCGTGTCCGTTCACGCGCGCGCCGGCGGCGAGCACCCGGTACGCCTGCTCCGCACCCGTGGCGCCGAGCGCCGCGAATCCCAGCGACTCGCCCTCCGCGATTCCCGCAGCCGCGGACGCGACGCCGGCCGCGATCGGCATGCCGTAGGGCTGCACGCGGAACTCCATGCCGTGGCTGCCTGCCCAGCGCTGCATCGGCGCGACGTAGCGCTCGACGTACAGCTCGCCGAGCGTCCGCCGGTAGTCCTCGCGCACCTGCGGGCCGATCCCTTCGAGCTCGAACGCCGGCGTGGCGATGCCCTGCGCGCCGATGCCGGCCAAAGCCGGGAGCAGCGTCGTCGGATCGTAGCCGCGGCGGCGCGCGAACTCGTCGAGGAAGCTCCACGTCCACTTCTGCGTGCTGCCCAGCTCGAGCGAGTCCTCGAAGATCGCGCCACCACCGATGCGGGCGACGTTCGCACGCACGGCGCCGGTGAGGACGCTCGCGCCCCAGAAGTCGGTCTGGATCCGGACGCCGCCCTCGCTCAGGTGATCCACCACGTAGTTCGGCTGCGTCTCTGTGAATCCGCCACGTTGCGCGATCAAGCCCGACGCGGTCTGCAGGAAGTCGATCACGACCCACGGACGACCGTTGCCGACGGGAAACGCGTGCTCGAGCGCGCCGTCGCGCACGCGGTCCGTGACGTCGACGACCGACGACGGCACGAGCAGGATCGGCGCGGCCGACGTCGCCGAGCAATCGGCGGCGCACTGCGCGATCACCGTGCGGACCCGCGTCGTACGCGCGACGTTCACGACCGTCTCCGCGGACGCGTGCGCCTTCGCGATGGGCGACACGGCGAGGTCGGTGCAGCCCGCGGTGCGATCGCCGATCCGCCGCACGGTGACCCGCTCCGCTGTCGCGCCGACGCCGACCGTGATCACGTCGCCGGGCGCGAATCCTCCGACGGACTCGACACGGAGCGAGCCGTCTTCCGCAGTCGCCGGCAGGCACAGCTTCGTCGTCACCGACGGCGGTCCCGGCAGCGGTGCGGGCAAGGCGCCGCCGCGCGTCGTCCCCGGCTGGTCGAGCTCGCGACCGAAGACGAGCTGCTGCTCGGCCTCCCGTTGATTGAAGCCGTACAGCGTCGGGACGGTCGGCGGATAGTGCGGTCCGAGGTTCAGGTCGACGCGCAATCGCAGCGCAGCGGCCGCCTCCGTGACGACCTCCATCTTGTGCGCCCAGCGCGGCGTTCCCCAGCCGTAGTCGGCGAGGAACGCGTTGCCCTGATTGCCCGCGCCCGGAACGACGAAGCCGACCACCTCGACGCCGCCCGCCCCCGCGGCCGCCATGTCGATCAGCTCGGCGCGGAGCTCGTCGTCGTCGGTGTACGCGAGCGGCATCCACCAGCGGTAGAGCGGCCGGACGCTGCGCGGCGGATTGGCGAAGGTGCGCACCGTGATCGGCGCGACGTCGAGTTCGGCCGCATCGGCCCGTCCACCCGCGGCTGCGAGCGCGACGACGATCACGAGCGCGAGCGCGACGCCGGCCGCGCGGAAGCGCGGACCGCAGCTCATTCGGGGCGCTTCAGGACGGTCCCGCGCAGCACGAACATCTCGTCGTCGCTGGTCTCGCCGGCGGTGATGAAGCAGGCATCGCACAGGCCATCGCCCGCGCCGGGCGACGTGTCGCACGTCGCGTGATCCGTTGCACCGGCGCAGGCGTCGCCGATGCGGCCCGCGGCGCAGGCGACCGGCTTGCACGTCGACCGCGCCGGCTTGCGCGACAGCCGCGTCACCTTGTTCACGTCGGGCGATCCGTCCGGCCCGACGCCGTTGTTGAACACGCCGCAATACGTGAGCGTCCGCGGACCCGGATCCTCCGAGTCGAAGAGCCGCGGCGGGTCGAACTTGACCTCGATGGGGTCGTCCCAGAACGGGTTGTCGTACAGGCGCTCGCCGGTCGCCTTGACGTCGATCGTGAAGCGCTCGCCGCGCTTGTGCGTGTGCGACAGCAGCGTGAGCAGCTGCGTGCCGCGCGGCAGCACGTGCTCGCCGCAGTACTCGCCGCGCGCGAACGGCGGCGTCGCCGCGGCGGCACCGATCTGTCTGAGCTGCTGGAAGCCGACCGACTCGAAGCGCAGGTCGTCGGTGAACGAGATGTTCTTGTAGTTGTGGTGGACCAGGTCCTTCGTCGTCAGGTTGAAGGCGTGCGAGTTCCAGTAAAAGATTCCGTGCGCCTGCGCCTTCGCGAAGAACCCGGGACGTCCGTTCGCCGTGTTGAAGCGCGATCCCGGCGTGACGCCGTTGCCACCGCCCGGCGGACCGAAGCCGAGGCAGGCGACGCTGTTCTTGATCTCCGAGCGGCACTGACCGCCGCCGCAGTGCTGCGGGTCGAGAGGATCACACTCCTGGCCCTCGAACGGCGTGCCGGCGGCACACTCCCAGCGCCCGTACTCCGGACGGTTCACCATCTCCGCGCCGAAGCCGGAGTAGCTGATCGTGAGATGGTGCGTGTTCGGGTCGGAGCGGTCGACCGTGCCGTTCGCGTAGAAGTAGTCGCCGTCCGGTGTCAGGAAGCGGTCGGGGATGCCGTCGCGGAAGTCGATGTACTCGGCGAAGCAGACCTCGGCTTCGCTCGCGGCGGGGATCACGTAGGCCGGCATCGGCATCGCGACGCCGGTGCCGGGCGCCGGCGACGGAAGTGGCTTGACCACCACCGGATCGGGCTCCGGCAGACACGCGCCCAGCAGTTCTGCCATGCGGCTGCCGCCGAACTCGTCGCCGACGGACCCGCTCTCCGGAGCCCCGGCCTCGATCCACAGCCGGATCGCCTCGAGCTGGTTCGCCGTGAGCGGCTCACCGGACAGCGGCATCGGACTGCCGCTGATCGACGTCGTGACCAGCGACGGATCGGTGCGCGCCGCGAGCTTCTGAAAGAGGTAGCTGTTCTTGACGCTGGTCGGATCGACGCGCAGCAGGCTGCTGCCCACCGACGGCGCACCGACGAGGCTCGCGAACGCCGCGTCGGGTCGCAGGTCGAGGCCGCCCGACATCACGCTGCCGTGGCAGACGTTCTCCGTGCAGCCGCGCCGCTCGAAGACGATCTGCTGGATCGCCGCGAAGGCGGAGTCGAAGGATTCCCGACACTCGCCGTCGGGCGGTGGCGTGACGGGCGTCGCGCCGGTGCTGCCGCCGGAGCCGGAGCCGCAGCCCCCGGCCAGCAGCAGGGAGAGGATCAGGATCTTCGCGCCACGAGACCGTACCATCGACAGCCACTCCGATCGGGAGAAGGTTCTTCCGGCGACGCTCGCGTCCGACCAGACGAGGGAGACGATGCTCTTACCGGTAGTTAAATTTCGACCGCAGGCGCCCTGCTAGACCAGCGCCGGAGGCGCTGTCAACACGCAAGCGGACGCGAGGACGAAGGCTCGTGTGCCGCCGGTCGCGTCTCACCTGCGCCTCGCGGCGCCGCAACGGTGGCAAGACGCGCGGTTCCCGTGTAGCCCGTGCCCCGTGAGTCCCCGCCCCCGTACGCGGTCCTCGCGTGCACGCCGCGACCTGAGCCCTGCACGGATCCTCGAGACGGCTTCCCGGATCCTTGCCGAGGAGGGGCTCGAACGGCTGACGAACGCGCGCATCGCACAACGCCTGGACGTCACACCCGCCGCGATCCGCTGGCACCTCCGCAGCACGCACGAGATCCTCGAGCGCCTCATCGAGGTCGCGGCCGAGAAGCCTCCGCCTGTCCCCCGGCCGAACGCGTCGTGGCGCCGTCAGCTCGGAGATCTGACCCTGTGGTTCCGCGAGCAGCTGCTCGCGCACAAGGAGCTGGTGCGCGAGCCTGCCTGCTGGGGACAGCTCCTGCTCGCCTTCGCGCCCGTCGAGCTCGTGGCACGAAGAATTCTGAAGACGGCAGGTTTCCGCGGGCGCGACGTCGTCCTTGCCGGCAGGTCGCTCTACCGCCAGTCGTTCGTCTTCGTCTATCAGGACGCGATCTCCATGAAGCTCGCCGCACCGAGCTTCGGCGCGGCGTTCGAGAGCGCGCTTGCCGACCTTCCCGCGGACGAGCGCGTCTTGATCGCCTCACGGCTCCACGAGTCCGAAGCGGGCGCGCCGGACGCGCTGTTCCGCTACGCGATCGACGCCCTGCTCGACGGCCTCGAAGCGCGGCACGGCGCCACGGCGCGGCGCCCACGAGGAGGGCGCTCGTGACCCGCAAACGCCCGCCTGCCCCGGGGCGACGGCCGGCCGACGTCAAGCAGCGACGCGGTCCGGGGCGCCCGGCGCGTCCGCTGAGCCGCCCCGAAGTGATCCAGGCTGCGCTCGCCGTGGCGCATCGACACGGTGTCGAGAAGCTCACGCTGAACGCCGTCGCGAAGGAGCTCGGCATCACGCCGACGGCCGTCCTGTGGTACGTCCGCAGCAAGAAGGAGCTGGTCGAGGCGGTCATCGACGTCGCCTTGCGCCATCTCGCTCCACCGAAGCGCGGCAGCGGCCCGTGGACGGAGGAGCTGATCCGCATCTTCACCGCACTTCGCCACGAGATGCTGGCGAATCGGCGGCTGCTCCACACGACTGGCTTCGGGCGCGGCGCGCCGCTCGCGTTCGCGCGGATCGGCCTCGCCAGCACCCGGATTCTGATCGACGCAGGCTTCGCGCCGGAGGACGTGTCTCGTGCGAGTCAGACACTGATCCGCCACACGGCGGGGCTGGCCGCGGTCGAGATGGCCGTCGACGCGGCTTCCGGCGTGCCGGGCGCGCGGGCCTTCGGACTCCGCCTGGCTGCCGCGAAGCTGCCGCCCGCGGAGCTTCGCCTGTTCAGGGCGACGATTCTCGATCCTGCATCGACGGACGCCGACGAAGCGTTCGCGCACGGACTCCGATGCCTGGTGCGTGGGCTCGAGCTGACGCTCCAGCGGGGCGCGCGGCGGCGTCGCGTTCCGCGCGGCGGGAGTCCGCCACATGCGCCGAAGGCACGCACACGTGCGACGACGAGGCGCACGCGCTCGTGAGCGCCGCCTGAGGTTCCTCGTCAGGCGCGCGGCGCGTAGTTCAGCAGATCCAGCGTGACCGCGCCGAAGAACACCTTGCTCTGCACGCGCAGCGGCACGTGCCGCGCGTCGTCGGTGACCCAGATCGTCGCGCGGCGGATCCGCGTGTCGGGCGCCGGGCGGCCCTCGATGCGCCACACGTGTGGAACCACCTGCAGCGCGGCGAACGTCCCCGCGGGCACGTCGATCGTCTCGCGCCTTCGGATGTCGAGCTTGACGAGATAGCGGACCTCGCCGGTCCAGACGTCGTACCAGAGGTCGTCGCCCGGACCGGCGTCGCTGCCGATGGCGCGGAACGCGGCGGTCACGGGATCGACGACGTCGGCCATCATCTCCGTGTCCTGCCGCGTGCCGGCGTGCTCGTACACGCCCCGCGCGTGACCGTCGGCGAACTGCATGGTGGTCGCGTAGGGGACGCCGTTGATGTCGCGGCGGTAGTCGAAGCGGTACGGCACCGGACCGTCGGCGAGCAGCGTCACCTGCATCGTGCCGCGGAAGCTCCAGAAGAGGCTCACGAAGGCATTGGTGCCCGCGGTGCCCGCGACGCTCAGCGACTCGCGTCCGTCGACCTCGCCGGGTGCGATCGACACCGCGGCGCTGCCGGCCGGGATGCCGTTCCAGGCGACGCGGTACTCGAGACGGCGGATCGGCGTCGTCGCGGCGTGCGCGGAGACGACGAGCAGCGCGCTCGCGAGCGACGTCAGGACGATGAGCGCGAGCTCTCGGCGACGCCGGCCCGACACCGGAAGGCCGCTCAGCAGCCCGCCGGCAGACGGCGCGAGAACGGCAGCGTCTCGGTGAAGCGGCAGCCGCGCTTCCCGGTGATCGTCACCGTGCCGGCACCCGCCGCCGTCAAGCGCGTCCCTTCGCGCACGAACTCGGCGACCTCGTCCGGCTGCGCGTCGAAGCGAAAGCCGAGTCCCCACATCTCGCCGGTGCGGCGTCCGGTGCGGTACGTCCACGCGCGCGGGTGCTCGGGCACCGGACCGAAGAAGCCCCACGTCGCGCGCAGGTCCGCGAACGCGCGCGTCCACACGCCGAAGGTGTGCACGCCACACGGCTCGCGCGTCGCGACGTCGGCACCCGCTACGCGCAGCTCGGCCGCGTACGGCGCCTGCTGGTAGCGGATCGCCTTCTCGGTGATCACGTCGAGGTCGTAGGTTGCCGTCTGCGGATCGCCGGGACAGTTGGTGCCGTCGCCCGACAGCAGGTAGACGCGGCTGTGCTCCATGTTCGGCGCGAGAGCGAACGCGCTCATGCCGGTCGCGTACGCGCCGTCGGGCGGACCGAAGATGCCCTCGTAGGCGATCCCCGTCACGGCGGGAATTCCGAAGACCGCTTCCGGCGCCTGGATGTTCGGGAACGCCGGCGAGAGTCCGGCGACGGAGCCGAAGTAGCCCGGCAGCAGCGACGCGAAACGCAGCGCCCCCTGCCCGCCCATCGAGATGCCGGCGATCGCGTGCCAGCGGCGTCCGGGCAGGATGCGGAAGCGCTTCTCGATCTCGCTGCGCACGTAGTCTAGCTGGTAGCTCGTCCACGCGGGGCTGCCGAAGTCGCCGCCGTTGTACCAGTCCGCGTACATGCCGAAGAGCCCGCCCTCGGGCATCACGAGAATCGCGTCGAGCCCCGCGAAGTCGTCGAGGTTCCACTTCGTCGCGTCGCCGTTCGCGCCGTGCAGCAGCCAGAGCACCGGATACCGGCGTCCGCGGTGCACGTCGTAGTCATCGGGCAGGCGCACGTAGCAGTAGAGCGGACGCGGGCCGTTCGTGACCGCGGCGCCCGTCGTGGTCGTGTCCACCAGCGGCGACGACAGGTCGACCTTCCGCAGCTCGCCGGCGTGCGACGCCGGGGCCGCCAGCAGGACCAGCAGCAAGGCCGCGACGAATCGTTGGAGCATCCTCCCCGCGCTCTTCATCCCGCGACCATAGTCGGGCCGCCACGCCGCCCACAACCGACCTTCGCAAGCAACGGAATCGCTTGATCGCGCACCCGTTCCCGCCGATAAGGGCCGTCGGCCGGTGTCGACGGCCCGAGCGAGGGAGCGCGATCGATGCACGCAGAGAGCTCGTTGCAGCCGCTGTGGGACTGGATTCTCGGCCACCTGGGCACCGCGGGCGTCGCGAACCCGGGCTTCCTCTTCACCGCGGTGGTCGCCGGCGTCTACCTGCCGGGCATCGTGTTCTCGTTCGTCGACGTGGTGATCACGCGGCGCTTGACGGCCCGCGAGTGCTGGGACGTCTACTGGCGCGCGATGAAGTGGTACGGGACGCTCTACCCGGTCGCGATGCTCGCCTTCTTCGTGCTACCGATCTCGGTGCTCTCGAACGTCCCGCCGGAGGCGCCCGCGGCGTTGGAGGTCGCGCGCGACCTGCTGCTCTACTTCCTGCTCGGCGACGTCATCTCCTACTTCTGGCACCGCTGGGAGCACACCAACCGCTGGTACATGCGAAACGTGCACTACTACCACCACGTCGACACGCCGCCGCTGTCGATCTGGACCGCGATGGTCGTGCACCCGATCGAGGGCGTCACCGTGTTCGCCTGCTTCCACGCGTACGGCATCCTGTTCCCGATCCATCCCCTGACCTTCGCGATCGGCGCCTTCGCGGTCACGGCGGTGAACATGATCACGCACTGCGGCTATCCGCTGCCGGGGTACGACCGCTTGTTCGCGACCTCGCGCGAGCACGACCTGCATCACTTCGAGCGCGAGCCGCGCAACATCTCGGTGATGCTGTCGATCTGCGACCGCATGTTCGGAACGTTCCAGAAGGCCGTCTGAGCCCGCCCCATCGGGCCGATCGCCGACGCGCGGCGTCGCCGCGCGGTTGCGCGTCCGTACGCTTCGTGAGTCTGTGGCCGCTCCCGACGGAGGAACGACCATGCCCGGATTCCCGCGCGAAGAGCTCGAAGCGATGGTGCAGAAGTGGCTGCAGGCGAACCGCGACGCGGAGGCCAGCGGCGACTGGCGAACCATGGCGGAGTGCTACGCCGTCGACGCGACCTACGGCTGGAACTACGGGCCGGAGTACGAGTTCATGGCCGTCGGTCGCGACGAGATCCGCGACGTCGCGATCGGCCTCGAGATGGGCGGGCTCGGCGGCTGGACGTACCCGTATCAATCCGTCCTGATCGACGAGAAGCAGGGCATGGTGGTCGGCTTCTGGCGGCAGCTGGCGGACGCGGTCCGCGCCGACGGCACGCCGTACGAGGTCGCGGGCATCGGCGGCAGCTGGTTCGGCTACGCGGGCGACATGCAGTGGTCGTGGCAGCGCGACTGGTTCGACTACGGCAACGCGACCGCAACGTTCATCGCGATGATCAAGGACGGCACGTTGTCCGACACGATGAAGCGCCGCATGAAGAGCCCCGTCGGCAGCGGACAGCCGGGCCACTACCCGATCGGCAAGGCGCCGGCTCCCCTGTGGCCCGTGCCGCTCAAGGGCAAGTGAGCGAGCGCGCATCGCGCAGCAGTCTCATGTCGAGCACGACCGAAGCCACCTCCGACGCGCGCAGCAACGTCATCCGCATCGCCGACCTGCGCGAGCCGCGCCGCACGCCCGCGCAGCAGGCCGCGTGGGAATACGGCCGCACGCTGCAGGTCGACCTCGACCCGGCGCGGATCGCACGCGAGGCGATCGACCTCACCGGGCTCTCCGACTTCGGCGACCGCACGCTGCTCGACCGCCTCGCCGCACAGTGTGCCGCCACCGACGCGGACGACGGCCTCGGCGGACTCGGCCGGCTCGGCGTGCGGAACCGCCTGCTCGCGCTCCTCTCCGCGCGACTGCGCCTCGAGGACTACGTACGCCGCAATCCCGAGGCGCTCGACGTCAAGCTCGAAGCTCCCGTGATCGTCGTCGGACTGCCGCGATCGGGCACGACCCACCTCGTCAATCTGCTCGCGGCCGACAGCCGCTTCCGCTCGCTGCCGTGGTGGGAGTGCCAGGAGCCGACGCCGTTCCCCGGCGACGGTCCGGGACGCGACGGCATCGACCCGCGCTTCCTGCGCGCGCTCGCGACCTACGAGATCCAGAGCGCGTCCGCGCCCGAGCTGTCGGCGATGCACGACCGCCACCCGTCGGTCATCGAGGAGGACTGCGAGCTGGTCGATCTCGACCTGTGCTCGTACACCCTCGAGTGGTACGCGCGCGTGCCGCTGTGGCGCGACCACTACCTGACCATGCTCGACCAGGACGCGCACTATGCGTTTCTCAGGAAGGAGCTGCAGGTGCTGAGCCACCTGCGCGGCCCGCGGCGCTGGGTCCTGAAGACGCCGCAGCACCTGGAGCAGCTCGGGCCGCTGCTGCGGACGTTTCCCGACGCGACCGTCGCGCTCACGCTGCGCGACCCGGTCGCGGTGCTGCAGTCGGCGATCACCATGCTCGGCTGGGGCGAGCGCATGCGCCGCACGTCCGTCGACGCGGACGGTCTCGCCGCGTACTGGCTCGACCGCATCGAGCGCCTGCTGCGCGCGTCGGTGCGCGACCTGCACCTGATCCCGGCGGGACGCCGCGTCGACGTCGAGTTCGGCGCGTTCATGGCCGACGAGCTCGGAACCGTCGGGCGCATCCTCGACGCGGCGGGCCTCGGCGTCCCCGACGAGACCGCGAAGCAGCTCGCCGCGTACGTCGCGGGCAACCCGCGCGGCAAGAACGGACGCATGATCTACGACCTGCGCGGCGACTTCGGCCTCGACCCTGCAGAAGTCCGCGAGCGCTTCGCGTTCTACTTCGAGGCCTTCCCGCAGGTCCGTCCGGAGGTGAGATGAGCGTCCGTCAAGTACGCGTGCACGGACCGGGCGACGTGCGCGTCGACGAGGTCGCCGCACCAGAGCCGGGGCCGCGCGACGCGGTGGTGCGCGTCGTCGCGTGCGGCATCTGCGGCTCGGACCTGTCCTACATCCGGCTCGGCGGAACGCGCGGACCGGGTGCCGGACCGATGTGTCTCGGACACGAGATCGCGGGCGTCGTGGACTGGGTGGGTGCGGACGTTCGCGACGTCTCGGCCGGTGATCGGGTGGTCGTTCTGCCGGGCAACGACGAGCTCGGCCGGATCGGCAACGGCGCCGCCGAAGGTGGCTTGACGCCGCTCCTGCTCATCCGCGAGGCGTCGCGCGTGCGCCGCCTGTTCCGCGTCCCCGACGCGCTGCCGCTCGACGTCGCGGCGCTCGCGGAGCCGCTGGCGGTCGGCATGCAGGCCGCTGCACGGGCCGAGGTGCAGCGCGGTGAGAAGGTCGCGGTCTTCGGCTGCGGACCGATCGGGCTGTTCGCACTCGCGACGCTGCTCGACCGCGGGATCGAGGACGTCGTTGCGATCGACCTGAACCCGCGCCGCCGCGAGCTCGCGCTCGCCCTCGGCGCGCAAGCCGCACTCGATCCCGCCGCCAGCGACGTGTGGGACGAGCTCTCGCGCCTGCACGGCACGGCACCGTTCATGTCCGGGCCGACGCCCGCGACCAATGCGTTCATCGAGGCGTCCGGTGCGGCGAGCGTCGTCGGCGACGTGCTGGCGCGCGGACGCGCCGGCGGGCGCCTGTCGATCGTCGCCCTGCACTACCAGCCGATCCCGACCAACTTCCTGCTCGTGATGATGAAGCAGTTCTCGATCCACGGCTCGATGGAGTACCCGCCGCGCTTCGAGGACGCGCTCGACCTGCTCGCGCGCCGCGACCTGTCGCGCGTGATCACGCATCGCGTGCCGCTCGCGCGCTTCGACGACGCGCTCGGCGTGCTGCGCGGCAGCGCCGACTGCGGCAAGGTCCTGGTGACGATGGAGGAGGAACGATGAGCGGCACGCGCGAGCCGATCTGGCGCCGCCGTCCCGGAGCGGAAGCGATCCTGCCTGCGACCGACGGTGCTGCCGTCGACCTCGGCGATGGCATCTGGATGTCCGCGGGGCTGTCCAACTCGTACATGCTGCGCACGGCGGACGGCCGCGTGATCGTCAACTGCGGCATGGGCTTCGAGGGTCCCGCACACCGCGCGGCGTTCGACGCGGTCGATCCGTCGCCGACGCACACGATCCTGCTGACCCAGGGACACCCCGATCACCTCGGCGGGGTCGATACTTTCCGCGAGCCCGCGACGCGCATCGTGACGCACGAGAACTTCCGCATCTTCCGCGACGACTTCGAGCGCCTGATGGCGTTCCGTCAGCGCAACTCGGCGTTCGCGTGGATCGAGAAGCTGCAGGTCGCGTTCGCGCACGCGAAGAAGAGCCGCGACCAGCTGCCGCCGCAGTCGCGTCCCGAGCCGACGCAGACCTTCGAGGGCGAGCTCGAGCTGACGATCGGCGGACGCCGCCTGCGCCTGATCGCGACGCCCGGCGGCGAGACCACCGACTCGTTCGTCGTCTGGCTGCCGGACAGCCGAACGCTGCTCAGCGGCAACGTCCTCGGACCGCTCTTCGGCCACGTGCCGAACCTGGTCACGATCCGCGGCGACCGCTACCGCGACGCGCTCGACTACGTGCGCTCCGTGGACGCGATCCGCGCGCTGAAGCCCGCACGCATGATCACCGGGCACTTCGACCCGATCGACGGCGAGGACGTCATCGAGCAGGAGCTGAAGCGGCTCCGCGACGCGACGCAGTGGGTGCACGACCGCGTCGTCGAAGCCATGAACGCGGGTACCGACGTGCACACGATGATGCGCGAGATCCGTCTGCCCGAGCACCTCGACGTCGGCGAGGGCTACGGCAAGGTCGCGTGGAACGTGCACGCGATCCGCGACACGTACGCCGGCTGGTTCCACCATCGCTCGACGACCGAGCTGTACGGCGTGCACGCGTCCGCGGTCGCCCCCGACATCGTACGCGCGGCCGGCGCGGACGCGCTGGTCCGCGCCGCCGCCGCGCGCGTCGCGGCGCGCGAGGCGGTCGAGGCGATCCACCTGCTCGACGTCGTGCTCGCCGCGGAGCCGGACAACGCCGACGCGAAGCGCGTCGCCGTCGAGGCGCACGGCCTGCTGCTCTCGGACAGCGGCAACTTCTGGGAGCGCGCGTGGTTGAACAAGAAGATCGCCGAGCTCGGCGGATCGGGAACGTGAGGCGGCCGCGATGTTCATGATGCGTTTCGACCTGCGCGTTCCCGACGGCGGGGCCCCGGCACGCGCGCGCTATCTGGCGGCGCTCGACATGGCCGCGTGGGCCGAGACGCGCGGCTGCGTCAGCGTGGTGCTGAGCGAGCACCACATGGTGGACGACGGCTACCTGCCGTCACCGCTGGTCATGGCCGCCGCGGTCGCGGCGCGCACGACGTCGGTGCCGATCACCATCGCGGCGCTGCTGCTGCCGCTCTACGAGCCGGTGCGTCTCGCGGAGGAGATGGCGGTGCTCGACGTGCTGAGCGGCGGACGCATGCTCTTCGTCGCGGCACTCGGCTACCGCCCCGACGAGTACGCGATGCACGGTGTCGAGTACCGCCGCCGCGGACGGATCGCCGACGAGAAGCTGGCGCTGCTGCTGCGCGCGAAGACCGGGGAGCCGTTCGAGCACGAGGGACGGCGCATCCACGTGACGCCGCGTCCGCTCACGCCGGGCGGTCCGATGGTCGCGTGGGGCGGCGGCAGCATCCCGGCGGCGCGCCGCGCGGGGAAGAACGGCATCGGCTTCTTCGCGCAGCGCGGCGAGCCCGCGCTGCGCGACGCGTACGAGACCGCGGCACGCGAGGCGGGACACGAGCCCGGCCTCTGCATCCTGCCGTCGGCCGACGACCCGTCGACGGTCTTCGTCGCCGAGGATCTCGACCGCGCGTGGGACGAGCTCGGTCCGCACCTCATGCACGACGTGCGGAGCTACGGCGCGTGGAACGAGGGCACCGAGGGCACGGCGAGCATCTCGTTCGCGAAGACCGCCGAGGAGCTGCGGCGCGAGAACCGCAGCCACCGCATCCTCACCGTCGACGAGGCGGTCGCGTTCGTGCGCTCGGGGCGTCCGCTGCCGCTGCACCCGCTCATCGGCGGAATTTCGCCCGACGTCGCGTGGCCCTATCTGCGCACCGTCGCGGAGCGCGTGCTGCCGGCCGCGCAGGGCGGCTGAGCCGCGCGCCCCCCCCGCGTCGCGCGGAATCCGCACGACGGCGGGAGAAGCGCGCGGCCGCGCGTCACTCGTGCGCCTTGGGCGGGTTGCCCTTCAGGCGGTAGACCACGGCGGTCTTGGTCACGCCGAGCGCGATCCAGTCGCGCGCCTCGTTCTGCAGCGCGAGGAAGAACGCCTCGGCGCGCTTCATCGAGCGGTCGTTGAGCTTGCCGTCGCGTCCGATCTTCAGCTGGAAGCCGAACTCGCCGACCAGCGGACGGTGGTTGCCGCGCGCGCGCCACAGCGCGACGTTGCACTTCGCGGTCACGTCGTCGCCGAAGTCGAGCGTGCCGATGTCCTGCAGCACCTCCTCGACGATGGTGTCGCTGACCATCTCGACCTTCTCGCCCTTCGACTTCTTGAGTGCCGCGAGCGGCGGGAAGATGCGCATCAGCGCGTCGAGCGAGGTGCGGTCCTCCTCGTGTCCCACCGAGCTCAGCGACAGCTCGACGTTGTGCGAGTACAGCATGCGCAGCCCGCCGAGCTCGTCCTTGAGCGGCAGCACCTCCGCCTTGAACTTGATGCGGTAGTCGCCCGGCACGTCGGGCCGCACGTCGGTCGCGGCGCACTTCTGGATGTCGGGGTGGCGGAACTTGAAGACGATCTCGGGATCGCCGACCGGGAAGCCGTCCTGGTACGGAATGCGGCGCCGCAGGATGAAGGCGTTGTTGTAGAAGCGGAAGTCCGGGGTGTCGAGGAAGAGCACCTCGCGGATCTGCAGCGGCGCGTTGATGAACTCGCCGGTCGAGAATCCGACGCCGGTCTCGCGCGCGGGACGCTTCATCAGCTTCGCGAAGTCGAAGAAGCTCTGCCGCGAGGTGAAGTGGTTCGGGCGCAGGATCAGCTTGCACTCGACGTACTTGACCTGGTTGTACGGCATGCCGTCGGCGTACTTGCCGGGGATGATGTCGGGCACCTGCCCGATTCCGTGCTTCAGGCGCGGGGGCGCCGTCGCGGCACGCTTCGCGCCGGCCTTCTTCGCGACCTTCGCATCCCGCTTCGCGCCCGACTTCTTCGCCGGCTTGCTCTTGACCTTCTTCTTCGCTGACGCCTCGGCGCCGCGCTTCCCGACCGACTTCTTCTTCATCGTCCTCTCCTCGCCTCCACCGGTCCGGCGCGCCGCCGGACCACATTGCTCAGCTCGCTCGCGACTCTCCTTCGGAGGCCGCGTGCGGATTGCGCCAGAACAGGCTGCGCAGCCGGTCCTTCCCGAGAACCTTCTCCAGCTCCTTGAACGCGAAGAACGGCACGAACGCGGCGAAGACGATGATGCTCTTCGCGACCAGCTCGTCGCGGCCCGTGCTCTCGATCTCCAGGATCCCGGCCATCCATCCCTTGCCGTGCAGCAGTCCGGTCACCGTGTGCTCGATCAGCGCGAAGATCAGGACGTAGAAGCTGAACAGCACGCTGCGGAACAACGTCGGGATGATCAGCGGCCGGCGCTGGAAGCCATGGCCCATCGGGACCATGTCGCCGATCATGATGACCTTCGCGAGGACGGCAGCCTCGATCAGCGGGAGCCCGTAGTTGAGATACGGGATGTTGAACTCGGCGAGGATCAGGCGGCGGTACCAGGCGAACGCGACGAGGAAGAACGCGAGGTAGAGGAAGTCGAAGTAGTACTCGATCACCTCCGCGACGACGCGACGTCGCAGCGTCGCCGGCGCCGCCGCGCCCGCCGCCGCGGTCCCGTCGCCACGGACTCCCTCACCCGGTCCCACGCTGCAGCGTCTCCTACTTCCCCTTGAACACCGGCTCGCGCTTCTCGAAGAACGCGCGCGGCCCCTCCATCGCGTCCTCCGAGACCATGACCTTCATGCCGTGCCGCTGCTCGATCTCGAACGCGGCCTCCTCCGGCATCGTCTCGGTCTCGCGCAGCGTCGCGACGATCGCCTTGACGGCGAGCGGGCCGTTCTTCGCGATGCGCGCCGCGATCTCCTTCGCCTTCGCGAGCGCCTGACCGTCGGGCACGACGTGGTTGATCAGCCCGAGCTCGCAGGCGCGCTTCGCCGGCAGATCCTCGCCGCACAGCAGCATCTCGGCCGCGACCGCGTAGCCGATCTGGCGCCGCAGACGCACCGCCGAGCCCGCCATCGGGAAGAGCCCGCGCTGCACCTCGGTCACGCCGAAGACGGCGCTCTCGCCCGCGACGCGGATGTCCGTGCCCTGCAGGATCTCGGTCCCGCCGGCGCGCGCGAAGCCCTCGGCGGCGAGGATGACGGGCTTGGTCGGACGGTAGGTCTTGAGCCAGGCGCCGTAGATGATCGCGGAGTCCTTCATGACCCGCTCCATCCACTCGTTCTCGGGCTTGCCGCTGCCGAGCTTGCCGATCTCCGACAGATCCATGCCGGCGCAGAACGTCGTGCCCTTGCCGGTCAGGATCGCGACGCGCAGATCGTCGTCCTGGTCGAGGCTGGTCCACGCGTCGTAGAGGCGGCACATCACCTCGGAGTTGACGGCGTTGCGCTTCTCGGGGCGGTTCAGGGTGACGGTGAGGACGTGTCCGTCCTTCTCGACGATGACGGCGGGCTCGGCCATGCGGGATCTCCTCCGGACGCTGGTGGGAAACGTCCGGACGTTAGACGAGAAGCCGCGGGCTGGCCAGCGCCGCGCGCGCCCTGCTCAGGGGCTCGTCGCGGGGGACGGGCTCGCATCGAGCGGAGCTGCCGGCGGGTACACCGAGGTCCAGTCGTCGCGCATGCTCACGACCAGCCAGCCGCGCTGCGGAGCCTCGTCGAGACCGCGCGCCAGCTTCCCGACCCCGCTGTCGCGGTCGTACGAGAACTCGCGCGTCGCGTCGTCGTGGTGCACGAGCAGCCCGAGCCGCCGGCCGGGCCCCGACGTCACCCACTCGAGCATCTCGAAGTCGCCGTCCGAGTTGCCGAACGCGAGGATCGGCCGGCGTCCGATGAAGCGCTGGATCCCGACCGGCTTGCCGGCCTTGTCGTCGAGGAAGTCGAGCGCCGGCAGGCGCACGATCGCGGGCTTCCCGTCGCGCGGCTCGTAGCGCGTCTGCACGCTCGAGCCGACCACCTGCTCGGGCGGGATCCCGTACACCTGCTCGGAGAACACGCGCACGAACTCGATGCCGCCACCGGACACGATGTACGTCCTGAACCCGTTCGCGCGCAGGTACGCGAGCAGCTCGAGCATCGGCTCGTACACCAGCTCCGTGTAGGGCCGCTTCAGCCCCGGGTGCTTCGCGGTCGCGAGCCAGTCGGCCGCGACGCGTGCGAACTCGTCGGTCGTCATGCCTGCGTGCGTCGCCATGACGAGCTCGAGCACGCCCTTCTCGCCGGTCGCCGCGACGCCAGCCATGTCGCCCGCGAGCGCCGCTGCGAACGGCTGCTGCGTGCGCCACTCGGGATGCTGCGGCGCGAGCGCGCGGACGCGGTCGAGGGCGAACAGGAGCTGGAAGTATCCCGGCTTCTCCGCCCAGAGCGTGCCGTCGTTGTCGAACACGGCGATGCGCTCTTGCTGCGCAACGAAGTCGGGGCTCGACGGATCGGTCACCGCCTGCACGAACTCGACGATGCGCGCCTTCGCGGCGCGATCGCGCCAGTGCGGCAGCGGGTCGCCGGTGACGGCGCCCGCCGCCGCGCAGAGCGCGAGGAGAAGGAGCAGGCCGATTCGTGGCAGGTTGCGCATCGTGCAAGGCCCGCGTCAGTGGCCGATCGAGGACTTCATCGACTCCATCACCTGATCGATCGTGAAGCTCGCCGCGCGCTGGCTCGGCGGGAACTCCTTGAACGTCCCCATGAAGCCGGCGACGTGCTGCTGCATCGGCACCAGCAGGTAGACGTGGTTCAGGTACCAGTCCCAGTACGTGTTCGACGTCACGTCGGCGCGCTCGTACGGGTCGGCGCGGAGGTTGAACAGCTTCGGGATCCGCAGGCGCACGAACGGCTCCGCCCACACGGCGAGCGTTCCGGGCGCGCGCTGCTCGGCGAACACCGCCTTCCAGTTGTCGTAGCGCAGGCCCGTCAGGTCGCCGTCGTCGGAGAAGTAGAAGAATTCCTGGCGCGGGCTCTTGTCGGTCTTGCCCGTCAGGTACGCGAGCTGGTCGTAGCCGTCGAGGTGGACCTTGTACGTCTTGTCTCCCGCGCGGTAGCCCTCGACGAGCTGCTTCTTCGCGTCGGGCATGCCCGCCACCGCGAGCAGCGTCGGCATCCAGTCGAGATGCGAGACGATCCCGGTGAGAACTGTGCCGGGCTTGATCTTCCCGGGCCAGCGTACCATCGCGGGCACCCGATACGCGCCCTCCCAGTTGCTGTTCTTCTCGCTGCGGAACGGCGTCATCGCCGCGTCGGGCCACGAGTTCATGTGCGGCCCGTTGTCCGTCGAGTACATCACCAGCGTGTCGTCCGCGATGCCGAGGTCGTCGAGCGCCTTGAGCACCGTTCCCACGTTGCGATCGTGGTCGACCATCGCGTCGGCGTACTCGCCGTTCCAGCGTCCGGCCTGACCCCGGCTCTCCGGCTTGACGTGCGTGCGGAAGTGCATGTGGGTGAAGTTCACCCAGACGAACATCGGCTTGCCGGCCTTCGCCTGCTTGCCGATGAAGTCGACCGCGCGGGCGGCGATGTCGTCGTCGATGGTCTCCATGCGCTTGCGCGTGAGCGGACCGGTGTCCTCGATCTTCTGCGTGCCGTCCGGCATCGCGAAGCTGTGGATCACGCCGCGCGGGCCGTACTTCTTCCCGAAGCCCGGGAAGTCGGCCTCCGACGGGTAGTCGGGCTGCTCGGGCTCCTCCTCGGCGTTGAGGTGGTAGAGGTTGCCGTAGAACTCGTCGAAGCCGTGGTTCGTGGGCAACATCTCGTCCTTGTCGCCGAGGTGGTTCTTGCCGAACTGTCCGGTCGCGTAGCCCTGCGCCTTCAGCATCTCGGCGATGGTGACGTCGCGCGCCTGCAGGCCGACGTCGGCACCCGGCAGGCCGACCTTGCTGAGACCGGTGCGGAACACGCTCTGCCCGGTGATGAACGCCGAGCGTCCGGCGGTGCAGCTCTGCTCCGCGTAGTAGTCGGTGAACTTCGCTCCTTCGGCCGCGACGCGGTCGATGTTCGGCGTCGTGTAGCCCATCAGGCCGAAGGTGTAGGCACTGAGGTTCGACTGTCCGACGTCGTCGCCCCAGATGATGACGATGTTGGGCTTGTCGCTCTTCGCTTCGGCTCCCACGGACACCGCGAGCGATGCCACGAGAAGGCCGACCCCGACCATGGTCGTCCTCGCAATGTTGATCATGGTGCGCTCCTTTCGGCGGCATCGGTACACCGCCTGACGATCGGAAGCTGTCGCGTACGCGACAGTCCGAATTCCTGTTGTCGCCGCGACCTGCTAATGCCGCGTGATGGCGAGCGATCCGGCCCCCTGGATCCTGCGCCTCCTGCGGGAGGGAACCTGGTTCAGCGGCCTCCCGGCCGACCTGCAGGACGCGATCGTGCGCCGATCCGCCGTCCGAAGCTACCGCCGCGGACAGCACGTGACGCGGGCCGGAGCACGCCTCGAGGGGCTGGTGGGTCTCCTCGAAGGTCGGCTGGAGGTCACCCGACCCGTCGGCCCGTCCGGCGAGGACCTCGTGCACGTGGGCGAGCCCGGTTTCTGGATCGGCGAGTACGCCCTGCTCACGGGCGACGTCGCGGTGGTCGGTACGGTCGCCGCCGCGGCGACGAAGGTCCTGCTGCTGCGGCGCGCCGAGTTCGAGCGCCTGGTTGCCGAGGAGCCGCGCTGGTTCCGGCCGTTCGCCACGCTGGCACTGGCCCGCTACGGGCTCATGGTCCGGCAGCTCGCCGACACGCGGATCTTGCCCCCCGACGAGCGTCTGCGGACGCGCCTCGCCGACCTGGTCGCCCTGCGCCGCGCCGAACGCGCGATCGCGGGGCCTGTCGTCCTGCGCATCTCGCAGGAGCAGCTCGCGCGCATCGTCGGCGTGTCCCGGCAGACGCTCAACCCGATGCTCGCGGAGCTCCGCGCCGAGGGACTCGTCGAGACCGGCTTCCGCTCGGTACGCATTCCCGACCCCGACGCGCTCGGCGCCTATGCGGCGCCGCTCGGGCTCGGCTCGCGTCGCGCCGGCTGAAGCCCGACCGCGTCAGGCCAGAAAGACCATCGGGTCCACCGCCGTGCCGTCGAAGCGCACCTCGAAGTGCAGGTGGGCGCCGAAGCTCCGCCCGGTCGTCCCCAACGCGCCGAGCGGACGTCCGGCCTCGACACGGTCGCCGGCCGCGACGTCCACGCGCGAGAGATGCCCGTACACCGTCGCGACGTCACCCCCGTGATCGAGCACCACCACGCATCCGTAGCCGGGCAGCTCGTCCGCCAGCACCACCACGCCGGGCAGCGCGGGCCGCACGGGCGTCCCTTCGCGCTGCGCGATGTCGATGCCCTCGTGCAGGCGTCCGTCGCGCATCGCGAAGCGGCTCGTGATGCGTCCCTCGACCGGCCGCGCCATGCGCGGCAGCGCCGCCAGGGGCCGGTCGTCGGCCGTGCGCACCGCGCGGATCGCCGTGGCGATCGCGTTGCTCGCGTCCCGCACCGCGTCGGCCTCGCCCGCGAACGCGCGCCAGCGCGCCGCGATGTTCCGCAGCACCGACGTCAAGCGCGCACCTCGCGCGCGGCGGGACGCTCGGTCTCGCCCAGCACCCACGCTCTTCCCGCCGAGAGCCGGTACGCCCACACCGCCACGACCTCGCGCGCGTACTGCCGGACGTCGAAGCGCAGCAGCGCGAGCGCGGTCGCGAGATCCGGGGCGGGTCCGCGCCGCGCCGGGGCCGGCAGTGCCGTGATTCCCTGGCGCTGCGCCTCCTCGACGATGCGGTACACGTGGAACGTCGAGCTCACCGCGAGCACCTTGCGCCACGCCCCGCCGCCGAGCTTCGCGAGGTTCGTGATCGTCGCGCGCGTGGTGACGCCGTCCTCGTCGAGCACGATCGCGTCTTCCGGCACGCCCTGCTCGCGCAGCAGCGCCGCCATGCCGACCGGCTCCGAGCCCGTGTCGCCGACCGCCCCCGAGCAGACGATGCGCGGCGCGAGCCCGCGCCGGTAGAGCTCGGCCGCGTACAGCGTGCGCAGGCGCAGGGTCGGGCTCGGACCGTTCGCGTGCAGGGCCGCGCCCAGGACGACGATCGCGTCCGCGGGCTCGAGACGCGGGCTCCGTCCCATGCGCCAGACGCGCAGCCACGTCACGACGCCGATGCCCGACAGCATCAGCAGCGCGCACGCGAGCGCGCTCGCCGCCCGCCGCGGCGTCACTTGCGCGGACATTCCCGAGCCCCGCTCATGACGCGCCCGCGTGCACGACGGTGCGCACGAGCTTGCCTTCCTTCGTCGGCGCGATCTGCTCCTCGAGCCGGACGTCGAGCTCGACGTCCGATCCGAGACAGCGCGCCGCGCGCTCGACGAACGCCTCGCGCAGCACCGCCGCGTCGACCGAGCGGAACGGCACGATGCGCCAGCGCAGCCGTCCCGGCGAGAGCTGCTCGAGCTGCGCGCGGATCGTCTGCCGCAGCTCGGCGCGGAACAGTCCCTCGAGCACGAGCGACGAGAGACGCCGTCCGTCCGGCAGGTCGACGGTCTCCGAGGCGCGCCCGGCGAAGCTCGCGAGCAGCGGCAGCGTGCGTCCGCACGGGCACGGACGCTCGTCGATCACGCCGCGGTCGCCGATCCGGTAGTTGAGCAGCACCGTGGCGCGGTTCTCGAGCGACGAGATCACGATGTCGCCGACCTCGCCCGCCGGCAACGTCCGACCGTCGGCGTCGGCGATGCGCAGCGCGCACAGGTCGGTGTTCAAGTGGAATCCCTCGCGACGCTCGCACTGGAAGCCGATCGTGCCCGCCTCCATCGCGCCGTAGACCGAGTACAGCCGGCAGCCGACCTGCTCCGCGATCTCGCGGCCGAGGGGTGAGACCATGTCGCCGAGGTAGACCCACACCCGCGGCATCGGCACGTCGACCTTGCGGTCGACCATCTCGCGCAGGAACTGCTCGGCGTACGAGCCGAACGAGTACACGATGCGCGGCCGGATGGCGCGGATCTGCGCCGCCGCGACCTCGAACGGCGCCAGCGGCGACAGGTGGTGGTAGTGCAGCGGACGGCGCGGCACGAGCGAGCGCTCCTCGCCGATCGCGCGCATCGTACGGCTCGAGAAGCCTGCGGGCAGGATCTGCAGGCGTTGGTGCGTATCGGCGCGCACGTCGAGCAGGCGCGCCGCGAGCGTGCGCTGCCACTCGCGCGTCGTGAGCTCGCGCAGCATGTTCGCCGTCCAGCGCTCGCCCGCGAGACCGACGATCACCGTGCGGTCGCGCTCGCCGCGCGCGAAGCGGCGCATCAGCGAGGGGTGGTCCCAGCAGATGCGCTTGCGGACGCCCGTCGTGGAGCCGCTGGTGCTGAAGACCTCGCGGCCCCCGTGCAGATACTCCGCGGCGGTCAGGTCGTTGGGGTTCGCGGCGAGATCGCGGCCGTCGATCAGCGGCAGACGCTCCAGGTCGCGGACGTCGCGAAAGTCCGCCGGCACGGCACCCAGCGCGTCGATCGCACGGCGATAGAACGGTACCTGCGCGTAGGCGTGCTCGATCGCCGTACGGAGCTGGGCGCGTTGCTCCTGCTCCAGACGCTCGCGGGACCACCACGGCACCGCGCGCTCGCGCTGGTTCAGCGCGAGCAGGTAGGCGGTCTCGCGTGCGCGTGCGATCACGCCGAGCGGCGTCGGTGCAGCCATCGGCTTCGGGCGATACATCATCGGACGCGCGCGCGCATCGTCGCGCGTCAAGCGCGACCCGCCGCGACCCAGCGCGTCCGCCAGCGGTGCGCGGTCGCCGCGAGCAGGAGCTGCTGCGCGTCGGCTTCGCTCCACGCCCCGCCGCGGGCGTGCAGCGTGTCCGCGCGGTCGCGCACAGTCGGGCCGTCCCAGAGCGGGGACCGCACGAACTCCGGATCGTTCACCTGATCCCGCAGCCAGGAATCGAGCCCGGCACAGAGCCACTGCGCGACCGGTGCGTTGAAGCCCAGCTTGTCGCGCCGCACGCGCACGGGCTCCGGCAGGACGCCGCGCATCGCGTCGCGCAGCACGCGCTTCGCGAAGCCGTACGACACCTTGCTCTCGTCCGGGAGCGAGAACGCGAAGCAGACCAGCCGCCAGTCGAGAAACGGCATCCGCACTTCCACGCCGTGCGCCATCGAGTGCACGTCGAAGTTGCGCAGGATTCGCGCCAGGCCGCCGCCGTGGAAGCTGCGATACAGCGCGCCCGTCAGCGGACCGAGCGCGTCGATGCCCCGCGTCTCGGTGGCATCTTCGTCCTGCCCCGCGCTCGGATCGTGGCGCGCCACGTCGCCCTCGACGGATCGCACGCGCGGCGCGAGCAGCGGCACGTGCGGCGCCAGCGCGCGCAGCCCCGGTACGGCGAGCGCCGCGAGCAGGAGGTCGCTCGGCAGCGCCGAGCCACCACCGCCGCGCATGAAGTGCAGCGTGCGCAGAAGATCGAGTGACCGTCCGGGCGCGGCGAAGAGTCCGGGCCCGCGCAGCAGTGCCGCTTCGACGTGCGCCGGATAGCCGCCGAAGAGCTCGTCGCCGCCGTGGCCGTCGAGCGACACCACGATCCCGGCGCGCCGCATCTCGCGGTACAGCAGCCACGCGCCGATGCCGTACAGGCCGCCGATCTCCTCGAACTGGTCGAGGTACGCGTCGATCTCCGCGACCGCGTCACCTGCAGCGAAGCTGCGGATCACGGGCTCGACGCCCGCGTGCGCCGCCACGAGACGCGCGTGCGCGGTCTCGTCCTGCGTGGTGCCGGCGAAGTCGGCGACGAACGCGCGCTGCCATGCCGGCGCCCGACGCGCGACCTCGTGCCCGCGCTGTGCCGCCGCGAGCGCGCAGAGAACCGACGACGAGTCGAGCCCACCGCTGAGCGACGTCGCGACGGGCACGTCGGCGCGCAGACGCAGGCGGCACGCGTCGAAGAGCAACTCGCGCAGCTCCGCGGCCCGTCGCGCGGGATCGGACGGCACCGCGCGCAGGTGATCGAGCGTGCTCCACCAGCGCCAGCGCCGGACGCCCCGCGGCGCGACCTCCATGCAGTGGCCCGGGGGCAGCACGTCGACGCCGCGCAGCAGCACGCCGCTCGTGAAGTCCCCGGCGAGGCGCGCGCGCATCGTCGCGTCGTCCGGCTCCGGGGCGAAGCCGTCGAGCGAGCGGAACGCCTTCAGCTCGGACGCGAACGCGACGCGTCGCGGCGTCACCGCGACGTACAGCGGCTTGACGCCGAAGCGGTCGCGCGACAGCAGCAGGCGGCGCTCGCGGCGGTCCCACGCGGCGAAGCTCCACATGCCGTTCAGGCGTTCGAGCGCCGAGGTACCCCAGCGCTCGAGCGCCGCGAGCAGGACCTCGGCGTCTCCGTCGCCGCGGAAGCGCGCGCCGTCGCGCGCGAGCGCGTCGCGCAGTTCGACGAAGTCGTAGATCTCGCCGTTGTACGTGAGGACGAAGCGTCCGCTCTCGGACACCATCGGCTGCGCGGCCGCCGGGCTCCGGTCGAGGATCGCGAGCCGGCGGTGCGCGAGGGCCAGACGTCCGTCGTCTTCGAGGAGCACGCCCTCGCCGTCCGGGCCGCGGTGCGCGAGCGTCGCGGCGAAGCGAGCGATGGTCGTCCGCTCGACCGGCGCTCCGCCGACGTTCCAGATGCCCGCGATGCCGCACATGCCGAGAACCGGGCCGTGTCACGCACGGTCGCCACGGTCAAATCGGAGCGCGCGCGACGGGATGCACTCGCGCTTCGGCACGGGCCGCGACACGGAATCTTCGCCGCAGCGGTCCCGGCCGTTCATCCTGCCGTAACACCGGCCCTCTAGAGTTCGCGTCCGACCGCCGCGACGGGCCTTGCCGGCCGCCGCGGCCGATCCAGCGAACTCTGGCAATGAGACGACCACTCCTCGTCGTGACCGGACAGGGCGTCGCCCGCGCCGACGGCTTCAACCTCACGCGTCGCATGAAAGGGACGCGGCGGCTCGCCGCGCTCACCGCGGACGTGCGCCGGCGCGATCGCCAGAACCTCGACGCCCTCCTCGAGGCCTGCGCCGCGGGCGGCACCGACGCCATCGCCGAGGTGCTGCGCGATCTGCGCGCGATCTGCCTGAAAGAGCGCCGCACGACGCTGCGCAAGACCGCCCACCACGAGGTCTTCGCCGCCCTCGCCGCCGCCGCGGAGACGCGGCTCGTGGCACACCTCACGACCAATCTCGACGGTCTCACCACGACCTTCGCGGTGCGCGACTTCGGCGCGGTGTGGCCGCCGTTCCGCGGCCGCGCGACGCGCGACGAGACCGTCGCCGCGCTGCGCGCCGTGATCGCGCAGGGTGCCGGAATGCTGCACCTGCCGCTGCACGGCGAGGCGGCCCTGGCGATCGCGCGAGGCGAGGACGGCGAGCGGCTCCAGACGGTCTACGGTGCGTCCGCATGGCCGGCGCCCGGCGGATGGATCCCGTCGCTCGAGATCTTCGCCACGGCCGGGGTCGACGCGGCCGAGCGCGAGCTGCTGCCCGCACGCCTCGGGTACGCGCTGATCGACGGCCTGCTCGACGACGCGGCATCCACCTGCGAGGGACTCGACGTCCCTGCCCGCTCAGCCGCGGATCTGCTCGTGATCGGCTACGGCGCGGAGGACGACGGCACGCGCCCCGCGTACCCGTTCGAGCGCCGAATCGCGGATCTCGTGCGGCGCGGCGCGCGCGATCCGCGCTCGCGGTGGACCGCGCTCGTCTACCGCCCCGCGCAGTTTCCGCAGACCGCGGCCTGGTACGAGGCGCACGGCTTCACGGTGGTCGGCTACGACGACGGCGAGCTCGGTGCGGCGGTCCATCAAGCGTCGTGCGGGACGCTGCCCGGGGCACGCTGCGCGCCGGTGACCAACGGCACGCGCGTCGCAGGGCACGAGAGCTCCTGAGCGCGCGCGCCGCGCGGCCGTTCAGGGAGCGGGAGGCGCGATCGCGGCGGCCGCGGATGCCGGTTGCGCGTCACCACCGGAGAGCGCGGTCGTGAGCGTCGCGATCGTCACCGCCCCGCCCTCGCGCGCGCGGTCCATCACCTCGACCGCGAAGCCGTACTCCGCCTGATCGTCGGCGTCGAAGAAGAGGACGTGGTCCTCGCGCGCCGCGAACATGCGCCTCAGCCGGTCGGACAGCTCCTCGAAGGGCACATCCGTTCCGTTGACGGTGACGGAGCGACCGGCGCCGACGCGCAGGACGAGCGGCGGGTCCGGGTCCTGCTGCAGCTCCTGCTTCGTGACCTCTTCCTTCTCCTGCTTCGGCGTGTGCACCCAGAACTTCTTCGTGAGGAGCGGCGTGATCACCATGAAGATGATCAGCAGCACGAGCACCACGTCCACCAGCGGCGTCACGTTCATCGACGGCGCGACGCCGCCCTTCCCGCTCGCATTGCCGACGTTCATCGCCATGGCTCAACCTCCGGTCGCGGCCGACGCCGCCTGCGCGCCGTCCGCTTCGGGCGCGTTCGCCTGCTGCTGCGCGGGCTCGATCGCGTGCGGGGAATCCTTGCCACGGCTCTTCTCGTCGACCAGGAACGACATGCCGGGGAAGCCCACCTGCTGCGCGCGCGACAGGACGCCGCGCACCTGTCCGTAGGTCAGCTTCGCGTCGGCGCGCAGCACGAGACGGCGCAGCGGCTCGTCCGCGTGCGCGGCGCTCAGCACCTCGATCGCGCCGTCGAGGTCGTACTTCTCCTCGCCGACGTAGAACTCGCCCGCATTCGATACCGTGAGCTTGATCGGCTCGCTGGTCGTATCGACCTCGGGATCCGGGTTGAAGATGCCCGGCAGGTCGACCGGCACGTCCTGGTCCATGCGCGGCGCCACGACCATGAAGATGATCAGCAGCACGAGCACGACGTCGACCAGCGGCGTCACGTTCATGTCGGGCGAGACGCCGCCGCCCGACTTGACGCGGCTCCGGCTACGCGACGCGGCCACGGCGCCTCCTCTCCGACTCGACGTTGCTCTCCTCCCAGTCCTCGATCATGTCGAGCAGCTCGCCCGCGGCGCGCTGCAGCCGGCCCTCGTCGTGGCCGATCTGCGTGCTGAGGAAGTTGAACGCGAGCACCGCCGGGATCGCGACCGCCAGACCGAGCGCGGTCTCGATGAGCGCCTCGCTGATGCCGGCGGAAACCGACGACAGTCCGCCGGAGCCGCTCGCCGCGATGCCCTGGAACGCGGAGATGATGCCGACGACCGTGCCGAGCAGGCCGACGAACGGCGCGACCGAGCCGACCGAGGCGAGCACCGACATGCCGCGGCGCAGGTCCTCGCCGACCTCCTCGAGATAGCGCTCGAGGTGGCGGCGCGTGCGCTCCGACGGCGACAGGCCGGAGATGTCCGCGGTCTGCCGCGCGTGCACGTACATCGTGAGGCCCGAGCGCACGACGCGTGCGAGGTGGCCGCGCTCGTAGTCGTCGCTCTGCGCGTCGGCGAGGATGCCGTCGACGTCGGCGGTGCGCATCTTGTCCGCGATCGTTGCGGCGAAGGCCTTCGAGACGCCGCGCGAGCGGCGCAGCGTGAACAGGCGCTCGAGGAAGACGGTGAGCGAGGCGAGGCCCATGGTGAGCAGGACCACCGCGATCGCGATCGCGGGTGCACCCATGTGCTCCCAGATTTCGAGATAGCTGAACGTCATCGTGCTGATCCTTTCGCTGCGCGGCTCACTGCACCGTCGTCTCGCAGCCGCTGAACGTGTCGTTGCCGAGCCCGCCGTTGCAGACGTCGGTGCCGCCGTCGCCGTTGATGGTGTCGTCACCGCTGTTGCCGAACAGCGTGTCGCCGCCCGCGCCGCCGCTGATCGTGTCCTTGCCCGGACCGCCGCAGACGACGTCGTTCTGGCCGAGCGCCGTGATGGCGTCGTCGCCGCCGCGGCCGACGATCACGTCCGAGTTGGCGGTGCCGTTGATGGTCTCGCCGGCGTCGGTGCCGACGATCGTCGCGACCTGTCCGTTGCACATGTACGGCGGGTACTGGACGTCGCCGACCTGGCAGGTTCCTGCGACCGGGCTGCCGAACCCGTCGGCGAGCTCCGTGGTGCACGTGAAGTCCGCTGCCGTCGGTCGCGACGCGCCGTCGACGCAGTCGAAGAGCACCTTCGCGAAGCTTCCTTGCGGGATGCCCTGACCCGACGTGAGCAGTCCGATCGCAAGCTGGTCGTCGAACGCGTCGCCGTTCGTGTTGTTGTCGGCGACGAGGAACGTGCCCGGGACACCGGTGGCGTTCGTCACCTGCTCGAGCAGGGCCTCGTTGATGATGCTGATGCGCTGCCCGGCGTAGCTCAGGAAGACGGAGGCGCCGGTCACCGCGTCGGACGAGTCGTACGCCAGCGTCACCGTGAGCGTCGTCGTCGCGCACTGGACGATCGGGCTCGGCGACGGCGACGCGGTCGCCGCGACGGTCGGAGTGGGCGTCGGGGTGCGCGTCGGCGTCGGGCTCGGACTCGCGCTCGGAGTCGGGCTTGGCGATGCGGTCGGCGTCGGGGTACGCGTCGGCGTCGGGCTCGGGGTCGCTGTCGGACTCGGACTCGCGCTCGGAGTCGCCGTCGGCGTGGGCGATGCACTCGGGGTCGGCGTCGGTGTGCGCGTCGGCGTCGGGCTCGGGGTAGCGGTCGGGCTCGGGGTAGCGGTCGGGCTCGGGGTCGGACTCGCGCTCGGAGTCGGGCTCGGCGTTGCCGTCGGAGTCGGGCTCGCCGTCGGGCTCGGACTCGCGCTCGGAGTCGGCGATGCGCTCGGGGTCGGCGTCGGTGTGCGCGTCGGCGTCGAGCTCGGCGTCGCGCTCGCTCCCGGTGTCGGCGTCCCCCCCGGCCGGTCACTCGTATGCAACAGCCAGCCGAACGCCCGCTCGGACCACGTGTCCGTCAGCTCGAAGACCAGCGGGTCGAAGACCAGATCGATGGTCATCTGCGCACGGCTGGCGGCGGACAGATCCGCGTAGGCGATCAGGTTGACGAGGAAGCGCCCCTGACCGACGGTCCGCACCTCGAGGCGACCGATTCCGCCGGTCCGGCGCGCGCCCACGTTGGCGTAGATCCACCGCCGGTCGCTGCGACGCAGCTTGCCCGCGTCGAGCAGCGCCGCGAAGATCTCGCCGTCCGCATTGCCCAGCGTGACAGCGAACGGGTGCACGGCCGGATCGAAGCCGTCCGGCAGCGCGACGATGCCGCGGAAGGCGAGCGTGTCGAGGCCCACCGGCCGGTTGAACACGATCCGGCTCGGGCAGCCGCGCTCCGCGCTGCAGGCACGCGCGATCGCAGCAGGCGCCGCGCTCTCCTCACGCGCACGCGCGTCGCGAACGACCGCCCCCAGAGCGAGCGCGCACGACAGCGCGACGGCTGCGGCAAGGAACGACTTCGGCGACGGACGCGAACGCATGCCTGCCCCCTACACGGTCAGCTTGAACGGGATCTGGATGACCCGGTACACGGTGATCGGCTGGCCCTGCGCGCGCGCCGGCTCGTATTTCCATTTCTTGACGGCGGCGACCGCCGAGCTGACGAAGGGCTCCTCGCCGCGCATGACGGTCACGTCGCCGACGGTCCCGTCGGCGAGAATCACGACCTTCAGGATGACCATCCCGGTCTTCCCGGCAGCGCGCGCCTCCTGCGGGTACGGCGGCACGGGATTCGAATCGAGCGGCTTCGGCGGGATCGCGTCCTCGGGCAGCGCGATCGCACCGCCGACGGTGCCGCCCACGACGCCGCCCTGCGCGACGCCGCCCTCGAGGCCCGCGGGATCGCCGTTGCCGCCCTCGCCGTAGACCGCGACGCCCTTGTCCTCGCTCGGATCCGCCTCCTTCGGCGCCTCCTGCGGCATCTCCTTCGGCGCGACCATCTCCTTCTTCGGCGGCGGCTTGTCGAGCTTGCGCACCTTCATGTCGGGACGCACCACCGGCGCGGCCGCGGCCGGCGCCTGCGGCTTGACCTCTGCGGCGGGCTTCGGTGGCGGTGCCGCCGGTGCGGGTGCCGGCGGAGGCGGCTCCTTCACGACCTTCTCGACGAACTTGACGTCGACCGGCTCGTCCTCGAGCACCTGCTTCGTGGCGCTGCCGAGCAGCACCACGAGCAGCACGATCGCGGCATAGATCGCCGTCGAGCCGAACGTGGCGACGAGCCAGCTGCGTCGGCCGCTGCCGTCGTCGTCGTAGCCGCCGAAGATCGCCGGAGGTCCGCCGGCCTGCGCTTCCACGCTCATGGGCTCACTCCGTCAAGCACGTCCATCAGCGCGCCGTCGTCAGCGCCACCGAGCAGGTGGCGTCGATCGTCGTGCCGAACAGAGACGACACGTCGGGCGTGCAGGAGAAGTCGGCCGCCGTCGGCGGCCGCTCCCCGGCGACGCAATCGAACACGATGCGGGCGAACGTCCCGGGCGACACCGCGCTCGCCGTGCTGATCACGCCGATGCTGAGCAGGTCGTCGGTGCCGCTCTGGTCCGAATCCTGGTCTCCGGCGCTGAACAGTCCGCTCGCGCCGCTCAGGTTCGTGACGCGGGCGAGCACCGTGCTCTGGTTGCCGGTGCCGGGAATGTCGAGCAGGCTCCCCGGGTAGTGGACCATCGCCGTGACGCCGGCGATGAAGTCCGGCGCGGCCTGCGCCTGGTAGCTGGTCGTCACGGTGAGCGTCGCCGTGCTGCAGCCGGTGGCGGCCGTGCTGGTCGGCGTCGGCTCACCCGGGGATCCAGCCGGCGTCGCCGTCGGGCCGACGGTCGGGACACCGGTAGGTGTCGGTGCGGCGGTCGACGACGGGGTCGGCGCGCTTCCGCTGCTCGTCGGAGCCGGCGTCGGCGTCGCCGTGGGAGCCGGCGTCTCGGTCGAGCTCGGCGGATCCGCGATGCAGAAGCCCGGGCCGTCGTCGCCCGTGATCAACGCACAGTGCTGCTTCGTGTTGCAGCAGCCGGTGAACGGCGCGTCCTCGCACGGGCCGAAGAGGCGCGGCTGGCAGCCGTCCTTGCCCGGAGACGGGGTCGGCGTGGGCGTGGGCGGACCCGGCGTCGGCGAGTTCGTCGGAATCGGCGACGGCGTCGGGATCGGCGTCGCGCTCGGGGACGGCGACGGTGTCGGCTTGCACGTCGCCGGCTCTTCGCCGAGCGCGGCCGCGAGCACCTCGTCGAGCCCCATGCAGACCAGCGCCTCGGCCGCGCGCGGAACGTCGGTCAGCGCGACCTGGTGCATCAGGTCGCGGGTCAGCAGCAGCTGCGCGCAGTCGGACCAGGTCGCGTGATCGACGACCGTGATCGGCGGCGTCAGCGAGCCGCACGCTCCCGTCTCGAAGCCGAGACCGTCGTCCGCGAGCAGCCGCTCGAGCGACAGCGCGCCGCACGCGCCGCCGCGGATGGTCTCGCGGAAGGCTCGCGTCGCGCCCGCGATCGCGTTCAGCTCGGTCTGGCACGACAGTGCCGCTTCGTCACAGCACGCGCTCGACGCGTTCTCGTCGACGAGACAGCGCGTCCCGCGCGTCAGGCAGCTGCCGAGCGACGTGCGGACCGCGGCGAGCAGCTTCGCGCTCTCGCCGGCGATCAGGGTCTGGCAGCCGCTCACGCCCGCGTTTCCAGCCACTGTCGGGGTCGGTGTCGGGGCCGTCGACGAGCTCGTCGGTCGCGGCGTCGGCCGGCCGCCCGGAAGGATGGACAGCCGGGCGTCGGCCGCGGTCGCCGCCAGCAGGACGAGAGAGAGGACGCCTGCTGCAGCCGGAAGGCGAAGCCGGTTCGTTTGCTTGGAGAGCATTGCGGCTCCGGAGGAATGGGTGCTGCGCGTGCTCACGGCGCACTCACCGTGATCACGCACTGGTTCGGCGTGACGGCATTGCCGTCGCTGGTCGAGGCGTCGACCGTGCAGGTGAACGCGCCCGCGGCCGGCACGCTCGCACCCGACGCGCAGTCGAAGCGGACGCGCGCGAAGCCGCCCGACGGGATCGTCGTCCCGATGCTGATCAGGCCGACGTTCAGCAGGCTGTCGCCGTCCTGATCGCCCACGCTGAAGAGGCCGCCCGACAGCCCGGTGAGATTCGTCACGCGCTGCTTGACGCTGTCCTCGCTGCCGAAGCCGGGGATGCTCAACGTCGCCGGATACTTCAGACCCACGGTGATGCCGGACACGTCCGGGAAGTCGCCCGTGTTGTAGTTGACCGCGATCGTCACATCGGCCTGCGTGCAGGCGCTCCCGCCGCTGGTCGGCTGCGGTGTCGGCGTGGCTCCGCCACCCGGCGTCGGCGTCGTGCCGCCCGGGGTCGGCGAGCCGCCGGGCGACTGTGCCGGCGTCGGCGCCGGATCGGGAGTCGGCGCCGGTGTCGGCGTCGCGGCCGGCAGATCCTCGCAGGTGGCCGGCCGTTCCCGCAGCACGCCCGGGAAGCTGTTCTCGAGGTCCATGCAGACCAGCGCGTCGAGCGCGCGCGGCTGCTCCACCGTCGTCTGGAGGTGCAGCACGTCCTCCGTCACGAGGCGCTGCAGGCAGCTCGCCAGAGAGCCGATGCCGTCGACTGCGACCGGCGGATCGAGGCGCCCGCAGGCCTCCGCGGTGCGCCCGAAGTCGAGTCCGCTCTCGGACTCCAGCGCGTCGAACGCGAGCGTCGTGCACGGCGCCGACACGACGTCCGCAACGAACGCCGCCTGCGCCGCCGAGACGTCCTGCGCCTCGCGCGCGCAGGCCGGGGCGACCGCCGTGCAGCACACCGGCGCCCCGCTCTGGTCGAGGACGCAGGGCATCGCCACGGCGAGGCAGTCGGCAAGCGACGCATGGACGCTCGTCGCGAGCTCCGCCGACGCGGCCCGGATCTGCTCCTGGCACGCGCCGGTCGAGCCGGCGACGATCGGCGTCCCCGTCGGCCGCGGCGTCGGCTTGACGCCCGGCCGGCCGGGGATCACGGACAGTCCGGCATGTGCGGCGGACGCCGCCAGCAACGCCAGCAGCCCCGCGCCCGCGAGCGCAGTGGCGCGCAGCTTCGCACGCCGCCAATCGATCATGGAGCGCATCTCGGTCTCCTGCGTCGGTGCTCAGGACACCTTCGCGACGGTCAGCACGCACTGCGTCGGCGTGACCGGGTTGCCGTCACCCGTCGACGCGTCGACCGTGCAGGTGAAGGCGCCGGCCGCCGGCAGCGTCGCACCCGAGGCGCAGTCGAAGCGCACGCGCGCGAAGTTGCCCGAGGGGATGGTCGAGCCGATGCTGATCAGGCCGATGTTCAGCAGGCTGTCCGCATCCTGGTCGCCGACGTTGAACAGGCCGCCCGTCACACCGGTGAGGTTGCTCACGCGGTCCTTGACGGTCTGCTCGTTGCCGAAGCCCGGGATGTTCACGCTCGCGGGGTACTTCAGACCGACCGTCATGCCGGCGACGTCCGGGAAGTCGCCGCTGGTGTAGTTGACGGCGATCGTCACGTCGGCCTGGGCGCAGGTGATGCCGGCCGGGGTCGGCGTGGCGGTCGGGGCCGCAGTCGCCGTCGGAGCCGGGGTCGGCGTCGGCGTCGCGGCGGCCGTGGTGGTCGGCTTCGGCGTCGCGGTGGGAGCGGCCGTGGTCGTCGGCTTCGGCGTCGCGGTCGGCGCAGCCGTCGTCGTCGGACGGGGCGTGATCGTCGGAGCGAACGTCGCCGTGGAGACCGGCGTCGGTATCGCCGTCGGCTTCGGCGTCCGGGTCGGACCCGGGGTCGGGATCACGACGTCGCCGAGCACCTGGTACTTCGCGCTCGACGAGCCGCCGTACTTGTCGACCGCCTGACCGTGGAAGCCGTACACCCACGTGTCGTTGCCGTCGTTGCCGTCCGCGTCACCGACCGGCGCGCTGCCCGCGTAGATGTTCGTCAGCTGCACGAAGCCCGACGACGTGAGCGTCACGGTGCCCGGCACGAGGGAGCCAGTGTCGGCCGGCACGGTCGACGTGTAGAGCGCGCACGCAATCGACGCGTCCGGCAGCGAGGTCCGCGTCTCGATGTTGTCGAAGAAGCTGACGCTCGCCGTGACGGGAACGCCGATCGGACCGATCTCTCCCGGAAGGGTGCCGGTCTTCTCCTTCAGGCTCACCAGGATCACGATCGAGCTGTCGATCGACTCGGGATTGAACGTCTGGATCGTGAGGAAGCCGTCGTTGCCGCTCGGCGACAGCACGAGATCCGGCAGCTCGACGAACGAGCCGCTCCCGTCCACGCCGAGACCGACCGCGTCGATGCCGAACGCCTTGCCGGTCGTCGTGTCGGCGAGGGTCATGGTGCCGACCAGCGCGTCGTCGACCAGCTGGTAGCCGAGCACGCTCGCATCGGCGCAGTTCGCGTCGGTCGCGTAGGCGGTGACGGTGACGTAGCCGCGATTGCCGGTCAGGTCCGCGTTCGGCCCGACCGCCTGGTTGGCGGCGTTCGTCGGCGACACGTTGGTCGGGTCCACGACGATGGTGTCGTTGAGCGTGAGGCAGATCGGCACGTCGAGCAGGTGCGTGCAGCTCTCGCTCCAGAAGGACCAGTGCGTCGTGACCGCGGCCACGGTGCCGGACTTGCCCGCGAGGTTGCTGGCGAGAAGGAACGTCGTGCGTCCCTCCGTCGCGTCGAACGGCATGACGAGCGTGTTCGCCGGCTGCGTCTTCGCCGTGAACGGATCGTCGATCAGCGCGGCACTCGGCTGCGCGCTCGCGAGCGCGAGCAGACCTGCGAGCAGGGCCAGGAGACGCGTGGGCAGTCCTCTCATCATTCTCGTCCTCTCCTCTTCGCGATGCGTCCGCGGGAGACGTGTTCCGGAGCTGCGGCTGGTGCACGCAGCAGTCCGACGCCGCTGCGAACACTACGCGAGGGGAGTTGCGCGGCAGTGATCCGATTGTGACGAGTTCGTTGCGGCGCGCGTGGCGTCAAACACGGATCGGGCGCGCCGGGCACGCCACGACGAGAAAAGGGGCGGGCCGCACACAGGCGACCCGCCCCTTTCCGTTCTCGCGCTTCCGTCGATGTGCTTCGGATCTACGGAACGTAAGACACGGACGATACGGCGCAGGTGCCCGGCACGGCCGAGCCCTGGCTGTCCGATGCGTCGAGCGTGCAGGCGAAGTCCGCCGCCGTCGCCGGCGCCTGTCCCGCCTTGCAGTCGAACGTCACCGTCGCGAACGGTCCCGACGGGACGCTCTGCGAGAGGCTGATGAGGCCCACCGCGATCTGGTCGTCGAGCGTGTTCGCGTTGGTGTCGGTGTCGCCGTAGCTGAACGTCCCGCCGACCACGCCGGTGAGGTCCGCCACGCGAGCAATCACGGACGCCTGGCTGCCGAAGCCCGGAATGTCGAGCTGCGTGTCGGGGTAGCCGAGGAACGTCGACACCGCCGACGCACTGCCGCCGTAGCTCGTGCCCACCGTCGCGACCGCCTTGCTGCAGCCGCAGTACTGGTTGTTGGAGGCCTTGGAGATGCCCTCGACCTGCGCCTGCAGCGTCGCGAAGTCCGCGCACGGCGGCAGCGTCATGCCGGCGATCTTCGCCTGGAACTTCGGGATCACGCCCTTGGCCGGGTCGTTCAGGCAGACGTCGACGCCGTCGGCCTTCGCCTTCGAGAAGTTGCCGACGCCCTTCGACCAGCACTTCTCGATCGACGCGTAGAGCTTCGCGAGCTCCTTGCTCGCCTTCTGGACGTTCTTGAGCGTGTCCGAGTCGGGCGGAACGAAGCCGCCGCCGAACTCCGCGTCGAGCGCCGTCGTGCCCGAGCAGTACACCGTCGCGTTGCTCGCCTTGACGGTGTTGGCGACGTTCTGGCCCGCGGCCTTGAAGTCGTAGCAGGCCGACAGGCCCGGAGCCTTCGACTGGATCTTGTCGATCGCCGCCTGGAACTTCGGCAGAGCGCCCTTGTCCGGCATGTTGAGGCACGCGTCGAGGCCCGACGGCGCGCCCTTCGACACGTTGCCGACACCCTTCGAGAAGCACTTCTCGACCGTCGCGGCGAGCTTCGCGATGGTCGCGCTCGCCTTCTGGTCGTTCTTCAGGACCTTCGGATCCGCGGGAACGACACCTCCGCCGAACTCCGTCGGCAGCGGCGCGCTCACGTAGGTCGCGGCGAATGCGGTTCCCGACGACAGCGCCAGCAATGCGGCCGCCGCGATCGTCCCTGAGGTTCGTTTCATTCCATCACCTCCGCGACGCGGCCGATCCGGCGCGCGCGCTGGCGCGCACGGAAGGGCAGCGTCGAACTCGTTGGTTGAGTGCAGCCGTCCGCTAGTCGCGGATGAACGAGATGAACTTGAAGCGGCCGTCGACGTCGGCGACCGAGCCCGTGTTGAGCACGTGCTCCTCGCCCTTCTCGTCGACCATCGTCAGCTCGAGCCGGTCGTAGCAGCGGAACCAGGCGTACTCGTCGATCCCCTTGAGCCACTTGACGTTCGTGACGCGATACTTGCGCCCGGAATATCCGGCGAGCAGCGCACGTCCGCCGTAGCGGCTCTTGGTGTCGAGGCTCTCCCAGAAGTACTGGTCCGCGGCCGCGCTCAACTTCTGCGGCGGCTGCCCCGGCTTGACGCTGCCCGGCATGATGATCTTCCGGTACTCCGTCTCGTCGACGCGCAGCGCATCGAGCGCCGCGACGTCCTTCGCTTCGATGGCGGCGACGAACTTCGCGAGCAGATCGTCGACCGACGACGCCCCGCCCGAGAGCGGCGGATGCGGCGCCGCTGCCTGCGGCGCGGTGAGCGAGCCGCTCACCGTCGAGCCGTGCAGCACGGCGACGCCGGCGACGCACACGACGAGCGCGAGAAACGAGATTCGAGCCAGCTTCATGACTTCCTCACGTTGCAGAGAGCGACGTGGCGGGCGGCCGGAGGTCGATCCCTCCGGCCGCCTCGCCGCGTGGTCGCCGTCCGACGTCAGTTGATCGAGGCGTCGTACCAGGGCGTCGAGAGCCAGCTCGCCGCACCCGGAGCGAACGCACCAACGTATCCGGTGGTGTCGAAGAACGCGTCGACCGACTTGCAGTCGATCGCCGACGAGTTCGCCGCGGTCGACGGAACCGGGCTCACCGGAGGCCACACCTCACCGGTGTTCGCCGCGAGGCCCGGATCGATCGTGCGGGTCGGAGCCGTCGCCTGCGCCGTCCACAGGTTGAACAGCTGGGCGCTCGAGCAGTTGCCGCCCGTCGCGTTGGTGTCGGCGTAAAGCGTGCCGCTCGGACCCGACTTCCAGAACACGCAGTCCTGGCAGTTCAGCTCGCCGGTCAGCGCGCCCGCGCCCGCGGTGCAGGCGTTGTTCGACGTCGCCGAGTCGTTCATGCGCATGCCGGCCGTGTTCGAGTTGATCACGATCGACTTCATGATCAGGCCCGCGGTGCCGCGGCGCAGCAGCATGCCGTAGTTCTGGACGTTGCCGCCCGACTGGTTGCGCGTGCCGACCGAGGTCACGTTGCAGAACTTCGGCTTGGAGCGCGGCACGAAGTCGAAGCCGTTCTCGTTGTTGTCGCCCTCGAAGCCCTGGCTGCCGGCGGTGTCGATGTTGGTGCCGGAGTGGGCGCCGAAGCCGTACTGCAGCGAGCCGACGGTGCCGAGCTGCCAGTCGAAGCCGTCGTCCGCCATCGCGAGCGCGACCATGTACTTGCTGTTGACGGTGCCGCCGAACCACTCGAAGCCGTCGTCGAGCCCCTGGTTCACGACGATGTGGTCTTCCGTCGTGCCGCGACCGACCGCGTTGTGCGTCAGCAGGTTGAGCTCGTTGTTCGGGCTCAGAATGCGGCCCGCGAACTCGATGCGCGCGTAGCGGATCAGACCGCTCGAGTCGTTGGCGTCGGTACCGCCGAACGGCACGTTGTCGAGCCCCTCGGCGAGGCCCTCGCCGCCGGGAACGTTGACCGGTGCGCGGCCGTTCAGAACGACGCCACCCCAGCACCCCGCGAATCGCGAGCCGGCCGGCTCGTCACACGTGAACACGATCGGGCTCGCTGCCGTGCCCGGCGCGTTGATCTTCGAGTCGCGGCGGAACACCAGAGCGGACGTCGGATCGCTGGTCGGAGACGCCTTGCCCTGGATCTTCGCGCCCGCCTTGATCGTCAGCACGACGTTCGGCTCGACGAAGACGATGCCGTCGAGCGTGTACGTGCAGGCGTCCCACGTCTCGTTGGCCGCGATCGAGCCGCTGATGGTCGAGCCGCACGCGCGCGTGTTGCCGGCGCCGGTGCAGAGCGGGAACAGCGTCTCGTTGCCGAGCACGCTCGAGAACAGGATCACGACGTCGGCGGTGCTGATCGAGCCGTCGGCGTTGATGTCACCGCAGTCGCCCGCGCCCGAGCCGCCGCACAGCGGCGACGGATCCGGGTTCTCGAGCACGGCGCGGAACAGAAGCACGACGTCCGCCGTGCTGCGGCTGCCGTTGCCGTTGAGATCGCCGCAGACAGCCGCGTGGGCGCGTCCGGCGAAGGCGAGCGCGAGCAGCAGCGCCACGCTCCCTGCGAATCCCTTCAGAGTCCTTCTCATGATTCTCATTCTCCTCGAGCTTCGGAGCTCGCTCCGATGTTGAAGGAGACGCGGCCGCGCGCCGGACGATCCGGACGCGCGACCTCGTCGTCGCGTCGGATCAGGGCTGCTCGGTGACGGTGACCGAACAGGTCACGCCGGCGACCGGCTGGCCGAACTCGTCGACCGGGTCGCTGACGGAGCAGCCCGTGGCTTCGACCTGCGTGTAGCAGGCGTTGTCACCTGGGCAGCAGCCGGCCTGCGGCCCGGGGCCGAACGGAAGGTTCGTGCCCGGGCTGCAGAGCAGCGGATCGCCGTTGTCGCAGATCTCGCCGCTCGCGCAGTCGGCGTCGCCGAGGCAGACGTTGTTCCCGCCGCCGGTGCCGTTCGGCAGGTGGCAGCGGCCACCGCAGGCGAACACCTGCTGGTTCCGGTTGCAGATGTTCTGCGAGAGCGCGACGCAGTTGTCGAGCGTGACCTGGAAAAGGTCGCCGCTGTCGAACGTGTCGGCAATGTTGATCATGCCGACCACCGCCGTCGCGTCGTTGTCGTCGTTCATCGTCGCCAGCGCCGCCGGCTGAAGCGCCGTGAAGCGGCTCTGCACGATGCTCGACGTGCCGACACCCGGGATGCCCGCCTGGAACTGCGGGTAGTCGAGCGTGACCTGCACGCCGCCGAGCGGCTGCGGCGTCGTGATCGCGACCTTGACGAGGCGCGTGCCGGTGCCGGCGCCGGGTCCGCTCCACGCCGTGCAGCTGTTGCCCTCGAGCTCGCAGCTCGAGCTGCAGCCATCACCGGAGACGACGTTGTCGTCGTCGCACTGCTCGCTGCCCTCGACGGTGCCGTTGCCGCAGCCGGTCGCGGGCTGGCCGTAGAGCGCCTTCGCGAGGTCCTGCCCGGTGGCGACCGCGCTGTTCACCACGCAGTCCTGCAGACCGGTGAGGTCCGTCGCGCAGCTGCCGACCTTGGTCAGGTCGATGCCGGTGCACTTCGAGGCGATCTTTGCCTTCGCCTTCGCGCCCGACTTGTCGGCCGCGTCGAGGCAGGTCGGGTCGATCGGGCCGAACGAGCTCGCGGTCTTGTCCTTGCCCGCCTGGCACTTGATCGAATCGAGCAGGACCTCCTTCAGGACCTTGGTGCGCTCGGTCGCGATCGTCTTGTGGCAGGTGACCACGGCCTTGTCGCAGAGCAGGTCGTCGTCACCGAGCGACACGCTGGTGTTGCCGTCGAGCTCGGCGCCGAGCTTGTCGAGCACCGCCGACTGGATGCCGCCCGGGTACGGGCCGTCGAAGCCGGCACACTCCGGCGCGATCTTGGCGAGGACCTTCGCCTCCTTCGCCGCGTACTTCCCCTTCGGGTCGACGGTCGCGCTGTCGAGCACGTTGCAGGCCGCGCGGTCGCTGTTCGCGGTGCAGACCTTGTCCTTGTTCTTGTGGCAGGTGTTCAGCGCGCTCGCGCCGAGAGCGAACAGGCCCTTCACCTGCTTGCCGATCGTGTCGCGGCAGTCTTTCGCCGTAGCGTGCGCGCTCGAAGCGGCGCCGAGCAGGGCGAGCGCCGCGACGAGGGCCGCGGCACTTCGCCGGCGGCCGGGTGGTTGAACGCGGTCGAGCATTTGACATTCCTCCTTGGGGGCGTGGGCGCGCGCGGTGGGGATCGCACGCGGCGTTCGGCGGAGACGGATACCGGCCCGACGTGTTGCCACCGTTGTGCTTGTGTGTCGCTTTCGTAAATTGCGGCGCGCAGGTCCGGCGTCGTGCTTGACGCCCGTCGCCACGACGCGGTCGCCGCGCCGCGCATTCGTGACGAGCGCGTGACACGCGGCGCACGGAACGCCGCGTACTTGACGTTTCGATGACACGCGGCGCGCGCTCCGCGTGCCGGCGCAGCGCGTGTTGTCCGTGCGTCACGAAGACGTCACGTCCGGATCACCGGCGAGCAACCGCGCGCCGGTAGAAGCCCCGCTCGACGCATCGCCGCGGGCGCTGGACCGCCCGCCCTTCGCCCACGTCCTCGGAAACGGCTGGAGCTCACGGATGAGGAAATTCTGCGACCGCCTGCGCGCGACATCTCTGCTGGCCCTCCTCCTGGTCGCGCTCGCGACGCAGGTGCAGGCTCAGGACGCTTCGCCGCCGCCGGCAGCGCCGGCCGCGACCGCGCAGGGAACGATCTCGGGCGCCGTGCTGGACGTCGTGTCCGGTGATCCGGTGATCGACGCCGGGGTCGAGCTGGTGGGGCGGAAGAAGACCACACGCACCGACATCGACGGCAAATTCGGCTTCAAGGTCCCACCCGGCGAGTACGAGGTGCGCGTGTTCGCACCCGGCTACCAGAGCGCGCGCATCACGAAGATCACCGTGAAGCCGAACCAGACGACGCTCGCCGACACGACGCTCGCGCCCGAGGGCCAGGCCGGCGTGGAGGTCGTCGAGGTCGTGGCGCGCGCCGACAAGGCGGCCGAGGCGACGCAGATCCTGACCCGCCAGAAGGCGGACAGCGTGCAGGAGACGATCAGCGCCGAGCAGATCAAGAAGTCACCGGACTCCGACGCCGCCGAGGTCGTGAGCCGCGTGCCCGCGGTCACGGTGAAGGACAACTACGTCTTCGTGCGCGGTCTCGGCGAGCGCTACTCGAGCGCGCTGCTGAACGGCAGCCGCCTGTCCAGCACGGATCCGAACAAGCGCGTGGTGCCGCTGAACCTCTTCCCCGCGGACTTCCTCGCGTCGCTGTCGATCATCAAGTCGTACACGCCCGATCTTCCGGGCGACTTCTCGGGCGGCCTGGTCGACATCAACCTGGTGACCTTCCCGACGGAGTTCCAGGCCAGCATCGGCATGAGCCTCGCGGCCAACAGCAGCGCCACCTTCCAGGACTTCAACAGCTACAAGGGCCAGGGCGGCGCCGGGCAGCCGTTCGGCATCAACACCGCGAAGGGTCTGCCGGGCATCTTCGGCGACAAGCCGTTCTTCGGGAACATCCCCCAGGACCAGCAGTACGCGCTCGCGAAGACGCTGCCGAACGTCTGGACGAAGGACAGCAGCACGGCGCCCCCGAACGGCGCGATCAACTTCTCGATCGGCAACTCGTGGGGACCGTTCGGCGTGAACTTCGCGACGATCTGGAAGAACGACTTCGAGGTGCAGGACCCGCTGATCACGAAGATCATCACCTGCTCCTCGGGCTGCAACGTCGGCGACCCGAACCCGACCACCGAGGTCTCCGAGAACTTCAAGTACAACCTCGCGAACCACTACACGACGCTCGGCGGCGTGCTGACCTCGGGCTACGAGATCGACGCGACCAACCGCATCACCTTCCGCTCGCTCTACAACCTGCGCTCGCTGAACCAGGTGTACTTCGGCAGCGGCGAGACGGTGAACGACAACCAGGTCGACACGACGCGCCTGCAGTTCACGCAGCAGCAGCTCGCCTTCGGTCAGCTCGCGGGGCAGCACGTCCTGCCGGGAATCGAGATCGACTGGCGGAGCGCCTTCACCTACACGGTGCAGGACATCCCGGACGCGCGCACGGTATCCTACGAGACCACGCAGACGCCGGCGGTCTTCCTGACGCAGCCGCCGAGCGGCACCCGCGTCTACTTCGACATCAACGAGACCATGACGGACTCGGCGGTGGACTTCACCGTGCCGTTCCCGATGGCGCTCCCGGCGACCGACGCGTGGGACGGGCTCACCGGCAAGTTCAAGTTCGGGCCGGCCTTCACCTTCCGCGACCGCAACTCGAATCTGCGCAACTTCTCGTACCGGCCGCGCGGCCAGGATCTCACGCAGCCGCCCGACGAGCTCCTGAACCCGGACAACATCCTCGACAACCAGCTGACCTTCCAGGAGAACACGAGCCGCCGCGACTCGTTCCACGCGACCGAGGAGATCGCCGGCATCTACGGCATGTTCGACGTGCCGCTGTGGAAGGACCTGGTCCGCCTCGTCGCCGGCGTGCGCACCGAGTACTCGTACATCGACCTGCAGACCTACAGCCAGGACAAGGAGCCCGCGAACGCGACGTTCAACACGACGACGATCATCAACAACACCAACCCGATTCCCGGCGTGAACCTCGTCGTGACGCCGCGCAGCGACATGAACGTCCGCGCGGGCTACAGCATGACGGTCTCGCGCCCCGAGTTCCGCGAGCTGTCGCCGATCCAGTTCCCCGAGCCGCAGGGTCTGCGCACCACGGTCGGCAACAATCTGCTGGTCGAGGCGCAGGTGACGAACTTCGATCTGCGCTGGGAGTGGTTCTTCTCGCAGCTCGAGCTGGTGTCGGCGAGCTTCTTCTACAAGTCGCTCGACAAGCCGATCGAGACCATCCTGATCCCGGTCGGCTCCTCGGTCGCGAACTCGTTCGCCAATGCCGAGAACGGCAACGTCTGGGGCTTCGAGCTCGAGGGCCGGAAGAACTTCGGCTTCCTCCACGAGGAGCTCGCGCCGGTGACGTTCCTGCTCAACGCGGCGTGGATCCAGTCGTCGGTGACGCTGCCGCAGGATCCCGTCCTGCCGCCGGACACCCCGTCGGTCCCGCTCACCACGCCGACGCACGAACTGCAGGGCCAGTCGCCGTACGTCCTCAACGCGGCGCTGGAGTACTCCACACCCGAGTTCGGCACGGCGCGCCTGCTCTACGTGACGTCCGGCGAGCGCATCGTCGCACTCGGCTACTACCCGCTCGCGAACATCGTCGAGAAGCCGCGCAACCAGCTCGACCTCGTGTGGTTCAAGCGTCTCAACGTGTTCGATCAGCCGGTCACGGCGAAGCTCTCGCTCGAGAACCTGTGGAACGACCGCTACCTGTACAAGCAGGGCGACATCGTCGAGGGTCGCTACCGCACCGGCGTCAAGGTCGGACTCAGCTTCTCGTACGACTTCTCGTGAGCCGATGCGCGCGTCGCCTGCGTCGGCGCGATCCGCGCGGCGCCGTGCGACGCGCGCCGCAACCGAAGCTTCACGCTGCGGCGCGGTGACGGCAACCGCGCCGTAACAGGCGCGTGCGAAGCTCCGGCGTCCCTACCCTTGCCCGGCGCGTTCCCCGATTCGCGACGGCCGGGCACCCGTCCAACCCGCGCCGCGACGTGCAGGAGCACCGCGGCGCTCGAAACGCTCGCGCAGCGCGCACGACGCGCGGAGCGGAAGGAGAATCCGTGGCACGAATCGATCGCTTCGGAACGAGAGGGAAGCCCGGAGGCGCGCTGCGCGGACTCGCCGCGATGGCGGCCGTCCTCGCGTCGCTCGCGACCGCGACGGGCGCGCGCGCGCAGGCCACCGTCACGGTGCCCGGCGTCAGCGGCGACCAGCTGATCTACTTCTACGACGCGCGCACCGACCGGGTGCCGTTCCTCACCGTCGCCAACCCCGGCGCGACGCCGGTCGTGATCGAGGTCGCGTTCTACCCGGCGAACCTGTCCAGCCGACTGGGCGAGGCGGTGTTCACCTTGCCGGGCGGCGGCAACGTCGTCATCGACCCGACCTCGTCGTCGGTCGCGGGGGGGGCCGCGAGCGGGAACGCGGGTCTCGCCGTCGTGACGCCGATCGCCAGCACCAGCGACTCGCAGCCGATCGTTCCGCCGCAGCCGTTGACCGGCGGCTACACGCTCGCCAACCTGCAGCTGACCGCGGCGTTCGGCGAGAACCCGTACGGCCGCCTCGCGGTGGGCAGCAACGGCAACCGCGCGAACGCGGGCGCGAAGGTCGACGGCAGCTCGGTCAAGTACCAGCGCTTCACGCCGGCCGCGCTGATGGTCCCGACCTACTTCAACCCGCAGGACCTGGCGCCGCCCGCGCAGGACGGCAACCGCGTGATCGTCGCGGCGTTCAACGACTCGTACGGCGCGGAGTTCAACATCGGCGCGCTGAGCAACACTGCGGCGGCTCTGTTCTGCGACAACGAGGGCTTCGAGGCGGCGACGGGCTCGGCCGCGGTGAACGGCGTCCTCGTCAGCAGCCTGCAGGAGATCGCCGGCAGCGCCACGCTGAACGCGAGTGGCAAGCTCTTCCTCGACGTCGACGCGGGCAACGGGAACGTGCTCGGCATCTTCGCGCAGTCGCTCGGGACGTTCGCCGCGGGCCAGCGCATGCCCGCGGTGGCGACGATTCCCGACTGCCCGCAGCGCACGTCGCCGACGCCGACCCCGACGAAGACGCCGGCGCCCACGAACGGCGGTGGCGGCGGCTCGAGCGCCGTCTGCAGCGGCGGCCGCGTTTCGCTGACGGTCAACGTGACCTTCGACAATCTCGGCGGCTCGCTGAACGTGGCGGGTGTCACGCCGGCGATCAAGTACCCGGGCGCGGTCTCGATCCCCGGCATCGGCAGCGACGACACCGTCAAGCAGCGGGTGTCGAACCTGACCGGCGTCGACGGACTCTTCCAGGTCGGAGACGACGAGAACGCCTCGACCTTGAGCGTGGGACTCGTCAGCCTCTCGACATCGATCCCGTCGGGGCCGTTCGCCAAGGCCCAGTTCGACTGCACCGACGGCCAGACCATCCAGACGTCGCAGTTCACGTGCACGCCCGACGTCGCAGACGTCGACGGCGGCCAGGTCCCGGCGACCTGCGCGCTGTCGCTCAGCGCGCCGTGAGCACCATTCGCGCATAGGTCCCAGGACCGGACATCGAACGAGAAGCTCCCGTCCTCGCGCAGGACGGGAGCTTCCGTCGTTCCGGAATCCTGCCGGCACGCCCCGCGTGCATCGCGCCGCGCGCGGGTTCACCGACGGTTCACTCCCTGCCCCGCCCCGCGTCACCGCGCGTCGCTATCCCATTGCGCTTCACCCATCCGGAGCCTGCACGGCTTCGGACCCACCGTGAAAGGTAGGCGGACATGATGTGCGCACGATCGGGCAGGATCGCGCGGCTGCTGACGGCAGTCGTCGTCGTCGCCGGTGCCGCGGGAATCGCCGCGGCGGCGACTTACGTCGACGGCTCCCTGCCGTCGGAGTTCGGCGGCGGCTTCGTGCCACCGGATTCGGCCGTACTGAAGAACGTGCAGACCGCGAGCAAGGAATCCGCGAAGCTCGCCGCGTCGCTCGAGAAGTGCTGGGCGAAGGGCGCCGCGAACATCGCGAAGGGCAAGCCGACCGGCGTCGACGCCTGCCTGAACGACCCGCGGAAGGGGGTCATCCCGAAGTTCAACGAGAAAATCGCGAAGATCGTGGCGAAGTCGCCGGGCTTGCCGCCATGCCACGACTTCGTCGCGTCCGGCACCACGATCGCGGCGCTGGTGAAGGGCTTCAACGCCACGACGTACTGTGACGGCGCGGCACCGACGCCGGCGCCGACCCCGACACCCACGCCCGTCGCTACGGCGACGCCGGTCCCGACAGCGTCGTCGAGCCCGAGTCCGACGCCGTCATCGAGCCCGAGCCCCTCGCCGACTCCCACGCCGACGCCTTCCCCGACTCCGTCGCCGACGCCGAGCCCCGTTCCGACCGCGACGCCGACGCCGAGCCCGATCGTGCAGTGCGCGACCACGACGCTCATCGTGAGCATCGCTTACGACTCCGTGGACCCGGTGACCGGCGTGTCCGTGTTCCTCTCGTACCCGGGCGACCGCATCAACATCATCAACGAGGCGCTGCTCGAGCAGGTGACCAACGCGACCGGCGTGTCCGGTACGTTCCTCGTTGCCGACAACGACACGAACGCGAACGCGATCGACGACCAGCTCGCGATCGGCATGATCACGTCGGGTCAGAGCATTCCGCAGGCCGCCTTCGCGCAGGTGCTGTACGACTGCGTGAGCGGGGCATCGCGGCCGACCGTCCAGGACTTCGGCTGCACGGTCGAGCTCGCCGACGTGAATGGCCAGCCGGTCAGCGGAACGTGCACGGTGACGGCGCTGCAGTACCCGCCGTACATGTGCAACGGACAGGTGGCGACGATCGTCGGCACCGACGCAGGCGAAGCGATCAACGGCACCGCGAATGCCGACGTCATCGTCGCCCGCGGCGGCAACGACACGATCACGGCGCTCGGCCAGAACGACGTCGTCTGCGGCGGCGCCGGCAACGACAGCATCGACGGCGGCGCAGGCGCCGACACGCTGTTCGGCAACAGCGGCGACGACGCGATCAACGGCGCCGGGGGAACGGACGTCTGCAACGGCGGCCTCGGCAACGACACCTTCACGGGCTGCGAGACCACGATCCAGTAGCCCGGGACCGCCGCGGCAGGGCCGTCCGCCCGTGCGGACGGCCCCGCCGCCGGCGTCGGGCGCCCCGGCGCGCACCCCGTAACGAACTTGTCATCAAGGACGGTCGGCCCTCGGAACCTGCCGTCGCGCCGACGTTTTCGCCGTCGGCCCGGCCCGCCGCCACGAGCCCGCGCCGATCGGCCGTCTTGACCGTCCGGACCGAGGGTGGTTCATCGGTCGCGTGCGAGGGCTCCCGCGGGGGGGCGCCGGTCCGACGGCACGGCGCGAGAGACGCTCGCACAGTCACACACCGCCCGTAGTCAGGGCCTGCCACCGAGGTAGGATGTGCTCATGAAACACGTGTCACGTCGTGATCGTGTGGAACGGACGAACCTCGCGCTCGAGATCTCGCGCCGCATGCGGGACGCCAGGATGAGCTGGAAGGCAGCCGAGCAGGCTCTCGGCATGAGCGACCGCGAGCTCGCGAGCTTTCTCAGCCATCGCTTCCGCCTGACGCCGGTCGAGGACCTGCGGGCCCTGATCGATCGTCTTCCGGCGAGCTGACCCTCGGCCACCGCGTCCACCCGGCGACGGCGCCTCCGTCACCGAAGCGTCACGCGCCGATCGCCGCGCCGTCAAGCGCACGCGCTAGCGTGGCGGCATGCTTCGTACACAGATCGACGCGTTCGTCTTTCTCGTCGTGGCCCTGATCGGACTCGTCCTCTGGGACATCCGGCACCCCACCAGGCGCCTCTGAGCCGGCACGCCGTCGACCGCGCAGACCTCACGCGCTCGCGGCGATCGACGACAGCCTGAGGCGCCGCAGCCGCGCGCTCTTCTTTCGCTGGTGCGCCTCCATGCGCTGCAGGATGCTCTGCAGGACGCGCACCGCCTCGACGACGTGCGGCCCCTTGTTCAGCATCACGCACTCCGCACGCTCGCCCATCGCCGCGTCGGTGATCTCGGCGCGCGACGGCACGCCGGTCTTCGCGAGATTCTCGAGCACCTGCGTCGCCCAGATCACCGGCACGTGCGCCGCCTCGCAGAACCAGAGCAGCTCCTCCTGGACCTCGGCGAGACGCTCGAAGCCGCACTCCACCGCTAGGTCGCCGCGCGCGATCATCACCGCCACGCGCGGCGAGCGCATCGCGGCGAGCAGCAGCTTCGGCAGCTGGTCGAAAGCCGCCGCGGTCTCGATCTTGAGCACGATGCCGAGGTGCTCGCCGTCGCGCAGCTCGAGCTGGCGACGCAGCTCCTCGACGTCGTCGGGCGTGCGCACGAACGAGAGTCCGACCATGTCCGCGTGGTGCACGACGAAGTCGAGGTCGTGCAGATCGCGGTCGGTGAGCGCGGGCAGGCGGAGCCGCGTGTCCGGAAGATTGATGCCCTTGTCGGGGTGCAGCTTCACGCCGTCGGCCGGGGCGCCGAGAATCCGCACGCGCAGCTCCTTCGCCGTCGCGGACTCGATCACGCCCTCGACCTTGCCGTCGTCGAACAGCACGCGCTCACGCGGCCGGACGTCCGGGAACGCCTCGGGAAGCGTGCACGGAATGTGCGCCGGACGCACGACGCGTCCGTCGGCATCGGTCTCCGCCGGCCGGCCGGGCCTCGCATCCGCGGTGAGGACCAGCCTGTCGCCGCGGTGCAGCAGGATGAACCTGCGGTCGGGCGCGATCATGTACGGCACGGCCTCCGCCGCACGCAGCGGCTTGCCGTCGGCGTCTCCACGCGTGCCGCGCAGCCGGACGGGCCGCGCCTCGTGCAGCCACGCGCTCTTCTCCGCCGTCGCGAAGCGCCCTCCCCCGGCGGCTTCCGCGACGAGCAGCGTGCGCGTGCGGCCGCGCGCGTCCGTCAAGCGCAGGTGGTCGCCCTCGCGCAGACGTCGCAGCCACTTCGCGGGGACGTCGAGTCGCGCGTCGGCCGGTGCCGTCGGGGCGTGCGGCGCCTCGACGGGCGTCAGCCAGATGCGCGCCGGCTCGACCATCTCGCCCTGCTCGCCACGGCGCGGCTTCCAGCGCACGATCTGCCCCTGCGGCTCGATCGCGCCGGTGCGCAGCTTCGGCCCGCCGAGATCCATCAGGACCCTGCAGGACGAGCGCGTCGAGCGCGTCGCCCGTCGCAGGTTGACCACCATGCGCGACCACGCGTCCTGCTCGTCGTGCGCGCAGTTGACGCGCATGACGTCCATCCCGTTCACCAGCGCCCGTCGCACGAGGTCGTGATCGCGCGCGGCCTCGCCCGGCATCGTCACCATGATGTGCGCCCCGCGCTCGCGCGGCCGCTTCCCGAGGATCGCCTCGGTGTGCTCCGCGAGGAGCGCGCCGCCGCCGGCGAACGTGAGAGGCTGCTCCGCTTCGGCCGGCACCGTGGTCTCGCCCGCGAGCTTGCGCAGCACGCGCAGCACCGCGTCGAGCGCGGCCATCACGTGCGACTCCGTCCGGCCGAGCGACGACAGGCCGAGCGCGGCGAGCCGCTCCTGCAGAACGCGCACGTCGCGGTCGCGCAGCGCGAGGTAGTGCACGAGGTTCCGCGCGCTGTCGCGGAACGTCGGATGCACCTCGGCGAGCTCGCGCGCGAAGCGCCGCTCGAGTCGCGCGGCAGCCCGGCAGACCGCCTCGAGCTCGGCGATCGCGTCGCGCAGCAGCTTCGCGTCGCTGACGGCGACCGTGGGTGTTGCCGTGACCGTGTCGCGGCGCCGCCGCGCGGGCCGCGTCGAATCCAGGGAGCGAATGGCGTGCATCATGGATCCTCCACGACGCACCGGTAGCAGCTGAGTGTGACGCGACGGTTACCGTTCGAGCGTGGTTTCGGGTCAACTTCGCGGTCGCGCGCCCCCTCGAGCACGCGGGCGTCAGCCTCCCGCGATCGTCACGCTGCAGGACGACGGGACCGAGCCGGTCTCGTCGGCGACGTCCGAGACGCACGTCAGCTCGGCGGCTTTCGCAGGTGCCATGCCCGGTGCGCAGTCGAAGCGGAGGCGCGCGAACGGGCCCGACCCGATTCCCTGCGTGATCAGACCGATGCTCAGCACGTCCTTGCGCCCGTCCTGGTCGCTGTCGCGGGGAACGGCATCGAACAGTCCCCCGCTCGTGCCGGTGAGAAGATCGACGCGATCCTTCGACGAGTCGGGATTGCCCTTCGACGGCATCTCCAGCGACCGCGGGTAGGTCACGCGGATCACGACGCCGGAGACCTTCTCGGCGCGCCGGTGATCCCAGTCGACGCTGACCACGACGGGCTCGCAGGTGCCTGCGGTGGCGGCGTCGGCACGCCTGGTGAGGAACGCGAGCGACGCCACGAGCAGGATCACGAAGACGAGAGCGCCGAGCGCCACGGCACCGGCCCGCACTCCCGTGCGCCTCTGCATCGAACCGGAAGCTATCACACCGCAAATCTAGCCCGGCACCTTTGCAGGGTGCGGCCGTCCTCGTGACGATCGCGTGACACGGACCGCCATGCAGCCGCGCGCCCCGCGGCGCGCGACGGCTTGACCACCCGCTCCGACCCGCGCAGCCGCGAGCGCCACGCGAGTTCACCACCCGTTCACGGGAGCGCCACGGCCTCGTTTCATCGGCGCGCCATAGATGAGGTCGTCCCGATCGCGCCTGCCAGTTCGCGACGGGGCAGCTCCCTCGCGCCTCGATCTTCCCCGGATCGTGGCCTCGGCGCCGCACGGCTCTCCCGCCGTGCGGCGCTCTCGCTTCACGGACTCTCATCCGGCCGCGCGCGGCTGCCTCGCCAGCCACCGCGCCAGAAGCGTGAGCGCAGTCGTGCCGAGGGTCACTCCGACTGCCGCGGGCGTGAGACCCGACGTCGCGAGCAGGATGAGGCCGAGGCTCGCACCGAACATCTGCGCGAGAACCGGCACGAGGAACACGACCGATGGCGTCGGCGCCGCTGCCACGCGCGTCCTCCGCTCAGCTGAACTCGCCGCGGATGTACTCCTGCGTGTGGCGCTCCTGCGGCGCCTCGAAGATCTGCGCCGTGGGGCCGTACTCGACGAGGTATCCCGTGCGGCCGCCCTTCGTCGTGTCGACGTAGAGGAAGCCGGTCATGTCGGCGACGCGCTTCGCCTGCTGCAGGTTGTGCGTCACGATCGCGATCGTGAAGCGCTGCTTCAGCTCCAGCATGAGCTCCTCGATCCTGCGCGTCGCGATCGGGTCGAGCGCGGAGCACGGCTCGTCCATCAGCAGCACCTCGGGCTCGGTCGCGATCGCGCGCGCGATGCACAGGCGCTGCTGCTGTCCGCCGGAGAGCGACAGTCCGCTCGCCTTCAACTTGTCCTTGACCTCGTCCCAGAGCGCCGCGCCGCGCAGCGCCTTCTCGACGCGCTCGTCGACCTCGCTGCGCACACCGTTGAGCCGCAGGCCGAATGCGACGTTGCGGTAGATGCTCATCGCGAACGGGTTCGGCTGCTGGAACACCATGCCGATCGAGCGACGCACCGCGACCGGGTCGACGCGCGGGTGGTAGATGTCGCGGCCACGAAAGCGCACGTGGCCCTCGAAGCGGAAGCCGCGCACGAGGTCGTTCATGCGGTTGAGGCAGCGCAGCGCCGTGCTCTTGCCGCAGCCCGACGGGCCGATGAAGGCCGTGATGGTGCCCTTCTCGATCGGGATGTGCGTGCTGCGCAGCGCGTGGAACTTGCCGTAGTAGAGGTTCTCGATCCGGCAGTCGATCACCGTCGCGGCGTTCGCGCCGCCGTTCGCGTGCGCGGAGCCGCCCGCCGCCTTGCCGTTGTGCTTGACCGTCATCGCGTGCCTCCCCGCTCAGAGCCTGCGCCGCGCCAGCGCCTGGCCGCACAGATTGACGGCCAGCACCAGCACCACGAGCACCAGCGCCGCCGCCCAGGCGAGCTCGATCTGGTTGTCGAAGGGCGAGCTCGAGAAGTTGTAGATCAGGACCGCCAGCGAGGCGGTCGGATGCATGAGGTCCGCCGGCGTCTTCGGCAGGAACTCCGGTGCCGTGGAGCTCATCCAGTACTCGCTGAACAGCGCCGTGAAGAGCAGCGGCGCGGTCTCGCCCGCCGCCCGCGCGATCGCGAGCATGACGCCGGTCAGGATGCCCGGCAGCGCCGTCGGCAGCAGGATGCGCAGCGCGACCTGCGTCGGCGTGGCGCCCATGCCGATCGCGGCCTCGCGCATGCGCGCCGGCACCGCGCGGATCGCCTCCTCCGCGGTGAGCAGCACGATCGGCAGCATGAGCACCGACAGCGCGACGCCGCCGGCCGGAGACGAGAACGTTCCCGTCGTCACCACCACGATCCCGTAGGCGAACACGCCCGCGAGGATCGACGGCAGCCCGGTCAGGACCTTGGCCGCGAAGCGGACGGCCGTGGCCATGCGTCCGTCCGGGGCGAAGTCGGCGAGGAACACGGCGGCGAGGATGCCCATCGGCACGCTGATCGCGGTGGCGATCGCGACCATCAGGATCGTCCCGACGATCGCGTTGCCGAAGCCGCCGCCCGGCATCAGCGCCGCCGGCGGCAGCTCGGAGAGCACCGCGAGCGACAGGCTCTGGCCACCACGCACGACCAGCAGCCACAGCACCGAGAACAGCGGCACGAGCGTGAGGACCGTCACCAGCCCGGTGAGCCAGCTCATCGCGAAGCTGAACAGCGCGCGCGGGTGGCGCAGCGAGCGCTCGAGATCGGACGCGTCCGGAACGCGCGCGTCGCGCGCCGCGGTCGGCGGAGTCATCGCTGCCCCTCGAGCTGCGCCGTCGCGCGCTGCACGATCCACGTGCCGACCGCGTTCACGACGAGCGTGATCGCGAGCAGCACCAGCGCCGCGTACATCAGCGCACCGACCTCGACCTTGCCCGCCTCCGGGAAGCTGTTGGCGAGCAGCGCCGCCAGCGTGTCGGCCGGCGACAGCAGCGACACGCTGATCACGTTCGAGTTCCCGGCGAGCATCGCGAGCGCCATGGTCTCGCCGAGCGCACGCCCGAAGCCGAGCACGATCGAGCCGAAGATTCCCGTCGCCGCGGTCGGGATGAACACGGCGAGGATCGCCTCCCAGCGCGTCGCGCCGAGACCGAACGCGGCCTCGCGCAGCTTCGGCGGCACGCGCACGAGCGCGTCGCGCGACACCGCCGAGATCGTCGGCAGCACCATGATCGCGAGCACCAGCGACGCGGGCAGGATCCCCGGCCCGCTGAGCGGCGTCGAGAACCACGGCATCCACCCGAGGCGATCGTGCAGCCAGCCCGCCATTGGCCGGATCGTCGGGATGACGACGAAGATGCCCCACAGGCCGTAGACCACGCTCGGGATCGCGGCCAGCAGCTCGACGACGATGCGCAGGAGCGCCTCGAGACGCTCGGGCAACGCCTCCCAGCGCGGCCGGTAGGCGAGCCCGAGCGCCTTCAGCACCGCGAACACGCCGGCCGCGAGGAAGCCCTCGCTCAGGAAGATCGCCACCGCGAGCCCGAGCGCCGTCGCGATCGCGAGGCCGAGCACCGAGGTGTACAGCGTGCCGTAGATCTGCGGCAGGATGCCGAACGCTTCACGTCCGGGATCCCAGTCGCGCCCGGTCAGGAACGCGACCCCGTACTGCCGCATCGCCGGCAGCGCCGCGGCGAAGATCTCGCCGAGGATCAGCACGACGAGCAGGATCACGCCCCACGCGAGCGCGAAGGTCAGGCTGCGGAAGGCGCGGTCGGCCGCGAGCTCGCCGGCCGTCGGCGCGCGAGCGACGCCCTGTCGCGCCTCCGGCCATGCGTCCGCGGCATCCGGATCCTGCATCCCGTCCGCGGCGATCCGCGCGACGCCTTCGGGACTCATGACGTCACGGCTGGATCGTCGCCGACGCCTCGAGCACGGTCTTCGCGACCGCCTCGGGAAGCGGGACGTAGCCGAGCTCGGCGCTGAGCTTCTGGCCGTCCGTCAGGCCGTAGCGGATCACCGCCTTCAGCGCGCTCGAGAGGCCCGCGTCGGCGTACTGCTTGTAGCAGAGGAGCCAGGTGTAGGTGACGATCGGGTACGCGGCCTCGCTCGCGGGATCGGGGATCCACGCCCGGAGATCGGGCGGCAGCTCGACGTCGGCGAGCGCGGCCTGCGCGCTCGCGAGGTCCGCCTTCACGTACTTGCCGCTCTTGTTCTCGAGCACCGCCATCGGCATCTTCGTCTGCTCGGCGTAGCCGAACTCGACGTAGCCGATCGCACCGGGCGTCTGCTTGAGGAGCGCCGTCACACCGGCGTTGCCCTTGCCGCCGACGCCGACCGGGAACTGCACCGAGGTCCCGACACCGGGTCCCGACTTCCACACCTCGCTCACCGCGGCGAGGTGGTTGGTGAACACGTACGTCGTGCCGCTGCCGTCCGAGCGCGTGACGACCGTGATCGGCGTGTCCGGCAGCTTGACGCCCGGGTTCGCCGCCGCGATCGCGGGATCGCTCCACTTCGTGATCTTGCCGAGGAAGACGTCCACGTACGCCGCCCGCGACAGCTTCAGCACGTCGACGCCCGGCAGATTGTACGCCAGCACGATGCTGCCCGCGGTCATCGGCAGCAGGACCACGCCGCTCTTCACCTGCGCGATCTGCTCGTCGGTCATCGCCGCGTCACTGGCGCCGAACTGCACCAGGCCCTCGGTGAACTGCTTGATGCCCGCGCCGCTTCCCACCGGCTGGTAATTCACGCGGATCGCGGGATTGGTCTTCGTGAACTCCTGGAACCAGCGCTGGTAGAGCGGCGCCGGAAAGGTCGCCCCGGCCCCCTGCAGCGTGATCGGCGTCTGGGCCTTCGCCGGGGCGGCACCGCACGCCGCCGCGAGCACCGCGAACGCAACCGTCGTCCATCGCACCCGTCTCGATCTCATCGACGTCCTCCAGCCGGCCGGTCCGTGTTCGGCGGCATTCGACGTCTCCGGTAGCGGCCTCGTTCCGTCGTTGCGATGGCCGGAAGCCCGTCCACGATGGCCATCACGCAAGCTTCGTGACGGCGTCATCTGACCTTCATGCTGCCCCGTGGCGCGGCACGGATCGACGACCGACGGGCCGACGTCACAAGGGATCGTCGCGGCTGATGACAGCCACTGCCGAGCGGAATGCATTTGTCACGGAAGGTTCACGCGGAGCCGACGACCCGATGACACGCAGGCGCTATTCTCGGCCCCATGTTCCTTTCCGACCTGAGGCAGATCGCGCAGCAGCACGGCTACAGCGAAGCGAGGTGTCCCGAGTGCCCCGAGGAGGATTGGGCGCCGGCCTGCGTCGCGTGCGACGAGACCGGGCGCGTGTGGATCGCCGGCGGGCACATGCTCTCCGACGCGCGCCTCGCACGCGTCCGCCGCGCCGCCTGACGGGACACGCGACGCGCAGCTGCGGTGCTTGACGCCCGCCGACGCACGCGATCGCGCGTGACGCGTCACGCGAGCGCAACGTCGCCATCGCCGCTCCGCAACGATGGCCGTGTACACGGTCGCGCATGACGACGCGCATCCCGCTCCTGACGCTCGCCTTCGCCCTCTCTCTCGTCCCCGCCGCCAGCCGCGGCGAGTCCGTGCTGCCGCGCAGCGGACAGAAGGGCTGCTGGAACACCGCCGGCGCGAAGGTGAACTGCAACGGCACGAGGCAGGACGGCGCCGACACGGCCGGCTTCAAGATCCGCCTCCTCGACGGCGGCAACGGCACCCTCACCGACGCCAACACGCGGCTCGTCTGGGAGAAGCTCTCCCGCGATGGCGGCATCCACGAGCGCAACACGCTCTACACCTGGGACCAGGCGCTCGCGAAGATCGCGACGCTGAACACCCCGCCGTGCTTCGCGAACATCTGCAACTGGCGCTTGCCCAACGTCAAGGAGCTGCAGTCGATCGTCGACTACGAGCGCAAGCAGCCCGCGTTTGCGAAGCAGTTCCTGAAGAAGTGCCAGCCCGGCTGCACGGTCGCGACGTGCAGTTGCACGCCGATCCCGCCCGCGGGCTCGACCGGCGGCTTCTGGACCTCGACCACGAACCGGATCGCGACCACCGAGGCCTTCCAGGTGCTGAACATGACCGGCGCCATCGCGCCCGTCGCGAAGAGCGCGACCGGCAACGTCCGCGCGGTCGCGGAGCCGACCTGCACGAAAGCGATCCTGACGGTGAACGTCGCGTACGACACCGCCGGAGCGCTCGGCGCCGGCGTGACCACGGTGATCGACTACCCCGAGGATCTCGCGTCCATCCCCGGCTTCGGATCGGAGGAGTCGGTGAAAGAGCGCCTCACCAACCTCACCGGCCAGAGCGGCATCTTCAGCGGCGGCGACCAGGACAGCGACGCGAACGGCATCGACGACCGCGTGTCGATCGGACTCGTGCTCGGCAGCGCGGCCATCGCGTCGGGAGCGTTCGCCGAGGTCGAGCTCGACTGCCCCGCGGGTGACGCGCCCCTGGTGTCGGACTTCACCTGCACGCTCGACGCGAGCGACGCGAACGGCGACCCGATCGCCGGCAGCTGCTCCGCCGGCCTGCGCTACGAGTGACTTGCCGCGCGCGACGTGACGCCGCGGCCGGCGCCGGGGTTCACGCGCGCACCCAGCGCGGCAGCGCCACGTCGTCGATCTGCGTGAACACCACGCGCACCGGCTCGCCGATGCGGATCGTCGCCGGGTCGATGCCGTTGATCGGGCCGTCGGCGCTCTCGACCAGATTGCCGACGAAGCGGATCGACGGCTCGTCCTCGAGCTCGACGAGGATCACGTTGTAGGGCGCGAACTCGGCGTACGCCGGCAGCAGCGGCGGGTGCGGCACGACGAACGACCACACGCGGCCGCGGCCGGACGCCCTCGTCCACGCGACGTCGATCGAGCGGCACGCGGGGCACATCGGACGCGGCGGCATGCGCTTGACGCCGCATTTGCCGCAGGTCTGCACCAGCAGCTCGCCGCGCGCGGTGCCGTCCCAGAACGGGCGCGCCGCGGGGTCCTCGAGGCCGGGCAGGATGAATCCGGTGGCGGCCACGCTCACCTCCTCAGCACGAGCGCGCTCGTCGGAACGCCCTCGCCGCTGGTGACGAGGCAGCTCTCCGCGCCGTCCACCTGGCTGGTCGACGTGCCGCGCATCTGCCGCACGCCCTCGACCACGAGATTGAATCCGTGCACGTACGCCTCCGACATGCCGCCGCCGGCGGTGTTCGTGGGGAGCTTGCCGTTCGGCCACTCGAGCGCGCCGCCGTCGGTGAACGCGGCGCCCTCGCCGCGCTTGCAGAAGCCGTAGCCCTCGAGCGACAGCGGGATCAGCGGGCTGAACGCGTCGTAGATCTGCGCGACGTCGATGTCCGCGGGCTTGATGTCGCTGTTTGCCCACATCCGCTTCGCCGCCGTGTGCGACGGTCCTTCGAGCGGGTCGTCGCAGAAGAAGTTGGTCATCGTCTGGTGCTGCGGCGGGATGCCCTGTGCGTACGAGTGGATGTAGACCGGCTTCTGCTTCAGGTCCTTCGCGCGCTCGGCCGACACGATCACGACGGCGAGCGCGCCGTCGGTCTCGAGGCAGTTGTCGAACAGGCACAGCGGCTCGGACACCCAGCGGGCCGCCATGTACTGCTCGCGCGTCAGCGGCTTGTCCTTCATGGTCGCGTGCGGGTTGCGGTTCGCGTGCTTGCGGAACGCGATCGCGACGTTCGCGAGGTGGTCGCGCGTCGCGCCGTACTCGTGCATGTAGCGGCGCGTCAGCATCGCGATCTCGTCCACGGGACGGAGCAGACCCCACGGACGGCTCCACTGCCACGGGTTGTCGATGCGGTTGCTGGTCTGCGCCCAGGGACGGCTGCCCTTGTCGGCGCGCTTGCGCGCGCGCCACGCGACCGCGACCTCGCACTGCCCGCTCGCCACCGCGAGTGCGGCGTGTCCCGTCGTGCCGCAGCCGGCGCCGCCGCCGTAGCCGACCTGCCCGAAGAAGGTGATGCCGCCGAGCCCGAGGTTGCGCGCGACCTCGACCTCGCGCCCGTCCTCCATCGAGAACGCGACGAGCCCGTCGACCTCCTTCGGCGAGATCCCGGCGTCGTCGAGCGCCATCGAGATCGCCTGGCACGCGAGCGACAGCTCGCTGTCCACGATCCCCTTGCCGAAGCTGGTCTGCGCGATGCCGACGATCGCGGTGCGGTCCCTGATGGTGTTCGCCATGATGAGGCGTCCGGCTTATCAGCCGCGCACGGGACGGCTCAAGGGAGTCGGCCGCACGCGGGGCAGAACGCCACGATCGCATGGCACCGTCCACCCGATCGTGCAGCCCCGTCACGCGAAAACCGCTTCGGACGCACGCCACTCGCCCGAAACGCCTGCTCCGCGTCCTGCGTGCGTGGTAGCTTTTCCGACCGCGCGCCCCGCGCGATCGCCGTCATGAAGCTCGCCCGCAAGCTGATCGTCGCGCTCTGCATCACGATCTTCGCCGCCATGGCGTTCCAGGCGTACCTGCGCCTGAAGAGCCAGGAGCGCTTCTTCGCGGCCGACTCGCTCCGCGACCTGCGCGCGACCGCGCGCGCGACGGCGTCCGGCGTCGAGGCGGTGTGGCGCTACGACGGCGAGGTACGCGCGCAGCGCTTCGTGCAGGAGGTCAATCTGCTGCGCGAGGAGATCGAGCTGCGCTGGGTCTGGATCGACGAGCCGGGTGTCGCGGAGAATCCGCTCTTCATCGAGGGCCCGGCGCTCGCGAGGCTGCGCGACGGAACCGAGGTAACCAGCGTCAGCGAGACGGACGACGGCCCGCGGCGCTTCCTCTACTGGCCGCTGCCCTTCGGCGACGCCCGACCCGCCGCCCTCGAGATCTCGGAGTCGCTCGACCCCGAGAAGAACTTCATTCGCACGAGCCAGTGGACGATCGTGCTCACGGCGGTCGGCGTGGCGCTGGTCTGCGGCCTCGTCACGACGGCGCTCGGCGTGTGTTTCGTCGGCCGACCGATGCGCCTCCTGAGCGACAAGGCGCGCCGCGTCGGCAGCGGCGATCTCTCGGGGCCGCTGCAGCTCGCGCAGCGCGACGAGATCGGCCAGCTCGCGAGCGAGATCAACGCGATGTGCGAACGCCTCGCCGCGGCGCAGGCGCGCAGCGCGCGGGACACCGAGGCGCGCATCCGCGCGATCGAGCAGCTGCGCCACGCGGACCGGCTGCGCACGGTCGGACAGCTCGCGTCGGGCGTCGCGCACGAGCTCGGCACGCCGCTGCAGGTCGTGTCGGGACACGCGGGCATGATCCGCGAAGGCGATCTGTCACCTGCCGAGACGACGGCGAGCGCGGACGTCATCGCCGAGCAGGCGCAGCGCATGACCGCGATCATCCGTCAGCTGCTGGACTTCTCGCGCAGCACCGGGCGGCGCGCGGTCGACGGCGACCTCGCCGACGTCGCCGCGAGCACCGCCGACCTGCTGGGGCCGTTCGCGGAGAAGCGCGGCATCGCGCTGCGCCTCGAGCGCCACGCCGCCGAGACCCTCGCGGCCATCGACCACAACCAGATGCAGCAGGCGGTCACCAATCTCGTCGTGAACGCCGTGCAGGCGAGCACGACCGGCAGCGACGTCGTGATGCGGGTGTCGCGCGACGTGCGAACGCCGCCGGACGGGATCGACGGCAACGCGCCTCGCGAGTGCGTCGTCCTGACCGTCGTCGACCACGGCAGCGGCATCGCGCCCGAGCACCAGGCGCGCGTCTTCGAGCCCTTCTTCACCACCAAGGACGTCGGCGATGGAACCGGCCTCGGGCTCGCCGTCGCATGGGGAATCGTGCGCGAGCACGGCGGCTGGATCGAGGTCGCGAGCGAGCCGGGACGCGGCTCGCGCTTCGCCATCGTGCTGCCGCCCGCGCGCACGACCGTCGACGAACACAAGCCGCAGAGGAGCGTCGCATGAACGCGGGAACCAAGGGACGCGTCCTCGTCGTCGACGACGACCGGCGCATGTGCGAGCTGCTCGCCACGGGCCTCGGCCGCAAGGGCTTCGCCGTCGTCACCGAGCAGTCGGCGGAGGACGCCTTCGACCTCGTCGGCCGATCGGAGCTCGACGTCGTCGTCACGGATCTGAACATGCGCGGGCTGAACGGCATCCAGCTCTGCGAGCGCGTGGTGGCGAGCTTTCCCGACGTTCCCGTCATCGTCATCACCGCGTTCGGCAGCCTCGAGACCGCGGTCGCTGCGATCCGTGTGGGCGCGTACGACTTCATCACCAAGCCGTTCGAGATCGACGAGCTGCTGTTCGCGCTCGACCGCGCGATCCAGCACAAGCGGCTGCGCGACGAGGTGCGCCGCCTCAGGCGCGCGGCCGGTGCCGCGCCTCCGATCGACGAGCTGACCGGGACCAGCGAGGCCATGGCGCGTCTGCGCGACGGCGTCGCGCGCCTCACCGACTCCGACGCGGCCGTGCTCGTGTCCGGCGAGAGCGGCACCGGCAAGGAGCTGGTCGCGCGCGCGCTGCACCGGCTCGGACGCCGTCGCGGCGGACCGTTCGTCGCGGTCGACTGCGGTACCGCGCAGCAGGCGCTGCTCGAGGCGGACCTGTTCGGACGCGTCGCCGGAGGCGGCGAGCCCGCACGCACCGGCGCCTTCGTGCAGGCCAATCGCGGCGTCCTGCTGCTCGACGAGATCGGCGACCTGCCGCTCGACCTGCAGCCGAAGGTGCTGCGCGCGCTGCAGGACGGCGCAGTGCGTCCGGTCGGCGGCAGCACCCCGGTGTCGTTCGACGCGCGCGTCGTGTGCGCCACCAGCCGCGACCTCGCCACCGCCGTCGACGACGGACGATTCCGCGAGGATCTACTGCTGCGCATCGACGTCGTGCGGCTCGAGCTGCCGCCGCTGCGCGCGCGCGCCGGCGACGTGCTGCTGCTGGCGCAGGACTCCATCCGGCGACTGCACGCGAAGCGTCCCGACAGCGCGGTCACGGGGATCTCGCCTCCGGCCGCCGAGAAGCTGCTCGCGTATCCCTGGCCGGGCAACGTCCGGGAGCTGCAGAACTGCATCGAGCGCGCCGTCACGCTCGCACGCTACGACCAGATCATGGTGGACGACCTGCCGGAGCAGATCCGCTCGTACCGGCGCTCGCACGTGCTGGTCGCGAGCGACGACCCGTCGGAGCTCGTGCCCATGGAGGAGGTCGAGCGGCGCTACGTCCTGCGCGTGCTCGAGGCCGTCGCCGGGAACAAGACCCTTGCGGCGCGCATCCTCGGCTTCGACCGCAAGACGCTCTACCGCAAGCTCGAGCGCTACGGCGAGGAGGACGCGCTCGCCGCCGACGACTCGCGACGCGGACGCGACTGACGCCGCAGCGGTACCCGACACGCCGCGCCGTCAAGGACCGAAGGCCGTCCCCGGCCCGAGCGGAGTGTCCGGCGGCGCCACGTCGGCCGCGTTGTCGCGCAGTGTCGTGTCCTCGACGAGCGCGGTGCCGCCGTCGACCGCCACGCCGACCGCGTTGCGCACGACCGCCGCGTCGCGCAGCACGGCGGTGCCACGCACGACGCGCAGCCCGGCGTCGGCGTTGCCTACCAGCGCGACGCCCCTGAGGTCGACCCGGTCCGCGCGCACCCGGACGCCGTCCCGCCCGGCACCGGTCACCGCGCCATCGTCGATCGTGATCGGCCCCTTGCCCGCGAGGGTGATGCCGTCGCGTGGCGCTCCTGCCACGGTGACGCGCGCGAGCCGAAGCCCGCGCACGCCACCGGTGGCCACCACCCCGCCCACGACCTCGACGTCCTCGATCGCGACGCGCTCCGCGCCACGCACGCGCAGCGTCGGCCGCGTCGCGTCGCGGGCAACGATGCGCACGTTCTCCGTCCCGCGCAGGGTGAGCCGCGCGACGGCGACGACGACGTTCTCGCGGTAGAGGCCCGGCGCGAGCGCGATCGTGTCACCGGGCGCAGCCGATCCGAGAGCTCGCGCGATCGTACGCCACGGCGTCCCGGCGACGACGGCTTCCTCGACAGATCGCTCGTCGTCGCCGCTCACCGCGTCGACGAGCCACGTCGTGCCCGTACTGGCCTCGTGCGGAGCTGGTGTCCGCGGCGCCACGGGAGGCGTGCGCTCGACGACCGGCATCCCTGACGCGCCCGGCGTCGGGCCGGGCGTCGGTTTCGCGACCGGGAGTGCTCCGCCGACGACGGCCGAAGCCTCGTCTCTCCGGAACGCCGACGTCGCGGGAGCGTCATCCTTCCCCGCGACGCTCGCGGCCGGCGGAACCAGTGGCGCGATCGCGCGGCTCGACGCCGCGTAGTGGAAGCCGACGTCGACGACACCGTCGTCGACGCGCCCGTCCGCCGCTGTCGTGCCCGTCGCACCGAGCGCCGACGCGTCGTCGGAGCCCGCGTCCACCGCCTCGCTCTGCGCGGCGTCACCGGCGGCGGTCTGCGCGAGGCGGAAGTCGTCGTCCGCCCAGCCGGCGCCGCCGCGCACGCCGTCGAGTCCCGCGAGCAGACGGAAGCGCGCCGCCCGCCGCAGATTCCCGCTGCAGCCGGTGCACGAGTCGGCGACGTAGCGGTCGGGATCGACGTCGCGCGTCGTCTGGTCGAAGGCGTTGTTCAGCAGCGTCGATCCGGCCGTGTCGATGCGGAGACCGATACCGCTCGTGTCGGTGAGCAGATTGTCGCGCACGACGCCGCGGGCGTTCGCGAGGCGCAGATCTCCGGTGCCGTTGAAGGAACTGGTGTTGCGCTCGACCAGCTGTCCCGTCGCGACGGCGGCACCGAGCGAGTTGTCGATCGCGATACCCCACTCGGCGTTGTCGTAGATCAGGTTGTTCCGCACCGTCCCGTTCGTGACTTGACGGAGCAGGATGCCGCTTCCGGCCGCTCCCGTGACCACCGAGTCCTGCACCAGCACGTCGTCGCTCGACGCAGCGCGGATCCCCTCGGCCGCCGCTCCGACGACGGCGCAGCTGCGGATGCGCACGCCGTTCGACCCACCGAGGATCGAGATTCCGTTGTTGGTCGCGCTGCGCACGACGAAGCCGTCCACCGTGACCCCGCTGCGCTCGACCGCGATCCCGTTCGCGCTCGCCGCGGACGGCGGCACGATGGTCACCGTACCCGGCGTCTCCGCGACCAGCGTGACGTTCGCCTTCTGCACCTGCACGCTCTCGGCGTAGGTGCCCGGCAGGACCACGACCGTGTCGCCGGACGAGATCTGCGACATCGCGTACGCGATGGTCTTCCAGGGCGTGCTGCGCGAACGCGCCGTGGCGCGCGAGTTCGAGTTGCTCGCGGCCGCCAGCTCCGACGACACGTAGTACGTCGCCTGCGTGCCGTTCGGCGCGGTCGCGAACGCGGGAGCGGCGGTCGCCGGCGACGCGTCGTAGTGGAACCCGACGTCGGCGACGCCCGCGTCCGGTACGCCGTCGCTGCGCGTCGTGCCCGAGATGTCGAGCGCGCTCGCCAGGCCCGAGCCGGCGTCCACGAGAGTGCTGAGCGGGGTCTCTCCCGCGATCTGCTTCAGGCGGAGGTCGTCGTCGCGCCAGCCGATGCCGCCGAGGACGCCGTCGACACCCGCCGGACGCACGTAGCGCGGATTCGCACCGAGCGTCGCCCACACGCGGATGCTCGCCTGATACGTGCTGTCCTGGTCGCGGTCGCGGACGTTCGCCGAGAAGTTGTTGTGGTGCGCGAGCAGGTTCGGACCGGCGAGGTAGAGGCCGATGTCCGCCTGCTGCGTGATCTGGTTGTCGCGCACCTCGCCGCTCGCGTTCAGCAGGCGGATGCCCTTGCCGTTCGCGTGCACGGTGTTGAACGCGACGGCGTTCCCCGTGACCGGCGCGGGCAGCGGGCTGCCGGTGTTGTCGAACGTGATGCCCCATTCGGCGTTCGCGTACACGAGGTTGTTGCGAACGTACGCACCGCCGGTCTGCCGCAGGAGAAGCCCCTGCGTACCCGCGCCGGTCACGATGCAGCCGTCGATCACCGCACCGGACGCCGACGTCAGCTGCACGCCGTTGGTCGCCGGCGCGACGATCCCGAGGCGACGCAGCACGATCGCCGTCGCGTCGTTGCCGACGACGCCCTGCGCCCCGCCCTGCACGACCAGGTTCTCGAGCACGACGCCGCTGCGTCGGTCCACGCGAATGCCCTGCGCGTCGGGCGGTGGCGAGAGGATCACCTCACCCAGTGCGCCGCCACCGCGCAACGTGAGTGCGTCGCGCGTGATCTCCGCCGCCTCCGCGTAGGTCCCGGGCGCGAGGACGATGACGTCGCCGGGATCCGCGGACTGGATCGCGTGCGCGATGGTCTTCCACGGCGAGCCCGGCGACTGCGCGTCGAGCGCGTTGCGTCCGTCGTCGCCGGACGGATCGACGTGGAACGTCAGGCCCGATCCCGCCTTCGGCACCGGCGTGACCGACGGCGTCGGCACCGGCGACGGGCGCGGACCGCCGCTTCCCGCGGCGGCGTGCCAGCCGATGTCGGCGCCCCCGGCGTCCGCGACGCCGTCGCTGCGCGTGGACCCCGCGATGTCGCGCTCGCTCGCGTTGCCCGAGCCCGCATCGACCGCCGGGCTGGTCGCGCCCTGGCCCGCGGCGACCTGCTGCAGCGTGAAGTCCTCCCTCGCCGGATCGCCCAGCAGCGGATCGGTCACGACGTTCGCCCAAAGGTACGGCTCGGCGCCGCTCTTCGCGTCGAAGCGCGTGACGCTGCCCGACACCGCGTTGTGGTGCACGACGGTCGGCGCCGTGTCGGTCTTGATCGCGCTCCCGACGTTCGCTGCGGCGACGTTGTCGCGGATCTCTCCGGTCGCGTTCTGCAGCCGGATGCCGCCCGCTGCGGCCACGCCCCGGCCGCAGCCGTACACGGTGTTGAACGCGAGCACGTGGCCGCCGGTCACGGGGGGCAGCGGCGTGTCGCCGTTGTCGATCTGGATGCCCCAGTCACCGGTACGCGTAACGAGGTTGTTGCGTACGTATGCGAAGCCCGCGCGCTTCACGACGATCCCCTGCCCCGCGGCGTCGGCGACACGATTGTCGTCGATCGTCGCGTGGTCGCTCTGCACGACGAAGATGCCGTTGCCGCTCTGGCCGCGCAGAGTGCAGCCGCGGATGGTGGAGACCGCGGCGCCCTCGGCGCGGATTCCATGCAGGCCGCCCTGGACCGTGAAGCCCTCGACCCGGGTCAGCGCGTGCCGAACCGCGATGCCCGTTCCGCCCGACGGTGGGGCGATCGTCGCCGCACCGCTCGCACGCACCGTGACGCCGCCGCGCGACGTCTGCACCGCCTCCGGGTACGTTCCCGCGGCGACGACCACCGTGTCCCCCGTCGCGGCACCGTTCGGCGCCAGCGCGCGACCGATCGTGCGCCACGGCGTGACCGCGCTCTGCGCGTCGAGCTCGCTGCGTGCGTCGTCGCCGGTCGCGGCGTCGACGTGCAGCGTGCGGTTGCCCGCCGAGCCGGGCGGCGTCGCAATCGCCGGTGGCGCAGGCAGCACGCTCGCGCCGGCATGGAAGCCCATGTCCGCAAGGCCGGCATCGGCGACGCCATCACGCCGCGTGCTGCCCGAGACGTCGAGCGCGGCGACGGGTCCCGATCCGGCGTCTACCGCGGGGCTCGTCGCCGCCTGTCCAGCCGGCACCTGCTGCAGCGTGAGGTCGCCGGCACCGGCGTCCGTGAACAGCGGGTCCGCGACGAGGTTGGCCCACAGCGGCGCCACCGAGCCTCCGACCCGGTCGAACGCGGTCGCGCTCCGCGCGACGAGGTTGTGGTGCACGACCGTCGTCGACTGGTCGGTACGGATACCGCTCGACGCGTTGTCCGCGAGCACGTTGTCGCGGATCTCGCCGGTCGCGTTCTGGAAGCGGATGCCCCCCGTGCCCGCGAGGCGGCCACTGCCGACCACCGTGTTGAACGCGACGATCTGTCCGCCCGTCGTCGCGGGTGCCGGCGGATCACCGTTGTCGACGTGGATGCCCCACTCGCCGCTCGACGTGACGCGATTGTTGCGGAGCCACGAGCGGCTCGCGCGCTTGACGACGATTCCCTGCAGCGCGGCGCCGTCGACGGTGCAGCTCTCGATGCGCACGCGATCGACGTCCTGCGCGCGGATCCCGTTGGTCGCGAGCACGCCTCCCGGCGGCGCCTCGACGCGCAGCCCGCGCAGACGAACGCGGCTCAGCACGTCGCCGGACTTCTTGGCGGCGACGACGACGCCCTCCTTGTCCGAGCGCACGACGAAGCCCTCGACCAGCACGCCGCCCGCGCGGACGGCGATCCCAGCCGCGCCCGTGGGAGGGGACAGCACGGTCGCGAGCGGGCTCGCCGTCCGCAGCGTGACGCCCGGCACGTCGATGGTGATCGCGGCGGTGCAGGTGCCGGCCTGCACCACGACGACGTCGCCCATTACCGCGTACGACAACGCCTTCGCGATGGTGCGCAGCGGCGTCGCCGCCGACTCGGCGACCGTCTTGCCGCGCGCGTCGTCACCGCGTGCGCAGTCCACGTACATCGTCGCGGCACCGGACGCGGCGTCCGGACCGGGGCCACCGGCCGGCGCGACCGACGGCGCCGCGTCCGCGTGCCAGCCGATGTCCGCGACGCCGTCGTCCTCGACACCGTCGCCGCGCGTCGAGCCCGAGATGTCACTCCGGTCGACGGTCGTCGTGCCTGCATCGACGACCGGGCTCGTGGTCGCATCGCCGGTCGCGGCCTGCGCGAGTGCGAACACCCCGTTCGCGCGATCGACGAACGTCGGATCGACGGAGAGGTTCGTGCCGCGCAGCTCGAACCCGCTCGGCTCGTCGTAGTTCCTGGTGTTTCCGAACGCGTCGTTGTGATGCACCAGAGAGCCGGTGCCCGGCTGGTCGAACTTGATGCCGATGCCTGCGTTGAACGCCGCGACGTTGTCGCGGATCTCCCCCCCGCTGTTGACGAAGCGGAGACCGCCGCCACACCCCGCGATGGTGTTGAACGCGGCGACGTTGTCGTTCGAGAGCGGCGGCAGCGGCCCGCTCGACGTGTTGTCGAGGCTGATGCCCCAGTCGCTCGCGACGCCGTACACGAGGTTGTTGCGTACGTATGCGCGCTGCACGCGCTTCAGCAGGATGCCCTGCTGCGCGGCACCGGTGACGATGCTGTTCTCCACCGTCACCGCGCGCGCGTCGCGCACCTGGATGCCGTTGGTCGACAGCGCGCCGCTCACCCGCGGCTTGACGACGAGCCCGCGCAGCACGATGCGCTCGACCAGCACGCCGGCCTTCGACGATGCGGCGAGCACGCCCTGGAACGTCGAGCGGATCAGGAAGCCTTCGACGGTCACGTCGCTCGCCTGCACGAGGAAGCCGTTCTGTCCGGTCGGCGGCGACACCACGGCCGACAGCGGCGTCTCCGAGCGGAAGGTGATGCCCGGCTGGTCGATCTCCACCGTCTCGCGGCACGTGCCCGACTTGACGATCACCACGTCGCCGAAGCTCGTCGCGTTCGCGGCGCGCTGGATCGTCTTCCACGGCGTCGCCGGATCCTGCGCCTCGTAGCGGTTGCGCGCGTCGTCGCCTGCGGCGCAGTCGACGTGGACCAGCGGCCCCGTGCCCGGTGCAGGGGTCGGGGTCGGCGCGGGCGGCGTCGCCTGGGGTGGCGGACGCCGCGGCACGTCGTCGGCGTCGTCGTGGTGCCCGAGGTCGGCCATTCCACTGTCGGCGACCGCGTCGCGGCGCGTGGCACCGGAGATGTCGACGCGGCCGATCGGGCCGGAGCCGGCGTCCACGCAGGCGCTCGTCGTCGCGTCGCCGGCCGCGGTATGCCGCAGATGGAAATCCCCGACCGTCGCGTCGACGAAGCCGGGATCGGTGAACAGGTTCGCCCACGCGCTCGGCAGTGCGCCGAAGGGCGCGTCGAAGACCGTGCTCGAGCCCGACAGCGCGTTGTGGTGCACGAGCGTTGGCGTCGTGTCCGTCTTGACGGCGCTGCCGCGGTTCGACGCGACCACGTTGTCGCGGATCTCGCCCGCCGCCTCCTGCAGGCGGATGCCGCCGCTCGTGACGCTCCTGCCGTTGCCATGCACGGTGTTGAAGGCGATCACGTTGCCGTCGGTGCGCCGCGGCAGAGGCGGGTCGCCGTTGTCGACGTGGATGCCCCAGTCGGCACTGCCGGTGACGACGTTGTTGCGCACGTACGAGCGCTCGCAGCGCTTCAGCACGAGCCCCTGCCCGGCCGCGTCCTCGATCCGGTTGCCGTCGATCAGCGCGCGCCTGGTCTCGACGACGAGGATGCCGTTGCCGCTCGCGGCGCGGAGCGTATTGCGGCGCAGCACCACTCCCTTCGCGTCGGTCGCACGGATGCCGTGCAGGCCGCCGGTGATCGTGAAGCCCTCGACGAACGTCCGCGCGTGCGCGACGTCGATGCCGATCAGGCCCGCGGGCGGCGCCACGACGACGTCGCCGAGCGCCTGCAGGCGCACGCCGCGCCGGCTGGTCCTGACGGCCTCGGCGTACGTGCCGGCCGCGACCAGAACGGTGTCCTTCGGCCGCGCCCCGCCGAGCGGCCGCAGCGCGCGGCCGATCGTCCGCCACGGCGTCGCCTGCGACTGCGCCTCGAGCTTGGTGCGCGCGTCGTCACCGGTAGCCGCATCGACGAAGTACACCGCGCCCGACGCCTGAACCGGCGGCATCCCGGTCGACGGCGGCGCGCCGGCGTGGAAGCCGAGATCCGCGACGCCCGCATCGGGAACCGCATCGGAGCGCGTGCCGCCGCCGATGTCGCGCGTCGCGACGTCGCCCGAGCCGGCATCGACGGCGGGGCTCTGCGCGGCCTGTCCGGAAGCGATCTGCGCAAGCGAGAAGTCGTCGTCGGCGAACCCCTCGCCGCCGCGGATTCCGTCCGCGCCCGCGGGGAGCACGAAGAGCGGATCACCGGTGATCGTGCCCGCGCCGACCGCGTAGTCGCGTGGGCTCAGCGGACTCGTGCTGCCCGAGATCAGGTCGTGGTGCAGCGAGGAGCCGATCGTGTCGAGCCGGATGCCGTACGGCTGGTTGTCTGCCACGATGCTGTCGCGGATCTCGGCGATGGCGTTGCGCACGCGAATGCCGCCGCCCGTGCCGCCACCGCTGAACGCGACTGTCGCGAACGCGATCACGTTGCCGGTGGAGACCGGCGGCATCGCACCCGTCGTCGGCAGGTTCTCGAGTCCGATGCCCCACTCGCCCGCGTCGTGGACGAGGACGTTATGTACGTACGCGTTCGACGTGGCGTCGAGCAGGATGCCCCGGCTGCCCGACGAGGCCGCGACGGAGTTCTCGATGGTCACGCCCTCGGTCGCGATGACGGTGAAGCCGTTCGCCGCCTGCGCCACCGCGGTGCAGCCCCGGATGACGAGGCCGTCCGCTCGCTCCGCGCGAATCCCGTGCACACCGCCGCGGAACACGAGTCCGTCGACGACGACGTCGGTGTGCGAGATGCGCAGCCCGGGGGAGCCCGCGGGCGGCGCGACCACCACCGCGCGCGGCGGACCGTCGGCCTTGATCTTGACGCCGCCGACCCGGCTCGCGGGCGCCTCCGCGTACGTCCCCGGCTGCACGCGGATGGTGTTGCCCGCACCGACGATGCTCAGCGCCTTGCCGATCGTCTTCCACGGCGTGGCCGGCGACTGCGCCTGCACGGCGGAGTTGGCATCGCTGCCGATCGCCTGGTCGACGTAGAACTCGACGGCCGCGGCCTGTGACACGCTGCCCAAAGCGAGCAGAGCGACGAGCAGCGCGCGAAGCGCGACCGTGGTCGGCGTCGACAGTGAGGACACGCGCCGGGTTCTTGTCGGGACGGGAGGCATCGGTGCGGCGTGCGGCGGGCCACAGCACGCGGTGTGCCCGAGGCGCCGCCGCGCCACATTCGGCGACCAGCGCTTCTCCCGGTGCGCAATCCGCGCCGCCCGCGCGTTCGCCGCGTCCAGCCGCGATTCTCGGGGCCTGCGGACGTCCGTCGCGCACGTCGTCGGAGCGTGGCACTTCGCCCCGGCTCGTCACGTCGCCGTGCGTGCCTGCACGCACGGCGAGAGACCGGACGGCCTTGCCGCACGCACGCCCATTTTGCCCCGGACACGGCGTCCGACGCCCGCCGTCCTCCGCCGCGGACCCATCGGAGCCGCGACGCCCGGCGACTACGCCGTCAGCTGCAGTGCTTCGCGTGCCCGAGGTCCGGACCGCCGGGCTCCGACGGACAGTCGTCGTGGTCGCGCGCGAACTGGCGCAGGTACGCCGACACGTCGCGGATCGCGTCCTCGCTGAGCTTGCCGCCGAACGCGGGCATGCCGAGGCGTCCGCGCCGCACCACGCTCGCGATGCCGTCCGCACCCATCACCGCGACGTGCTCGTCGAGGTTCGGACCCGTCGTGCCGGTGGCGCCCGCGTCGGCGAGCGTGTGACAGCCGGCGCAGCCCGCGCTCGCGAACACCGCCCGGCCCGCGGCCACGTCGGCCGCGACGGGTGCCGCGCCGTCGACGGTGACGGCGACCGTGCCCATCATCGAGTGATCCTCGTGCGGCAGGATATGGCAGTGGTAGACCCAGCGCCCCGTGAAATCGAGGTACTGCGTGCGCAGCGTGATCGATCCGTTCGCCGGCACGGCGACCGTGTCGAGGTAGCCGAGCGCCTCGACGGGCTGCCCGTTCACTTCCGTCAGCTGGAACGGATTCTGGTGGATGTGGAAGGGGTGCATCTCCTCGCTGACGTTGAAAACCTTCCACTCCTCGAGCGCGCCGAGCTTGCCGACCTGGTCGTTCACGTCGGGATCGAACGGCTTGCCGTCGATGAGGAAGAGCAGCGGGTCGAGCTGCGTGCTGAGACGCAGGCGCCGCTTCGCGTCCACCGGCAGCTGCGCGAGATCCGTGAACGGCAGCAGCGTCGTCGGCAGCGGCTGCGTCTCGACCTTCGCCCCTTCCGCGACCACCGTGACGAGCTCGGCGTCCGGCGTGTTGGCGACGCCCTGCTCGTAGGGCAGCGTGCGCAGCGCGTACGTCCCCGCGGCGCCGATCTGCACGATCGCCTCGAAGCGCCCGCCGGGAAGCAGGTCGACGTACGCCTGCGGCGAGACGCGTGACAGCGTGTTGCCGTCCTGTGCGATCTCGTTCAGCACGTGCCCGTCGAGCGCGATGCGATACGTGAACGCCGTGCTCGCGTTCAGGAAGCGCCAGCGCTGCGTCTCGCCGGGATGCACCGCGAGGCTCGGGTTCAGCTGGCCGTTGACGGTGAACACGGTGTCGCGCAGCTGCCACTCGTCGTAGTTCTGGAGGCGCTTCCCGCCCGGCGCGATGCCGACGTCCTTCAGCACGAAGAGCTGCTCGGGCAGGCCCTTGACGCCGGGCAGCTCGTCGAGCGCGCCCTCGATCACGATCGCGCCGGACATGCCCTCGTAGACCTGCGGCGACACCTCGGGATGGTAGTGCGGGTGGTACCAGTACAGCCCCGAAGGATGATCGGCCGGGATCTGCACGTCGAGCTGCACCGTCTCGCCCGGCACCACCTCGAGGAACGCATCGTCGGACAGCGGCTTCGGCGAAACGTGGAAGCCGTGGAAGTGCAGATTCGTCGGTGCGTCCGCGATGTCGTTGACGAGGCTCACCAGCATGCGGTCGCCGGGCTTCACGCGCAGCGTCGGGCCCGGGTACGTGCCCTCGTAGACCAGACGGTCGCCCTTCAGCCCCGCGACCTCGACCGGGCTGCGCGCCGCGCGAAGCGTCGTCTGCAGAACCCCGTCCTCGCTGGAGCGCACCTCGGGGGTTACCAGCGGGTCCGCGACGGAACCGCCTCCGTTGCCGCCGTCCGAGCACGCCTGCGCGAGCAGCAGCACAGCGATCATCACCAGCGCACGCCCGCACCTCACCCCGTTGCTCGCCATTCCCGTCCCCCTTCCGCGCGGGCGCGTCCCTCGGCGCCGCCGGTGCCGACGGCTCGTAGCATCGCCGGCCTGCGACCTGAAGCGCGGGGCATCTGCCCCACGACGCGACGCACGCCAGCGCGCCCCCCAGCGCACCTGCGCCTTCCGCCTGCCATCTCGCGCGTCATGTTCAAGTTCCGCCTGTTCCGTACCGACAAATTTTCAACTCATAAGCCGTTCTTTCAATTTCCCTGAGGAGCCCTCATGACCATCCAGATGACGCTGCGCACGCAGCTCTACGCCCTCGCGATGCTGGGCTCGGCGGCCGCCCTCCTCACCGGCGGCGCCGGGCTCCACGCGACCCACGAGGTCGCGGACGCCATGCAGGCGAGCACGCGCCAGGGGAGCCTGCTGCGCGACGTCATGAACGGCGACATGATGCACGACGCGATTCGCGCCGACGTGCTGCGCGCGTTCTACGTCGCGAAGTCCGCGCCGGAGCTGCGCGCCGAGGTCGAGGACGAGCTGCGAGCGCACGTCCACCGCTACCGGCAGGCGATGGCCGAGGCGAAGACGGTCGCCAGTCCGGCGGTGCTGCAGATGATCGGCGAGGCCGACCAGCGCCTGAACAACTACCTCGAGCAGGCGCCGCGCATGGTCACGGCCGTGTTCAGCTCGCCCGACGCCGCCGCACGCGAGATGGACGTCTTCCAGTCGTCCTTCGAGGCGCTCGAGGAGGCGAACGACCGACTCGCCGACCAGGTCGAGGCCGAGACGAAGGTGATCGACGAGGCCGGTACGGACGTCGCGCTGCGGGCGAACTGGCTGGTGTGGATCGCGCAGATGCTCTGCTGCCTCGTCGTCGGCGCGCTGTCGATCGTCGTCGGACGCCGCATCGTCGCCGACGTGAGCGAGCTGCATCGCGCGGCGGTCGCGCTCGGCCGCGGCCTGCTGCGCACGCGCGCCGACATCACGCACCGCAACGAGCTCGCCGAGGTAGCGGACGCACTCAATCAGACCGCCGAGGGCATGCAGAACGCGCTCGGCAGCGACGAGGTCGACTGGTCGCAGGTCGGCGAGGCGCGCCGAGCCGCGGCCGATCAGGCGCGGCGCGACCAACTGGCCACGGAGCGCGAGCGTGCCGATGCGGAGGCGCTGCAGCGCAAGATCTCGAGCCTGCTCGAGGTGATGAACGCAGCCGCGGCCGGCGACCTCACGCGCGACGTGACGGTGCTCGGCGGCGATGCAGTCGGCCAGCTCGGACACGGACTCGAGCGCCTGCTCACCACGCTGCGCACCAACCTGGGCGGGATCGCGCGCACCGCCTCGGCGCTGATGGAAGCGTCCGAGGACATCACCATGGTCGGCAACAACATGTCGCACACCGCGGAGGAGACGTCGGCGCAGGCGAGCCTCGCGTCCGCGTCGTCGAGCGAGGTGAACGAGGGCGTGCAGGCCGTCGCGACGGCGACGCAGCAGATGACCGGCAGCACCGAGGAGATCAGCAAGAGCTTCTCCGAGGTGACCGCCGTGGTGCGCGACGCCGTCGACCACGCCGGCGACGCGGGACGGACGATCGCGAAGCTCCAGAGCTCGAGCGAGGAGATCGGCGCCGTCGTGCGCATGATCACCGAGATCGCGCAGATGACGAACCTGCTCGCGCTCAACGCGACCATCGAGGCCGCTCGCGCGGGGGACGCCGGCAAGGGCTTCGCCGTGGTTGCGAACGAGGTGAAGGAGCTCGCCAAGCAGACCGGCAAGGCGACCGAGAGCATCAGCGAGAAGATCGGCGGCATCCAGGCCGACACGGCGCAGACCGTCGAGATGATCGAGGGCGTCTGCCGGCTCATCGGGCAGGTGAACGCGCTGCAGCTCACCGTCGCGTCCGCGGTCGAGGAGCAGACCGCGGCGATCTCCGAGATCGGCCGCAATGCCGACATCGCAGCGCGTGCCGTGGGCGACTTCTCGACCAGCATCCAGAGCGTCGCCGACGCGGCGCTCTCGGCGAGCGACGGCGCCGCGAAGAACCGTCAAGCAGCGTGGGGCCTCGCGCAGACGGCGCAGACCCTGCGCGAGCTGGTCGCGCAATACCAGCTGCCGGCCGAGATCGAGCGCAAGGCCGCCTGACCGGCGGCCTTCTTCTCAGCGGGAGCCGGAGAGAACCGGCAGCCGCGGCGCCCTGCCCGCGCGCCCCTCCGCACCGAGCTCGAGCCCGGCGGGATTGGTACGCCGGTCGTACGCGCGACGGCGGCTCGCGAGCGTCCGGGCGCGCTCCTCCGGCGAGACGCGCGGATGATCCGCCGGCAGATGCGCGCGCAGCTCCGCCAGCTTGACGACGGTCGTGCGCGGCTTCTCCGCGTCGAGGCCCGGCGGACGGTTCCAGCGCATGAAGATCGTGCCCTGCGGGTGTCCGCCGACGTCGAGCCAGTTCGGCACGCCCGGATCGGTGTGCGCGAGCACGAAGCGGTAGACGCCGTCGCGGTCGAGGTACGACTGCGTGCCGTTGAGCGAGGTCTGGCGGCTCGCGTAGTCGAGCGACTCGAGCCACCGGTTGCCGAGCTGGATGTTGCGGAAGCGCACCGGCACGTCCGCGCTCTCGACGAGCAGCGCCTCGTCCTCCGCGAGGTCGTACTGGGCCGGGCTCACGACGTTGGTCGGCAGGCCCGCGTTCCGCAGGCCGAACGCTTCCGGGTCGGGATCGGCGAAGTCGTTCACCGGGTAGAGATCGGCGCGCAGCTGCTGGAAGAGCGCCGGCGTCGCGCGCAGCGTGGTCGCGAGGCGTCCGGCGCGCGACGCGAAGTCCGCGGGCCCCAGTGCCGCGACCGGAATCGTCGTTGCGTCGTCGAGCACCTCGACCTGCACCGAGCCTTCGACCTCGGTGTCCCAGTCGGCAAACGTCATGCGGATCACGAGCTGCGTCGAGCTCGCGGTGGTCGCGAGCCAGTTGCCGCCGTGCGGCGTCGGCGAGAGGAAGAGCTCCCAGCTGCCGTCGGGCTTCACCTGCAGCGCGTCGGAGTCCATCCACGCCGGCCCGCCGTACGGGTTGTCGAACACCTGGAAGCTGATGAAGTCGACGGTACCGCGCTGTCCGAACACGCGGTAGGTGTAGGCGTCGCTGATCGGGCCGATGCCGACGTATACCTGGTCCGGGCTGTCGAAGCCGATCTTGCAGACCTTCGACGGACAGCGCTGCACGTTCGGGTGTGCGGCGTCGGCGTCGTCGAGGAAGTTCGCCTCGGTGAACTCGACCAGCCGGATCAGGTGACGATAGCCCTCGGCGCGCACCGGACCGTCGCCCTCGGGCGTGTTGTCGCGCACGGTCTTGCCCGCGGCCGTCAGTGCGTCGAGGAACGCGTTCCAGCCGTCGTCGCTGCTCTGCGCGCGCGCTCGTGCGGGCGCGCCGGCAACGACGAGCACGGCGACGACCGCGACCGCGGCGGCGATCCTCCGGACTGCGTGCGATCGCGCGTGCATCACGGCGTCAGCTGCCGAGACGCGCGGCGCTCGTGTCGAACACGAACTTCGTCGCCGTGCTGTCCTTCATGAAGGTCGCGGACTTCGGGATCCTCGCGGCCTCGGCGCTCGCGCGCACGCTGATCTCGGCCTCGATGCCGCCGTCGCGCACCGCGATCGTCTCGAGGCGCGCGCGCGGGTCCACGCCCTGCGCGGCGGTCTCGATGCCGACCCCCTCGCCGCGCGCTGCGAGGCCGAGCCAGCCGGGGTGCTCCGCGTCCAGCAGATCGGCGCTCTGCGGCTCGAGGCGCAGCGTCACGCGCTCGCCGTCGACGCGCACGTCGCGCGAGAAGCCGGGCGGCAGGATCGCGTGCAGGCGCAGCACCCGCGCGACGGCGTCGGCGCCGCCGTTCGCGAGACCGAGCGTCGCCGCGAGCCGCTCGCTCGCGCGCCAGCCCAGCGCACCCCACTGCTGCAGCAGCACGGCACGCGCCTTCTCCAGACCTACGCGCTCGACCAGCGCCATCTCCGCCGACGCCGAGAGCAGGTGCTCCTGCATCTGGAACTCGCGCGCAACGGCCGCGAGCGTGGCACTCGACAGCATCCCGAGCTTGAACTCCGGCACGACGTCGCGCGCGTAGTCGGTCCAGCCCTCGTCGCGCTCCGGCGCGCGCTCGTTCACGATCCGCGCGAGCGGCAGCGACGCCACCGCCTGCGTGTTCTTCGCCGGACCGACCGGATCGTTCGCCGGGTCGATCCGGATCGTCCAGTGGCAGTGCGGCAGGCGGTCGGCGGGCACGCGCGGCGGACGGTGCAGCGGACGGATGCGCGCGCGCGGGTTGGTCGCGTACGCGGTCGCGTCGAAGGTCGGGTCCTCGATCGTGACGCACATGCCGTGCACGCGCTCCGCGCCGTAGGGCTCGACGTCGAGCAGCGCGCCGCAGTGCCGCAGGAAGAACTCGCACGACGCGTCGTCGATCATCTTCCAGCCGACGTCCATGTACTGGTGCGGGAAGCCGCAATCGAGCTGCAGCGCCTTGACGATCGCCGGGACCGTGTCGCCCTCGATCTTCATCAGGCGGCGCATGCGCCCGGTGTAGACCGGGCTGGCCCCCATCCACTCGTCGATCGCCACCTGATCCACCGCGTCGAAGCTCTCGGTCGCGAAGAAGAGCTGCGGCATCAGCGCGCGGTCGAGCAGGTGTCCGACGTGCATCGTCTCGAGCGCGACGCGCAGCAGATCCGCGCGCGGCAGCTCGTCGAAGGCCGTGCATTGCTTCGTCATCCGGACCATCTGCCCGAAAACGCGCGCGCGTGGCAACGCGTCGCGGCGCCGCCCTGCGTCACGAAGTGGTCGACACTCAGCCGAGCCACCGGAATCGACCGGGGTTTCCCCGAGACGTCCTTGACGAGGCGCCCCGATCGGCGCTTCATGCGCCGGACCGTGGTCGGGGGGACCGGAGAACGCGGAGCGCCGCGTCGCACTTCCAGGGAGGGGGCCATGAGCGTCGTCGGGAGCACCTTCGTGATCGGCATCGTGATCGGGGCGGTGGGGACCTTTCTCGTTCGCGCGCGCCGACAGTCCTGAACGACCGCCACGCACGCCGGCGTGCGGCGAGGCTCAGCGTCCTTCGGCGACGACCTCGGCGAGGCGCTCGAGGACGCGCGGCCAACCGGCGCGCATCGCCTCGTACGCGGCCTCGTCGCGCGCCTTGAATCCCGCGTGCTCGAGACCGAGAACGGTGCCGCCCTCGTCGTCCGGCGCGAGCGTCCACGTGACGGTGGTGCGCAGCGCGCCGCCGTCCTTCGTGCCGTCGCCCCAGCGCCACGCGAGCGCGCGCGGCTCGTCGACCGCGAGCACCTCGCAGCGAATGCTGCCGCCCTGCGCGCGGAACGCGAAGCGGTGACCGACCTCGGGCACCATGTCGTTCGACATCAGCCACTGCTCGACCAGCCACGACTTGACGAGCGCCCGCCACACCTTCGACGGCGCCTGCGGCATGCGACGCTCGAGCTGAAGCGTCCGCGTCTTCTCCGTTCCTCTGCTCACCTGTCGGGACCTCTCACGTCGTGCGATCAAGCATCCCGCGCCTCTTCGTTCACGTCGGCGGCGGCGCGGGACTCGAGTGGTCCCCCGTGTTCGCTGCCCCCTTGGCGAAGGCCCGTACGTGACGCATTGTCGTGACGTGCCCGATCCCGCGCAGCCGGTGAGACGCCGCGTCCTGCTGGTGGACGACGACGCCGACATCCTCGACGCCTGGACGATGTTCCTGCGCGACGCCTTCGAGGTGCTGCACGCGCGCAACGGCCGCGAGGCGCTCGACCTGCTCGCGGCCGAGCCCTGCGACGTGATCGTCCTCGACCTGATGATGCCCGTCATGGACGGCGCGGACTTCAAGCGCGAGGCCGACCGGCGCGGCATCACGACCCCGGTGCTGCTGGTCTCGGCCGGCCACGACACCGCGCGCCAGGCCCGCGAGCTCGGCGCGGCCGGACACCTCGTGAAGCCGGTCGATCCCGAGGAGCTCGAGGCGGCGATCGCGCGCCTCGCGCGCTGAGCCGGCGTTCCGGAGCCCGCCCGCCGGCGAATGATGGCACGCTTCGCGGCGGAGATCGCGCCGCGCTTTGCGTCCGGCGCCCGGGTGTCCTAGAAGCGCCGACGTGGCAGCGACCAACGGATCGGCGCAGGGACCCGCCGCTCAGGCGGACGACATCGGCATCGGCGACCTCGTGGTCATCATGGCCGAGCCCGGACCGTTCACCGTGGTCGAGGTCGAGGGTCACTACGTGACCATCGAGTCGCGCCAGGGCGTGCGCAGGAAGGTCCGCGACGTAGCGGTCCGGCGCGTCAGCGGCGAGCCCCCGGTCGCGCGCTAGTCCGATAAAGACGCCCGGCGGCGCGTCTTCGTCCCTTCGTGGTCGGCGAAGCCGGTGATGACGTCAGTCGTCGATCGACCGGGTCACGACGACGTCGGCGCGGGCGCCGTCGGCGAGCGTCACGCGCGCGTACGGAACCTCGGTGTGCGCGTCCTCGCCCTTCCCCGTCGCCGACCAGCGCACCGGGCTCGCGAGCAGGTACTCGCCCGCCGGCAGCTGGTCGAAGTGGAAGCGGCCCGCCGCGTCGGTCTTCGTGAACAGGACCAGCTCGGCCTTGCGCTGCGCGGGCAGCTCGTTGTCTTCGACGACGTACTTCTGGAAGCGCTCGGTGGCGATCGTCGTCGCCGGCGTGAGCGCGACCTGCGTGCCGCGGCTCGCGACGAAGGCACCGTAGTCGGTCTCGATCCGCACCACGCCGGTGATCATCCCGGTGCCCTTCGCGAGGTACGGCGCGGTCTCCTCGGCGATCTGCTGCCGCTCCTCGTCGGAGACGTCGTCGCCGCGGACGAAGAGTGCCGCGCAGCCGTTCAGGACGAGTGCTACGAGGACGAGTGCTGCCGCGGATGCGGCACGGCGGGAGGACCGGCGGACTTCGGGCATGTCGGATCGGGTTAACGTCCGGCGTCGGCGCGGCGCAAGCTCGCGTCAAGCAGCAGCGGGGCGCGCTACGCTCACTTCGGTCGCGGGCAGTCGTTGTCGCTGTCGCAGAAGCCCGCGGACGACGGCAGTCCGATCGTGTCGCCGCCAGCGGAGTTGCCGTCCCCGTCGATCTGACCCGCGACGAACACCCACTCGTGGAATGGATTGCCCTGCGGGTCGTCGACGTTGTTCCCCTCTGCGCCGCAGCCTTCGAACGTGTTGCCTGCCGACTGGATGTCGAACCCGTGCTCGTGGTTCACCTCAGCCGTATTGTTTCCGGTGAACGTCGTCGGCGTGCCGGTGACCACAAATCCGGAGCCGAGGTTCGCCTCGGCGTGGTTGGTGTCGAGCGCCGTGTTCGAACCCGTGATCCGGTAACCGACGCCCCCGTTGCCGTGCTCGGTCTTCGCGCCTGAGCCATTGCCCATCAGCACGTTCGCGGTCCCGGCGATCACGTAACCGTCGCCGAGATTGTCCTCGCAAGCGTTGCCGTCGATGGTGTTCTGATCGCCATTCACGACGATGCCGTCGACGTTGGACTTGACGCTGTTCTGCTTGACCAGCGTGCCGGCCGCGAGCGGGTCGATCTCGATGCCGTTGCCGACGTTGTTCTTGATGTCGTTCTGGTTGATGAAGTGCGCGCCCGACAGCACGTGGATGCCGACGCCGCCGTTGAGCTCGATGGTGTTGAGCGGCGAGATCACCACCACGCTGCCGCTCAGGTTCCTGTCCACGCCCGAGAGCTGGATGCCGACCTTCGGCGGATAGGCCGAGCCCTTCGCGCTCGAGCCCTTCACCTTGATGCCGTCGCCGGACAGGTCCATGCCGATGCCGTTCTTGTCGGCGGTGACCTGGTCGATCACGGCGCGCTGCGAGCGGATGCGAAGCCCGGCCTGAATGTTTCGCCGCACCGTTGTCTTGACGATCTGGAGCTTCTTGTTCGTGCCGTCCTCCGCGTCGAGGATGCCGACGCCGAAGTTCTCGATCGCTTTGAAGTTCCGGATCTGGACGCGGGCGACGCCGGGCAGGAGCTTGATTCCTGCTCCGGTACGGAGACTGCTCCGGCGCGGCCCGCGGATGCTCCAGAGCTTGCCGGCACGACCGCTCAGCTTGAGGCCATCCTTCGCGACGACGATGCCGTCCGTCGCCGTAGGCGACGGACCGCAGTCGAGGTCGCTGTCGAAGCTGATGGCGTTGTCGCCGTTCATGAACGCGCTGTCGATCGTCTGTCCGCAGCCGAGCTTCTTCTTGCGCATGCTCGGCTCAAGCGTGACGTCGGCCGGGACAGGCTCACTTGGCTCACCCGGCCGTGGGCCCTGGCAGTCCGAATGGTAGACGTCGACGTTTAGTTCCTGAACGAGGACCGCGACGCGCGCGCTCAGCGCGGTCTGGAGGTCTTCGAGGCTCGATGCTCCGAGCGGGCAGCCCAGCGTCGCCAGATCCGGCGCCCCACAGTCGTTGCTGCCGATCTGCTCCACCTCCGCAAGGACGCTCGCCTGATCGGAAAGCAGTCCTGCACTGCTCGGCTCGCCGTTGACGTCGTCGACGCAGATCTCATGGCTCGGGAACTTGATCCGGTCCCGCTCGCAGTTGAAGAACTCGGCTTCGAGCGGCTCGACGAGCGCGTCCGTCACCGTGTCGCCGAGCGCGGTCGCACACGACACCGCGTCCGTGTTTGCCGTCCCCGGAGCCGGGCGGGTGCAGCCGTCGAACGGGGTCGTGAAGATGTCCGCCACGAGCTTCGCGAGTCGCGAGCGCAGGCTGTCCGGGCCGGTGCCGTTGACGCCGCCGGGAAACTCGGCGGGTACGTCGGCGCCCAGCGGACAGAACGCATCGAGGGCCGCCGGCGTGCACTTCGCGATCTCGCCCGCGAGCGAGTCCGCAGCGCTGTCGATCGCTTGAAGCGTGTCCTGGTCAGTCGCACAGTTGGCGGGAAGCCCAGTGTCGAGCCGGGCCCGCTCGCACGACGTCACGATCTGCAGGTAGTCCTTCGTGTAGTTTCGAATGAGCGTGTTGATCCGCCCCGAACACGCGTACAGCGGCTCCGGCGTCGGGCTCGGGGTCGGCGTCTGAGCTGACGCGCTCGTCGCGCAGGCCAGGAGCGCCGGCAGCGCGATGAGCGCGATCAGGCGTCCGGTCGGGGGCGTAGCGTGCTTCAAAGGGGGGTGTCTCCTCGACGGTGGTTCTGGCAGCGGTCACGAGCAGTCAGGAGTGGAACACCGGAGGAGGCGCTGCGCGGGCCACCTCGTCCGCAAGCGGCATGCCGCCCAAGCCCGCGAGATCACGCGGGAAATCAGGACGTCGAATCGTGCAAAACGGCAAGATCGGCGGTCCTGCGAGTCCGGGGCGGGAGAATGCCGCAGCGGATCCTGCCGCGCGACCGCCCCGAGCGCAATCCACTTTGCCCCGCGTGGCGCCCGCGGGCCGCCGGCCTCAGGCGCGCTCGATGCGGAACACCGGATGCCGCGGGGCCACACGCCGCAGCTCGGCCTCCGGCGCGTCGGGTCCCGGCAGGTCGAAGAAGCTCTTCACCTCGAACCACCAGCGCGCGAGGTAGGCGTGCAGAACGGGCGGCTTGTCGGCGTCCACGATCTCCGACGCACGGAACGTCTCGACGCGCGATCCGAGCCGCAGCTCGCCGCCGCCCGCGGCGCGCAGGTTCCGCACCCAGTCGGTCTCGCCGCGCGGCGCAACCAGAAAGCGCTCGCCCGCGTGCTCGACGACGTTCACCGGGACCGCACGCATCACGCCGCTCTTCCGCCCGCGCACCGACAGCTGGCACGAGCCCCAGAGGCTGATGCCGAGGCGTGCGAGGCCTGCGATCAGCGCGTTGAAGACGCGATCCGCGAAGGCGGGACGCTGGTAGTGGCGCTCGCTCATGCGTCGGCTCTACCCCGCGCGCGTTTCCGACGGAAACGGCAGCGGCACCGCGGTCAGTGCGGCGGCAGGCGCCACGCGACCGGGTGCTTGTCGACGACGTCGTCGCCGGCGCCGCTCCAGCCGACCGCGAGATCGCCGCTCATCGCGACGACACTCGCCTGCGCGTCTCCCGGCAGCGGCAGCAGCTCCGCGACGACGCGCCATCCGGCGCCATCCGAGCTGCGATCCCAGGCGACGCCGTGCAGACCGCAGTCGCCCGCGACGCGCGTGCCGCTGGTCGCGGTCGCGCGCTCGCAGCGGGCGCCCGGAAGGTCGGGCAGCAGCGACGCGGCGAAGCCGTCGGCGGTCTCGATCCATGCGACCGGTGTCGAGCGCGTCGCGTCGCTGCGCCAGCCGACCACCTGCCCGACGTCGATGGCGAGCGCGGCGCTCGCGTCCGCTCCGTCGATCGGTAGCAACACCTGCGCGTAGCCCGTGAGCGGATCGGGCAGCCACACCGCCGCACGCGACGGCGCGTCCGCTACACCGGCCACGCGCAGCGAGCGGTCGCAGCTCACGGCCGCGGCGCCTGCGTCGCCGCTCGGCAGAAACAGCATCCGCTGGTAGGGCGCGGGCCAGAGCGCGGGTCTGCGAACCGGTGACGGACTTCCGTCCTCGCGCAGCGTGAGCGTGCCCGCGACCTGCGCCGCCGCGCAGAGGTGCGCCGCGAAGCTCGCGATCGTGTCGAGATCGACTGGCGGATCCTCCGGCTCGATCAGCAGCATGGAGCTGCGATCGGGACCGAACAGCGCGGGCAGCGGGATGAACGGTCCGCCCGAGCCGAAAGTGACGTGGTCGCCGAACATCCAGCCGTCGTCCCCGACCTCGAGGATCGTATCGAACCGATGGAAGCACGCCTCGGGCGGCTGGCCGTCGCACGGCAGCTTCGGCAACGGCACGCTCGGCTTCTCCGCGTCGGGCGCCCACGTGACGCCGCTCGCATAGCCGATCGCGGAGGTCCGCGTGTCCTCGCGATACGAGATCCAGCCGTCGTGATTGACGCTCAGCGCGGAGCCGCGCTCGGCGAGCGGCATCGCGGCGAGCGCGGGGACCGCAGTCGGCGT
>JAXLXO010000030.1:0-86660 GCA_046327915.1 Binatia bacterium | reverse complement strand
ATGCCGCCCCACGTCGCCGCGGTCGCGAGGTACGGGCCGAACACGAGCCACGCCAGCGCGACGACGGGAATCCCGGCGACGACGAGCCGCGGCGCGATCGCGACGAAGCGGCGGGGATCGCGCGCCACCAGCCACGCCGTCACGGCGAGCGCGAGCAGCAGCGTCGCGATCACCGCGTAGAGGCTCTCGCCGAGCTGCAGGCACGAGAACACCGCGAGCCCGGCGACGCTCCGCCAGCGGCCGTCGGCGAACACCTTCAGCAGGAAGAGCAGCACGAACGGCATCCACAGGTCGCCGCCCATCACGTAGGGGTGCGCCGGATCGGACAGGCGCGTCCGGTCGAAGCCGAACAGGACGCCCGCGACCAGCGCCGCCGCGACGCTGCCCGTGGCGTGCCGCGTCAACGCGTACATGCCCATCGCGGCGATCCAGATGTTGAGCAGCAGCACCGCGTTGTACGCGACGATCGGATCGCCCGTGAGCGCGAGCGGGACGGCTGCGAGCAGCGCGTTGCCGAACATGTGCTCGCCGAGCGTGTACGACCACGGCGTCGGGTAGCACTGCCCGTCGTGCGCAAGATCGGCGGGGCGCGCGAGCAGGCGGGCGTGGCGCGCGATCTGCGACAGCACCATGCGCTCGTCGCTGTCCGTCAGGGAGGCCGACTCGGCGCCGCGCGCGGCCCCCATCACGCGCGTGGCGGGGCTCGACAGCACGTCCCGCATCCACCACGCGGCCAGCAGCAAATACAGAAATGCCGCGAGGGCCGCGCCGCGTCGGGCGGAGATGGGGAGGCCCTTCATGGCAGCCTCCGGCTCTATCGCAAGTCGGCGAACGAAGGCGAGCCCCCGATATTCGGCGCGACGCAGTCGTCTTCGGCCGTCCGGTATGCGATCCAACGCGGACGCGCCGGCGTCCGGCGCCGCGATCCGAGGAGGAAGGCGACCCATGGAGCTCGAGCTCACCGAAGAGCAGCGCCTCGAGCGCGACCTGTTCCGCCGCTGGTTCACCAGCGAGCTCGAGCCGCACGTCCCGGCCATGGAGCGCGGCGAGATGCTGCCGTATCCGCTGATGCGCGAGATGCACGTGGCGCTGGGGCTCGAGGCCCTGACGTCGCCGTTCGCGCGCACGACCTTCATGGTCGAGATGTCCCGCGTCAGCCCGGCGTTCGCGCTGAGCTACGGGGCGAGCACCGGCCTCTTCGGCGCCAACGTGCTCGGCAAGGGCACCCCCGAGCAGGTGCAGCAGTGGGCGGTCCCGGTGTTCCGCTGCGAGAAGTTCGGCGCGTGGGGCCTCACCGAGCCCGGCGCCGGCAGCGACGCGCTGCGCGGCATGAAGACCACCGCGCGCCGTGACGGCGACCAGTGGGTGCTGCGCGGCAGCAAGACCTTCATCACCAACGCGCCGTACGCCGACGTGTTCCTGATCTACGCGCGCGCGCAGGGCGGTGACGTCGACGGCACGGTGCAGGCGTTCCTCGTCGACCGCAGCGATGCCGGCGTCTCGACCGGGCCGCCGATGAAGAAGATGGGCATGCGCGGCTCGCCCACCGGCGAGATCTTCCTCGACGACGTGCGGCTGCCGGCGGACCGCCTGCTCGGCGGCGGCGTCAAGCAGCGCGACCACGTCAAGTCGAGCCTCGCCTCGGAGCGCGGCGGGCTCGCAGTGATGTCGCTCGGCATCGCCGAGCGCTGCTTCGAGATCGCGCGCGACTACGCCAAGTCGCGTCAGCAGTTCGGCCAGCCGATCGCCAGCTTCCAGCTCGTGCAGCAGCGCCTCGCGCGCATGTACGTCGCGCTCTCGAACGTGCGCCGCATCGTCTACGCGGACCACGTCGCAGGACGGAAGGTGCGCGAGTCGGTCGCGGACGTCTGCGCGGCGAAGCTGTACTGCGGCGAGATGGGCACCTTCGTCGCGTTCGAGGCGATCCACATCCTCGCCGGCAACGGCTACATGGAGGAGTACGTCGTCGAGCGCCTGGCGCGCGACGCGAAGCTGATCGAGCTCGGCGGGGGCACGACGGAGATCCAGATCCTGACCATCGCGCGCGAGATCCTGGCGTGACCCGTCGGCCGCCACTTGCCACGGCGGCGCAGCCCGCCTAAGCGGTCCCGATGCCCGCCAGCACCGTCGAGCGGACCGCGTTCTTCGCCGACATCGCGAGCAGCACGCGCATGGTCGTGGAGGAGGGCGACGACACCGCGCGCGTCGTGCTCGTGCGCTACGTCGGGCTCCTCGCCGACGCGGCGACCGCCGCCGGCGGCGAGGTCGCGAACCGGCTCGGCGACGGCGTGTTCTGCATCTTCCCGCACGCCGACGCGGCCGCGGAGGCGGCTGCGTCGATGCACGAGGGCGTGGAGACCTCGTCGGCGCGCGAGCACCTCGCGCGGCCGCTGCGCGTGCGCGTCGGCTTCGTGCACGGTCCGCTGGTGCGCTCGGACGAGGGCTGGTTCGGCAACACCGTGCACAAGGCGTCGCGCGTCGGTGCGCTCGCGAAAGCGGGCCAGACGCTGGTGACGCGCGGCACTCTCGACGTGCTCGCGCCGCGCTGGCAGCGCGCGGCGCGCTTCCACGACCGCAGCGTTCTGCGCGGCGGCACCGGCGAGGAGGAGCTGCACGAGCTGCTCTGGGACGCGAGCTTCACGTCGGTGCTCGACGCGTCGACGATCGCGACCGCGGCGGCGCAGGTCGCCGCGATCGAGCTCGCGTACGGCGAGCAGACCGTTCGCGTCGACGCCGCGCGGCCGCGTGTCGAGCTCGGGCGCGATCCGGCGTGCGACGTCCGCGTTTCGAGCAGCGGCGTGTCGCGTCTGCACGCCGTGGTCGAGTGGAACCGCGGCCGCGTGAAGCTGAGCGACGTCAGCACCAACGGCACGACGGTGGAGCGCGCCGGGCACGGCGTCACGCGCGTGCACCACGAGAGCGCGACCCTCGAGGGCGAGGGTCGGCTGTGGCTCGGCGACCGGCCGTCGCACGACGGGCGCGCGGTCACGTTCCGCTGCATCGAGGGCTGAGCGCGGACGAAACGCCGGCGCTCCGACGACATCGAATCTGCGCGGCCACGCGCGGCTGCATTCCGGCCGCGTCCCGCAGGAGGACATGATGTCGACGTTCGTCCCGAGAAGAACCACCGTCCGTACGCTGCTGCTCGCGGCGTCGCTGCTGCTCGCGAGCGCGGGGCACGCCGCCGCGCTCGATCCCGTGTGGAGCAACTGGCGCGGGCTCGCCGTCGCCGGCTACGACCCGGTCGCGTACTTCACCGACGGCAAGGCCGTCGAAGGCTCGAGCGACTTCACCGCCGAGTGGAAGGGCGCCACCTGGCGCTTCGCCAGCGCCGCGCACCGCGACCAGTTCAAGGCCGATCCCGAGAAGTACGCGCCGCAGTACGGCGGCTACTGCGCGTGGGCGGTGTCGCAGGACCACACCGCCGGCATCGACCCGGAGGCGTGGAAGATCGTCGACGGCAAGCTCTACCTGAACTACGACAAGGACGTTCAGGCGAAGTGGGGGAAGGACATCCCCGGCAACATCGGCAAGGCCGACGCGAACTGGCCGGGGCTGCTCGCCGGCAAGTGAATCGCCCGCACGAGCGCGGCCGCACGGGACGCAGCTCCCGCGCGGCCGCGCTTGCTTCGGCCGGGCCTGCGGAGCACGAACGTTCCTCCGGACGGGGAGGTTGACCATGCTCGTCGTGCTCGCACCGTTGCTCGCGATCGGCGGCGCTGCCGCCTACATGCTCCTGACGCTGAATCTGGGGCTTTACTGGCGCGTGCCGTGGCCGTTCCTGGCGGTCATCGCGGCGGGCGCGGGGCTCGGCATCGCGACGCTCGTGCGCCGGCCCGCGCTCGGCAGCGGCGTGGCGGCGCTGCTCTCGGTCGGCGTGCTCGCGCTGTCGCTGTGGTGGGTGTTCTCCTACTCGATGTTCGCGCCGCGCGAGGACCGGCCGCGCGTCGGCGACGTCTTTCCGGACTTCGCGCTGCCGTCCGCCAAGGGCGGCACGTTCGCGCTCGCGGAGCGCGCCGGACGGCGGCACCTCGTCATGCTGTACCGCGGCGACTGGTGCCCGTTCTGCCAGGTGGAGCTGGCGCAGGTGAAGGCGCGTTACGGCGACATCGCCGCGCGCGGCGTCGACGTGGTCGCGATCAGCGTCGATCCGCCGGAGACCTCGGCGCCGCTCGCGGAGCGCATGGGCGGCGCGATCGAGTTCGTGTCGGACGCGAACGGCACGCTGCTCGATCGTCTCGACGTCCGCGATCGCGGCGGTCTCCCGGGCGCGTTCGCGAAGGAGCGCACGAGCCGCGACGTATTCCTGCCGACGACGTTCCTGCTCGACGAGCAGCACCGCGTGCGGTGGGTCTACCGGCCCGACACCTACCGCGTGCGCGCGACGCCGGACGAGATCGTCGCGGCGATCGACGCGCTCGGTCCGCGGAGCTGAATCAGCCCTGGAGCACGACCCGTCCCGGCCGTCCCGCACGGCCGAAGCGCGCACCGATCAGCGGCAGCTCGCGCCAGTGCAGCGCGAGCACGACCGCACTGCAGACGAACACGACCAGCGCGAGCGCGAACAGCTCGCCGCCGTCGTCCATGACGACGATGCCGAGAACCGTCAGGTGGCTCACGATCGCGCCGCTGATGACGCCGAGTGCGAGCAGCGCGCCGAGCGCCGTGGTCGCCGGCACGAGCAGCAGCACCGACGCGATGAGCTCGGCGACGCCGCTGCCGATGCGGCCCCACGGCTCGAGCCCGAGCGTCGAGAAGATGTACACCGACTCGGGCGCGGCGGTGAACTTGAAGAACAGCGTCTGCAGCAGGATCGCGGCGGCCGCGATGCGGCAGATCCAGTCGACGGCGTTGCGAGCGGTCCGGGACATCACGATCTCCTCACGGGTTTGCGCCGCGCGCGGCGGACGAGCCGCGCGAGCTGGCGCAGGGTGGCGGGTCGCGCGCCACGCGCGCGATTGGCGGCGGCGATCGCGAACGCGATGCGCCACTGCTCGAACAGCACCCGGTACGCGGCGCGCAGCGGCGTGCCCGGGTGGTAGACGTGCGTCGCCTCGGCGGTGAGGCCGTTCAGCTCGACGATGCGCAGGCCGCGGCCCGCCATCAGGTCGGCGACGCTCGGCACGCGCACGTCGTAGCGGCCGAAGAAGAAGCCGTCGTAGCCGCGGCTCGCGCGGTCGATCGTGTCCTCGAGCGCGGGCGTGCGGAAGCGCGCGCCGTCGCGGAAGATGGCGCCGCGGCTGTGCGTCCCGACCTCCACCAGCGGCACGATCTCCCCCGCGGCCGGCACCTCGTCGAGGCGCGTGGCGAAGCGCGCGAGGTGCGTGCGCGCCATGCAGACCGCGCGCTCGTCGTCGAGGATGAGCTGCTCGATCGTGCGGCGCCCGTCGCCGCTGAGCGTCGGCAGGACCTTCTCGGTGATCGAGAAGATGCGTCCGTGCGCGTCGCCGGGGTGGCGCACGTAGAAGATGCCGAACTCGAGCCCGGGCGCGTGCTCCTGCAGGATCGTGTCGGCGTCGCACGCCGCGAGTGCCGCGTGCAGCGCGTCGCGCGAGCGCACGAACGTCACGCCCGAGCCGCGCTCGCCGACGTCCGGCTTGAGCACGACCGGAAAGGCGAGACCTTCGCGCGCGAGGAACTCCTCGGCGAGCGCGATGCGGCCGGCCGCGGGCAGATCCGCCGGAACGCAGGTCGCGCGCAGCGAGAGCTCCGGAGCCGCCGCGGCGAGCGCGCGCAGGATGTCGATCTTGGACTCGCCGGCGAAGCCGCCGCCGGGAATGGCGGGATTGACGGCCGTGGGCAGCAGCAGGCTGCGGTACTTGACCGCGAGCCAGGCGACGTACGCCGCGATCGGCACGTAGAACACCTGCAGCGGCCAGAACTCCCAGCTGCGAAGGCGCCGCCAGCGTCCGACGGCGAGGCGGCGTCCGCGGTGGGTGAGGAGCGGTGGCAGAAGGCGCAGCGCCGCGATCAGCGCAACTCCGGCGCCGAGCAGCGTGAGCCCCGACGCGGGGTCGGTCGAGACGTCGAGGCGCGCGCCGCCGTGCCGCGCCAGCGCGACCAGGACGGGAGTCCACAACGCCGCCGCGACCGCGAACCATCCGACGAACACGATCGCTCTCGTGCGCAGCACGCCGGCCGCGACGTACGTCGGCAACCGCATGCCCGGGGCGAAGCGCGACAGCAGGATCACCGCCGGGCCGCGCCGCTCGAGCCACGCGGACGCCCGCTCGACCGCCTGCGGCGTGACCATCCGGCGCAGCGGCCGGGTGTCCAGCGCGCGCCGTCCGAGCGTGCGTCCGGCGGCGAAGAGCAGCAGATCGCCGGCGAGGATGCCGGCGAAGCACGCGAACGTTCCCGCGACGAAGCCGATGCCGCCCTGCGCGATCAGCGCCGGCCGCGACGTACGTCGCGTCCTCGCTCGCCAGCGTCGCCGCGGCGATGAGCAGCATGCGCCACGCGAGCGCGGGATCGATCGCACCGCCGAGCAGCATGGTGCCGCCGCCGAGGGTCAGCGCGCGCACGCGAGCCGCGCCCGATGCTCGAGCGTGGACGGCGCCACGCCGAAGTCGTCGCCGATCGCGTGCCCGCGCGCGCGCAGCATCTCCTTGACCAGCGCGTTGTGGTGCACGGTGTGCGACAGCAGGAACTGCAGCTCGCGGCGCACGCTGGAGGGGCACCACTCGGGCTCGCCCGGGGCGAGCGTGTCGGCCTCGGTGCGCACCTCGACGGGCTGCGCCGTCTGCTCCTCCCCGATCTGCTCGAGCGCCGCGATGACGTCCGCGAAGCGCTCGCGCGCGATGCGCCGGCTCGACTCGACGAGCGGGTCGCGTTCGCGCGTGTCGTAATCGATGCGCCGCGTGGCGAGTCCGCGCAGGAAAGACGCGTAGAAGTCGAGCGTGTGGCGCAGCTGCGGTCCGACGGCGTGGCGGAACGTCGCGTCGTCGAGCCGCGTCAGCAGCTCGATCCCCTGGCGAAGGACGTCGACGTTCGCGGCTGCGGGCAGGTCACGGGCGGGCATTCTCTCTCTCCTCGGCGCACGGGAACGAAGCGGCCTGCGATCTCGGATCGCGTGGTGCGCGCCAGCCGCTTGCGCTCGGTGTCCGCGATTGGATGCCGGCCGAAGGTCACGCGTGCCGTGGATTCTTCGAGGCGCAGCAGCCCGAGCAGGTGCGGCAGGAACTCCGCGTCGCCCCACCAGCAGACCGCGTCGGACGGGTGCGGCGCGTCGTGCGGCGTCTCGTAGGTCAGCGTCGCCGCGTACGCGGGCGCTCCGCTCCGGACGGCGGTCGCGAAGAGCGGGGAGCGGAACGGCAGCACGCCGCTGCCGTCGCTCGTCGTGCCCTCCGGGAACACGACCACGCCGCCGCCCGCTCCGAGTCGCCGCTCGAGGATCGGCAGCACGCGCAGCAGATCGCGCTTGCGCGTGCGGTCGATGAACACGGTGCCGACGGCGCCGCACAGCCAGCCGAGCAGCGGCCAGCGCGCGACGTCGGCCTTGGCGACGAAGGTCGCGCGCAGCGACGCGCCGAGCACGATGACGTCGAGGTAGCTCAGGTGGTTCGCGACCAGCAGGAACGGACCGCGCGGCGGCTCGCCGCTGCGCGTGATGCGCAGCCCGACGATGCGCGCAGCACCGCGCGACCAGTGGTGGAAGAGCGCGAGGCGAAGCGTCGCGCCGCGATCGCCGCGGAACGCCGCGATGGTCTCGATCGCCACGACCGCGATCGCGGCGACGCCGAACCAGGCGGCGAGCAGCAGCGCACGTACGGCGCCGCGGGTGTGCCGCACGATCGCGTCCGTCAGGAGCACGACGACTGGTCCGCCGGCAGGAAGCGGCGCCGGCTCCGTGCGTCGAGATCGCCGAGGTCGAACAGCACGAGGTAGTCGATGGTGCCGAACGCGCGGTCGATCGCCGGCTCGCCGCAGACCTTCGCGCCGAGCGAGAGGTACATGTCGAACAGCCGCGGCACCTCGACCTCGGGCGCCGGCTCGCAGGGCCGGAGCGCCGGCCAGCACTGGAAGCCGGACCGTGGACGCACGTCGAACGCGGGGTGGAGCGCATCGCGCGCCGCGAGGACGTCGAGCAGCGCGCGGCCCTCGCGCGGGTCCTGGCTGGTGAGCGAGCAGCAGCCGAAGAGCCAGCGCTTGCCGAGGTCGTGCGCGAGCGCGGCGATGCCGCGCCACAGCAGGTAGAGAACGCGCGTGTTGCGGTGCGGGCGCGCGATGCATGCGCGTCCGAGCTCCAGCGCACCGTCGAGCACGTGCGGCGGAAGCGCGGACAGGTCGAACTCCGACGCCGTGTAGAAGCCGTGTCCGCGCCGCGCGTCGTCCGCCGTCTGCACGCGATAGGTGCCGACGACGGAACCGTCGCTGGTGTCGCGCACGATCAGGTGGCGGCAGAAGGCGTCGTACGGGTCGCGGTCGCGACCGGTGAGCCGTGAGCGCCGCAGCCCCTCGCCGAGCTCGAGGTTGAAGACCTCGAAGCGGAGCCGCAGTGCTGCGTCGAGGTCCTCGTCGCTGCACGCGAACGCGAGCTCGTAGCGTCCCTGCCGCGCGCGCGGCGCCGCGGAGGCGGCTGCGGGCGTCGCGAGCGGAAGAGGGTGCGCGGCAGACATGATCAACCTTCCTCGCCGAGACGGCGCACGTGCGCCGGGTCGGCGTACAGCACGAGCAGGTCGCCGCGACGCTCGGCACGCCCCGTGATCTCGACCGGCTCGGCGACGAAGGGCAGGAGGGCCGCGCCGACGCTCTCGCCGCGCGGACCGACGAGCAGGAACAGCTGCTCGCCGCCATCGCGGTCGCGCACGCGCAGCGCGGGCGGGATGCCGCCGCTGATGCAGCGCGCGGCGCAGCCGCGGTGCGTCTTGCCGTCACCGGGGTTCATGACGCCGAGGTGGCACTTGGTGTCGACGATCTCGCCGGCGAGCGTCCGCTCGCCCAGCGCCACGACCGGCGGCGTCGCCGCGTCGCGGGTGCGGGACACTACGCTCGCGGGCACGACCTCGAGCACGGTGCGGCCGTCGCGATCCGCGATCGAGCCCGCGACGTCGACGGTCTCGCCGTCGTGCTCGCGCGCGATCGCGTCGGCGCCGTGCTTGCCCGGCGCGACGAGCAGGAGCGTCGCGGGCAGCGCATCTGCGCCCTCCGCTCCGTCGTTCCGCGCCAGGTACAGCGCAGGAACGGGCTCCGCCCGCAGCACGCCGTGGAAGCGGCGCACGACGCCGTACTCGAAGGCCGACGCGGCGAGGCGCGTCCGCGCGAGCGCGATCGTGAGCGGGGCGGCGAGGGCCAATGCCGCGAGAAGCGGAACCACGCGCCGCACGACGCGGCGCTCCGCGGGCGGCAGCGTCGCCGCCCAGCCGACGAAGAGCGTCTCGTCGTGCGCGTGCACCGCAGGCGCGGGCGTGGCGATGCGCGCGGGCTCGAGCGCGGTGCCGGGCGCGTGCGGACGCGGGTGCACCAGCACGCGCTCTCCGTCGATGCGCACCCGGAACGTCGGCACCTTCTCGGTGAACGGCTTCGGCGCGCGTCCGGTGGCGGGATCGTACTGGTAGCCGTGCCACGGACAGGTGACGCAGCCGTCGACGACCCGGCCCTCGCCCAGCGGACCGTTCTGGTGCCGGCACACGTTCGAGATCGCCGCGACCTTGCCGTCCCAGCGGAACACCGCGACGCGCTCGCCGGACAGTGTGACGATGCGTGCGCGGCTCTCGGGAATGTCGGTGATCGCGCAGACGTCGACGAAGCCGTCGTCGCTCGCGCCGGTGCGCTCGTCGTCGAGCGCGCGCTCGCGCCGTGCGGCGGCGACGTGCAGTCCGAGCACCGGCGCGACGCTCGCGAGCACGAGCGCGGCGAGCACCACGCTGCGGTCCGCCTGCAGCGCACCGAGCGCCACGTGCAGCACGACGAGCGCGTACGCGGCGTAGACCAGCATGTGCAGCGTCTTCCAGACCGGTGGCGTCAGGTTGGCGAGCCAGAAGTCGTGGCTCGTCGCGGCCATCAGGAAGAGGATCGCGAGCGCGGCGAGGCCGAGCAGCTCGAAGGGGAACTGCGGCACGCTGTCGAGGCGCGGGTTGGCGGTCAGCACGCTGAGCAGCGGGCTCGTGTCGCCGAGCGCGTGGAACTGGACGATCGCGAACGCGCCGTGCGCGAGTGCCACGAGGAACATGGTCACGCCGAGGTGGCGGCGGTTGTAGAGCAGGGGCAGGAAGCGGCGGTCGAGGCGGCACAGCGGACCGATGCAGAGGATCACCGTGAGCAGCAGGAACGCCGCACTGCCGAGCGCGCGGATCAGCAGCGTCTCGATCGTCGCGTTCGGGTCGGCGAGCGCGCCGACGCCGGCGAAGGTCGCGATGTAGGCCGTCAGGCATCCGCCGAGGACCGCGTCGTAGCGGCGCTTGAGCGGATTCCACCCGACCGCGCGGTAGGCCTCGCTCACGGGAGCCGCTCGCTCGCCGCCGGGGGCGGTGCTTGACGCAGCGCGAGCGCCGCCGCGAACGCGAGCGGCAGCAGCAGCGCGAGCACCTGCACGATGCGCCGGTGACGGGTGCGCAGGGAGTGCGTCAAGCGTCACCCCGGAAGGCGCGTGCGGCGTCGGTGTGCGCGTCGTGCTGCTCGGGGAGCCCGTATCCGCCGGCGCGCAGGCGGCGCGCGAGCAGCGGCCAGAGCGCGGCTGCGCCGGGCACCAGCAGCACGCGGAAGCCGGCCCCCGCGGAGGCCGCGGCCGGGTCGATGCGTCCGACCCCGGCGACCACGAACCAGGCCGCGAAGGCGCAGCCGGCCCCGAGGTAGATGCCGGCTGCGGCGAGCAGCGCCTGTGCGAGCGACGGATTCACGCGTGGACTCTCCACGCGCTCCGATGCCGCCGGCCGCGGCGCGGTTTCCCCGCGCGACGCGCCGGCTATGCGCCGTAGACCGGCAGGGCGACTCCGGTCACCGCGCGCGCCGCCGGCGAGGCGAGGAACACGATCACGTCGGCGATCGCGTCCGGCGGGACCAGCGAGCTCCAGGCCGACGGGTCGAGCCCGGCGCGATTCTGCGGCGTGTCGATGGCCGCCGGCAGGATGCAGTTCGCGGTGACGCCGGTGCCGCGCGTCTCGGCGGCGAGGCTCTCGGTCATGCGCAGCACCGCCGCCTTGGCGGCGGAGTAGGCGGCGGCACCGGGCTCGGCGGTGAGCGCGTCGCGGCTCGCGACCGTGACGATGCGGCCATGCCGGCGGGCGAGCATGCCGGGCAGCACGGCGCGGCAGGCGAGCAGCGCGCTCCGCACGTTGGCGTCGAAGAGCACGCCCCAGGTCGCGAGGTCCTCGTCCGCGAGCGTCTTGCCGCCGCGGTACGTGCCGACGGTGTGCACCAGGGCATCGACCGTGCCGAAGCGCTCGGTCGCGCGCGCGACGATGGCGTCCCACGCGGCGGGATCTGCGAGGTCGACGTCTCCGACGAGCAGCAGCTCGGACGAGTCCGCGCCGTACGCTCGCGCGAGCTTGTCGCGCGAGCGCTCGACGAGGACGAGGCGCGCGCCGTCCTTGCGGAACGCGCTGGTTGCCGCCGCGCCGAGATTGCCGGCCGCGCCGGTGATCAGAACGACCTGCTTCGTGCTCATCGTGACGTCACCCGTATTGCACCGATGCACTGGCACGCGCGCGGTTTCGCAAGGCGCGTGAGCTCGGCGTCATTTCGGATCAAACCAGTCGGGAAACCCTGCAACATTTTGCGGTTCAACATTCTTCGCGAAACACATGCAAATCAGGCTTAACGCTTCCCAATGTTGTGATACACGACGGTGGCCCTTCGTCGGGAGCGAAGGGCAGGGACTGCGTCGCCGATCGAAGCATTGCGGCGAAGCTTCGGGAGGCAGTGAGGGGGCGCAATGAGGTCGAGAACTTCGAAGATGCACGGGATGCACGGGCTGGTGGTGGCGACGGCATTCGTCGCGCTTGCGGCTGCAGGTTGTGGTGGCGGTGGTGGAGGAGGCGGCGGCAACGAGCCCACGCCGGTCCCGACCCCGGCGCCGACCCCGAGCGGCCCCGCGGGCGCGGGCGTCAAGGCGGAGATCCTCTCCGCGGAGATCGGCGCCGGCGGCCAGGTCAGCGTGATCTTCAGCTTGACCGACAACGCAGGCGAGCCCATCCAGGCGACGCTCGCCGCGGCCGAGAGCGACCAGCAGGGCCGCGTCCGCTTCACCATCGCGCACCTCGAGGAGTACTCGGGCGGCGGCGACCTCGGCAACACGTTCCTCCGCTACGTGAACCAGGTGAACGAGACGCGCCCCGCGTACGACCGCAACGGCACGCTGGAGGCGATCGACGCGAACCGCGGCACGTGGCGCTACGTCTTCGCCGCGACGGTCACCGGCGAGGTCCCGACCGACACCTACACCGTCGGCATGCAGGTGGACCGCGAGTTCGCCGGCGTCGAGGAGTGGGCGAACCCGATCTTCGACTTCGTCCCGAACGGCGGTGCGCCGACCATCTGGGAGGACACGACCACCCAGCAGTGCAACGTCTGCCACCAGCCGCTGATCGCGCACGGCAACCGCCGCGAGGTCAGGCTGTGCACGCTCTGCCACACCTATGCGGCGACCGACGAGAAGGGCACCAGCATCGACCTGCGGAACATGATCCACATGATCCACGCAGGAAAGGATCTGCCGTCCGTCGTCGACGGACCGCCGGGCTCGCAGTACGCGATCTACTCGAGCTTCGCGAAGGAGTACGAGGTCTTCGCGGAGAAGAAGGAGGACGGCGAGGTGGTCGGCGTCGGCTTCCCGCGTCCGCTTGAGGAGTGCCTGCCTTGCCACTCGGAGGGCCCGACCGCCGAGTACTACAAGACCAAGCCGGCCGCGGCCGCGTGCGCGACCTGCCACGACGACGTGAATCCCTCGACCCAGGCGACGATGGCCGGACCTCCGGGCACGAACCATCCTCCGGGGGCGTTCCAGGACGGCCAGTGCAGCTCCTGCCACAAGAGCCAGATGTCGCACGAGTTCGACATCTCGGTGCCGGGCGCGCACGTGGTGCCCGAGCAGTCGACGCAGCTGCAGGGTCTGAACATCAACCTGCTCGACGTCCGCAACCACGACGTCGGACAGGCGCCGTCGATCTCGTTCTCGGTCACCAACAACGCGGGCGCTCCGCTGCGTGACCTGACGGGTCTCAACCGTCTCGCCTTCGTGATCGCGGGACCGACGACCGACTACCTGCGCATCCTGCAGGCGACGGTGGTCGGCGGCGGCGCGGGCGGCACGCTGGTCGGTCCGGACGCGAACGGCGTCTTCGACTACACCTTCCCGTCGTCGATCCCGGCGGAGGCGAGCGGCACCTGGTCGCTCGGCGCCGAGGCACGTCAGACGGTGCAGCTCACCGAGGACAAGGCGGCGACGGAAGCCGCGCCGAACCCGGTGGTGAACTTCCTCGTCGACGGCTCGTCGGCGGGCCTGCAGCTCGCGGCTCACGAGGTTCCCGCGGAGTTCTCCGAGCCGGGCACGACGCCGCGCCGCACCGTGGTCGACAACCAGAAGTGCTACGCCTGCCACGGCGTGTTCTCGAAGGGCTTCGAGATCCACGGCGGCCTGCGCAATCGCACCGAGTACTGCGTGATGTGCCACAACCCCGACCAGACCGACGCGGGTCGTCGCAAGAACGATCCGGCCGAGGTCGCGGCGGGTGCGCAGAACACGACGATCGACTTCAAGGTCATGCCGCACAAGATCCACCGCGGCGAGAACCTGACGAAGCAGCCGTACATCATCTTCGGATTCGGCCCGCCGCCGGCCAACTACTCGATCAACAACTTCGGTGACATCCGGTATCCGGGTGACCTGAAGAAGTGCGACCGCTGCCACGTCGAGGACTCGCAGCTGATCCCGCCGTTCCCGAGCACCGCACGCGGCACGCTCGAGACGCATCTCAACCCGGCGGACGGCAGCTCGGTGGTCGACGGCGTGATCCCGCCGATGAGCTCTGCGTGCACGTCGTGCCATGACAGCGACGAGGCGTGGGCGCACGTCGAGGCCGAGACTGCGAGCGCGGGCAAGGAGTCGTGCGAGGTGTGTCACGCGGAAGGCCGGCCGTATGCGGTCTCCGTCGTGCACGCGACGCCGGAAGCCGACGCCAACTGATCGTGCGGACCATGCTCTACCCGGGCGCGCCATGAACGGCGCGCCCGGTCCGCTCTTCGTTCCGCCGGGCGCGGGGCACGGCCTCCCGTGGGCAGCGATCCTGCCCCTGGTGATCGCCGTGCCCGCGATCGCCCTTCTCGTCGTCGGGCTGGTCGGCCGCCGGCGGTTGCCGGCGGCGCTCGGCACGGCGGCGCTGATCCTGCCGATCAGCGCCTACGCGTTCGCCTCGCTGTACGTGATGGAGGGCTCGAAGGAGGTTTCCTTCTGCGGGTCGTGCCACGTGATGACGCCGATCTTGGAGGCGCTGTCGTCGGACAAGGAATCGCTCGCGTCGATCCACTACCGGCGCGGCCTCGTTCCCCACGACGAGGCCTGCTACACGTGCCACAGCGGCTACGGCATCTGGGGCACGATGGACGCCAAGATGGCGGGCGTGATGCACATGGTCCGCACGCTGACCGGCAACTATAAGCTGCCGATCGAGCTGCACGGCACGTTCGACATCAACTCGTGTCTGAACTGCCACGCGACGTCGCAGGCGTTCCGCGACGTCAAGGAGCACCAGGATCCGGAAGTGCAGAAGGCACTGCTGTCGCACGAGATGAGCTGCACGGGCGTCTGCCATCCGGAAGCCCATCCGGCATCGGCGCTCACCGGTGGCGTCGATGCAGCGGCCGGGGGAGTCGCGGCGAAATGATGCGCGTCGCCTATCTGTTGATCCTGATCGCGATCGCGGTCATGTTTCCGTTGGCGCTGGATCTCTCGGGTCGAACGGCGATCCTGTTCGTCTTCGTCGGATTTCCGGCGATGGCCCTCGCGATCCTGATCTACGTGGTCAGCCAGTGGCGCGCCGGGGCATTTCATTTCAAGCACGGCTCCCGCACGTGATGCGGTGACGGGAGAGGGAGGGGTGGCTCCAATGTCGAAGAGATCGATCGTCCTCGCAGCGGCTCTGGTTCTCGCGTCCGCACCGGTCGCACGCGCGGCCGACGGCGCCGCGGTCTTCAAGGAGCAGTGCTCGAAGTGCCACGGCGAGACCGGGCACGCCGACACGACGGTCGCGAAGACCCTGAAGGTCGCAGCACTCGCCGGCGACGCGAAGGTCGCCGCCATGACCGACGCCCAGGTCGTCGAGCGCATCAAGACCAACGAGAAGCACCCGCAGAAGATCCGCGGCCTCTCGGACGAGGACCTAACCGCCGCCGCCGGCTACGCGAAGCAGCTCGCTGCCGCGCACTGAGGCTCGAAAGACTTCCGCGCAACGAAGCGCCGCTCGTCACAGGACGAGCGGCGCTTCTGCGTTCTGGCCCTGGCTCACGCCCGCGGCAGAGCGAAGCCCAAGCTCAAAGCTTCCACCGCCACCGCGTCGTGCACGCGAGCCAACGGCGAGCGCGGAGCGGAGCGACCGCGGGGAGTGGGGCCCCGTTGGCTTCGCCCAACGGGGCGAGGGGGCGCGTGCCCCCTCGTTACTACGGCAGGAAGCCGCGCTCGTGCGTGTGGCAGGTGTAGCAGGGGAACTCGTAGTGCGGCTCCCCCGTGCCGGTGTTGTTGTAGTAGCGCGTCGTCGTGTGACAGACCTCGCACACGCCCGTTCCCGGACGCGTCACGCTCGCGAAGCTGCCGTCCTTCAGGCCGTCGAGGTTGTCGAAGCGGATCGGCGCCGCGCAGCCGCCGGTGACGTACGATGTCCCGCACTCGCCCGCGGTGCCGGCGCAGACCTGTCCGGTCGAGCACTGGCCGTCGCCGGCGCACGCGGTGACCGTGTTGTTCGCGTTCGACAGCGGCAGCTCGGTGCGGATCAGCAGCAGGTTCGGGCTGCCGTGCGCCGAGTGGCAGATGGTGCACTGCTGCGGGGCCGCGACCGCGGGATCGTGATGCGTGATCTGCTCGGCGTGGCAGTCCGGGCAGCGCGGCACCGCACGGTGTCCGCACTGCGCGAAGCCCGGCTCGAGGTCCGCGTGACACGACTGGCACTTGAGCGCGAGGCTGCCGTGTCCGCCGTCGGCGGTCATCGGTGCCGCGACGTCGAGGTGGCAGAACGCGCACTGCCCGTACGCCTCCTCGGGGCTCGGCGGGCCGCCGGCGAACTTCTCGGAGCCGTGCCCGCAGCCGGTGCTCGCCGCGAGCAGCGCCAGTGCGCCGCACGCGACCGCCGTGCGAAGCCACGCGAGCGTGCGGCCGCGGTTTCCTCGCTGCGTCGTCGTGCCGCTCATCGCTTGTCCCCGTGGCACTGCACGCACAGGCTGCCGTCGCTCACCGGCAGACGGAGCTGACGCGTTCCGCTGGTCGCGAACTCGCCGACCGGACCCTTCGCGGTGCCGGTGTCGAGCTTCGCCCAGCGCTCGAGCACGCTCGCGCGAACCGCGCCGGAGACGCCGCTGTCGGGCGGCAGCCAGCCCTTCGCGAGCCACTCCTCATCGAGCACCTTGGGATCGTGGTACAGGTGGCAGGTGCCGCAGTAGATCTGTCCGTCCGGCGTCGGCAGCGCGACCGCGCCCTTCGGACGCTTCGCCATCATCTCCGCGATCTTCGCCTTGTCGGCGGTGACGTGCTCGTGCGAGCCGCTGTGCTCCCACTCCGAGTGGCACAGGGTGCACGTCTCGAGCGGCGAGCCGAGCAGGCTCATGTCCTTGGTGTGGCACGCGCCGCACTTCGACTCGTCGAGCTTGCCGTTCGGCAGCACCATCATGTGCGGCGACGGCTCATCCGCGCGCGACGTGCCGGACAGGGCGGGCAGGGCGAGCGCGGGCAGGAGTGCGAGGGCGAGAACGAACGCGTGGCGCCGCACTACTGCACCCCGTTCGTGCCGTGGCACAGCATGCAGCTCTGCTCGCCCTGGTTCGCGATGATCGCGTTGATCCCGGGCAGGTCGACTTCCTCGTCGGGCAGCCCGGTGCGGTTGATCTGGTGCATGTTGTTGACGTCGTGGCAGCCGAAGCAGTCCGAGCGTCCCCAGCCGGCGTCGTGCTCGCCGTAGACGAGGACGAGTCCGCCGGGAGACGCGAGCAGGTTGCCGTAGTTCGCGCTCTGCGGGCTGCCGTTGCTGCCGCAGCCGACCGCGAGAATCACCGCGGCCAGCGCCGCACCGAGACGGAGAGTCCGATCGAAGCCGTTCACGATCACCTCCCCGCCGCCTTCGCGTGGCAGTTCAGGCAGAAGTCCTCGCGATGGCAGTTGCCGCACTGGATCGGATTCGCCCGCGCGTCGATGCCGTGGAACGAGAGGTAGTTGCGCTCGTGCACGAAGGTGAGGATCGAGTCGCGGTTCTGGTGGCAGTTGATGCAGAAGGCGTCGTTGTGGCAGCTCTGGCAGCTCGCCGGATCGGTGCTCGCGATCGACGCGTGCACGCGCGCCCACGCCACCTGATGATTCGCCGGCAGCAGCGGCAGCATGTTGGTGTGGCAGGTCTTGCAGGCCGACGGAGCGGCGGCCATCTGCGTCTCGCTCGGACCGTGGCAGTAGTGGCAGGCCGCACCGGCCGGGTCCTGCCCGATCAGTGACACCGCCGCGGCGAGCGCGGAGTTCGACGTGCGGATGCGCGCGTCGAAGCGGTGGCAGTCGTTGCACACGACGCCCTGCTGGCCGAGCACCGAAGCGTGCTCCGCGTGATCGAACTTGTGCTGCGCGTCGGCCGTCGAGAGGTTCTTCTGCGCGCTGCGCGGGCGGAGGAAGCTGTTCGTCGGCATGTAGTCGCGGCACGCGGCCGCGAAGAGCGCGAGCAGCACGAGAGCGACGCCGGTCCGGATCGCGGTCCTCACTCGCGCGCCCCCGCGCTCGCGGCGGTCGCGGTCGCCGTTGCCGTCGCGCCGTCCGTCTTCGCCGCGTCTTCCTTCGCCTTGTCGGCGGCGTGCTGCGCGGCGACGGTCTGGAAGGTCGGTCCCGCCCAGCCGTGATCGGGCAGGCCGGGGCTCGCGGCCCACTGCACGGGGGCGGTGCCCCACGAGGTGTTGCCGGTCTGCGTCGGCGCCCACGGCCACGGACGTCCCTGGTTGCCCACGGAGTCGCGCGTGACGCCGTCGGAGCTGATGCCGTAGTCGGCGGCGTAGGTGAAGAAGAAGCCGAAGCGGAAGTCCTCGGGGAAGAGCTGGTTCCGGTTCGCCTCGAAGTTCACCTCGGCGACCAGACCGGGAACGATCTGATAGCCGACGCCGAGCAGGCTGCCGATCGCGACGCCGCTCTGGTTGGTGCTCTTGTCGTAGTAGCCGACGTCGCACTTGGCGCGGAAAAGGATGTCCTCGTACACGCGGTTCTCGTAGTAGATGCGTCCGCCGTTCACGCTGCCGCCCGGGCCGTCGACGCCGTAGTACTCTGTGCGCACCATCTCGAGGCCGTCGCCGCCGGGCAGGAAGAGCGCGCCCGCGGTGTACACGTAGCCGTTTGCGTACGAGTCCGGTCCGGGGCCCGGACCAGGGCCCTGCTGGTAGCGCTGGTAGGAGAGGTCCACGAAGGTCGAGATCGTCGGCGTCACCGCGTAGCGCGAGCCGCCGCGGAACTGCAGCAGGTCGCTCACCGAGAACAGCTGGAAGATCGGATCCTCGCGGCGGTTGATGTTCGTCACGACGAAGTTTCCGGCGTCGTGCGGCTTGTAGTACCCGCCCTCGAAGTTCATCAGAAGCTCGGGGATGCCGACGAAGTTCTGCGTGCCGAGGCGGAACTGATCGATGTTCTGATGGTCCGAGTCGAAGGCGAAGTTGCTGTACAGGCTCGGCATGCCGGGCAGGTCGGCGAAGGAGCGCGTGCCGGAGAGCGTGAGCTGCTGCATCAGCTCGCGGCCGTCGCGGTTCTGCTGCAGGTAGCCGAGCGACAGCGCGCCGCCCTTGAACTGCGCGACGCGGAAGCTCGTGCCGAAGATCTGCTCGTCCTGCGACAGCTTCGTCGGACCGTAGGTCGGCTCCCAGTAGCGCGGCTGTCCGCCGTACACCGTCATCGAGTACGGCGTGTCCGGGATGCTGACGCCGATCTGTCCCGAGTCCGCGTCCCAGAGGCCGATCGGCGACTGCGCGATGATCTGGCGTCCGAGCTGGAAGTCGAGCCCGCGGACGGCGTTCGGAATCCGCAGCACGCCCGAGAAGAAGTCGGTCTCGCTCTCGAGATCGCTCCAGTCCTCCTGCAGCCGGAAGTAGGTGTCGAGCGTGGAGTTCCACGGCATGCGCGACAGTCCGAGGTCGCCGTAGATCTCGGTGGGCGTCTGCGTCTGTCCGCTGAAGTAGTCGTCGCGCACCTGACCCATCAGCGTGGGATTGAACCGGAGCTCGACCGCTCGTGCGGGGCTGCGCAACGCGAGCATCGCCGTCGCCGCCACCACCATGCGTGCCGCCGCCCGCCAGCGCCGTGCCGGTGCACGGGTCGCCGAGGTCAGGGCGTCGTTCGCGTGTCCTGTTGCTTCGCGCCGCATCGTCCTGCGCCGCTACATCGCAGGACGGAAGCAAATGTCAACGTTCGTGACCCGATTCGACAAACATTTGCGCCATTCGTGTCTCATGCACGCTGCAACGCAGATCGGTTTCGTCTGAATTGTGCGCAAGAAACTGCAGGGCGCCTCGATGCATCGTAGGACTCGGCGCCGCGTGCTATCGCCGACCCGGACGCGACATCGACCTTCGACACCGTGAACGACGCAACTGACAGAGCAGCGCAGGCGACCGACGACGCCGCACTGCGCGCGATCGTCCAGGGCGTCGAGGCCGAGACCGGCGATCGCTTCTTCGCATCGCTGGTTCGCCACCTCGCGTCGGCGCTCGGCGTCGCGTACGCGTTCGTCACCGAGCTGTCCGCCGACAAGCAGACATTTCGTACCCTCGCCGTGTGGGGCCGCGGACGCTTCCTCGACGACTTCGAGGTGCCGGTGCAGGGCACGCCGTGCGAGGCCGTGCTCGGCGGCGAGATGTCGCATCACCCCGAGCGTCTGTGCCAGCTCTTTCCCCGCGACGAGGGGCTCGTCGACTGGGGCGTCGAGAGCTACTGCGGCGTGCCGCTGGTGGATCCCGACGGCGGCGTGACCGGACACCTCGCGATCTTCGACGACAAGCCGATGCGCGACGGGCCGCGCGGCATCGCGATCATGCGCATCTTCGCGTCGCGCGCGCGGGCGGAGATCGAGCGTCTGCACGCGGCGGCGGCGCTGCGTGCGAGCGAGCAGCGGCTCGCGAGCATCCTGCAGTCGGCGATGGACGCGATCGTGACCTTCGACGGCACGCTGCGCATCGAGCTGTTCAACGAAGCCGCGGAGAAGGCGTTCGGCGTGCAGGCCGCCGACGCGCTCGGGGGCCCGCTCGAGCGGTTTCTGGAGGAGGACTTCGCGCGTGCGCTCGCGAGCGCGATGGACGCCGTGCGCGGCGGCGGGCAGCCGTACGTCTGGGCGCCCGGCGGGCTCGCCGCGCGCCGCGCCGACGGCACGACGTTCCCCGTCGAGACCTCCCTGTCGTCGGTCGAGGTCGGCGGACGGCGTCTCTACACGCTGATCCTGCGCGACGTCGACCAGCGTCGCCGCAGCGAGGAGGCGCTCCGGCAGCTGAGCCTGCAGAACGCGTACCTGCAGGAGGAGATCAAGGCGACGCACAACGTCGACGAGGTCGTCGGCCAGAGCCGCGCGCTGAACGAGGTGCTGGGGCAGGTGCGCCTCGTCGCCGCGACCGACTCATCGGTGCTCCTGCTCGGCGAGACCGGCACCGGGAAGGAGCTGATCGCGCGCGCCGTGCACCTCGCGAGCGTGCGGCGCGATCGTCCGCTCATCAAGGTCAACTGCGCCGCGCTGCCGGTCGGTCTCATCGAGAGCGAGCTCTTCGGCCACGAGAAGGGCGCCTTCACCGGCGCGAACGAGCGCCGCATCGGACGCTTCGAGCTCGCGAGCGGCGGCACGATCTTCCTCGACGAGATCGGCGAGCTGCCGCTCGAGACGCAGGTCAAGCTGCTGCGCGTGCTGCAGGAGCGCGAGCTCGAGCGCCTCGGCGGACGCCAGACCCTGCGCGTCGACGTGCGCGTCATCGCCGCGACGAACCGCGACCTGCCGTCCGCGATCGCGCACGGAACGTTCCGCCAGGACCTCTACTACCGGCTGAACGTCTTCCCGGTGCACATTCCGCCGCTGCGCGAGCGCCGCGACGACATCCCGCTGCTCGTGCACTGGTTCGCGCGGCGCTTCGCGGGCAAGATCGGCCGCCGAATCGACCGCGTGCCGCGCGAGACGATGGACCGCCTGATCGCCTACGCGTGGCCGGGCAACGTGCGCGAGCTCGAGAACGTGATCGAGCGCGCGGTGATCCTGTCGACGGGGCCGGACCTCCACGTCGCGCCCGAGCTGCTGCCGGCATCGGTGCCGTCGGCCGCCGCGCCGACGGCCGTCGCGCCGGCGGCAGCGTCGCCCGCCTTCGGTCCGGTGGCCGGCGACGGCGACGCCGACGGAGATCCGGACGCCGAGCCGCAAGGCGGGTCCCTCGCGGCGATCGAGCGCGGACACATCGTCGCGGCGCTGCGCGACACCGGCTGGCGCATCGACGGCCCGAACGGCGCCGCACGACTGCTCGACCTGAACCCGAGCACGCTGCGCAGCCGCATCAAGAAGCTCGGCATCCGGCGCAGCAGCGACGTCGGCTGAGCCCGGGGATCGCCGGCGCACGGGTCGTGTCGCGCCGCGGCTCGTGGTAGACCCGAAGCGGACTTGGATCGGGACCCGCACCGCCGCACTCCGTGGTCGAACGCCGCACGCGGCCACGGACGCCGCCGCGCACGGACGAGCGCGCGGAGACACGTACGATGAGCGCCCTCGCGCTCGCCGTCGTCGTCCTCGTCGCGATCGGCACCATGCTCGCTCTCGCCGAGGCGTCCTTGACGCGCGTCGGCCGCGTCCGCGCGATCTCGCTGCGGCAGGAGGGGCGTCACAACGCGGCGCTGCTCGAGGAGATCGAGACCGACCTGCCGCGTTACCTGAACGCCGTCTACCTCGCGGTGCTGCTGGTGCAGAACGGCTCGGCGATCCTGGTCGCCACGCTCGCCGAGGTGTGGTTCGACGCGCTCGGCGTCACGCTGGCGTCGATCGGCTTCACGCTCGCGTACTTCGTCGTGGTCGAGGCGATGGCCAAGACGTTTGCGGTGCTGCACTCGGACCGGGTCGCGCTGCTGCTCGCACCCGTGGTGTGGGCGATCGCGTGGCTGCTGCGCTGGCCGACGCGCGGGCTCATCGGGGTGGCCAACGTGCTCCTCCCGGGCAAGGGCCTGCAGACCGGGCCGTTCGTCACGCCGAACGAGATCCGCACCATGGCCGAGGTGGGGCACGAGGAGGGCGCCATCGACGAGGCCGAGAAGGAGATGATCGACTCGGTCTTCCACTTCCGGCACGCGATCGCGCGTCAAGTCATGGTGCCGCGTCCGGACGTGGTCGGCATCGACGCCGGCTGCACGCTCGAGGAGGCGCAGAAGCTCTTCGTGCAGCACGGCGTGTCGCGCCTGCCCGCGTACCGCGGCGACCTCGACCAGACCGAGGGCATCCTGCACGGCAAGGACCTGCTCGCGGCGCGCGAGCGCGGCGAGACGTCGTGCGCGCTGCGCAGCATCCTGCGCCCGGTGCACTTCGTGCCGGAGTCGAAGCGTCTCGTGGACCTGCTGAAGGAGATGCGCGAGCAGCAGTTCCACATGGTGCTGGTCGTGGACGAGTTCGGCTCGGTGGCGGGTCTGGTCACGCTCGAGGACCTGCTGGAGGAGCTGGTCGGCGAGATCGCCGACGAGCACGACGTCGACGAGGACGAGGTCGAGCGCCTGCCCGACGGACGCTTCCGCGTCGACGCGACGCTCGCGATCGCGGACCTGAGCGAGCTGCTCGGCGTCGATCTGCCGCACGAGCGCTGGAACACCGTCGGCGGGCTCATGTTCGGTCTGCTCGGCGCGATCCCGACCGCGGGCCAGAGCGTGGTCTTCGAGGACTTCCGCTTCACCGCCGAGCGCGTGATGGGACGCCGCATCGTCAGCGTGCTGATTGCGCGCGAGCCCGCTTCCGAGGCAAGCACCGTCGGCTGACCGCACCGACCGCACCGACACCCGAAGGAGAACGACGATGGCCGACGTCCCCGTGTACGTGATCGCGAACTTCTCGATCGACGACGCAGCGACCTACCGCACCTACGAGAAGGGCTTCTTCCCGCTGCTGAAGCGGCACGGCGGCGAGTTCGTGACCTACGACGACCGCACCGAGACGCTCGAGGGACGCGCGCCGCGCAGCGGCCGCGTGGTGCTGTTCCGCTTTCCGAACGAGGACAGCGCGCGCGCCTGGTACGCCGACCCCGAGTACCAGGCGTTGTCCGAGCACCGCCGCGCGGGCACGACGCTCGAGTTCATCACCATGATCCACGGCCTGCCGCCGCGCGCGTGAAGCCCATCCGGGCGGAGTGGTGGTGTCGCATGACTCGCTGCGTTAAGAGGGCGAGGTGAATCGCGAGCACATGATCGCCGCCGTCGAAGGCGGCGTCTGGGACGTCATCGTCATCGGCGGCGGAGCGACCGGGCTCGGCATCGCCGTCGACGCGCAGACACGCGGCTACCGCACGCTGCTGCTCGAGCAGTACGACTTCGCGAAGGGCACGTCGTCGCGCTCGACCAAGCTGGTGCACGGCGGCGTGCGCTACCTGCAGCAGGGCAACGTCGCGCTGGTGCTCGAAGCGCTGCGCGAGCGCGGCCTGATGTGTCGCAACGCGGCCCACCTCGTGCACGACCTCGCCTTCGTCGTGCCGCGCTACCGCTGGTGGGAAGGGCCGTTCTACGGCGTCGGGCTCAAGCTCTACGACCGCCTCGCCGGCAAGCTCAACATCGCGCGCTCGCGGATCCTCGACCGCAAGAGCACCATCGAGCGCATCCCGAACGTCGAGACCGAGAACCTGCTCGGCGGCGTCATGTACCACGACGCGCAATTCGACGACGCGCGCATGGCGGTGGCGCTCGCGCAGACCGCCGTCGACCACGGTGCGACCCTCGTCAATTACATGCGCGTCGACGGCTTCGTGAAGAAGGACGACGGCCAGATCGACGGCGTGCGCGCGTTCGACGTCGAGACCGGCACGCTCCACGAGCCGCGCGCGAAGGTCGTGATCAACGCGACCGGCATCTTCGCCGACGACGTCCGCAAGCTCGACGACGCGAGCGTCGAGACCATGCTGACGCCGAGCCAGGGCGTGCACCTCGTGCTCGACCGCGGCTTCCAGCCGAGCGACACCGCGATCATGGTGCCGCACACCGACGACGGCCGCGTGCTGTTCGTGATCCCCTGGCACCAGCGCGTGCTGGTCGGCACCACCGACACCGCGATGCCGCACGCGGAGATCGAGCCGCGTGCGCTGCCCGACGAGGTCGACTTCATCCTGCGCAACGCGGCACGCTACCTCGACCGCGAGCCGACGCGCGACGACGTGCTGAGCGTGTTCGCGGGCCAGCGCCCGCTGGTGCAGCCGGTGGCGAACGGCTCGGGACGCGGCCGCACCAAGTCGATCTCGCGCGAGCACTCGGTCATCGTGTCCGACGCGGGGCTCGTGACGATCGTCGGCGGCAAGTGGACGACCTACCGCAAGATGGCACAGGACACGGTCGACGACGCGATCGCGGTCGGCGACCTGCGTCCGCGTCCGTGCGTGACCGAGAAGCTGCGTCTGCACGGCGCGATGCCGCACGACGACCCGCGCACGCCGCACGAGCAGCACATGCAGATGTACGGCACCGACGCCGAGCTGGTCGAGGCGTTCCTCGCCGACGATCCGGTGCGGCGCGAGCCGATCCATCCGCGCCTGCCGTACGTGATGGGGCAGGTGAGCTGGGCCGCGCGTCACGAGATGGCGCGCACGGTCGAGGACGTGCTGTCGCGCCGCACGCGCTCGCTGCTGCTCGACGCGCGCGCGGCGATCGAGGCGGCACCGCGCGTGGCGAAGCTGCTCGCGTCGGAGCTCGGCCGCGACGACGCCTGGGCGACGGCGCAGGCGGACGAGTTCACGACGCTGGCCCGCGGCTACCTGCTGTAGTCGGCGTATCGATGCCAGGGCCACCGTCGCCGATTTGACGGCAGGACGCGCGCCCGACGCCGTGGTGGCGCTCGCGTGCGCCGGCTTGCGCACGGCGCGCCGTGCGGCGCATCGTTGCCGCGTGCCCGACGCGGAACGGAGCTTGCTCGACACGGCGGCCGGAGGCGTGCCGATGCGGGCGAAGAGGAGACTGGCGGGCGCGGCGCTCGCGTTCGTGCTGTGCGTGCTGACGGGTCCGCTGCCGTGCGTGCTGCTTGACGCGCACGCGGGTCCGGTGCCGTACGACGTCGTCTACGTGCGCCAGCCGCGCTACGGCGACGCCGTCAACACGACGTGGCCGGAGGTCTTCCACCCGGGGCAGATCGACCCCGGCGCGGACCTGATGCTGCTGCACCCCGACGGCACGGAGGAGGTCCTCGTGCCGGCCGGCATCGGATCGGTGACCGACCCGTTCGTGTCGTTCGACGCGCAGTGGGTCTACTACGCGTACTTCCACGACGCGCGCCCGCAGGCGTGGAACTACCAGCGCGGGCTCTTCTACGGCGGCGCGGACGTCTACCGGATCAACCTCGCCACCCGTCAAACACAGCAGCTGACCTTCGGCGAGTTTACGCCGAACACCGGCGCGGGCAACTTCGACGAGTCGAATCCGGTGAATCCGTCGCCGGGGCACGACTACCTCGGCTACGGCATCCTGAATCTGGGACCTGCGCCGCTCGCCGGGGGAAAGATCGCGTTCACCAGCAACCGCAACGGCTTCGCGCCGCCGAAGGGCTACACCACCCCCACGCTGCAGCTCTTCGTGATGGACGAGGACGGCTCGAACGTCACGCAGATCGCGCCGATGAACGTGTCGAGCGCGCTGCATCCGACGCCGCTCGCGGACGGACGCATCCTGTTCTCGAGCCACGAGTCGCAGGGGCTGCGCGACGCGCGCATGTGGGGCGTGTGGGCGATCTGGCCCGACGGGCGCCACTGGGAGCCGATCGTCAGCGCCTTCCACGACGGGCAGGCGTTCCACTTCGCGACGCAGCTCTCGGACGGCGACGTCGTGGTCGAGGACTACTACAACCTCAACAACAACGGCTTCGGCGCGTTCTTCCGCCTGCCGCTGCGTCCGCCGCCCGGCGAGCCGCGCTTCTTCTCCGCCTTCCCCGAGGACAACCCGCCGATCGACCAGACCGTCGGCGCGGGCTTTCCGTACCCGTTCACGATGCCGTTCACGCCGCGCGGCTTCCGCGCGATCACGCCGTTCACGACGCCGAACGACGAGGCTGCGCCCGTCGGCGCGGGCGGCGTCCGCGTCGGCAAGGTCACGCATCCGTCGGCCGCGCCCGGTGGCGATCTGCTGCTCGCGTGGACTCCCGGTCCGGCGAACGACCTGAACCGCCCGCAGCCGACGCCCTACTACGACTCCGGCATCTACCTCATGCCGGACGGCGGACCGGTGACGTCGCCGTCGCAGCTCGTGCTGCTGAAGAACGACCCGGCCTACAACGAGGCCTGGCCGCGCGCCGTCGTCAAGTACCGCGACGTGCACGGCGTCGACGAGCCGGTCGAGCTGCCGTGGCTGCCGAACGACGGCACCGTGCATCCGTCGCTGCCAGCGGGCACCGCGTACGGGCTCGTCGGCACCAGCAGCTTCTACAAGAGGGAGAGCTTTCCCGGGCACGTCACGCCGTGGTCGGACTTCTTCGACGGCCTCGACGCGTTCAACACCGTCGAGAACGGCCAGAGCAGCAACTGGTTCACGCAGGGCGCCGACGCCGGCAGGTACCGCAACAACGACATCTGGGCGGTCCGTCTGGTGGCGATGGAGCCCGGGACGCACCGCAGCTACGGGCCGAACGGCGGACCCGCGGGCGCGCAGATGTTCACCAGCCACGCGGGCGAGCGCCTGCGCATCCTCGGCGAGATCCCGCTGCGCAAGCAGAACCCCGACGGCTCGCCGTTGCTCGATCCGGACGGCAACCCCGACACGAGCTTCCTCGCGCGCATCCCCGCCGACACGCCGTTCACCTTCCAGACGCTCGACCGCGACGGGCTCGTGCTGAACATGGCGCAGACGTGGCACCAGGTGCGTCCGGGCGAGATGCGCGCCGACTGCGGCGGCTGCCACGCGCACAGCCAGACGCCGCTCGCGTTCGAGAGCACGGCGGCCGCGCGGCCCGAGTACGCGGTCACCGACCTGACGCGCGGTCAAGTACCGCTGCTGTCGAAGGACGCCGGCGGCAACCCGGTGACGCGGAACGTCGCCGGCAACGTCGTGAACGTCGAGTTCGTGCGCGACGTGCGTCCGATCCTGCAGCGCAGCTGCGTGCCGTGCCACACGAAGAACGCGGCGACGCCGCCCGGCAATCTTGTGCTCGACGACCTCGCGTCCTACGACGGCCTGCCAGGCGACTACGCGCGTCTCGCCGACGACACGGACGCGCGCTGGGGCTACGGACCGGTCGCGAGCTGGGACGGCTCGCGCGGCACGTGGCGGCAGAGCAACGCGAGCCGCTACGTGCGCATGTTCCAGAGCCGCCGCAGCCTGCTCGCGTGGAAGGTCTTCGGGCGCCGCCTCGACGGCTGGCGCAACGCCGATCACCCCACCGAAAGCGTTCCGGGCGACGCGAGCACGCTGCCCGCGGGCGCCGATGCGAACGCGGCCGACCTCGACTTCACGGGTACGATCATGCCACCGCCCGGCAGCGGCGTGCCCGCGCTCGGCGAGGACGAGAAGATGACCATCGCGCGCTGGATCGACCTCGGCGCGCCGATCAACGGGGGCACCAACGGCACGTCGCCGTGGGGCTGGTTCCTCGACGAGGTCCGGCCGACGCTCGCGCTGAGCGCACCGCGCGCGGGCGCCAACGCGTCGCCGCTGTCGCGCATCGTGGTCGGTGTCGCGGACGCGGACTCGGGTGTCGCGGACGGCTCGCTGTCGCTGGTCGCGGACGTGGCGCTCGCCGGACGCGCGGCGGGGCAGGAGCTCGCCGACCTGCTCGTCCCGCTCGGCGATGGCCGCTGGGAGATCCCGCTCGCGGAGCCGGTCGCGCACGTCGACGAGGCGCACCTGCTCGTCGAGGTCGCGGACCGTCAAGGCAACGTGACGCGCATCGACCGCCGCTTCTCGGTCGGTGCGGGCACGGGACCGTCGGGCCCGTCGTGCGCGCCCGCGCCGCGCGCGTGCGCCGACGCGACGCGCGGGAGCGTGCGCTTCGGCGCCGATCCGCGGAAGCTGGTCTGGACCTTCGGCGGCGACGCGCTCGCCGTCGGCGCGCTCGGCGATCCGGTGTCCGGCGCCGCCGGCTACGCGCTGTGCGCGTACGACGGCGCCGGAGCGTCGATCTTCTCGGCCGGCGTCGCGCCGGGCGGAGTGTGCAACGGGGGCGCGTGCTGGACGTCGCTCGGCGGCGGCGCGTTCCGCTATCGGGGCGGCGCGGCGCTCGCGGACGGACTCACGCGTCTCGTGCTGAAGCCGTCCACGGGCGGCGGCGCGCGGCTGCGTGTCGAGGGCGCGGGGCCGCATCTCGAGCTGCCGGCGTTGCCGGTCGCGCAGCTGCCGGTCGTCGTGCAGCTGGTGCGCGCGGACGATCCGGCGCAGTGCTGGCAGACGTCGTTCGCGACGGCGCGCCGGAACACGGCCAGCGCGCTGCGCGCGACGCTGCCCTGACGCAGGGCGCGCCGGGACACACGGGAACCCGCGTCGCGCGCGCGCTGCCGCGGGCTGATGTCGGGCCGGCCGCGCGGGCCGACGCCGGTCGATTCCGGTGCCGCCCCGGGCGCAATCCGGGTCGCGCGCGCGCGCCGCGTCCCGTACGCTGACGCCTCGTGCGGGCACGGCGGCTGATCCGGTGGTGCGGCCTCGCGGCCGTGGTCGCGAGCTTCGTGGCGGTACTCGTGTCCGCACGCGGATTGAGGGCCGCGACGCCGGTTCGTCCCAACGTGCTGCTGGTGTCGATCGACTCGCTGCGCGCGGACCACGTCGGCGCGTACGGCTACGCGCGCGAGACGAGCCCCGCGATCGACACGCTGGCGCGCGACGGCGCGCTGTTCGAGAGCGCGATCTCGTCCGCGCCGTGGACCGTGCCGGCGCACATGACGCTCCTCACGGGGTTGCCGCCCGAAGTGCACGACGTCGTGACGGTGCGGCAGAAGCTGTCGCCCGACGCGGTGACGCTCGCCGAGGTCCTGCAGGGGGCGGGCTACGCAACCGCGGCCTTCGTGTCGGGTCCGACGGTCATGGCGCACTACGGCTTCGGGCAGGGCTTCGCGAGCTACGACGAGAGCATGGTGGAGCGTCGCCCGAAGCTCGGCGGCGCCGCGGTGTCGTCGCCGGGCCTCGTCGACCTGGTGGGCGGCTGGCTCGACCGCCGGAGCGCGGTGGAGACGCGCGAGCCGTTCTTCGTCTTCCTGCACATGTGGGACGTCCACTACGACTACGTGCCGCCGCCCGAGTACGTCGAGCGCTTCGACCCCGGCTACCGCGGCAATCTCGACGCGCGACGCTTCGAGACCAACGACACCATCAGCCGCGGCATGGATCCGCGCGACCTGCAGCACCTGATCGCGCTCTACGACGGCGAGATCCGCTTCACGGACGATCACCTCGCGCGGCTCTTCGCGAAGCTGCGCGCGCTCGGCGTGCTCGACGACACGATCGTGGTCGTCACCAGCGACCACGGCGAGGAGTTCTTCGAGCACGGCTCCAAGGGACACGCCAAGACGCTCTACGACGAGGTGCTGCGCGTGCCGCTCGTCGTGCGCTATCCGCGCCGCGTCGCGCCGTCGCAGCGCGTGACGCAGCAGGTGCGCCTCATGGACGTCGCACCGACGATCCTCGGCCTCGCCGGCGTGACCGCGCCCGAAGGCTTCGGCGCGCGCGACGTCGCGCCGGAGAATCGCTTCGCCGACCTCTCGCCGTACCTCGCGGGCCGCGCGTCGCCGCCGTTCCCCGTGCTGCCCGCGTTCAGCTCCAATCGCTGGCTTTCCGGTCGCCAGAACTCGGCGCGCACGGTGCAAGCGAAGCTGATCCGCTACGAGCCGCCGCTTCCGAACCGCGCCGGAGTCGAGGTGTTCGACCTCGCGCTCGATCCGGAAGAGCAGACCAATCTGTTCACGACCGGGACGGCGCCGCTCTTCCTCGCGACGCTCGATCCGCTGCTCGCGTCGTGGCGCATCGACACCGGACGTCAGACCAAGCTCGCGCTGGTGCGCAAGCCCGATCCGCAGGCGGCGGCGCGGCTGCGGGCGCTCGGCTACCTGCAGTAGCCCCGCCACCTTGCGCGCGGGGCGCGTTCGTCGCACACAGGGACCGATGGCCTTCCCGCACCTGTTCTCGCCGCTGCGCATCGGACCCGTCGAAGCCAGGAACCGCGTCGTCTTCGGCGCGCACTTCACGATGTTCTCCGAGCCCGCGCCGGTGTTCGGCGAGCCCGGCTTCTACGGCGACCGTCTCGGACGCTACCTCGCCGAGCGCGCGCGCGGCGGCGCCGGCATCGTCATCGCGGGACAGGCGCAGGTGCATCCCACCACCGCGTACCAGATGCACAACAACGCGGTGGCGTGGGATCCCGCGAGCGTGCCGCACTTCCGGCGCTTGACGTCGCGCGTGCGCGCGCACGGCGCGCTGACGTTCCTGCAGCTCGCGCACAACGGCGGCGTCAATCAGGGGCCGTGGTCGAAGCTGCCGGCGTGGGCGCCGTCGCACGTCGCGAACTCGCTGGAGGCGCCGAAGGTCCTCGAGGAGCACGAGATCGCGGAGCTGGTCGAGCACTTCGCACGCTCGGCCGCGAACGCCGCGGCGGGCGGCTTCGACGGCATCGAGGTGCACGGCGCGCACGGCTACCTGATCCACGAGTTCCTGTCGCCGAAGAGCAACAAGCGGACGGATCGCTGGGGCGGCAGCCTCGAGAACCGCATGCGCTTCGTCGTCGAGGTGCTCGAGGCGGTGCGCGCGGCGGCGGGACCGCACGTCGCGGTCGGGCTGCGGCTGGTCGGCGACGAGGAGTCGCGCACGCCGGGCGACGGCGCGATCTGCGCCGACGACGCGGCGCAGATCGCGGCGCGCCTCGAGGAGGCGGGGCTCGTCGACTTCCTGAACGTGAGCGTCGGCATCTCCGGCATCGGCATGGTGCGTCCGCTGTACGTGCCGCACGCGTTCGGGACCTACGCCGCGGCGCGCGTCAAGCAGGGCGTGAAGACCACGCCGGTGTTCACCGTGCACCGCGTGCTGACGCCGGAGGAAGCGGAAGGCATCCTCGAGCGCGGCGAGGCCGACGCGGTGACGGTGGTGCGCGCGCTCATCGCCGACCCCGAGTGGGCGAACAAGGCGCGCGACGGCGTCACCGCGACCATCCGCCGCTGCACCGGCGTCAATCAGGGCTGCTACGGCAACCTGACGCTCGGGCTGCCGGTCACGTGCGTGACGAATCCCGCCGTCGGACGCGAGGACGATCTCGGTCACGGCACGCTCGTGCAGGCGTCGAAGAAGAAGCGCGTCGTCGTGGTCGGCGGCGGACCGGCGGGGCTCGAGGCCGCGTGGGTCGCGGCGGCGCGCGGCCACGAGGTGATCCTGCTCGAGCGCGGACCGCGCCTCGGCGGCAAGATCCCGCTCGCGGCGTCGCTGCCGGGGCGCGAGGAGATCGGCGATCTCGCGGCGTGGCGCGTCGGCGAGTGCGAGCGGCGCGGCGTCGAGATTCGCCTGGGCGTGGATGCGACCGCCGACGCCGTGCTCGCGCTCGAGCCCGGCGCGGTGATCGTCGCGACCGGCGGACGGGCGACGCGCGACCTGCCGACCAAGTCGCATCCGCTGCCGATCCGCGGCGGCGAGCAGGAGCACGTGCTCGATCACGAGGCGGCGCTGCGCCGCTGGCAGTCGCTCGGGCAGCGCGTGTTGATCCTCGACGCGGTCGGCTTCATCGAGGCGATCGGTCTCGGCGAGCTGCTCGCCGCGAGCGGACGGGAGACCAGGGTGGTGACGCCGCTCGCGTCACCGATGGCGCTCGACCGCGAGACCGCGAGCTACGCGCTCTCGCGCGCGGTGCAGGCGGGGCTCCGCTGGAGTCCCGGAACGGCGCTGGTTGCGATCGGGCAGGGCGAGGCGACGGTGATGGACGTGCTGTCCCGGCGCACCGAACCGGTCGCAGCCGACCACGTCGTGATCCGCACGCACGGGCTGCCGTGCGACGAGCTCTACACGGCGCTGCGCGGGCGCGTGCCCGAGCTGATCCGCGTCGGCGACGCGGTCGCGGTTCGTCCCGCCGACCGTGCGATCTTCGACGGCCATCTCGCGGGCCGCAAGGTCTGACACCGGGCAACGCGACGGCGCCACCGCGCGTTCGCACGCGTCAGGCGAGCAGCGACTGCAGGGTCGAGATGTCGACCGGCTTGACGAAGTGCTCGTCGAAGCCCGCCGCGCGGCTGCGCTCGCGGTCCTCGCTCTGGCCCCAGCCGGTGAGCGCGATGAGCACGGTGTGGCGCTGCGACGGCAGCGCGCGGACGCGCGCCGCCACCTGATAGCCGTCCATGCCCGGCATGCCGATGTCGAGAAGCACGAGCTCGGGCTCGAACGAGTCGAGCAGTGCGAGTGCGGACGGTCCGTCGTGCGCGACCTGCACCTCGGCACCGAGGAAGCGCAGCAGCAGGCCGAGGCTCTCCGCCGCGTCGACGTTGTCGTCGACGACCAGCACGCGGCGCGACGGAACGCGGGCGAGGCCGCGGGGCTCCTCGGCGGCCGCTGCGGGCCGCGGCCCCTGCACGACCGGCAGGCGGACGCGGAACGTGCTGCCGCGGTCCTGACCGGGGCTGCTCGCCTCGATGCGGCCGCCGTGCAGCTCGACGATGTGCCGCACGAGCGTCAAGCCGATGCCGAGCCCGCCTTGCGCCGCGGCGCGCGTGTGGTCGACCTGGGTGAAGAGCTCGAAGACCTTGCCGAGCATCTCCTGCGGGATGCCGACGCCGTCGTCGCGCACCTCGAGCTCGACCTCGTTGCCGCAGAGGCGTGCCTCGAGGCGGATGTGCCCGCCGCGCGGCGTGTACTTGGCCGCGTTGTTCAGCAGGTTGCCGACCACCTGCGCGAGGCGCACCGGATCGGCGCGCAGCGTGACCGGCTCGGCCGGAAGCACGATGCGCAGCTCGTGTCCGCCGGCGTCGATCAGCGGCCGGCTGGTCTCGACCGCCGCCCGCACCACCGCGCCCAGATCCACCTGCTCCATGCGCAGCTCGATCCTGCCGCGCGTGATGCGCGACACCTCGAGCAGGTCGTCGACCAGACGGACCATGTGATTGACCTGCCGCTCCATCATCGCGTGCAGGCGGCCCGCCGTGGGCGCGTCCGGGCCGGCCATGCGCAGCGCGTGCAGGGCGTTGCGCATCGGCGCGAGAGGGTTGCGAAGCTCGTGCGCCAGCGTGGCGAGGAACTCGTCCTTGCGACGGTCGGCGTCGCGCAGCGCGTCCTCCACGGTGCGGCGTGCCCGCGCCAGCTCGAGCCGCGCGCCGACGCGCGCGAGCAGCTCGCCCGCGGAGAACGGCTTCACGAGGTAGTCGTCGGCGCCATGCTCGAGGCCCTCGATCCGCGCCTCCTCGCCGGCGCGCGCCGACAGCAGGAGCACCGGGATCGCGCGCGTCGCCTCGTCCTCGCGCAGCGCGCGCAGCAGGCCGAAGCCGTCGAGGCGCGGCATCATCACGTCGGACAGCACGAGATCCGGCGGCTCGCGACGGATCGCCTCGAGCGCGGCCGCGCCGTCGGGCAGCGCCTCGACCTCGTAGCGGGTCGCGAGCAGGCGACGCAGGTAGCCGCGCATGTCGGCGTTGTCGTCGGCGAGCACGATGCGCGCACGCCGCGCCGGTGACGCCGCGGCGTCGCTCGATCCCGGCAGCGCGGCGGCTTCGAGCGCGGGAACCACGGCGTCTGCGGGGTCGACCGCGTCGGGCAGCCAGCGCAGCGCCTCGCCGACCACCGCGTCGGCGAGCGCGCCCGAACGGCCGTCGTCGGCACCGTGCGCGACCAGCTGCTCGCGCGGCAGATGCGCGTGCCCGAGCGGGATGGTGACGCTGAAGGTGCTGCCGTGCCCCGGCACGCTCTCGACGCCGACCCGGCCGCCGTGCAGGCGGACCAGCTCCTGCACGAGCGCGAGCCCGATGCCGGTTCCCTCGTGCGTGCGCGCGGCAGCCCCCTCGATGCGACGGAAGCGCTCGAAGACGTGCGGCAGCTCCTCGGCCGCGATGCCGGAGCCGGTGTCGGCGACGCTCAGGCGGACGTGGTCCGCGTCCGCCGCGAGCGACACGCGGATGCCGCCGTTGAACGTGAACTTGAACGCGTTCGACAGCAGGTTCAGGACGACCTTCTCCCACATCTCGCGGTCGACCCACACCGGCTCGGCGAGCGGCGCGCAGTCGACGTCGAGCGTGAGCCCGGCCTTCTCGCACGCCGAGCGGAAGGTGCTGGCCAGATCCCCGGTGAGGGCCGCGAGATCGGTCGGCGCGAAGTGCGCGCGCATGCGTCCGGCCTCGATGCGCGAGAAGTCGAGCAGCGTGTTGACCAGCTTCTGCAGTCGCAGCGCGTTGCGGTGCAGCAGCTCGAGCGGCTCGCGGTCGTCGCCGCGCGCACGCGTGCGCAGCTCGTCGAGCGGCGCGAGCATGAGCGTGAGCGGCGTGCGGAACTCGTGGCTCACGTTCGAGAAGAAGAGCGTCTTCGCACGGTCGAGCTCGGCCAGCGTCTCGGCGCGGCGGCGCTCCTCCTCGTACGCGGTGGCGCTCGCGATCGACGCGGTGACGTGCGCCGCGGCGAGCTCGAGAAAGCCGCGGTAGTCGTCGTCCAGCGGGCGGAACGGATTGAGGCCCGCGACCAGAACGGCCGCGACGCCGTCCTCGCCGCCGCCGATCGGCACGATCGCGGCCTGCTGCGCCGCGCGCTGCCAGACGCCGCCCGGAATGCCCGCGCGCAGCCGCTCGTCGAGCTCGACGATGCGCGTCTCGCCGGCGCTCGCCACCGCGCCGACCGCCCACGGCGCCGCGTCGTCGTCGTCGTCGTCGTCGTCGATCCGTTCCGGAGCCGCGGCACCGCCGCGGGCGACGCCCGATGCGCTCGCGAGCCGGAACGAGCGTCCGTCGTCGACTGGAAGGTAGAGGAGCGCGAACGGCACGTCGTGGCCGTCGGCCGCGAGCGCCGAGGTCGAGCGCTCCGCGGCATCGGCGACCGAGTGCGCGCCCGCGCCGGCGCTCGACGTCTCGCGCAGCACGCGCAGCCGGCGCTCGCCGATGATGCGACGGCTCTCGTCGCTGTTCGCGCAGAAGATCCCGCCCGTGCCGCCGTCGTCGTCGGGGACGGGGCTGTACGAGAACGTGAAGTACGTCTCCTCGGGATAGCCGTTGCGCTCCATGATGAGGCGCAGCGCCTCGTCGAACGTGCCCTCGTTCTTGCGCAGCGCGGACTCCGCGCGCGGACCGACCTGGTCCCAGATCTCGCGCCAGACGTCCTGCGCCGGCCGCCCGAGAGCGTCGGGGTGCTTGCCGCCGAGCACCACGCGGTACGGGTCGTTGTAAAGGTTCACCAGCTGCTCGCCCCACCACACGAACATGGGCTGGCGCGAGGTGAGCATGATGCGCACGGCGGTTCGCAGGCTGCGCGGCCAGGCCGCGGGATCGCCGAGCGGCGTCGCCGACCAGTCGAACGCGCGGATGCGACGGCCCATCTCGCCGCCACCTTCGAGGAAGGCGAGAGCCGCCGGCACGAGATCTCGATGTGGTGCTGTCATGCCGTGGTGGAACCGGCTGCGCCGGACGCGGCGCCAGCGACAGAGTACCAGTGCCCGCGGGGGCCGGGAACGGGGTCGGCGAAAAGTCGCTCAGCCGCGGGCGGTGCCGAGGAACGCGAAGGCGTCGCGCATCGCGGCCTTGCCTCCGGTCTCGAGAACCTCGCCGTGCGACACGATCACGCGATCGAAGTCCCAGCCGAGGACGCGCTCCAGCGACCGGGCGGCCGCGGCGCGGTCGCGGATTCCCAGGCGGACGACGCGGTGCGGCCCGAAGCGTCCGGTCGCGCCGACGAGGCGGTGGAACAGGCGGGCCTCGTTGCGTGCACCCGGCGGCAGGTTGAACGCGAGGTCGGTGAGGACCAGCGTCCGGGTCGGGCGGTGCAGCAGCACGACCTCGTTCATCATCGGCGAGCCCGCGAAGACGTGGTGCTCGACCGCGCCGCCGAACGGCAGCTCGAGGTCGTCGTTCAGCACGTGCGCGAACTTCACGTCGCGACGCTTCGCCTCGAGGCCCGGTGCGGCGAGCAGCGCCGCGTCGGGGTACGCGGCGGCGAAGTCCGGCAGGTAGAAGTGGTGCACCTTGCACGGGCCCAGCACCCAGCGGACGGGGCCGAGCGCATCGAGCGCGGCTCGCGTCGGCGTGTCGAGCGCGACCGGCGAGTGCACGAGCAACGCGCCGTCCGGCAGGCGGATGACGGTCATGCGCGCGCCGACGTCGCCGACCACGAGCTTCAGCGGCCGGCGCGCGATCCAGAGATTCTCGTCGAGCGAAGTCAGCGTCTCCGACATGCGACGCGGGACCTATCACTCCGGCGCACGTGACGAAATCGGCACGGGGCACGGGCGCTCGTCGGAGCCGCCCGCGTCCCGTGCCGTGCGTCGCCCGTCAGCCGGCCGACGGCTGCGTCGGCCGTGTCGTGCCGTTCGTGCAGAATCCGAAGTCGGTCGACGACGCGCGCGGAGCGAGCGTCGCGACCCACGACGGCAGTGCGACGTCCACGACGTCGGAGCTGCGCTTGACGGTGCCGTTCCACGACGAGGTGATCGCGACCGACGGGTCGAGACGGAAGCGCAGCACGCGCGGCTGCTTCGCCGTGGTGCCGGCGTTGCGGATGGTGATGCCCGCGCAATAGCCGCTCTGCCACGAGGACTGGATCGTGACCGAGGCCGTGAGGCCCGACGGGGTCGGGACCGGCGTCGCGCTCGCCGCGGACGTCGGCGTCGGCGCCGGCGTGCGGGTGGGCGTCGGTGTGGTGGTCGGAGCCGCGGTCGCGGTCGGACGCGGCGTCTGTGTCGGTGCGGGCGTGGGTGTCGCGGTCGGGCGCGGCGTCGGCGTGGCGGTCGGTGCGACGGTCGCGGTCGGCCGGGGCGTCGCCGTCGACGCGACGGTCGCGGTCGGGGCCGGCGTCGCGGTGGACGTCGCGCCGGGCTCGCTGCCCCACACCAGGACGCCGTCGAGGTACAGCGTCACGCGCGGGCTCGACGTGAACTGCACGTGCGTCGCGTCCCACGACCAGTCGTCGCGCTCGTCGTACGCGCTCCAGTCGCTCTTCGCGACGCGGCTCTGGATCTCGCCCGTCGTCGCCCCCGGCGCGAGCGAGCCCGCGCCGCTCGCGAAGCGGAGCTCGAGGTACGAGTCCGCGCCCGGACGCGCGCTCGCGAGACGCGCCGTCGTGCCGGTCACGTTCGCGCAGCCGACGGTCGCCCAGTCACACCACCAGCTCTGCGCCTGCGTTCCTTCAGCGGTGAACCAGTAGCGCGCCTTGACGCGCGACAGCGCGATCGGCGACGTGCCGCGATTGACGATCTCGAGGTGCGGCTTCAGCTGGTTGTCGCTCGGCGCGGTCGGATCGCCGAGACGGTGGCGCGCCTCCAGCACGCCGGACGCGGGCGTCGGACAGCTCGCGCACGGGGTCGGCGTCGGCGTGCGCGCCGGCGTCGGAGTCGGCGCGTTCGACGCGGTGGGCGCGGGCGTGCGCGTCGTACCCGGTGTCGGCGAGCCGCTCGGCGTCGCGGTCGCGCCGGGGCCGTCGAGCGGGAAGAGGATCGATGCGTGCGTCACGCCGACCGCGTCGGTCCCGCCCGCGAGATACGACCGCTTGTCCGCGTCGATCGTGCGCCAGTCGTCCTTCAGCAGACCGTTGGTGTCGCCGGAGTTCGGGTTCCAGCACCAGAACGTCCAGTGGCCGCCGTTCACGCCGGCGCCGAGGTAGCGCGTGAGCGCGTCGAGCCACTGGCGGTCGGAAGTCGTCTGCAGCTTCGAGCCGAACTCGCCGACCAGCACGGGAGCGATGTCGTTCGCGTGCAGGTAGCCCCAGAAGCGGTTCCACACCGACGGCATGTTCGCGGGGTACGTCGGGTCGGAGAACCAGCTCTGCGCCGACACGCTCGCCGGGTAGTCGTGCGCCGAGTAGACGACGCGATTCGGAACCGAGAGCCGCACCGGGTACGTCGCCGCACCTTCGAGGTTGCCGCCCCACCACGTGCAGGTCGCGCCGCGCGAGCCGGTCGCGACGCCGTTCGGACCGAAGCAGTTGACGCCCTCGACGAAGATCAGCCAGTTCGGATTGACGCTCAGGATGGCGTTGCCGGCGCGCTCGGCGGCAAGCCGCCAGTCGACCACGACGTCGCCGCAGCCCCAGCACGCGCTCTGCGACGCGTCGTCGCCGACGGTGTGCGGCTCGTTGTGCAGGTCGGCGCCGATGACGGTCGGATTCCCCGCGTAGCGCGCGGCGAGCATCTTCCAGTCGTCGATCCACTCCGACTCGGGACGCGAGGCGGTGTACCAGAGCGCCGACTGTCCGCTCGCGTCCGGGCGGTGGCGGTCGAGGATCACGCGCAGTCCGACGGTGCCGGCGTACGCGATCACCTTGTCCATGATGCCGAGGCCGGTCTGGCCCTGCAGGTCCGCGTTCTTGCCGCTCGAGTAGTCGATGCCGTTCGGCGTGCTGCCCGCATCGAAGAGCTGGTTCGAGAACGGCAGGCGCAGCGTGTTGTAGCCCTGCGCCGCGATCTGATCGAGCATGTCGCGGTAGTCGCGCGTCCACAGGCCGTGCGGCGCGAAGTTCGAGGTCTCCATGCCGAACCAGTTGACGCCGGCGATGCGGACCTGCTGGCCGTTCTGGTCGAGGATCGCGCTGCCGCTGGTGTGCCAGAAGCCGGCGCCGGCGGCGTGCGCGCCGCGCGCGGCGGAGAGCGACGCCATCAGCGCGAGTGCGGCGACGACGGCCGCGATGCGCGGGCGGCGTGCGGTGCGGTCGGTGAGGGTGGTGCGGTGATGGAACAAGGTTGCCTCCTTCGGGTTGGCAACCGGAGCCGGTGCGTCGTCGCGCGGGCGAGGACGCGGGAGCGGATGTGGAGGCGGCGGCTTCCTGGAACGGGTGAGGGGTGCTCCGGTCGACGATTCGATGCTGTCGTGCCGGATCTCCTACACCGGGTCGCGTCGGGGCGACCAGACGGATTCGTGCATGGGACGCGGTGCGGCGTCGGCCATGGCGCGTGCGCCCCGCCGCCTGCGGGACGCACGCGTCAATCCACGAATCGGCGTGCGGCGCGACGCGCCGCCGCGCCGGCTCAGTCGGCGAGTGCCGCGCAGGCCGCGAGCTCGTTGACGCGCGCGACCTTCGCCCAGATCTCCGGCTTGACGTCGGGGCTGGTCTGCTCGTTCGACGATACCACCGCCGAGCGGCGTCCGTCCCCGGTCGCGCCCATGAACTGCGTGTAGCCGAAGATGTTGCCGGTGTGGCCGTAGAGCGTTCCGCAGTCGGTGTCGTAGCGGAAGATGCCGAGGCCCGCGGAGTTGGAGCCCGGACCCGGCGGCTCGGAGCTGCCGCCGCTGACGAAGGTCAGCTGCGCGTCGCGCGTCGCGCCGCCGACCAGCTTGCCGCCGGCCCACGCGCGGACGAAGCGGTTCAGCTCCAGCGGCGTCGAGACGATGCCGCCCGACGCCCAGGTGTATCCGGCGGCGACGATCTCGCTCTCGTCCTCGACGTCGGGCGGGGTCACGTCGTAGCCGTGGATGAACGGCCGCGGCATGCGGTAGCCCGCGGGCAGGCTGGTGCCGCGCAGCCCGAGACGTCCCAGCACGCGCGAGCCGAGCTCGCGCTCGTACGAGTGTCCGGTCGCGGCCTCGACCATGAGCCCGACCAGGACGTTCTCGGTGTTCGAGTACTCGTAGGAGGTGCCCGACGGGAACTCGAGGTCCTCGTCGGCGACGTACTCGACGAGCTGCCGCGGCGGCACCGGCGTGCGCGGGTATGCGATCAGACGGTCGAAGAACTCCTGGTTCTTCGTGAAGCTCGGGATGCCGCTGGTGTGGTTCAGGAGATCGCGCAGCGTCGCGCCGTCCCAGTCGGGATTGAAGCCGGGCAGGAGCTCGCCGACCGTGTCGTCGAGCGACAGCACGCCGCGCTCGACCAGCGACAGCGCGACCGCGCCGGAGAAGGCCTTCGAGACGCTCGCGATGCGCATGTGGTCCGTCGGGCGCATGCGGCGGCGCGAGTTCAGGTCGCCGATGCCCGCGGTGTACACCTGCACACGGTTGTCGACCTGCACGACGGCGATCGCGCCCGGCGGTCCGCCCGGCGTCGCGACCAGCTCGTCGAGCGCCTCCTGCAGGTCGCTCCCGACGACGCCGGCGCGCGCGGCGGCGGGCACGAGGAGGACAAGGCCGAGCAGCAGCCCGGCGACGATCCGGCTTCCGTTCCGTACGATGCGCACGGCTGTCGACGCTACGAGTCTGCCCGACTGGGTCAAGGACTTCGCCGCGCGAATCCGCCCGGCCGGTGTCATCGCTGGTTTGCGCGACGCATTGCCTGTAGGCAGTGCGCCGCGACGGCGACCGTCCGTCCCGTACCGGAGGCACCATGCGCACCATCTCGATCCTGCTGGCCGCGGCACTCGCCGGATGCACCGCCGTCACCGTCAAGCCGGCTGCGTGGACTCCGGACGTGCCGCGCACGATCTGCGTCAAGAAGAACGCGACCATCGTCGACCCGGACCTGCTGCCGGCGGTCGAGGCCGGGCTGCGCCGCAGCGGGCTGGCCTTCACCGTCTACGACGGCCCGCCGTACACGGCCGAGCCGGCCGAGACGCTCGCGCCGCCGCAGACCTTCCCGTCGACCTGCGACTACGTGCTCACCTACTCGGGCACGATGTGGTGGGACCTCGCGATGTACCTGAACCACGCGGAGTTCCGGATCCAGGATCGCAGCTATCGCGAGGTGGGGTTCGCGACCTGGCATCTGAAGGGACACGGCGGCTTCGATCTCGGCAAGTACAGCTCCACCGACTCGAAGGTCGCTCCGGTGCTCGCGGAGCTGCTGGGCGGCGTCCCGTCGTGACGTCGCACGGGACCGCAACGTGCGCGGTCCCGTGCGCTTCTCACGTGTCGCTCAGCGGCAGGACACCGTCCCGCCGTCGGCGCGGCACGCAGCCGGCACGAACGACGCGACGCCACACTGTCCGGTCTCCGCGGTCGGCGGATCGGCGACGAACAGCGCCTCGAGCGGCAGCTGCGCCGGATCGACGGCGTACGAGCCGCGCGTGCCCTTGACGGTGAAGCGGACGAGGCCCGGCGTCTGGCGCGACAGATCCTGCACGACGACGCTGGTGATCGCGCCCGGCGCGCTCGCGCCGCGATTCACGTAGCGCCAGCGCGTTCCGTCGGGCGAGACCTTCCAGCCGCTGCGCGTTGCCGAGGAGTACGCACCCGGCGGCACGAGCACGTCGAGCGGCCGCGCACCGCTCGCATCGGCGAGCACGACCTGCACGCCGGTCGCGACCGGGTCGAGCGCGGGATCGAACGGCTGCGGCAGCACGACGTCGCCGCGGAACAGCAGCGAGTCGTCCCCCGGCGGGGTCGCGAGCTTGCGCAGCACCACGGTCGCCTTCGCGATCGCACCGCCGCTCGCGCACGTCGCGGGGCAGGGCGGCAGCACGGGCGGCGGCGGGAACGTCGGCGGTCCGCCGGTCGGCGGGTTCGCCGGATCGTAGGCGGTGAAGGCGAGCACGAAGATGAGCGCGTTGCGCCGCGGCTCGACGCCCTCGCAGAATCCGACCGGGCGTCCGCCGCTCGCGTTGTCGGCGAAGGTCGTGTTCGTCTGCCCGTGCACCCAGCGGTACGGGTTCTGGTTGCCGGCGATCGCCGCGGAATTGCCCGTGATCACCGAGCCGTCCACCGGCAGGCCGAGCACGGGCGTGCGGAAGCGCGTGCCGACGAGGATCGCGACCTGCGACGGGTCGCTGCCGTCGATCAGGTTGCCGGTGATGGTGCTGCGGTCGTCCTCGACGCGCATCGCGTACTGGACGCCGTGGAACGCGTTGTTCTTGACGACGTTGTCGCGAGCGACGTCGAGCGTGATGCGGTCGAGGCCGTTCACGTAGTAGGCCGGGTCGCTGCACTCCATCGGCAGCGTGTTCTCGCCCATGCGCGAGCCGATCCAGACGCCGTTCTCGCCGCCGGTGAACGTGTTGCTCTCGATCGTGTTGCCGTCGGCGCCGTAGCGGCGGTTCCACCAGCGCTGCGGACGCGAATTCACGAACTCGCCGCAGTTCTTGTAGAGGAAGATGCCGCCCGCCGAGTTGCCGGAGAACGTGTTGTTGCGCACGACGTTGAAGCGCGAGCCGTCGATCGCGAGGCCCTCGCGCCCGGTGCCCCAGAACCAGAACGTCGTACCGGCGAAGTCGAACGTCTGCCCGCTCGGGCCGTTCTCGCGGAAGCCGTTGTTCACGATGGTGCAGCCCTCGACGACGTTGTCCTTCGAGCCGTGCTCCAGGTAGATGCCGGTCGAGCCCGCGCCCTCGACGTGCAGGTTCCGCAGCGTGACGCCGGTCACGTAGCCGTTCACGAAGATGCCGACGCCGCGCGAGTCGATCGACGAGCCGTCCTCGATCACGATGTTCGCGAACGCGTTGTCGTACTCGTTCTCGACCGTGTAGCCGCGGAAGTCCTCGTGCTCGACGTGGTAGTTGTTGAGGAAGCCCTCGACGTGACAGTTGCGCACGGTCACGTTCTGCAGCGAGACGCTCTGCGGCGCGTGGATCCAGATGCCGCGCTGGCGCTGGTTGCCGGGCAGGCTCTCGTCCGCGACCACGTGCGCGCCCTGGCAGTCGAGCGTGACGTTCGACGCGACGATCTCGATCCCGCGGCGATACGTGCACGACGGATCGAGGTGCGAGGACGCCGTCAGTGACAACGGCTGCTCGGCCTGGTCGCAGCCGATGAGCTGCGATCCCGGATCGACCGCCATGGCCGTGGAGGCGCGCAGGACGAAGGCCGCCGCGAGGCAGGCTGCGAGGAAGGCGAGGTTGGACCGTGCGGACATCGTGGAGCTCCTGTGGCCGGGGCAGGGTGCGCGTCTGCGATATCCGAGGCGTCGCGCCCCGGACAAGCGGCAAACGGCGCGAACCGGCGGATCAGACGCTCGTGCGGGCGTCCGCGCGGCGGAACACGACCGTGAGGTTGTTCGCCGGCATCGCCACGCGCTCCTCGAGGACGAGCCCGTGCTCCGCGGCGACGCGCGCGACGTCGTCGAGATCGCGTACGCCCCAGCGCGGATCGCGCGCGCGCAGGTCGAGGTCGAACGCCTCGTTGGTGGGCGCGGTGTGGACGCCGCCGAGCTTGTACGGACCGTAGGTGACGAGCACGCCGCCCGGTGCGAGGTGCGCGCCCGCGCCGCGCATCAGGCCGAGGCACGCTTCCCACGGTGCGATGTGGATCATGTTCGCGTTGAGGATCGCGTCCACCGTGTCGACGGCATCGGGCCACGGATCGGCCGTGACGTCCAGCACGATCGGCGCTCGGACGTTCGTGAGCTTCGCAGCCGCGCACCACGCGCGGATCGATGCGAAGTCCTGATCCGTGCGATCGCTCGGCTGGAACGCGAGATCGCGCAGCGTCGCCGCGAAGTGCGCGACGTGCTGGCCGGTGCCGCTCGCGATCTCGAGCACGACGCCGCGCGCCGGCAGGACGCGGCGCAGCACGCCGAGGATCGGCTCGCGGTTGCGCTCTGCGGCGGGTGCGTGGCGGCGGGCGTCGGCCATCGGAGTGCGTTCTCAGCGCCCGAGACGGCGGCAGGGCTCCGCCGGCGCGCCTGCCACGGAACGCGATGTTCCCCGGGATGCGGGAAGGCGCGGCAGCGACGGGCAGTCGGCGCGCGCATCACCTGCGGACAGGCTGCCGTTCCTGCCGTCGAGCTTGACCGTGGTCGCGTCCTGTCCGGAGAACGCGTCGAAGGTCGTTCCGATTGCGACCACGTTCTGCGTCGAGTCGAGCGCGACGGCGAACGCCGCGTTGTCGCCCGCGCCGCTGACGATGCGCCGCTGCCAGAGCGTCGTCCCGGTCGCGCCGCGCAGGCGGAGGACCGCGAGCTCGCGGACTCCGGTGACGCTCTCGAGCCAGCCTGCGACGACGAGGTCGCCGCCGTCGGTCGCGGCCGCCGCATTGGCGTGTCCGCCGAGGCGACCGGTGACGGTGCGTGCCCAGCGCGTGGCGCCGGTGTCGCCGTCGAGCTTCGTCGCGACCAGGCTCGGATGGCGCGTGCTCCCGCCGTTCAGCGCGAGCAGGACGTCGCCCGAAGCGTCCGCGGTGACGACGGGCTCCGAGCCGTTCGGCAGGTCCGCGACGCCGTAGATCGCACGCCAGAGCTCGTGCCCGTCGCTGCTCGCGAGCTTGACGACGCGAAGTCCCGGGTACGAGCCGGCGAGCAGCACGTCGCCGCGTGGATCGAGCGCCAGCGCATCGACGAAGAGGGCGTCCGGCGTCGTCTGCCATGCGATCCGGCCGTCGGCCGCGTCGAGCGAGGTGACGCCTTGTCCGTGGTTCAAGACGATCCGGCCCGCACCGTCCTGCTCGAGGCGAAGACCGGGCTGGGTCTCGCCGACGCCAGCCGCGGAGCCGATGCCGTTGGCGCCACCGGCGGCGCGCGCTGCGAGCGCGCTGCGCCAAACGTCTTCACCGGTGCGACCATCGAGCCGGACGACGCTCGCGTCGTACCCGTCGTCGAGCCGGCCGGCGAGGACCGGGTCGCCTTCCGGCAGCACCCGCAGCGCGCCGACCGGGACGCCGTTCGGCGCGAGGAACGAGCGCCGCCAGAGCTCCGTGCCGTCGCGGCCGTCGAGCTTGACGATCGTCGAGTCGATGCCCGGCACGCCGGGGTACCGGCGGTCGTAGTTGAACAGGCGGCCGACGACGAAGACGTCGCCGCTCGCATCGGTCGCGGCGGCGGTCGCGTACTCACCGGCCTCGAACGGCAGCTCGCCGTCGATCGTCGCGCGCCAGATCTCGTGTCCGTCCTGGCCTGCGTACTTGACGACCAGCACGTCGTCGTCCTGTGCCGCCGTGCCGATCGTTCCAGCGACCACGACGTCGTCGTGCGGGTCGATCGACACCGCGACGGCACTGTCGTTGGTCGCCGCGGTGTCGTTCCGGATCGTGCGCCAGTCCTCGGCGCCGGTGATCGCGTCGACGCGCAGCAGGACGTCGTCGTTGCGCGTGCTCTGCGTGTCGACGACGCCACCGAGCAGGAGGCCTGCGCCGACCGCCACGGCACCGGTGAAGGCGCTGCCGCCATCCACCGCCGGATCCTGCGGAATGTCGATCCGCCAGCGCTGCCGTCCCGTCGCAGGGTAAACCGCGATCGCGGCGAACGAACCGGACTGGTTGCCGGAGTTCCCGAAGCTGCCGCCGAAGACGATCGTGCCGTTCACGTGGGCGAGGGTGTCGACCGAGTTGGCGATGGTCGGTGGCTCGGCCGGGAAGGCGAGGCTCCAGAGGTCGCGGCCGTCCGCGTCGAGCGCGGTCACGAAGCCGCCCGATCCGCCCGGACCGCCGTCGTAGGTGGTGCCGCCGAGGAAGACGTTGCCGGCGTCGTCGGTCGCGACCGCGATCGGGTAGTCGTACGCGTGGTCGTCCAGCGTGCGCTGCCAGCGCGGCGCGCCGGTCGTCGCATCGAGCGCGACCACCAGGGCGTCGGTGCCGGTGGCCGAATCGGCCGCCGTGGTCGCGATCGCCGTTCCGTCGGGTGCGAGGGCGAGGCCCCGTGCAACGCCGTCGCTCACGGGCTCGATCATCCATTGCCATCGCGTGTCGCCCGACGCGGGGTCCAGACCGGCGACGTCGTACGTCGTGCGCTGCAGGATCGGGTCCGGGTGGTCGCCGGCCACCACGATGCGGCCCGCGGCATCGACGCCAAGCAGGAACGCCCGCAGCCCGATCCCGCGCTCGTCCGTGAGCGGCCGCGACCAGACGGCGGTGCCGCTCGCGCCGTCGAGCTTCATCGCGAAGCTCTGCTCGCCGCGCGATGCCAGCAGCACGACGTCGCCCGCGGGATCCACCGCGACGGCGCCGGCCGCGCTGTCGGGACGTCCGGCCGGGAAGAGTCCGGTCCGCCACAGCACGCGTCCGTTCACGCCCGACAGCTTGAACGCGACGGCGTCGTGCGGGGCGTAGTCGTCGGGACGCTCCGCCGGCAGTGCGCCGACCACCACCACGTCACCCTGCGCATCCGCGGCAAGCGCCGAGAGCCGCGAGAAGTCGCGGTCGACGAACGGCTCGAGCGGCACGCGCCACGCGACGGTCCCGGTCGCACCGCGATGCTTGACGACAGCGCCGCTCTCGATCGCGAAGAAGTCGCCGCGCCCGTCCGCCGCGATGGTCGGACCGTCGTCCGCGAGGCTGCGCACGCCGCCGACGCGCGCCTGCCACGCGCGTGCCTCGCTCGCCGCGGCGAGCGCAGCCAGCGTGGCGACGAGCATCGCGGAGCGCAGCGTCGTCACACCCGCGCCGGCGTCTCGAAGCGCGCGCTCTGGTGCTCCATCCACACGTTCATCAGCGCGGTGCGCGGCAGACCGAGCGCGCGCAGCGTGTCGGCGATCGGGTGCGTGCCGAGGATGAGGTCCGCGCCGCCGAGCCCGAAGCCGACGCCGCTGGCCTTCGGCGTGAACGTCGTGTGGTGCAGCGCGCCGTCGACGTAGCTGTACGTCGTCATCGGCGCCTCGGGCAGCGAGCGCGTGCCGCCGCGCGGCACGCTCAGCGTGAGCACGTGCTGGCCGTCCATGACGAGGCGGCAGGTGCGGCGTCCGCCGGCGTCCTCGAAGTCGATCTGCTCGACGGTCTTCGGGAAGCCCCAGATGCCGCGGCCGGCGTCGCAGGTGAAGCTCTGGTCGACCGGCAGCTTCCAGATCCAGGTGGCGAGCGAGTTGCGGAACAGATCGACGACGCTGCCGAGGTACGGCACGCCGAGCGCGGGCTTCTCGCCCTTCTTCCGCACGAAGAAGGCGAGCGACACCTCGTTGTAGTCGCCGAGGTCGTTGTCGCGGTAGTCGATCATCGCGATGGAGAACAGCGCCTGTCCCGGAAACAGCTCGACCACGTCGAGCTCGGGGCCGGGCAGCAGCGAGCGCGCAACGCTCGCGTTCACGAGATACGTCACCGCACCCGACGACGCGTCGCGCACCTCGACCGGCATCGTGACGGTGCGGCCCTGGAAGACGTAGCCCTCGTGCCGTTCCGAGTGCGCGGCGCTGCCGTTCATGACCATGGTCCGCTCCTCATTTCTCGTCGACGACGGGCAGTCCGCCGGCGTCCTCGACGCGCTTCTGGATCAGGTTGCGGCGCTCGCGCAGCTCGCGGTGCGACAGCGTGTCGACGCCGTCCTCGAGTCCCAGCTGCGCGCGCAGCGTGGTCGGGTCGAACGCGTTCGACACCGCGTCGAAGCCGATCTCGCTCATGATGCGCGCGCCGTGCCGCATCGCGAAGTAGCCGTAGACCTTGCCCACCTCGGAGAAGAGGTCGATGTCCGGCGCGAGGCGCACGATCGCCCCGTCGATGAAGATCATGTTCTTGACGTAGAGCATGAGGTGCTTGGGCAGCTTCGCGCCGCGCGACAGCAACGCCTTCAGCACTTCGCGGATCTCGCCGATCAGCTCCTCGCCCGACATCTTCGTGGGGTCGCGCACCGGCTGGTCGATCTTGAGATCGCGGATCAGGCCGCGGATGTCGACGTCCTCGGGCAGCGCACCGAGATCGCGGAACGCGGCGAGCTGTCCCTTCACGTCGTTGACCGCGCCGGTCATCATCATGCGCAGGAACGCGGTGCGCTCCTTGTCGTTCATGCGGCCGGTCATGCCGTAGTCGAAGAGCGCGACGCGGCCGTCCTCCATGACGAAGAGGTTGCCGCCGTGCAGGTCGCCGTGGAAGACGCCGTAGATCATCGCGCCTTCGAGGAAGCAGATCAGCATCGAGCGCAGGACGGCTTCGGTGTCGATGCCGGCCGCGCGCATCGCGTCGACGTCCTCGTACTTGAAGCCGCGCAGGCGCTCCATGACCAGCACGCGCCGCGTGACCAGCGTCGGGTGCGGACGCGGCACGACGATCACGGTCTGCTGCGCGTCGCGCAGCACCTGCGCGATGTCGAGCATGTTCTCGGCTTCGAGGCGGAAGTCGAGCTCCTCGACGATGGTCTCGGCGAAGAGCTCGACCAGCGCCGGCGGGTTCGCGAGCGCCGCGACCGGGATCTTGCCGACGAGGTACGGCGCGATCCACGCCATCGCCTCGATGTCGAGGCGGACGAGGCGCGCGACCGACGGACGCTGCACCTTCACCACGACCTCTTCGCCGGTCTTCAGGGTCGCCGCGTGCACCTGCGCGATCGAGGCCGCGGCGAGGCACTGGCGGTCGAAGCTCGCGAAGACTTCCTCGAGCGGGCCGCCGAGGTCCTCCTCGACCACGCGACGCACGGTCTCGAAGGGCTCGGGCGGCACCTGGTCGCGGCACAGCTTGAACTCCTCGACCAGCTCGTCGGGGAAGATGCCCTGGCCCGACGACACGATCTGTCCGAGCTTGATGTACGCCGGACCGAGGCGCTCGAACGCCTTGCGCAGGCGGCGCGACAGGCCCGCACGCGACTCGGGTCCGCCTTCCTTCCGGTACTCGCGCAGCCGCCAGCCGGCGAGCGCCGCACCGACGAGTCCGCCGGCCTCGAGGAAGCGGCGCAGCGGCGGCAGACGGCGCTTCTTCGTCAGCACCGGGACCTCCGCGCGCGCGGCGGCGCGCAGCGCCACCGTGTCGGCGCGCCACGGCAGATGGGAGAGGTCCACCACCCAGGGGCCGCGGTCGCTGAACGCGCCGAACGCGAGGTCGGCGGGCGGGGCCGGGGCGGGCGACGCGGGTGGGGCGGTGTCTTCCATCGGCTCCCTTTCTAGCCCACCCGGATACCTTCGCCACGCGCGGCCGCCGACCGGTCGCAGGGGCGCGCCTGCAGCCTCCCCGGCCTGCGTCCGGGCGATGCCCGGAGGCCGGTTGTCCCGGAACCGGAAAGTGCGCGGCCGAAAACTTTGACTTGAAAGCGGCACGGCACGCGGCCTAGCGTGTCGCTGCGCCGGAACGGCACCGGCGCCTCGTCGCACGCTCGCGGCGAGCCGCAGACCAGGAACCACCCCGATGCCCTTCGCCGAGCGTCGCAGCGCAGCGTCCGCGACCCCGCACGCCCCCGGCGCGGTGCCGTCGCTGGTCCGCGTGCGGCGCCGGCTGGTCTTGACGCTGGTCGCGCTCGTCGTCGCGGCCTGGGCCGTCGACGTCGTGCGCGACGGCGACCACTGGCCCATGTCCAGCTACTCGATGTTCGCCGAGCTGCGCGCGCCCGACGTCCGCCTGAAGCGGCTCGTCGGGGTGCACGACGGACACGAGATCGACCTCGTCGTGCCGGTCCACCTGCCGCCGTTTCACGAGGCGCGCCTCATGACCGCGTTCCGCCGTCTCGGCCGCCGTGCGGACGGACCGGAGGCACGCCGCGCGGCGCTCGTCGCGTGCCTCGACCGCTACGAGGCGCTTCGCGTCGCCGGCGTCCACGATGGTCCGCCGCTCGAGATGCTGCGGTACGAAGAGCTGGTGTGGCCGCTCGAGAGCGGTGCCGCCAACCGCTCCGTGCCGTTCGTGCGGCGTCGCATCGCCGAGGTGTCGCGATGAGGCTCGGCGACGGGCTTTCGCGAAGGCACCTTCTGCGGGCGCTCGACGCGCGCTGGTTCGCACCGGCCGCGCCCGACGCGCTCGGGCTCTGTCGCGCGATCTTCTTCGCGACGCTCCTCGTGCGCGTCGCACCCGACGTGGACAGCCCGTCGTGGGCGGCGGTGCCGAAGGTGTTCTGGATGCCGACCGACCTGTTCGCGCTGCTGCACCTCGGCGTCGCGTCGCCCGCCGTGCTGGCGCTGCTCGACGCCGCGTGGCGCGCGTCGCTGCTGCTCGCCTGCGTCGGGTCGTGCACGCGGGCCGCGAGCATCTGCGCCTTCGTGCTCGGCGTGTACGTCCTCGGCCTGCCGCAGTGCTTCGGCAAGATCGACCACTGGAGCGGGCTGCTGGTCTTGACGCTGGGCGTGCTGGCACTCGCGCGATCCGGTGACGCGTGGTCGCTCGATGCGCTGCTGCGCCGCCGTCGCCGCGTGCCGCGTCCGGCACCGAGCGGCGAGTACCGCTGGCCGATCGAGGTCGCACGCCTGCTGCTCGTGCTGGTCTTCTTCGCGGCCGGCATCGCGAAGCTGCGCCAGGGCGGCCTCGCATGGATGTCGGCCGAGAACATGCGCGCGATCCTGCTCGCGCCGCACTACGCGAACGACCGCGTGCTGCCCGAGCTCGGTCTGCGCATCGCCGAGAGCCCCGCTCTGTGTGCGGTGCTCGCGTTCGCGACGATCGCGGCGGAGGCCGGCGCGCCGCTCGCGTTGCTCGGAGGACCGATCGCCGGCGTCGTGATCGGCGTGCTGTTCTCGATGCAGATGGGGATCGCGACGCTGCTCGGCGTGCACGGCACGTTCCCGTTCCTGGCCTGCTACGTCTTCTGGCTGCCCTGGCGCGGCCTGCTCGATCGCGCGCCGGCGCACCGGCCGCGCAGCGCCGAGCCCGCGGCCGCGCGGGTCGCGAACGCGGCCTGACGTCGTCCGCTCACGGGCAGTCGCCGACGGCCAGAACGCTGCCGCCCGCCGTGCCCAGATAGAGCCGTCCGGGCGCGACGATCGGCGACGACGCGATCTTCGAGGTCGTGTCGAGCCGCCACAGCGTGTGCCCGTCGTCGGGGTCGAGCGCGTACACCGAGCGGTCGAGCGCGACGAAGACGCGCCCGCTCGCGTCGAGCACCGGCGGCGTGTTGCGGAACCGGCCTTTCCCCAGGTCGTCGCGCTGCCAGAGCAGCGTGCCGTCGAGGCCGATCGCGTAGAACGTGCTGCGGTTGCCGCGCGACGCGCCGAAGTACAGGCGTCCGCGTCCGGCGTCGAGCGCGGGAGGTGCCTGGATGCGCTCGCCGCGCAGGTCGCGCGTCGGGTAGAGCATGGTCGCGACCGGTGGTCCGGCGAGCGGGCCGGGATCGACCGCGAAGAGCCCGGTGTCGAGGCCGACGTAGACGCGCCCGGTGACCGGATGGACCACCGGCGTGTAGTTCGGCGAGCGCAGGTTGTTGCGCTGCGTCTGCAGCGTCGCGCGCCACAGCACGGCTCCCGTCGACGGATCGAGCGCGACCAGCACGGCACCGAGATACGTCACGTAGAGGCGGTCGTGGCTCGGGCTGAGCGCGGGCGAGACGTTGCGCAGCGTGCCGCCGAGTGGATTGACGCACCACTTGACGCGCCGGTCGCTGCCCGGACACATCGCCATCAGCGTGCCGCCGGCGAGCGAGTTCGAGCCCATGAACACGACGCCGTCGTCGTCGAGGATCGGTGGCGTGCTGACGTCGCCGTCGGTGCAGATCTTCTCGCGCCACGCGACGATCGCGCTGCTCGCCGCGGGCGGCGGCACCGCGATCGCCCAGAAGTCGTTGTCGCGCGTGCCGACGTAGGCGAGGCCGCCGTTGCCGAGCGCGGGCGAGGAGACGTCGGGCAGCTTTCCCTGCTGGTCGGTGTCGCACCAGCGGATCGCGCCGCTCGCGGGATCGAGCGCGCAGAGCGGATACTTCGCGGCCGCGACGAAGAGCGCGTCGCCCTCGTCCGGTCCGCCGAGCGCGGGTGCTGCGAGGACCTTGCCGGCGAGCTTCGCCGTCCAGACCACGTTCGGGCAGGTCGCGCCGTCGTGCGCGCTCTGGCCGGTGTGCTGCACGTCGTGCTGGAAGACCGGCCACGGGCTCGGCGCGAGGCCGAGGGGCGGCGGCAGGGCGGGGCACGAGCCGGTCGCCTCGGCGCAGACGTCGTCCTGCAGCACGCCGGCGCAGCGATCGTCGGCCCCGGTCGGCGTCGCGCGAGACGCGAGCAGGGCGAGGAGCAACGCGAGGATCGGGCTGCGGCGACTCACCACGCGACCCTAGGGAGCCGGTCATGCGCCGGTCAACGAAGTTTCACCGCGACGACGAACGATCGTCGCGCGTGCGCGGCCGGGCGTCGCAGGGTGTCGCGCCCACGCCGTCGTCCGGGCCCTTGCATGGCGGCCACGACCGCGATAGCGCCCGGCGCGGGCCGGTGCCGCTCGCGACGTGCGGGACGGCCGGCGCATGGCCCCGGGGGAGGCGGTGATGCGGCAGCAGGTCGATGCACGCGCGCGGCGCGTGGGAAACGGAACCAGGGGCGCCCGTCGGCTGGCCGCACTGGCGCTCCTGGTGCTGGCCGCGGGCTGCGGCGACGCGTCGAATCGCGGCACCGAGTACGCGTGGCTGATGCTCGGTCCCGGCGGCGAGCGCATCGCGCGCGCGATCACCGGCGGCGACGCGTGTCCCGCGCTCGAGGTCGACGGACGCGAGGTCGCGATGCAGGTTCGCGCGGCTCCCGAGCCGCCGCTGTTTCCTGTCTTGACGTGCGAGGCGTCGATCTCCGCGGCCGCGAGGCGCGTCGCCGTGGACGGCGTCGAGCTGCCGCTGAACGGCCCCGAGGTCTCGCGCATCGCGGTCCTCGGCGACACCGGCTGCCGCCTGCAGACGGGTGACCCCGCGCAGTCGTGCAACGATCCCGTCGCGTGGCCCTTCGCGCGCGTCGCGGACTCGATTGCGGACGTGCTCGGCTTCCTCACCGGCGATCCGGCCGGCGCGAGCGCCGCGGTCGGCGGACGGACCGTCGCGCGCACGCTCGCCGACGCCGCACCGCAGGTCATCGTGCACGTCGGCGACTACCTCTACCGCGAGGACCCGTGCCCCGACGGCGACGAAGGATGCGCGGGCAGCCCGTACGGCTACGACTGGACGACGATCGAGGCCGACTTCTTCGCGCCCGCGCGTCCGCTGTTCCGCGCGGCTCCGCTCGCGCTGACGCGCGGCAACCACGAGTCGTGCTCGCGCGCGGGCGACGTGTGGTTCCGCTTCCTCGACCCGCGTCCGTTCGACCCGCAGTGCGTCGACTACACCGAGCCGTACGCGATCGAGCTCGGCAACCTGCAGCTGCTGATGTTCGACTCGAGCGCCGCGAACGACACCAACGTCGATCCGAAGCAGGTGGCGCTGTACGTGCCGCAGTTCGCGGAGGTCGCGCGCCTCGCCGGGCCGCGCTCGTTCTTCGTCACGCACCGTCCGATGTGGGTCATCGGCAACTCGGGCGACCAGAACGGCCAGGAGCAGCTCTTCACCGGCAACCCGACGCTCCAGGCCGCGTCCGGGAACCAGCTGCCGCCGACGGTCGAGATGGTGCTGGCGGGCCACGTGCATCTCTTCGAAGGGCTGGGCTTCGACCAGCCGCGCGCGCCGCAGCTGGTGATCGGCAACGGCGGCACGCAGCTCAGCCCCGCGGTGACCACGCCGCTCGCCGGGCTCGAGGTCGGCGGCGCGACGGTCGCGGTCGGCGAGACGCGGCACGACTTCGGCTTCGCGATTCTCGACGCCGACGCGGGCGGCTGGGCGATGAGCCTGCGCGACGTCGCCGGCAAGACCACGCTCGGGTGCCGCATCGACGACCGCACGCTCGCGTGTCGGTGAGCGCGCCGGCCCGGGCGCGTGCGGCGCGTGCTCAGGGCTGGTGCATGCCGATCGACGGCTGCGCCGGATCGAAGGTGCGTCCGAAGTAGTCCTGCGTCACGGCGTCGGGGACTTCCACCCCGGCGCCGATCGCCGGCGAACCGCGGCGCAGGCGGAAGCCCATGCCGACGCGGCGCCGTCCGTTGCCGGTGCGGCCCGGTGCGACCAGCTGCGGGTTCGCGGTGACTGCGTCCGTGCCCTGTGCGGGCATGCCGAAGAAGAGATTGTTCGAGCAGCGCGCGCCGCACGGGAAGGGCTGCGCGATCGGCGGGTCGGCGACGAAGAGGTTGTTGCGGAAGTCGAGGTTCTGCGTGTCGAGCAGGCCGTTCGAGCGCAGGTTCTGGAACGACAGCAGCGGGTTCGGTCCGATGAAGGTGTTGTTGTGGAAGCGGATGCCGTCGAAGCCGCCGATGCGCGGGAAGGCGCACGGCGACTGCGCGACCGCCCAACCGTCGTTGACGCTCAGGTTGAAGCGCACCTGCGCCGCGCGCGGCCGGTCGTCGGTGCACAGCAGGATGAAGCCGCCCTCGTTGTCGTGGCTGTAGTTGTACTGGACGATCGTGCCGTCCTGCTCGTAGTCGACGTCGAAGCCGTTGCCGTCGCAGCCGTTGAAGCGCATGTCGAAGACCTCGTTGCGCTGGATGAGGGTGTCGTTGGCCGAGAACGTCCAGATGCCCGCGTTGCACACGGGGTTCCCCGAGGTGAGGCTCGCGCCGCGCAGGTTGCCGGTGCTGACGACGTTCTCCTCGAGCACCGCGCCGACCGTGCCGAGCGAGACGATGCCGTCGCCGCCGAGCCGCGTGAGGCGGTTGCCGCGCACGACGACGTTGGTCGATGCCTCCGGCCACGGCTCTCCCGAGCGCGGCCGCGAGCCGCCGCCGATCGGCAGGAAGATGCCGCTGCGGCTCACGTCCTCGATGCGGTTCTTCTCGATGAGCAGCCCGTCGAAGCGTCCGCCGCCGGTCACGTCACCCTGGATGCCGCCGCTGCCGAAGCCGTCCTTCGCGAGATCGCCGTCGACGTCGTGCACGTACAGGTCGCGCACCGTCAAGCCGCGCACGAGCCGTCCGTCGGCGAGAATGTGCACGCCGCGGCGGCGCGCCTCCGGTCCGGCGTTGGTCACCTCGAGGTCGCGAACGATCGTGAAGCTCGTGTTGCGCAGCAGCACCGCGTCCTCGGACGTCGCGTCGATGCGCGGCCGTCCACCCGAGCCGTACGCGCCGATCCGCACCGGCTGCTGCTCGCTGCCTTCCGCGATCGGTGCGAGAGGACCCGCGCACACGGTGCCGCGGCGGAGCAGCAGACGGTCGCCGGGTCCGAGCGGGGCCGCGTTCGCGGTGGCGAGGTCGTTCCACGGTGCGAGGCGAGAGCCGTCGCCGGACGTCGTCGCGCTGCAGTCGACGTAGCGCGTGGTGGCGGCCTGCGCGTCGAGCGCGCAGGCGCAGGAGGCGAGGAGGGCGAGCGTCGCGGCGAGAGCGAGCGGGTGTGGACGTCGTGCGGGCATCCCGTCTGACTACCGTTGTCGTGCGGACGGAGTCCAGACGGGAAAATGCCGCCGTCCTGCACACGACACGCGGAACTTTGGTTGACCAGCCGGCCCGGCTGCTCATACGTTGCGTCGCGCATGGACGCGCGCGGGGAACGGAAGCCTGGCCGGGCGGCTCTGCTCGCGCGAGCGGTGCTGTGCTTCGCAATCCTGCTCCTGGTGACGACGCCCGTGCACGCGGGCCCGGCGAGGCTCGTCAAGGACATCGAGCGGACGTCGGTCGGCTGCGAAGCGTCGGACTTCGTGTCCGGCGCGGGCGCCCTCTGGTTCGGGACCTCCTTCGCCTGTCGCGGTGGGCTCGCCATCTGGCGCACCGACGGGACGGAGGACGGCACGCGTCTCGTCAAGGCGCTGGAACGCGGCCCGCGCGATTTCGGCTTCGTCCAGCCGATCGCGGCGGTCGGCGACCTGCTGTACTTCGGTCTCTCGGAGGGCGACTGGTGGGGCTCGCCGATCGTCGAGATGTGGCGCACCGACGGTACGGAATCCGGCACCGCGCTCGTCTGGCAGGCGACCGGTGAGCAGCAGCTCGTTCATCAGGTGAAGAGCACCTCGCAGACCGAGGCCGCTGTCCATGGCAAGCTGCTGTTCGTCGTCGACGAGGGCATCCGGGATTCGTCGCTCTGGGTGTCGGATGGCACTGCCGCCGGCACGCATCGCGTACGGGCCTTCGACGGCTTTCCGTTCTTCGGGCGGTTTCTGGTCAGGGACGACGCCGTGTTCTTCGTCGTCTCCGGCTCGGACGGAAGCGAGCTGTGGCGCAGCGACGGCAGCGCCGACGGGACGAAGCTCGTGCACGATTTCGGGCTCTTCTCGCCCGAAGCGGGCTCGCCGACGTTGGCACCGGACGGCGACGTCTACTTCACCGTCAATCTCGGCGCGGGCTCGAACGAGCTGTGGCGCACCGGAGGCACGAAGGAGACCACGACGCGGCTGGTCGCGCTGCCGTTCAACAGCACGTGGCGGCTGGTCGACGGCGTTCACTTCGTGCTCGAGGCGCGGCGCATCGCGGTCAATCTGTGGCGCTACGATCCCGAGACCAATCAGGTCGTGGTCGTCAAGAACCTCGAGCCGGCGCCGCGAGGCGAGAGCGAGCTCTTCGTGTACGGCAGCCGCGACGGCGTCCTGTACTTCCGGCACTTCGCGTTCTTCGGCTCGCGCGAGAAGTTGTGGCGCAGCGACGGCACGACCGACGGTACGTTCGTCCTGTACGACGGATCGACCGGTTACGTCGCGCAAGGGCGTGACGGGTTCGCCTTCGAGCCCGCCCCGGTCGACGACGGCAAGGCCATCTGGCACACCGACGGCACCGTCGCAGGCACCCGGGAGATCCGTCCCGCACGTCCCGACACCATCGAATACGACAGCGTCGTTGCGACCGCCGACACGACCTTGTTCGTCACGCGGTCCTGGGACTTGTTCTACGTGCTGTGGCGCACCGACGGCACGCCCGAAGGCACCGTCCCGCTGGGCAACCTGCCGTCCGGGCCGTCGCTCCAGGGGTTCGGCGTGCTCGGGCCGCGCGTGGTGTTCTGGTCGGGCTCGGACCTGTGGTGCAGCGACGGGACGCCGGGCGGCACGCGCAAGCTCCTGCCGCTCGGACGCGATACGGCCGGCGCGTGGCCGCACTCGCTGACCGACGTCGACGGCACCCTGTTCTTCGACCTGGGTCGCCTGTTCACGCGCACCAACGAGCTGTGGCGCACCGACGGCACGAAGGCCGGCACGTGGCGGGTCGCCGACTTTCCCGACGGCACCGAGGACTTGCGCCTGCTGACGCCGGGCACGGGCCGGCTGCTGTTCGCACGCGGGCTGCGCGAGCTCTGGTCGAGCGACGGAACCCCGCAAGGGACGCAGCTGCTGGCCGACGTCGGCAGCATCGCCGAGAACGCGTGGATCGACGAGATCGCCGCCGTCGGCGCGACGGCCTTCGCGGCGGTCGTGGGCAGCGACCTGTCGAGCGGTGCTCTCGTGGGCGCCGACCCGACCACGGGTACGACGACGATCCTCGCGCGCGGCGCGCCGGGCAGCCTCGCGCCGTTCGCCGGCGCCCTCTACTTCACCGCACCGGTGTCGCCGAGCGTCGAAGGGCTGTGGCGCAGCGACGGTACTCCCGCGGGAACCGTGCCGGTCGCGACGTTCCGCGCTGCGACCAGCCGCAAGCGGCCGTTGATCACGCGGCTCTTCGTCGATGCGGACGTGATCTTCTTCACCGTCGGCTACCAGCGCAGGCTCGAGCTGTGGCGCAGCGACGGCAGCCCGGGCGGAACCGTGAAGGTTGCAGCGCTGCCGTTGCCGCCCGGCGTGGTTGGTCGCGGTGGCGTGTTCAACGGCACGTTCCTCGATGGCGCGCTGCTCTTCTCGTACGTGCCCAACTTCGAGCCGGGCGTTCCCAACCTGTGGCGCAGCGACGGGACCGAGGCCGGCACGGCGCCGGTCACGACGGTGGACATCGGACTGGAGCTCGGCGCCATGACGCGCCTCGGCGAGCGCGTGCTGTTCGTCACTCCGATGGACTACCCTCCGACGCTCTACTTCGAGTCCGACCTGTGGGCAACGGACGGCACGGAGTCCGGAACGGTCCGTCTGTTCGATGGCGACGTGGCCGGGTCGCTGCGCGTCACCGGTGACACGGCCTTCTTCTGCGCAACGGCGGACCCGAGGAACGAGCCGCAGCGCCTCTGGCGCACCGACGGTACGCCCGCCGGAACCGTACCGGCCTTCGACCGGGAGCTCTCCTGCACCGGGGAGCTCGAGCTGTCGGGATCGCAGCTGCTCTTCACCGCAACGACGCGGCACACCGGCACCGAGCTGTGGTCGCTCCCGCTGGATCCTCCTTGACGAGGGTCGCATACTGCGGTGGCACGCGCCGGGCGGAACCCGGTGCGATCGGCCGCGCCCGGTGCTCGTACGCTGCGCCCCGCATGGATGCGCGTGACGGGAGGAGCGCTCGCTCCATCGGCCGGCTCCGCGCCGCAGCGTTCACCCTCCTGCTGATGCTGCTCGTCGCGACGCCGCTGGCGCACGCGGGCCCGGCGAAGCTCGTCAAGGACATCGAGCGCTCCTCGTCGGGCTGCTCGCTGTCCCGATTCGTCGCGGGACCGGATGCGCTGTACGTGGGTACCGACGCGACCTGCCGTGGCGGTCTCGCGCTGTGGCGCACCGACGGCAGTGCCGCGGGGACGCGTCTGGTTCGAAGCTTCGAGCCGGGGCCGGGTGATCTTTCGCACGTCGAGCCGATCGCGATGGCCGGAGGCCTGCTCTACTTCGGGCTGAGCCGGGATGTCGCCGGCGACTTCGACGTCTTCGAGCTCTGGCGCACCGACGGCACCGCGGACGGTACCGTCCGCGTCTGGCAGGCGTCCGGCGGCCAGCGCTATCCGTACTGGCGGTACCTGGTCGACCGCACCGAAGGCGCGTTCGACGGTCGGCTGATCTTCGTCGTCGACGACGGACAGGCGAGCACTGCGCTGTGGGCGTCCGACGGTACGCCGCAAGGGACGAAGGAGCTGCGCCAGCTCGGCGCGGATCACCGCTTTGTCCAGAGCTTCCTCGCGACCGCCGACGCGCTCTTCGTCCTCGAGCAGGGGCCCGCAGGCCACTCGATCTGGCGCACCGACGGCACCGTCGACGGCACGTGGCAGGCGGTCGTCCTGACCCCGTCGTTCTACGACATCGGCCAGCCGGAGGCGGGACCGGACGGCTTTGTCTATTACGGCGTTCACCTCGCTCCCGGAACGAACGAGCTGTGGCGGACGCGCGGCACGCCGGAGACGACGGCGCGCGTGGCGTCGCTGCCGTTCGCGACTACGTGGGTGCTCGCCGAGGGCGTACACTACGTCCTCGAGGCGCGGCGCATCGGCGTCAATCTGTACCGGCTCGATCCGGAGACCGGCCAGATCGCGCTGCTGCGCAACGTCGATCCGGCACCGCGTGGCGACAACGACCTGACGATCTACGCACGGGGCGCTGGTCTGCTGTACTTCAGCCAGTACTCGTTCCTCGGTGGTCGCGAGCGGCTGTGGCGCAGCGACGGAACGGTCGCCGGAACGTTCCAGATCCATCAGGGACTGGTCCAAAGCGGCCTGCGGCCGGCGGCGAACGGATTCCTGTTCCAGTCGTTCACCGACGACGACGTCGACGGCCTCTGGTTCACCGACGGCACCGTCGCGGGCACCAGGCCGATCATCAAGCCGTACTGGCAGAACCTCGGCGGCGTGGCCGAGCTGCCTTCCCGAGCGGCGACGCTGCTCGCCGTGGCAGAGATCTTCGGTCGCTGGGAGCTGCGGCGTACCGACGGCACCGCTGCCGGAACGTCGCTGATCCGCCGTCTGCCGTCGCCGCCCGCGAACGTCGCGACCGGCGAGCGCGGCGTCGCGATGGTGATCAACTCCGCGCTCTGGGTCAGTGACGGCACCGCCGACGGCACGGTCAAGGTCGTCGAGTTGGGGCCGTGGACCGCCGGCTCCTCTCCCGGTGCGCTGACACCGTCGGGCGACGCGCTGTTCTTCACCGTGGCCGGTCCGCTCTACGCCGACGACGCCAACGAGCTCTGGCGGAGCGACGGAACGCGCGCCGGCACGCAGCTCGTCGAGGACTTCGCGGATGGAGAGCCCGCCGTGCGGCTCCTGACGCCGTCGCCGTCGGGCATCCTGTTCGCGCACGGTGCGAGCGAGCTTCGCGCGGCCGACGCCGGAGGCAACGGAACGCGCCTGGTCGCGAAGCTCGACGGCGCCATCCGCGAGATCCTCGTGGACGAGGGAGCGGCGTTCGTCGCGGTCGACGGTCCGGCACCCGGAACCGGCGCGCTGCTGCGGGTCGACGCGAACGACGGCGCCGCGGACGTCCTCGCGCCGGTCGTCGCGCGCAGTCTCGTGCGCTTCGCCGACGGCGTCTTCTTCGCGACGCCGCCGTCGCAGGGCGCCGATGCCGCGCTGTGGCGGAGCCACCGCGGCACGGGCAAGACGAAGCCGATCGCGACCTTCGCCGCGCGCGGCGGATTCGCCCCAGACGTCGGCCCGCTCTTTCCCGGTGACGGCGTGATGTTCTTCGGCGTCGCATGGGCCGGGAGCACGGAGCTGTGGCGCAGCGACGGCACGGCCGCCGGCACGACGATGGTCGCGGCGCTCGATGCGACCATGGCGCCATCCGTCAAGCGCGTCATCACGCAGGCGTCGTTCCTGGACGGCGCGCTGCTGTTCTCCTTTCCGACCTGGCCCGACCACGACGGCAGCAAGAACCTGTGGCGCAGCGATGGCACGAAGGACGGAACGAAGCCGGTCGCGGCGGTGACGCCCTTCCGGCAGCTCGCGGAGCTCACGCCCTTCGACGGCCGGATCGCATTCCGCAGCCCCTTCGAGGGCGGGACGTTCGGATTCGACGAGACGCCGGGCGTGTGGATCACGGACGGAACCGAGGCCGGCACCGAGCGGATCTTCGACGGTGGTGTCCTCGGCGGGACGCTCGTCGCCGCGGGCGATACCCTGTTCTTCTGCGGCGTGCCGCCGGAGGAGTTCCCCTCTTATCCGTTCCTGTTCCGCAGCGACGGCAGCGCCGCGGGAACGCAGCCATTGCCGGGGCGGCGCGTGTACTGCCGTGGCGCGACCGCCGCGGCGGGCGACAGCCTCTTCTTCCCGAGCACCAATCGGAGGTGGGGCGACGAGCTGTGGTCGTTGCCGCTCGACACGCCTTGACGCGGGCGCGCGCGGGCGGAACCCGCCCTGCGCGCCCGTCCGCTGCGCCGGACCTACCCCTCGAGCTTCTTCCGCTGCGCCGCGCGCGCCGCGCGGCTCTCGTCGGTCGTCCACACCGCGGTCGCCGCGCGCGCCTCCTCCGGCGTCTCGGCTCGCACGCTGCGCACCGCGTCCGCGATCAGCGCCGCCTTGGTGTGCGCGTACGACTCGCGCGGGAAGGCACCCATGCGCGCAGCGCGGCGCAGCACCGTCGACTCGAGCTTGTCCGCCGGCAGCAGCTCGTCGACGATGCCGAGACGCAGCGCCTGGCTCGCGGGGTAGATCGCGGCGCCGAGCAGCAGCTCCGCCGCGCGCGCGTGCGTCAAGCGCAGGCGCACGATCTCCATCGCGACGAGCGGGAACGACGCGCCGATCGACACTTCGTTGAGGCCGACCTTGTAGTCGCCGTCGAGGCCGAGGCGGTAGTCGCAGGCGAGCGCCAGCACGAGGCCGCCCGCGATCGCGTGTCCCTGCACCATCGCGAGGGTCGGCTTCGGCAGCTCGAGCAGGGCGAGATGGGCGTCGCGGTAGAGGTCCGCGAGACGATCGGCCGAGGCGTCGTCGCGGCGCTCGGCGCGCAGATCGAAGCCGGCACTGAGGAAGCGTCCCGCGCCGGTGAGGATCACCGCGCGCACGGAATCGTCGTTCTTCGCCGCGGTGCAGGCGGCGGCGAGATCGCTCAGCAGCTCCTCGTCGATCGCGTTGGCGGGCGGGCGGTCGAGCGTCAGCAGCCGGACGCCGGCGTCGTGGTCTTCGATGCGAACGGTGCTCACGCGATGGTTCCTCCGCGCCTGTCCTACGACGGTCGCGGGCGGCACTCAACGCGCGGCACCCGCCCACGGGCGGCACCCGACGCACGGCGCCGCGCCGTGCTAGACGCGTCGTGCCGATGTCGCGCGCCCGCCGCTCCCGTCCCTCCCGGCGCTTCCGCGCGATCCCGCGGCCGATCGTCGGCCACGTGCTGCCGCCGGAGCTGCGCGCGCCGCACGTCGCGGACGTCGCGGCGACGCTGCCGCGCGGCGTGCGCGACCCGGGCTTCGAGATCCTGCTGCGCCGCATCGACGGCGCGCCACTCCTGCCGGCGGCGGACGTCGAGCCGTACTTCCGCGGCCACGACGCGTTCGCGGCGATGCGCGATGCAATCCTCGCCGCGCGCGAGGAGATCCTGCTCGAGTCCTATATCTTCAAGGACGACGAGGTGGGGCGCGAGCTCGCCACGGATCTCGCCGCGGCGGCGTCGCGCGGCGTTGCGGTGCGCGTGCTCGCCGACGCCTTCGGCTCGTTCTCGACCCGCCGCGCGTTCTGGGACACGCTGCGCGAGGGCGGCGTCGACGTGCGGCTCTTCCACCCGCTCTTCCCGCGGCTCTGGAACCAGGGCTATCGCGATCACCGCAAGATCCTCGTCGTCGACCGCGCGACGGCGTTCACCGGCGGGATGAACGTCGGCAACGAGTACGGCGCGCGGCCGCACGCCGCGATCGACGCGTGGCGCGACTCGCACGTCCGCGTGACGGGCGCGCCGGCGTGGGAGATGGCCGTCGTGTTCGCCGAGGGCTGGGAGCGCGCGGGCGGCGCGCCGTTCGCGATTCCGCCGCTCGCGCCCGACGGCCACGGCGGCGCGCCCGTGCTGGTGCTCGACTCGCGCCCGGGACGTGGCCACGAGGAGTCGGCCGCGGTGCTCGGCGCAATCATCGGCGCGGCGCGCACGTCGGTGTGGATCACCAACTCGTACTTCGCGCCGAAGTCATCCTTGACGCAGCTCCTCGGCCACGCCGCGGCACGAGGCGTGGACGTGCGGCTGCTGCTGCCGGGCAGGAGCGACGTGCCGCTGGTGCGCCACGCCGGGCACGGCTTCTTCGCCGACCTGCTCGCCGCGGGCGTGGCGATCTTCGAGTACGGCGCGTCGATCCTGCACGCGAAGAGCGTGGTCGTGGACGGCTACGTCTCGGTCGTCGGCTCGACCAACATGGACTACCGCTCGTTCCACTGGAACGCGGAGTGCAACCTCGTCGTGCTGTCGGAAGCGGTCGCGGCGCGCATGGAGGGGGCGTTCACGAGCGACCTCGCGACTTCGTCGAAGATCGACGCGGACGAGTGGCGGGCGCGGCCGCTCCGGCACCGCGTCGGCGATCGGCTGGCGCGTGCGTTGACGCCGCTCCTGTGAGCGGCGCGGGCGCGGCTCACTCCACGCTCGCGTCCCTTCGCGTGCGCTGCGCGTGCGCGAGCCCGAATCCCAGCAGCACCACCAGGACGACGACCTGAACGGCGATCACCGCCGGCGACGGGAAGCCGAGCCCGTCGTCCTTCGTCAGATAGTCACCGGAGGTCGCGCCGATGGTGCTCGCGGTGATCAGGGCCGCCCAGTAGCGCACGGTGCTCGAGCGCGTCGCGAGGTGCTCCGCCGCGAGCACCGTCGCGAGCACGGAGCCGAGCAGCAGCGTCCCGCCCGCGAAGCCGAGATCGAGCGCGTTGGACACGAGATCGCCGAGCGACGTTCCGAGCGTGCTCGCGACCATGATCGCGGCCCAGTAGCCGGCGTCGGTGTCGGGCAGGTCGGTGTGCTCGAGATGGACGCGCGCGTGCGGCAGCAGCGGATCCGCCGCGTCCGCGCGCCGCACCGCACCGATGCGGCGCAGCCGCGGCCAGCCCGCGACGACGAGCAGGAAGAGTGCGCCGAGGACCAGTGACGTGCCGGAGTAGCCGAGCCCGAGCGTGCGCGTGAAGAGGTCGGCCAGCGCCGTGCCCGTCGTGCTCATCAGCACGATCGCGCTCCAGTAGCGTGCCGCTGCGGGAACGCCGAAGCGCCGCTCGACCATCGCGAGCACCGCGAACGCGCCGACGAAGATCGCGGACGCGCGGACGTAGCCGAGACCCAGATCGTGCGACACCAGATCCGCCACCGTCTCGCCGATCGAGCAAGCGGCGAGGATGGTGGCCCAGTACAGCAGGCTCGTCGCCGATGGTGCCGGTGCGAGTGGTCGCTCCTCGTCGGTGCGCACGATCCGACGCCTACCTCGCACGTCGGCCGCGTGAAAGGCCGACGCCGCTCAGGCCGCGGCGGTGACGGAGCCGGTGCTCTTCCGGTTCCCGGGGGGCGCGACCGCGACCCGGTCGCGGCCCGCGTCCTTCGCCGCGTAGAGCGCGCGGTCCGCCGCGCGCAGCAGCTCGTCGGCGGCGGTCGCGTGCTGCGGATGCAGCGCGACGCCGATCGACAGCGTGACCGGCGGCAGCCGCCGCGTGCCGTGCTGCACCGTGAGCTCGCGCGCGCGCTCGCAGAGATCGGCCGCGCGCAGCGTGACGTGCTCGGGCGCGGTGTCGCCGAGAATGATCAGGAACTCCTCGCCGCCGTAACGGCAGACGAGGTCCTCCGTGCGCACGGCGTCGCGCAGCATCGACGCGAGCGCCTTCAGCAGCTCGTCGCCGGCATCGTGCCCGAACGAGTCGTTGAAGCCCTTGAAGTGGTCCACGTCGATCAGCAGCACGCCGACCGACGTGCCGTGCCGCCGCGCGCGGGCGAGCTCACGGTCGAACCACTCGTCGAGCACGCGGCGGTTCCACAGCCCGGTGAGCGGATCGCGCACCGAGTGGCGCAGCAGCATGTCGTGCAGGCGGACGTTCGCGAGCGTCAAGCTCACCTCCTGCGCGACCGCCTCGAGGATGCCCGGTCCGGGCATGGTCGCGACCGAGGCGTCGGTCGCGCTCTCGACGTAGAGCACGCCGAGACACTCGCCGGGCGCCATCAGCGGCACGCAGGCGCAGGCGACGACGTCGCGCGCGACGTGGCCGCAGAGCAGTCCGAGGCGTCGCGGGTCGACCGCGTGCACCGTGCTGCGACGCAGCGCCCAGCACTCGTCGCGGCGCAGTTCCTCCGCGAGGTGCGTCACGCGCCCCCATGCGGCGGTGCGCGTCGCGCGCGTGGCGTCGTCGCCGAAGAGGAAGATCGCGCCCGAGCCGCCGGGGCAGAGCCGTGCGAGGAACTGGGCTCCGAACGCGCACGCCTCCTCCGTCGTGCCGCAGCCGTGCAGCAACTGGCTCAGCTCGCCGAGCAGCGCCATCTCGTCGTTGCGGTGGCGCAGCTCCTCGACGGAGGTCTGCAGCCGGGCGTTGGCGTGCTGCAGCGCGTGCGACGCGCGCTTCGCGCGCGTGACGTCGCGGAACATGCCGACGGCGCCGGCAGGCGCGCCGCGCGAGTCGGCCAGCGGACGCGCCGAGATGCTGAACCACGTCGGCTCCGTGCCGGGCGGACGGTAGAGGCACTCGGCGCCCTCGGTGACGTGGCCCTGCAGGGCCAGCACCAGCGGCGTCTCCTCGGGACGGATCGGGGTGATGCCGTCGGCGCGGAACAGGACCGGCGGGGACATCCCGAACATGTCGAGCGCGCGGCCCTGGCGGCTGGGCAGGTGCCGGTGCGCGGCGTCGTTCGCGAACGTCAAGCAGCCGTCGCGGTCCGCGAGCACCACCGCGTCGGCCATGCTCGCGAGTGCGCCGTCGACCGACGCGACGTGGTCGCGCAGCCAGCGCTCGCGGCGCACCCGTGCGCGCAGCTCGCGTCCGAGCAGCACGACGAGAGCGGCGATGAGCACGGGAACGACGGCGGCGAGGAGCGCCGCCAGCATGGAGGAGCCGGACATGGCAGCTTTTCCGGGTATCGGCGGTCGCGCGGATGCACCTGAGCACGGCGTCCGCCGCCGGGCGCGCGAGGCGCGACGATGGCGCGCCGCGCGCAGCGCACGCCTTGCCGGGCGCCGTGCGGACTGGTCAGAACGGACGGCCTCGCGTCGCGTCGCGTCGGCGTCGATCGGTCGCGCGGCGCGAGGAGCGCCGATCGAATGACAGCCGAGCGCGAACAGCCCACCGCCCGCGCCGCGACCGCGCCGTACACGCTCGCCGAGCTGCTGCTGTACTTCGTGCGTCTCGGGACGTTCGGCCTCGGCGGCCCGATCGCGCTCGTCGGCTACATGCAGCGCGACATCGTCGAGGAGCGGCGCTGGTTCTCGAAGCAGGACTACGTCGAGGGGCTCGCACGCGCGCAGCTCGCGCCCGGACCGTTCGCGGCACAGCTCGCGATCTGGTTCGGCTGGCTCAAGGCCGGGACTCTCGGGGCGTCGCTGGTCGCCGCGGCATTCGTGCTGCCGTCGCTCGCGCTGTCGGCGGTCTACCTCGCGTTCGGCGGGCTCGCGTGGATGCAGGGCGCGTTCTACGGCGTCGGTGCGGCCGTGATCGCGATCATCGGACGCAGCGCCTGGAAGCTGATGCGCTCGACCGTCGAGGGCGACCGCGTCGCGTACGCGATCTTCCTGACGAGCGCGCTCGTGACCGCGTGGACCGAGCGGCTTCATCGGCTACCTGGTGGCGGGGCCGCTCGGCGCGACGATGGCTGCCGTCGGCGTGTTCCTGCCGTGCTGGCTCTTCGTCGTCGTGCCCGCGACGTACTTCCAGCGCTCGATCGGCAGCCCGCGCGTCAAGGCCTTCGTCGACGGCGTCACCGCGGCGGCGAGCGGCGCGATCGCCGGCGCGGCGTTCGTGCTCGGACGGCGTGCGATCCACGACGTTCCCACCGCGCTCATCGCCCTGGGCACCCTCTGGGGGATCGTGAAGACGAAGAAAGTTCCGGAGCCCGTGGTCATCGTCCTCGCTGGCGTGATTGGATTCCTCCTGTGGAGGACTCCATGAACACCGAACGCTGCTCGTTCGTGGTCGTCGCGATTGCGGTTGCCGTTCTCCTTCTCGCCGGCACGGCATCGGCGGCGCCGCCCGATGCCGCACGGATCGCGGCCGCCACCGGCCGCGCCACCGAGACTCTGGGCGACGTGGTCAAGGTGTCGGTGCCGCGCTCCGATCTCGCGGTCCGGATCGACGGCGCACCGCTCGCGCCGTTCCAGGGGCTGACGTCGTGGGCCGCGTTCCAGACCGCGGGCTCCGCGACCATGGTGATGGGCGACGTCGTCGTGACCGAGGCGGAGGCGATGCCCGCGCTCGACGCGGCACTCGCGAACGGCCTCGACGTGACGGCGCTGCACAACCACTTCTTCGGCGAGGAGCCGCGCGTGTTCTTCATGCACGTCTCCGGGATGGGCGCGACGGACGATCTCGCGAAGGCGGTCGCGGCGACCTTCGCCGCGGTCGACGCGTCGCATGCGCGTCCGCCGGTCGCGCCCGGCGCCACCGGCGCGAGCCCGAGCACCATCGATCCGGCGCCGCTCGAGGGCATCCTCGCGGGGAAGGCGCAGGCGAAGGACGGCATGGCGAAGTTCGTCTTCGGCCGCACCGCGACGATGCACGGCACGGACGTCGGTGCGGCGATGGGCGTCAATACATGGGCGGTATTCGCGGGCAGCCCGGACGCCGCGACCGTGGACGGCGACTTCGCGATGCAGGAGGGCGAGCTGCCCGGAGTGCTCGGCGCGCTCCGTCGCGGCGGCGTCGCGATCGTCGCGATCCACAACCACATGGCGGGCGAGGAGCCGCGCTGCGTGTTCCTGCACTACTGGGGGCACGGGCGCGCCGACGATCTCGCGCGGACGGTCAAGTCGGCGCTGGACACGCAGACCGGGCACGGCTGAGCGCACGTGCCGATCCGCCGCCTGCTGTACGCGGCCGCGTTCCTGCGCGCGGCCGCAACCGCGATGGGCGGCGTGCTGATGGGCTTCCACCTCGCGGCCCTGCGGCTCGACGCGGCCGCGATCGGCGCGGTTGTCGGGGCAGGGCTCGCGGGTGTCGCGGCGGGAGGCTTGCTCGCCACCGTCGCAGGCGACCGTCTCGGACGCCGGCGGCTGCTCGCAGCGCTCTCACTCGTCGGCGCCGGAGGCATCGTCGTGCTCGCCGCGACCTCGACGCCTCTGGTGCTCGCGGTCGCCGCCTTCGTCGGCATGGTGAACGGCATGGGCCGCGACCGCGGCGCGTCCGTGATCCTCGACCAGGCGATCCTGCCGCAGGCCGCGCCCGACGAGGAGCGCACGTTCGTCCTCGCCTGGTACGGCATCGCGCAGGACGCCGGACACGCGACCGGCAGCCTGCTCGCCGGCCTGCCGATCGTGCTGCGCGCGCTGCTCGCCGTCGACGAGCCGGCGTCGCTGCGTCTCGCGCTGCTCGGCCCGGCTCTGCTGCTGATCGTCGCGGCGTGCTGCTACGCGCTGCTGCCGGCCGCGGTGGAGACGCCGGACGGCGTCGCGCGGACGTCGGTGACGCCGGAGAGCCGCCGCATCCTGTGGCGCATCTCGTCGCTGTTCGCGCTCGATGCGATCGGCGGCGGGTTCCTCACCAGTGCGCTGCTGTCGTACTTCTTCTTCGAGCGCTTCGGCGCGACCGAGGCCGCGATCGGCGCGCTCTTCTTCGGCGCGCGCGTGCTGAACGCGGCGTCGCACTGGATCGCGGCGTGGCTCGCGCGCCGCTTCGGGCTCGTCAACACGATGGTGTTCACGCACGTGCCGTCGAGCCTGCTGCTGGTGACGGTCGCGTTCGCGCCGAGCTTCCCGGTCGCCGCGGCGCTGTTCCTGCTGCGCGAGGGGCTCGTCGAGATGGACGTGCCGACGCGGACCTCGTACGTGCTCGCGGTGGTTCGCCCCGAGGAGCGCACGCTCGCGTCGGGCGTGACGAACCTGGTGCGCCTCGGCGGCTGGGCGGCGTCGCCGTTCGTCGCCGGTGCGCTGATGACCGGCGGCTCGCTCGCGGCGCCGCTCGTGGTCGGCGCCGCGATGAAGCTCGCCTACGACGCGATGCTTTACGCGTCGTTCCGCGGACTGCCGCCGCCGGAGGAGCGCGCGTCGCCCGCTGCTTGACGCAGGGTCAGAGCAGCGACGGGTCCTCGAGCAGGACCTTCAGTCGCGCGAGCGCACGCGCCGCGTAGAAGCCGTCCTCGGTGCGCTCGTCGAAGGTGTACTTGAGCGCGAAGATCTCGCGCGACGCGACGCTGCCGTCGTCGCGCACGTACGGCGCGCGGTGCACGCGTCCCATGGTGACGAACACCGGCGTCGTGCCGTGCTCGAACATGTGGTGGTAGGCGGCGTCGAGGCCGACGCTGCCGAGGTTGGCGACGAACGCCGACGCGTACAGCGGGTCGTTGTCGATCATCGCCTGCGGCAGCAGTCCCGCCGCGTCGAGCCAGCGCCCGACGCGCACGACCGCACGCCGCAGCGGGCCGGGCAGGCGCAGGATCGCGTGCACCTCCTTGTCGCTCGCCGACTCGCGTCCCGACCGGCCCTCGTCGAGCACCTCGTAGATGCGGTCCACCATCTCGATCAGCGACTCGTCGGGCGCGAAGCGCATCTTGCGCGCGAACACCGGCGCGTCGAGGTCGAGGCGCATCTTGGCGCTGAAGGCGAGCCAGATGCCGTTGCGGTCGTGGTGGCGTCCACCGGCGACGAAGCGGTTGAGGCGCGGAAACTCCGAGAACACCAGCGTCAAGCCGCGCAGCAGCATGTGGAACTGCGTCACCGGACGGTCGGGTGAGCGCTCGGCGTTCAGCCGGTCGGCGAGCGCGCGCGTCGGCGACGCGTCGATCTCCTGCGAGAACAGGACGTACGCCTCGTTCCGCGTCGGCATCAGGTACGGCATCATCCGCCGCAGGTTGCCGAGCCCGGGTGTCGGCGTTCCCTCGCTTCTCTCTCGCAGTGGCATGGTCCGATCCTCCGTGCTTGGATCGGCGCTTCAGGTCAAGCGGCGGGAGGAAACGATCATGTCAGCATCCGCGGAGCAGCAGGCCGGCGCGACGTCGTCGCTCTTCTCGATGCCTCTCGACGAGGCCATGCGTACGCAGCGCGCGATCCGGCGTCTGAAGACCGATCCGGTCGACGACGAGCTGGTGCTGCAGCTGATCGAGCTCGCGTTGAAGGCCCCGACCGGCAGCAACGCGCAGAACTGGGAGTTCGTCGTCGTGCGCGACCGCGCGGTGAAGGAGCGGCTCGGGGCCCTGAACCGCGGCGCGTGGAACATCTACGGACGGATCGGCCGCTGGATGAGCCGCAAGGATCCGAAGATGATGCGGCTCCTCGACGCGGTGCAGTGGCAGGCGGACAACTTCGCCGACATCCCGGTGGTGATCGTCGCGTGCCTGCGCGGACCGCGGCTTCCGTTCCCGCCGCTCGCGGCGATGAGCTTCTACGGCTCGATCTACCCCTCGGTGCAGAACCTGCTCCTCGCGGCGCGCTCGGCGGGGCTCGGCGCCGCGCTGATCACGCTGCCGCTGTGGAGCACGATCCTCGCGCGCCGTGCCCTCGGACTGCCGTTCGGCGTCATGCCGTGCGCAGTCGTTCCGATCGGCTGGCCGAAGGGGCGCTACGGGCCGACGACGCGGCGTCCGGTGGGCGAGGTGGTGCACCTCGACCGCTACGGAAACCAGCCCTTCCGCGGCGCGAACGGTCGCTGACGGGGCGTGTCCTGCCCGGATCGGGCTTGCCTCGCGGCGGGATTCCGGGTTCACTGTGCCCTCGTCGTAGAACTTTTGTTCTAGGAAAAGGAGCAACGCATGGCAGGCACGAGCACCACCCTTCTGATCCGCAACGCGAGGATCGTCGACGGCACCGGAGCACCCGCACGCGACGGATCCGTCGCAGTCCGCGACGGCAAGATCGTCGCGGTCGGCGACGTCCCGGCCGGCACGCTGCCCGCGGGCACGCGCGAGATCGACGCGAAGGGTCAGGTGGTCGCGCCCGGCTTCATCGACGTGCACACGCACTTCGATCCGCAGATCTGCTGGGACCGTCTCGCGACGCCGTGCATCGAGCACGGCGTGACGACGATCCTGATGGGCAACTGCTCGCTGTCGCTGGCACCCGTCAAGAAGGAAGACCAGCGTGCGCTCGCCGGCATGTTCAAGCAGATCGAGGACATCCCGCTCGCGACCTTCGCGGAAGGCGTGCCCTGGACGTGGGAGACCTATCCCGAGTACCTCGACTTCATCCGCACGGACCTCGGCATCAACGTCGCGGGCCTCGTCGGGCACTCGGCGCTGCGCAGCTACGTGATGGGCGCGGCCGCGCAGGAGCGCGCCGCGACGCCGGAGGAGATCGAACGCATGTGCAGCGTCCTGCAGGACGCCGTGCGTGCCGGCGCCGCCGGGCTGTCGACGTCGTACGTCGACATGGACGAGAACATGAAGCCGGTGCCGAGCCGCTTCGCGACGCGCGACGAGATCATCGCGCTCGCGAAGGCCATGAAGGCCGTCGGGCGCGGCATCGTGCAGACCGTGCCGGTGTTCTTCAACCCGCCGCAGCAGCTCGAGAACATCAAGGAGATGGCCGAGATCTCGCGCCAGGCGGGTGTCATGTGCTCGGTGGCGCCGATCGTGCACTCGACGACCAACACGCTGTGGTCGGACTCGCTGAAGCTCCTCGCCGAGGAGAACGCGAACGGGGCGCGCGTGTACGGTCAGTCGATGCCGCGCACCTTCGACATCAACATCCGCCTGTCGGAGACGTCGTTCCTGCTGATGGCGATGCCGGCGTGGAACGAGGTCATGCGCATGCCGCTCACCGAGCGCGTGCAGGGCTTCGCCGATCCGAAGCGCCGCGAGGACCTGCGCAACCAGTTCATCATGCTGCGCTTCGGCATCCCGATGCTCGACGAGGTGTTCACCGTCGGGCGCGTCGCGCGCGCGGAGAACAAGGCGCTCGAGGGCCGCAAGCTCGCCGAGATCGCGGCCGAGCGCGGCTGCGACGTCGTCGACGTGATGCTCGACCTCGCGGTGTCGGAGGACCTCGAGACCGAGTTCTCGCTGACCAACTTCCTGCACGTCGATCCGCAGGGCGTGACGGCGATCCTCAGCGACCCGAACATCCACGTCGGCGCGAGCGACGCCGGTGCGCACATCTCGCAGTTCTGCGGCGCGGGCGACACCAGCTACCTGCTCGCGCGCTGGGTGCGAGATCTGAAGGCGTTCACGATCGAGCGCGCGGTGCAGCGCCTGACCAGCGAGCTCGCCGACGCGTTCGGCATCGAGGGCCGCGGCCGCATCGCGGCGGGGCAGGCGGCGGATCTGGTGATCTTCGACCCGAGCACCATCGACCGCGGCTCCGAGGACTTCGTCCGCGACGTGCCGGGCAACGCGAACCGCTACGTGCGGCACGCGACCGGCATCGACAAGGTGGTCGTGAACGGCGCCGTCGTGTGGGAGGACGGCAAGTACACGGGGGCGCGGACGGGCCTCGTGGTCTGATCCTGGCTTGACGCAGGAGCGCGGCGTCCGCTCGTGGGCGGCGCCGCGCTCGTGCGTCGTACTCACTACCGTGCGCTGCGCTCGTCGGTCAGAATGTAGCGCGCAGCGGCCGGCAGGTCGGCGACGATCGCCGCCACCGGCGTGTCGCCGAGCTTGTGGCGCTCCTCCTCGCCGTGTCCGGTGAGCAGCAGGATGCCGCCGCAGCCGGCGTTGACCGCGAGGCGCACGTCGACCGCGTGGTCGCCGATCACCCACGACGCCGCGAGGTCGATCGCGAAGCGGTCGCGTGCGTCGAGCAGCGATCGCGGCTCCGGCTTGCGGCACGCACAGCGCGCGTCCGGCAGGTGCGGGCACATGTACGTCGCCTCGATCGCGATGCCGCCGGCCTCGAGGTCGTCGAGCAGGCGGCGCTGGAAGCGCTCGAAGTCCGCCTCGGTGTAGAGCCCGCGGCCGATGCCGCTCTGGTTGGTGACGATCGCGAAGCGGAAGCCCGCGTCGCGCAGCGACTGCAGCGCCTCGATCACGCCGGGCAGGAGCACGTAGTCCTCGACGCGGTGCACGTAGCCGCCGTCGTGGACGAGCGTCCCGTCGCGGTCGAGGAAGACGAAGCGTGCGTGGCTCATGGTCGAGCGTCGGCTATCGCGGCGGTCACGCGATGGCAAGGCGTCGCGCCGTGGCCGCGCCGTCGCGCGACGTACGTCGACGTCCGTCGCGACGGGTGCGCTTGCGCGGCCGCGCGTGCGGGGCGAAGACAGCGGGATGCCGAACGTCCGCGCGGTCACCGTCTACGCAGGGTCCTCGACGCGTGCGACCGAGGAGCATCTGCGGCTCGCGCGCGAGCTCGGCGAGGGCATCGCGCGCCAGGGCTGGGCGGTCGTCTACGGTGGCGCCAACGTTGGACTGATGGGCGCGCTCGCCGACGCGGCGCTCGACGCCGGCGGCCGCGTCGAGGGCGTGATCCTCGACACGTTCGCGCGCGTCGCGCACGCGGCGATCCACGACCTCGTGACGGTCGGCGACATGCGCTCGCGCAAGGCCGGTCTCGCGCACCGCGGCGACGCGTACGTCGTGCTGCCAGGCGGCTACGGCACTCTGGAGGAGCTGTCGGAGATCCTCGTCGAGCGCCAGCTGGTGCTGCACCGGAAGCCGCTGGTGATCGTCAATCACCACGGCTTCTGGGACCCGCTGCTGGAGCTCGTCGAGCGCATGGTCGCGGCGTCGCTGGTGAAGGAGAAGAACCGCGCGCTGATGACCGTCGTGCCGGACGCGGCCGGAGCGGTCGAGGCGATCGCACGCTTCGCGCGCGAGCCCGAGTCGGGCGAGCCGCTGGTGTGGGACGAGGACGACGAGCTGCGCGGGTGAGGACGCGGAACGCGTCCGAGCCTCGCACCGTGCCCGGCGCGAGGCTCAGACGCGGCCGATCAGTGTGTCCGCGGTGTGCTTGACGAAGTCGAGCTGTGCCTGCGCGTCGCCGCCGAGCTGGAACGGGATCAGGCGGTGCACGCCGAGATCGGCGAAGCGGCGCGCGGTGTCGAGGTCGAGGCCTGGCGGCGGCGTCACGCTGATCTCGAAGCCGTCGAGCCCGCCCGGACGCCCCGCGGCGCGCGCGGCTTCGCGCAGCCCGTCGATGCAGCGCTTCGTGCCGTCGACGTCCTGGAAGAAGCCGTACCAGCCCGACGCGTGCGCGATGGCGCGGCGGAACGCCTCGGGCGTGTGGCCGCCGAAGACGATCTCCGGGTGCGGCTTCTGCAGCGGGCGCGGGAAGGCCTGCACGCCGGAGAACGAGGTGAAGCGCCCCTCGTGCCGCGGCTCGTCCTGCGTCCAGATCGCGAGCATCGCGCGCAGGTAGTCCTCGGTGCGCGTGCCCTTGTGATCGAAGGGGATGCCGAGCGCGTCGAACTCCGGCTTCAGGTAGCCGACGCCGATCCCGAAGATCAGGCGTCCGTTCGAGACCACGTCGAGGCTCGCCAGCTCCTTCGCGAGCACGAGCGGGTTGCGCTGCGGCAGGATGATGATGCCGGTGCCGAGCTTGACGCGCGTCGTGTGCGCCGCGAGCAGCGTCAAGCAAACGACCGGGTCGAGGATCGGCGAGCGCGGCGGAAGCGGGGAGGGCGGCGCTTGCGGCTCGGGCAGGACGACGTGCTCGCCGACCCAGAGCGACTCGAAGCCTGCGGACTCCGCGAGCTGCGCGACCGCGACGGACGTCTTCGGCTCCGCGCATGCGCCCATGTTGAGGTTGAAGAGCCCGAGCTTCATCGTTCGTCCTCCGCGCGTCGGTCGTAGCCGTACGGTTCCGCTGCGTCGAGCGGTGGCACGCTTCTCGCTGCCCGTCGCCGCATGGCGACCACAGAGAAGCCGATGGGTCCGTTGCCCGGCAGGCCGGGCGACTTCCGCAAATCGCCGTGGTTCTGGCGCGTCCTCTTCGCGGCGCTCGCCGTGCTCGTGATCGGCGTGTTCCTCGGAATGACGCACGGCCAGGCCGGCAGCGTCCTCGTGGGGCTCGCGATCTTCCTCGGCGCGACCGCGCTCGCATTCGCGGCGATGACGTCGCTGCGGTCGCGGGAGCGAGAGGACGAGAAGCTGCGGGAGTCCCCGTGAAAGGACGTCGGCGGCGGTTGTAGAAGCTGCCTACGCGTCGCGTGAGGTCGTCCGAAGCCGATCCAGGTCGCGCAGCGCTGCGTGGATCCGGCCAGTCGTCAGTGCGTGCGACGCGGTGCAGTCGACGCCCAGCCTGGCTCCAATCTTGAATCGATCCGGTTCCGGGAAGCTCGGCTCCGGGTTCGGATCTACGTCGGGGCCGACCTCTATCACGTCGAGACCAAGCGACCTCTCGTGCGCTATGCGCTCGCCGACGTGCGGATCGCGTCCGCGGAATCCGATCACCACACATGCTCGGGCACGCTTCAGAGTTGCGTGGAGTTGATTCAGCAGCCACCAACACGGGTCGTCCGATTGGACCTTCGATGTGGGGCCGAGGATCAAGCGAGGACGCGTACCGTAATGGGACTTCGTGCACGCAGGGTCCGGCGGATCGACGGTCTCGAATGAATTCGGATCGCTGCCAAACCACGAGAGCGAACCGTGCAGCTTGTAGAGATGGACGCCGCCTTTCGCGCGCTCCCGGTCAAACACTGCCGGTTGCCAGCCGCGCCGGCGCTCATCGTCTCCATCGAAGCCGGTGACGATTGGGCTACCTGCGCTTCGACATGCCCGCTCGACGCACGTGTCATAGTTCAGCGTGAAGACCTTGACCGCCCGACGCTCGGTCGCGAACTCGGCGAAGCGAGAAAGGTACGCAACGTCCCCACCAGAGTTCTGACGCTCAGAGAGATGGTCAGCGATGATGTCACGGCTGTTCTCCCGGATCTTGTGAAAGAGAGCGTCATAGGTGGCCGGGTCGATGCCGAGCGACCGCCGGAGCAGCCTGTGCTCCCAGAGGGTCTGCAGCCACCAGAAGATCTGTTCGTAATCGTCTGCCAGGCGACCGTCGTCGTCGGGCTCCCGGACGCGATCGATCGCCTCGAGGAGCGAAGCAGCTCCTTCCACCCGCTTCACCAGTTCGCCTCGCCAGTGGCGCGTCAAGTCGTCGGCCAACGGGAGCTGTGCGTCCCTCGAAGCGCCGGCGCCGAGAACGAAGACGACCTCTTTGCCGGATCGATCGCGGGCGACGGACCAGGGCTTCAAGAAGTGGATCTGCGCCTGGAGTCTCACCGTCGGTGACCCGATCCACTCGGCTGCTCCAGTGTGCCGATGAGCCCATGGCGGCGCCACCCGACTCGCAGAAGCCAGCTCCGGGCCTCGGCCACGCAGTTAGACGCCGCCTCGCGGGAGCGGCCGGTCGAACCAGTCGTCCAGCCATCGAACCATCGTCCCGAGCTCGCCGGATCCGGGCCGGCTGCCACATGCGAAAGCCATTCTGTCCGCGCGTGGTGCTTGCGAAAATTCAGCAGCACGTACGCGAGCGCGTTCCGCACCTCGCGCGGCGTCTTCGTCGCGCGGACGTGGTAGCGATCCGCCAGCACACAACCCTTCCGTCGGAAGACGCGATTGAACGCGCGCGCAAGCCGGGAGCCGACGGACATCATGCCTCGCCCAAGCGCCTTTGCGTCATCGGCCTCGACCAGCAGGTGGGCGTGGTCGCGCTGCAGCGAGTAATGCACCACGCGGAACGATCCCCGGTCGCACCCGCGAGCAAGCGTCGCCTCGAATGCGCGGACGAAGCTCGGCGTGCGGAGTGAGGGAAGCCCGCGCACCACTCGCAGAGTGACGTGGCATGGGTGACTAGGGCGAATGTCGGGTCGCCGGCGATGGTGCACCAATGTTCGGCCGGCCGGCTTTCGTCCCGCGCCTCGACGGGATCCGCCCCACGTAGAGCGTGGAGCGAGTGCGAGCGGTAGCTGGACGTACGAACGGCTCGTCATGCGCTTGAATATGGCGACCTTCGAACCTGCGGGCAATGTATTGGAATACATTGATTGACTACGTGTGCGCGTGCCCGCGTGATTAGGCTGCGGCCGTGCTGCACCGGAGTCGTGCTCGAGGAGTCGCGGCCCGGAGTGCACCGGGGCCGGCGAAGGCGCACCGGTCCGGAGAGCACTCCGTCAGGCCACCCGCACGTAGTGCTCGACCGTCGGGAACGGGTCGTAGAAGTGGTGCAGCAGCGCCTTCCAGCGCTGATACTCTTCGGACTGCCGGAATCCGACCGTGTGCGCTTCGAGCGTGTCCCACTCGACCAGCAGCAGGTAGCGGTCCGCGTTCTCCACGCAGCGCTGCAGCTGGTGCGACCGATACCCCGGCATCGACGCGATGATCGACTGCGCTTGACGAAACGCGGCTTCGAACGCTTCGGTCTCTCCGGGACGGACGTCGAGCACTGCGACTTCGAGGATCATCGGCTTTCCCTCCTTCGCGGAGTCTCGCTCAGTCGATCGGCGGCAGGTGCGTCGGGGCCGGCGACGTGAGCAGCACGCCGCCGTCCACCATGATCGTCTGCCCGTTCACGAAGCGCGCGCCGTCGGAGCACAGGAACGAGATCGACGCGGCGACGTCGTCCGCGGTCGCGAGCGCGCGCAGCGGCGTCAGCGCGCGCATCTCGTCCTGCAGCGGGTCGTGTCCCTCGCCGGCGAAGAATCGCGTGGAGTCCGTGTCGGCGTAGACGAAGTTCACGCAGTTGACGCGAATGCCCTTCGGGCCGAGCTCGAACGCGAACTGGCGCGCCAGCATCTCCATCGCGGCCTTCGCCGCACCGAGCACGCCGTGGCGCGGCACCGTGCGTACGCAGTCGTAGCCGGACACCGCGACGATCGACGCGCCCTCGCGTCCCGCCATCAGCCGCGCCGCGCGCTGCACGCCGAAGAGGAAGCCGTCGACCGTGATCGCGAAGGTCTTCTGCACGTGGTGCGGCTTGACGTCGAGCAGCGGCTTGAACGCGGTCGCGGCGGCGTTCGCGACGTAGACGTCGAGCGCTCCGAACTTCTCGGCGACGCGGTCGAAGGCGGCCTCGCGCTGTTCGGGGTCGCCGACGTCGAGCCGGACCGTCAGCCCGCTGCCGCCGGCCTTCTCGAGTTCGGCGACCAGCGCCTGCGCGGTCTCGGCCTCCTTCCGGTAGCCGATCGCGACCGTGGCGCCGCGGGCGGCGAGGGCGAGCGCCGCGGCGCGGCCGATGCCGCGCGAGGCGCCGGTGATGAACGCGTACTTTCCGGCGAGGTCCTGCATCGGGGCGCCGCTACCATGCGCCCCGGCAGGCGGCCAAGGGCCTTGCGTCGGGTCGGGAGCGGGCGGAACGTTCTGCGATACCAAAATCCGGGCGGGCCGACTCCCACGTAGCGACGGAGAGAAGGAGAAAGACGATGGCGCTCGACGAAGCCAGGGTTCAGGAGTTCGTCTTCAAGGCGCTGGCCGACCTGGGTGGTGCGCTCACCGCGGCGCAGGTCGTGATCGGCGACAAGCTGGGTCTCTATCGCGCGATGGCCGGTGCGGGGCCGATGACGCCCGCCGACCTGGCGCAGCGGACCGACACCCACGAGCGCTCGGTCCGCGAGTGGCTCGCCGCGCAGGCCGCGTCCGGATACTTGACGTACGACGCGGAGAGCGGCCGCTACACGCTGCCCGACGAGCACGCGGCGGCCCTCGCCGACGAGGAGAGCCCGGCCTGCGTCCTCGGCGGCTTTCAGAGCATGACCGCCGCCATGCGGTCGGCGGCGAAGGTGGCCGAGGCGTTCCGGCACGGATCGGGCGTCGGCTGGCACGAGCACGAGCCGGACCTCTTCCTCGGCACCGAGCGCTTCTTCCGTCCGGGCTACAACGCGAACCTCGTCGGCAGCTGGATTCCCGCGCTCGACGGCGTCAAGGAAAAGCTCGACAGCGGCGCCGCGGTCGCCGACGTCGGCTGCGGGCTGGGCGCATCGACGATCATCATGGCGAAGGCGTTCCCGCGCTCGCGCTTCACCGGTTTCGACTACCATCCGGCGTCCGTCGAGGGCGCGCGTGAGCGCGCCGAGCGTGCCGGCGTCGCCGATCGCGTCCGCTTCGAGGTGGCACCGGCGAAGAGCTACCCGGGCTCGTACGACTTCGTGACGTTCTTCGACTGCCTGCACGACATGGGCGACCCGGTCGGCGCGGCGCGCCACGTGCGCTCGTCGCTGAAGCCCGACGGCACCTGGATGCTGGTCGAGCCGTTCGCGCACGATCGCACCGAGGACAACCTCAACCTCGTCGGACGCGTGTTCTACGGTGCCTCCACGCTGATCTGCACGCAGGCCTCGCTGGCGCAGGAGGTGGGCCTCGCGCTCGGGGCGCAGGCGGGAGAGGCGCGGCTGCGCGAGGTGCTGACGGAGGCCGGCTTCGGCCGGGTGCGGCGCGCCACCGAGACGCCGTTCAACATGGTGCTCGAAGTCCGCGTTTGACGGTCGCGGGCCCGGTGCGTCCTCCGCAGAGCCGGGGACGCGCCGGGCCCGGATCCGGGGGCGACCGTCGCTGCCCTTTCGGAGCCGTGCGCCGGTGCGCTAGGACACGTCGATGGCTGTCAGACCCCCGGTGTCCCGCCCGTCCGCCGCCGACCGCGTGCGGAAGCTCCTCGCCCGCGACGAGCCGCTCGTCATGGGCGGCTTCTACGACGGCGTGTCCGCGCGCCTGGTCGAGCGTGCCGGCTTCCCGCTCGCGTTCATGGGCGGATACGCGGTCGCGGCGTCGTTGCTCGGCGAGCCCGACATCGGGCTGCTCACCCAGGCGGAGATGGCCGACGCCGCACGCCGCCTGTGCCGGCTGATCTCGGCGCCGGTCCTGGTCGACGCGGACACCGGCTACGGCAACGTGCCGAACGTCGTGCGCACCGCGGAGCTGTATGCGCAGGCGGGCGCCGCCGGCCTCTTCCTCGAGGATCAGGTGTGGCCGAAGCGCTGCGGTCACATGGCGGGCAAGGAAGTGGTCGACCGGCGCGAGTGGCTGACCAAGCTCAACGCGGTCGTCAAGCTCAGGCCGGCGCTCGACCTCTTCGTCGTCGCGCGCACCGACGCGCGCGGTCCGAAGGGCCTGAAGGAGGCCATCGTGCGCGGCCGCGCCGCGCGCGACCTCGGCGTCGACGCGGTCTTCGTCGAGGCGCCGCAGAGCGTCGCCGAGCTCGACGCGATCGCCCTCGGCGTGCCCGGACCGAAGGTCGCGAACATGGTCGAGTGGGGACGCACGCCGCTGCTCACCCCGAAGGAGCTGCACCAGCGCGGCTTCGACCTGATCGTCTATCCGGTCGCGGCGATCCTCGCGCAGACGCGCGCGGTCGAGGACGTGTTCGCCGCGTTGCGCCGCGACGGCAGCACCGCGAGCATGATGTCGCGCATGTATCCCTTCGAGGAGTTCAACCACCTGATGGGACTCGAGCGGCAGCGCGAGCGCGAGCGCGCCGCCGTGCCGATCGTCGAGGTGAAGAACGAGGCGCCGCCGCCCGGCGGACGCCGCCGCCGCTCTGCTTGACGGTCGCGGGCCCGCTCAGAGCGGGCGCCGGCTCCGGAAGGTGAGCACGCGCCACGGGTGCGGATTGCCCGCCAGCGTGCTCTCGCGGACGCCGTCGCGCGCGTAGGCGCCGACGGCGCCGTTCCAGAACGAGACCGCCCGCGCGTTCGCGGTCGAGACGCGCACCGTCCACGTGCGGCCGGGGAAGCCGTTCCAGAGACGCACCGCCGCGCGTCCGCCGACGCCGGTCTTGCGGTGGCGGCGCAGGACGAAGAACTCGGCCACGTCCATCGCGTCGGGCTCGTCGCTCGCCGGCGAGCCGACGGTCGCGAGCGCGAAGCCGGCGAGGCGTCCGTCGCTGCGGATGAGAAACGGAAAGCGCCCGGGCTCGCTCCAGTAGAGGGGCAGGCGCGGGTAGCCGAAGCGTCCGTCGGCGCCGATCTCGAGCCCGAAGACGTCGCTCAGCTCGTGCGCGTAGAGCTCGAGCAGGTTCGCGAGGATCGGCGCCTCGTCGGCGCCCGCGACGTCGAGCGTCACTCCGGCGCGGGCGGTGCTCATCGCGCCCTCCGGGCCGCGCGCGGACTCGTCCGCGCGGCCGACGACGGCGCTGCGAACGCCGCCTCGATCTGCCGGCGCAGCACCGCGAGGAGGCGATCGCGGTCGAGGCCCAGATCCTTCGCCTCGCCGTTCGCGATCGCGTCGCAGGTGCGCTCCAGTGTGAAGAGCAGCAGCGCGTCGTCCTCGGCGGTGCGTGCGGGCGCGGCGTCGCCCGAGGCCTCGCGCTCGTCACCGCGGCGGCGCAGCGCCGCGAGCAGGTCGAGCTGGCGGCGGCGCTGCGCGCGGTGGAAGGCGCGCACTTCGGCGTCCTCGACCAGCAGCGCCGACATCGACGCGCGCAGCCCACGCCAGCGCTGGTGGTGCTCGAGCACCAGCGCGAGGATGCGCTCCGCGAGGGCCGCGCGGGGACGTCGCGCCGCGAGCTCGCCGCCGATGGCGCTCCACTCCGTCGTCACCCACGCCTCGTAGGCGGCGAGAAACGCCGCGCGCTTGTCGGGGAAGTGCTTGTAGAAGGTCCCCGCCGCGTAGCCGGCCTCCTTCGCGATGCGGTTCGAGTCGACGTTGTGGAAGCCGTGCCGGTTGAAGGCGTCGGCCGCCGCCGCGACCAGCCGGGCTCGCGTGTCCTCGGGGGTGCCGCGCCGCGGTCGGACGCGACGCAGCTCGCGCGCGGGCTCGGTCGAGGCGGCATTCATGGCAGGACGCTCTAGCACGGTTGACAGAGCCGAGTCATTGGTGAAGAAGTCGTCACCAGTTAGTGATGAATCAGTCACCAAGGCCGGCGCGCGGCGCCGAGGAGGCGAGATGACGAGGGAACCCCTGCGCGCGGCTCTGGGAGCCGACCCGGTCTCCGGCCGCACGGTCGAGGTGGACGGAATCCGCCTCGCGTACGACGACGAAGGGCAGGGCCCCGTCGTCCTCTGCCTGCACTCGATCGCGCACGGCGCGAGCGACTACGCGCCGCTCCGCGCGCGCCTCGGCAGCCGCTGCCGCGTGATCGCGCTCGACTGGCCCGGCCACGGACGCTCGGCCGACGATCGGGTCCCGGCGAGCGCCGCGCGCTACGCCGAGATCGCCGAGCGCTTCGCCGATGCGCTCGGCCTTCGCGACGTCGTGCTGATCGGCAACTCGATCGGCGGCGCGGTTGCGATCCGGCTCGCGGCGAAGCGACCGGACGTCGTTCGCGCGCTGGTGCTCGCCGACGCGGGCGGCCTCGACCGCGTCGACTTCATGACCCGGATGGTGACGCGCGCCATGGCGCGCTTCTTCGCGGCCGGCGCGCGCCGCGCAGGCTGGTTTCCGCGCGCGTTCGCGCTCTACTACGGCGTCGTGCTGAGCGCGTCCGAGGCCGACGCGCAGCGCGCGCGCATCGTCGCTGCGTCGCGCGAGATGGCGCCGCGCCTGGTCGAGGCGTGGCGCAGCTTCGGCGAGCCCGACGCGGACCTGCGCGCGGCTGCGGCGTCGCTGTCGTGCCCGGTGCTGGTCGCGTGGGCGAAGCGCGACCGCGTCCTGCAGCTGTGGCGCAGCCGGCCCGCGATCCGGCGCATCCCGGGTGCGCGGCTCGAGCTCTTCGACGGCGGGCATTCGCCATTCCTGGAGTGCCCGGACGCGTTCGCGGCGACGCTGCGGGGATTTCTCGACGGGCTGCCGCCGGTGGGCGCGGACGCCGCGGCAGCCAGGAGCGTGAGCCACGACGCAAGCTTCCACGCGCACAGCGCGCGGTCGAGCGCAGCGAGCGCGGGGTGTGGGGCCCCGACGGGCTCTGCCCGTTGGGGCGAGGGGTCGCGTGACCCCTCGTGGGACTAACTAGCCGCCGAGCTTCTCGATCCTCGCGAAGGCCTTCGCGTCGAGCGGCATGACGCTGAGGCGCGACTGCTTGACCAGAGGGATCTCGCACAGCTGCGGATCGTTCTTGATGAATTCGAGCGTGACCGGCTTCTTCAGCGCCTTCACGGCGGCCAGCTCGACCGCGACCCAGCGCGCGTCGTCGGTGGTCGGGTCGGGGAAGGCGGGCTTGCTCACCTCGCACAATCCGACCACCTCCTGCCCGACGTTCGAGTGGTAGTAGAGGACGCGGTCGCCCTTCTTCATCGCCTGGAGGTTGTTGCGTGCCTGGTAGTTGCGCACACCGTCCCAGGTCGTCTTCTTGTCCTTGACGAGCTGCTCGAACGGGTACTTGGTCGGCTCCTGCTTCACGAGCCAGTAGGATTTCGCCATGTGCGCCTCCGGGCGCACGCTCTAGCGACGTCGAGGCCGATCCGCCAGCCCCGCGCGCGCGTCAAACCCAGCGCGGGATCGGACCGACCTGCGGCGTCGCGCGGTCCGACAGATCGAAGGCGACCTCGTCGACGTAGCACCAGCCCCAGCCCTCGGGCGGGTCGTAGCCCTCGATGATCGGGTGATCGGTCGCGTGGAAGTGCGCGGTCGCGTGGCGGTTGGGCGAGTCGTCGCAGCAGCCGACGTGGCCGCACGTCCGGCAGAGCCGCAGGTGGACCCAGCGCGAGCCCGTGCGCAGGCAGTCCTCGCAGCCGCGCGCGCTCGGCGTCACGTCGCGGATCCCGTCGAGGTGGGTGCATTCGGCGGCCATCGGATCTCCCTTCACGCGCCCGCGGGCAGCGACGTCCGTGTGTCGGTGTCGGCGAGGTAGGCGTGCAGCGCCGCGACCACGCGCGCGCCGTCGCCGACCGCGGCGGCGACGCGCTTGACGCTGCCGCAGCGCACGTCGCCGACCGCGAACACGCCCGGCACGCTGGTCTCCAGCGGCCGGCGTCCGTTCGCGGCCTCGCTTCCGGTGTCGACGAAGCCGTTTGCGTCGAGCGCGACGCCGGACCCCTCGAGCCATGCGGTGTTCGGATCGGCGCCGATGAAGAGGAAAAGGTGGCGCACGGGACGCGTGGTCTCCTCGTCCGAGCCGCGGCGGCGCCAGCGCACCGTCTCGAGGACGCCGTCGCGTCCGTCGAGGCCGCTCAGCTGCGCGCCGGTCACGACCTCGACGTTCGGCAGCCCCGTGATGCGCTCGACCAGATACCGCGACATGCCCGCGTCGAGGCTCGCGGCGCGCACCAGCAGCCAGACCCTGCGCACCTGGCTCGCGAGGTAGACGACCGCCTGTCCCGCGGAGTTGCCGCCGCCGACCAGCGCGACCTCCTGCCCCGCGCACAGCCGGCCTTCGAGCGGCGACGCCCAGTAGTGGACGCTCGACGCCTCGAACGCGTCGAGGTTCTCGACGGCGGGCCGGCGATAGCGCGCACCGCTCGCGACCACGACGGCACGCGCGCGCACGGACTCGCCGTTCGCGAGGTGCAGCTCGAGCGCGCCGTGGGTGCCGCCGCGCGCGTCCTCGAGGCGACGCACCTCGTCGGGGATCGCCATCTCGACGCCGAACTTGCGCGCCTGGTTGTACGCGCGCGCCATCAGCGCCATGCCGGTGATGCCGGTCGGGAAGCCGAGGTAGTTCTCGATGCGCTGCGACGCGCCGGCCTGGCCGCCGAAGGCGCGGCAGTCGAGCGCGAGCACCGACAGTCCTTCGGAGCTGCCGTACACCGCGGCCGCGAGACCGGCGGGTCCGGTGCCGACGATCGCGACGTCGTACACGCGCCCGGGATCGAGCGTCGCGATCATGCCGATGCAGCGCGCGACGTCGTTCTCGCTCGGATTGTGCAGCATCTGCCCGCCCGGGCAGAGCACGATCGGCAGCTGTCCGGGGTCGAGATGGAAGCGCTCGACGAGCGTCGCGGCGCAGCGGTCGGCGCGCGGATCGAGCTGCTGGTACGGGTGTCCGTTGCGGCGCAGGAAGTCGGCGAGGCGCAGCACGTCGCCGTCGTCCGCGGGGCCGACGATCACCGGGCCGCCGGCGTGGCTCTCGATCAGCGCCACGCGGCGCAGGATCAGCGCGCGCATGATGCGCTCGCCGATCTCGGCCTCTGCGATCAGCAGGCCGCGCAGGCGATCCGGCGGAATCACCACCGCCTCGACCGGCCCGCGCGCCGTCGCCTCGATGAGGGACGGCTGCCCCGACAGCTGCGCAAGCTCGCCCATGAACGAGCCCGGATGGTGCAGCACGATCGTGTCGCGCGTGCCGTCGTGCGCGACCTGCTCCACGACGACGTCGCCGGTGAGGATCAGACGGAGCCCGTGTCCGCGCTCGCCGGCGCGTACGATGACTTCGCCGTCCGCATACGCGCGCGGCTCGCCGAAGCGGCGGACGCGCGCGATCTCGTCGGGCGAGAGCGTGGGAAACGCCTGCTCGTGGCGCGCGTCGAGAAGCCGCGGCGCCTCGCTCACGCGCGCGCTCGTCGCTGCGAAGTGCGCATGGTCGCCACCATGCGCTGCGTCCGAAGCCGACGCGATACGGTTCGGCCGCGCTTCGCACGGCAAGCGCAAAAGAAAACGGGCCGATGGCGCACTCGACGCCACCGGCCCGTGATCACGCGAAATCGCGCGGACTACCTCAAATCGCCTCGAAGAGGCCCGCAGCGCCCATGCCGCCGCCGATGCACATCGAGACGATGCCCCAGCGCTTCTTCTGGCGCTTGAGCTCGAGGAGCAGCGTGCCGACCATGCGCGAGCCGGTCATGCCGTACGGGTGGCCGATCGAGATCGCGCCGCCGTTCGGGTTGAACTTCGCCGGGTCGATGCCGAGCTTGTCGCGGCAGTACACCGCCTGCGACGCGAACGCCTCGTTGAGCTCGACGATGTCGATGTCGTCGATCTTGAGGCCGTGCAGCTTGAGCAGCTTCGGAATCGCGAACACGGGACCGATGCCCATCTCGTCCGGCTCGCAGCCCGCGAACACGCAGCCGCGGAAGAAGCCGAGCGGCTCGATGCCGAGCTTCTTCGCGCGATCGTAGCTCATGATGAGGTTCGCCGACGCGCCGTCGGAGAACTGCGACGAGTTGCCCGCGGTGACGCTGCCCTGCGGGTTGAAGGCGCCCGGCAGCTGCGCGAGGCCCTCGAGCGTCGTCTGCGGACGGTTGCACTCGTCCTTGTCGACGGTGACTTCCTTCTCCGAGGTCGTGCCGGTCGCCTTGTCGGTGACCTGCATCTTGACGGTCATCGGGAAGATCTCGTCGTTGAACTTGCCCGACTGCTGCGCCGCCGCCGTGCGCTGCTGCGACATGAACGCGAGCTCGTCCTGCTTCTCGCGGCTGACCTTGTAGCGCTCCGCGACGACCTCGGCGGTGAGGCCCATCGGCATGTAGATGTCGCGCTTGTGGTCCATGAGCCACGGGTTGAACAGGTTCTTCTTGTTGAAGTCGTTCTGCATCATGGTGATCGACTCGAGACCACCACCGATGACGGCTTCCGCACCCTCGACCTGCACCTGGTGCGCCGCGACCGCGACCGCGTTGAGGCCCGACGAGCAGAAGCGGCTCACGGTCGTGCCTGCCGCCGTCACCGGAAGGCCCGCCATCACCGCGACGTTGCGGCCGACGTTGAAGCCCTGCGGGCCCTCGGGGAAGCCCGTGCCCATGACGACGTCCTCGACCTCGGCCGGATCGAGCTGCGGCGTCTTCTCCATGACCTTCCGGACGCACGCGGCGGCCAGGTCGTCGGGACGCGTCTGGTTGAACGATCCGCGGAACGACTTGGCGAGGCCGGTCCGGGCCGTGGCGACGATCACTGCTTCGCGCATGGGCATTGTTCTTTCGACCTCCGATGGCGGGTTGGCGGCGGCCCGGACGGGCCGGCCTGAAGGTCGGGTTTTCGCAGTCCCGGTGCAGCGACGCAAGGTGATCGCTGCGGCCGGTTGCCCTCCCGTCCGGAAGCTGGCAGCCTCGCACGGCTCGCGAGACGGCTTGCGGAACACGGAGACGGAGGAGGAGGCGGGGATGGAGCTTCGCGACGATCGCCCGGTGTCGCGCAAGGTGACGCGGCTCTCCGGGGCCGGCAGGGCGACGGCCGGGACGCAGCCGCGCCGCGCGCCCGAGTACACGCGCTGCGACGCCTGCGGCGAGGGCA
>JAXLXO010000003.1:0-420280 GCA_046327915.1 Binatia bacterium | reverse complement strand
CCGCGAAAGCGCTCCACGTCGACCTCGAGCCCGATCGAGAACAGCAGCAGCAGCTTGCCCAGCTCCGAGAAGAACTGGGCCGTGGGCCGGTTGTCGCCGAAGAGCCCGAGCACGTGCGGGCCGAGCAGCACCCCCATGAGAATGAGCCCGACCTGCTCGGGCATGCGCACGCGTCGCGCGAGCGGCGGGAGGCCGACAAAGACGCCGAGCATGATCGCGAACTTCGCGAGCTGCGGCAGCGACGCGAGCGTGGATCGGATTTCTTCGGGCATCGTGGTCGCGTCGCAGATCGCATCACCGCCGCGCCGCGGCAAGCGAGCGCGCCGAGGTGCTCGTCAGCTCGCGCACCGCGTTCCGTCGCCGCCGGTGTGCACGCTGCGGTAGACCACCGGAGGGACGCCGGTCCAACGCTTGAACGCGCGCGTGAAATGGGCGGCGTCGGCGTAGCCGAGAGCGAGCGCGATGTCGACGATCTTCTCGTCGGACGCGATCAGTCGCTCGCGTGCGAGCCGCAGCCGCGTATGCGCGACGAGCGCGCCGTAGGTGACGCGGGCCTCCGCGAGTCGGCGCTGCAGCGTGCGCAGGTTCATGCCCGCCGCCTCCGCGACCAGCTCGATACGCGGCGGCTCGACGCCGAGCAGGGAGGTGACGAAGGCTTCGATCGACGCGACGAGCCCTGCGGGCAGCAAGGCGGGTGGTGCCGTGTCCCTCGCCGGCGCGGCGGCCGCACCCTGCAGCGGCAACGCGAGGGTCTCGGGGCGGAACGCGATCGTCGTCCGCGGCTGATTGAAGTCGATGCGCGCGTTCGCCAGCACCGGCAGCTCCTCGAACGCTCTCGACGGCGGAACGGGCAGCCCGATGCGCACGGGGGAGGCACCGGGAGGCGTGTGGTTCAGCAGGTTCAGGTGCGCCACGAGGTTCGCCGCCACGGCGTGCTCCTGCGGCTGGTCGGCCGAGACGACGTACCGGTGATTGATCTCGACGACGTCCCGCTGCCGCGTCAACCACACGCGCTCGCCCGAGTGCCACGACGGGCGGTGCGTGATGCTGGTGAGGAGCGCGCGTCCGAGTGTTCCGGAGCCGGCCAGCGTGCGGCCGAACGAGCCCAGCGAGAACGGGTCGATGTTCTGGCCGATCCGCAGCCCGAAGTCGTCGATCCCCGCACGGCGCGACGCGATCTCGATGAAGCGGAAGACGAAGACCGTGGGTACGAACGCCTCGGGGTCCTCGAGCTGATCGACGCCGATGCGGGCCTCCTCGAGGTACTGGCCGACGGGAGCACCCACCTGGCGGAGGTAGGAGACGATGCGCTGCAGCACGCCCGCGCGAAAGAACGGGATCCGGTTCATGGCGTGAGGCGCGCCGGCGCCGGCCGGCTCGAAGGACGATACGAGAGCCTCGGCGAGGCATCAAGCAACGAGCGGGTCCGCTTTGCTGGCGTACTCGGGCAAGCCGCCGGACGGCGGGTGCGCTAGCCGTCTGCGCCCGGGAGGGGAACATGCGGAGATTCATCTTGCTTCTGGGGCTGGCCGCGCTCGGTGCATGGCTGCTCGCCGCGCCGGCACGGGCGGCCGGGCAGGCCGACACCGAGAAGCTCGCGAAGGAGACGCAGAATCCGGTCGCGAACCTGATCAGCGTCCCGTTCCAGAACAACTTCAACTTCGGCGCCGGGCCAGACCGGGACATGATCTGGATCATGAACGCCCAGCCGGTGATCCCGGTCCCGCTGAGCGAGGACTGGAACCTGATCACGCGGACGATCGTGCCGATCGTCAACGTGCCGGGCCTGCTGCCCGACGAGGTCGGCTCGTTCGGCATGGGCGACGTCAATCCGTCGGTCTTCCTGTCGCCGGCGGCCGAGAGTGGCTTCGTCTGGGGCGTCGGTGCCACCACCACGCTGCCCACCGCGAGCCTGAACACGCTCGGCAGCGGGCAGTGGAGCATGGGACCGACCGCCGTCGGCCTGTACATGAAGGGACCGTGGGTCGTCGGTGCGCTCGCCAACCAGCAGTGGTCGATCACCGGCTGGAGCGACACGAAGGTCAACCAGCTGCTGATCCAGCCGTTTCTCAACTACAACCTGCCCGACGGCTGGTACTTCACCAGCGCGCCGATCATCACCGGAAACTTCTCGGCGAGCGGCGGCAACCAGTGGACGGTTCCGCTCGGAGCGGGCATCGGCAAGCTGTGGCGGATCGGCAAGGTCGGGCTGCCTCTCAACACGCAGCTGGTGCCCTTCTACAACGTCGTGACGCCGGACTTCGGCCCCGACTGGCAGCTGCGCTTCCAGTTCCAGTTCCTGTTCCCGCGTTGATCGGAGGCGACGTCTCTTGATTGTAGGGCCCGGCGAGGCGATGGTCCGGCCCCGGATGCGACCTGCGACGGAGGATCCGGAGCGCGGTCTCGGCGAGACGCCTTCCGGCCGTGTCGATCGTGGCGGCGACGCGCTGGCGTGGCGGGTCGCGCGCATCGTCGCGCTGAACCTCGTGTTGCTCGCCGTCTACCGCGTGCTGTTCGCCTGGTGGTTCGCGCAGCCGGCGTCGCTCGCGTGGCTGCCGGCCGCGCTGTGGCGCGGCTTCCGCGTCGACGTCGTGCTGCTGAGCGTGGAGCTCGGCGTGATCGGCGTCGTCGCGCTGCTCGTGCGCCGCCTTCGCCCCGGTCCATTCGTCGCCGCGTTGTGGGGCATGACGCTGCTCAACGCCGGCAGCGCGTTCGTGAACCTCGGCTTCTACCGCGAGCGCCGGCAGCACCTGTGGGAGGGGCTGCTCGCGAACCTGGACCGCGTGTCGCAGGTCGGCATCGCGATCGAGCCGTTCGTCGAGCAGCACTGGTGGACGGTCCCGGTGCTGCTCGTCGGGCTCGTCGGCATCGTGCTGCTCGCGCGTCGCGAGGCGCGCCGCGCGAGCTCGCCGCCGCGCGATCTGTGGCGCCAGCCGCGCACCGTGCTGGTGTTCGCGCTGGTCGTCGCGGCCGGATTCGCGCTCGGACTCGAGCGCGTCCCGACCAAGCGGGGCGACAAGACGCGGCTGCGCATCGCCTCGAGCAAGTACCTGATGTACTTCTCCGATCCCGAGCTGAACCAGGCGGTGGTCAACCCGCTGTTCGACTTCCTGCTGTACCACCTGCCCGCGGCGCTCGCGCGCCCGGGCTATCGCCTCGACGCCGGCGACGCGCTCGCGACGACCACGCAGGTCCTCGGGCTCGCGCCGCGTGACGCGCGCTACCCGCTGCTGCGCACCGTGCACGGCGACGGTACGCTCGGCATCCGCAACGTGGTTGTGATCCTGGTCGAGGGGCTCGGCACGTCGACGCTCGAGCTGCGCACGGCAGACGGTCCGGTGATGCCGTTCGTCGCCGGGCTCGCCGACGCCGGGCTCTACTTCCCGAGCTGCTACCAGAGCTTCGCGTCGACCGACGGATCGGTGTTCGCCGCGACCACCAGCCTGCACCGCGGCTACGACTTCCGCGAGAAGGCGTCGTACTTCTTTCCCTACGAGTTCACCGGCAGCTTCGGCTCGCTGCCGCGCATCCTCGGCGCGGAGGGCCATCGGCACTTCTTCTTCGCCGGATTCCGGCAGCGCATCGACGAGTTCGTCAGCTTCACCTCGAACCAGGGCTTCCGCGCGTTCGGCTACGAGCAGCTGATTGCGCGTCTGGGCGACCGCTCGTCGGACGCGGGCAACACGCTGGGACTCTACGACCACGTGCTCTTCGAGCTCGCGGCCGACGAGGTCCTCGCGGAGCCCGGTCCGTTCACCGTGCAGATCATGACCGGCACGAGCCACTCGCCGTGGACCGTCCCCGACGACGTCGACTCGGGCGGGCTGTCGCCGGAGCTCGCGACCTTCCGCTACGTCGACCGCGCGATCGCGGACTTCGCCGATCGCCTGCGCGGCGCGCGCCCGGACTTCGACGCGACGCTCTTCGTCGTGACCGGCGACCACACCAGCGTGCTGCATGGGCAGGGCGAAGCCGAGCGGCTGCGCGTCCCGCTGGTGCTGTGGTCGCCGCGGCTCGCCGAGCGCCGCGACGAGTGGTCCGGGCGTCGCGCGATGCGCGCGAGCCACGTCGACATCCTGCCGACGATTCTCGGCCGCATCGCGGGCGAGCACCCGTTCGCAGGCATGGGCCGCGACCTGCTCGCGGCGCCGGTCGACGAGACGCCAGGCCTCGTCAGCAGCAACCACCAGGACAGCTACTACATCAAGGGGCCGTGGGTGCTGCGCTACGTGCCCGCGGGCGAGGAGGTCCACCTGTTCCCGATGGAGGGCGAGCGGATCCGCGAGGAGGACGTCGCGGACGCGAACCCGGAGGTCGCGGACGCGCTGCTGCGCGAGTACCTGTCGCTCTACGAGACCGCCGACCGTCTGGCGCACGAGGCGCGCGTCTTCCCGCGCGACGTGCAGCGCGCGGGCGGCGCCGCCGGCGCGCCGCACTGAGCACCCGCGGGCGGCGCGCCTTCAGAGCCCGAACAGCGACAGCACGAAGCGCGTGCGCTCGAGGGTGGTGGGCGTCGCGGTGGCGCCGGCCCAGACGTGGATCAGCGCGAAGAAGGTCCACACGCCGGCGATGCGCCGCAGGCGCACCCACGCGGCGTCGGGCGCGGCCGCGACGCCGCGGCGGCGCTGCTCGCGCAGCATCGACACCCAGATGCCGGCCGCGAGCAGGAAGCAGTAGATCGTGCGCGGCGCGAACGCGGCCCGGAGGCCGGCGAAGTCGGCGGCGAGCAGCGCGTCGTCGTGCTCGAGCACGTGGTAGTACAGGTTGCCGAGGAACGCGGCCGCGAAGATCGCGAGCAGCGTGCGCCACCAGAGGGCCCCCTTCGTCCGCGTGTAGGTCGGGTAGAAGAAGAACTCGGCCAGCAGCTCCTTGAAGTAGTAGTAGTACCGGTTCCAGAACTCGACGACCGACGGTGCCAGCAGCGGCTTGTAGGTGTTGCGGAAGACGTTGAAGCCGAGCAGCCGCAGCACGCCGACGTAGACGTGCCCCTTCGCCGCGATGCGCAGCACGCTCCACACCAGGTCGCAGTAGATCGCGAGCCATGCGACCGGGATGGCGAGCTCGCCGCGCCGCCGCACGAGCTCCTCGAGGTGCGGGATCCCGGCGCCGATTCCCGCGAGCGGGTGCTTCGCCTCGGCGAACACGAGACCCGCCATGAGGAACATCGCCGCCTTCGCGACCAGCGCGAGCACCAGGCACTTGACGCCCGCGAGCTGCGCGCGCGCGAGCGCGGTCGCGTCCTTCGCCTCGAAGCGCGCGAGCGAGTCGAGCCCCTTGCCGTACGGGGTCTCGCTGCCGCCCCAGACCGGGAACAGGTAGAACGCGTGATCGGCCGGCGTCGTGCGCGCGGCCTTGCCGCGCTGGCCGGACTTCAGCAGGTAGCCGAGCCGCCAGAGGAGAAAGGGCAGGGTGATCGCCAGCAGCGCCAGCGGCCGCTCGCGTACCGGGGTCGCACCCGCGGTGCACCAGACGAGCGCCAGCACCGCCCAGAACGCGCCGTGCAGCGCGATCTGCGGACGCCGGCGGAGCGCGCGCGGCAGACGGTCGTAGCGTCGCGCCGCGACGAACACCGCGGCGGCGATCGCGGCGAGGACGCCGGCCAGCGCCACGCGCCACGACGTCGACACCTCCCAGCCCTTCGGCTTCGCGACCAGCTGCCAGAGGATCACGAGGCCCGCGAGCGACAGCAGCTGCCGGCGTCGCACCGGAGTCAGCACCCGTGCGACCGGCTCGAGAACGCGCGCCCACGCGGCGATCAGCGCCGGGTCCTCGTGCAGGTCGCGCAGCCGCCGCCACGTTCCTGCGGCCGCCGATTCCGCACGCGCGGCACCGGTAGGGGGGGCGGCCTGCGCGGACGTCGTCATCGCGAGGCGGGGCGGGGTCTACTCGCCGGGCCGCGCGCCGCCGGCCCGCGCGGCCCGCGCCCGGACGGCGCCGCGCGCGGGCGGCTCGACGGTGCCGGCGAGGTTCGCGTCGAGCACGCGGTTGCAGGCGGCGAGGTCGATGCGGCCGAACGGGTCGAGACGGCCCGTGTCGCGGAGCGCGTCGAGCGCGTCCTCCATCGCCTGCTGCGCCGCGAACAGGCACGGCGTGCTGTAGATCGCGATGCCGACACCCGCTCGCGCCATCTCGTCCATCGAAAGCGCCACCGACTTGCCGCCCGCGATCTGGTTGAATGCGATCGGGCAGCGCACGGCGGCACGGATGCGCGCGATCTCGTCGAGGCCGCGCAGCCCGTCCGCGAGCACCGCGTCGGCGCCCGCCTTCTCGAACGCGCCGATCCGGCGCACGACCTCGTCGGTGCCGCTCGCGTCGGTGCGCGCCACGACGAAGAGGTCGCCGCGCACCGCGAGCACGCGCTCGAGCTTGGGCAGGAACTCGTCCAATTCGAGCACCTGCTTGCCGTCGAGGTGGCCGCAGCGGCGCGGACGGCGCTGGTCCTCGAGCACGACGCCGGACGCGCCGGCCGCGTGCAGCTCGCGCACGACGTGGCAGGCGACGTCGACGTCGACGTAGCCGTCGTCGATGTCGACCAGCAGGTGGTGGCGCGGCAGGACGGCGCGCAGGCGGCGCACGAAGGCCACCACGTCGGGCCATGCGATGAAGCCGACGTCCGGCATGCCGTAGTGGCTCGCGGCGAATCCGAAGCCGCTCACGAAGAGCGCGTCGAAGCGTCGCGCCGCGACCGATGCCGAGAACACGTCGTGGATTCCCACGCAGGGAACGAGCCGCTCGGCGACGGCGCTGCGCAGGCGCGATCCGGCGTCGATCTGCACGCACGTCTTCAAACAGAAAGCAGCGCGCGCGCCAATCCCCGCGTGCTGGTGCGGCCCGGGACCAACGGGTATTGACGCCCGCATGCTGGTCGACATGCAGGTGGGAACGCTGGTCGACGCGGTCAGCGGAGTGCGCTGGGATCCGGCCGCGACCGGCCGCGAGGTGGCGCGGCGCATGCGGCGCTTCGCGCGCCTCGGTCTCGTTCGCGGCGACCGCGTGTTCCTGCACTTCGGCAACCGTCCGGAGTTCTTCGCCGAGCTGCTCGCGGTGTGGCGCCTCGGTGCGTGCGCGATCCCGCTCGACGCGCGGCTCACGGCGTTCGAGATCGAGACCCTCGCCGCAGCGGCGCAGCCGCGCTTCGCGGTGATCGACGACGCCACCGACGCCGGCGTGTACGGCGCGTCCCTCGCGGCGGGCGCGGCGATCGTGCACACCACCGACGCCGATCCGCGCGACGCCTCGGGCGACCTGCCGTACGTCGTGTCGCGACTCGACGACGACGCGCTGATCCTGTTCACGTCCGGCTCGACCGGCGACCCGAAGGGCGTGGTCCACACGCACCGCTCGCTGCGCGCCCGGTGGATCACGCTCGGCCAGTCGCTGCCGCAGAACGCGTTCCGTCGCACGCTGTCGCTGCTGCCGACGCACTTCGGACACGGGCTCATCTGCAACTGCCTGTTCCCTTGGCTGTCCGGGCAGGACCTGTTCATCACGCCGCCGTTCAAGACCGACCTGCTGATGAAGCTCGGCGGCCTGATCGACGAGCACGAGATCACGTTTCTGTCGTCGGTCCCGTCGATGTGGCGCATCGCGCTCAAGCTCGGACGTCCGCCGAAGAAGGGCAGCGTGGAGCGCGTGCACTGCGGCTCGGCCCCGTTGTCGGCCGCGGCGTGGAAGGCGATCCAGGGCTGGACCGGGACGACGCAGGTCGCGAACTCCTACGGCATCACCGAAACCGGCAGCTGGGTCGCGGGCCTGTCGCGGGTCGACGTCGAGCCCGAGGACGGCCTCGTCGGAACGGGGTGGGGCGCCGTCGTCCGCGTTCTGCGAAGCCGCGATCCCGGGGCGCCGCTCGATCCGGACGCGATCTGCGCGCCCGGAGAGAACGGCTACGTGTGGCTCAACACGCCGGCGCTGATGCGCGAGTACTGGCGCCGGGACGATCTGACCGAAGCGGCGGTGAGCCACGGCTGGTTCCTCACCGGCGACATCGGCTCGCTCGACGCGCGCGGCTTCCTCGTGCTGAGCGGCCGCGAGCGCGACGAGATCAACAAGGGCGGCGCCAAGATCTATCCCGGCGATGTCGACGCCGTGGTCGAGCAGTTCGACGGCGTGACCGACGTCTGCACCTTCGCCGTCGACGACGCCCTCTACGGGCAGAACGTCGGCATGGCGGTCTGCCTGCGCGACACCGCCGAGGACACGCTGCGCGGACTGCACCGCTGGATGACCGAGCGCCTCGCCGAGCCGAAGATGCCCGTCAAGTGGTTCGTGCTCGACGAGATCCCGCGCACCTCGCGCGGCAAGGTGAACCGCGAGTTCGTCAAGAGCGCCTGCGCCGCGGCCGCGCCGCTCGACCTGACGCGCGTGCTCGGGGACAAGTCGTGAGCGCGCCCGGCGCGCGCGAGGAGCGAACGCGCGACCTGCTCGCGTTCCTGCGCACGATCCAGAAGCCCGGTGCGCCGATCGAGGAGGTGTCGGAGGACGTGAGCCTCGTCGAGGCGGGGCTCATCGACTCTCTCGCCGTGCTCGAGATCGTCTCGCATCTGGAGAGCACGCACGGCCTCGACTTCGCGGAGGCGGGCATCGATCCCGGCGACTTGACGACCATCGGCGGCATCCTCGATCTGATCGAGCGCCTGCGGCCGTCCTGAGCGCGACTGTCAGCGGCTGCCGGCGCGCCGTGCTCCGCGACGGCGCTTCCGCTGGCGCGGGATGGCAAGCGCGCGCACCACTCGTCCGGCAGGTTCCGGTAGAACCACGCCACGCGCGACGTTGCCCGGGGGTGTCCGGGCCCGCCGCGTGCGCACGAGGAGGATACGGCGATGACCATGGTTCGGCTTTCGCGGCCACGCACCCTGCTGGCCCTCTCGCTGACGGGCCTGTCGCTCGGCGGCTGTGTGATGCAGAGCACCTACAACTCGATGCTCGCGCAGCAGAAGGCGATCGAGTCCGCGCTGCGCTCCGAGATCTCGGCCGACCAGGTCGAGATCCGGCAGCTGCAGGACGGCATCCAGGTCCGCATGTCGAGCGACCTGCTCTATGGCTCCGGCTCGATCGAGCTGACGCCCGCCGGGCGTGCGGCGCTCGACAAGGTGGCCCCGCAGCTCGCCCAGTCGGCGGCGCAGAGCTACCAGGTCGACATCACGGGCAACACCGACAACGTGCCGATCGGCCCCGAGCTGATCTCGCGCTTCCCGACCAACTGGGAGCTCGCCGGTGCGCGCGCGGCGGTGGTCGTGCGCTACCTGCAGGAGCGGGGCGTCGACCCGCGCAAGCTCGAGGCGGTCTCCAACGGCCAGTACCACCCGATCGCGTCGAACGACTCGGCGGAAGGCCGTGCCCGCAACCGTCGCACGGACGTCGTGCTGCGGCCCGAGGCGCCGCCGCAGTGAAGCGGATGCGAGCCCTCCCGCCGCGCCGGGCGTCAAGCGCCGGCGCGGCGGAGCGGCTCGTGCCGCTCCGCGACGGACTAAGGGCGCGGCCCGGTCCGGCCGCTGAACGGTCGATGCGGTACGGATCGTCCGGCACGGTTGCGCCTCGGGCACGCGGGCTTCGTGGCCGGGCCGAGCCGTTTGCGCACCGGCCCCGCTCGGTGCTTCGGTGTCAAGGTGCATAACCGGCCGCTCTCCGACCCGGCGCTCATCGCGTGCCTGCACTGCGATCTCGTGCAGCGCCTGCCCGCGCTCGCGGCGGGGGAGGCCGCGCGCTGCCCGCGCTGCGGCAAGCTGCTGTGGCGGCACGGCGCCGACGTCCTCAACCGGACGCTGGCCCTGACGGTCACGGCCGGGATCCTGTACCTCGTCGCCAATCTCGCGCCGATGCTCGGGCTCGAGGCGGTGGGGCGCACGGCGCAGACGACTGTCGTCGGCGGGGCGGAGCAGCTGTGGCGCGACGGCCGCGAGGCGGTCTCGATGCTCGTGCTGTTCACCGTGGTGATTGCGCCCGCGCTGCAGATCGGCTTCCTGATCGCGATCATCGTCGGCGCGCAGCGGCCGCGTCCGCCGCAGTGGATCGCTCTGCTGCTGCGCTTCCATCCGGCGACGCAGATCTGGAGCATGATCGAGGTGATGCTGATCGGCGTGCTGGTCGCGCTGGTCAAGATCGCCGAGCTCGCGACCGTCGTGCCGGGGCTCGCGCTGTACGCGCTCGCCGGTCTCGCGGTGACCTTCGCGGCCATCCAGTCGACCTTCGACCCGCACGAGGTGTGGCAGCGGATCGAATGGGCCGATGCGCGCGCCGAGCGCACGGCGTCGGTGGGCGACGTCGCACCGGAGGCCCCGTGAGCACGGCGGCGAGCGCGCTGGAGATGGGCCTCATGACGTGCGAGGCGTGCGGGCTCCTGTCGCGGCCGGAGCCGGGAGAGCACGAGGGCCGCTGCCCGCGCTGCGACGAGCACGTGCACTTCCGCAAGCCGGACTCGATCAACCGCACGTGGGCGTATCTCATCGGCGCCACGCTCTGCTACATCCCCGCCAACCTGCTGCCGGTGCTGAAGACCACCACGGCGCAGGGAACCGACACCGACACCATCATGCAGGGCGTCGTCCTGCTGTGGTCGCCGACCGGATGGCCGCTCTCGATCCTCGTGCTGATTGCGAGCATCATGATCCCGAGCGCGAAGATCCTCGCGCTCGCCTACCTGCTGATCGGCGTGCAGCGCGGGGCCGACACCAGTCAGCGCCAGCGCGTGCGCATGTTCCGCGTCGTGCAGTTCATCGGGCGCTGGTCGATGGTCGACGTCTTCGTCGACACGTTCACCGCGGCGCTGGTGCAGCTGCAGCCGCTCATGTCCATCGAGCCCGCCGTCGGGCTCTTCTTCTTCGCGGCGGTGGTCGTGCTCACGATGCTCGCGGTCGAGTCCTTCGATCCGCGGCTGATCTGGGACACGTCGATCGATCCCGCCGCACTCCCCATGGAGGCCCGTCATGCCTGAGCGCGATCCGACGCGTCCGGCCGTTCCCGAATCGCGCACCGTCACGAAGCGCGCCGGCCGCAACTGGGCCATCTGGCTGGTGCCGCTGATCGCGGCCCTCGCCGGTGCCTGGGTCGCGGTCACGCGTATCCTGAGCGAAGGCCCGACGATCACGCTGCGCTTCGACACCGCGGAAGGTCTCGAGGCCGGCAAGACCAAGATCCACTACAACGGCGTCGAGATCGGCACGCTGGAGACGATCCGGCTGTCGGACGACCACCAGAGCGTCGTCACCACCGCGCAGATGGCGCCCAAGACCGAGGACTTCCTGGTCGAGGGCACGCAGTTCTGGGTGGTCAAGGCGCGCATCTCCGGCGCGAACATCAGCGGTCTCGGCACGCTGATCTCCGGGTCGTACATCGGCATGGAGATCGGCGAGTCGAAGAAGCCGCAGCGCGACTTCACCGCAATGAAGAACCCGCCGATCGTCACCGGCGACGTCCCCGGACGATTCTTCGTGCTGACGACGCCCAGCCTGGGCTCGCTCGACCAGGGCACGCCGGTCTTCTTCCGCCAGCTCAAGGTCGGCGAGGTCGCTTCGTACGAGCTGGCGAAGGACGGCCATGCGCTGACCGTCAAGGTCTTCGTCAACGCGCCGTACGACCAGTACGTCAATCCCGACACGCGCTTCTGGAACGCGAGCGGCATCGACGTCTCGCTCGGCGCGAACGGGCTCGACGTGCGGACCCAGTCGGTGCTCTCGATCCTGATCGGCGGCATCGCCTTCGAGACGCCGCCCAACGATCCGGTCCTGTCGCCCGCGGCGGAGAACACCGGATTCACGCTGTTCAACAGCCGCAGCGAGGCGTTCAAGCTGCCGCCGCGCGATCCGCAGCCGTATCTGCTGGTGTTCGACGACTCGGTGCGCGGCCTCACCGCCGGCGCTCCGGTCGAGTTCCGCGGCATTCCGATCGGCGAGGTGGTCTCGATCGAGGCGCAGCTCGACGCGAAGACGTTCAAGTTCTCGGCGCCGGTCACGATCGACCTCGACGCGCAGCGCCTCGGCGTCCACCTGGAGAACCTGCCGCCGGGCGCGGACCTCAAGACGCTGCGCCGCGAGCTCATCGACCGCCTCGTCGCGGGCGGTGTCCGCGCGCAGCTGCGCTCGGGCAACATCCTCACCGGCGCGCAGTACGTCTCGTTCGACATCTTCCCGGACGCCGATCCGGTCAAGGTCGACTGGTCGCAGAACCCGGTGCGCCTGCCGACGATCCCGGGCGACCTCGAGACCCTCGAGGCGCGCGTCAACAAGATCATCAAGAAGCTCGACGAGCTGCCGCTCAAGGAGATCGGGCAGGACGTTCGCAAGACCATCGTCGAGCTCGACAAGACGCTGGCCTCCGCACGCACCACCCTCGACAACGCCGACAAGCTGATCCAGCCGGACTCGCTGCTCGGCGCGGAGCTGGGCAGCACGCTCGACGAGGTCAAGCGCGCCGCGCGCGGCCTGCGCGTGCTCGCCGACTACCTCGAGCGCCATCCGGAAGCGCTCATCCGTGGCAAGACGGGAGACTCGAAGTGAAGACCGTTCGCAACGAACGACTGCTGTCTCTTGCGGCCGCGGTGCTGCTCGGCGCGCTCGCCGCGTCGTGCGCATCGAAGCCGTCGCACTTCTACACGCTCGAGTCCGTCGCGACGGCGACCGACGCGGCCGCGGCCTCGTACGCGGTGATCGTCGGACCGGTGACGATCCCGGCGAGCGTGGACCGGCCCGAGATGGTCGTGCAGGTGGCGCCGAACCAGGTCGAGCTGCTGGAGTTCGATCGCTGGGCGTCGCCGCTCGGCGAGGCGATCTCGCGCACCGTCGCGGGCGACCTGTCGGCGCTGCTCGGCACGCCGCGCGTCGCGAGCGGCCCGATCGCGAACTTCACGGCGGACTACCGCGTGACGCTCGACGTGCAGCGTTTCGACGCGAAGGCCGGCGTCGGCGTCGACGTCGACACGGTGTGGGTGGTCAAGCCGGCGACGGGCAGCGGATCGCGCTCTGGCCGCACGACGACGCGCGAGCCGGCCGGCGCCGCGGGCTACGATGCCCTTGCAGGCGCGTACAGCCGTGCGCTCGCGCAGCTGAGCGAGGACGTCGCGACGGCGATCCGCGCGGAGGCGGCGCGCAGGCGCTGAGCGCCGCACGCCAGCGGGAAGGAGCTCCGGCATGAGCGGCCAGGCACTGAACTTCGAGCGCCGCGGCGCGGTGGGGATCGTCGCCATCGACGACGCACCCATCAACCGGATGTCGCTCGCGTTCATGGACGCGCTCGACGAGCGCGTCGCGGAGCTCGCGGCGGACGACGGGGTCCGTGCGGTCGTGCTGACCGCGGCGGGCGAGCAGAACTTCTCCGTCGGCATGAACCTCAAGGAGCTGCCGACCGCGATCCGCGAGCGCGGCGGCGCCGACGCCGTCTTCGACCAGCGCCTGCGCGTGCTGTCGGCGATCGAGAACATGGGCAAGCCGTGGATCGCGACGCTCTTCGGCTACTGCCTCGGCGGCGGGCTCGAGCTGCCGCTCGCGTGCCACTTCCGTCTCGCCGCGGCCGAAGGTGCGCAGATCGGGCTGCCGGAGATGCACCTCGGCAGCGTGCCGGCGTGGGGCGGCAGCGCGCGCCTCGTACGCTGCGTCGGGCGCAACCACGCGCTCGACATGATCCTGCGCGCGAAGACGATCTCCGGTCCGCGCGCGCTCGAGATCGGCCTCGTGAACGAGGTGTGGCCGAACGCGGAGCTGAAGGAGCGTGCGTTCGCGCTCGCCGACGAGCTCGCGTCGATGCCGCGCCTCGCCGTCAAGGGCATGCTCGAGTGCATCGTCGGCGGCGAGTCGAAGACGCTCGGCGAGTCGCTGCGCGACGAGCGCCGCGCCGTGCACGCGACCTTCGGCACGCCCGATCAGGTCGAGGGCATGCTCGCGTTCGCCGAGAAGCGAAAGCCGGTCTTCAACCGCTGAGCGCGATCAGCTGCCGCCGATCTGCGACAGCGCGTAGCGCAGCGGCTGGTCGGACACGCGGATCAGGCCGTTGAACGGGTGGTCCATCTCGAGGATCAGGAACACCGCCGCGGCCACGGACAGCGCCGACAGCCCGAGCACCGCGGCGAGCGTCCGGTTCGGCGGCGCGAGCATCGCGAAGCACGCGAAGATCACGCTCAGCCAGAACACCACGACGACCAGGAAGGGCACCGGGATCGTGCTGCCCGACGCCTGGCCCATGACGAGCCAGCGGCTCTTCAGCAGGTCGGACGTCACCGCGATCGCCTTGGCCTGCAGGACCTTCTGCATGTCGGTCGCGGGCTGCAGCATGCGGATGCTCTGCTCGATCATCTCTCCGCCGTGCTGCAGCTCGGCCGAGTCGAGCTTGACGGGCGTGTCGTTCGATGCCGGCCACGTGAGCTCGATGCGCTTCGCGACCGCTTGCTTGACCCCCGCGCGGATCGGTGCGGCTTCCGGCCCGTACTGCGCGAGCGTGCGGTCGAGCAGCACCAGGTTCGCGGCGCTGGTGCGGATCTCGGCGTTCTCGGTGTCGAAGGCGCTCTTCGCCGACGCGGTGAGGAGGCCGAGCACGAGCGCGGTCGTCGTCGCGATGAGTCCGATGCCGAGCTTCATGACGTCGCGCGCGTCGCCGCTCACGTGGTGCTCGGGCAGCCAGGAGCGGATCAGCATCCCGAGCAGCGCGCCGCTGAAGACGCAGGCGAACACGACCAGTCCGATCGTCTCGGAATTCACGATGCCTCCCCGGTGCCGCGCCGCGGTAGCTCCTCCGGCGGCGGGCTCGCCATCTGCATGCCGACCAGGCGCGCGACCAGGATCGCGAGGTAGAACTGCCCGATCAGCCCCTCGACGACGGTCGCGTAGCGCGCGAGCAGGCTGACCGGCGCGATGTCGCCGACGACGTTGGTCGACAGCGCGCCGAGGCTGTACGAGACGAACAGCACGAAGGAGCCGTGTCCGGGCGACAGGTCCTTGCCGAGCGTGCCCATGTCGAACGACGACGGGTTGGCGCTGAACATGAGCTGGAACACCATCGTCCAGGCGAGCGCGATCAGCAGATAGGTCGAGACCGACATGCTGATGGTCTCGCCCGTGACGCGCTTCGCGCGCAGCATGGTCCGGAAGTGGCTCGCCGCGACGAAGAGGAAGAACGCCAGGTACGAGATCGTTCCTGCCGTCAGCAGAACGCGCGTCGGGCTGACGAGCGACTCGACACGCTCGGCGATCACGATTCCGGCGAGCAGCCAGGCCGCGCGCCGCCAGCCGCGCCGTTCGACCTGTCTGTCGGCACCCGCTTCGGCGGTCGCGTCCGCCTCGACGGTAAGGAGCGCGATCATCAGGATCCCGACGAGCAGCAGGCTGAATGCCAGCTGGACCGTCGCCGAATCACCGAACACGGGGCGCGCGAGGTAGGTCGCGGCGAGCACCGCGAGGAACGCGGTGTGACGATGGTCACGGATCGATTTCAGCATGATCGGGCCCGTTCCTATCCATCGCCGACGCACCTGGTGCAACGGCCGGACGCGACGCGGTGTCGCGAGGAGGCAAGTCCGCGAGCGAACGCGCGGCCGCTCTCCGTCTTGACGCCGGACGCCCGACCGGTCGAAGCTGCCACGATGCGAGCCCGAACCGTATCCACGTCGCGGCAGCACCCCGGTGCGGCGCTTCTGCGGCGTCCGCCGCTCCGGGCCGGCGTCGCGGGGCTGCTGCTCGCGATCGTCGTCGCGGGCTGCAGCGACGCGTCCCGGCCGGACGAGGCGCTCGATCCGACGGCCCTGGTGAACGTCTTCACCGGCACGCAGGCGGCCGCGCCCGACTACGGCACCGGCGGCGGCGCCGGCAACACCTATCCCGGCGCGGTGGTGCCGTTCGGCATGCTGCAGTGGAGCCCGGACACCGTGCCCGGCAAGGTCAACGCGCCGGGCGGCTACTCCCGGGACGACACGGTGATCCGCGGCTTCAGCTTGACGCACGTGAGCGGCGCGGGCTGCGCGATCCACCAGGACGTGCCGCTGCTGCCGACCGTCGAGCCGGTGACCGTGTCGCCGGCGATGGCCGGGACGTTCCTCATCGAGCCGCGCTATCTGCCGTCGTTCGATCACGAGCACGAGCAGGCGGAGCCCGGCTTCTACGGCGTGACGCTCGATCCCGGAACGGAGCGCGAGATCGCGGTCGAGCTGTCGGCGACGACGCGGACCGGCGTCGGCCGCATCGTGTTCCCGCCGACGGAGAGCGCGAGCGTGCTGTTCAACGCAGGCGGCAGCGCGATGGCGAACGGCAACGCGGCGTTCGTGGTCGATCCCGCGCGGCGCGAGGTCTCGGGCTCGGTCGAGAGCGGGCAGTTCTGCTACCACCGCAACCGCTACCTGCTGCACTTCGTGGCACAGTTCGACCGTCCGTTCACGACGCAGGGGACGTGGCAGGGCGAAGCGCTGTCGACCGGCACGGCCTCGGTGGAGGGCACGTTCAACGGCGACTTCCCGTGCCCGTTCCAGCTGCGTCCGCTGTCGCAGGCGCCGAACTCGCCGACGTACAGCTGCGGTGCGCAGGCCGGTGCGTACGTCACCTTCGACGCACGCGACCAGCAGGAAGTGCGCGTCCGCGTCGCCGTCTCGTACGTGAGCGTCGACGCCGCGCGCGACAACCTGTCGAGGGAGCAGGGTGACGGTGTCGACCTCGACGGCGTGCGTCGCGCGGCGCACGAGTCGTGGCGCGACGCGCTCGGCCGCATCGCGATCCGCGGCGGCGAGGACGCCGACCGGCGGACGTTCTACACGATGCTGTACCACGCGCTGCTCGCACCGACGACGTTCAGCGACGCGGACGGACGCTACTTCGGCATGGACGGCGCGGTGCACGACGCCGGCGCGCGCACGCGCTACACGACGTTCTCCGGCTGGGACGTGTACCGCAGCGAGATCCCGCTGCTCACGATGCTGTTCCCGGAGCGTGCCGGCGACATGATGGAGTCGCTGGTCGCGAACGCGCGCGAGAGCGGCTGGCTGCCGCGCTGGTCGGTCGCGGCGGGGCAGACCGACGTCATGGTCGGCGATCCCGCGGACGCGATGCTCGCCGGAGCGTACGCGTTCGGCGCGCGCGACTTCGACCGTGCGGGCGCGCTCGCCGCGATGATCAAGGGCGCCACGAAGGAGGGGCGCAGCGCGAACGCCGACTACGTCGAGCGCCAGGCGCTCTCGGACTATCTCGCCCTCGGATACGTCCCGCACGACGGAACGGAAGCCAGCACCGGGCAGGACACGACGATCTTCGGCGACACGTCGAAGGTCTGGGGCTCGGCCGCGACCACGCTCGAGTATGGCGTCGCGGACTTCGCGCTGGCGGCATTCGCGGCGGAGCAGGGCGACGCGGCGGCGTGCCGCGCCGCCGTCGCGCGCTCGCGCGGCTGGACGCTGCTGCTCGACCCGGAGACGCGCCACATTCGTCCGCGCCGGGCCGACGGCTCGTACTTGACGCCGTTCGATCCCGCGTCGGGCGAGGGCTTCGCGGAGGGCAACTCCGCGCAATACACGTGGATGATCCCGTACGACGTCGCGGGACTCGCTGCGGCGCTCGGCGGCACGGACGCCGCACGCGCGCGCCTCGACGACTTCTTCACGACGCTCGATGCGGGACCGGGTGCCCCGTACGCGTTCCTCGGCAACGAGCCCGGCTGGATCTCGCCCTTTCTGTACGACTGGCTGGGCGCGCCGTCGCGCACGCAGGACGTCGTGCGCCGCGCGATTCTCGCGCTCTTCTCGGCGGCGCCGAACGGTTACGTCGGCAACGACGACCTGGGCCAGATGTCGGCCTGGTACGTCTTCGGCGCGCTCGGCTTGCACCCGGCGACGCCCGGTACCGACGCGCTCGTGCTGGCGAGCCCGCTCTTCCCGGAGGCCGTGCTGCGGCTCGGCGAGCGCACGCTGACCATCCGTGGCGACGGCGCGGGACGCGCGCGTCCCTACGTGTCGAGCGCGACGCTCGACGGCGCGGCGCTCGAGCGGCCGTGGATTCGCTGGCGCGATCTCGGCGACGCGAGCACGCTCGCGTTCACGCTGTCGGACCGTCCGACGGAGTGGGGCAGTGCGCCCGGTGCGGCGCCGCCGTCGTACGGTCCGGACGGCACGGACGTCTGCGCCGCGCGCTGAAGCGCACGGCTATTCGCCGTGCGCTTCCAGGAACCGCTCGGCGTCGATCGCCGACATGCAGCCGGTGCCCGCCGCGGTGATCGCCTGGCGGTAGGTCGGGTCCTGCACGTCGCCGCAGGCGAACACGCCCGGCACGTTGGTCGCAGTCGAGCGCGGCTGCGTGACGATGTAGCCGCGCTCGTCCATGTCGATCGTGCCCCGGAAGAGCTTCGTGTTGGGCTCGTGGCCGATCGCCATGAAGACGCCGTCGGTCGCGACGCGCGTCGTCGCGCCGGTCTTCAGGTTCTTCAGCGTGACCGCCTCGACGCCGCCTTCCTTCGTGCCGTGGATCTCGTCGATCGTGCTGTCCCAGGCGAACTCGATCTTCGGATTCGCCATGGCGCGGTCCTGCATGATCTTCGACGCACGCAGCGTGTCGCGGCGGTGGATGACGACGACCTTGCTCGCGTAGCGCGTGAGAAAGTTCGCCTCTTCCATGGCGGTGTCGCCGCCGCCGACGACCATGACGTGCTTGTTCTTGAAGAAGAAGCCGTCGCAGGTCGCGCACGCCGACACGCCGTAGCCCATGAGCAGCGACTCGGAGGGAAGTCCGAGCAGCTTCGCCGATGCGCCGGTCGAGATGACCAGCGTCTCGGCGATGACCTTGCCGCCGTCCGCGAGCGACAACGTGAACGGCCGCTTCGAGAGATCGACGCCGGTGACCTCGGTCGGCAGGAACTTCGTGCCGAAGCGCTCTGCCTGCTTGCGGAACAGCTCGACGATCTCCGGTCCCATGATGCCGTCGGGGAAGCCGGGGAAGTTCTCGACCTCGGTGGTGATCGTCAGCTGGCCGCCGGGCTGGCCGCCGTCGATGACGACCGGTCCGAGGTTCGCACGCGCGGCGTAGAGGGCAGCCGTCAAGCCGGCGGGGCCCGAGCCGAGGATCACGACCTTGTAGTGGTGTTCGGACGACATGCGTGCGTTCTTTCGTGTCAGCGGATGCGGTACGGCGAGCGTGCACGCATCGGGGTAACCATCAACCTTCGTCCGTCGAGCCGCGCGCTTCCTCGCCCGTGTAGCGGTCGACGTAGAAGCACTCGTCGATGCTCTTCCGGACCGGGCGGCGGTACGGCACCTTCGGCCAGCCGATCGGCAGCATCGCGATGGTCGGACGGTTCTCGGGCAGCCCGAGCCAGCGGTCCACCTCGTCGCGGAACGTGAGGTGGATGTTGGTCAGCGACGCGCCGAGCCCGACCGCGCGGCACGCGAGCAGGACGTTCTGCACCGCAGGGTAGAGCCCCTGCGGCTGAACCTGACCGCGGCGCGTCCAGCCGGCGACGAAGAGATGCACCGGCGCCTCGTGCAGGTGCTCCGCGAGGTACACGCCGCCGGCGAGGATCTTGTGGCGCCACTCCGGGTAGCCCGGCTTCTTCGACGCGTCGATCGCCGGCTGGATGTACGGCCCGAACACCGCGCGATACTTGTCGGCGAACCACGCGCGCCGCGCGGGGTCCGTCACCGCGATGAAGCACCACGGCTGACGGTTGCCGCCGCTGGCGGCGAACGTCCCGGCCTCGCAGACCTTGCGGATCAGTTCCGGCGGTACGGGATCCGGCTTGAGCCGCCGGATCGCGCACGCCGTGCGGATGCCTTCGAGGAGCGGGACGTCCTCGCCGAGCGTCGCGACGTCGATGTTCGCGACGTCGATGTCGACGACGGCGCTCACGCGCGCGCGATGTAGCCCTTCTCCTCGAGGAACGAGATGACCTTGTCGACGCTCTGCTGCTCGCTCAGCTGGTGCGTCGGCAACACGAGCTCGGGCTTCTCGGGTGCCTCGTACGGCGCGGAGATGCCGGTGAACTCCTTGATCTGGCCGGCGCGCGCCTTGGCGTAAAGGCCCTTCACGTCGCGCTTCTCGCACTCCTCGACAGGGCAGTCGACCAGCACCTCGAGGAAGTCGCCTGCGGCCATGAGTCCGCGCACCTTGTCGCGGTCGGCACGGTACGGCGAGATGAACGCCGTCAGCGCGACCAGACCGGCATCGTTGAACAGCTTCGCGACCTCGCCGATGCGGCGGATGTTCTCGGTGCGGTCCTCGGGCGAGAAGCCGAGGTTCGAGTTCAGGCCGTGGCGGACGTTGTCGCCGTCGAGGATGTAGGTGCGGACGCCGCGGTCCCACAGCGCCTTCTCCACGGCGACCGCGACGGTCGACTTGCCCGAGCCCGAAAGGCCGGTGAACCACACGGTGAAGCCCTTGTGGCCGTTGATCTTCTCGCGGTCCTCGCGGGTGACGTTACCCGCGTGCCAGACGATGTTGGTGGCCTTGCGCTCGGTCATTGCTGCGTCGTCCTTTCGATCGGAGGGTTGGGGGGTGGGAACGGAATCGGATAGTCGTCCCCCCGAAGCCTGTCAATTTGCGGACTTCTTCGAGCGCTTCGGCTTCGCGGACGTGGTCGTGGCGCGGCCCTTGGGGCGCACCTGGCTCTTGAGCTGCGCGCCCTTCGACCGGGCCTCGTTGCGGGCCGCCTCGACGGCGGGCGCGGGCGCGCCGTCGAGGCGGTCGGCGAGGGCGAGGACGGTGTCGATGTAGGCGTCGGAGCGGTTGTAGTGCCAGATGACGCGGCGCTTCTCCGCTTGCGGGATCCCCGGACGCCAGCCGTGCGACGCGAGGTAGTTGGCGCACGAGAAGATCGCGTCGTCGGCGTCGTACAGGCTTACGCGTCCGTCGCCGTTGCCGTCGGCGCCGTAGCTCAGGTAGCTGCGCGGCAGGAACTGCGGCATGCCGAACGCGCCGGAGCCGGACCCGCGCAGCGACAGCGGATCGATGTCGAGGCGGTCCGAAAGCTGGAAGGTCGCGAGGACCTCCGGGTAGAACGTGTCCTCGAGGTAGCGTCCGCGCTCGCGCGTGCGCATCTGGACGACGTCCGGATCGTCGGCGTCCGCCATGTGCCGTGCCATGTTGACGCGCAGGTTCTGCGGCTCGTTGGCCATCGCGAGGCGCGCGAGCCGGAACAGGATCACCTCCGAGCCGGTGTTGCGGCCGCAGCCCGACTCGACGTGGATGATCGACGCGACCACGCTCGCCGGCACGCCGTAGCGCTCTTCCGCCGCCTGCAGCGCGTCGGCGTGCGCGGCCTTGCAGCGCTGGGCGAGCGCGACGCTCGAGGGGCGCGTGAACCCCTGGTACAGCGAGTGCGGCTCGCGCGGGTAGAGGTTGAACTGCAGCCCTGTGAACGGCTCGACGCGCGGGTCGGTGAACACACGCCGCACCTGGTGCGGATCGACGCCGTCCGCGACCAGCTTGTCGACGATGTAGTCCCAGCCGCGGTAGTTCGCGGCGAGCGGCTCGGCACCGCGCTGTGCGTGAGCGGTCGCGGTTGCAAGCAGCAGCACCACGCCCGCGATCACGCCGGTCCGCCGGGACCTCCGAGCCGCCGCTTCAGGTTCTCTGCACCGCACCGCATCCACCGCTGGTACCCCTCGCGTCCGCCGCCGGACGAAAAGCTCCGGATCACTCGAACGCGTTGAGCCCCGTGATGTCGCGCCCCAGCGTCAGCCGGTGCACGTCCTCGGTGCCCTCGTAGGTGTTCACCGTCTCGAGGTTCAGCATGTGGCGGATGATCGGGTAGTCGTCGGTGATCCCGTTCGCGCCCAGGATGTCGCGCGCGACGCGCGCGATGCGCAGCGCCTGCGACACGTTGTTCATCTTCGCGAGCGAGACCTGCTCGGGGCGCATCTCGCCGGCGTCCTTGAGGCGTCCGAGGCGCCAGCTCAGCAGCTGCGCCTTGGTGATCTCGTTCAGCATGTCGACCAGCTTCGCCTGGATCAGCTGGTAGCCGCCGATCGGACGCTTGAAGACGACGCGCGACTTCGCGTAGTCGAGCGCGCTCTCGTAGCAGGCGATCGCGGCGCCGATGGCCCCCCACGAGATGCCGTAGCGCGCCTGCGTCAAGCACATGAGCGGCGACTTGAGGCCGCGCGTGCCCGGCATCAGGTTCTCCTCGGGGATGAAGCAGTCCTCGAGGATCAGCTCCGACGTGATCGACGCGCGCAGGCTCCACTTGCCGTGCATCAGCGGACGCGAGAAGCCCGCGCGCTCCTTCTCGACGAGGAAGCCGCGGATGACGTCGCTGTTCGGGTCGTTCTCGTCCTCGCGCAGCTTCGCCCACACGATCGCGCAGTCCGCGATGCTGCCGTTGGTGATCCAGCGCTTGGTGCCGTTGAGCACGAAGCCGCCGTCGACGCGCTTGGCGCGCGTGATCATGCCGCCGGGGTTGGAGCCGAAGTCGGGCTCGGTGAGTCCGAAGCAGCCGATCGCCTCGCCGCGCGCCATGCGCGGCAGCCAGTGCCGCTTCTGCGCCTCCGATCCGAAGGTCAGGATCGGGTACATGACCAGCGACGACTGCACGCTCGCGAACGAGCGCAGGCCCGAGTCGCCGCGCTCGAGCTCCTGCGCCATGACGCCGTAGGCGACGCTGTTCAGCCCCGCGCCACCGTACTCGGTGGGCACGGTCGGACCGAAGCAGCCCAGCTCGGCGATGCGCGGGGTCAGCTCGGTCGGGAAGGTCGCGTCGGCGAAGTGCTTCCGGACGAGCGGCAGGAACTCGTCGTCGACGAAGCGGCGCACGGTGTCGCGCACCGCGCGCTCGTCTTCGCTCAGAAGGTCTTCGACGGCATAGAAATCACTGCGCGAGGCGGGCATGGGGGCTCACGTTACGGAGCGGCCCCGACGCGGTCAATTCGAGACGCCGGGGCGCCGCGAATTGCTCACCCGCCCTCGCCGGAGACGCGGGCGGTGTGCGTCGAGGGCTTCTTGCCGGACGCCTCGAGCTCCGGGGTCCAGAGCTGCGCGAGGACCTTGCGGGTGGCGTCGTCGCGGTCCTTGGCGTCGACGATCAGCTCGCCGACGTCGCTCTCGGCGTTGGACGCGTCGACGGCCTTGACGGTGACTCGGAAGCGTTTGCGCGGCATGGCCGGTGTCCTACCATCCGCGATCGCGCTTTGCCGGTCCCGAAAGGCTCCGCTAGAGCCGCGCCATGCCCGGACGCCGCAGACCCGTCGCGTCCCGCCTGACGCACGTGGACCGGAGCGGCCGCGCGCGCATGGTGGACGTCGGCGACAAGCCGGTCACGCAGCGCGTGGCAGTGGCGCGCGGCGCGGTCCGCATGCTGCCCGCGACCGCGAAGAAGATCGCCGCCAACGCGATCGCGAAGGGCGACGTCCTCGCGACGGCCCGGATCGCCGGCGTCATGGCCGCGAAGCGCACCGGCGAGCTGATCCCGCTGTGCCACCCGTTGCCGCTCGACTTCGTCGACGTCCGGCTCGACGTGCACCCGCGTCGCGGAGTCGTCGCGATCGAGGCCGAGGCGCGGATCGCGGCGCGGACCGGGATCGAGATGGAGGCGCTGACCGCGGTCAGCGTCGCGGCGCTGACCATCTACGACATGTGCAAGGCCGTCGACCGCGGCATGACGATCGAGGACGTGTGCCTGGTCAGCAAGAGCGGCGGCCGCAGCGGCGACTGGGTGCGCCCCGACCAGGTGACGAGCAACGCCGACATGACGCAAGCAGCAGACGAAACCGAGTCCGCGCGCCCGGCGCGCGGCCGACCGAAGGGAGCGCGGGGAGTGGGCCCCCGCGCGGCTTCGCCGCGTGGGGCGAGGGGACGCGTGTCCCCTCGAGGAAACTGATGGACGCCACCGTCAAGCTCAAGCCCGGCAAGGACGGTCCCGCACGGGCGGGACATCCCTGGATCTTCTCCGGCGCCATCGCCGAGATCGACGGCGAGGCGCGCGGCGGCGCGTTCGTGCGCGTGCTGTCGGCGACCGGCCAGTCGCTCGGCACGGGCACCTACAATCCGCGCGGCTCGATCGCGGTGCGTCTGCTGGCGCGCGAGGACGTCACCCTCGACGCGACCTTCGTCCGCCGGCGCGTCGCCGACGCGTACGCGCTGCGCGAGTCGCTCGGCATCGTGCGCGACAACACGGCATACCGGCTGCTGCACGGCGAGGGCGACTGGCTGCCCGGCGTGATCGCCGACGTCTACGGCGGCTTCGTCGTGATCCAGATCCTGACCGCCGGCGCGGAGCGGCTGCGTCCCGCGATCCTCGCCGCGCTGCAGGAGGTCGTCGACCCGGAAGGCATCTTCGAGCGCAGCGCCGGCGGAGCGCGGCGCGAGGAGGGGCTTCCCGACCGCACCGACGTCGCGCAGGGTGCGGCTCCGCCGGAGCGCATCGAGGTCCGCGAGGGCGAGACCCGCTTCCTCGTCGACGTCCGCGGCGGACAGAAGACCGGCTTCTACGTCGACCAGCGCGACAGCCGGGCGCTCGTCGCCCGCCTCGCGCGCGACCGCGACGTGCTGAACTGCTTCGCGTACACCGGCGGCTTCGCGATCGCGGCCGGACGCGCCGGCGCGCGCCGCGTGGTCTCGGTAGAGACGTCGGGTCCGGCGCTGCAGCTCGCGCGCGAGAACTGGGCGCTGAACGGACTCGCGGAGGATCGCGCGGAGTGGCTCGCGCGCGACGTGTTCGACGTGCTGACGCCGCTCGCCGATGCGCCCGACGAGAAGCGCTACGACGTGGTCGTGCTCGACCCGCCGCCGTTCGCGCGCCACCGCGCCGATCGCGACAAGGCGGTGCGCGCCTACCGCGACGTGAACCGGCGCGCGCTGCGCGCGCTGCGTCCGGGCGGACTGCTCGCGACCTTCACGTGCTCGGCGCACGTGTCGCGCGACCTGTTCCTGCACGCGGTCGCAACGTCGGGGCAGCCGACGATGCGGCTCCAGGTGCTCGCGCAGCTCGGCGCGCCGGCCGATCATCCGATGCTCGCGGCGCATCCCGAGGGAGAGTACCTGAGCGGGCTGCTGGTCCGGGTCGCCGAGGGCTGACGTTTCGTTGCGGTCGTGCGGCGCGGCGTTGCGGCATCGTGCAGCGCGACGTTGCGCTGTGGTCGCGGCTCGTACCGCGCGTGCGCGCGCTTCCGTGGCACGTCCTTCGCTCGCACGCGGCGCATGCTGCACGAGCTGAGCCACGACGACCGTCCGCGAGAGCGTCTCGAGCGCGCCGGCATCGAAGCCCTGTCCGACGTCGAGCTGCTCGCGCTGCTGCTGCGCACGGGACACCGCGGTGCGAGCGCGCTCGACCTCGCGCGCCGGCTGCACGCGCGCTACCCGAGCGCGGCCGATCTCGCCGTGGCGACGCCCCACGAGCTCGCGTCGCTCGACGGCGTCGGGCGCGCGCACGCGGCCGCGATCTGCGCCGCGATCGCGCTCGGCCGCCGCGCCGACGCACGCGACCTCGAGCGCGGCGACCGCATCGGCGGCAGCGCCGACGTCTTCCGCCACTTCCGCGCGCGCTTCGCGGATCTCCCCCAGGAGCGCTTCCACGTCGTGCTGCTCGACGGCAAGGGCAGGGTGATGCGCGACCTGCGCGTCTCGGAGGGCACGCTCACCGCGAGCCTGGTCCACCCGCGCGAGGTCTTCCGCGCCGCGATCCGCGAGGCCGCCGCGTCGGTGATCCTGGTCCACAACCACCCGAGCGGCGACCCGACCCCGTCACCCGAGGACGTGACCCTCACCGCGCGCCTCCGCGCCGCCGGCGACCTCGTCGGCATCAAGGTCGTCGACCACGTCGTCATCGGCCACCACCGCTACGCCAGCCTCCTCGACCTCGGCCAGATGTAGGGGCGGACATGGGTAGGGAGCGACGGCGACGCCATCGACGTACAGCGTCCCCACCGCCGTCGGCACCGGCCCCTCTGCCAAAGCCCGAAGGGCGAAGGCGGCCGAGCCGAAGGCGAGCCGGGGGAGGAGACTCTACCGCGGCTTCGCCGCGGTAGAGGAGGGGGACAGAGTCCCCCTCTTAAAACGGCACGTCGTCGTCGCCCGGGTCCGGTCCGCCGAAGCCGCCCATCGGCTCCATGTCCGGGATGTCGTCGCGACCGCCGCGGCCACCGCCACCGCCGCCACCACCCTGGTTGCCGCCGAGGAAGCGCACGTCGCGCGCGACGATCTCGGTCACGTAGCGCTTGTTGCCGTCCTTGTCGTCATACGAGCGCGTGCGGATCTCGCCCTCGACGTAGACCTCGCGGCCCTTGGCGAGGTACTTCGCGCAGGTCTCGGCCTGCGGGCCCCACACCACGATGCGGTGCCACTCGGTCTGCTTCTGGCGCTGGCCCTCGCGGTCCTTCCAGACGCTGTCGGTGGCGATGTTGAAGTTCGCCACGGCGCGGCCGCTGGGGATGAATCGAAGCTCGGGGTCGCCGCCCAGACGGCCGACGATGATCGCCTTGTTCACTGACATCGCGTGGTCCTCCCTGAAAGACGAGTCACGGCGCGCGACCCTGCGGCACCGCCCCCTCGGCTGTTCGCGTTACACCGACCGGGCGCCGCGAGCAACGTCGTCAAGCGCATCCGGGCGTTCGGCCTACCAACATCCGTACCAGCGGACCCGGCCAACGGCTGCGTTGACTTCGCCGGGGGCGGGCCATAGCCTCCACGGCCTGGTGTTCCGGTTGCGTGGTGGTGTGACGGTGCTTGCGGTGGAGCCTCGATGAGCGCTCCCGTTCGCATCATTCCGCTCGGTGGTCTCGGCGAGGTCGGCCTCAACATGATGCTGATCGAGACCGACGGCGCCGCCATCGCCATCGACTGCGGCGTGCTCTTCCCGGAGCGTCCCGGGCTCGGCATCGACCTGCTGCTGCCCGACGTGACCTACCTCCGGGAGCGTCCCGGGCTGCTGCGCGGCGTCGTCCTGACGCACGGACACGAGGATCACATCGGCGCGCTGCCGCGGCTGCTCGAGGAGATGCCGGTCCCCGTCTTCGGGCCACGTCTCGCCGTCGCGCTGGCGACCGAGAAGCTCCGCCGCGCGAAGATCAGCGTGCCCCTCGAGACCATCACGCCGGGCACGAGCTTCGCGGTCGGGCCGTTCACGATCGAGCCGATCCACATGACGCACTCGATCGTCGACGCGTGCGCACTCGCGATCACCACGCCGATCGGCACGATCCTGCACTCGGGCGACTTCAAGCTCGACCCGCACCCGATCGACGGACGCGCCGCCGACGTCGCGCGCCTCGCCGCGTGGGGCGAGCGCGGCGTGCTGGCGCTGCTGTCGGACTCCACCAACGTCGAGCACGACGGTGCGTGCGGCTCGGAGAGCGAGGTCGGGCCGCGCATGACGGAGCTGGTTCGCGGCTCCGGAGGCCGCGTGCTGGTGACGACGTTCGCCTCGCACCTGCACCGGATCCAGCAGGTGATCGACGCGAGCGAGGCGTGCGGACGGCGCATCGCGGTCGCGGGACGCGGCTTCGAGGACTCGACGCGCCTCGCCGGCGAGCTCGGCTATCTGCGCTTCCCGACCGGCGGTCTCATCACCGTCGAAGAGGCGTGCCGCATGCCGGCGCACGAGACCACGGTGCTGATCTCGGGCTCGCAGGGCGAGCCGACCTCGGCGCTCGCGAGGCTCTCCGACGGGCAGTTCAAGCAGCTCACGATCGCGCCCGGCGACGCCGTGATCCTGTCGTCGCGCGTGATCCCCGGCAACGAGCGCAGCGTGCACGCGCTGCTGAACCGGCTCGCGAAGCGCGGTGCGATCGTGCACGCGGGCGAGCGCGCCAACGTCCACGTGTCGGGACACGCCTACCGCGACGAGCTGCGCGAGATGATCCGGCTCGTCAAGCCGAAGTACTTCGTGCCGGTGCACGGCGAGTACCGGCAGCTCGACGAGCACCGGCGGCTCGCGGTCGAGATGGGCATGCCGCAGGACCGCTGCTTCCTGCTCGAGGACGGCGACGTGCTCGAGCTCGCCGGGACCGGACCGCGGCAGGGCGAGCGCGTGGTGGCGGGGCGCGTGCTGGTCGACGGATCGGGCGAGGGCGAGATCGGCCTCGAGGTCCTGCGCGACCGCCGGCACCTGTCGGAGGACGGCTTCGTGGTCGCCGTCGTCGCGATCCACCAGCAGACCGGCGAGATCACGCAGGGACCGGAGCTGATCACGCGCGGCGTGCTCGGCGAGAACGAGGGACCGGAAGTCCTCGACGACGCCAAGTCGGCGGTGCTAGACAAGCTGCGCGAGATCACGCCGGAATCGCGAGCGGATCTGCTCGAGGTCGAGGACGAGGTCCGCAGGGTGTTGAAGAAGTACTTCTCGCGTTCGCGCGGGAAGCGTCCGCTGATCGTGCCGCACATCTTCGAGATGTGAGCCGCGTCGGCGTCGGGTCTGGGCGGTAGATGAGGATGGGCCACCAGGGGGTGGCGGGGAGGAGGGCCGGCGCCACGACGAGGCGGCGTCGAGCCCGAGGTGAGGGTGCGGAGATGGCGCGACAGCAGGTCGCCCGCCAGGGCGAGTCGTTCCATACCCTGCGACGCGAAGCCGGTGCGGTCGGGCTCGCGGTCGTGGGGCTGATCGTCGCGCTCGCCATCGTCACCTACGCTCCCGAGTCCGGGCAGAGCCTGGTCGGTCCCGCGGGCGCGGCCGTGGCCGAGGTGCTCGGACAGGTCCTCGGGCTGGCATCGTATGCGATCCCGCTCGGGCTGCTGTCGTGGAGCGTGCTGGTCTTCCTCGGCAGGACGCCGGAGATCTCGCCACCGCGCCTCGCCGCCGCGGCCGGTGCGCTGGTCTCGAGCGCGATCCTCGCGCACCTGACGCTCGACTCGTGGCAGGCGCGCGACGCCGGCGGACTGCTCGGCGGCTTCCTCGGCACCGTGCTCGCCGACTCGTTCGGCGTGGCCGGCGCCTGGGTGATCGTGCTGGCGGTGTTCCTGGTGCTGCTCGCGATCGCGACCGGACAGTCGCTGCGCGACCTCGGCGCGGCCGGCGCCGGCCGCGGTGCGTCGGTCGCGAAGCGCGGCGCCGAGATGGTGCGCGAGCAGATCGCACGCCGGCGCCCGTTCGAGCTGTCCGAGGACGACGTGATCGAGATCGCGCCCGCGCCGGCGGTGAACGGCCGCGCGAACGGGCGCATGAACGGCAGCGCGCGCGTGGCGACGCCGCCGCGCCGCGAGGCCGAGGCGAAGCCGCCGGTCGTCGTGCAGCAGGCGCCGCCGTCGGCCGCCGGACGCCCGCTGCGCCGGCGCCAGGTGGAGATGCCGTTCTCGAGCGAGAGCGCCTACTGCCTGCCCGATCTGTCGCACCTCGACGATCCGCCGGCGAAGCCGACCGTGATCGATCACGAGGCGCTGATCGCGAGCTCGCGCGTGCTCGAGACCAAGCTCGGCACGTTCGAGGTCATGGGCAAGGTTCGCGAGATCCATCCGGGGCCGGTCATCACGACCTACGAGTTCGAGCCCGCGCCCGGCATCAAGGTGAACCGCATCGTCACGCTCGCCGACGACCTCGCGATGGCGATGAGCGCGCTCAGCGTGCGCATCCTCGCGCCGATCCCCGGCAAGTCGGTGGTCGGCATCGAGGTGTCGAACAAGACGCGCGAGAAGGTTCTCATCCGCGAGATCGTGGACTCGGACGCGTTCCGCGAGTCGCCGTCGGTGCTCACGCTCGCGCTCGGCAAGGACACCAAGGGCAATCCCGTCGTCGGCGACCTGGCGCGCATGCCGCACCTCCTCGTCGCGGGTGCGACCGGCACCGGCAAGTCGGTGTTCCTGAACAGCCTGCTGTCGAGCATCCTGATGCGCGCGACGCCGCGCGACGTGCGTCTCGTGCTGGTCGACCCGAAGATGCTCGAGCTCGCCACGTACGAGCAGATTCCGCACCTGCTGGTCCCCGTCATCACCGAGGCGCGCGCGGCCGTGACCGTGCTGAACAACCTCGTCAAGGAGATGAACGACCGCTACGCGATCCTGAAGGACAAGGGTGTCCGCAACCTCGAGACGTACAACCGCGCGATCGCGGAGGAGGCCGGCAAGCGCGAGGTCATCGAGCTCGCCGACGACGACGACGGTGACGAGGAGGACGTCGAGGACGAGGCGCCGGCACCGGGTCCGGCGCCGATCGTGCACCAGCACCTGCCGCGCATCGTGGTCATCATCGACGAGCTCGCCGACCTCATCATGACCCGGCGCGACGTCGAGCAGCCGATCACCATGCTGGCCCAGAAGGCGCGCGCCGCGGGCATCCACATGGTGGTCGCGACGCAGCGTCCGTCGGTCGACGTCATCACGGGACTCATCAAGGCGAACTTCCCGTCGCGCATCTCGTTCAAGGTCGCGGGGGCGGTGAACTCGCGCACGATCCTCGACGCGATCGGCGCCGAGCGCCTGCTGGGCAACGGCGACATGCTGTTCATGCCGCCCGACGCGTCCAAGCTGCAGCGCCTGCACGGCGCCTACATCTCGGACGCGGAGATCCAGAACATCACCGACTTCGTCCGCAAGCAGGAGCCGCAGCACTACCAGATGGACCTGCTGCAGGACGAGGAGGAAGAGGTCGAGGGCAGCGAGAGCAGCGGCGAGGAGGAGTACGACACGATGTACGACGACGCCGTCCGCGTCGTCACCGAGTCGGGCAAGGCCTCGATCAGCTACGTCCAGCGGCGCCTGCAGGTCGGCTACAACCGGGCCGCCCGCATGATCGAGTGCATGGAACGGGAGGGCGTGGTAAGCACGGCGGATCACCGTGGCGCGCGGGAAGTCCTCGCGCAAAAACAGGAATAGAAGCGATCCCCGTGCAAATGCCGTCGCCGGGACGCCTCCGGGCGAGCCTCGGCCTCCTTCTGCTTCTGCTGGCGATTCCCGCCCGTGGACTCGGCGCGTCCGCCCAGGACGTCGTGCGCAAGGTCCAGGACCGCTACGACCAGACGCAGAACTTCGCCGCCGACTTCACGCAGGAGATGCGCATCGAGGCGGGCGGGCAGGTCATCAAGTCGAGCGGCAAGGTCTGGTTCCAGCGCCCCGGCCGCATGCACTGGGAGTACCTGTCGCCGGAGAAGCAGACCATCATCGCCGACGGCACGACGCTGTGGATCGTGCAGCCGGCCGACAACCAGGTGCTGAAGGCGCCGCTGCAGAACGCCTTCGAGTCGCGCACGCCGGTGTCGTTCCTGCTCGGCGTCGCGCGCCTCGAGAAGGACTTCCGCGCGACGCTGCTGTCGCCGGGCGATGACGGCCGGCTCCGCCTGCAGCTCGACCCGGCGAAGGCGGATGACGGCTCGCTGGGCTCGCTGATCCTCGACGTCGATCCCGATACCTGGGACGTCGAGGCCGCGACGATCCGCGACCCGCTGGGCAACACCACGCGCGTCGCACTGGTCGACGTCAAGCGCAACGGGACCGTGGACGAGTCGCTGTTCCGCTTCGAGCGTCCGTCGGGCATGGACGTCATCGAAGCGCCGACCCAGCGCGCATCCTGAGAGGCGAAGGAGAGAGCCGTGCCGTCGTTCGACGTGGTCTCGCAGGTGGACATGCAGGAGGTCGCCAACGCCCTCCAGCAGACGAGGAAAGAGGTCGAGCAGCGCTACGACTTCAAGGGCTCGAAGACCGAGATCGAGCAGGACAAGAACGCCGTCAAGATCACCTCGGAGAACGACTTCAAGGTGAAGGCGGTGGTCGACATCCTGCAGTCGAAGTTCGTCAAGCGCAGCATCAACCTGAAGTCGCTCGAGTACGGCAAGATCGAGCCGGCCGCCGGCGGCGCCTCCCGCCAGGTGATCACGATCCAGCAGGGGCTCGACACCGACGCCGCGCGCGAGGTCGTCAAGATCATCAAGGACAGCAAGATCAAGGTGCAGGCGCAGGTGCAGGACGACCAGGTGCGCGTCACCGGCAAGAAGCGCGACGACCTGCAGGACGTGATCCAGGCACTGCGCGCGGCCGACTTTCGCCGTCCGCTCCAGTTCGTGAACATGCGCGACTGAGAAGGCCCGGGGCCGCGGCCCCGCGACGACGATGAAGCACCGAGAAGAGTCCGCGGGCGAGGCGAGGAAGGTCCACTTCCTGTCGCTCGGCTGTCCCAAGAACCTGGTCGACGGCGAGGTCATGCAGGGCATGCTCGTCGGCGCGGGGCACGAGCTGGTCTACGACCCGGCCCAGGCGGACGTGCTGGTCGTCAACACCTGCAGCTTCATCGACGAGGCGAAGGAGGAGTCGATCGACGCGATCCTCGACCTCTCGCGCTACAAGCAGGACGGCCGCGCGAGCCGCCTGATCGTCACCGGCTGCCTCGCCGAGCGTTACGGAACGGTGCTGCGCGAGAGCATGCCCGAGGTCGACGTCTTCGTCGGCACCGGCGACTTCATGGCGCTGCCGAAGCTGCTGGTCGCGGACGCGCCGCGCCCCACGTACGTCGGCGCGCAGCACGTGCTGCCGCCGTCCGACGCGCCGCGCATCCAGGCGACGCCGTTCTACACGTCGTTCCTGAAGATCGCCGAGGGCTGCAACCGCACCTGCTCGTTCTGCATCATCCCGAAGATCCGCGGACGGCAGGAGAGCCGCGGCATCGCGTCGCTGGTGGACGAGGCGCGCCGCCTCGCCGATTCGGGCGTCCGCGAGCTCAGCCTGATCGCGCAGGACCTGACCAGCTACGGCACCGACCGCGACGACGGCGCGAACCTCGCGCGGCTTCTCGAAGCGCTGCTCGAGGTCGACGGCATCGAGTGGTTCCGTCTGCTGTACATGTACCCGCAGCACGTCACCGACGAGCTGCTGCGTCTGATCGCGCGCGAGGAGCGCATCTGCTCCTACCTCGACATGCCGCTGCAGCACGGCAGCGACCGCATGCTGCGCGCCATGCGTCGCGGAACGGCCGGCGCGGGGCGCCGTCTGCGCGAGCTCGTGGCGCGCATCCGCGACCGCGTCCCGGGCGTCGTGCTGCGCTCGTCGTTCATCGTCGGCTTCCCCGGCGAGACCGAGGACGACTTCGCCGAGCTGCTGGATTTTCTGCAGGACTGCCGCTTCGAGCGCGTCGGCGTGTTCCGCTACTCGCACGAGGAGGGCACGGCCGCGTACGGCCTCGACGAGCAGGTCCCGGAGAAGACCAAGGAGGCGCGCCGGGCGAAGGCGATGAAGCTGCAGGCCCGGATCGCCCGCGCGGCGAATCTCGCCCAGGTCGGCGAGGAGCTGCCGGTGCTCGTCTGCGGGCAGCTCGACAACGGCCAGTGGTACGGACGCACGCAGGGGCAGGCGGCCGACATCGACGGCGTCGTCCTGCTGCGCGGGCGGCTGGAATGGGAGGTCGGGCGGATCGTTCCGGTGAAGATCACCCGCGCGAGCACGTACGACCTCGAGGCGGCGCCGCTGCCGACGCACGAGGCGGTCCCGGCGCGCTGAGCGCCCGGGGCAGGCCTTCGATCGCTGGCACGATGTGTGCGTAACGCCAGACGCTCGTCGTGCGGCCGGTGGCCGGCGAAGAGTGGCCGCAAGGCCAGAGTTGACACAACCACGCGGGGTTCTTAACCTCCGCCGCTCCCGTGACGGCCCAATCGTGGCCAGGTGGAATTGCACGACATGAGAAAGGCTTTCCTGAAGACCGCTCGCGAATCGCTGCTGACCATGCGCAAGCAGGTCGGCGCGGACATCGAGAACGAGACCAAGTCGAGCCGCGAGGGCCAGAAGGACGAAGGCATGGACGCCTACGACCTGGCCAGCGAGGAGCGGGATCGGGACATCAGCCTGATCCTGTCCGATCGCGATCGCGCCAAGCTGCAGGCGATCGACGAGGCCCTCGAGCGCATCAACGCGGGCTCGTACGGCATCTGCGAGATGTGCGAGCTCGACATCGCCGAGGAGCGGCTCAAGGCCCTGCCGTTCACCCGGCTGTGCGTGACCTGCCAGGCGGAGACGGAGCGCGAGGCCAAGCAGCAGCGCCGCATGGACGACGACCGCGGCTACCGTCGCTTCGCGGTCGGCGAGACCGACGAAGAGGTCGGCTGAGCCGTCGGCGCGCGGTCTTCGGCCGCGCGCCGATCTCACCGCCATCCACGCAGCCGCGCTTGCGGCCGTGGACCCCGGCCGGCTGATCGCCGGCCGGCTCGCGCGACACGGCGACCGCGTACGAATCGACCTGCGCGACGCGGTCGTCTGGCGTCCCGCCGCACGCATCCGGATCGTCGGTGCGGGCAAGGCCGCGGCGGCGATGGCCCGTGCCGTCGCCGCGATCCTGCCGGAGGCATCCGGGGTGGTCGTGGCGCCACGGTCGGCCTCTCCTGGCGGATCGCGGCGGGCGGGCCGGATTCGCATCCTGCCCGGGAATCACCCGGTTCCCGGCCGCGCGACCTTCGACTCGACCGCGACCCTTCTCGCGGCGCTCGACCGCTTCCCCCGCGACGCGACGGTCCTGTGCCTGCTGAGCGGAGGGGCGTCGGCGCTGTTCGCGGCACCCGCACCAGGCCTGTCGCGAGCCGACAAGGCGACCCTGACCCGCTACCTGCTGCGCTGTGGCGCTCCGATCGAGGCCATGAACGCGGTGCGGAAGCACGTCTCGGCGGTCAAGGGCGGACGGCTCGCGCTGCGCGCCGCCCCGCGCGAAGTCCTCACGCTCGCGCTGTCCGATGTCCCCGGCGACGACCTCGCGACCATCGGATCCGGTCCGACGGTCGGCGATCCGACCTCGTTTCGCGACGCGCTGCGGCTGCTGCGCCGCGCCGGGGCCGGCGAGCTGCCCGCGCGCATCCTCGACCACGTCGCCGCGGGCGCGGCCCTCCTTCTCGAGGAGACCCCCGGGCCGGGCGACGCACGACTGCGCCGGTCGCGAGCCGTCGTGATCGGCTGCAACGACACGGCACGCGTGGCCGCCGCCGCGGCGGCCGAAGGCCGAGGGTACGTCGTGCGACGGAGCCGCGAAGGGCTGACGGGGGAGGCCGCCGACCGGGCACGGCGCTTCGTCGGCACCCTGCCGCGCGATCCGCGGCGGCCGACCTGCGTCATCGCGGGCGGCGAGACGTTCGTGACCGCGGCCGGGTCGTCGGGGCGCGGAGGCCGCTGCCAGGAGATGGCCGTGGCGGCCTCGGCCGATCTCGCCGGGACCGGCTGGACGATCCTTTTCGCGGGCACCGACGGCCGCGACGGTCCTACCGATGCCGCGGGAGGATTCGCGGACGGCACGTCGCTGGGGCGGGCAGGGCGGCGCCGGGTCTCGCGGGCGCTGCGCGAGCACGATTCCCACCCGCTGCTGCGCGACCTGGGCGATCTCCTCCGGACCGGCCCGACCGGCACCAACGTCATGGATCTCGCAATCGCGCTCCACCCCGGCCGTCCGTTCGCGACGGGCGGTCGATGAATGGTGCGGTTTTGCGAGACGCCGTTATACGGCGCGATGCGTCGCGTTACGGCGGGAATGGTGTATTGACAGTTTTTTTTGATTCTACTATGGTCCGCGCGAGTTGACCCACACAAACACCATGTCATCCGCGCCGAAACCGCCTTCGAAAGCGGTCGCTTTCTCCCGCCGGCGTCCGGTTGGTCGGTGGTGAGGCCCTCGTCTCACTGTAGCGCCCGCCAGGTGGTCCCTTCTTCATGACGTACGATCCGCTCGATCCCCACGAGGTCACCGATCTCGCCGAGGAATACGCTCTCGGCAAGGTGACGTCGGTCACATCCGCGCCGTCCGCATGGTCGCGGCGAGGCAACCATCAGACCAACCTTCTCCTCGACGCGACGCGCGGCAAGGTGATCGTGCGCTTCGACGAGGTGAAGGGCGAACTCGACGTGAAGCGGGAGATCGATCTCCTGCTCTACCTGCGCAAGCACGGCTTCCCGTGCCCGCAGCCGCTCGCCGACCGCAAGGGACGTCATTACCGGGACGCGCGCGGCGCCTGCATGATCGTCTACAAGCACATCGACGGGAAGCGTCCGAACGTCGACCTGCTGACGCTCGCGCAGATCGAGAACATCGGTCGTTCGCTCTCCGACCTGCACGTCCTCGGCAAGGGTTACAAGAAGGGCATCGACAACCGCTTCAGCTTCGAGCGCGTCGCCGACCTCTACAGCGAGATCCGCGGCCAGCTGCCGAGCTACTTCAAGAAGATCACGCGCACGCTCGACGAAGAGGTCGAGTATCTCGGCAGCTACCTCGAGGGGAAGCTGCCCAAGGGCGTGATCAACGGCGACCTCTTCGAGGAGAACGTCCTGCTGAAGGGCGACAAGCTCGTCGGCATGCTCGACTTCGAGGCCGCCTGCCGGGGCAAGTTCATCTTCGACCTCGCGACCGCGGTGAACGCCGTCTGCTTCACCGAGGGCAAGTACGACCTCAAGCGCTTCGAGGCGCTGATCGCCGGCTACGAGTCGGTGCGCACGTTGTCCCTCGCCGAGTGGGACGCGTTCCCGAACGAGCTGCGTTTCTCGGCGCTACGCTTCACCGTCACGCGCCTGCGCGAGGTGCTCGCGCTGCCCGACGCCGAGATGGGTCTGGCCGCGATCACCGAGGAGCGTGGCGCTCCGGTCGCGAAGCCCGAGAACACGAACGGCTCCGACGAGCGTGTCCGCGCGGCGCGCGCCTTCCAGGAGTTCTTCGACCGCCTCTCGATCCTGCGGCGCGAGCGCGAGGGCGGCATGGAGCCCATGCTGCTCGCGATGGCGACGGGGTACGACTACCGCAAGTACCAGAAGGTGAAGGCGGTCGAGAAGAAGGGTAGCAAGTAGGACGTGGAGTCCCACGTCAAAGCCATTCTCGAGGAGCTCGGGGAAGATCCCGAGCGCGAAGGCCTTCTCAAGACGCCCGGCCGCGTCGCCCGCGCCCTGCGCGAGCTGACCAAGGGGTACAAGCAGGACCCCGAGGCGATCATCAATGGAGCCCTCTTCACCGAGGACTACTCCGAGATGATCGTCATGAAGGACGTCGACTTCTACAGCATGTGCGAGCACCACATGCTGCCGTTCTTCGGCAAGGCGCACATCGCGTACCTGCCCAAGGGCAAGATCGTCGGCATCTCCAAGCTCGCGCGTCTGGTCGACGTGTTCGCACGCCGGCTCCAGGTTCAGGAGCGCATGACGACGCAGATCGCGTCGCTGCTCATGGAGAAGCTCACGCCCGAGGGCGTCGCCGTCGTCGTCGAGGCGGAGCACCTCTGCATGCGCATGCGCGGCGTGGAGAAGCAGAACTCGTACGTGGTGACCAGCGCCATGTTCGGCGTCTTCCGCGAGAAGCAGGAGACGCGCGACGAGTTCATGAACCTGATCGGCCACCGCCGCAGAGGGTGAGCGCCAGGGCCGCGCGGCGTGCTGCGTGGCCTCGTGCGTGGCCTCCGTGCGCGCAGCGCGCGGCCGACCGAAGGGAGCGCGGGGAGTGGGGCTCCGCGCGGCTTCGCCGCGTGGGGCGAAGGGTCGCGTGACCCCTCGTTGCGATCAGAACTGCGCCCACCAGGGCGTGAGCGTGTTGCCCCGGTCGGCGACCGACACGTTGTAGCGGTCGAGCAGCGTCCCCTGCGCGCGGTCGAGCGCGGCGAGCGAGGTGTTGTAGTCGATGATCGACTGGATGTGCGCGAGCCGTGCGCGCGCCACCTGGTCCTGGAAGATCAGCAGGTCGGTCGTCGTGACCATGCCGACGTCGTAGCGCTTGGTCTGGTTGCGCAGGTTCTCCTCGCTGAGCTCGCGCGCGATGCGCGTCTGCTCGATGCGCTGGAGGTTCGAGATCACGTCGCCGACGGTCTGACCGACGTCGAGCGCCACGTCCGACACGGTCTGCCGGTAGCTGAACAGCGACTGCTGCTCCTGGATCCTGCTCTGCGTGAACGCCGACTCGGCGGCGGCGTTGCCGATCGGAACCTCGATGCGGATGCCGCCCTGATAGTAGTAGGTCTGGCCCTCGAACATGCGGCCGAGGCCGTCCGCGTACGAGCCGCCGTACGGGCTGGTCAGGACGACGCCCGGGTTCAGCGGATTCTCGATCGGCTGCGCGGTGCCGCTCAGCGAGTTGATGCCGTACGCACCGTAGAGATCGAGCCTCGGGAGGAGCTGGTTCTTGGTCACCGCGACGTTGAGCTCGTTGGTCTTCATCGCGAGCCGCGCCGCGATGATCTCGTGCCGCTTCTCCATCGCGATCGCGAGCGACTGCTCGTAGTCGGCGTGCACGCGCTCGATCATCGGGCGGTCGATCGGATCCACCGGCCGCGGGAACGCGTTGGCTTCGCCGGCCGGCACGAAGACGATCTGGCGCAGCGTGCGACGCGCCTGGTTGAGCGCGTTGGTCGCGACGATCACTTCCTCTTCGCGACGCGCTGCCTCGGCCTCGCTCTCCTTGATCGCGACCGGCGGCAGCACGCCGACGTCGACGCGCACGCGATTGTCGCGCACCGTCTGCTGCGCGAGCTCGAGCGAGCTCTGCAGGACGCCGAGCTGCTCGGTCAGCCGCACCACGTTCCAGTAGGCGACCACCACCTGCGTGATGAAGTTCGCGACGTTCGCCCGATACGTCTCGATCGCCGCGTCGGTCGCGGTCTCGGCGATGCGGATGTTGAGGCGCGAGAAGTAGAGACCGAAGCCGCGCAGCAGCGGCTGGTTGAGGCTCAGGAGCGCCTGCGGTGTGAACTGCGGCGACAGGCTCTGGAATTCGGAGTCCGTGGTGAAACGATTGTTCAGCCAGTCGAGACGGATGTTGCCGCCGGTGAGCAGCGTCTTCTGGCCGTAGACGTTCCAGTTGCGGTTCGCGGTCCCGAGCAGGGACGCGCCCTGGAGCACGGAGCCCGCCGGCACCTTGCGCCGGTCGAGGTTCAGGTCCGCGCCGAACGCCGGGTCGAATTCGGCCTGCGCCGCGAGGATGCCGGCGTTCTGCACCGCGGGCGTCAGCGACTGGCTGATCAGGCCCGGGTTGTTCTGCACTGCGGCGAGCACGGCCTCGCGCAGCGTCAGGCGTGCGGGCGAGCTCGCGAACACCGAGCCGACTTCCGGGGTTCCCGGCAGCGGACCGACGGGCGGCTCGTACTGCGCGCGCAGCGTCTCCCAGATCGAGGGCGTCCGCTTGCCTTCCTGCAGGACCTCCTCGCTCGCGCCGGGCGAGACCGCGTCGGCCTTGTCTCGCCCCGGAACCTCGGAGACGTCGGGAGCGTTCGCCGGCGCGGTGACCGGCGGTGCCACGTCTTCCGCAGCGCGCGCGAGGGCGAACGGTCCGGCGACGGGAGGAATGGTCAGCGCGATCGCCGCGGCGACGAGGGTGCCAGCCGCGCGCGCGCGCATCGAGGAACCGCGCACCATTCATGCGGGTATCGACAGCGCGAAAAGTTGTCAACTCACGCGAAGCTTCGTTTCCCCTGTCGTGGACGACGCTTGACCCGATCCGCCGTGCGACGCGCGTGGAGCCGGACGAGGCCTTCGGCATCGAGGCGCGATTGCTCCTGCCGATCTCAGTGGTACCGTCACCCGGATGAGCTCAGGACCCCAGAAGAAGTATCTGCTCGCCCCCGGCCCGACGCCCGTTCCGGCCGAGGTGCTGCTGCGCATGGCGGCACCGACGATCCACCACCGCACGCCGGAGTTCGAGGCCATCGTCGCGACCGTTCGCGACCAACTGAAGCAGGTCTGGCAGACCTCGCAGGACGTCATCACGCTCGCCTCGTCGGGGACCGGCGCGATGGAAGCGTCGATCGTCAACACGCTGTCGCCCGGCGACGCGATCCTGTGCGTCAACGGCGGCAAGTTCGGCGAGCGCTGGATGAAGATGGGGAAGACGTTCGGCCTGAACGTCGAGGAGCTCAAGGTCGAGTGGGGCAAGGCCGTCGATCCCGCCGCGATCGAGGCCGCGCTGAAGAAGCGTCCCGAGATCCGTGCGGTGCTCGTGCAGGCCAGCGAGACCTCGACGACCGTCCTGCATCCGGTCGAGCAGATCGCGAGCATCACGCGCACGCGCGACACGCTGCTCATGGTCGACGGCATCACCTCCGTCGGCGTGACCGACATGCCGATGGACCGCTGGGGCATCGACGTGCTGGTGTCCGGCTCGCAGAAGGCGTTCATGCTGCCGCCGGGTCTCGCGTTCATCGCGTTCTCCGAGCGCGCCTGGAAGGCCACCGAGACCGCGAAGCTGCCGCGCTTCTACTTCGACCTCAAGCGCGAGCGCGACAACCTGCACAAGAACACCACCGCGTACACGCCGGCGATCAACCTCATCTACGCCCTCAACCAGGCGCTCGACATGATCCTCGCCGAGGGTCTGCCGAACCTGTTCGCGCGCTTCGCGCGCCTCGGCGACGCGATGCGTGCCGGCGCCCGCGCGCTCGGTCTCGAGCTGGTCGCGCCCGACGCGCCGAGCCCGGCGGTCACCGGCGTGTTCACGCCGGCCGGCATCGACAGCGGAGCGCTGCAGAAGTACCTGCGCTACCAGCTCGGCGTCGAGGTCGCGGGCGGGCAGGACCAGTTCAAGGGGAAGATCCTGCGTCTCGCGCACCTCGGCCACATCGACACCTTCGACATCGTCACCTGCATCGCGGCACTCGAGTTCGGCCTCGCGAAGTTCGGCCACGACGTCGCCTTCGGACGCGGCGTCGGCGCCGCGCAAGCGATCCTCGCCACCGGGCTGCCCGCGGGCGGCGCCAAGTCCTGATCGGTCCATCATCATGCCCTATCGCGTACTGATTTCGGAGGAGCTCGCGCCGGAAGGTCTCGCCATCCTGCGCGCGGAGAAGGACATCGAGGTCGTCGAGCGCCCGCCGCTCAAGGGCCCCGAGCTGGCGAAGGAGATCGGCGACTTCGACGCGCTGATCGTCCGCAGCGGCGCCAAGGTCACGGCGGAAGTCATCGCCGCGGCGACGAAGCTCAAGGTGATCGGCCGCGCCGGCATCGGCGTCGACAACATCGACGTGCCCGCGGCGACCCGCCGTGGCATCGTGGTGATGAACACGCCGGGCGGCAACAACGTCACGACCGCCGAGCACGCGATCTCGCTGCTGCTGTCGTGCGCGCGCTTCATCCCGCAGGCGAATGCGTCGTTGCGCGCCGGCAAGTGGGAGCGCACGAAGTTCACCGGCACCGAGGTCACCGGCAAGACGCTCGGCGTCGTCGGGCTCGGCAACATCGGCCGCATCGTCGCCGACCGCGCGCTCGGCCTGCAGATGAAGGTCGTCGCGTTCGACCCGTTCGTCACCGAGCAGAACAAGCCGCTGCAGGTCGAGCTGGTCTCGCTCGACGAGCTCTACGGACGCGCCGACTTCGTGACCGTGCACGTGCCGCTCACCAACGAGACGCGCGGCCTCATCGACGCGGCGGCGATCGCGAAGATGAAGAAGGGTGTGCGCATCGTGAACTGCGCGCGCGGCGGCATCGTCGACGAGCAGGCGGTCGCGGACGCGATCGCGTCGGGCCAGGTGGCCGGTGCTGCGTTCGACGTGTTCTCGCAGGAGCCGCCCGACGAGAAGAATCCCGTTCTCCAGCTGCCGACCGTCGTCGCGACGCCGCATCTCGGCGCGTCCACCGGCGAGGCGCAGACCAACGTCGCGATCGCGATCGCCGAGCAGGTGTCGGCGTTCCTGCTGCGCGGCGCCATCACCGCGGCGGTCAACATGCCGGCGATGACGCCCGAGCAGCGCGAGCACCTGGGGCCGTTCCTCGTCCTGGGCGAGAAGCTCGGCTCGCTGGTGGCGCAGCTCGGCACGCGCGACTCGGACAAGGGCAGCGCGCCGGTCGCGGTCGAGATCGAGTATCGGGGCGACGTCGCCGACTTCGGAACCAAGACCGTCAGCGCAGCGATCCTGCGCGGGCTTCTCGTGCCGATGCTGGGCAGCGACCTGAACTACGTGAGCGCGCCGGTCGCGGCGCGCGAGCGCGGCATCGACGTGCGCGAGACCGTCTCGACCGCCCCGAGCGACTTCCGCAACCGCGTCGCGGTGAAGGTCAAGTTCGCAGCGGGGGTCACGCACGAGGCCGCGGGCGCGGTGTTCGGCCGCAGCACGATGCGCCTCGTCAAGCTCAACGATTTCTTCCTCGAGGCGGTGCCCGAGGGGCACATCCTGATGCTGCACAACCGCGACGTCCCGGGCGTGGTCGGCCGCGTCGGCACGCTGCTCGGACAGCACGGCGTCAACATCGCCGGCCTCGAGCTCGGCCGCGAGAAGGTCGGCGGTCAGGCGGTGTCGCTGTTCCACGTCGACGACCCCGTGCCCGAGGCGGTGCTCGCCGAGCTTCGCAAGGCTCCGGAGATCATCTCCGCAGCTCTGATTCACCTCGAGTAGGGCGGAGGTTCCGGTGTCGGCACTGGTGATCGTCGGCGCGCAGTGGGGCGACGAGGGGAAGGGCAAGGTCGTCGACCTGTTCGCGGCGCACGCGGACGTGGTGGCGCGCTTTCAGGGCGGCAACAACGCGGGGCACACGCTCGTCGTCGGCGACACGCGCGAGCGCACGGTGGTGCATCTGATCCCGGCGGGCGTGCTGCACCGGCAGACGACCTGCGTGATCGGCAACGGCGTGGTGATCGACCCGGCGGTGCTGTGCGGCGAGATCGACGAGCTGCGCGGGCGCGGCTACCTGACGGACCCGTCGCAGCTGCTGATCGACGAGCGCGCGCACCTGATCCTGCCGGTGCACAAGAAGCTCGACGTCGCGCGCGAGGAGCGCCTCGGCGCGAAGAAGATCGGCACGACCGGGCGCGGCATCGGCCCCTGCTACGAGGACAAGATGGCGCGCCGCGGCCTGCGCGTCGTCGACCTGTTCGACCCCGAGTACTTCCGCGAGCGCGCCGCACGTCTGCTGGAGGAGCGCAACGTCGAGCTGGCGCAGGTCTACGGCTGGCCGCCGATCGACCTCGACGAGCTGTGCACGGAGTTCGCGGCGTTCGCGGAACGCCTGCGGCCGCACGTCACCGACACGGCGGTCTACGTTCACGAGCAGCTCGCGGCGGGCAAGCGCGTCCTCTTCGAGGGCGCGCACGGCACGATGCTCGACATCGACCACGGCACGTACCCGTTCGTCACCTCGTCGAACATCGTGACCGGCGCAGTCGGCACGGGTGCGGGCATCCCGCCGCGCGCCGTCAATCGCGTGATCGGCATCTCGAAGGCGTACACGACGCGGGTCGGCGGAGGACCGTTCCCGACCGAGCTCGACGACGAGGTCGGCGCCAAGCTGCGCGAGGTCGGCGACGAGTTCGGTGCGACCACCGGACGTCCGCGGCGCTGCGGGTGGTTCGACGCGGTCGTGGTGCGGCAGGCGGCACGTCTGTCGGGCATGTCGGGCCTCGCGATCACCAAGCTCGACGTGCTGTCCGGCCTGCCGAAGCTGAAGCTCGCGGTCGCGTACGAGGTGGACGGCAAGCGCCTCGAGACCGTTCCGGCGGGCGCGCGTGCGTTCGCGTCGGCGAAGCCGGTCTACGAGGAGATGGACGGCTGGACCGAGGACCTCGGCCAGGCGCGCCGCTTCGAGGACCTGCCGGCCGCTGCCCGGAAGTACATCTCGCGCATCGAGGAGCTGACGGCGACGCCGGTGACGCTGATCTCGGTCGGTGCCGAGCGCGAGGAAACGATTCTTCTCCGCGACCCGTTCCTGCTCTAGTGCAACGAGGGGGCACGCGCCCCCTCGCCCTGTCGGGCGAAGCCCGACAGGGTCCCACTCCCCGCGCTCCCTTCGGTCGGCCGCGCGGTGCGCGCGCAGGTGTTCGAGCCATGGGGCACGCTCGGGTCGGCGGGTGCGCGGGCGCGCTTCGGCGCGTGCTGACAGGCCGAAGCGCGTCTCGCAAGCGCTCCCCCGCGTTGACCATCGTGCAGGGGACGGATAGGCGTCCGTGTGGTGTCTGCGGCGTTGGTGACCAAGAACCTGCGCCGGTCGTACGACGGTCGCGAGGCGGTGCGGGGGGTGTCGCTCGAGGTGAACGAGGGCGAGATCTTCGGGATCCTCGGTCCGAACGGCGCCGGCAAGACGACGACGCTGTCGATGATCTCGACGCGCATCTGGCCGACCGAGGGCGACGCGTGGGTCTTCGGCAAGCACGTCGTCAAGGACGTGCACGCCGCGCGGCGCCTGCTGAACGTCGCTCCGCAGGAGGAAGCGCTCTACCCGACGCTCACCGGTGCGGAGAACCTCGAGTTCTTCGCGCGGCTCTACGGCGTTCCGAAGTCGGAGCGCGCGAAGCGCGTCGCCGACGCGCTCGAGGGCGTCGAGCTCACGAGCCGCAAGGACGACCTCGTGCAGAGCTACTCCGGCGGCATGCGCCGCCGGCTCAATCTCGGCTGCGCGCTGGTGAGCGGCCCGCGCCTCGTGCTGCTCGACGAGCCGACCGTCGGCGTCGATCCGCAGTCGCGCGTGCACATCTTCGAAGCCGTCCGGAAGCTGCGCACGCAGGGCGTGACGATCCTCTACACGACGCACTACCTCGCCGAGGCGGAAGACCTCTGCGACCGCATCGCGATCATGGACGAGGGCAACGTCGTCGCGCTCGGAACCGTCCCCGAGCTGCTCGGGTTGTCGAAGACCAGCGAGGTGATCGAGCTCCGCCTGCGCCAGCCGACGCAGCGTGTGGAAGGGCTGCAGAGCGTCGACGGCGTGCAGCGCGTCGAGCAGAGCGGTCCGCTGCTGCGGCTCTACACGTCGCGCGCCGAGGAAGTGCTGCCGCGTCTCTGGAGCCAGCCCGCTCTCGAAGGGAAGATCGTCCAGGTGCGGGTGTCGCCGGTGTCGCTCGAGACGATCTTCATCGAGCTGACCGGAAAGGACTTGAGGGACGAGTGAGCGACACAGCAGCCACCAGAGGAGCCGCTCGCCCCGCGATGCGGGCGTACCGATGGGCGTTCGCCGCGCTCGCGTTCGCCGCGCTCTGCGCGACGCTGCCGCGGGCCGCGCTCGCGCAGTCCGACACGCCGCTCGCGAAGGTCAAGTCGACGCTGACGAAGTCCAACCAGATCGTCACCGGCGACGGCGACCACAACACCAAGCTCGACCAGCTGAAGGGACTGCTGCGCGGCTTCCTCGACACCGACGCGCTCGGGAAGAAGTCGATGGGCAAGCACCTCGACGGCAAGTCGCCCGAGCAGGTGCGCACCTTCCTCGATCTGTTCCGCGAGCTCTTCATCCGCACCTACGTGCAGCGCCTGCTGCTCTTCGACGCGCCGGACTTCGAGTACGGCGAGGAGAAGATCACCGGCAGCACCGCGACCGTCGACACGTGGATCGTCACGCCGCGCGACAAGTTCTCCGCCGACTACCGGCTCGAGAAGAAGTCCGACGGCTGGGTCGCGACCGACATCCTCATCGAGGACGTGAGCCTCGCGGACAACTTCCGATCGCAATTCGACAAGGCGCTGTCGAAGGGCTCGTGGGACGAGCTCATCACGCGACTGAAGAACAAGCTCGAGAAGAAGTCCGACACCACGCTCTGACGATTCCATGGTAGCGGTCTTCCTCAAGGACCTGCGGATCATCCTGCGCGATCGCTGGGCTCTGCTGTTCTTCATCCTCGTGCCGATCGTGGTGATCTCGATCATCGCGAGCGCGCTGTTCGACAGCGACGAGGGGCCGAAGCTCATGGTCCCGGTGGTGAACGAGGACCAGGGGCCGGTCGCGACCGCGTTCGTCAAGCTGCTCGGCAAGCACGCCGCCGTGCTCGAGATGTCGCGCCAGGAGGCCGAGCACGTGGTGCGCGACCAGAACCGCGCGCCGGCCGCGATCGTCTTTCCCGAGGGGATGAGCAAGGGCTACCTGCAGGGCAAGACGTCGCAGATCACGCTGCTGACCGACCCCGCGCAGGCGGTCGACCTGCAGACCGTCAAGGTCCTGCTGCTGCTGATGGACAAGGAGGCGGCGGCGCTCGCCGACCCGCTGGAAGAGGATCGCATCGCGCTGCAGGAGCAGAACCTCACCGGCAACCGGATCTCGGTGACGTCGTTCGAGCAGAACGTGCCGGGCTTCTCGATCATGTTCGTGCTGCTCGCCGTCGTCTTCGCGACCGCGATGGGTCTGCACGACGAGCGCGACTGGGGCACGCTGCCGCGCCTGCTCGTGGCACCCGCCGGCTTCACGTGGCAGCTCATCGGCAAGCTCGGCGCGCGCTTCGTGATGGGCGTGATCCAGATGCTGGTGCTGTTCCTGTGGGGGCACTTCGTCTTCAAGGTGTCGCTCGGGACGTCGATGGCGGCGTTCGTGCTGCTGACCTGCGCCGTGGTCTTCGTCTGCGTGGCGCTCGGGCTCGTCGTCGCCGGCATCGCGCGCACGCGCGAGCAGACGCAGCCGATGAGCCTCGCCGTCGTGATGGCGTTCTCGGCGCTGGGCGGTCTGTGGTGGCCGCAGTCGATCACCCCCGACTGGATGCGCGACATCTCGCCGCTCGTCTTCACCACGTGGGCGATGCGTGGCATGAACGACCTCGTGCTCCGCAACCGTGGCCTCTCCGCGATGACCGAGCCCGTGACGGCGCTGCTGCTCTACGGGCTCGTGCTGCTCGCGATCGGGATCCGCCTCTTCCGCTCGCGGCACAGCGCACGGTGAGGACGCACGCGGAACAGAGGGCGGGGCGCACCCGCCCGCGGCGGCGGATCGCGGCGGCGGCCTGCGCGATCGCCGCGGCGTCGGTGCTCGGGGCGGCACCGGCGCGCGCCGACGAGCTGCTGTCGGCGCCGGTCGTGCCCGTTCCGGCGCCCGCGGCCGCCGAGAATGCGCCCGTCGTCGCGCCGTTGCGCAAGCCCGCGAAGCTGCAGAGGCTCGCCCTCGACGAGTTCGTGCAGCGCGCGCTGCAGGCGGCGCCCGACCTCGAGGTCGCGCGCTGGGACGTCGCGGCCCGGCAGGCGAAGCTCGACGAGGCGAAGGCGTCGCGCTTCCTGCCGCAGTTCGAGGCGCTGAACCTGCTCGGCCTGGCACCGGTCTACAAGGGCACCGTGCTCGATCCGAAGAGCACCGTCGACACCAGCTCGTACGGGCCGTTCACCAGCGTCGAGGTGAGCCTCGTCCAGCCGCTGTACACCTTCGGCAAGCTGACGGCCGGTGTGAACGCGGCGACGCACGCGGTCGAGCAGGAGGTCGCGGCGAGCGAGGGCGTCGCGGCGGACGTGTCGCTGCAGGTGAAGACGCTGTACTACAACGTGCTGCTCGCACGCTCCGTCGAGGGCGTCCTCACCGAGTCGCGCGACGCGTTCCAGACCGCGCTCAAGACCGCCACCGAGCGCCGCCAGAACGGCGACGCCGACATCTCCGAGCTCGACATCCTGTACCTGAAGGTCGCGCTGTCGGAGATCGCGAAGGAAGTGCCCAAGGTGCAGAGCGGCGCGCAAGCCGCGCTCGAGGCGCTGCGCCTCGTCTCCGGCGCGGACCGCAAGGATCCGCTCGACGTGAAGGAGCGCCTGCTCGAGCCCGTCAAGGTCAAGATCGGCCCGCTCGAGCAGTACACCGGCCAGCTCTACGATCGCAGCCCGCAGTGGAAGCAGATCGACGCCGGCGTCGCGGCGAAGGCGGAGGAGGTGAAGACGGTCGAGGCCGATTTCTTCCCGGTCTTCTTCCTCACCGGCAGCTTCCAGTACAGCTATGCGCCGCGCAGCGACCGACAGCTGAATCCGTTCGCGTGGGACCAGTTCAACTACCAGCGCGGACCCGGCGGCGTGCTCGGCATCCGCTGGCCGCTCAACTTCCACATCACCGCGGCGAAGCTCGACGCGTCCCGCGCCGAGCTCGGCAAGCTCGAGGCGCAGCGCCGCCAGGCGCACGAGGGGCTCGCGCTGCAGCTCGAGCAGGCCTACGCGAAGGTGGTCGAGGCGAAGTCCGCGCTCGAGCAGCTCGAGGACGGCCGCAAGGCCGGCCGCGCGATCCTCACGCTCTCGGTGACGAACTTCGACATCGGCATCGGCGACGCGAAGGAGATCCTGCAGGGGCTCTCCAACTACGCGCAGGTGTCGGGCCACTACTACGAGGCCGTGCGCGACTACAATCTCGCCGTCGCGACGCTCGAGCACGCGAGCGGCGCCGTCGTCGAGGCGGCGGCCGCGAAGCAGCCCTGAGCGGGACGACGCTCAGCGGCTGAGCGCGCGCATCAGCGCGAGCCCGGCGGCGATCCCGACGGCGAACAGCACCCACGTCCCGAACGTCATCGCGTGGCTCCGTCGGGGTCGGCGCAGCCGACCCGGACGTCAGACGCCGAGGATGCTGAGACCGGCATCGACGTAGAGCACCTGTCCGGTGACGCCGGCACCCGCCGGACCGCACAGCGCGACCGCGAGCTCGCCGACGTCGGATTGACTCACGTTGCGGCGGAGCGGGGCGCGCGCCTCGGCGACGTGCAGCATGTCGCGGAAGCCGTGGATGCCGGCGGCGGACAGCGTCTTGATCGGCCCCGCGCTGATGGCGTTGACGCGGATCCCGGAGGGGCCGACGTCGGCCGCGAGGTAGCGCATCGACGCTTCGAGCGCGGCCTTCGCGACGCCCATCACGTTGTAGTTCGGGAACACGCGCTCGCTGCCGGCGAAGGTCAGAGTGAGAACCGCTCCGCCGTCCTTCATGCGCGGCTCGGCGGCGCGGGTCACCGCGACCAGAGAGTACGCGCTCACGTCGAGCGCGAGCCGGAAGCCCTCGCGCGGCGTGTCGACGAAGCGCCCCGACAGGTCGTCACGGTTCGCGAACGCGACCGCGTGGATCAGGATGTCGAGGCCGCCCCAGACGCGATCGACCTCGGCGAAGAGCGCGTCGATCTGCGCGTCGTCGGAGACGTCGCAGGGCGCGATCAGGTCGGCGCCGACGCTCTCCGCGAGCGGCCGCACGCGGCGCTCCAGGGCGTCGCCGAGGAAGGTGAAGCCGAGCCGCGCGCCCTCGCGCTGCAGCGCCTGGGCGATCCCCCACGCGATGCTGCGCTCGTTCGCCACCCCGATGACGAGCGCGCGCTTCCCCTCGAGCGACGGCATGCGGGCTTATCGCAACCGGCCGCCGACGATGCAACGCACGCGCGCGGCCGCGCGCTCACTTCGGGCTGTTGCGGATTCCGTCCTTCGCGCGACGCTCGGTGCCGAGCTGCTCCGGCCGCGGCACGGTGGCCTTGTATCCGGCGCCGGGCTTGGTGCGCGTGAGCTCGATGTCCTTCGGATTCTCGTAGAAGTACTTGCCGTTGCGCGTGTACCCGGAGCCACCGCGCTTGCTTGGCTCCGGATTCGGGATCAGGGCGCTGCTACGCAGCGGCAGACGCTGGTCGGGCTCCGGGATGGGAGGCCGCTGCATCTTGCGGCCGCCCAGCGCCTTCTCGCGCTGCGCGCGCAGGCGCTTCGGGTTGCCGACGCGTCCGCCCTCACCGGTCGAGCCCGCGTGCGACACCTCGGCGCACGACACCACGAACGCCAGCGAGACGGCGCCCAGGACGAGGATGCGGGGCAGGGTGCGAATCATCTGTGTGCTCCCAGATCTGCCACGCCGGCGTCGGCTGCGCCATTCGAAGATGTCGATCCGGTCACGCCGAGGGCCGCGACCGTGCCGGAGCCGGTGTCGACCGCGGGGCTGGTCACGCCCTGTGCCGGGGGCTGCTTCAGGCTCAGGTCGTCGTCGGCCCAGCCGGCGCCACCGAGAACGCCATCGCCTCCGCCCTGGCTTCCGTCCGGATCGACGTAGAGCGGGTCGGCGACGATCGTCGCGGGACCGCTCTGCACGATCACCGGCGGCGTGTCGTCGTTGACGCCCGACGCATTGCCGAAGAGCAGCATGTGGTCGAGCGCGAACGGCTTCGCGCCGCGCACGAAGACCGCCGCACCGCCGTTGTTCGACACGATGCCGTCGTGCAGGTGCACGTCGGCGCCGAGCGAGCGCACGCCGCGGCCCGCGTTCGCGTGCACGGTGAGGAACGACAGCTCGGCGTCGCCCTTGCGGATGAACACGCCCGAAGCCTGGTTCGCGTAGACGTCGGTGTCGCGGATGATGAGACCCGCGGCGCGCCGCGAGCTGATGCCCGTCGACGCCGCGCCGGTCACGATGCAGCCGCGGATCGCCACGTCGGCCGCGAGGTCGATCGCGATGCCCTCGGCCGCGCTGTTCGTGACGGTCACGTTCTGCAGCTCGAGGCCGTCGGCGCCGCCGAGCGCGAACACGCCGCGCTTGCCGCCGTCGACCCACAGCTTCGCGACGTGGACGTTCGCCGACTTGACGCGCAGTGCGTCCGCCGCCGCGGGTACCGTCAAGCGCACCGCGGATGCGTCGGCGCCCTGGCCGATCAGCGACACGCCGTCGGCGTTGAACACGAGCGATCCCGTCTCGGCATAGTCGCCCGGCGCGACCAGCAGCGTGTCGCCGGCCGCGGCCTGCGCCACCGCGTGTCCGATCGTCTGCCACGGCATGGTCGGGGAGCTCGCCTGCTCGCGCGTGCGCGCGTCGTTGCCGATGGTCGCATCGATGTAGAGCGCGGTCGCGATCGGCGTCGGACCGCTCGACGGCGTCGGTGACGGCGTCGGGCTCGAGGTCGGCGCAGGCGTCGGGCTCGGCGTGACGGCCGGCGTCGGCGTGGGAGTCGGCGTCGCGGTCGGGCCGCCGGTCGGCGTCGGCGTCGGCGTGTTGGTCGGCGTCGGGCTCGGCGTCGGAGTCGGTGTCGTTGTCGCGCCGGGTGCGGGCAGGGCGCGGCTCGACGCGGAGTAATGGAAGCCGAGATCGGCGGTGCCGGTGTCGGCGGCGCCGGTCGTTGCGGTGCTGCCGGTGATGCCGAGCACGGAGACGGTATCGGAGCCGAAGTCGACCGCGTCGCTCTGCGACGCCTGTCCCGCAGACGTCTGCGACAGGCGGAAGTCGTCGTCCGCCCAGAAGTCGCCGCCGCGCTGGCCGTCGTTGCCCTCGGGCTTCACGAAGCGCGGGTCGCGCACGACGTTGCCGGTGCAGCCGCCGCAGAAGAGGTAGCTCGGCGGGTCGAGCAGCGTCGTCGCCTGATGGAAGCCGTTCTGCAGCAGCACCGCGCCCGCCGTGGTGATGGCGAGGCCGGTGCCCGGCGTGTCCGCGATCACGTTGTCGCGCACGTCGCCGATCGCGTTGGCGAGTCGGACGTTGCCGAGCGTGTTGAACGCGGTGGTGTTCTGCGCGACGAGATTTCCGGTCGAGACCGGAACCACCTCGGCACCGACCGGCGTGTTGTCGACGTGGATGCCCCACTCGGCGTTGTCGTAGGCGAGGTTGTTGCGCACGGTGACGCTGGTCGCCTTGCGCAGCGCGAAGCCCGCGCCGCCGGCTCCGGCGGCGACGTCGTTCTCGAACACCGCGCCGTCGAGCGAGAAGGCGCGGAACGCGTCCATGGTGGCGCCGATCACCGCGCTGTTGCGCACGGTGACCGAGCTCGCGCCGGCCTCCGCGGAGATGCCGGTGCTCGCGCCGCGCACGACGAAGCCGTCGACGGTCACACCCGTCGCCGCGATGCTGATGCCCTTCTGCGTGTTCGCGGGCGGCGTGATCGTCACCGTGCCGGACGTCTGCGCCATCAGCGTCGCGTCGGCGTCCTGGATCTGCAGCGACTCGGCATACGTGCCGGGCAGCACGACGATGGTGTCGCCGGCGTTGATCCGCTGCAGCGCCTTCGTGATCGTCTTCCACGGCGTCGCGACGTTGCGCGCGGTCGCGTCCGAGTTGGCGTCGTTGCCACCGGGCGACACGTAGTAGGTCCACGTGAACGTCGTCGGCGGCGTCTGCGGCGTCGGCGGTGCGACCGCAGCCGGCGCGCCGTAGTGGTAGCCGATGTCCGCGACGCCGGTGTCGGCGACCGCGTCCTTGCGCGTGCTGCCGCCGATGTCGAGCGTCGCGACCTGGCCCGAGCCCGCGTTCACGACCGGGCTGTCGAACTCGCCGCCCGCCGCGAGCTGCTCGAGGCGGAAGTCGTCGTCGGCCCAGCCGCTGCCGCCGAGGATGCCGTCGAGACCGGCGGGCTCCTCGTAGCGCGGGTTCTTCCCGATGTTCGACCACACGACGATGCTGCCCGCGAACGCCGACGCCTTGTCGCGGTCGCGTCCGTTCGCGGAGAAGTTGTTGTGGTGCGCGCTCAGGTTGGGACCGGCGAGGTAGAGCGCGAGGTCCACCGTCTCGGTGAAGTTGTTGTCGCGGATGTCGCCGCTCGCGTTCAGGAGCCGCAGTCCGCTGCCGTTCTGATGGATCGTGTTGAACGCGACGACGTTGCCGGTCGAGGTCGCGAAGCCGTCGGCATCGACGGAGATGCCCCAGCCCGCGTTCGCGTAGACGAGATTGTTGCGCACGTAGGCGTTGCTCGTGCGTGGCAGCAGGATGCCGTAATTGACGGCCCCGGTGACGATGCAGCCGTCGATCCGGGCACCGTTCGTCTGCCGTACGCGGATGCCGACCGTCGACGGGCTGACTACCGCGACACCCGTCACGCGGATGCCGTCCGCCATCGTCGCGGTGACGCCCTGCGCGCCGCCCTGCACGACGAGGTTCTCGATGCGCGCGTCGTGGAAGCCGTCGACGTTGACGCCCGCAGTACCGGTCGGCGCCGCGATCACGACGCCGCCGAGCGTGCCCTGTCCGCGCAGCGTGAGCGCGCTCTGCGCGAAGTCCGCCTGCTCGGCGTAGGTGCCGGGCGCGAGCGAGATCACGTCGCCCGCGGACACCTTGGTCATCGCGAACGAGATCGTCTTCCACGGCGTCGCCTGCGAGCGCGCCTCGACCAGCGTGCGCGTGTTCGAGCCGCTCACCGGATCGACGTAGTACGTGAAGCCGCTGCCCGGCGTCGGATCGCCGGTCGGCGGATCCTGGATCGCGGGCTTGCCGGTCGAGGCCGCCGCACCCGCGTGATAGCCGATGTCGGCGATGCCGTCGTCGGGCAGGCCGTCGGTGCGCGTCGAGCCGGAAATGTCGCGCGCCGCGGGCTCGCCCGATCCGGAGTCGACCATCGGGCTCTCGGACGCCTGTCCGGCCGCGAGCTGCTGCAGCTGGAAGCCCGACACGCCGAGCGCCACGAAGAGCGGATCCTGCTCGACGTTCGCCCACACCGCGGGCGGTGCTGCGACGTCGCTCTCGATCGGAACGGGGTTTCCGAAGATGCCGTTGTGGTGGACGTAGGTCGGCTGCGTGTCCGTCTTGACGCCCGGCCCCGAGCTCGCGACGGTCAGGTTGTCGCGGATCTCGCCGCTCGCCTTCGAGAAGCGGATGCCGCCCTGCGCCGCGGTCGTTCCGTTGTCGTGCACGGTGTTGAAGGCGACGATGTTGCCGGTCGACATCGCGACGCCGTCGCCGTTGTCGAGGTGGATGCCCCACTCGCCACTGCCGAGCACGAGGTTGTTGCGCACGTAGTTCATCGTGCCCTGGCGGAAGACGATGCCCGACTGCACGGCGTCGGTGACGACGTTGCCGTCGAGCAGGACGTTCTGTCCGTTGCGCACGCGGATGCCGTTGGTCGAGATGGTGCCGTTCGCCGTGCGCGACTTGACGCGGTTCTGCCGGATCACCGCGTCCTGCAGCTTCTGCCCGCTGCTCTCCTTCGCGACCAGGATGCCTTCCTTGTCGGAGCGCACGACGAAGCCGTCGACGACGACCGAGTCGCCGCGCACGGTGATGCCGGTCGCCCCGGCCGGCGGGCGGATGGTCGTGTCGCCGCGGACCTCCGCGCGCAGCGTGACCGCCGCGGTCGCGACCGTGACCGACTCGGCGCACTCGCCCGAGCGCACCACGACGGTGTCGCCGCTCGTGACCTGCGTCAGCGCGTTGGCGATCGTCTTCCACGCGCTCCACGGGAACTGCGCTTCCCACTTGCTCGCGGTGTCGTCGCCGTTCACGCAGTCGACCCACACCGTCGAGAAGGACGGCGTTGGAGTGGGCGAGGGGCCGCCCGGCGGCGACGTCGAGCTCGACGCGTCGCTGTGGAAGCCCATGTCGGCGATGCCGGTGTCGTCCTGCGGCGAGCTGCCGCTCTGCGTGGTGCCCGAGATGTCGATCTCGGCGACCGGCGCGCTGCCCTCGTCGACCAGCGGGCTCTGCACCGCCTGTCCGGCGGCGGTCTGGCTCAGCGCGAAGTCGAAGCTCGCTGGTGCCACGAACAGCGGATCCACGCTCTTGTTCGAGGCCCACAGCTGGAAGCCGTTGGGCACGACGTAGTTCTGCGTGTGGCCGAACGCGTCGTTGTGGTGCAGGAGCGTGTCGAGACCGCCGATGTCGAACTTGATGCCGATCGAGGCGTTCGAGACCACGACGTTGTCGCGGATCTCGCCCGACGCGTTCACGAAGCGGAGCCCGCGGTTGTTGCCGTAGACGGTGTTGAACGCGGCGATGTTGCCGGTCGAGACCGGCGGCGTCGCCGCACCGGCCGCATCGGTGTTGTCGAGGCTGATGCCCCAGTCGCTGCAGCCGTGCACCAGGTTGTTGCGCACGTAGGAGTCGACGACGCGCTTCAGCACGATGCCCTGTCCGGCGGCGCCGCGCACGACCGAGTCCTCGACCGTGACGTTCAGGCCGTCGCGTACCTGGATGCCGTCGGTGGTCATCGTCGCCGCGACCGGCTGCACGAGGAGTCCGCGCAGGACGAGGTTCGTGATGTCCTCGGCGGCGTTCGAGCGCGCCGCGAGCACGCCGCGGGTCGGCGACTCGACGACGAAGCCCTCGAGCGTGACGTCGTTCTTCTGGACGTTGAACACGTTGCCGGTGCCGCTCGTGCGACGCACCGTCGTGCCGCGCGGCGTCGCCGCGCGCAGCGTGATGCCGTCGCGGTCGACCTGGATCTCGGTCGTCACCTCGCAGGTGCCGTTCGCGACCACCGCGACCTCGCCGAACAGGATCGTGTTCGCGGCCTTCTGGATCGTGCGCCACGGCGTCGCCTGATTCTGCGCCTGCGCCTTGGTGCGCCCGTCGTCGCCGGTCGCGCAGTCGACGTAGTGAACGGTGCCTTCGCCGGGACGCGGCGTCGGCGTCGGTCCGGGTGTCGGCGTCGGCGTCGGGTCGGGGCCCGGAGGCGAGCCACTCGACGCGGCGGCGCCGACGTGGCGGCCCATGTCGGCGATGCCCGTGTCGGGAACGCCGTCGGCGCGCGTCGCGCCGGAGATGTCGCGCAGCGTGACGAGCCCGGAGCCCTTGTCGATGACCGGGCTCGCGGACTGCAGGCGGTAGTCGCCCGCGTTCGCGTCGGCGAACAGCGGGTCGACGGCGAGGTTCGCCGCGTAGGTCGGCGCGTCGCTGCTCTGGTCCTCGTAGGGGATCGCGCTGCCGACGACGTCGTTGTGGTGGATCGAGACCGCCTTGTCGACCTTGACGCCCTTCGAGTCGTTGTTCGCGACGACGTTGTCGCGGATCTGGCCGAGCGCGTTCTGGAAGCGGATGCCGCCGTCGGTGGACGACACCGAGACGCCGTTGCCGACCACCGTGTTGAACGCGACCTCGTTGGCGAGCGCGACGGCGCCGGTCGCGCTGTTCAGCTGGATGCCCCACTCGCCGCAGCCCGCGACGAGGTTGTTGCGCACGTACGCCTCGCCGGTGCGCTCGAGGTAGATGCCGCGCGCGCCGGCGTTGCGCACCACGTTGTCGTCGACCAGCACGCCGGTCGTGTCGATGACGTAGATGCCGTTGCTGGCGGGACCGGTGACGCTCGAGCCGCGCACGACGAGGTCGTCGGCGAGCGACGCGCGGATGCCGTGCTGGCCGCCCGTGGTCGTGTTGCCGATCGCGACGCCGGTCGAGTACACGAGGTCGATCGCGCCGGCCGGGCTCACCTGTCCCGGATCGGTCACGGTGTTGCCCGAGACCTCGTTGTCCGCCGACGGCGAGGCGAGGCCGGTCGCGTCGAGCTGGATCGCCCACTCGCCGGCGTCGGTGACGGCGTTGTCCGTGACGTGCACGTCGGTCGAGCGCTCGGCGAGGATGCCGCGTCCCGCGGGCGCGTCGATCGCGTTGCCCTCGATCATCACGCCGTCGGTGTCGCTCACGCTGATCGCGGTGCCGGTCTGCGCGCTGGTCGTGCACTCGCGGACGGTGAGGCCGTCGGCGCCGTTCGCCTTGATCGCCTGCAGGCCGCCCTGGAAGGTGAAGCCCTCGATCAGTACGCCGGTGTGATTGACGGTGATGCCGATGCCCGCGGGCGGCGCGATGATCGCCGTGCCGGTCGCGCGCAGCGTGATGCCGCCGGTGGCGGTCGTCACGGCCTCGGCGTAGGTGCCGCTCGACACGCGCACGGTGTCGTTGGTCGCGGCTCCGGTCGCGCTCAGCGCGCGGCCGATGGTCTGCCACGGCGTGAGCGGCGACTGCGCCTGGATCTTGTTGCGCGCGTCGCTGCCGGTGGTGGCGTTGACGTAGTAGGTCGCGGGGCCCGACGTCACCGGCGGCACGCCGGTCGAGGCGGGCGCGCCCGCGTGGAAGCCGAGGTCGGCGACGCCGGTGTCGGCGGCCGCGTCGGTGCGCGTCGAGCCGCCGATGTCGAGCGCGCTCGCGTTGCCCGAGCCCGCGTCGACCGCGGGGCTGTCGGCACCCTGTCCGGACGCGACCTGGCCGAGCGCGAACACGTCGTCGGCCCAGCCCGCGACGCCGCCCAGCACGCCGTCGGCGCCGTCCGGATCGACCAGCAGCGGGTCGGCGGCGATCATGCCGCCGCCGAGGACGTACGTGTCCGGGCTCACCGGGGTGGCGCTGCCGAACAGCAGGTTGTTCTTGACGACCGAGCCCGCGGTGTCGAGGCGGAGCCCGGTGGTCGCGTTGGCGGTGATCACGTTGTCGCGGATCTGGCCGACCGCGTTCTTGAGGCGGAGCCCGCCTTCACCGGCCGCGTCGCCGTTGGACGCGATGGTGTTGAAGGCGACGACGTTGCCCATCGACAGCGGCGGCTGCGGGTCGCTCGCGTTGGTGTTGTCGAAGTCGACGCCCCACTCACCGGCGGCGTAGACGAGATTGTTGCGGACGTACGCCTCGCTCGTGTGGTCGAGGAAGATGCCGCGGCTGCCGGCCGATGCGGCGACCGAATTCTCGATGGTGACGCCGCTGGTCTGCTCGACGGTAAAGCCGTTGAAGGTCTGGCCGATCGCCTTGCAGGCGCGGATGCGGAGCCCGTCCGCGGCGGTCGCCTTGATGCCGTGCGTGCCGCCCTGGAGGACGAAGCCCTCGACCAGCATTCCCGCATGATCGACGACGAGGCCGGCCTGTCCGGACGGCGGCGTGATCACGACGCCGTTCGCAGCACCGGTCGCGCGCAACGTGACGTTCGCGAAGCGCGACTGCGCCGACTCGGCGTAGGTGCCCGGCGCGACCTTGATCGTGTTGCCCGACTGCACCGCCTGCAGCGCGTGGTTGATGGTCTTCCACGGCGTCAGCGCAGACTGCGCCTCGACGGTCGAGCGCGTGTCGAGGCCGGTCACGGCATCGACGAAGAACTCGAGCGCACTGGCGGTCGACGGGAGGAGGAGGAAGGGGAGGACGAGGAGAAGGAGAATCCCGCGGCAACGCGATGTGAATCGGTTTCTGGGTCTCACGGTGTGTCACGCCTCGGAAGAGGCGTGCTTTCGGATTCGTGCCCGGGCGCGCGAAGCGATGGAAGCGCCGGGACACGATCGGCAAGAGGCGGTGGAGCGTTCTCCATGGAGACCGCTCCACCGCCGTCTCGCCTGTTGCGCAATTCGGATCGACTTCAGTGTCCTGGAAGGCGACCCGACCGTCCGCCCACGGTCAGTCGGGTTTCGACGGCATCGTGCGACGTACCCTGAGATCGCACCAGCCGCTGCCCTCACGGGAGCATTCGAGCCACTCGTCACCCACGTCCCTACGCCGCTACCGGACGGCGCGCCCGCGAAAGCCCTGCCGGACTCTCCAGCGGGTTTCGGACGGCACCCGGGGTCGGAGTGCTCACGTCGTCGTGAGCGACCTCAGCCGGGGCGGGTCGGTGGCTCGACGGAAGTCGATCTGATGCGGGCCAGCGCCAGGATCGGCACGCTCTCCGGCCGGTCGTTGCCCGGCAGGAGGCTCGGCCCCGCGAGAACCAGATAGGGGGTGAAGGTCTTTCCCGTCAGTACCGAATCGACGAACGGCGGCGACGCCATCAGCTGATCGCCGGCGATCTTGACGACGGTGTCGGCACCGTCGGCCTGCTGGTGCACGCGCGGCGTGGCCGTGTGCTCCGGCATCGGCTGGACGAACGCGAAGCACACCAGCGCCATGATGGTGGCGACCGTGGCCCACGCTCTGACGAACGAACGACTCATCCCAGTCGGTCCTCGGAGCAACCCCAGGGCCATCGGGTGTCCAGCCGGCGTGGACTTTTCGTGAGCCATTGCTTGCAGATTCGCATGATCGGGCGGTGTTGCGGTGTGGCGTGCCCCTTTCGCCATGTGGATTGACCGGTCGGCTTCCAACCGTCACGGTGAATCGACTGCCGTCGACGCACCGCGCGACGGCTTCGAGACCGTGACGGGCAGGGCACTCGCCAAGGAGTTTGAATGTCAACGTGCAGGATGTGGGTCAAGGCACTTCTTCTCGCCGCGACGGTCGCGTGGGCCGCGCCGGCGCAGGCCGGCAACACGCTGGCCGGGGCGAACACGGATTTCCCCGACAACGACCTCGTGATGCCGTTCGCGACCACGGACTCGAGATCGACCTTTTTCTCGATCACCAACATCGGCAACGGCATCATCAGCGCGCGGTGGGCCTTCTTCGATGCCTCCGGTGAGAAGGTGGACGAGGTCCTCCGCGACATCTTCGGCGAGGGCGGCACGGACATCGTCGACATCACCGCGATCGCCGATCGCACGATCGACGGAAACGGCAAGTTCGTCCTCGGCCCCAGCCGGAGCCTCGCCGGACGCAATGGATTCGTCATCGTCTATGGCGACGCCACGCCGCGGCTCCTCGGCAACTTCACGATCGCCAATCTCACCACCAACTCCGCCTTCGGTGTGAACGCGTCGGGCTTCGGTACCGTCGGAACGGTCGCCGCCGGGCAGGGCATCGTCGGCACGACGTTCAACCCGGCCACGCTGCAGGACAACCTGCTGGTGATCATCGGGCTGAAGCCCCCGCCGAGCCTGAACTCGCTGACCAACGGTGCCGCCGCGTCGGGTGTCGTGTTCAACGCCCGCATCATCCTGCTCGGCAACGACCCGAACAACGCCGTTCTCGCCGAGACCACGCGTGCGGTGCGCGGCTCCGCGCTGCTGACCTCGCTGAGCGATCTGTTCCCCAACGTGAACCTGAACAGCTCGGCGTCGATCACCGTGGTCGCCGAGAACACCGGCATCATCGGCTACTACGGGCAGGCCGTCGGACCGTTCGGCGCGGGCCAGACGCTGCGCGGCGGAGTCGTCTTCTGAGGCGAGGCCCCGTTCCGGAGCGGGACGGCGCGGCGTGCCGAGCCGGCCGCGCTGCATGAGCGAGCGTCCGCCGCGGGCGCGCGCGACGCGCCGTCCCGCGCGCCCGCGCATCGCGCTCGCGCCGATGCTCGCGCGACGCGGCAGCGACGAGCGGCTCGCGAACCTCGACGATCGATTTCTGCTCTCGACGCTGCCCGACGGCTGGCGCTGCCTCGTCCTGCTCGACGACCGCGTGCGTGTGCGCTCGCGGTCGGGGATCGATCTCGCGCCGCGGCTCCCCGATCTCGACGGGCCGCTGCAGACGCTTCGCAGGTCGTTGCGCGCCCGCACGGCGATCCTCGACGCAATCCTGACCCTGCCGCCGGCGAGCGGTGACGCGTGGCCGACGCTGCACGACGTGACGTCGCTCGCCGTGCTCGACGTCCTCTGCGTCGGCGGACGGGACCTGACCATGCGTCCGCTCGGCGAGCGCATCGAGCACCTGCGCGCGCTGCGTCTGCCGGGCACCGGTGTGCTCCGCGCGATCGACGCGTTCCGCGGCGACGCGCGCGCGACGCTCGCGCAGATCCAGAGTGCGGGCGCATCGGCGTCGGGCGCGCTCCTCGCCCGGCGGAGCGCGTCGCGCTATCGACCGGGCGTGCGTTGCGACGACTGGATCGCCTTCGGCGAGCAGCCGCGCGCCGAGATGCTCCTGTGCGGCATCGCGGCGAGCGGGGCGCTGGTGCTCGGGCGCTGGTCGCCGCTCGGTCTCTCACCGGGCGGCGCCACGTGGCCGACGCGCCGCTGGCGCGCGCTCGCCGAGCGCTGCAGCGAGGGGCCGGCGCCGTTCTCGAGCGGCGAGCTCTGGCCGTCGCTCGGCGCGGTGACGTGGGCGAAGCCCGAGGTCTGGCTCGCGGTCGAGCCGGACGTCCGCGCCGGCTCCGGACGGAACGGGCCGCGCTGGCGCGTGGTGCGCGTGCAGGAGGATCTGTCGCCGCCGCCGGGGAGCGTCGCGTGAGCGCCCCGATCGCGCTCACCATTGCCGGCTCTGATCCGAGCGGCGGCGCCGGCATCCAGGCGGACCTCAAGAGCTTCGCGGCGTTCGACGTCTACGGCGCTGCGGTGCTGACCTGCTGCACCGCGCAGAACACCACCGGCGTGTTCGCGACCGGCGAGCTGCCGGTCGATCTCGTGGCGGCACAGCTCGACGCCGTGCTCGACGACCTCGCCGTCGGTGCGATGAAGACCGGCATGCTGGGCCGCGCGGCGATCGTCACGGCCGTCGCGGAGCGTCTCGCTTCGCGCGCGATCCCGCTGGTGGTCGATCCGGTGATGGTGGCGACCAGCGGCGATCGCCTGCTCACCGACGACGGCGTCGCCGCACTGGTCGGGCGGCTGCTGCCGCTCGCGCGTCTGGTCACGCCGAACCTCGCGGAGGCCGCGGTGCTGACCGCGCGCGACGTCCGCACGCTCGCCGACATGCGCGATGCCGCGCGCCGCATCCGTGAGCTCGGCCCACGCGCGGTGCTGGTGAAGGGCGGCCACCTCGCCGGTGCTGCGTGCGACGTGCTGCTCGACGGCGACGACCTGCACGAGCTCGCGACCGAGCGCGTCGACGCGGGTCCGCTGCACGGCAGCGGCTGCACGCTGTCGGCGGCGATCTGCGCCGGGCTCGCGCGCGGCGACGCGCTGCCCGACGCGGTCGCGGCGGCGAAGCGCTTCGTGCACGCGGCGATCCGCGGCGCGCTCGCGGTGGGGCGGGGCGCGCGTCCGCTCGACCACCGCGTGCGCACCCGCTGATCGTGCCGTACGCGGTGGCACCCGCTCCCGGGGGTGGCTATCGTCGGACGCCATGACGCAGTCGCGATCACGTTCGGTCCGGATCGCCCTGGTGCAGATGCACTGCTCCGAGGACGTCGCGGACAATCTCGCGCGCGGGCTCGCGCGCATCGACGAGGCCGCGGCGGCCGGTGCGCAGATCGTCTGCCTGCCGGAGCTGTTCCGCTCGCGCTACTTCTGCCAGACCGAGGACCACGCGAAGTTCGATCTCGCGGAGCCGATCCCCGGTCCGAGCACGGAGGCGCTCGCAGCGAAGGCGAAGCAGCACGGCATCGTGATCGTGGGGTCGCTCTTCGAGCGCCGCGCGGCTGGCGTGTACCACAACACCGCGGTGGTGCTGGACGCCGACGGCAGCCTCGCCGGCGTCTACCGCAAGATGCACATCCCGGACGACCCGCTGTACTACGAGAAGTTCTACTTCACGCCCGGCGATCTCGGCTTCCGGAGCTTCCAGACGAAGTTCGCGAAGATCGGCGTGCTGGTGTGCTGGGACCAGTGGTTCCCCGAGGCGGCGCGGCTCACCGCGCTCACCGGCGCCGAGATTCTCTTCTATCCGACGGCGATCGGCTGGCATCAGGGCGAGAAGGAGCAGTTTGGCGATCAGCAGTACGACGCCTGGCAGACGATCCAGCGCTCGCACGCGGTCGCGAACGGCGTGTTCGTCGCGGCGCCGAACCGCATCGGGACCGAAGGCACGGTCGACTTCTGGGGCGGCTCGTTCGTCGCGGCCCCGTTCGGCCCGCTGCTCGCGAAGGCGTCGCACGATCGCGAGGAGCTGCTGGTCGTCGACTGCGACCTGGCGCGCGTCGAGGAGACGCGTCAGCACTGGCCGTTCCTGCGCGATCGGCGCATCGACTTCTACGGTGGCCTCGTGAAGCGGATGATCGACGATGCTTGACGCCGGCCGGAGGCGCTCGTGAGCACGCCGACGCCGCGCGAGCTCGGCTACCGCTGGCCGGCCGAGTGGGAGCCGCACGCCGCGACGTGGCTGTCGTGGCCGCACAAGGAGGCGTCCTGGCCCGGCAAGTTCGAGCCCGTGCCGGGCATCTTCGTCGAGATGGTGCGCGCTCTCGTGCCCGGCGAGTGCGTCGAGATCCTGGTCGGCGATCCGCTGCACGCGGACCAGGTGCGCGCGCTGCTGCGGGCGGGCGGCGTGCCCCTCGAGCGCGTCGGCCTGCACGACGTGCGCACCGACGACGCGTGGATCCGCGATCACGGCCCGATCTTCCTGCGCGCGCGCGAAGGCAGCGATGCGCCGTATCCGCTGCTCGCGACCGACTGGGGCTTCAACGCGTGGGGCCGCAAGTACCCGCCCTGGGAGCGCGACGACGCGGTGCCGCGGCAGGTGGCGCAGCTCGTCGGCGCGCCGGTGGTCTCGCCCGGCATGATCCTCGAGGGCGGCTCGATCGACGGCGACGGCGAGGGCACGCTGCTCACCACCGAGGCCTGCCTGCTGAACCCGAACCGCAATCCCGAGCTCGATCGCGCGGCGATCGAGCAGCGGCTGCGCGACTACCTCGGCGTCGAGCGCATCCTGTGGCTCGGCGACGGCATCGTCGGTGACGACACCGACGGTCACGTCGACGACCTCACGCGCTTCGTGGCGCCTGGCGTGGTCGTCACGGCGGTCGAGGAGGATCCGCGCGACGAGAATTACGCGCTCCTGCAGGAGAACCTCGAGCGCCTGCAGCACATGGAGGACGCGAAGGGACGGCGGCTCGAGATCATCCCGCTGCCGATGCCGCCCGCGGTCGTCCACGAGGACACGCGCCTGCCCGCGAGCTACGCGAACTTCTACGTCGGCAACGCCGCGGTGCTGGTGCCGGTGTTCGGCGGCCCGAACGACGGCCGCGTGCTCGACGTGCTCGGCAACCTGTTCCCGGACCGCCGCATGGTCGGCATCCCGGCGACGGATCTCGTGTGGGGACTCGGCGCCTGCCACTGCCTGACCCAGCAGCAGCCGGCGACGTGAAGGATCAGGCCGGCGGCGAGATCACCGCCGGGCGCGGGTCCATGCGGAAGAACCAGACGTCGATCTTCGAGGCGAGGCCGCCGTCCGCGATGTCGTACTTGACGGCGATCGCGCGGCGCAGGCGCTCGATCGTGGCCGGGTCGGTCACGCGCACGGCGAGCCGCTCGTAGATGCTGCCGTCGATGCGCAGCCGCACCCGCGGGTCCACGAGCGCGCGGCGCGGCCACTGCTTGAACGGGTTGAAGAAGTCGGCCGCGACGTAGAGGTCGCCGTCGAGCGTGAACACCCACGTGGTCACCGACAGCGGATCCTCGGGGTCGACCTCGACCTGGATCGTCCGCACCCGATCGGTGAACGACCAGTCGGGGCTCTGGTTGCCGGCGAGCGGACCGTCGAGGCGTCCGCCGGGAACGATGCCGAGCGGGCCGCCGGAGAGGCGCGCGACGAAGCGCAGCGCGACCGTCGCGGCGAGGGCGAGCGCGAGCAGGACGAGCGTCCAGCGCGCGACGCGCCGGACCGCTCGTCCTGCCGGGCTCACGGGAAGCCGATCGTCACGGCAGGCCGATCATCAGCGGGCCGTGTCACGCAGGCCGATCATCAGCGGGCCGTGTCACGCGGGCCGATCATCAGCGGGCCGTGTCACGGCAGGCAGGTGATCAGCGGAACGCCGAGCTGCGCGCCGAGCGCGCCTTCCTCGACCTTGTCCTGGAGCATCGTCGGGTTGTTGACCGCCTGGGTGAGCCAGGCGCCGAGCGTCACACCCGTGCTGGTCGCGGTCACCACGTTGTTGGTGTTGAGGAAGGCGCTCTGCGACGACAGCGTCGCGGGCAGAAAGAAGCGCAGCCCGTCGTCGTTGCGCGTCTGGCAGTAGGTGCTGCGCGCCGCGGTGACGAAGTTCTTCTGGCTCGAGAAGTGGCCGAAGGCGACCTGCGCGTCGTCCACCTGGTTCGAGACGTTCAGCAGCAGCTGGCCCTTCGCGACGTCGAGCCGGGCTGCGTGCGCGCGGAAGAGATCGGGGCCGGTCACCAGGCCGTCGGGCAGCACGTAGGGCGGGGCCATCGAGCGTGCGTTCCACGCTTCCGGATCGCTCGTGCCGAGGAGCAGCGGCGGGAAGATCGAGCCGATGCCGTCGTTGCCGCCGTTGTCGGGCGCGAGCGACGAGTCGACGACGGCGGTGGTCTTCGTCCAGCGCAGCTCGTCGAGCAGGTAGTGCAGGTTGAACGCGACGCCGTAGCCGCCGCTGCCCGAGCCGCCGAACACCACCTGCAGGTTCTCGGGGCGGTAACCCTCGCCCTTGGTCGCGTCGAGGTCCGCCCAGACGATGTCGCGCACGCGGGCGAGCGCCACGCGCAGGTTCTGCGCGCCGTTGCGCTGCACGGTGGCGCCGCCGAAGTCGTTGGTCGCGCCGCCGCCGGTGAAGGCGTCCTGGCCGCAGTTCGGCAGGTAGACCTTGGTCCAGTTGGCGAACGGGTTCTGCGACGGGTCGTTCGACAGCACGCCCCTCTTCTTGAAGCGGTCGCGGCGCGCCTCGAACGCGTTGGGGTTGGTCGCGAGCGCGTTGAGGCAGGACGCCTCGTCGGTGCAGATGCCGCCGCCCTGCAGGAAGACGACGATGCGGTCGACCGGCTGCCCCTCGGGCGCGAGCCGGACGAAGAACGCGTAACGCGAGCCGTTGCCGCAGCGGGCGCCGGTCTCGGGCTCGAGCGTGATGTGCTTCTTCTTGCCGCGCGCCGGCACGGAGATCTCGGAGCGCGGTCCGCACGACTCCTCGAGCGGACCCGTCGAGCCGTGCGCATTCGCCGTCAGGCAGTGCACCTGGCCGGTCGCACGCGACACGAAGGTCGCGATGTCGCTGCCGGTGAGGTCCTCGAGGTCGGTGCACTTCTTCGCGATGTTGGTCGCGGCGTTCACTTCCTTGATGGCGATCTGGCCCTTGACGTCGGCGACGTTGCACGTGCCGCCGGTGAGCGGCGCGCGCGCACACGGCGTCTCGACGGCCAGTCCCTGCGAGATCAGCGCGGTCGCCTCGACGTGCGCCTTCTCGAGGCACGCGCGCTGCGTCTGCGTGGCGCGTGCGAGCACCACGCCGCCGGGGCCGCCGAAGGTACGCGCCGCGAGCGTCCGAGCTTCGCCGAGACACTCCGCCTTCAGCCGGTCGAGCAGCGTCGCGGTGGTGACCAGAGGGCCGTACCCCGCGGCCGCGAGCGTGCCGGCGTCGGGGCAGTTGACCACGACGCGGTTCGTGAGGCGCTGCAGAGCGGTCGCGATCTTGCCGCTGTTGGCCGGGCACGCGGCGCCCGTGTTCAGGTAGCAGTTGCGGGTCGTGTTGCTCACCGAGGACACGCACGCTGCAATGGCGCGGCCCACGCTCTTCGCGCAGGTTGCGCCCGAGTCGGCCGCGCCGGCGGGTGCTGCGGCGAGCATCGCAGCGCCGAGCAGCACCGTGGCGACGGCGCGTGCGACCGGACGAGTCGAAGCGACGGAACGGGAAAGCGACATTGGGTGGACCTCGGTTCGGGTGGGTCGATCCTGGTGGGACGTGGGGCTCTCGGTGGCACCCCCCGGCGGAGAGGAAATGTACGCGCCCGGTCGAGGGGTTGTCCATGCGGAAAAACGATCGTGACGACCGCTTTGCCGCCGGACACAGCGGCTGCGGGCATGGGCGAACGATCGCTGGTCGCCCCTCTGGGGGCGGGGGCTCGCGCTAGAGCCGCTCCTGCGTGGCGAATCGCCCGGCGTACACCGCCGAGCCCTCGCAGCGCTGCAGGACGATCTGGCAGAGGCGCGTCCCCGGGTGGATCGCGAGCGGGCGCTTCGAGACGTTGCTGATCTCGAGCACCTGCCGGTTCGACACGCCGGGGCTGACGAAGCCCGCGGTCACGTGGATCATCAGCCCGAGGCGCGCGAAGCGCGAGCGCCCTTCGAGCCAGCCGCCGATGTCGCCGGGCAGCGTGACACGCTCGCGCGTGATGCCGTGGATGGTCTCGCCGGGCTGCAGGACGTACGGATCGATCAGCGGACGCACCTCGGTGACGGTACGGAAGTCCGCCTGGTCGTTGACGTCGATCACCGGCGGGCCGTCCAACAGGACGCGGATCTCGTCGCCGAGGTGCAGGTCGATCGAGGCGGGGCCCACCTGGTCGGGAGCCATCGGCTCGACGACGACGCGGCCGCGCGCGATCTCGTCGAGGATGACGTCACGCGTGAGGATCATGCGGCGAGCCTAGCAGCGCCGCGATCCCCGACGAAGCGACGCGAGACGTCAGCCCTTGGCGCGCGCGACGAAGCGGGCGTCGCGCGTGTCGACCTGCACGAACTCGCCGGACTCGAGGTAGGACGGCACCTGGATGGTGAGCCCGGTCTCGAGCTTGGCCGCCTTGGTCTGCGCCTGCGCGGTCGCGCCCTTGATCGGCGGGTTGGTCTCGGTCACCTGCAGGACCACCGTGTTCGGCAGGTCCACCGAGATGACCTTCTCGTTGAACACCACCGAGCGGATGCCGTCCATGCCGTCCTTCAGGTAGCCGGCGGCGTCGCCGATGTCCTCGGCCGAGAGCGCGAACTGGTCGTAGCTCTGCGTGTCCATGAAGTGGAAGCCGTCGCCGTCCTGGTAGAGGAACTGCACGGCGCGGAGCTCCAGGTTCGGCTCCTCGACCTTGTCGCCGCCGCGGAAGGTCTTGTCGAGCACCTGTCCCGTCCGCAGATTGCGCACGCGGATCTTGCTGAGCGAGGACGCGCCGCGCGCCGACGGGGACTGCACGTGCACGTCGAGGATCACGAACGGCTCGCCGTCGATGAGGATGCGCAGGTGCTTCTTGAAGTCGCTGGTCGAAATCATCGTTTCTTCTCCGGGCGGGTCCGACTGCTGTAGCAACCTCGCCCGGACCCGCAAAGCTCGGAGACGTTTCCGTCGGACGGGCAGGGCGGCATAGGCTCGGAATCGTGTCGTCCGCCGGCTCCGGTTCGAGCGCCGCGAGCGCGCGTCGCGCGCGCGACGTGCTGGTCGTGTTCGCGCGCTGCCCCGAGCCCGGGCGCGTCAAGACACGGCTCGCGCGGACCGTCGGGGACGAGGCCGCGGCCGCGCTCTACGCGGCGTTCCTGAGCGATCTGCGCGCACGCTTCGCGGCGGCGCCGTTGGCCGTGCACTGGGCGGTGGCGCCCCCCGACGCGGGCTTCGCGGGGCGCTTCGCGATCCCTGCCGGCGAGACGTTCGCGCAGGAGGGCGACGACCTCGGCACGCGCATGCACGCGGCATTCGTGCATGCACGCGACGCGGGCTTCGCGCGCTGCGTGCTGATCGGCTCGGACCTGCCGCAGCTCGCGCTGGCGACCGTCGAGCGCGCGTTCGCGGCGCTCGACCACGCCGACCTGGTGCTCGGTCCGGCGTCCGACGGCGGCTACTACCTCATCGCCGCGCGACGCCCGCTCGACGTGTTCGCGGGCGTCGCCTGGGGGACGGAAACGGTGCTCGCCGCCACGCGTGCCCGTGCGGCCGAGCTGCACTTGACGGTCGAGCTCCTCGACGAGGACTTCGACGTCGACGACGCCGACGACCTGGCGCGTCTCGAGGACCTGCTCCGCGACGAACGCGCGCGCGCGGCGATGCCCGCCACCACCGCCGCGCTGCGCGCTCTTCGTCTCTGAACGTCCCCTACCGGCAGCGAATCGCGCACGCGAGGCAAAGCCGAGCGCCGAGCGCAGCGAGCGCGGGGAGTGGGGCCCCGTTGGGCTTCGCCCAACGGGGCGAGGGGGCGCGTGCCCCCTCGTTTCAATCAGAACTCCACGACGACGTCCGGATCCTCGTCGAGCTGCACGGTGTCGACGAAGCGGATGCGGCGCTCGCGTCGCGACATGATCAGCGAGTTCACGCGCATGCCGTGGCCGAAGAAGCGCACACCCTTCAGCATGTTGCCGTCGGTGACGCCCGAGGCGGCGAACAGGATCTCCTGTCCCGGCGCGAGGTCGCGCTCGGTGTAGATGCGCTTCGGGTCGGTGATGCCCATGGCGCGCATGCGCTCTTCCTGTCCGTCCTTGGTCGGCACGAGGCGCGCCTGCATGGAGCCGTTCAGGCAGCGCAGCGCGGCGGCGGTGATGACCCCCTCGGGCGCGCCGCCGATGCCCATGACCGCGTGCACGTTGGTCCCGCGCACCGCGACCGAGATGCCGGCCGACAGGTCGCCGTCGCTGATGAGACGGATGCGCGCGCCGGCGCGGCGGATGTCCTCGATGAGCTGCTCGTGGCGCGGACGGTCGAGAACGATCACGACCAGATCGCGCACCGAGCGCTCGAGCCGCGTCGCGATCGCGTTCAGGTTCTCCGAGACCGACGCGTCGAGGTGGATCGCGCCCTTCGCGGCCGGGCCGACGATGATCTTCTCCATGTAGCAGTCGGGGGCCTTGAGCAGGCCGCCGCGCTCCGACGCCGCGAGCACCGCGATCGCGCCGGGGGCGCCGAGCGCGCACAGGTTCGTTCCCTCGAGCGGGTCGACGGCGATGTCGACCTCGGGGTCCTCGGAGCGGCCGCGGCCGACGTGCTCGCCGATGAAGAGCATCGGGGCCTCGTCGCGCTCGCCTTCGCCGATCACGATCTCGCCGCGCATCGGGAGAGTGTCCATCGCGGTGCGCATCGCCTCGACGGCGACCTGATCAGAGTGGTGGCGCGCGCCCTGGCCCATGGTCCTGGCGGAATCGATGGCCGCCATCTCGGTGACCCGGAGGAACTGCTTGGAAAGCTCTTCTTCGATCATCTCGTCTCCCGTGCGTAGTGGTCTCCGGCCGGCGCGTGTCGCAGATGCGCGGTCGAGCCCGGGCATGGTACCACGGGCCGAAGTGGTTGGAGCATCAAAATCCGTCCCTGAGAAGGGCTCGCCGCGCCGCGGCCGGGTCCGTACCTTCCGCTTTCGCGGACTCACCGTCGTTCACGAGCCGCTGGCCGGCTCTCTGACGGCGATCGCGCTGCACGTCCGGGCGGGCGCGCGCTTCGACGGCGCCATCCCCGGGCTCGCCCACATGACGGAGCACATGCTCTTCCAGGGCACCGAGCAGATGGACCAGCTCGCGCTGAACCGGCGCGCGGCGGAGCTCGGCGGCAGCCACAACGCGACCACCGGCTACGAGTCGATCGCGCTGACCATCGAGAGCTTCAACGGCGACGTCGATGCCGCGATCGATCTGCTGATGGGCCAGTTCTACGACAGCCAGATCGACCCGAAGCGCTTCCGCAAGGAGTGCCGCGTCGTGCTCGACGAGATCCGCGGCTTCCGCGACGATCCCCTCGACCACCTGCACGAGCGCGGCTGGGGGACGTTCTTCGGCGCGCCGATCGGACACCCGATCTGCGGCACGGTCGGATCGGTGCGCGCGATGGCGCCGTCGGACGTGCAGGGCTTCCTGCGCCGCCGCTTCGTGAACGCCAACGCCGTGCTCGCGGTGGTCGGCGGCGTGTCGGAGGAGGCGCTTCGCGCAGCGCTCGCGCGGCACGTCGCGAAGGATCGCGTCGGGCGTCCCGCGAAGGCGCTTGGCGCGCGTCGCGGGCGCGGCGGACGGCTCCGCCTGCCGGGCACCGACCGCGGTCAGTCGTTCGTGGTGCGCTTCCTCGAGGTCGACCCGTCACCAAAGAATCTGCTGGCGCTCGGCGTGGCCCTCGACCTCGTCGGCGCGGATCCGGACAGCACGCTCTTCCAGGCGGTGCGCGAGAACCACGGGCTCGGCTACGAGGTTTCGGCCGATCTCGAGTGGGGCAGCGGCTGGGGCGCCGCGGTGCTGTCGGCGAGTGCCGGTCCCGGCCGTGCCGACCGTCTCGCGCGCATCATCGACGAGGTGCTGCAGCGCTCGGCGAAGGAGGGCTTCGCCGCCGCGGACCTGGCGCGTGCGCGCAAGAAACGCCGCTTCGGCTACGAGATCCTGAAGGAGCGCCGCCTCGACCGGGCGCTCGCGCGCGCCGACTCGGCCGCGACCGGCTTCCCGTCGATCGAGGATTCCGAGCGCATCGTCGCCGGACTCGACGACGAAACCATTCACGCGGCATGGCGCCGCGCGGTCGCCGGGCGCAGCCTGGTGGCGGCGCTGGGCGATTAGCCGCCACCCCCGAGTCCTGCTAGGAGCAGGAAAAATACGCTGCTTCCACGACGGAAGCATCGGGATCGGGGAACTTTCTGGAGGAACGAATGCAGCTCGCGGTCTTCATCGACTTCGACAACATCGAGATCGGAGTCAAGACCACACTCAACAACGAGCTGGACATCTCGCTGGTGCTGGACGCGCTCAAGGAGCGCGGCGACGTCGTCTCGAAGAGCGCATACGGTGACTGGGCACGCTCCGGCATGCACAGCCGCAGCATGACCGAGCACGCGGTGCACATGGTGCAGCGCAACGTGACGCCTCGCGGCGACAAGAACGGTGCGGACATCAACCTCGTGGTCGACGCGATGGAGATGTGCTTCACGCGTCCACACATCGACGGGTTCGCGATCGTCGGAGGCGACTCCGACTTCATCGCTCTGGTCGAGAAGCTCAAGCAGTTCGGCAAGCGCGTCTACGTCGTGGGAGGGCGCTCGTTCACGAGCGGCATCCTGCAGCGCAACTGCCACGAGTTCATCGCGTACGAGAACCTGCTCGGCGGGCGCTCGCGCGGCGGTGACCGCCAGCAGAGCCGCGGCGGCTCTTCGCAGGCGAGTGGCCGGCTGTCGATCGAGCAGGGCTTCGCCCAGGTCCAGCGTGCGCTCAAGATCCTGTCCGACCGCGGCGTCGAGCCGCAGCTGGGGCCGCTGAAGAGCACGCTCCTGCAGCTCGACTCGACGTTCAGCGAGCGCGACTACGGCACGTCGTCGTTCCGCGAGTTCATCCAGCGGCTCGCGGACAAGCATCACCTGAACCTGCGCCGCATCGACAACGGCTACGTCGTCGAGCTCAACGGCGACGCGCCGCGGGCGAAGCCGGAGGGCGACGAAGCGCCGGCCGAGGCGCCGGCGGGCGACGGCGAGGCCGCGACCGCGGCGCCGCGCGCCGAGGCGGCGCCTTCGGGTGGCAAGCCGCCCGAGGAGGCGCTCGCGCTGCTGCGCACCGCGCTCGAGAAGCTCGGCGAGCAGCGCTCGGGCAAGCCGCTCTACGTCCGGCACCTCGCGCAGGGTCTGCGTGCGGTCGATCCGGAGTTCGACGAGACGGCGTACGGGTTCCGCACGCTGACCGAGCTCATGCACCTCGGCCAGCGCGAAGGCCTGCTGCGCATGCAGCGCGACCGTCAGGGCGCGTGGCGCGTCACGCCGACGACCGGTGAGGGCGGCACGGCCGCTCCGGCGGAGGTCGGGTGGACGGCGAGCGCGGTCGCTCGCTACGCCGAGGAGTCGGAGCATGCTCCGACCGCCGATGACCAGCCGGCCGCCGAGGTCGGGTCGTCGTCGGTGATCCTGGCGGACGGGTCTCCCGCAGCGGACGAAGAGCCCGCAGGGGAGCCGACCGGCAGCGACGAGGGCGAGCCCGCGGGCGAGGCCGAGGCCGCGCCGGACGGTGAGACCCCGGCTCCGAAGCGCCGGCGCAGCTCGAGCACGCGCTCGCGTTCGGGGGCCAAGACCGCGAAGCCGGCGACGCCCCGTGCGGCGAAGCCGCGTGCGAGCGGCGGCCGCAAGAAGGCCCCGGCGAAGACGCCGAGCGAAGCCGCCGAGTGACGCATGGAGCCCGGTCGCGCGCGTCGCGGCCGGGCTCTCGCGCTCCTACGGAAGGGCGAGCAGCTCCGAGATGTCGCTCTCGGAGAGCTGCTTCAGCCAGCCGCGGTCGTCGTCGATGACCGAGCTCGCGAGCGCGCGCTTCTGCCGCTTGAGGCGGAGGATCGCCTCCTCGATCGTGCCCGCCGCGATGATCCGGTAGACCGACACGGTCTTCCGCTGCCCGATGCGATGCGCGCGGTCGGTGGCCTGCTCCTCCACCGCCGGGTTCCACCACGGATCGAGGTGGATCACGACGTCGGCCGCGGTGAGATTGACGCCGGTGCCGCCGGCGCGAAGGCTCAGCAGGAAGAGCGGCATCGTGCCGTCGGTGAAGCTCTTCAGCGCGGCCGCGCGGTCGCGCGTGCGGCCGTCGAGGTACGCGTAGCCGATGCCGCTCTTGTCGAGGTCGGCGCGCAGCAGCGTCAGGAGCTCGACGAACTGGCTGAACACGAGCGCGCGTCGTCCGCTCGCGATCACCTCGGACACGAGCTCGCGGAACGCCTCGAGCTTCGCCGAGTCCTGCGGTTTGTAGCGCGGGTCGACCAGGCGCGGATCGCACGCCATCTGGCGCAGCCGCAGCAGCGCCGTCAGCACGACCATGCGGTTGCGCTCGAAGCCGTCCTGCGCGAGGCGGCGCGCGAGGTCTTCGCGCGTGGCCGTGACCAGCGCCGCGTACGCGCGGTGCTGCGCCGGCGTGAGCTCGACGATCACGTCGGTCTCGATCTTCGGCGGCAGGTCGCTCTCGACGTCGGCCTTGGTGCGCCGCAGGACGAAGGGGCGCACGCGTGCGCGCAGCGCCGCCGCCTCGTCGAACGCCGCCTGCGCGAGCCAGCTCTCGTCGGGAGCCTCGTCCTCGAGATCGGGATCGATGTCGGCCGCCGTCGGCACGCCGGCGAGTGCCGCGACCACCGGACGCTCGTAGCGGCGCGAGAAGCTGCGCCAGCTGCCGAGCATCCCCGGGTTCACGAAGTCGAGGATCGACCACAGCTCGAGCAGGCGGTTCTCGATCGGGGTGCCGGTGAGCGCGAGGCGCGCCTCCGCGTGCAGCGACTTCGCGGCCGCGGTCGTCGCCGCGGCGTGGTTCTTGATCTGCTGCGCCTCGTCGAGGATCACGTAGCGGAAGCGGATGTCGCGCAGGCGCTCGACGTCGCGGCGCAGCAGCGCGTACGTCGTGACCACGAGGTCGGCGTCGGGCACGTCCTCGTACTGCGCGTGGCGTCCGAGACCGTGCAGCAGGATGCACTTCAGTCCCGGCACGAAGCGCTCCGCCTCGCGGATCCAGTTCGGCGCGACCGACGTCGGCGCGACCACGAGGCTCGGCATGCGGCCGTCGCGCGCGCGGCGCCACTCGAGCACCGCGAGCGTCTGGATCGTCTTGCCGAGGCCCATGTCGTCGGCGAGGATGCCGCCGGCGCCGAGCTCGGACAGGAACTGCAGCCACGCGACGCCGATCTTCTGGTAGCTGCGCAGATCGCCGACCAGCCCCGGAACGTCCTCGGGAGTGGCGCTCGCGGACAGCTCGCGCAGGCGGTGCGTCCAGCCGGCGAGCCGGTCGTCGAGCTCGACGTGATCCGCGAGCTCGCTCCACGACGCGACCTCGCCGAGCACGTGGCGCGGCAGCTCGGCCGCCGGTGCCGAGCCCAGCGTGTCGTGCGTCGCGGACACCAGCGCCGCGACGCGCTGCGAGAGCTCGGCGACGCTGCCGTCGGTGAGGCGCACCCAGCGCCGCTTCGCAGCCAGTGCTTGACGGATCTCCTCGACGTCCGCAGCGATGCCGTCGGCCGCGTAGCGCAGATCGACCAGGATGGTGCTCTTCTGCGCGACCTCGGCGTTGAGCGTGGCGGCGAGAGGGGCGCGCGCGGTGACGTTGCGCAGCGCCGGCGGCACCACGACGTCGGTGAGCGTTCCGGTGGCGGACGCTTCCGCGACGAGGCGCGGCAGGTCGCGCGTCCAGAAGAACACGGCGTCGTCGCCCGAAGCGCGCCAGGTGTACGCGTCGGCCTCGTCCGGCGCGCTGCGCCGTCCGCGTCCGCGGCGCGCGGCGAGGCGCAGCACGGTGCCCGCGATCAGGTCGAGCGCCTCGCGCTCGTGCTCGGCGTTGCGGTCGTGCTGCTCGACGGTCGCGGCGCTCTGCGGCGTCAGGACGACGTGCTGCTCGGCTGAATCCGGCATGCCGTACACGGCTTCGAGCGTCGCCTCGACGCTGAACGTCGAGCCGGTCACACGCAGGACGACGCGCGGCGACGGCAGCGGCGGCAGCCCGAGGTCGGTGCGCGTCGGCAGCGCGATCCCCTCGCTCTGGAAGTGCTCGTGCAGCAGGGCGGGGAGGCGCTGCAGTTCGTCGTGCTCGACCAGCACCTGCGGGTGCATCTCGAGCCGCGCGAGCGCGATCGGTCCGACGTCGCTCGCGACGCGCGCGAAGCAGCGCGCCTCGACGAAGTAGACCCAGCTCGCGGCGCCGCGCAGCAGGATCGCATCGGTGAACGGAACGGGCGCGCTCTCCGCCGCGACGCCCGCGCCGCGTGCCGGACGCCACGTCGCCTCGAGCACGTGCGCACCCTCGCGTCCGCCCGCCGCGGCGCCCGCGGGGGGCAGGCCGAGCAGCTCGCGGAACGCGGGCAGGTCGAGCTGTGCGCCCTGATCCGCGTTGTACTCGAGCCACGCGAGGCGGAGCTTCAGCTGCTCCTCCTCGAACTCCGCGGCGCGCATCTCCAGCAGCGAGTTGGCGCGCACGTCGTCCTCGTTCGCCGGACGGAGGTGCAGGGCGGGGCGCACGGCGTCGTGCAGCACCGCGATCGTGTCGCGACCGCCCGCGTCGTGCAGCAGCGCGTTGAGCTCCGCGACGCGGTCGAGGAAGACGCCGGCCTGGTCGCCGCTGGCGACGAACTCGCGCGCGCCGTCGCCGGCGCGCGACAGCGGCTCGAAGAGGCGCCACTCGTGCGCCGGCAGACGGCGGCCCTCGAGATCGTCCGGTCCGAACGGCGTGCGGTCTCCCGCCGGCAGGACGCGTACGCGCAGCAGCGGCTTCGCGTCGAAGTCCTCGGCGTCGCCGCGCTCGACGTCGACGAGGAACGACGCCGCACCGAGCGGACGCAGCGCGCCGCGCCGCCGCCAGGCGGCGAAGGTCGTGTCGAGCAGCCGGCTGCGCTTCGGAGTGGACGCCCGCGCCGCCTCGAGGTCGAGGCCGTGCCGCCGCGCGACGGTCAGCGCGCGTGGCAGATCGGGGACCGCGTCCTCGGTGGCCCCGGCCTGCTGCTCCGCCTGGCGCACCAGCCGCTCGCGCAGCTCGGGCGAGTCGGCCAGCTCGAGCAGCAGCCCCGTGACGTGCTCGCACGGCGGCTCGTGGGCGAACCCGTGGCAGGTGCACAGGCAGGCGAGCTCGCCGGTGCGCGCGCGGCCCACGCTGGCGCGCACGTCGACGCCGTCGGACCGCATGCGCGCGTGGACGATCTGGTCACGCAGCGTGCCGGGCTCGCCGACCACGCGGGCGGCGTGGCCGTTGGTGGGGGCCTCCCGGCCCAGCAGGCGCAGCGCTCCGTCCCGCTCCAGAGCGGGTAGCCAGGACCCGAGCGGGCTCAGGTCGGCGGTCGTGGCTGCGCACGTCATCGAACCTGAAACGCTATCCCGGTGGACTTCTTCAAGCAACGAACGGATCGGCGTACGTCGCGCGGAGTGGGACGGAGGGTCGCGCCGTCTGCGTTTTGCGTCACGGACGGCGCGCGCTATTCGTGCCGGAAAAGCCGCCGGCAGAGACGCAGCGCAAGGCGTGCGCCGTGCGCGTTCGCGCGAAGGAGAGTCAGATGCAGGAAATCCGCTTCGACGACATCGAAGGGCTGAAGAAGCAGATCAAGGACGACTACAGCCCTTGGGGTCCCGAGCAGCAGGTGACGCAGGAGATGATCAACGGCTTCGCCGAGCTGACCGGCGATCACCAGTGGATCCACGTCGACGTCGAGCGCTGCAAGCGCGAGAGCCCCTTCGGCGGTCCGATCGCGCACGGCTTCCTCACCCTGAGCCTGCTGCCCAAGCTGCGCGCGCGCAGCGACTTCGCGATCGTCGGCGCGGGCAACGCGGTCAACTACGGCGCGAACAAGCTGCGCTTTCTCTCGCCGGTTCCCGCCGGATCGAAGCTGCACGCGCGCTCGCGCCTGATGAGCGTCGAGGCCAAGCCGAAGGGCACGCTGGTCTCGCAGGAGATCCAGGTCGGCATCGTCGGCCAGGAGACGCCGGCGCTGCTGTACGAGATGGTCGTGCTCTACAACCCGCCGCGGAAGTAGCTCCGTTCGTGAGCGCGGAGGGCGGATCACCGCCGCCCGCCGCACTCACGCCGTCCCGCCGGATCCGTCCGCACCCGCGCGCGGCCCGAACGAGGTGTCCATGACGCAGCCGACCGACGTCAGCTTCTCGCCGCAGGACCTGTTCGACTTCCCGGATCCGTATCCGCTGTTCGCGTCGCTGCGGCAGTCGAGCCCGGTGCTGTGCGTGGAGCAGTTCCGCCGCAAGACGTACATGGTCACGCGCTACGACGACGTCGCGACCGTGCTGCGCGACAACGAGACGTTCTCGTCGCGCGCCAACGCACAGATGGACGACGTCATGGGCCGCAACATCCTGCAGATGGACGGCAAGGAGCACCAGAAGCATCGCCAGATCGTCCAGCACGCGTTCCACTTCAAGGAGATCGCGACGCTCGAGGAGTACATGCACGGCGTCGTGCACGAGCTGATCGACGGCTTCGCGCGCGACGGCCATGCGAACCTGGTCGAGCAGTTCGCGGAGTCGTTCCCGATCCGCGTGATCGCGCGCATCGTCGGCGTGCCGATCCGCGACTTCGACCAGTTCAAGCGGTACGCGCTCGCGATCATCGGCTACACGCGCGATCGTGCGGGCGGGCTCGCGGCGTCGCGCGCGGTGCGCGAGTTCCTGCTGCCGATCATCGCCGAGCGGCGCGCCGCGCCGACCGACGACGTGCTGTCGCGCCTCGTCACCGGCGAGGTGGACGGACAGCGCCTGAGCGACGAGGAGATCGTCAGCTTCCTGCTGCTGCTCCTGCCCGCGGGTGCCGAGACCACGTTCCGCTGGATCGGCAGCACGCTGTACGCGCTGCTGCACCATCCCGATGCGCAGGCCGAGGTGGTCGCCGATCGCGCTCTGGTCAACGCGGCGCTCGAGGAGACGCTGCGCTGGGAGACGCCGGTGCTGTTCGTCGCGCGCGAGGCAACGCGTGACGTCGAGATCGCGGGGACGACGATCCCCGAGGGCGGAATGGTGAGCCCGGTGATCGCGTCGGCGAACCGCGACGAGACGCACTTCCCCGACCCGGACCGCTGGGACCTGCACCGCGGCGCGGACGACCACTTCTCGTTCGGCGGCGGGCGGCACTTCTGCCTCGGCTACCACCTCGCGCGCACCGAGGCGCGTACCGCGGTCGGGGCGATCCTCGACCGCCTGCCCAATCTGCGGCTCGACACGTCGCGTCCGGCGCACATCGCAGGGCTCGCGTTCCGCTCGCCGAAGTCGCTCTTCGTGCAGTTCGACCCGGCCTGAGCGCCGGTGGCGGGCTCGCTCACTTGCGCGAAGCGGAGGGCGAAGCGATGATCGGGTGGGCGGGCGTCATGCCCGCTCATGACTCAGCCGGCGACATCCGCGACGCGGTGCGACGGCAGGGGGTGTGCGATGAGAAACGTGCGGTGGCTCCTCTCGGGCCTGCTGATGCTGGCCCTTCTGGTGGTGGCGGGACAGGCCGCCGCGGAGCCGATCGAGCGCGTCGACGCGAAGCACGTGTGCATGGTCAACAACACGGCCTTCGACAAGGACCAGATCGCCGTGAACGTCGACGGAAAGACGTATTTCGGCTGCTGTGAGATGTGCAAGGGGCGCCTCGCGTCCGACCCGACCGCGCGTACCGCGACCGATCCCGTGACCGGCAAGCCCGTCGACAAGGCCACCGCCGTGATCGGCGCGACGCCGGACGGCAAGGTGCTCTACTTCGAGAGCGACAAGACCTTCAGCCAGTACAAGAACCGCGCGTGAGCGAGCGCTCCGTCTTCGAGAATCACGAGTTCAACGTCCTGGTGCGGGACCTCGACCCCCAGGGCCACGTCGCCAACCACGTGTACGTCGCGTATCTGTCCGAGGCGCGTGCCCGCTTCATGCGCGCGTTCGAGGACGGCGAGGCCGCGTTCCGGCCGTCGGTGGTGGCGGAGATGCGCTGTCGGTATCGCAGTCCGCTGCTGGCGTGGGAGAGGTTCCGCGTCGCCGTGCGCATCGCGCGCGTCGGCACCACCAGCGTCGGCTTCGCCTACGAGGTGCGCACCGACGACCGCCTGGTCGCCGACGGCGACAGCATCGAGGTGCTCGTCGACCCGGAGACCCGGCGTCCGCGCCCGGTCCCGTCGGCGCTGCGCGCGCGTCTCGAACGCCTGATCGCTTCCTATCCCGCCGGGGACCGAGCCGCGTCCCCGCACCCCGCCTAGAGAGAACGAGGCAAGATGGAATCTCACCAAGGTCGTCGCGGGACGGATCCGTCGGAAGAGCCGGTCGAGGAGATCCTCGAGGAGGGCCTCGATGAGGAGATCCTCGAGGAGGACTGGGCGCTGGCGATCCAGGACGTCACGCCGCTGAAGGACCGCGGTCCGGCCGAGAGCGAAGAGGAGCCGGCGCCGCAGGGTGCGCTCGCCGATCGCCTCAAGCAGCGGCGCGAGCCGACCACGCCGCTCGAGTCGGACGGCGCGCTGCCGGCCATCGACCGTCGCACGGCTGAGCGCCTGCGGCGCGGCCAGATCGCGATCGAGGCGCAGATCGACCTGCACGGCCTCACGCAGGACGAGGCGTTCAGCGCGATCCAGACGTTCCTCGCCGAGAGCCTGCAGGCCGGGCGGCGCTGCGTGCTGGTCATCACCGGCAAGGGAACCGCGCGCGACGGCGGCGGCGTCCTGCGCTCGTCGGTGCCGCGCTGGCTCACCGAGGGCATCTACCGGCAGCACCTGATCGGCATCGCGGTCGCGTTTCCGCAACACGGCGGCGACGGCGCGCTCTACGTGCTGCTGCGCCGGCTGCGCGACACGGGGGTGTGACGGCCGACGTCGAAGCGGCGGCGGGGGCAGGCCGGGCGGAGCCGCGCGCGCAGCGCGAGCTGCGCGAGTTCGTCCGGCTGCAGGAGCAGCGCCGCCGTCACCTGCCGCGCGCCCTGATCGTCGGCGTCCTGTCCGGCCTCATGGCGGTCGCCTTCGGCCGCTCGCTGGAGATCTCGGAGCAGCTTCGCGGCGAGCTGATCGAGTGGGCGCGGCGCTTCGGTGCGCTCGGTGCGCTGGTGCCCGTGCTGCTCGGCTCCGTCACTGCGGCGGTCGCGGTCGGGCTCGTCGCGCGGATCGCGCCGGAGGCGAGCGGCAGCGGCATCCCCCACCTGAAGGCGGTCCTGCACCGGCTGCGCGGGCTCCGCTGGCGCACGGTACTGCCCGTCAAGTTCGTCGGCGGCGTGCTCGGCATCGGTGGCGGCCTCGCGCTCGGACGCGAGGGGCCGACGGTGCAGATGGGCGGTGCGGTCGGGCAGATGGTCGGCGGCTGGTTCCGCTGCACGCCGCGCGAGCGGCTCACGCTGATCGCCGCGGGCGCGGGCGCGGGCCTCTCGGCCGCGTTCAACGCGCCGCTCGCCGGTCTGGTGTTCGTCCTCGAGGAGGTGCAGCGCGACTTCTCGCCGGTGGTGTTCACGGTGACGCTGGTCGCGTCGGTGGTCGCGGACGTCACCGCCCGGGCGCTGCTCGGCGGCGATCCCGTGTTTCGCTTGACGATGCCGGTCGCACCGGCGCTCGCGAGCCTGCCGCTGCACCTGCTGATCGGCGTCGTCGCGGCACCGCTCGGCGTGCTCTTCAACCGCTCGCTGATGACGAGCCTCGACGTCGCGGCGAAGCTGCGCGCGATCCCGCCGTGGGGACGCGGCGCGCTGGTCGGTGCGGCGGTGGGGCTGGTCGCCTGGCTCGCACCGTCGTCGGTCGGCGGCGGACGGAAGCTCGTCGACGCGACGCTGCTCGGCGACTTCGGTGCGGCGCAGATCCTCTGGCTGATCCCGCTCCGCCTGCTGCTCACGTCGGCGAGCTACGGCACCGGCGCGGCGGGCGGCATCTTCACGCCGATGCTGGTGATCGGCGCGCTGCTCGGCAGCGGCGTCGGGCAGGCCGGCGCGGTGGTGCTGCCCGGCGGACTCGTCGACCTGCCGACGTGCGCGGTGGTCGGCATGGCGGCGTTCTTCGCGGCGGTCGTTCGCGCGCCACTTACCGGCATCGTGCTGCTGGTCGAGATGACAGGCGACTACGGGATGGTCCTGCCGCTGCTGATCGCGTGCCTCGCGGCCGGCGGCATCGCGGACTGGATGCACGACCCGCCGATCTACGAGGCGCTGCTGCTGCGCGACCTCCGCAAGCGCAGGGAGCCCGCCGAGCTGCAGCAGCCGACGGTGCTCGAGCTGACGGTGGGCGAGGGGGCGCGCTTCGACGGCGCGCCGATCCGCGACCTCGGCCTGCCGCCGGGCTGCATCGTGATCTCGGTCGAGCGCGGGCTCGTGTCGGAGGTCCCGACCGCCGACTTCACGCTCGCGGCCGGCGACCGGATGTCGGTTCTGGTGTCGCCGCGCGCGGCGGACGCGGTGCACCTGCTGCGCGACGGCACCGAGCGCGGCTCCGAGCACGCGGCTCCGACGGGCTGAGCCGCAGCCGCGTCAAGCGTCGGACGGACGGATGCTCTGCCGGAAGCGCGAGCGGATGCCGATCGCCGTCGCGTTGAGCGCGAAGGTCAGCGCGAGCAGGACGAACACCGTCGCGAACAGGATGGGCTTGGTCTCCTCGACGTTGGGCGACTGCGTCGACATCACGTAGATGTGGTAGCCGAGCTCCATGAACTGGTCGTTGAGCTGCGTCGGGAGCGTGGGCAGGAAGTAGGCGGCGCCGGTGAACATGATCGGCGCGACCTCGCCCGCGCCGCGGCTCACCGCGAGGATCGCGCCGGTGAGCACGCCCGCCGTGCACTGCGGCAGCACGACCTTCCACACCGTCTGCCAGCGCGTCGCGCCGAGCGCGAGGCTCGCCTCGCGCGCGTTGACCGGTACCGCGCGCAGCGCCTCGCTGGTGGTGACGATCACCACCGGCAGCGTCAGCAGCGCGAGAGTGAGCGCCGCCCACAGGATCGCGGGCTGGCCGAACACGAGGCGTCCGCCGAACACCACGTCGTCGATGCCGGCGCCGAGGAAGTGCACGAAGAAGCCGAGTCCGAAGAGCCCGAACACGATCGACGGCACGCCGGCGAGGTTGTTGACCGCGAGGTTCACCATCTTCGCGAAGCGCGAGCCGGGCTTCGAGTACTCGACCAGGTAGATCGCCGTCATCACGCCCATCGGGACGACGGCGAGGGTCATCAGCACGACCAGCGCGAACGTGCCGAAGATGGCGGGGAAGATGCCGCCGCCGCGCATGCCGTCCGACGGCGCGCTGGTGAGGAACTGCAGCGACACGTTGGGCGCGCCGTTCCACACGATCTGGCCGAGGATGACCGCGAGCATCGCGACGATGATCGAGGTCGCGATCACGCAGAGCGTGACGAAGGCGACGCCGATCGCGTTCGAGCGCGTCCGGTGGTTCATGCGCGTCCGCCCTCCAGGCGCTGCTTGAGACGCTGCACGTAGAGGTCGCCGCAGAGGTTCACCGCGAAGGTGAAGACGAACAGCAGGACGCCGATCAGGAACAGCACGCGGTAGTGCGGGCTGCCGAACACGACCTCGCCGAGCTCGGCGGCGACGGTGGCGGACAGCGTCCGCACCGAGTCGGTGATCCAGAACGTCGTCGTCGCGGCGTTGCCCGAGGCCATCAGCACGACCATGGTCTCGCCCACCGCGCGTCCGAAGCCGAGCACGACACCGGCGAAGATGCCGGGCAGGGCGGCGGGCAGCACGACCTTGACCGCGGTCTCCCAGCGGTTCGCGCCGAGCGCGAAGGAGGCCTCGCGGTACGACTTCGGCACCGTCGTGAGCGCGTCCTCCGCGACGGTGAAGATGATCGGGATCACCGCCAGCCCGAGCGCGATGCCCGCGTTCAGCGCGTTCAGGCGGATGCGGAGCCCGAGCATCTGCTGCAGCCAGCTCGCGAGGACGATGAGTGCGAAGAAGCCGAGCACCACCGACGGGATGCCGGCGAGGAGCTCGATCGTCGGCTTGACGATCTCGCGCAGCCAGCGCGGCGCGAACTCGGAGCTCAGGATGGCGGCGAGGATCGCGAGCGGGCCCGCGAACAGGATCGCGATGATCGTCGTCTTGAGCGTGCCGACGATCAGCGGCAGCAGGTTGTACTTCGGGACGTTGGAGACCGGCTGCCAGACGAATCGCGACGGCCGGTCGGGGTAGTGCGTCGGACCGACCAGGTTGTCGAGCGTCACGGCCTCGTGCTCGAGGCCGGGCTCGGGATGCTCCCAGAGCAGCGGGAGCGCTTCCTTCCCGACGAAGACGAAGATCAGGAAGATGACGACGATCGCGCCCATCGCGGTGGCCTTGACGCAACCTTCGATGATGCGCTCGACGACGCGCGTGACGCGCCGGCGATCCGCGGCCGCCGCGTGCACGGCGGCCGTCGGGAGCTGTGGAAGCACTCCGGCTGCCTGGCTTTCCATCCGTTGCCGTCCTCGATCAGTGCTTGAGGGGGTAGTAGCCGACGTCGGTGACGATCTTCTGTCCGTCGGGCGACAGGACCCACGCGACGAACTCGTCCGCCGCCTTGTTCTTGTTGGGAAACATGTAGAAGAAGAGCTCGCGCGACAGGCCGTACTTGCCGCTCTGGGCGTTCTCGAGCGTGCCCTCGACGGCGGGCGCGTTGTCGTCCTTCTTGATCTTCAGCGGCTTGATTCCCTCGGCGTACGCGATTCCGCCGTAGCCGATGCCGTTCGGGTCGTGCGCGACCGCGTTCACCACCGACGCCGTGCCCGGCAGCGTCTGCGCGCTCGGGTCGTAGTCGTCGTTCTGCAGCACGTGCTCCTTGAAGAAGACGTACGTGCCGGAGTTGTTCTCGCGGCTGTAGAGCGTGATCGGCGCGTCGTTGCCGCCGACCTCCTTCCAGTTGGTGACCTGGCCGGTGTAGATCTTGCGTGCCTGGGGCAGGCTGAGCTCGGTGAGCGGATTCGCCGTGTTGACGTAGATCGACAGCGCGTCGAGCGCGACGGGGATCTCCTTCACCTTCGCGCCCTGCTTCGACTCGGCGCTCTGGATCTCGGTCGGCTTCATGGCGCGCGAGGCCTCGGCGATGTCGGTCGTTCCGTTGATCAGCGCCGCGATGCCGGTGCCCGAGCCGCCGCCGGTCACCTGGATCTGCGTGCCGGGGCTCTTCTTCATGTAGACCTCGGCCCACTTCTGGCCGAGGAGCACCATCGTGTCGGAGCCCTTCACCGTGATGGAGCCGTCGGCGAGAGCGGTCGCGGCGAGCAGCGTCGTCGACGCCGCGATCGCGAGCAGGGTCAGAATCGATCTCTTCATGGGTGATTCTCCTCGCACTGCGTGGGGCGCGCTCAGAAGATGAGCTGCGCCTGGACGCGCCAGCGGAAATCGTTCTTGTCCGAGATTCCGCCGTCGACGTTCTTCTGTGCGGTGTTGGTGACCGGTCCGAAGTCCGTCTGGATCTTCAGGTTGTGCTGCCAGAAGTAGTAGCTGATCGCGCCGAGCAGCTCGTCCTGGTAGGGCGAGACCTTGCGGCCGGTGTTGGTCTTGACCTCGGCGCTGGTGTTGGCGTTCAGCTCCGAGTAGCGCGCGGCGATCTGCAGCTTCTTCGGGATGATGAAGTAGCCCGCCTGGACGTAGTAGCCGTGGTTGTCGAAGCTCGATGCGGGCAGGACGTACGGGAGTCCCGGCGCGGCCGACTGCCAGGCGTCGTTGCTGACGAAGCCGAGGAAGTACTCGAAGTTCAGGTCGAAGCCCATCCAGCGCGCGGCGAGATCGGTGCCGAGGTTGTGCACGTTCGCCGTGATCGCGTTCGGGTTGGCGAGCTTGTTGTAATACGGCTGGATCATGCGGAGGAACGGCACCTGGTTCTGCGCGCTGCCGTTGGCGGTGATCACGTCGACGTCGGGATCCGCCGAGCTCGGGCCGACGGTCGCAGCGGACGTGAACACCGAGCCCTTCGCCTTCTCGTACCCGTAGTTGACGCCGATCGCGACGAGCGGGCTCGGCGTCTCCTCGAAGTCGCCCTCCGAGTACGGGATGGGGCCGAAGGGGTTGATCGCGAAGCGGGTGACGTACAGGAAGTTGTCGTCCGGATTGACCGGGCCGTTGCGGCCCGTCGTGTTGAAGACGCCTGCGTAGTACTCGATCAGCGCGTTCATCGGCGTGCCACGGAACTGGATGCCGCGCGCGCGCTCGAAGCGGAAGTTGCTGCAGGCGAGCGAGCGGTCGACGAACTCGAGCCTGCCGGACGACGTCATCTCCTGCCGGCAGAAGGGCGTCTTCATCTGTCCGCCGACGACCGCCAGCCACTTGTCGTCGATGATCTCGTACTCGAGCTCGGCATCGCGCAGGATGTCGCCACCGCCGCCCGCCACGTCGATCTGGATCTTGTACTTCAGTCGCGGCGTGAAGGCGTTGCCTTCCCACCACAGGCGCGCGCGCGGGATGTCGAAGCTCTGGCTGTCCTCGACGCCCTTCTGCGGGTTCACGAAGGCGCTGTCGATGTCGGTCAGCGTGTAGCGGACCTGCAGGCGGCCGCCGACCGAGAGCGAGAAGCGGTCGTCGGGTGTCGCGAACGTGAAGCCCTTGCCCTCCTTGTAGACGATGGTCGGCTTCGTGATGGTCCGGGTCGCCTCCTTCTTCTCGTCGAGGGTGATGACCTCCTTGTCGGCCAGGATCTCGGTGAGGTCTCTTGCTCGTGCAAGGCGCGGCAGAAGAACGGTGGACGCCACCAGTACGGTGTACGCCAGCCGTGCCCCTCCGCGGTTCCGTGCGCTCGTCATTGCCGGGTTCTCCTCTCGCGGGTCGTTGCTCCGGACCGCCGTGCGGTGGCCGCGTCCCCTCGCGGCTGGCGGTCCGGGTTTGCGAATCTTCTACAGACCGAGTGTGACGAATAGGTTACCGGTCGTGGGAGATTGGGTGATTCGCAACAGCCGCGTCACCGGCGGCCCGACTCCGCGACGTCGACCGCGAAGCCCGCGCTCTGCAGCTCGAGCGCGAGGCGCGCGGTCTCGACGGCCGAGCTCTTGTTCTTGACGTGCAGCGCGACGCGGTCGCCGCTCGCGGTGAGCACGGCCCACGTTCCGATGCGGATCTCCTCGCTGCCGTCGGCCGCGAGCTGGCGCGTCAGCGGGCGCCACGCGCCGCGGTCGCGCAGGAAGGCGTAGAGCCGGTCGGTCGTCGTCTCCGCGTGCGGCACCGCCACCGGTGCCGCGGCCACGGCGGCCGGCGCGGGGGCGCTCGCCGCGGACGCGGTTCGCGACCCGGCCGCGGGCGTCGTCGCCGCCGTGCGGACGCGCGGGCCCTCGGGAACGGTCCCGAGGGCCGCATCGATCGCCGGGAAGAGCAGACCGGACGCGTCGCGCGCGGTGTTCATCTTCGTTCCCGCGGCGCCCGGGAACTGGTCCGTCGAGAGACGCACGACCGTCACCGAGCTCTCGCCGGCCGGTGCGTCGGCGACGAAGACGCCGATGCCGTCGCGCTCTCCCAGGCCCGGGATCACGGCGCTGTCGAGATCGCGCATCGCGATCACGGTGCCGGTCGCGGGGTCCTTCTCGGTGATCTCGAGGTTTCGCCAGTTCGGGTCGGAGCGCAGGTTCTCCATCGCCAGCACGGCGGCCTGGTAGACCTCGCCGGGCGGACGGTCGTACTCGCGCGTGATGCCCGAGTCGCGCTGCTCCTTCACGGTTGCGGTCGTGACCGTGGTGCACCCCGCGGACGCGAGGAGGCAGGCCGTTGCCAGCATGGGCGCGAGGCCCGTTCGGTGGATGAAGCGCGCTCCGGTCATGGTTTCCCCCTCTGCTTCGCGTACGCGGTCGGCACGCGTGGTCGCGGAGACAGGTAGCGGGCGCGCGATGTCGCGAGACGACCGTTTCGTGAACAAACGGTGAAATCTGCATGGCCCCGGGCGTTTTCCGGGGTGACGCGGACGGCGGGCGCGGTGCAACTTGTGATTTGACTGGGCCGTTGCCGGCGTGACAGGGGATGTCGCGTCATCGCCCGCCAGGAGGAGTTTCCCTGACACCTCGATTCCGCTCGTGCTGCCGGCTGCTGCTCCTGGTCGTCGGCCTGATTCTCGGGCCGCGTGCGGCGCACGGCGCCTGTACGTCGGCCGGCGAGGCGGCCGCGCTGACCTCGGCGCTGCAGGCGAGGCTCGCCTGCGCGCGTCTGCGCGTCGAGGGCGGAGCCGCGGTGCCGTGCTCGCTGCCCGCCGTGCCGTCGTGCGCCGGCGCGGACGTCGATGCGTTGCTCGCGCTGGTGTCGGGAGACGGGCCGACCGCCATCGCGCCGGGCGCGTCCGTGCGCGCACAGACGCGCTGCCAGCGGGCGGTCATCGCTGCCGCGAGCCGTTACGGAGGAAGGCGGATCGCCGAGCTCGTGCACGGCGACCGCCCGGCGCGGCGCGCCAGCGTGTTCGCGACGGTGCAGAAGGCCTGCGACGGCCTCGCCCCCGCGATCGAGCAGGGGGTCACCGTGCCTTCGCTGGGCGCGCCGTGCGCGGCGTCGGCGACGGCGGTCGCGGGCGCGCTCGACGGGAAGCGGATCGCGCGCTGCGCGCGAGCGGGCGTCGAGCGTCTGCTCGGCGCGATGACGCGTCCGGTGACGCCCAACGTGATCGTCGTGATGACCGACGACCAGAACCTCGCCAGCATCGCGTGGATGAACCGGGTCCAGAGCTGGCGGTCGCGGTCGGTCGACTTCGCGAAGGCGTACGTCAGCACTCCGGTGTGCGGACCCAGCCGGGCGACATTTCTCACCGGCAACTACGCGCAGCGCCACGGGGTCATCTCCAACTTCCTCGCCGCGCCGACGCTCGACGCGAGCAGCACGGTCGCGACCTGGCTGCACGACGGCGGCTACGTCACCGGCCTGGTCGGCAAGTACATGAACTACGAGCACCTGCTTCCCGGGGTTCCGCCGGGCTGGGACGAGTGGCAGGCGCTGGACCTCGACCAGGGCGGTGACGGCTTCACCGACTACGGCGTCGACGAGAACGGGACGAGGATCCGGTACGGCGGCACGCCGCGCGAGTACTCGACCGATCTTCTCGCGGCGCGCGCGCTGAACTTCGTGCGCACCAATCGCGACGAGCCGTTCTTCCTCCTGTTCGCGCCGTACGCGCCGCACCTGCCGGCGGTGCCGGCGCCGCGGCACGCGGGGATGCTGCAGCTCGAGCCGCCGTGGCGTCCGGCGAACTGGCACGAGCCGAACGTGTCGACCAAGCCGGGCTGGGTGGGCTTCGTCAAGTTCTACGCGACGCCGGAAGGAACGGCGGAGGACGACGCCAACCGCATCCTGCAGCTCGAGTCGCTGCAGTCCGTCGACGAGGCGTTCGGCCGGCTCGAGGACCTGCTCGAGAAGACCGGGCTGCTCGACAACACCGTCGTCGTGTTCACCTCGGACCACGGCTACCACTGGGGCGAGCACTGGTGGAACTCGAAGTTCACCGAGTACGAGGAGTCGCTGCGGGTGCCGCTGGTGATGAGCTATCCCGTGCGCGCGCCGGAGCCCGCCGTGCGCGACGAGATCGTGGTCAACGTCGACCTGGCCCCGACCATCGCGGCGCTGGCAGGTGTCCCCGCGCCGTCCGGGCAGGACGGCATCGACGTGTCGGGTCTGCTCGACGGACCGGTCGCCACGCGCGACGACTTCCTGATCCGCAACTGGGGCGCGATCATCGTGCCCTCATGGGCGGGCGTGCACGAAGGACGCCTCAAGTACGTCTCGCTCGAGGGAACCGGTGGCGTGCTCGAGGAGCTCTACGACGTCGAGGCCGATCCGATGGAGCTCGTGAACCTCGTGTTCTCGCCCGCGTATGCGGCCGATCTGGACCGGCTGCGGCAGCGCCTCGTGGAGCTGCGCGGCCCGTGACGACCCGCCCGGGTCCGGTGGAAGAGGCGCGCGCGTTCGGATAGCACCGGGGCATGGGACTCTACGATCGCTGGGTGCTGCCGAAGCTGCTCGACTACGCGATGAAGCAGAAGCCGATCGCGATGCAGCGGAGCAAGGTCGTGCCGCAGGCGAGCGGCCGCGTGCTCGAGATCGGGATGGGCTCCGGGCTGAACCTCGCGTTCTACGACCGGGGGCGCGTGGCGAAGCTGTGGGGGCTCGAGCCGTCGGAGGAGCTGCGCAGCCTCGCGCGCGAGCGGGCGAAGGAAGCCGGCATGGACATCGAGTTCCTCGGCGTACCGGGTGAGCAGATCCCGCTCGACGACGCGTCGGTCGACACCGTGGTCACGACGTACACGCTCTGCACGATCCCGGGCGTGGAGCGCGCCCTCGGCGAGATGCGCCGCGTGCTCGTACCCGGCGGGACGATGCTGTTCTCGGAGCACGGCCGCGCGCCGGACGCCGGCGTCGCGCGCTGGCAGGACCGTCTCAACCGCGTCTGGGGCCACGTGTCGGGCGGCTGCAACCTGAACCGCGAGATCCCCGATCTGATCCGCGGCGCCGGCTTCCGCGTGGACGCGCTCGACAGCATGTACGTTCCGGGGCCGCGGCCGTTCACCTACACCTACTGGGGCCGGGCGCAGCGCGACTGACCGTCTTGCCACGGCAAAACCGTTCTCGTACTCCGGACGACGAACAGCTCGGACCCGACAGGAGGGCAGTGCATGGGAATTCGACTCGGCGACATCGCGCCGGACTTCACGGCGGAGACGACGGAAGGAACGATCCGCTTCCACGAGTTCATCGGCGACGGATGGGTGGTGCTCTTCTCGCACCCCAAGGACTTCACGCCGGTGTGCACCACCGAGCTCGGCTACATGGCGCGCATCAAGCCGGAATTCGACAAGCGCGGCGTCAAGATCATCGGCCTGAGCGTCGATCCGCTCGGCTCGCACCGCGAGTGGTCGAACGACATCAAGGAGACGCAGGGCACGGCGCCGAACTACCCGCTGATCGCCGACCCCGACCGCAAGGTCGCCGACCTCTACGACATGATCCATCCGAACGCGCTCGACACGCTCACGGTGCGCTCGGTGTTCGTCATCGGGCCCGACAAGAAGGTCAAGCTGACGCTCACGTACCCCGCGAGCACCGGCCGCAACTTCGACGAGATCCTGCGCGCGATCGACTCGCTGCAGCTGACGTCGAAGCACAGCGTCGCGACGCCGGTGAACTGGAAGCAGGGCGACGACTGCATCATCGTCCCCGCGCTGTCGGACGAGGACGCGAAGAAGAAGTTCCCCGGCGGCTGGAAGGCGCTCAAGCCCTACCTCCGCCTCGTCCCGCAGCCGAAGTGATCCGAGAGGGGGGCGGTGCCGGACCGGCTCCGTCCCCCTCGCTCGGGATCCTCGCTGTGCGCGGCGCGGCTACTTGCCGAAGCGCTGCAGGTTGTTGAAGTCGAAGAACTGCGGGTCGAACGAGATGCGGCGGTCGTTCGCGGGCTCCTTGCCCTGACCCTTGAGACCGCTGACCGTGGCGCGGTTCATCTTCACGTTCTCGGCCGCCTGGTAGCCCATGTTCGACGCCCAGGTCCAGTCCTCGCGGCCGTCGGGGCGGGTGCGCTTGCCCGACATGATGCCGAGGATCGTGTACGTGTTCATCAGCTCGTCGCGCCAGTTGAACTTCCGGTTGTAGATGCCCTGGAAGGTCTCGCGGTCGACGTAGAGCTGGATCTTGCCGTAAAGATAATACTTGTCCTTCGGCGTGGCCTCGAGCACCCACACCGGGCGCTTCGCGACAGCGGCTCCGATCGGCGCCCACGACAGGCCCTTCCAGTCCGAGTCCTCGAAGCCGACCGTCGGCTTGGTGCCGTCCCAGATGGTCCGCCAGCCGCCCTTCTCGAGCCAGCGGTAGTTGTCCTTGCCCTCGATGCTCAGCGGGTCGACGACGCGGTAGATGTCCTTCTGCTCGATGAGCTTCCAGTCGAAGTCCTCGGGCTTGCCGTCGAAGAACGGGCCGTCGTCCTGGCTCATGTCCGAGCCGAGGAAGCCGTCGGAGCGGTTGGTCGGCGACACGGCGCGGACGCGGCGCAGCGTCGGCACGTAGGCCCACGACGAGTCGCGCTTGTCGGGATCGCGGTAGCGCCACGACAGCGCCGTCGTGCCCTGCAGGTCGGTCGGGAACGTCGTCGTCGCGATCATCTGCATGAGCAGATTCTTCGGGTTGTCGACGCGGTACGGCTCCGACTGGCCGTCGTAGTACATGAAGAAGACGTCCTGGCCGGCCTCGCGGTCGATGCCGTCCGGGTTCGCCCACACGAGGCGCGTCTCGTTGCGGCTGTTCCCGAGGTACCAGTAGCCGTAGTACGAGTTCCACAGGATCTTCGCGGCGGCCTTCGGGTCGTTCGCGTCGACGTCCGGGAAGGGGAAGCCGTAGATGAAGGGCGGCTGCTCCTTGGTGCTCTTGTCGACGATCGTGCCCTTGTCGTTGAGCTCGTACTTGCCCTTGTTCGAGACCGTCGCCTCCTGGAACTCGGTCTCCCAGCGGAACACGCCGGACGGCCACTCGACGACCTTGTTCTCGAACTTGCCGTCCTTGTAGTGCTGGAGGATCTCGGGCGGCATCATGCCCTCGGCCTGCGACGCCGTGCTCTTGTCGAGCTTGTCACCGGGCTTGAGTCCGTCGGCAGTTGCGGGGGCGGCGAACGGAGCGGTCGTCAGTCCGACGAGCGCGAGCGCGAGAACGCTTCGCATCAGGTTCGCCATCGAGTGGGTCGCCATCGCAGTTCCCTCCAGATCCCGTCACAGATCATACGTCCGATTGAAAGCCAAGCCGGATACATTGCGTGCTCGCATGACGCCGCGTGTCGGCTGACGCTCGCGTGTCGCGGATGTTCACGCCGCACGCGAGATGGTAGGCGACCTCCGGCTCAGGTCGAAAAGGAGACAGCGGGTGGCGAACGGCGAAGGAGCGGAACAGAACGCGAGCGCGGGGCAGGGCGCTTCGGGAGCGCGCGCGGTCGCGATCGCGCCGTCGATTCTCGCGGCGGACTTCCGCCGGCTCGGCGAGCAGGTGTCCGACGCGCTCGCCGCCGGCGTGCGGCGCATCCACATCGACGTGATGGACGGACGCTTCGTGCCGAACATCTCGATGGGCGCGCTGGTCGTCGAGGCGCTGCGTCCGCTCGCGGAGCCGTACGGCGCGGTGCTCGAGGTGCACCTGATGATCCTCGAGCCGGACCGCTACCTCGCCGACTTCCACCGCGCCGGCGCGCGCGCGATGACGGTGCACGTCGAGGCCTGTCCGCACCTGCACCGCACGGTGCAGAACATCCGCTCGCTCGACTCGCAGCCCGGCGTCGGACTGAACCCGGCGACGCCGCTGATCGCGCTCGACGAGATCCTGCCCGAGATCGACGTGGCGCTCATCATGTCGGTGAACCCCGGCTTCGGCGGGCAGAAGTTCATCACGTCGAGCATCGACAAGGTGCGCCGCCTGCGCCGGACGCTGCGCGAGCGCGACCTCGACCGCATCGACATCGAGGTCGATGGCGGCGTCTCGGCGGACAACATCGCGGCGCTCGCCGAGGCCGGCATGACGATCGCGGTCGCGGGCTCGACGGTGTTCAACGCGAAGGCGTCGGTCGCGGACAGCGTGAGCCTGCTGCGCTCGTCGTGCGCGGCGCACGGCTTCACGACGCGCTGAGCCTCGCGCGGAAGGACGAACGCGATGCCGCGTCTCAACCCCGAAGCGCTGACCTTCGGCACGTTCACGTCGAGCTATCCGCCGGTCGAGCAGGTCGTCCAGTCGGCGCAGGGGCTCGAGGCCGCCGGCTTCGACCACGTCTGGGCCGGCGACCAGCTGCAGTTCCAGCACCCGCACTCGCTGTGGACGCCGGAATTCTGCGACGGCGCGCGCACCAATCCGAAGCTCGCCGCGAAGTTCGCGCTGCACCCGCTGATGAGCGTGCTCGGACAGCACACGAAGCGCGTCTGCATCGGCGAGGGCGTGCTCGACGCGATCCGCCGCGGTCCGGCGATCCTTGCGCAGGAGTTCCTCACCACGCAGCACTTCACGCAGGGGCGCGCGATCTTCGTGCTTGCCGCCGGCGAGTGGAAGAACATCGGGCCCTACGGCTACGACCATCGCCTGCGCGACTCGCGCCTCTGCGAGACCGCGCGCATCGTGCGCATGTTCCTCGAGACGCAGGAGCCGGTGTCGTACGAGGGACGCTTCTGGAAGCTCGAGGACGCGGTCGTCGAGCTGCCGCCCTACGACGGCGTGCCGCCGACGTTCTGGCTCGCGGGCGGCGGACCGAAGGTGCTCGAGGCGATCGGGCGCTGGGCGGACGGCTGGCTCGTGTACACGCCGGGCGGCGTCGTCGGACGTCCGGAGCGGATCGCCGAGAAGCTCGCGATCGCGCGCGGACACGCCGCGGCGGCGGGGCGCGATCCGCGCTCGATCACCTGCGGCACGCTGCCGCTGCTGCTCTGCCATCCCGACCGCGACCGCGTCGAGCAGTGGCTCGACCACCCGTTCATGCAGTGGCACGCGTTGACCGGCTTTCCGTTCGGCAAGGCGTGGCGCGAGTTCGGCTTCGAGCATCCCCTCGGCGACGAGCACTCGATCACGCTCACGGGCAACATGGCGACGATGCCGCTCGCCGACGTGCTGGCGCTCTGCCGTCAAGTACCCCGCGAGATGGTGAAGAACGCGCTCTACTGGGGCACGCCCGACGACGTCGTGCCGCGCCTGATCGCCGAGGTCGAGGCGGGCGCCCGGCACCTCGCGCTGTGCAACTACGTCGGCTTCCTGTCGCGTGCCGACGCACCGGCGGCGACGCAGGCGCTGCTCGAGGTCGCCCGGCGCGTGCGCGCGCACTTCCCGGAGCTCGCGAAGCCGGCGCTGCTGGACTGACGCCCGCATCGGTCGGCCGTGCGCGCCGATCGGCTGTGGCGCGGCTTTCCATCCCGCGGCCGCGTTCGCGCTGGCAGGTGCGCGGTTGGTGCCCCGTCCGCTTCGGAAGCGTCTTGACCGGCGCCGGGCCCGGCGGCAGTCTCGTGAGGCCGCACGGCCCCCGGGGCCGCCAGCGCCCCGCGGCCCCGCCAGTCGCGCCACGGAATTCGGACCCAGAAACTCGCGAAGGATCCTCATGAGCCACGCTTCTCCGGCGCTCCTGCCGGCCGTCTCTCGTCGTCTCGCGCGCCTCGCGCCGTCCGCAGTCGCCGCCGTGGTGCTGGCCGCATCGCACGTGCAGGCGGCGCCGCCGCGCTGCGCGATCGACTTGCAGAACAACGTCTGCCTCGAGGCGAACCCGGTGTGTCCGGCGGTGTCGTCGCCCGTCGGCGTGAACGCCGGCGACTGGCCGGCGTTCCAGGGCAACGTGCAGCACACGGGACAGAGCGCGTTCGACGGTCCGACCTGCTCCGACTCCATCTGGAGCACGCGCCTCGTGGGCCGCATCCTGAGCTCGCCGGTGCTCGCGGAAGGAAACCCGGGCGAGCCGCAGACGCTGTTCGTTCCGGTCGGCAAGGCTCCGGTCTGCGCGATCGATCCGGCGACCGGCACCGTGCGCTGGTGCGAGACCGACAACGAGGGCAAGCGCGCGGACCGCTCGTCGCCGGTGGTCGGCAACGGCGACTTCACGTACATCGGCACGCGCGACAACGACATGTGGGCGATCCAGATCCCGCCGATCGGCGGCTTCCCCGGACACGTCGCGTGGCGACAGAAGGTCTGCACCGACGGTGACATCACCGTGCCGCCGATCATCGGTGCCGACGGGCTCGTGTACATGGCGTCGGACTCGCTCGGCGCGGGCACGATCATGGCGATGTGCCCCGGTCCGACGCGGCAGGTGAAGTGGTGCATCAACCCGGTGGGCGGCGGCATCCGCAACGCGTCGCCCGCGCTGAGCCCGAGCGGCAACGCGCTCTACATGACGATCGCCGGCGGCACGCTGGGCGCGTACCAGCCGCAGACGGGTGCCGTGCTGTGGCAGGCGAGCCTCGAGTCGGAGGGGCGCATCGGCCGCAACTCGAACCTGGCACCGGTCGTCGATCCGAACACCGGACGCATCTACGTCGGACTGCGCGAGGGCCTGTGGGCGGTGGATCCGCCGACGACGCCCGGTGGCACTCCGACCGTCACGCGCTTCCTCGACACGCGCGGCGCGCGCCAGCGTCTCGAGGCGCCGGCGGCGCTCGATCTCGCGCACGGCCGCGTGATCGTCGGCGCGTCGCACGGTCCCGCGAGCACGCTGTATGCGCTCGACACCGCGGGCAACGTGCTCTGGCAGCGCAGCGACCTCGGCCGCGGCAAGTTCCAGAACAACCCGCCGGTGGTGGACGCGGCCGGGCGCATCTACTTGACGCTCGACAAGAGCCTGATCGCGCTCAAGCCGGACGGCACCAACCTGTGGCGCCGCGAGTTCCCGTCGCGGCTGCCGTCGTCGCCGATCCTCGCCAACGGGCGGGTGTACGTCGGCACGACGAACGGCCAGGTCTACGCGATCGGCGACTGCGCTCCCTGACGATCCGTCTCCGGTGATCCCGGGGGCAGGGGCCCGCGACCTTCTGCAGCCGGCACGACGTTGCCGGGTGGGGCGAGATCGTCTACGGAATCTGCGGCCGCGACCGTTCCCACCGCGCGCTGCGGTGCGGCCCGCACCTCCAGACAGCCCGAGAGCAGGAGAGTCCCCGATGCGTAGTCCCAAGCACTTCTTCCAACCGCTCGCGGTCGGCGCGCCGGCCCCGCTGCGCGAGGTGCCGTTCAAGCCCTCGCGGATGATCCACTTCTTCGACCCGTCGAACGAGAAGATGGCGGCGAAGATCCCGGACATCGCGAAGAAGACCGACGTCCTGCTGGGCAACCTCGAGGATGCGATCGCCGCGGACAACAAGCTCGCCGCACGCCAGGGCCTGATCCGCATCGCGAAGAGCACCGACTTCGGCGACACGCAGCTCTGGACGCGCATCAACAGCCTCGACTCGCCGTGGGCGCTCGACGACCTGATCGAGCTGGTCACCAACATCGGCGACAAGCTCGACGTCATCATGGTGCCGAAGGTCGAGGGCGCGTGGGACATCCACTACGTCGACCGCCTGCTCGCACAGCTCGAAGCCCGCGCGGGCATCAAGAAGCCGCTGCTCGTGCACGCGATCCTCGAGACCGCGGCGGGTGTCGCGAACGTCGAGGAGATCTGTGCGGCGTCGCCGCGCATGCAGGGTCTGTCGCTCGGACCCGCGGACCTCGCGGCGTCGCGCCGCATGAAGACCACGCGCGTCGGCGGCGGACATCCGGGTTACCTGGTGCGCACCGACCCCGATCCGGCGAACCCCGATGCGGATCGTCCTGCCGTGCAGCAGGACCTGTGGCACTACACGATCGCGCGCATGGTCGACGCCTGCGTCGCGAACGGGATCCTGCCGTATTACGGCCCGTTCGGCGACATCAAGGACACGGTCGCCTGCGAGGACCAGTTCCGGAATGCCTTCCTGCTCGGCTGCGTCGGCGCCTGGTCGCTTCATCCCGTCCAGATCGACATCGCGCGCAAGGTGTTCAGCCCGCCCGTCGACGACGTGCTGTGGTCGAAGCGCGTCATCGAGGCGATGGGCGACGGCACCGGCGCCGTGATGATCGACGGCAAGATGCAGGACGACGCCACGTTCAAGCAGTGTCAGGTGATGGTCAAGCTGGCTCAGATGCTCGCGTCGAAGGACCCCGAGCTCAAGTCCGCCTACAAGTTCTGAGGATCGCGATGAGCACGATTCGTCCCCGCCGTTCCGTCCTGTACATGCCGGGCTCCAACGCGCGCGCGCTCGAGAAGGCGCGCGGGCTCGACGCCGACGCGCTGATCCTCGATCTCGAGGACGCGGTGTCGCCCGACGCGAAGGAGCTCGCACGCAAGCAGGTGTGCGACGCGGTCGTCGCCGGCGGCTTCGGCCACCGCGAGATCGCGATCCGCGTGAACGGCCTCGACACGCCGTGGGGCCAGGACGACATCAAGGCCGCGGCGGCCGCGAAGCCCGACGCGATCCTCGTGCCGAAGATCAGCAGCGCCGCGATGATCCACGAGGTCGAGGGCCTGCTCGAGAAGGCCGGGGCGTCGAGCCACACGCGCCTCTGGGCGATGATGGAGACGCCGGTCGGCATCCTGCGCGCGCTCGAGGTCGCGGGTGCGAGCAAGCGTCTCGCGGTGCTCGTCATGGGCACGAACGACATCGCGAAGGAGCTGCACGCGACGCACGTCCCGGGACGCCTGCCGCTGGTCGGCAGCCTGTCGATGTGTCTGCTCGCGGCGCGTGCGCACGGCCTCGTGATCCTCGACGGCGTCTACAACGACATCAAGGACGACGCCGGCTTCCGTGCGGAGTGCGTGCAGGGCATGCAGATGGGCTTCGACGGCAAGACGCTCATCCACCCGAGCCAGCTCGAGCCGTGCAACGAGGTGTTCTCGCCGAGCGCCGCCGAGCTCGAGATGGCGCGCCGGATCATCGCCGCGTTCGACGAGGCGAAGGCGCAGGGCAAGGGCGTCGCGACCGTCGACGGCCGCATGATCGAGAACCTGCACGTCGAGAACGCGAAGCGCGCGGTCGCGATGGCGGAGGCGATCGGAAAGCGCGAGTGAAGCGCTAGCGTCGGTCGGGCACCGGCACGCCGAACGACCACAGATCGACGCCGGGACGCGCGAGCATCGCGGTGAGCCGCGCGTCCCACTCGCGCACCGAGCCGAACTCCGAGCGCCATGCGAGGATCGGCTTGGTGTACTCGTGCAGCCGGTGCTCGAGCGTGGTGCCGATCGCGCCGTGCACCTGATGCGCGTTGCGCACCGTGACCGAGGCCGCGTGCCCGACCACCGAGCGCGCGATCGCAACGGCGAGCTCGATGCGGTCGAGATCGCCGTGTCCCGCGGCCATCTCGGAGACCGCCGCCTCGACCGCGGCGTTCGCGAGCGCGGTCTCGCACGCGATGTCCGCGACGAGGTGCTGGATCGCCTGGAACTTCGCGAGCGCGCGTCCGAACTGGACGCGCTCGGTGACGTACTGGCCCGACGTCGCGAGCAGGCGGTCCATCGCGCCGGCCGACTGCACGGCACGCGCGAGCGCGCCGCGCAGATCGTACTCGTGCGCCTTCTCGGGCGAGATCTTCCCCGACGCGTGCTTCGCGAGATCGACGCGCACGCCGTCGGTCGGCCGCCCGGCGAGATCGCGGCCGCGCGTCAGCGTGACGTCGGCGACCGGAACGTCGGCGACGCGCCAGCCGTCCGCGGATTCCCGCAGCACCGCGATGCGATCGACCTCGGACGCCCACGGCACGTCCGCCGCGGCGCCGAACACGTCGACGATGCACGAGGTGCGGATGACGGACTGATCGTCGGGAAGTCCTGCCTGCTCGACGAGCCAGCCGGCGAGGACGTCGTTCTCCGCGACGGGCACGGCCGCGGCGTGGCGTCCCGCCGCGCGCAGCAGGCCCGCGGCCTCGATCCAGCCGGCGCCGGACGCGACGGACGTCAAGCGCGTGAAGCCGAGCTCGGCGAGCGTCGACCACAGCGCGCGGTCGAAGTGCAGATCGGTCGAGCCCTCGTGAAGGCCCGCGGCGGTGGAGAAGACCTGCTCGAGCGTCTGCTCGAGCTGCGCGTCGATGCGTGTCGCTTCGCTCATGGACGGAGCCCCGTGTGAAGCGTCGCTCATCAGCGCAGCCCCAGGCCGCGCGCGATCACGCCGCGCAGGATCTCGTTGGTGCCGCCGCGCAGCGTGAAGCCGGGACGGCTCAAGAGCGCGGTCGCGGTCATCGCCCGCAGGCGTGCGAGTCCGTCGTCGGCGTGTCCGGTGTCGAGCGACAGCGATGCCAGCTCTGCGACGTCACCTTCGGTTGCGGTGCCGAGCACCTTGACGATCGCCGCCTCCTGATCGGTGGGACGTCCGCTCGACAGCGCGTCCGCGACGGACACCGACATCTGGTGCAGCGCCATGACGCGCGCGAACGTCCGACCCAGCTCCGGATCCGGTGCGAGGTCGCCCCGCTGCGTCGCCGACGCCATCTCCGACAGCACCGCGACCGTGGACAGCAGTCGCTCTGGTCCGCTTCGCTCGTAGCTCAGCTCCGACGTCACCTGCTTCCAGCCGTCGCCCTCGCGTCCGAAGAGCATCCCGTCGGGGACGAAGACGCCGTCGAAGAAGACCTGGTTGAAGTGGTGGTGACCGTTCATCGAGACGATCGGACGGATGTCGATGCCGGGGGAGTCGAGCGCGACGATGAACTGGCTGAGCCCCGCGTGGCGATGCTCGGGATCGAGCGGCGCCGAGCGCGCGAGCACGATGAACCAGTGCGAGCGGTGCGCACCCGAGGTCCAGATCTTCGATCCCGTCAGCTGCCAGCCGCCGTCCACCTTGACGGCCTTCATGCGCACGCTCGCGAGGTCGGAGCCCGAGTCGGGCTCGCTCATGCCGATCGCGAAGAAAACCTCGCCCTTCGCAATTCCGGGAAGAAGCTTGCGGCGCTGCTCCTCGGATCCGAACTTCATCAGCGACGGACCGATCTGCCGGTCCGAGATCCAGTGCGCGGCGAGCGGCGCGCCGGCGGCGAGCAGCTCCTCGGTGACGACGAAGCGCTCGCGGAACGAGCGTCCGTGGCCGCCGTACTCGACCGGGATCGTCATGCCGAGCCAGCCGCGCGCGGCGAGCCGGCGGCTGAAGGCCTCGTCCCAGCTGTTCAGCCAGCAATCGACGGCGGGCACGAAGCCGCCGGACGCGATCTCGTCGGCGATGAACGCGCGCACGTCGGCGCGCAGCGCGCGAAGCTCCGCGCTCTCCGATACGTGGTGGGCGGGCGGTGCGAACGACATCGTGCTCTCGGATCTCCGGTGGTGCCGGGCTTCTCGACGAAGGATGCGCCGCTTCGCGATTCGGGCAAGCCCGGCGCCCGACGCGTCAGGCGGCGGCTGCCGTCGGCCGGTACTTCGACGCGTCGGTGGTGAAGCGCGCGTGTCCGTAGCCGGCGACCAGGCTCTCGACGCGCTTCGCGAGGAACCACGACGCGACGTCGCGCACGCCGGGGATCATCTCGGCGAGCTCGAATGCCTTCACCTGCGCGGCGACGCCGACGCCGACGAGCGTGCCGAGCACGAGGTCATCGGGGCCGATCGGGATGCCCATCTTCGCCGCGAGCGCGCGGTCGCCGCCGAGGAAGTGCTGCACGAAGATCAGCTTCGCGAAGCGGCGCTCGAGCTGGTCGTGCAGCTGGCTCGCGTAGCTGTCGTCCTGCGGCAGGTACGCCGACAGCGTGGCGCGGATCAGCGAGCCGCACACCTCGTCGTCGAAGCTCTCGCGCAGCGTGGTGTTGCGCGCGGTCATCATGCGGACGATGCCCTCGGGCGTGTCGGCGAGAAGATCCTCGGGAAGGCCGAGCAGGAAGCAGCGGTAGCGCGCGAGCTCGACCTGCGCGCGCTCGCCCGGCGTGAACTCGCGGCGTCCCTCGCGCAGCATGCGGAACGCGAGCAGGAAGATCGGGATCAGACCGGCCGGCATCTGGTCGACCTGCGGGATCGGCATGCCGTAGACCTCGGCGTCCCAGCGTCCCGTGCGCATCACGTTGACGCGCACCATCGAGTGCATCAGGCGCACCATCGCCGCGGCCTTGAAGCCCTCGCCGTACCGGTCGAGCGCGCCGGGCAGCACGGTGCAGGCGAAGAAGTGCGCGGTCTCGCGGACGCGGCGCGCCGCGGTCTGGTTGCTGAGCGTGCCGGTCATCGCCATCGGCAGCGCGGAGTACTTGTTGAGGAAGGTCGCGATGAAGGCGCCGCGGATCGCGAACGGCGAGATGTTCGCGGTGGCGTTCAGGTCGAGACGTGCGCCCTCGCGCACCATGTCCATGTCGACCCAGTCCGGAATGCGCTCCATGTCGTGGATGAACGCGACCAGCTCGGGCGGCGCGCCGTCGATGCTCTCGACGCCGTGCGCGCAGGCCGCCTGCAGCATGTCGATCAGGCGCCGGAAGGGGATCTTCGGCATCAGCGCCGCGTACGCGTCGGCGACGACATCGCCGAGCATCGTGTAGGCGCGCACCAGCTCGAGCTCGTAGTCGGTCATCGCGACGCCGCCGGGAGCGCGGTCCTTGACGATCGCCTGCGACGGATCCTCGGTCCAGCGCTCGGGCAGGCGGTCGAAGTCGATCCCGCCGTAGAGCTCGGGGAGCAGGGTCTTCTGGGAGGCGACGCGGGCGCGGACCTGTTCGAGAGCTGGGGTCATGGGTTCCTCGGGACGCCCGGATGCCCACCGGTGGGCGCGGCGTCGGTCCCCATTGGAATACGCGACCGCTGCGCGGTTGCCTAGTCCGCGCGTGGGGCGGTGCCCCGTCAGCTCTTGCCGCCGTCCGCCGCCATCTTCGTCGCGTAGCCCGCCCGGACGAGGGCCGACATGCGCTCGAACGCGGCTTCCGGGTCGCTGCGCCGCAGCATCGCGATGTCCTGCTCGAACCCCGTGGCGAGGATCAGCTCCGGCGTGTCCGCCTCGATCGCGGCGAGCATCGCCGCGGCGGCTTCTTCGGCCGGCATCCCGTTGTCGATCGCGGCGTCGCTGACGCCGCGGCGGGAGCCGTCGGCGAGGAGTGCGTTCTTCGAGACGTCGGTCTGCACCGAGCCGGGTGCGACGACGTGCACGTGGATGCCGAGGTGCGCGTTCTCGGCGCGGACCGCGTCGTGGTAGCCGACGAGTCCGTGCTTGGCGGCGCTGTAGGCCGAGCGAAGGGGAACGCCGACGAACCCCGCGACGCTCGAGATCGCGACGATGCGTCCACCGCCCGCGGCCACCATGCGCGGCAGCACGGCCTGCGTCAGCGCGATCGGTGCGAGCAGGTCGACGGCGATCAGCTTCTCGTAGACCGGGAACGCGGTGTCGACCGCGAGCGAGCGCTGCGAGATGCCGGCGTTGTTGACGAGACCGTCGATGCGGCCCTTCCACTGCCACGCACGCTCGGCGAGAGCGGGGACGGCAGCGAAGTCGGTGGCCTCGAACGGGAGGAGCAGGGTGTCGGGGCAGTCCTTCGCGACCGTCTCCAGCGCCGCGACGTTGCGGCCCGAGAGCACGAGCGACGCGCCGCGAGCGGCGAGTGCGCGCGCGAGGGCGGCGCCGATTCCGGACGAGGCGCCCGTGATCCACCAGCATTGCTTGTCGAACATCGCTCCTCCGCGAGGCAGGTGTGTCGCGCCGTCGCCGGCGTCGTCCCTCACCTCTAGGGGCCGGTGCCCTCCCGGCGCAACCGGGGCGCATCGTTCGCCTGGAGGATCGAGTCCGTGGTCAGTGGCCCGCGGGATTTACGCCGGACGCGCGCGGTGGCAGGCTCGGGGATCATGTCGATGACTCGCGCTGCAATCGCTCTCGTGCTGGTCACGCTGCTCGACTCTCCGGTCCACGCCCAGGACCGCTACGACGACGGGCAGGCCAACCCGCTGCACATCGTCGCGTACCTCGTGGCGCCAGCCGCGTACCTCTCCGAGTGGCTGGTGACGCGGCCGTTCTTCCGCGTGGTCTCGCAGGAGGACAACGCGCCGATCTTCGCGTACACGCCGCAGGGCGGCTTCGACTACAAGTCCTACCAGGAAGGCCTTTCGACCGGCGTGACGTTCGAGCGGCCGTACGAAGCCACGCACGAGTTCGCAGAGCACCACTGACGACGCCCACGGATCTCCATTGCCCCGTAGCGTGCCGGGGCGGCACGAGTCTCGATACTTGACTCGTGATTCCCGTTCGTCGGTCCGCGGCGTGGGCTCTCGCGCGGTGGCGCGGACCGGAGCATCTGCTGTCCCTGATGTGCACCTCCGATTTTCCCCGACCGCGCCGCGGGGCTGGTAGCAGCGCCCCGGCCGCATGAGCGTCACGGGAAGCCCCTCGTCGCCGCGGACGGTCGCGTGCGGCTCGCTCTGCGCCGGCCGTGGCGCGAGGGCACGCGCGCGCTGCTGTTCGACCCGCTCGACGTCCTCGGTCGCCTCGCGGCACTGATGCCGAAGCCGCGCGACAACGGTGCGACGTTTTCCTGCGACAGATTCTTCTTGACCGTCATCCTGCGAGCCGGCAATCGTCCTGCCGCCAGCCGAGGAGGGAACATGGCCGGGATGCGGAGCTTCTACCGATTCGCGATCGTTCTCGGTTGCCTGGCCGTCGCGCCGATCGATGCGCGCGGCGCCACCCTGTGCGTCAACCCGGGCGGCACCGGGGGCTGCTTCGCCTCGATCCAGGCGGCGGTCGATGCCGCGGTCAGCCGCGATCGAATCGAGATCGCGGCCGGCACATACGTCGGCGGGGTATCCATCCCGGCACGGAAGGGCACCATCACCATCGACGGTGCGGGCGCCGGTCTGACGGTTCTCGACGGGCAGAATCCGAACCTCCACCTGCTCATCGTGAGCGGTGGCGGGACGCGTCCGACGATCTCGAACCTCACCCTGACCGGCAGCCGCATCGGCGCGTTCGTCCAGATCCCGGCGCAGGCGACCTTCGTCGACGTCGAGTTCACCGGCAACGAGGTCGGCCTCGAGAATCTGGGCAAGGCGACGGTGCTGCGCAGCAACGCCGTCGACAACAGCGACTATGGCCTCTACGCCCGGATCAAGGGCTCGTCGTTGACGGTGACGGACAGCACCGTGAGCGGGAACGGGCAGGGCGGCGTGCGCATCGAAGTCGACAGCAAGGCGAAGATCGTGAACTCGACGATCAGCGGCAACGGCGGATTCGGCGTCGGGGAGGGCGTCGCGACCATCGAATCGTCGACCATCACCGACAACGGCATCGGCGGGATCTACCTCTACGCCTACAGTCGGACGTCCGTTCGCTCGACGATCGTGAGCGGCAACGGCGCTCTCGGTGGGGACTGCGAGACCCAGGGCGGAGCTCGATTGCGCGTGCTCGGCACGAGCCTGATCGGCGACGTCGGCTCGTGCACGGTCGTTGCGGCTGCGGGCCTGCTGCTCACCGGCGACCCGATGCTCGGCCCGCTGCAGAACAACGGCGGAACGACGGAGACGCATGCGTTGCTGCCGGGCAGCCCGGCGATCGGCGTCCTCACCCGGGGGCCGCTCTGCAAGCGTCCCGACCAGCGCGGCGTGGCCCGCAGCACGCCCTGCGACATCGGGGCGTTCGAGGCGCCGTAGCGCAAAGGGCGTCGAGGCGCGCCGCGAACAGGCGTCGCCGTAGTTCGCGGGCGTTTCGCGGTGCCAAGCCGCCGCAAGCGAAACCGAGGGTCAATCATGAAGGCAAATGCCGATCGGAACCCATCTCGTTTCGTCCCGCTGGCACTCCTCGCATGGCTCGCCGCGGGCGCACCGGTGCAGGCAGCCACCGTCTGCGTGAGCCCTGGTGGAGCGGGCGGCTGCTTCGCGTCGCTCCAGTCGGCGGTCGACGCGGCCGCGGTAGGGGACGTGGTGGAGATTGCGGCCGGGACGTATGTCGAGAGCGTCCAGATGCCGCGCAAGCGGCTGACGCTGCGCGGAGCGGGAGCCGCCACGACGATCATCGACGGCAATGGCGCGCCGGCCGTCGTCCGGTTCTCGGGCCAGGGCGGCAGCCTGGTCGCGATGGAGAACCTCGCGGTGCGTGGCGGCGACGTCGGGATCGCCGTGCAAGCGGCTTTTCAGCTGCGTCTCGCCGACTGTGCGATCACGGACAACGGTGCCGGAATCTCCCTCGGCAATCGGGCGAAGATGGCGCTGACGCGCTGCTCGGTGTCGAACAACCTCGACCGGGGCGCGATCTCGCTCAACGCGACGGCGAAGCTCACGATCATCGACAGCGCGGTCACGGGCAATACCTTCGCTGCGGCAAACGGCGCCGGTACCGGAGGCATCGACGCGACCGGTGCGCTGCTTGTCGTCGACAGCACCATCGCCGGCAACACCTCGAGCGGGCCTGGCGGCGGGATTCGCAGCGCGTTCGGAACGCTGCAGATCCGTGGCAGCACCGTCAGCGGCAACAGCAGCGCCGCCAGCGGCGGCGGCCTCGACCTCGGCACCGTCAGCGGCACCGTCAAGATCATCGACAGCACGATCAGCGACAACGTCGCTGCCACCGACGGTGGCGGCATCCACGTCGACTCGCATCGGCGCTTGACGCTCGACCACGTGACCATCGCGGGCAATGCCGCGACCGCCGGACGCGGCGGCGGCCTCTTCGCGCGCGCGGTCTCGTCGCCGAAGCCGACCTCGATGTCGGCATCGTTGATCGCCGACAACGTCGCCGCGTCCGAGCCCGACTGCTCGGCCGATCTCGTGCTCGCCCGCGCCGGGAATCTCGTCGAGGACCCCAGCGGCTGTACGGTCCTCTCGCGCCCGGGCTCCGCGCTGTTGTCCGTCGATCCGCTGCTGGGCCCGTTGCAGGACAACGGCGGTTCGACCGAGACCCGCGCACTCGGCAGCGGCAGTCCGGCGCTCGACGTCGTGACGGCGAAGACGGGATGCAAACGCCCCGACCAGCGCGGCGTCGCGCGTGCGACGCCGTGCGATCTCGGCGCGTACGAAGCGCCCTGATCGCTTGCGGAGGCGCACGGGGGTACGCGCGCCGGTATGGGCCGCTCGGCGGAGCAGGTTGCTTCAGCGGAGGACGGTGGGACGAAGCCTCGGAAGGGGCGTCTCTCGGTGCCCCGAACGGGACCTCGTCTGGCCGCCCGCTGGCCCCCAGGAGTCGCCGACCCGCCGGAAACCCGCGTCGGAGGCGGGTTTGGGAAGTGCGAGGAGCGGGACTTGAACCCGCACGGGTTTTACCCCACTAGCCCCTCAAACTAGCGCGTCTGCCATTTCGCCACCCTCGCACAAGGGCGCCGCCATCACCGGGGAGGGACTTCCGGCCGCGCGGCACCCGCATCCATACATCCCGATCCGCCTCGTCTCAAGACCATTCTTCGCGTCCGCTCGCTCGCACCGGACGCCGCATCCGGGCATGACGGGCACGGTCCGGAAGCCGGACGAAAAGTACCATCTGAGGAACCCCGGGAGGCGACGTGGCGACGATCGAAGACCTGGAGCGGCGGCTCCGCGCACTCGAGGACCGCGAGGCGATCCGCGACCTGATCTCGCGCTACGCGTTCGAGGTCGACTGCGGCGAGCCGCCCGACTGGGCGAGCGTGTTCAGCGCCGACATCGAGATGGAGGCCGGCCAGCTCGGGACGTCGCGCGGGCTCGCCGAGATCGAGCGACGCTTCACGCGCGCCGAGCACCTCGACGCGATCCGCGACGGCAGCCAGCACGCCTACTCGAACGTCGTCGTCGACCTCGACGTGAGCGGCGACGAGGCCACCGCCTGGGGCTATGCCTGCGTGCACACTCGGCGCGACGGGCAGTGGCGCATCTACACGCTCGGCGTCAATCAATGGAAGCTGTGCCGCGAGGCGGACGGCTGGAAGTTCGTCGCGCGCCTGCGGCGCGAGGTGGGGGAGGGCGAGTGGCGCAGCCTCATCGGTGCGCGCCGCGCGGGGCAGCGGGCGGGCTGAGCGACAGGACGGAACGGGCGCGGCCGCAAGGAGCGCACGGTGCGCCGCTCGCGGTCACGCATCGACGCGGAACAGCCGCGCGAAGTTCTCCGCGATCCGCTCCGTCACTTCCCCGACCGACACGCCCCACAGCTCCGCCGCGTACTGCGCCGTTCCCGCGACGTCCGCCGGCTCACTGAGCCGCGAGCGGTCCGGCGACAAGTATGGACAGTCGGTCTCGAGCAGCACCTGGTCGCGTGGCAGCGTCTCGAGCATTCGCGTGAAGCTCTCCGAGCGCCGCGCATTCGCCGGGATCGACAGCAGGTGGCCGCGCTCGGCGATGCTGCGCGCGAGGTTCACCTTGCCGCCGAAGCAGTGCCAGTTGACGCGCTCGACCTTCATCTCCTCGAGGATCTCGAGGCAGCGGCGCTCGCGCTTGCGCGTGTGGATGATGATCGGCTTGTCCGCGTCGAGCGCGATCGCGACCAGCTCGCGGAACACCTCTTCCTGCCGCGGCCAGAGTGCTTCTGGCACCCAGTGGCCGTCGAGGCCGATCTCGCCGATCGCGATCGCTTCGTCCGCGTGCGCGCGGACCCAGGCGACGCTCTCCGCGGTGCTCGGCAGCTCGCCCTCGCGCGGGTAGTCGACGCCGAGGTCGTGCATCTCCTGCAGCACGGCGTCGACGGGGTAGAGGCCGTACGCCGGCTTGACGCTCGGCGCGCGCGCGGCGAGCGCACGCACGGCCGCGTTGTCGTGCGCGTTGAGGCCGTTGACGACGATGCTCGTCACGCCGGCCGCGCGGGCGCGCTCGAGAATCCCCGCCTCGTCGGCGACGAGGCGGGGGCTCGTCAGGTGTGCGTGGACGTCGGCGAGTCCCACGCCGGGCGTCCGCTCAGGGCTGCGCGGGCGCGGCTTCCTGTCCGGCCGGCGCCGCCGACGCGGACTTGTCGTCGGCCGGCTTCGCCGCAGGGGCGGGGGCTGCCTCGACCGGCGCGGTCTCCGCGGCCGGTGCCGCAGCCTCGGCGGCCGGCGCCGCATCGCCCGCGGGCGCCGCGGCCGCACCCTCGGCGGGAGCCGCTTCCTGCGCCGGCGCCGCCGCACCGCCGTCGATCGGCGCCGCGAGAGGCGGCGGCTCGTCGGGCAGCGTGTCGGCGATCGACGACGTCAGGTGGTGCGTCGAGGCCCAGGTCAGTGCGAGCGAGGTGACCATGAAGATCACCGCCGTCCACGTGGTGAGCCGCGTCAGCAGGTTGCCGGCGCCGCTCGACCCGAAGATGGTCTGGCTCGAGCCGCCGAACACGGCGCCGATGTCGGCGCCCTTGCCGGTCTGCAGGAGCACGACGACGATCAGAACGAAGCACGCGACGACGTGCAGGACGGTGATGATGATGGACATCTCTTCCCCGATCAGAACGCCGCGCTAGGCGCGGTACTCGACGATACGTGTGAAGCTCTCGACCTCGAGGCTTGCGCCGCCGACCAGCGCGCCGTCGATGTCGGGCTCGGCCATGAGGCCGTCGACGTTGTCCGGCTTGACGCTGCCGCCGTAGAGGATGGCGATCGCGTCGGCGGGCAGGCTGAGCGCGCGCAGCAGGCCGCGGATCTCGCCGTGGACTTCCTGCGCCTGCTCGCGGGTGGCGACGCGTCCGGTGCCGATCGCCCAGACCGGCTCGTACGCGACGACGATCTTCGCGCCCGCATCGGCGCCGAGGCCGTTGAGCGCGGCGTCGACCTGACGCTTCACGACTTCGAGCGTGCGGCCGGCGTCGCGCTCGGCGAGCGTCTCGCCGACGCAGACGATCGACGTGAAGCCGTGCTTCAGCGCGGCCTCGACTTTCCTGCGCACGACCTCGTCGGTCTCGCCGAAGATCTCGCGGCGCTCGGAGTGGCCTAGGATCACGGTGTTCACGCCGAGGTCGGCGAGCATGCCGGGCGAGACCTCGCCGGTGAAGGCGCCCTTGTCGGCCCAGCTCATGTTCTGCGCCGCGACCACGATCTTCGTGCCCGCGACCGCCTCGCGAACGGTGGCCAACGCGGTGAACGGCGGGGCGAGAACGACGCCGCGGTCCGACCGGCCGCCGACGCGGGCGGCGAGGCCGCCAGCGAGGGCCTTCGCCTCGGCGGTCGTCCCGTGCATCTTCCAGTTGCCGGCGAGAATGGGAGTGCGGGCCATCGAGCCTGCCCCTAAAGCAGAACGCCGGCCCTCAGGCCAGCCGGGAGTTTTTGCCGGATCAGCCCTCGAGCGCCGCGACGCCGGGCAGGGTCTGGCCCTCGAGGAACTCGAGCGAGGCGCCGCCGCCGGTCGAGATGTGCCCGATCCGGTCCGCGACCCCGACCTGCGTCACCGCCGCGACCGAGTCGCCGCCGCCGACGACCGTGAACGCCTGCTTCGCATCGGCCACCGCGTGCGCGATCGCGACCGTCCCGCCCGCGTAGGCCTCGATCTCGAAGATCCCCATCGGGCCGTTCCAGAGCACCGTCTTCGCCTTCGCGATCTCGGCCGCGTAGGCCGCACGGGTCTTCGGGCCGATGTCGACGCCGAGCCAGCCGTCGGGGATCGCGGCGTCGGCGGTGTCCTTGTGGTCGGCTCCCGCCTCGGGCCTGGTCGCGATCACGTGATCGGTCGGCAGGAGCAGCCGCACGCCCTTCGCGCGCGCCTGCTCGAGGGTCTTCTGCGCCAGGTCGACCTTGTCGGCCTCGACGCGCGAGCCGCCGATGGCGATGCCCTGGGCCTTGAGGAACGTGTAGGCCATCGCGCCACCGATCAGCAGGGCGTCGACCCGCGGCAGCAGGTTGTCGATCACCGCGATCTTGTCCGAGACCTTGGCGCCGCCGAGGATTGCGACGAACGGACGTCCCGGCGACTGGAGCAGGGCACCGAGGTGCTTCAGCTCGTCGCGCAGAAGGAAGCCGGCGACCCGGACCGGCACCAGCGACGCCATGCCGGCCGTCGACGCGTGCGCACGGTGCGCCGCGCCGAAGGCGTCGTTGACGTAGACTTCGGCGAGCTTCGCCAGCTGTGCCGCGAACGCCGGGTCGTTCTTCTCCTCGCCGGCGTGGAAGCGCAGGTTCTCGAGCATCAGGACGCCGCCCTTGCCGAGCCCGTCGACCTGCTTCTCGACCTCGGGGCCGACGCAGTCGGACGCCAGCGCGACCGGCTTGCCGAGCAGCTCGCCGAGCCGCTTCGCCGCCGGGGCGAGGCTCTCGCGGGGGTCGACCTTGCCCTTCGGACGCCCGAGGTGGGACGCGAGCACGACCCGCGCCCCGTGCTCGACGGCGTAGCGGATCGTCGGCAGCGCGCCGCGGATCCGCGAGTCGTCGGTGATGCGGCGCGAGCCGCCCTCGTCCTCGAGCGGGACGTTGAAGTCGACGCGGATGAAGGTCCTCTTCCCGTCGAGGTCCACCTGATCGATGATCTTCATTGAAGCTCGGACGATGGGATGACGTCCTTTCGAAGTCAAGGACGCTATTTGTCGGACGCGATCACGTTGACCTTCGCGCCGCGCGGAGCTTTACTGAGGGCGGTCGTGCGGTTGGAGGGTTTGGTGGGGGGATGATCGAGCACCTTTTCTCGGGCACGGGTCCCGTCGTACTCGCGGTGCTGTGGCTGCTGATCGGATGTTCCGCCGCGGCGTGGGGCATCACGTTCTACAAGCTCGGCCAGATCCGGCGTGCGCGGAAGCAGTCGGAGCGCTTCGTCGAGGTCTTCTGGGACTCGAACAGCCTCAGCAACATCAACACGGCGAGTCTCGAGTTCAAGCAGAGCCCCGTCGCGCAGGTGTTCCGTGCGGGATACCAGGAGCTGGTCCGTCTCACGCGCGGCAAGCGCGGCGACGACGAGTCGGAGACCGAGCTCGGCGGGTCGGCGAACGTCGAGCGCGCGATGCGCCGCGCGACCAACCAGGAAGTCACCAAGCTCGAGCGCGCGCTCACGTTCCTCGCGACGATCGCGTCCACCGCGCCGTTCATCGGCCTCTTCGGAACGGTGTGGGGCATCATGAACGCGTTCCGCGGCCTCTCGACCGCGCAGAGCTCGAGCATCCAGGCGGTCGCGCCGGGCATCTCGGAGGCGCTGATCGCGACGGCGGTCGGCCTCGCCGCCGCCATCCCCGCCGTCGTCGCGTTCAATCACTTCAACCGCGAGGTCCGCGTCCTGCACGCGGACATGGACAACTTCTCTTCCGAGTTCCTGAACATCGCCGAGCGCCACTTCCTGAAGTGATGCGGGTTGGAGGAGGTTGAAGATGGCCTTTGACGCAGGAGATCGCTCCGCCGGCTCGATGTCGCAGATCAACGTCACGCCGCTGGTCGACGTGATGCTGGTGCTGCTGGTCATCTTCATGGTCACCGCGCCGATCATCCAGCAGGGCGTGTCGGTCGACCTGCCCGACGCGCGCGCGGGCGCGCTCAACGGCAAGGACGAGCAGCTCGTCGTGTCGGTGACGAAGAAGGGCAGCCTCTACCTCAACGACACGGCGATGTCGGCGTCCGACCTCGAGGTCAAGCTGCGCGCGATCGCGGCGCAGCGTCCGGACGGGCAGGTGTTCGTCCGCGCGGACAAGAGCGTGCCGTACGGCGACGTGGTCGCGGTGATGGCCGCCATCAAGCAGTCGGGCATCCGCCGCGTCGGAATGGTCACGGCACTCCCGCCGGGCGACTAGTGACGTCCGCATCGGCTTTGCCGACCGCGAAGCCTCGACGACTCGCCGGTGTCTTCGTTTAACGGCCCCTCGAAACGTCCCCCGTCGATCCTCACCGAGCGGGGCTTCGATCGTCGCCTGGCGACGATGATCGCGATCGCGTTCGTCGCCCATCTGCTGGTGCTCGGCGGCTCCGCGTTCCTCGGCGAGTTCAGCGTGCGTCCGGAGACTCCGCCGGAGGCGTACACGGTAGAGGTCGTGAGCGACGGCGAACTCGGCGGACACATGCCGTCGGGCATGCCGAAGGTCGATCTCGGCGGCGAGGAGCCGCCGAAGAAGGTCGCGAAGGCGGCGCCGAAGGCCGAGGCGCCTCCACCGAAGCCGGAGCCGAAGCCCGAGCCACCGCCGGAGCCCGAGCAGCCACCCGAGCCTCCTGCTCCGCCGCCGGAGCCGGTGAAACCCGCCGAGCCGGAGCTGCCGAAGGAGGAGCCGAAGCCCGAGCCGCCCGCGGACCTGAAGCCCGCGGAGGAGGGCGACCTCGTGGTCGCGACGGCGACGCCGGTTCCGACGGCGAAGCCCACTCCGAAGCCGACGCCCAAACCGACGCCGAAGCCGACCGCGAAGCCCACGGCGAAGCCGACCGCCGCACCGACGGCGGCGCCGACCGCATCGCCGCGTCCAACGTCGGTCGCACCTACGGCGCGTCCGACTTCCGCCGCGCGCCCGACGCCGTCACCACAACCGACCGCACCGCCGGGTCGCTCGCCGAAGCCGAGTCCCGGCCGCTCGCCCGCGGAAGGGCCGAAGCCGACGCTGTCGCCGGTCGTCGTCGTGAAGGTGCGTCCGACACCGGGTGCGGAGCGCCCCGCGAACGAGCCCAACGCACAGCGCAGCCCGCAGCCCGGCGCGACGTCGGAGGCCGACGCGCGCATCCAGGCGGCACTCGAGCGCGTGCAGCGCAACGTCGGACAGGAGCAGCGCGGCGCCGGACAGGAGTCGCGCGGCGGTGCGCCGAGCGGCGCGAACCAGGGAGGCGTGCGCATGCCCGGCGGCGATCCGCGCGGCTCGGGCGGCGTCGGCGGCACCGACGCGTACGACCCGAACCGTCGCATCGGCATGGGCGGTCCCGGTCGCGGTGGCGCCGGCGAGGTTCGCGGGGCCGAGTTCCTCCTGTACTACAATCAGATGCTCGCACGGATCCGCGAGGCATGGGTGTACACGGGCGGCGCCACGACGGCCGAGGTCAAGGTCCACTTCCGCATCAACGACGACGGATCGGTCGCGGAGCTGCGCGTGGTGCAGCCGTCGGGAGACTCGGCGTACGATGCATCCGTGCTGCGCGCGGTGCGCGGCGCGAGCCCGATGGCGCCGCCGCCGGCGAAGTACCGCACCGACTTCGCGGACGTCGAGCTCACGTTCCAGCCCGGAGACCTGAAGACGCCGCGGTGACACCGCCCGCGACCGAGGAGGAGACGATGTCGGAGGTGACGAGAGCGACGATCGCCGCGTCGACGACGGCGGCGCCGTGCCGCGCGCGGCGCGCGTGCGTGGCGTTCCTGCTCGGACTGGCGGCTCTCGTCGCGGCCGCATCGCCCGCGCGTGCGCAGGTGCGCGGGCTGATCACCGGACCGGGCGAGACCGCGTTCCCGATCGCGGTGACCGATCTGCAGGGCGGCGGCGACGCGGGACGCCTCTTCTCGGCGACGCTGACGCGCGACCTCGATCTCTCGGGTCTGTTCCGCATGCTCGATCCGGGCTCGTTCATCGACGGCGGCGGCAGCAGCACCGAGGACATCAACTTCGGCAACTGGGCGTCGATCGGCGCGCGACTGCTGGTCACGGGCAAGATCTCGTCGGGCGGCGGCGACGTCACGATCGAGGCGCGGCTCTTCGACGTGGCCGAGCGCCGGCAGCTCGGCGGCAAGCGCTACTCCGGCTCGTCGCGCGACGTCCGCCGCATGGCGAACCGCTTCGCGGACGAGGTCCTGCTGCTGCTCACCGGCGAGGCGGGACCGTTCGACAGCCGCGTCGCGTTCATCTCGACGCGCAGCGGACGCTTCAAGGAGCTGTACGTCATGAACCTCGACGGCTCCGACCTGCGGCAGCTGACGCGCAACCAGACCATCAACCTGTCGCCGAGCTGGGCGCCGGACGCGAAGTCGCTGGTGTTCACGTCCTTCAAGGACGGGCACCCGAAGCTGTACGAGATGGATGTCCTCAGTGGACGCGAGCGTCTCGTGCCGACCGGCCCCGGGATGGTGATGGGGGCCAGCTTCTCGCCCAACGGACGCGAGGTCGCGGTCACGCGCAGCGGCGGCAAGGGCGACTCCGAGATCGTCCTCGTGTCGCTCGACGGCGGCGTCACCGGACGCCTCACCGAGGGCCAGACGATCAACGTGAGCCCGAGCTTCTCGCCGAACGGCAGCCAGATCGCGTTCTGCTCGGGACGCACCGGCTCGCCGCAGATCTACGTCATGGGAACCGGCGGTGGGCAGGCTCGCCGCGTGACCTCGCGCGGCTCGTACAACACGCAGCCGGTGTGGTCGCCGAAGGGCGACAAGATCGCCTACACCGGACGCGTCGACGGACGCTTCCAGATCTTCGTCGTCGGTGCCGACGGCGGCGATCCGACGCAGATCACGTCGAGCCGCGGCGACAACGTGGACCCGACCTGGTCGCCCGACGGCCGCTACCTCATCTTCAGCTCGACGCGCGCCGGCAAGGCGCAGCTCTACTTCAGTGACGCGCGCGGCGTGCGGCAGCGACAATTGATCACGAGCCCGGGCAGTGATACCTCTCCAGCCTGGTCGTCGAGGCTCGAGTGAGGGACCGGGCCGCGAGCGTCGTGCGGAGTTTTCGCACGGTGCGTGGCGTCGAGCCGGCGGCCGTCGCAGCCAAGGACGTCGCGTTCAGCGGGATGGATTCCCAGGAGGTCGAGATGGGGCGGGTGCAGGCTGGCGGGTCTCGCGCGTGGACGTGGCGGATGACCGCCGTTGCGCTGATTTTTTCGTTTGCGCTCCTACCGGGCTGCAGCAAGAAGAAGACAGCCGACGACGAGATGTACGACGGGGCGAACGGCTCGTCGGCGGGCGGCGTCGGTGACAACGACCTCGCGCGCGGCGGCAGCCTCGACCAGTACCGTCGCGGCACGCTCGGCAAGGGAGAGCAGGGCCCTCTCGCCGACGTCTTCTTCGCGTTCGACTCGATCGAGCTCTCCGACAACGCGCGCGAGATCCTCAAGACCAACGCCGACTGGCTGCGCGAGAACCCGCGCGCCAAGGCCGAGATCGAAGGTCACACCGACAGCCGCGGCACCATCGAGTACAACCTCGCTCTGGGCGCGAAGCGCGCCAACGCCGCTCGCGACTACCTCGTGAGCCTCGGCATCTCCTCCGACCGACTCACCATGATCAGCTACGGCAAGGAGCTCCAGGTCTGCCAGGAAGAGACCGAGAGCTGCTGGGCGGAAAACCGCCGCGCGCACTTCGTGGTGCTGAACCAGCAGTAGGCGCGGCAAGGCACGGGATCGAATGACCAGGATCGTGCGGGGAACGATCGTCCGGCCGTCGCGCCGGATGATCGCGTTCGGGGGACTGCTCGCGCTGTTCGCGACGGGCTGCGTGTCCGAGGCGGACCTCTCGTCGCTGCGCAAGGAGCAGCGCGACCTCGCGCGGCGTCTCGCCGACACGCGCGCCGACGTCGAGAACCTGCGCAGCCAGCTGTCGCGGCTGAGAGCGCAGATCGAGGACGGCGGCAGCCGGCCGCGCGCCACCGCCCCGGCGCCGAGCACCGACATCGAGGAGCGCCTGCGCGTGCTCGAGTCGAGTCAGGGACGCCCGATCGAGCCGCCGTCGCAGCCCGGCTCGGTCCCGCCGGGATCCGAGTTCGGCAGCAGCGCGCCGTCCGCGCCGCCGCCGGCCCCCGCTCCGGTCGCGCCGCCGCCGTCGGCCTCCGTGCCCGGTGGCGAGACCGTGTCGATCGACCTCGACATGGGGCGCAGCACCAACGAGGAGTATCGGGCGGGCCTCACGCAGTACCAGCGCGGCGACACGCAGAAGGCGGTCCAGACGCTGCGGGCCGTGGTCAACAAGAACCCGAAGAACGAGCTCGTTCCGTACGCGCAGTACTGGATCGGCGAGTCGTACTACGGCCAGGGCAAGTACAACGAGGCGATCCTCGCCTACAACGAGGTCCTGGTCGGCTTCCCGAAGAGCGATCGGGTGCCCGCGGCGATGCTCCGTCAGGCGTCGGCGTTCGGGGAGATGGGCGACAAGATCGACGCCCGGCTGATCCTCAAGAAGCTCACCGAGCAGTATCCGCAGACGCCCGAGGCGGCGCGCGCGAAGCAGATGCTGCTCTCGATGGGCAACTGACCGCGCGTCCGGGCCCGCGGCGGGGACCGGCGTCACCCGACGCCGTGTGCTAAGGACGGGGCGCCCGATGGGCGCTCCATGATGCGCGTCGTACGTCACCTCGAGCCGGGTCGCCGGCCGTTCCGCTCGCCCGTCGTCGCGCTCGGCAACTTCGACGGCCTGCACCTGGGCCATCAGGCGATCATGCGGCGCACGATCGAGCTCGCGTCGCAGCTCGGTGGCGAGCCGGTCGCGTTCACCTTCTGGCCGCACCCGATCAAGGTGCTCGCGCCGCACCGCGCGCCGGAGATGATCACCTCGCTGGCCGCCCGCATCGCGGCGCTGCGCGACACCGGGATGTCCGGTGCGGTCGTTCGTCACTTCACGCGCAAGTTCGCATCGCTCTCGCCCGAGGAGTTCGTGCGCGACGTGCTCGTCGGACGCCTCGGCGTGGCCGGCGTGGTGGTCGGCTACAACGTGACCTTCGGCCGCGACCGCATGGGCACGCCGGAAGTGCTGCGCGACCTCGCGCGCGGCTACGGCTTCGCGGTCGACGTCGTGCCGCCGGTCGCCATCGGCGAGCACACCGTCAGCAGCAGCGCCGTGCGCCGCGCGCTGCACGCGGGCGACGTCGCGCACGCGGCACTGCTGCTCGGACGGCCGCACGCGCTCACCGGGCTCGTTCGCCACGGCGACCATCGTGGCGCCACCATCGGCTTCCCGACGGCGAACGTCTTCCCGCACGGCGGCATGCTGCCTCCCGACGGCGTCTACGCCGTGCGCGTCGGCATCGATGACGAGGCGCCGGCGCGTCCGGCGGTCGCTAACCTCGGCACCAACCCGACGTTCGGCAGCGTCGGACGCCGTCTCGAGACGCATCTCTTCGACTTCGACGGCGACCTCTACGGACGCCGCATCGAGGTCGCGCTCGTGCAGCGGCTGCGCGGCGAGGTGAAGTTCCCCTCGGTGCAGGAGCTGGTCGCGCAGATCCGGAGGGACGCGACCGCGGCGCGCGAGGTCCTCGGCGTCCGCTCGTGAGCGACGCCGCGCACGAGCCCGCGGCCGACGCGAGCGGCAGACAGGTGTTCCGCTGCACCGTGCCGCCGGGCGAGGGGCGGCAGCGTCTCGACCGCTTCCTCGGCCAGCAGAGCTTCCTGCCGACGCGCTCGCGCATCGCGGCGCTCGTCCGCGAAGGGCACGTCACGGTCGACGGCGTGGTGCGCAAGGCGAGCTTCCCGGTCAGCGAGGGCGAGCAGATCGCCGTGCATCTCCCGCCGCCGGAGCCGTCGTGGGTCGAGCCCGAGGACATCGCGCTCGACGTGCTGCACGAGGACGAGGCGATCATCGTCATCGACAAGCCCGCGGGGATGGCGAGCCATCCCGCACCCGGGACGCGTACCGGAACGCTCGTCGCCGCATTGCTGCACCGCTGGCGCTTCACTGGCGACTGGCCCGACCCCCAGCGTCCCGGCATCGTGCACCGGCTCGACAAGGACACCACCGGCGTCATCGTCGTCGCGAAGACGCCGGTCGCGATGCACGCGCTCGCGCGGCAGTTCTCCGCACGCACGGTGCAGAAACGTTATCGGGCGATCGTGCTCGGCGTGCCGCGCGAAGGCGAGGGGCTGATCGATCTCGCGATCGGACGCGACCCGGTGGATCGCAAGCGCATGCAGGCGCGCGTCGGGCAGACGCGCGCGGCACGCACGCGTTGGTTCGTGCGCGAGGCGTTCGGCGCGCCCGGCGCCGCGGCCCTGCTCGACGTGGCGCCCGAGACCGGACGCACGCACCAGATCCGGGTGCACCTCGCGAGCATCGGCCACGCGATCGTGGGCGATCGAACGTACGGCTCGGGTCGCGCGCCCGCGACCGCGCGTGCGCCGCTGCGCGAGGCGATGGAGAGCTTTCCGCGCCAGGCGCTGCACGCGTCGTCGCTCACGCTGCGTCATCCGCTGGACGGTCGCGAGGTCACGTTCGAGGCGCCGCTGGCGCACGACATGGAGCGTCTCGTCGCGACGCTGCGCGACGGCTGACCAGACAAGAAAACGCGCCGCGGACGCGCGGTCCGAGGGGTTGACTCGCAAAACGAGTTGCTCTAATTGCGACGCGGGTGTCGGGGTGCATCTCGGTTTCGACCGTCAAGATGCACGCGGCGCCACCGATCGTCCGTCCTTGCCCAGCCGTCACCCTACACGTCAAGCGAAGCAGCGCAGATCGTAGAGCGGGAAGCGCGTTCCCGTGCGACGGCGTGCGACACGATTCCGTCCCCAACACGCGTCACGGCACACGAGCCACCAGACATGAGTCCACGTCGGTCGGAGTCCGGTCCCGTCAGGGTTTCCAAGGAGAGGGAAATGCCCCGATCACGCTCGCGGCAGGAAGCAGCATCCGACCTTCCGGAGGACGTGGCGGCGATCGGCGACGAGGCGGACGGTGAGGCCGCAGCGCTCGATCTCGACACGCAGCCCGTCGCGCGCGAGACGGGCAACGGCACGCCCACGCGTGCGGCGGGCGTGATCCGCCGACCAGCGCACGTCGCGACCGCGCCCGCGACGGTCGAGCCGTCCGCGCCGCCGGTGCGCGAGGAAGCCGCTCCCGCGCCGGCCGCAGCGGCGCCCGCGCCTGCGACGGGTGCCGCGTCCGCTCCCGCAGCGGGCGGCGTACCGCCGCCGGTGAACCTCAAGGAGCTGAAACGTCTCGCCATCCACGAGCTCGCGCACATCGCGCGCAGCTTCGAGGTCGAGGGCGCGTCGACGATGCGCAAGCAGGAGCTGATCTTCGGCATCCTGCAGGCGCAGACGGCGCAGTCCGGCTCGATCTACGGCGAGGGCGTGCTCGAGATCCTGCCCGACGGCTTCGGCTTCCTGCGCGCGCCCGACTACAACTACCTGCCCGGTCCGGACGACATCTACATTTCGCCGTCGCAGGTGCGCCGCTTCAACCTGCGCACGGGCGACGTCGTGTCGGGGCAGATCCGTCCGCCGAAGGAGGGCGAGCGCTACTTCGCTCTCCTGAAGGTCGAGCGCATCAACTACGAGGAGCCCGAGCGCGCGCGGGAGAAGATCCTCTTCGACAACCTGACGCCGCTCTACCCGAACGAGCACCTGATCCTCGAGAACCCGGGGCGCGACGTCACGACGCGCGTGCTCGACCTGATGACGCCGATCGGCAAGGGGCAGCGCGGCCTGATCGTCGCGCCGCCGCGTACCGGCAAGACGGTGATGCTGCAGAACATCGCGCACGGCATCACCGCCAACCATCCCGAGGTGGTGCTCATCGTCCTGCTGGTCGACGAGCGTCCCGAGGAAGTCACCGACATGCAGCGCTCGGTGAAGGGCGAGGTGGTGAGCTCGACCTTCGACGAGCCGCCGACGCGCCACGTCCAGGTCGCCGAGATGGTCATCGAGAAGGCGAAGCGCCTGGTCGAGCACGGCAAGGACGTCGTGATCCTGCTCGACTCGATCACCCGCCTCGCGCGAGCCTACAACACGGTGGTGCCGCCGTCGGGCAAGATCCTGTCGGGCGGCGTCGACTCCAATGCGCTGCACAAGCCCAAGAAGTTCTTCGGCGCCGCGCGCAACATCGAGGACGGCGGGTCGCTGACCATCATCGGCACGGCGCTGATCGACACCGGTAGCCGCATGGACGAGGTCATCTTCGAGGAGTTCAAGGGCACCGGAAACATGGAGATCCATCTCGATCGGCGCCTGATCGACAAGCGGACCTTCCCGGCGATCGACATCAACCGGTCCGGGACTCGCAAGGAAGAGCTGCTGCTGCCCCGGGAGGTCCTCAACCGGGTGATCATCCTGCGCCGACTCCTCGCCCAGCTGAACCCGGTCGAGGCCATGGAGTTCCTCCTCGACAAGATGAGCCACACGAAGACCAACTCGGACTTCATCGCGTCGATGAACTCATGATCCCGCAAGCGACCGCGCGCCGCGCGCGGCCGACCGAAGGGAGCCATGGCGCACAGGCGACCGCGCGCTGCGCGCCGCCGACCGAAGGGAGCGCGGGGAGTGAGGCTCCAACCGGCTTCGCCGGTTGGAGCGAGGGGGCGCGTGCCCCCTCGTAGCGACAACCCGCGTGCCCCCTCGTTACAACATTGCGCCATGGTGGGGGCTCTGGTAGCCACCTGCGGTTGAACCCCGCGGGAAGCGTCCCGGTCGTGCGTGAGGGCGCGAGCGGCGGCTTCGAGGAAGGAAGACATGCCTGAACCGACGATGAAACAGCTGCTGGAGGCCGGAGTCCACTTCGGACACCAGACGAGCCGCTGGAACCCGAAGATGAAGCGCTACATCTTCGGCGCCCGCAACGGCATCTACATCATCGATCTCCAGCAGACGGTGAAGATGTTCCGGGACGTCTACCAGCAGGTCCGCGAGCTCGCGGCATCGGGCGGCGTCATCCTCTTCGTCGGCACCAAGAAGCAGGCCCAGGATCCGATCCGCGAGGAGGCCGAGCGCTGCGGCCAGTTCTACGTGAACAATCGCTGGCTCGGCGGCATGCTCACCAACTTCCAGACCATCAAGGCGTCGATCGACCGCCTGAAGAAGCTGGAAGAGATGATCGACGATCCCGTCTTGTCGAGCCGCTACACGAAGAAGGAGCTGCTCAACTACTCGCGCGAGCGTGACAAGCTCATGATCTCGCTGGGCGGCATCAAGAACATGCGCAAGCTGCCCGACGCGATTTTCGTCATCGACCCGAAGAAGGAAGAGATCGCGGTCAAGGAAGCCAACAAGCTCGGCATTCCGGTCGTCGCGGTGGTCGACACCAATTGCGACCCCGAGGTCGTCGATTACAAGATCCCGGGCAACGACGACGCGATCCGCGCCATCCGCCTGTTCTGCTCGTCGATCGCCGACGCGATCATCGAGGGCCGGCAGGAGTACGAGGAGCGGCTGCGCGGGCAAGGAGACGAGGGCGGCTCCGACCAGGAGCGCGGCGCGTCGCTCGACGAATCGGCTCCGGCAGGCGTCTGAGCTTCGCGGCGGACGTGCAAGGCACGTCCGCCGCACCTTCCTCACGGTTCAAACCACGGCGTGCGCTCGCTGGCGGCGCCATCGCATCGAGGTCAAGACAGTTGGCAGTCACAGCGTCACAGGTGAAAGAGCTGCGCGAGAAGACCGGCGCCGGCATGATGGATTGCAAGGCGGCGCTGGACTCGTCCGGCGGCGACTTCGAGGGCGCGGTCCGGTACCTGCGTGAGAAGGGCCTCGCGACCGCGGCCAAGCGCGCCGGCAAGGTCGCCGCGGAGGGCGTCATCCTCGCCCGTCTCGTGAGCCCGACCGAAGGCGTGATGATCGAGCTCAACTGCGAGACCGACTTCGTTGCCAAGACCCCGCAGTTCCAGGAGCTCGCCGGGCAGCTGCTCGGCGCGTTCGCGGGTCGCACCGAAATCGACGGCCTGAAGGCTGCGTCGGACCTCGACCTCGGGGGAATCAAGGTGGGTGGCGGCAAGCCGGTCGCCGACGTCGTCGCCGAGTCGATCGCGTCGATGGGCGAGAGCATCGTCCTCCGCCGCGTCGCGCGTTTCTCGCTGAAGGCGGGCGAGGGTGCGATCGGCTCCTACGTCCACGCGGGCGGCAAGATCGGTGTTCTCGTCGAGGCGAAGACCACCGCGACCGGTGCTGGCGCGGCCGAGGTCGAGAAGGTTCTGCGCGACGTCGCGATGCAGATCGCGGCGGCCAATCCTCGCCACGTGAAGCGCGAGGAGGTCGCGGCCGCCGACGTCGAGCGCGAGCGCGAGATCTACGCGGCGCAGGCGGCGACGTCGGGCAAGCCGGCGCAGGTCATCGAGCGCATCGTGCAGGGCAAGGTCGAGAAGTTCTTCGCCGACATCTGCCTCGTCGAGCAGGAGTTCATCCGCGACCCCTCGACCACCGTGGGCAAGCTCGTGCAGGCGACGGCCAAGACGGCCGGCGCGCCGGTCGAGATCTCTCGCTTCGTGCGACTCCAACTGGGCGAGTCCTCGGGCGAGGCCTGAGCCGGAAGGTTCCCGGTGGCACGCACGCTTGCCTATCGCCGGGTTCTGCTGAAGCTGAGCGGCGAGGCCCTCGCCGGGGAAGCAGGCTACGGCATCGACGACGCGGTCCTCACGCGTCTCGCGAGTGAGATCCACGAAGTCCACGCGCTGGGGGTGGAGCTCGCCGTCGTGATCGGCGGCGGCAACATCTTCCGTGGCATCGCCGGTGCGACGCACGGCATCGAGCGCGCCACCGCGGACTACATGGGCATGCTCGCGACGATGATGAACGGCCTCGCCCTGCAGGCGGCCATCGAACGTCACGGCGTGCAGACCCGCGTCCTCTCCGCGCTCGAGATGAAGGAGGTCGCCGAGCCGTACATCCGCCGCCGCGCGACGCGTCACCTCGAGAAGGGACGGGTCATCATCTTCGCCGCGGGAACCGGCAACCCGTTCTTCACGACGGACACGGCGGCGGGACTCAGGGCGGTCGAGATCGGTGCCGACATCGTCTGCAAGGCGACCAAGGTGGACGGCATCTACGACTCCGATCCCATGCTCAACCCGAATGCGGTTCGCTATCGCGAGTTGACGTACCTCGATGTCCTGAGCCAGAAGTTGAAGGTGATGGACTCGACGGCGATCTCCCTGTGCATGGACAACGAGCTGCCCGTCCTCGTCTTCAACATGCTCGAAGCGGGCAATCTCAAGCGTGCGATGCTCGGTGAGCCCATCGGAACGGTCGTGCGCGGAGGCGGCGAAGAGTGATCGAGGAGGTCCTGCAGGAGCTGCGCCGCGAGATCGACGAGACCGCGGGCAAGCTCAAGAAGGAGTTCGCGCGCGTCCGCACCGGCCGTGCGTCGTCGAGCCTGCTCGACGGCATCATGGTCGAGTACTACGGGGCGCGCACGCACCTGAACTCGCTCGCGACCGTCAACGTTCCCGAGCCACGGCTCATCGTCATCACCCCGTACGACAAGGGGGCGATGGGCGAGATCGAGCGCGCCATCAAGGGCTCGGATCTCGGCCTGAACCCGATGAACGACGGCAAGATCATCCGCATTCCGATCCCCGAGCTGACCGAGGAGCGCCGTCGCGACCTGGTCAAGCACGTGAAGAAGATTGCCGAAGAGTACCGCGTGTCGATGCGCAACCATCGCCGCGACGCGAACGAGATGATCAAGGAGCTGCAGAAGGAGAAGCAGGTCACCGAGGACGACGCCCGGCATGCGCAGGAGAAGGTGCAATCGCTCACCAACGAGGGCATCGAGCGCATCGACCAGACGCTGAAGTCCAAGGAAGAAGAGATCATGGTGGTGTGAGGTGGCGATGATGGTCAAACCCAGCCGCGCGAGCCTCTCGATCCAGGGCATCGACCCAGCCCGACTCCCCCGCCACGTGGCCATCATCATGGACGGCAACGGCCGCTGGGCGCAGGGCCGCGGCTTCGAGCGCATCTACGGCCACCGCCGCGGCAAGGATTCGGTCAAGGCGATCGTCGAGATGTCGCGCGAGATCGGCATCCAGTACCTGTCGCTGTACGCGTTCTCGGAGGAGAACTGGGGTCGGCCGGCCGCCGAGGTGAAGGGGCTGATGCGGCTCCTCAAGCGTTACCTGACCACCGAGCTCGACCGCATGATGAAGAACGACGTGCGGCTGCTGGTGATCGGCAACGTCAAGAAGCTCCCCGCCGACGTCCAGAAGGCGCTCAAGGTCAGCGTCGAGACGACGCGAAAGAACAAGGGCCTCACCGTCACCCTCGCGCTCTCCTACAGCGCGCGCGAGGAGATCGCCGCCGCGGTGCGCACGATCGCGAAGCAGGTGAAGCAGGGCCACCTCGAGCCCGAGGACATCACCGAGGAGACCATCGCGCAGAGCCTCGGCACGGCAGGCATCCCGGATCCCGACCTGCTGATCCGCACGAGCGGCGAGGTGCGCCTGTCGAACTTCCTGCTCTGGCAGGTCGCGTACACCGAGATCTACATCACCGACACGCTCTGGCCCGACTTCCGCGAGGCCGAGTTCCTCGAGGCGCTGCGCCAGTTCCAGGCGCGCGATCGGCGCTTCGGACGGGTGGTGGACGGTCGCGGGGATCAGGCCCGCCTGCGTGCTGCGAACTAGGCTCGCGACCGCAGCGGTCGCGATTCCGCTCCTCCTCTGGCTGATCCTCGGGAGCGCGCCCTGGGTCTTTGCCGGCGTGATCGTCGGCTTCACCGCGATCGGGCTCGGCGAGTTCGCGGAGATGGCGCTTCCGGAGCATCGCGCGGCGCGCCTGCTGGCGATCGTCGCGGGGCTCGCCTTCGCGGCGGCCGTCGTCTCGGGCCGCCCGGCGGCGCTCGGCGCCGTGCTGTTCGCGACCTTCGCGATCGGGCTCTTCCTGACCATCTTCGATCCCGATCTGCAGGGCGCCGTCACGCGCTTCGCCAACGCCATGGTGGCTGCGCTCTACGTCGGCTTCCTGCTGCCGCACGTGGTCTCGCTGCGTCTGCTCCCGGGGGGAGAGCGCTGGGTGTTCTTCGCGATCGCGTGCGCGATGGGCTCCGACACGGGCGCCTACTTCGCAGGACGCTTCACGGGCCGCACCAAGCTCATGCCCCGCGTCAGTCCGAACAAGACGGTCGAGGGCGCGATCGGCGGGCTTCTCGGGAGCGTGGTCCTCGCGACCTTCGCGTGGGTGGTGCTGCCTCCGCATGGCGAACGCCTTGAAGAGCTCCTCTTCCTCGCGCTCGCGATGTCGGTGCTCGCACAATCGGGCGACCTGATCGAGTCCGCGCTCAAGCGGGCGTACGGCGCCAAGGACTCCGGGTGGATCATCCCGGGGCACGGCGGCGTCCTCGATCGCATCGACAGCCTCGTCTTGCCGTTCGTGTTCGCGTATTATGTGAACGCCTGACCGGCCGCTCCCGTCCCGCTCAAACACCCGGTCCGGCTGGAGACCTCCTTTTATGGTGACAAGCGTCGTCGCGGCGATCGTCGTGCTCGGGCTCCTGATCTTCGTTCACGAGCTCGGACACTTCCTCGCCTGCAAGCGCGTCGGTGTGGGCGTGCTCAAGTTCTCGCTCGGCTTCGGCCCCACGATCTTCTCGCGGCGCGTCGGCGAGACGGAATACTGCCTCGCCGCGATCCCGCTCGGCGGCTTCGTCAAGATGATCGGCCAGGAGGACGACGGCAGCGAGCCCGATCCGGTGCTCGCGGCACAGCCGAACTCCTTCGCCGTCAAGCCGCTCTGGGCGCGCGCGTTCATCGTCGTCGCAGGCCCGCTCGGCAACCTGATCTTCGCGGCGCTGCTGCTGTCGATCCTGTTCGCGACCGGCGTTCCGGTCCTGACCTCGACGGTCGGGAAGGTGAGCGACGGCATGCCGGCGGCGCAGGCCGGACTGCAGAGCGGCGACGAGATCACCGCGGTGAACGGCACGGCGATCACGCGCTGGGAGGAGCTGTCGGGAGCGATCCGCGCCAGCGACGGCAAGCCCGTGGACCTCGCGGTCAAGCGCGGCGACAAGCAGTGGAACGTGAGCGTCACCCCGCAGCGCACCGAGGGCAAGACGATCTTCGGCGAGGCGACGCCGATCTACGTGATCGGTGTCGAGCAGTCGAGCAGCTTCGTCATGGAGCGCAGCAACCCGGTCACGGCCGTGTGGCTCGGCATCCAGCGTACCGCCGAGCTCTGCTACTTGACGGTGATGACCCTGGTGAAGCTCTTCCAGGGCGTGGTGTCGACGTCGACCGTCGGCGGGCCGCTCACGATCATGACCGAGGCCGGCAAGCAGGCGCACAACGGCTTTGCCGCGCTCGCCTTCTTCATGGCGCTGCTCAGCGTCAACCTCGGCGTGCTGAACCTCCTGCCGATTCCGATCCTCGACGGCGGCCACCTGGTCTTCATGGGCGTCGAGAAGGTCCTCGGCCATCCGATGGAGATCCGGCACCGCGAGATCGCACAGCAGGTCGGCATGTTCCTGCTGATCTCGCTGATGGGCTTCGCGCTCTACAACGACGTGCACCGCCTGCTGGTCGGCTGAGCGCGATCCGACGGCGTCCGCCCGTTGCTCTTCCTCGGCATCGACACCGCGACGCGGGTCGGTAGCGTCGGTCTCGTGCGCGCGGCGCTCGACGACGGCGCCGTGGCTCATCCGGAGCCGGGCCGCATCGCGGAGGGCGGCGCGCTGCTCGCCGAGGTCACGCGCGACACCGGGCTCGGACACGGTACCGAGCTGCTGATGCTGATTGACGAGTGTCTCGCTGCGGCCGGTGCCGCGCTCGAGGATGTCGGCTGCGTCGCGGTTTCGATCGGTCCGGGGTCGTTCACCGGACTGCGCGTGGCGCTGGCGACCGCGAAGGGGCTCGCGCTGGGAGGCGGCGCCACGCTGGTCGGCGTGCCGACGCTCGAGGCGCTGGCTGCGTCCGTGCTGCCCGGGTGGGGCGGGGACGATGCGACCGGAGCGCATCCGGGTGTCGTGATCGCGCCGTGTCTCGACGCGCGCAAGGGCGAGGTCTACGGCGCGACGTTCGTGGTTCGCCAGCCGGTGTGGCGGGATGCGGTGCCGCGTCTCGAGCGAACGTCCGAGGATGCCGCGTACGCGCCTGCGGCGTTCGTCGAGGTGCTCGGCGAGCGCACGCCAGCGGATGCGCGCATCGTTCTTCTGGGCGACGGCTGCGCGCGCTATCCGGCGGAGATCGCGGACGCGCTCGGCGAGCGAGCACGCGTGCTGTCCTTCGAGAGCCGTCCGCCGAGCGGGGCCGCGGTCGCGCGCGCCGGCGCCGGGATCTTCGCCGCGAGCGGTCCCGACGATCGTGCCGGGCTCGTTCCGCGGTACGCGCGCGCGTCGGAGGCGGAGATCATGCGAGAGCGTCGAGGCACCGGCCGAGTGCCTCGTTGACAATCCGATTCCTGCGCGCCTACAACTAAAGCGCGGGGCCCTTCGGGCCGTCGATGGTTCGGCGACAAGGGGAGTCGCGACCGCGAGCGGCTTCCGGGAGGATCTCAATGGAGAAACGTGACGAGGAGTTGATCCGGTCCCTGATGGATCGGGATGCCGAGCTTCGGGACCACTACCTCGAGCACGAACGTTTCAAGGAAGAGCTGGCGCGACTCAACGCGAAGCAGCATCTTTCCGCTGAAGAGGAAGTCGAGCGCAAGCGGCTCCAGAAGCTGAAGCTCGCCGGCAAGGATCGCATCATGGAGATCCTGGGCCGTCACCGCGGCGCCGACGCCGCGCATTGATTCAAACGAGGGGGCTCGCGCCCCCTCGCCCTACGCGGCGAAGCCGCGCAGGGGCCCACTCCCCGCGCTCCCTTCGGTCGGCCGGCGGGCGGGGCCCGCCGGAGGGGGGCACGCGGCCCTCGGGAGCCGGTCGGTTCCTTGCCGGAGCTTCCCTCGGGACAGGTCGATTTTCCGGGGAGCAATGGTTAAACGGCGGGGATGCGCCACATCATCTCCGTGCTGGTGGAGAACGAGTTCGGCGTCCTTGCGAGGATCGCCGGGCTGTTCAGCGGCCGTGGGTTCAACATCGAGAGCCTGTGCGTCGCGCCGACCACCGACCCGACGGTCTCGCGCATCACGCTGGTGACCAGCGGTGACGACCGGGTGCTGGAGCAGATCAACAAGCACCTCAACAAGCTGGTCAACGTCATCAAGGTCAGCGACTTCAGCACCGTCGACCACGTCGAGCGCGAGCTCGTGATGGTCAAGGTCACCGCAGACGCGAAGACGCGCGGCGAGGTGCTGAGCGTCGTGAACATCTTCCGCGGCAAGGTCGTCGACGTGTCGAGCGAGTCGTACGTCGTCGAGGTGACGGGCACCGAGGACAAGATCGGGGCGTTCATCAACCTGCTGCGGCCGTTCGGCATCAAGGAAGTCGTCCGCACGGGCGTGGTCGCGATGTTCCGCGGCTCGCCGGTGCTCGCCGCGGCGGTGGACGAAGCGCCGGCGCCCGCGCCGGAAGGTCAGGAAGGGCGCCTCGCGCGCGAAGGCTCCGAAGCCGATTTCGTCTGAATCGAGGGAACAGGGAATGGGACTGAACATCTACACGGACAAGGACGCGAACCCGGCGCTGCTCAAGGGCAAGAAGGTCGCCGTCATCGGATACGGCAGCCAGGGGCACGCGCACGCGCAGAACCTGCGCGACAGCGGGATCGAGGTCTGCGTCGGACTGCGCAAGACGAGCCCGTCCTGCGAGAAGGCCAGGGCGGCCGGCCTCGACGTGCGCGAGACCGCCGAGGCGGCGGCGTGGGCCGACATCGTGATGATGCTCGTTCCCGACGAGATGGGCTCGGAGATCTACGAGGGTGAGGTCAAGCCCGGTCTGAAGAAGGGCGACTACCTCGCGTTCGGACACGGCTTCAACTTCCACTTCAAGAAGATCGTCCCGCCGGCGGACGTGAACGTCTTCATGGTCGCACCGAAGGGCCCCGGCCACCTCGTGCGCAGTGAGTACCAGGGTGGACGTGGCGTGCCGTGCCTGATCGCGGTGGGCCAGGATCCGAGCGGCAACACCAAGGACGTGGCGCTGGCGTACGCGAGCGCGATCGGCGGCGGCCGCGCCGCGGTCATCGAGACCTCGTTCCGCGAGGAGACCGAGACCGACCTCTTCGGTGAGCAGAGCGTCCTCTGCGGCGGCCTCACCGAGCTGATCCGCGCGGGCTACGAGACCCTCGTCGAGGCCGGCTACAGCCCCGAGATGGCGTACTTCGAGTGCCTCCACGAGGTGAAGCTGATCGTCGACCTGATCTACGAGGGCGGCATCGCGAACATGCGCTACTCGATCAGCAACACCGCCGAGTACGGCGACATGACGCGCGGCAAGCGCATCATCGGACCCGAGGCGCGCGCGGCCATGAAGGAGATCCTCAAGGAGATCCAGACCGGCAAGTTCGCCGACGAGTGGATGACCGAGTACCGCTGCGGCTCGCCGCACTTCCGCGAGCTCCGGAAAGAGGGCGAGCACCATCCGATCGAGGAAGTCGGCGCGAAGCTGCGCGGCCTGATGCCGTGGATGCAGTCGCGTCGCCTGGTCGACAAGTCGCGCAACTAGCGTGGCGCAGGGCAACATCCCGCTCGCGCGGGACGGCTACCCGCTGATCGGCGGCTGCATCGCAGCCGCCGTCGCGGCGGGACTGCTCGCCTGCGTGACGGGCGGCTGGCTGTCGTCGGCGTTCCAGATCCTGACGCTGCTCGCGATCGTCGGCACCGCCTTCTTCCTGAACTTCTTCCGCGACCCCGAGCGGCACGCGCCGCAGGGAGAGGGCCTCGTGATCTCGCCCGCGGACGGCGAGATCATCATCGCCGAGCCCGACGTCGACGAGCCGCGCTTCCTGAAGAGCAGGGCGGCGAAGATCAGCATCTTCATGTCGCCGATGAACGTCCACGTGAACCGTGCGCCGGTCGACGGCGAGGTCACGGGCGTGCACTACAACGCCGGCAAGTACTTCGCGGCGTGGGCCGAGAAGGCGTCGCTCGACAACGAGCAGAACGCGATCGTCATGCGCAGCGACGAGGGGCGCAGCATCGTGTTCGTGCAGATCGCGGGCTTCCTCGCGCGGCGCATCGTCTGCCGCGTCGGCGCGGGCACGCGTTGCAGCCGCGGAGAGCGTGTGGGAATGATCAAGCTGGGGTCGCGGGTCGACGTCTACGTTCCGGGAAACGTCGAACTGCGGGTGAAGCTCGGTGATCGCGTGACGGCGGGAGAGACGGTGCTCGGAGTACTGCGATGATCCCACGGCGGGGAATGCGAGAGGCGAACCGTGGCCGCGTCCGGCTGCTGCGCGGCGGCGCCGACCGGCGCGCCTCGCTGCACAAGGGCGTCTACATCCTGCCCAACCTGTTCACGACCGCGGGCCTGTTCCTCGGCGTCTACGCGGTCATCAAGAGCAGCCACGGCGACTTCCTCACCGCGGCGATCGCGATCTGCGCGGCGCACATCTGCGACGGCCTCGACGGCCGCATCGCGCGGCTCACCAACACCACGAGCCAGTTCGGGGTCGAGTACGACTCGCTGGCGGACCTGGTCGCGTTCGGTGTCGCGCCGGGCGTTCTCGCCTACCGCTGGGCGCTCGAGCCCTGGGGCGCGTGGGGCTGGCTCGCGACGTCGCTCTTCGTCGCGTGCGGTGCGTTGCGACTCGCGCGCTTCAACGTGCAGACGAGCCACGCCGAGAAGCGGACGTTCGTCGGTCTGCCGATCCCGGCTGCGGCCGACATGATCGCCGCGACCGTCCTGCTCTACTACTTCTTCGGCGGCGAGGGCGCGACCAACAAGCACCTCGTCCTGCTGCTGCTCGTCTACGGGCTCGCGCTCCTGATGGTGAGCAACATCCGCTACTACAGCTTCAAGGACCTCGACCTGCGCGCGCGGATGCCGTTCTACGCCGTGGTCGGCATGATCGTTCTCGTCATGCTGGTCGTCGCGCAGCCGCAGATCCTCTTCTTCCTCGGCATCCTCACGTACGTCGCGTCCGGTCCCACGCAGCTGGTCATGAAGCTCGCGCGCCGCCGCCGCATCCGCGGCGCGGGCGACCACCACAGCGAAGACGCCACGAGCGCCTGACGCACCGCGCGCCGCCGAGTTCCGCGGCGCGCGCACGTCCCGTCTTCGATCGCGCGCGAACCAGGCCCGGGGTGCGTCCACGCAGCGCCGCGTGCGGACCGATCGCCGTGCGACGGAATGCCGCACTTTTCGGCTGGAAGCCTTGACTCCCTCGGCCAAAAAGGGCTTCTGCTGCTGCAATCAACCGTCGCTCACGGAGACCGGGACCAGTCTATGCGCGAAGAATGGGGATTCCATTGGGGCCTGCCGCAGCCGGCGGCCTCGAGCTACGCCGGCGACATCGACTTCCTGCTGATCCTCCTGCACGTCGTGATGGTCGCGCTGTACGTGATCGGCGTCGCGCTCTTCGTGGTCTTCCTGGTCAAGTACCGGGCCCGCGACGGCCACCGCGCGAGCTACGCGAACCCCGGTGAGTCCGCGTCCTTCCTGCCCGCCGGCCTCGTGCTCGCGTTCGAGATCTGGCTGATCCTCGCGTTCGAGGTTCCGATCTGGGGCGCGGTCAAGAAGTCGACGCCGCCGCCCGCGGAGTCGCTGAACGTCAAGCTGATCGCGCAGCAGTTCGCGTGGAACTTCCAGTACCCGGGTCCCGACGGCCAGTTCGGACGTCGGTCGGCGGCGCTCGTCACCGCGGAGAACTCGATCGGTCTCGATCCCGAGGATCCCGCGTCCAAGGACGACATCGTCACGATCAACCAGCTGCACGTTCCGCTCGGCAAGCCGACGATCCTCGGGATGACGTCGAAGGACGTGATCCACGACTTTCAGGTCGTGAACTTCCGCAACAAGCAGGACATCGTGCCCGGCATGGAGACCGTGCTGTGGTTCGAGCCGACGGTCGCGGGCAAGTTCGAGATCGGCTGCGCGCAGCTCTGCGGCCTCGGGCACACCAAGATGGTCGGCCAGGTCACCATCGAGACCGCGAGCGAGTTCGAGGAGTGGCAGAAGCAGCAGGTCGCCGAGAACGCCGCTCCGGGCGACACCGGCACCGCCGACGCACGGCCCGTGGTTCCCGCGGTCGATTCGCACTCGTGAGCGATCCCTTCGTCAGAGCCCATCCCGCCCCGGTCCCCGGCAGAAGCAACCCAGGAGAGATTCGGTGACAGACGCACACGGCCACGCCGGCGCGCACGCGCACGCCGAGCCACAAGGCTTCATCTGGAAGTACGTCTTCTCGGTGGACCACAAGGTCATCGGGATCCAGTACCTGGTAACGTCGCTGGTCTTCCTGCTGATCGGGTTCTCGATGATGCTGCTGATGCGCTGGCAGCTCGCGATCCCGACGCCGCCGGACGACTTCGATCCTGAGAAGCTCGGCCTGATCCGCGGCCTCCTGAACTGGCTGTTCCCGGAGAGCATGCCCTACGGGTTCATGGACCCGGTCTTCTACAACCAGCTCGGCGCCATGCACGGGACCATCATGGTCTTCCTCGGCATCGTGCCGCTCGGGGTCGCGGCGTTCGGCAACTACGTCATGCCGCTGCAGATCGGCGCGCCGGACATGGCGTTCCCGCGCCTCAACATGGCGTCGTACTGGACGTTCCTGGTCGGCGGCATCGTCCTGCTGGCGAGCTTCCTCGCACCGGGTGGCGCACCGCAGTCGGGCTGGACCTCGTACGCTCCGCTGTCCGTCGTCGCGCCGCCGGGCCAGACCTACTGGCTGATCGGCATGGTGATCATCATCACCTCGTCGCTCTTCGGCGCGATCAACTTCATCGTCACGATGCTGAACATGCGCGTGAAGGGGCTCACGATGGGCCGCCTGCCGGTGTTCTGCTGGGCGCAGCTGGTCACCGCCGTGCTCCTGCTGCTCGCGTTCCCGGTGCTCGAGGCGGGGGCGATCCTGCAGCTTCTCGATCGCGTCGCCGGCACCAGCTTCTACATCCCGAAGGACCTGATCTACGGCGCGACCGTCTTCCCGCGCGCGGGAGGCGGCAACCCGATCCTCTGGCAGCACCTGTTCTGGTTCCTCGCTCACCCCGAGGTGTACGTCCTGCTGCTGCCGCCGATGGGCATCATCGCCGAGATCATCGCGACCAACACGCGCAAGCCGCTGTTCGGATATCGCGAGCTCGTCGGCTCGATGCTGCTGATCGGCGTGCTGAGCTTCATCGTGTGGGCGCACCACATGTTCCTGTCCGGGATGCGCACCAGCCTCGCGAGCCTCTTCGTGACGACCACGCTGACGATCTCGGTGCCCGCGGTCGCGATCCTGACGTGCCTGCTGATGAGCCTCCGCGGAGGCTCGATCCGCTTCAACACGCCGATGCTGTTCGCACTCGCGTTCCTGCCGATGTTCGCGATCGGCGGCTTGACGGGACTGCCGCTCGGCTTCGCGCCGACCGACCTGCACCTGCACGACACGTACTACGTCATCGGACACTTCCACTACGTGGTCGCGCCGGGAAGCCTCATCGCGCTGCTCGGCGGCACCTACTACTGGTACCCGAAGATGTTCGGCCGCCGGATGAGCGAGAAGCTCGGCAAGATCCACTTCTGGATGACCGTCATCCCGATGAACTTCGTGTTCTTCCCGATGCTCATCCAGGGCATGTACGGCATGCAGCGCCGCCTCGCGGTGCCGGTCGAGCAGTCGCACAACCTGCCGGTGCAGGGCTGGAGCCTGATCATCGGAATCGCCGCCGCGACGCTCTTCGTCGGACAGATCCCGTTCGTCATCAACTTCTTCTGGAGCCTGCGCAGCGGCGAGGTGGCCGGCGAGAATCCGTGGAACGCGACCACGCTCGAGTGGGCGTGCCCGTCGCCGCCTCCGCACGGCAACTTCGCGACCGAGCCCGAGGTGTTCCGCGGCCCGTACGAGTACAGCGTGCCGGGCCACAAGACGGACTACTGGCCGCAGGACGAGGCCGCCTGAGGGCGGCGCGCGTCGCCTCACTCTGACCGGAACGAAACGGGAGCGCGAAATTGAGCACAGCGATTGCCGAGACCAACACCGGGATCTCCAACGCGAAGCTGGGAACGTGGGCCTTCCTCGCGTCCGAGATCATGCTGTTCGGCGGCCTGATCAGCGCCTACATCATCCTGCGGAGCGGCAGCGCGCACATGGCGGTCCCGCCGCGCTCGATGATGGGCGTGCCGCTCGCGACCTTCAACACGTTCGCTCTGATCACGAGCTCGGTGACGATGGTGCTCGCGCTTGCCGCGATCCAGGAAGGGAACATCGCGAAGTTCCAGCGCTGGATCCTGTGCACGATCGGCGGCGGGCTGATCTTCCTGTGCGTGAAGGCCTACGAGTACCACCACAAGTGGGAAGAGGGCATCACGATCTCGAGCAACCTGTTCGGATCGTTCTACTACACGCTGACCGGCCTCCACGTGATCCACGTGACGGGTGGTCTGTTCCTGATGGCCTACATCCTCTGGGCGGGAACGCGCGGCGACTTCACGCCGGACGCGCACGACCGCGTCGAGTGTGCCGGACTGTACTGGCACTTCGTCGATCTGGTCTGGGTCATCCTGTTCCCGATCCTTTACCTGCTCTGAGCGGGAGGAGTTGAGATGAGCGCCAAGGGTTCCTCGCACGGAGCAGCGGGCAAGCACGCACCGGTCGACAAGTCGGCGGAGGTGCGGACGTACCTGATCATCTTCGCGAGCCTCGCCGTCCTCACGCTGATGACGGTCGGGGTCGCGTACCTGAACCTGCCGCACGCGGCAGGCGTCGTGATCGCGCTGGTGATCGCCGCGATCAAGGTCTTCCTGATCGCGTCCTTCTTCATGCACCTGCGCGGCGAGGGGCACCTCATCAACTACTCGGTCGCGGTGTGCTGTGTCCTCGTGCTCATCCTGATCGTCTTCGTCCTGCCCGACATCGGCATCCACCCGGCGGAGGAGGCCGCGCGCCGCGCGCTGCACGATCTCGAGGCGCACGCCGAGCACATGCATTACCCGCCCGATGCGGCGGACGCGCCCGCGGCGCCGGCCGCGCACTGAGGCGCGTGGTGCGTCGCATCGCGGCAGCCGGCACGGCGGGCGTGCTCGCCGTGCTCGCACACCCCGACGTGGCTCGGGCGTGCACCGTCTGCTTCGGCGGCGGCAACGACGACTGGAACTGGGGCTTCCTGCTCGGCACGGTCATGATGCTCGCGCTGCCGCCCGCCGTCGTGGTCGGGGCCGGCATCGCGATCTATCGCGCGATGAAGCGGCAGGAGGCGCGCCTCCAGGAGCGCGACGCGCAGCGCGCCGCCGTTCCGACCGCGCCGCGCTGATCCCGGGACGTCCCGGTCAGCCCGGGGCGGATGCGTCTGCGTTCAGACGCTCGAGATCGCCGCGCAGGCGGAACATCGCCTCCTGATCGCGGACGTCGTACGTGCCGCGCACGCGCGACTGCGCGTCGACGAGCAGGAAGCGCTGGCTGTGCAGGATCGCGTCCTCGCCCTGCGCCGGATCGCCGTCGGCGAGCGGCAGTTTGAGCCCGTCGATCGCGAGCTTGCGGATCGCGTTCTCGTCACCGGTGAGGAAGAGCCAGCGCGAGCGGTCCGCCTGGAAGCGCTCGGCGTACGCGGTGAGGACCTCCGGCGTGTCGTTCTTCGGGTCGACGCTGATCGACACGAACTTCACTCCCGGCAGGGCATTGCTGCTCTGCACGAGCTTCGACATCGCGGCCGTCATGGTCGGGCAGATGCCGCCGCAGTGCGTGAACACGAGATCGACGACCCACGGCCTGCCCGCGAGGTCGGCGAGGGTGACCGTCCGGCCCGATGCCTCGGTGAGCGCGAAGTCGGGAACCGTTGCGAGGACCGGCAGCTCCTCCGGCGCCTGCTGCGCGCGGACGGCGAGCCAGATCGACCCCGCGGCCGCGATCGCGAGCAGCAGGCCGACGACCGCGCCGGTGCGTCCCGCGCTGCGGCGCGGCGCCGCGGTCGCGGCACCGGCCGGCGACGCGGCCGAGCTCATGCGAGACCGACGTCCAGCGGACGCGACGCCAGCGAGCGCGCGGCGAGGAACGTCAGGACCGCGAATCCGCAGGTCACGAAGATCGAGATCGCGAGCGTCGGGACGTCGGCGCCGACCGACGTGCCGGTGTAGAGCGCGCGTCGCAGCGCCGCGACCCCGTACGTCAGCGGATTCACGAACATCACCGCGCGCAGCCAGCCGGACGCGCCCGAAGCGGGGAAGAACGCGCCCGACAGCAGCCACATCGGGATCAGCACCAGGTTCATGATCGCGTGGAAGCCCTGCGTCGACTCCATCTTCCAGGCGATGAGGAAGCCCAGCGTCGTCAGCGCGAACGCGACCACGAAGAGGATCGCGACGATCAGCACGAGGTCGCCGATGCCGAGGCGCAGGCCGAGGAAGGGCGCCGCGGCGAGCAGCAGCAGCGCCTGTCCGAGAGCGAGCGTCGTGCCGCCGAGGATCTTGCCGAGGACGACGGTCGAGCGCGCGACCGGCGCCACGAGCACCGCCTGCAGGAAGCCTTCCTTGCGGTCCTCGATCACGGAGATGGTCGAGAAGATCGCGGTGAAGAGCACCACCATGATCATCGTGCCCGGGTAGAAGTACTCCGAGTAGCCGACGCCGCCGGCCTCGCTGCCGGAGTGGAAGGTCCCGGCGAAGCCCGAGCCCAGCAGCAGCCAGAACAGGATCGGCGTCGCCAGCGCGCCGACGATGCGGCTGCGCTGCCGGTAGAAGCGGATGATCTCCCGCTGCCACAGCGTGATCGTCGGGCGGATCAACGTGTCCATCATGATTCCACCATCGCTCGAATCTCGTGCTCGCGCACGCTCAGCCTTCGCCGTCCCAGAGCCGGTGCCCGGTGTACTGGATGAAGACGTCCTCGAGGGTCGGCTTGCCGACGCTCACGGCCTCGATCTGTCCGGGGAAGGCGTCGAAGAGCTGCGGCACGAACTCGGGGCCGCGCGCGCGCCGCACGCGCAGCTCGCCGTCGACGACGCTCGCGTCCTCGCCGAAGCGCTCGCGCACCGCGACCGCCAGCGCCTCGGGATCGCGCGTGCGGGCGACGATCACGTCGCCGCCGACGCTGTCGCGCAGCGAGTCCGGCGTGCCGAGTGCCACGATGCGGCCGCGCTCGACGATCAGCAGACGGTCGCAGCGGTCTGCGTCCTCCATCAGGTGCGTCGTGATGAGCACCGACAGGCCGTCGCGCTTGCGGGCGTCCGTGACGTAGTTCCACAGGTCGAGGCGCGCGCCGGGATCGAGGCCGGTCGTCGGCTCGTCGAGCAGCACGAGGGCAGGGCGGTGCAGCAGTCCCTTCGCGAGGTCCACGCGGCGGCGCATGCCGCCCGACAGCGTCTCGACGCGGGCGTCGGCGCGCTCGCGCATCGCCACGCGGCCCAGCATCTCGTCGATGCGCGAGTCGAGTGCCGCGCCGTGCAGGCCGTACAGGTGGCCCTGATGGACCATGTTCTCGCGCACGGTGAGCTTGACGTCGAGACTCGGTGCCTGGAAGACGACGCCGATCTGGCGGCGCACCTCCTGCGGCTCGCGCACGACGTCGTGCCCGCCGATCGTCGCGCGTCCCGCGGTCGGGGCGAGGAGCGTCGACAGGATGCGGAACAGCGTGGTCTTGCCGCCGCCGTTCGGACCGAGCAGGCCGAAGATCTCGCCGCGCTGCATGCGGAACGAGAGGTCCTGGATGGCGAGCGTCTCGCCGTAGCTGTGCTTCAGTCCGTCGACGACGAGGATGTCGTCCTTCGAGCCCGTCGTCGCTGCAACCGTCACGGCACGACCTTGTCGAACGTCATGAGCCCGAGCAGCGCCGGCAGATAGATCACCGAGACGCGCAGCAGCAGGCCCGCCGACGCATGGGAGCGCTCGCGCGCCGCGTGGATGCCGGCCGCGAGGTACGCGATGCCGAGCACGAAAGCACCGTAGAAATAGAGCGAGCCCGTCAGGTTCACGAGCGACGGCGCGAGGCTCACCGGCAGCAGCGCGGTGCAGTAGAGGACGATCTGGCGCGCGGTGCTGCCGCCGTGCGGATCCTCGACCGACAGCATCGGCTGTCCGCCGCGCGCGTAGTCCTCGCGGTAGTTCCAGGCGATCGCGAGGAAGTGCGGCAGCTGCCAGAAGAACAGGATCGCGAACAGAACCCACGCCTCGGCGCTGAGCGTGCCGGTGGCGGCGGTCCAGCCCATGACCGGCGGCAGGGCGCCGGGAACGGCACCGACGATGGTGCAGACCGATGACCAGCGTTTCATCGGCGTGTAGACGAGCACGTAGAGCGCGAGCGTCGCGGCGCCGACGACCGCGGTGAGGACGTTCACCGCGACCGCGAGATACATCGTTCCCAGCACCGTGAGCACGAGCCCGAAGCCGAGCGCGGCCGGCGCCTCCATGCGTCCCGCGGGAAGCGGGCGGTGCCGGGTGCGCAGCATGCGTGCGTCGGAGTCGCGTTCGAGCACCTGGTTCAGCGCGCTCGCGGCGGACGCGATCACGCCAGTGCCGAGCAGCGCGTGCAGCAGCACGACGAAGTCGAACCTGCCCGTCGCGCCGAGGTAGTAGCCCGCCGCGGTCGTGAGCACGACCATCAGCGTGATGCGCGGCTTGGTCAGCTCGGCGTAATCGGCGATGCGGGACACCGGCGTTGCGAGCGCGACGCTTCTCTGCACGAGGCTACCTCGCGGCGTCGCGGTGGACGCGCGCCCCGTCCGGGCCGTGCAGCGCGACGACACGCGAGGGATCGGCCGACGCGCGGACGCGCATCCAGGACGATCCTGTGAGACCGCTCACCATCAAAAGCACGGCGAGCAGGATGGAGGCCGGCGCGAGCGTCCAGATGATCTCGACGCGGCGCCGGCGCTCCTCGGAAGCCGCGAGCCCCTCGGCGGGGCTCGCGTACAGCAGGTACAGCAGCATCCCGAGCTGCAGCGCGAAGAACGCGCCGCCGGTCAGCCAGAAAAGCGTGGCCTGCACGGGAAGCTCAGTTGATCCCTTCGTGAATCAGTGGATGGCTCGGGTTCAGGACGGCTTGAAGGTGAAGTCCTGCTTCGCCGCAGCGCCGGCGTCGACCTTGACCTTCGCGGTCTGGGCGCCGAGCTTCTCCTGCCACACCTCGACGGTGTACTCGCCGGGCGGCACGCCTTCGATGGTGAAGTTGCCGTCCTTGTCAGTGACCGCGAAGAACGGGTGCTCGAGCACGCCGACGTAGCCCGACATCCACGGATGGACGTCGCACTTCACGTGGATCATGACCTCGGGCTTGGTCAGGTCCTTGTTCTCCTTCTGCTTCACGAACTTCGGCATCGCGAAGTTCCACGGTGCGTTCACCTTCGGCATGCCGTGCACGTTGTGCAGCGTCTGGTCGCTGTTGGTGAACTTGAGCGGCTGGCCGACCTGCAGGCCGACCACGCGCGGCCCGTACAGGCAGCCCTTCTGGTCGATGACCGCCGGATCGGTCTTGGCGGGGAAGGTGCCCTTCACGCCCTCCTTGAGGTACACGAACACGTTCTGCACGCCGCCGCCGCTGCCGACCACGACGTCCTCGGCGGCCGCACCGTCCGGATGCGCTGCCGCGCAGACCGGATCGGCGTCCATCTTCAGCTTGGCTGCCGCGGGGGCCGCGCCCGAAAGCGCCACCTTACCCGTGATCTTGCCCTGTGCGTGCGCGGCGCCTGGCACGAGAACCGCGGCGACCAGAGCCGCCATCGCCAGCCGACGTACCCCTCCTGTCCATCGAACCTTCATTCTCGCTCCTTGTGGCTCGGGAAACCGTTGCACGGCATCCTGCTTCCGCGCCGGTCGAGCGCCGCAGAGTGCCCAACGAATGGCCGGTCCGGCCATTCGCTGCGATACCAAGATCACGGAAAACCGGCAAGCCAGCGCCCGCCGCGATCCTTGACACACGTGCGCCACACCCCTATCCGAATCGTGATGAATTCGGTTCGACGCCAGGCCGGTCTGGGATCCGCACTCGCGGGACTGTCCCTTAGATGCGCGCCCCTGGCGCCGGCCGCGTAGCTGCATCCCGAGAGGGACGCACGCCGCTCCGCCGATCCGCCACGGGCGCTCGCAAAAGCCCCGTGGCGTTGTCATGTCTAGAGGTCGGCGTCGAGGTGGTTTGAGCGAGCTCCCGGGTGGTCGTCGGTGATCGCGGCGGGAAAGGATCGGACATGGACGAGCGCGAGAAACGGCCCGACGGCCAACGCGAGACGACGGACGTCGTCAGGATCTTCGACACCACGCTGCGTGACGGCGAGCAGTCGCCCGGCGCCACGATGAACGTGGAGGAGAAGCTGGCGATCGCGCGCCAGCTCGAGGAGCTCGGCGTCGACGTGATCGAGGCCGGCTTCGCCGCGTCGAGCGACGGCGACTTCGCCGCGGTGCAGGCGGTCGCGGCGGCGGTCAGCGCGCCGGTCGTGCTGAGCCTGGCCCGCACCAAGGAGGCCGACATCGTCCGCGCGGCGCGCGCGGTCGAGAAGGCGAAGCACCCCGGCATCCACGTGTTCATCGCGACGTCGGACATCCACCTCAAGCACAAGCTCATGATGAGCCGCGAGCAGGTGCTGGAGGCCGCCGGCTGGGCGGTGGATCTGGCGAAGAAGCACGTCCGCCACGTCGAGTTCTCGGCCGAGGACGCGTCGCGCAGTGATCCCGAGTACCTGGCGCAGGTCTTCGCCGAGGCCATCCGCATGGGCGCGACGGTCTGCAACGTGCCCGACACGACCGGCTACGCGATCCCGGAGCAGCTGCAGGAGCTGTTCGCGTTCCTCAAGAAGAACGTCCCGGGCGGCGACCGCGTGACGTGGAGTACGCACAACCACAACGACCTGGGCATGGCCGTCGCGAACTCGCTGGCCGCCGTCCGCGGCGGCGCGCGCCAGGTCGAGTGCACGATCAACGGCATCGGCGAGCGCGCCGGCAATACCTCGATGGAAGAGGTGGTGATGGCGCTCGACACGCGCCGCGACTACTTCGGACTCGCGACCGGCATCCGCACCGAGCAGATCTACCGCGCGAGCCGGCTCCTGACGCAGGTCACGGGCATCGCGGTGCCGATCAACAAGCCGGTGGTCGGCGAGAACGCGTTCGCGCACGAGGCCGGCATCCACCAGGACGGCGTTCTCAAGAACAAGCTCAACTACGAGATCATGAAGCCCGAGAAGATCGGGCGTCCGTCGAACAGCCTGGTGCTGGGCAAGCACTCGGGACGCGCGGCCTTCGTCGACCGCCTGAAGTCGCTCGGCCTGTTCCAGCCCGAGCTCGACGTGAACAAGGCGTTCACCGCGTTCAAGGCGCTCGCCGACCGCAAGAAGAACGTCTACGACGAGGACCTGGTCGCGATCGTCGCGGAAGAGTCGACGCGCGTGCCGAACAGCTACGAGCTGCTGTCGCTGGAAGCGTCGTCGACGACGGCCGGGACGCCGCAGGCGCGTCTCAAGGTGCGCATCGGCGACCGCGAGACCGAGGCGACGGCGACCGGGGCCGGCGTCGTCGACGCGACCTATGCGGCGCTGGCGCAGGTGGTCGAGCGCTTCGGCAACCGCGTGCCGCAGCTCGAGCGCTACGCGGTGAAGGCGATCACCGGCGGCACCGACGCGCAGGGAGAAGTCTCGTGCCTGCTGCGCGACGGCGACACCGTCGCGATCGGGCAGGGCGCCCACACCGACATCATCATGGCGAGCGCGCTGGCCTATCTGGCGGCGGTCAACAAGCTCGAGTACCTGCGCACCTACCGTCCGGTCGATTCCGAGCACGGACCCTGAACCCTTCGAGGACGCGTGATGCACTTCAAGCTGGCAATCCTTCCTGGTGACGGCATCGGTCCGGAGGTCACGACCGAGGCGGTCGCGTGCCTCCGCACGGTCGCGAAGCGCTTCGACCTCTCGCTCGAGATGGACGAGGCGATCATCGGCGGCCGCGCGATCGACGACACCGGCAAGCCGCTCCCCGATGCGACGCTGCGTCTCGCCGAGGGCGCCGACGCGGTGCTGCTCGGCGCGGTCGGCGGACCGAAGTGGGACGACCCGAAGTCGACCGTGCGGCCGGAGCAGGCGCTGCTCGCCATCCGGCAGGCGCTCGGCCTGTTCGCGAACCTTCGTCCGGTGAAGGCGGTCGAGGCGCTGCTCGACACCTCGACGCTGAAGCCCGAGGTCGTGCGCGGCGTCGACATCCTCGTCATCCGCGAGCTCACCGGCGGCATCTACTTCGGCAAGCCGAGCGAGCGCCGGCAGGGACCGGCCGGCCGCGAGGCGGTCGACACGCTGATCTACAGCGAGGAAGAGGTGCGGCGCGTCGTCCAGGCCGCGTTCGACCTCGCGCGCGGCCGCAAGAAGAAGGTGACGTCGGTCGACAAGGCGAACGTGCTGAGCTCGTCGCGTCTGTGGCGCGAGGTCGCGCACGAGGTCGCCGAGAAGAACAAGGACGTCGCGTACGAGGACGTGCTGGTCGACGCGATGGCGATGCACCTGATCCGCCGTCCGCGCGACTTCGACGTCATCGTGACCGAGAACATGTTCGGCGACATCCTCACCGACGAGGCGGCGATGCTGCCCGGCTCGATGGGGCTGCTGCCGTCCGCGTCGCTCGGCTCGCGCCGCAAGGACGTCGGCGGCACGTCGGCGATCTTCGGCCTCTACGAGCCGATCCACGGCAGCGCGCCCGACATCGCAGGCAAGGGTCTCGCGAACCCGCTCGCGGCGATCCTGTCGGCGGCGATGCTGCTGCGCTTCTCGCTCGCGCAGGAGGCCGCGGCGAAGGCTCTCGAGGGCGCCGTCGATCGCGTGCTCGCGAAGGGCCTGCGCACCGCGGATCTCGCGAAGAAGGGCGAGAAGGCGCTGTCGACCCAGGAGATGGGAGCGGCGGTGCGTTCCGAGATCGAGGCGGGCGCCTGACGATGACGCGCATCGCGATCATCGGAGCGAGCTCGGAGGTCGCGACCGACCTGATCGACGTGCTCGCGGAGCGCGGCTTCGACCTCTCCGGCCTGCGGGTGCTCGGTGACGATTCCCTCGCGGGCGAGGGAATCGAGGCGGCGGGTTACGACGTGCGCGTCGAGCAGGCCGCGCGCGGCAGCCTCGGCAGCGTCGACGCCGCGATCTTCGTCGGCGACGGCGCGCTCGCGCGCCTGCTGGTCGCCGAGGCGCACGCGGGCGGTGCGATCGTCATCGACGCGACTCCGGTGTCGCGCGCCGCGGGCGCGCCGATCGTGCTGCCGGAGGTCAACGCCGAGCGCATCGGCGAGATCGGCGACAAGCGCATCCTCGCGGTGCCGGGACCGCACGGCGTCGGTCTCGCGGCGGCGCTGGCTCCTCTGCACGAAGCGGCCGGCGTCAAACGCGTGGTCACCACGGTGTTCGACTCGGCCGCGATGCACGGACGCGAGGCGATGGACGCGCTGTCGCAGCAGTCGGTGCGGCTCATGCAGGGACGCGGGCTCGCCAACGACGAGTTCCCCGAGCAGATCGCGTTCAACGCACGTCCGCAGTCCGCGTCGATCGACGGCGAGGGATCGTCGTTCGACGAGCTCCGTCTCGCGCGCGAGATCACCGGTCTCTTCGGCGACGCGGTCGAGGTGATCGCGACCGTGGTGCGCGTGCCGGTGTTCGCCGGTGCGGCCCAGGCGGTGTGGGTCGAGCTCGAGCGTCCGCTCGAGACCGAGCAGGCGGAGCAGCTTCTGCGCGAGGGCAGGGGCATCCTGCTGCCGGAGCCGCGCGACGCGAGCGAGACCGACGGCTCCGGCGAGCCGTCGCCGAACGAGCTCGACGAAGACGGCTACGACGACGAGCCTCGCGACGACGAGGAAGAAGAGTCCGAGCCGTTCGAGGAGCGTGGCCACGACCTGCTGCACGACGAGGGGCCGGGGCCGGTCGAGGTCGGCGGCTCGGAGGCGGTGCACGTGGCGCGCATTCGCGCGGACCGTGCGGGTGTCGCGTTCTGGGTCGCGTTCGACGAGCTGCGCAAGGGCATCAGCCTCAGCATCGTCGCGACGCTCGAGATCGCGCTGCGCGATCTGCGCTGAGCCCATGCGCTACCGCGCGGTCGTGGCCTACGACGGCACCGCGTACCAGGGCTGGCAGGCGCAGCCGTCGGGCGCAACCGTGCAGCAGACGATCGAGTCCGCGCTCTCCACGGTGCTGCGCGAGCCCGTGCGCATCGTCGCCGCGGGCCGCACCGACGCGGGCGTGCACGCGCGCGGGCAGGTGATCGCGTTCGACGCGAGCGCCGAGCTCTCCGCGGAGTCCGCCGCGGGCGACGGCCCCTTGTACTCGCCGCTTGCGCGGACGCTTCGTTCGGTGAATGCCGTCCTTCCCGAGGACGTCGTGCTGCGCACGCTGGACATCGCCGACCCCGGCTTCGACCCGCGCCACGACGCCGTGCAGCGCGGCTATCGCTATCGCATCTGGAACGCCGAGGTGCGCTCGCCGTTCGAGCGCGGCCGCTCGTGGCACGTGCGCGACCCGCTCGACGACGCCGCGATGCACGAAGCGGCGTCGTGCTTCGTCGGCGAGAAGGACTTCGCGAGCTTCCAGGGCGCGGACGACGTCCCGCGTCCGAGCGTGCGCACCGTGACGCGCAGCGAGCTCCGCCGCGCCGACGAGGTCCTCGAGTACGTCGTCGAGGCGAACTCGTTCGCGCGCCACATGGTGCGCAACATCGTCGGGCTGCTGGCCGAGATCGGCCGCGGCCGGCTGCCCGCGTCCACCGCCGCGACGCTTCTCGAGGCGGGCGACCGCCGCCTCGCGCCCGCGCCGGCGCCGCCGCAGGGGCTCTGTCTGGAGTGGGTGCGCTATCCATGAAGGTCGACGTCAAGTGCAGGAAGTGCGGCCAGGAGAAGCGGATGGACATCGGGAAGCCGGCACCCGGCCAGCAGCTGCAGGACTATCTGAAGCTGCTGCATGACCGCCTTCTGCACCGCCCGAGCTTCGAGTGCTTCGGCGGCCACTTCGAGCTCAGACCGCCGATGCCGGAGTTCTGGGACGTGCGCTGGGACTCCGTCGGCGAGGAGTGAGCGCGTGAGCACGGCGGCGGATGCGAGCGGCGGCGCGGCTCCCGCGGACGCCGCGCGCGTGGCGCCGCTGCGTGCGCTGGTGCTCGTTGTCGCCGGCTACGTCGCACTGACCGCGTGGTGGCTCTGGCCCCTGCCGCTGCGGATCGCCGATCACGCGATCTATCAGGGCGGCACGCCGTTCATCGCGGCCGACGTGCACCTCATCACGTGGGCTCTGGCGTGGGACACGCACGCGCTCCTGACCCATCCGCTGTCGCTCTTCGACGCGAACGTCTTTCATCCGGCGCCGCTGTCGCTGGCGTTCTCCGAGCACTTCCTCGGTTACGTGCCGCTGTTCGCTCCGGCGTGGCTGCTGACCGGCAACCCGGTGCTGGCGGCGAACGTGGTGATCGTGCTGTCGTTCCCGCTGTGCGCGCTCGCGGCGTACGCGCTCGCGCGGCGCTTCGTGCCGCCGCCGGCGGCCTTCGTCGCGGGAGCGCTGTTCGCGTTCCACGGCGAGCGCTACCTGAACCTCTATCACCTGCACCAGCTCGGCACGTGGTGGATCCCGCTCGCGCTGCTGTTCACCGAGCGCTGGCTCGAGCGCGCCCGTGCGCGCGACGCCGCGGCGCTCGGTGCGGTCGTCGCGATGCAGCTCCTGAGCTCGTTCTACCTCGCGTACGCGATCGTGCTGTTCTACGCGGCGTACCTGGTGGTGGCGCTGGTTCGCTGGCGCACGGTGCTCGACCGCCGCCGGCTGCTCGGTCTCGCGCTGGCGCTCGTGCTCGGCGGTGTGCCGGCGGCGCTCGCGAGCCTTCCGTACCTGCAGCTGCAGCGCCTCGGGCTGGTGCCCGAGGGCCGCAGTCCGATGGTGCGGCTCGTGCTGACCCCGTTCCTCACGATGGGACGGATCCGGACGTACTTGACGTCGCTCGGCGTCGGTCCGGTCGGCTACGCGCTCGGGACGGTCGCACTGCTCGCGGGCTGGCGGCGGGGCGGAGCCTACGGACGAACGGTCGCCCTGGTCGCGGTGCTCACCGGGCTCGTGCTGGCGGCCGGGCCGCGGATCGTGCTCTTCGGCGCGCAGTGGTGGTCGCCGTACCAGCTGCTGTTCGACTGGCTGCCGGGCTTCAGCGCGGTGCGTCTGCCGTTCCGCTTCCTCGTCGTGACGCAGCTCGGCTTCGCGCTGCTCGCGGCACTCGGCGTCGGCGTCCTGCTGCGTCTCACGTCCTCGCGTGCCGCCTGGCCGGTCGCCGTCGGCGCGGTCGTGGCCGTGCTCGCGACCGCGAATGCCCATCCGCCGCACCTGCTGCACCGGCAGATCGTGCCGGCGACGCTGCCGCCCGCCGATCGCTGGCTCGCGGAGCACGCGCACGATGGTGCGCTGCTGGAGCTGCCGCTCGGCGACGTCACGGCGGCCGCGCAGCGCATGGTGCTGAGCACGTATCACTGGCGTCCGATCATCGACGGCTACAGCGCGTATCCGCCGCTCACCCGTCGCTTCCTGCTGCGCCTCGCGGTCGAGCTTCCCGATGCGCACGCGCTGCAGGAGCTCGTGGACCACGTCGACCTGCGCTGGATCATCATCCATCTCGACCGCATGCCGGCCGGGATGAGGACGGCGTGGGAGCGGTCTCCGCTGCCCGGACTGGAGCTGGTGCAGCGCTGGGGCGACGACCTGCTCTTCGAGGTGAAGCTCGGCGTCGCGAACGACCGCCGCGAGCTCCTGCTGCGCACCGACCGTACGTTCGGTGGTTTGCCGCAGGTGGCGCTCGGTGACGCGTGCCCGGGAAGGATCGAGGTCACCGACGCCGGAGCCGCGCGAACGGTCGCGGCGGGCTGGCCGTTCTCGGTTCCGCTGCGCATCGTCAACGACGGCCCGGCTCCGCTGCCGGGCTTCGGTCTGTACCCGCGCCACCTCGTGCAGCTGCGCAGCGCACCGTACCGCGCGGGGCTGCGCGTCGGCGTTCCGGCGATCGTGCCGATCTGGGTCGACGTCCCGGCGTCGGGATCGGTCGACGTCGGCGTCCAGCTGCCCGCACTCCGGAAGCCAGGCAAGTACCGATTCGACCTCGACCTCGTGCAGGACGGCGAAACGCTCGCGCGCTGCGGATTCGGGGGGACGCGCCTCGAGGTCGACGTCACCGACGAGGCCGCGCCGGTGGCCGGCGCACCGGACGCCGGCCACGAGGGCGCCGAGATGGCGATCGACGAGCCGTCGCCGGACGCGCAGTGACCTCGGACTCCGGGCGCGTCGGGACGTCGTGCGCGCCGTCGCGGCGTGTGGCGGCCATCACCTGCGGCGCGATCCTCGTGCTGGCGTTCGCGCTGCGCGCGTGGCGCATCGGCTGGGGGCTCGACCGGAGTCTCGCCTTTCCCGACGAGCCCGCGTTCTGGCAGAGCTACCTTTACGCGTTCGCGCCGTCGTCGTGGCAGTCGCCGTTCGGCCACTCGCTCTTCTACCCACCGCTCTACGGGTATCTCTCCGGAATCGCGGTCGCGCTCGGCCGCTGGATCGGCTGGATCGGCCCGGAGCGTGATCTCTTCGCGGGGCTGCTGGTCGCGCGCTGGGTGTCGGTGCTGGCGAGCGTCGCGACGGTCGTCGTCACGGGACGTACCGGCGCGAGGATCGGAGGCCCCGGCGTCGGGCTGCTGGTCGCGGCGCTGACGGCGTCGATCCCGCTCGAGGCGATGCAGACGCACTACGCGTCGTGCGATCCGCTGCTGTGCTTGACGATCGCGCTGGTGTGCCTCGCGTCCTGCGCCTTCACGCGCGACCGCGACGCGTGGCGCGCGGCCGGGTGCGGCGCGAGCGTCGGGCTCGCGTTCGCGACCAAGTACAACGCGATCGTCTTTGGTGCGGCGCCGGCGTGGGTGGTGCTCGAGGTGGCGTTCGCCGAGCGCTCGGCGCGGCGCGTCCTGACGCTCGCGGGGGCGGTGCTCGCGGGCTTCGTCGTCGCGACGGTGATCGCGTGTCCGCCGTGGCTCTTCGAGACGCGTCGCCTGCTCGGGCAGATGCGCTGGATCAACTTCATGTCGACGGTCGGCAACTGGCTGCCGGCGAACAACCACGTGTCACCGGACGTCGGGTGGTACGGGTCGTCGCCGTACCTCTACCGCGTGTTCGCGTCGCTGCCGTTCGCGCTCGGGTGGCCGCTGTGGATCGCGGCGATGTCGGGTGTCGCGCTGGCGCTGTGGCGCCGCGACGCGAGCGATCGCGTGCTGCTCGCGGGCGCCGGTGCGTACTTCGTTCTGCTCGGGCAGACCAACGTGTCGTTCGCGCGCTACGTGGTTCCGCTGCTGCCGGTTCTCGCGATCCTCGCGGCGCGCCTGCTGCACGCTCTTCCGCTGCGGCGCGAGGCCCGCGTGCCGCTGGCGGCGGCGATCGTGGCGTACGGCGCGGCGCTCGGCTTCTCGCAGGTCGCGCGATTCTCGTACGACCAGCAGGTCGAGGTGGCGCGCTGGATCCGCGAGCGGTTCCCGGCGGACGCGTGGCCGGAGCTGAGCGTGGTCGTCCCGGCGCACACGGCGAGCTACTTCCAGCTGCAGGAGCCGCTCGCCCGCGAGGGGCTCGCGCAGCGTAATGCGAAGGCCGAGCACTGGCTCGACGATCGTCCCGAGGTCTTCGTCCTGCCCGAGTGGTACGCGACCGCTGTCCGGCGGGATCGCGCCCGCGCCGGACAGCGTGTCGAGCTCGATCGCCTCGAGACCGGCGCCGCCGGATACACCGAGGCGGCGCGATGGTCGTCGCGCTACCTGCAGCAGGACCTCTACACGCGGCTCGATCCCGCGTTCGCGAGCGACCTCTACATGGGTGCGATCGGCTTCCGGGTGTACGTCCGCGACGATCTGGTCACGCGCGATCGAGCGCCTGGCGCAGGTCCGCGATGAGGTCGTCCGGGTCCTCGAGGCCGACCGACAGCCGGATCAGGTTGTCCTTGATGCCGACCGCGAGGCGCTCCTCGGTGGTGAGCTCGAAGAAGCTCATCAGCGACGGCTGCTCGATCAGCGTCTCGACGCCGCCCAGCGACGGCGCGATCTGCGGGATCTCGACCGCGTCGACGACGCGCGAGGTCGCGTCGAGGTCGCCCTTGATCTCGAAGCTCACCACGCCGCCGAAGCCCTTCATCTGACGGCGCGCGATCTCGTGCCCCGGGTGCGAGGGCAGGCCGCAGTAGTGCACGCGGTCGACCTTCGGGTGCGCGGCGAGCATCTCCGCGATGCGCATCGAGCTCGCGTTCTGGTGCTCCACGCGCAGCGGCAGCGTCTTCAGCCCGCGGATCAGCAGGTACGCCGCGTGCGGGTCGAGGATTCCGCCGATCACGCCCTGGCACTCGCGGATCGCGGCGATGGTCTCGCTGCGGCCGAGGATCATGCCGCCGAGGACGTCGTTGTGCCCGGCGAGGTACTTGGTCGCCGAGTGCAGCACGAGGTCGATGCCGTGCTCGATCGGTCGTTGATTGACGGGGGTCGCGAAGGTCGAGTCGATGATCGTCAGCAGGCGATGGCGGCGCGCGACGTCGGCGATGCGGTCGAGGTCGACGACCTTCATGTACGGGTTGGTCGGCGACTCGCTGATCAGCACGCGCGTGCGCGGCGTCACCGCGGCCTCGAGCGCGGCGTAGTCGCCGGTCTCGACGATGGTCACGTCGACGCCGAACTTGCCGAGCATGCCGCGGCAGAACTGCCGCGTCCGGCGGTAGCAGTCGTCGGTCATGATCACGTGCTGGCCCTGGCTCAGCACGGCGAAGAGCGTGGTCGTGATCGCCGACATGCCGCTCGCGAAGCCGAGGCCGGCCTCCGCGCCCTCGAGCGCCGCGCACTTCTGCTCCGCGATGCGCAGGGTGGGGTTGCCGTAGCGCCCGTACTCCTCGCGCTCGGTGTTGCCGTTCATGTAGTCGACGAGCTCCGCAGTGTTGCGGAACACGTAGGTCGCGGTCTGGAAGATCGGCGTGGTGATGGCGTTGCCCGGACGCGGCCGCTTCTCGCCGCCGTGGATCGCGGTGGTCAGCAGGTTCCGCCTGGAGGTCGACTCGGACTTGCTCACGACGCGCGCTCCGTGGACTTCGGGCCGAGCGCATCGATGCGCCGCAGCAGCGCGTCGCGCACTGCGCCGACGTCGTTCGGCAGCTCGATCGGCTGGTTGCCGTAGCGCGACGCGATGCCGGCGAGCTGCTTCTGGTGATACGCCGCCTTCTGGTCCGCGAACTTGAGCCCGTGCGCGGTCGAGATCACGACCACGCGCTCGTCGCGCTTGATGTCGCCGCGCGCGAGCAGCTTCAGCATGACGGCGAGCGCCACGCCGGTGTGCGGGCAGTTGAACATGCCGGTGCGGTCGGCCTGCGCCGACGCGTCGGCCAGCTCCTCCTCGCTCGCCTGCTCGACGATGCCGTCGAACTCCTGCAGCGTGCGGACGGCCTTCTTGTAGCTCACCGGGTTGCCGATCTGGATCGCGCTCGCGAGCGTGCTCTTCGCCTGCACCGGCTCGAACTCGCGGAAGCCCTTCTTGTACGCGAGGTAGAGCGGGTTCGCGTGCTCGGCCTGCGCGACCACGATGCGCGGCCGGCGGTGGATCATGCCGAGACGCTCCATCAGCAGGAAGCCCTTGCCGAGTGCGCTCACGTTGCCGAGGTTACCGCCGGGAATGATGATCGTGTCGGGGACTTCCCAGTCGAACTGCTGACAGATCTCCATGCCGACGGTCTTCTGGCCCTCGATGCGCAGCGAGTTCATCGAGTTCGCGAGGTAGATGTTCTCGCGCTCGGTGAGCTCCTGCACGGTCTTCATGCAGCCGTCGAAGTCGGTGTCGAGCGACAGCACGATCGCGCCGTTCGAGATCGGCTGCACGAGCTGCGCGAGCGAGACCTTGTTGCGCGGCAGCAGCACGACGGCGGGAATGTCGGCGGCGGCGCAGTAGGCGGCGAGCGCGGCCGAGGTGTCGCCGGTCGACGCGCAGGCGACCGCCGGGATGTTCTGGCCCTGCTTGCGCATCTCCTTGACGACGCTGACCAGCACCGTCATGCCGAGATCCTTGAACGACCCGGTGTGCGAGTTGCCGCACTGCTTGACCCACAGGTCGGGCAGGCCGATCTCGCGTCCGAAGCGCTCGGCCCAGAAGAGGTTCGAGCCGCCCTCGAACATGCTGACGATGTTCTCGTCCGAGAGCTGCGGCAGGACCATCTCCTTGCGGCACCAGACGCCGGAGCCGTACGGCCAGGTGGTCGAGTGGATGCGCTGGTCGAACATCTTCTTCCAGGCATCCCCGCTCGTCCGGGCGAGGCGGGCCTCGTCGTGCGCCACCTCGAGCAGCTCACCGCACTTCCGGCAACGGTAGACGACGTCGAAGATGTCGTACGTCTCGCCGCATGACGGGTCGATGCACTGGAACCAGCTCCGGTATTTCATGCGGGCCTTTCTAGCATGCCGTTTCGCCGCACGGAGCGCCGGCCGCGCGACGATGGTGGAAGAACGGGAACGGGTCCGATATGCCGTCCCGCACACCAACAATGTAGCCCACGGTACAGAACCCGCGGCGAGGAGCGCTCGATGACGGACGAGGAATTCGAAGCAAAAGTCAAAGCCCTGAGCTTCTGGAGCGGCAAGAACTCGATGTCCATCGAGGACCTTGCGACGATCCAGCCGGGACTCGCGCGCATCATGCCCGAGGTCGGTGCCCGTACCTGGAAGCTGTACTACGCCGCCAAGGAGCAGAACTGGCCCATGGCGAAGTTCCAGTACAAGGAGATCAAGGGCCTCATGGAGCTCGGCGCGTTCATGCGTCCGAAGCACGAGGAGGCACTGAACCAGTACATGGCGGAGAACTGGAAGGCCCTCGAGGCCCCGATCGACGCCAAGGACTTCGAGGGCTTCAAGAAGGCGTTCACGGAAGCCATCGACATGGCCAACGCCTACCACGAGCTCAAGGAGAAGCCCTACATCCGGTGGAAGCTGCCCGACACTCCGCCGCCCGACATGGATCTCTCGCCGCGTCCGTCGGCGAAGAAGTAGCCCCGCGCCGTTCCGTGGAGGGGAGGGCTCAGCCTTCCCCTCCCGCCGCGCCGAGCAGCGCCGTCGTGACCTCCGCGCTGCTCGTGATGGTCGACAGCAGCGGCAGCGTGTTCGCGATCGACCAGTCGTGCCACTCCTGCGGCACGCCCGCGCAGCCGTCCTCGACCACGAACATCTCGTAGCCCCGGTTGAGCGACGCGCGCACGATGCCCTCGACGGCCATGGTCGTCGAGATGCCGCAGATGACGAGCTGCTCGCGCTTCAGCTGCGCGAGGATCGAGTAGAGACCCGTGCCGTACGACCCGTCCACCGACGTGGTGCGGGTCAAGACGAAATCCGACGGCGCGGCTGCAACCGCGGGGTGGATCTCCGCACCCCAGGTGCCCTCGACGAGCGACGGTCCCCGCTTGCCGGCGAGCGCATAGATGCGCGCCCTGGGCCGCGGGAAGCCCGGCTTGTTCGCGACGTTGACGTAGAACACCGGCACGCCGGCGCGTCGCGCGATCGGCAGCAGCACCCCGACCTTGTCGAGCACGCCGCGACGGTGCACCGCCTCTGCGAGCGCCGAGCCGAGCCCCTTCTTCTCGAGGTTCGACTCGTGGACCATGTCGTTCTGCAGCTCGACGACGAGCAGCGCGGCCTTCGCGGGATCGAGTTCGAGCGCCATCGCGCGACCTTCGCAGGAGTGCGGCGCGTGCGGCAAGGGTCGCACGCGCGCCGCAGCGTCGGACCGACGTCCTCCGACGCGACGCAGCAGGCGGCGGATTCGTTGACATGCGCAAGGCAGCGCCGATAGTGTCCGCCGCGCTCGGCGTCGGTCGGGCGAACGACTGAACCCGCGAGCCTGGAGGGAGCTCTTATGGACGTTCGGTTTCGCGCTGCTGCGCTTCGGCGCCGACTCTGCCTGACGGCGGTCGCTGTCGTGCTCGCCGTGGCGACGGGAGTGCTTCCGGCGAACGCTCTCTACCTGGATGACGACCAGAACTTCAGCCTGCGGCTGCGCGCGTACTCCCAGCTGAGCGTCGCGATGCAGGACAGCCAGAAGTTCGTCACCAGCCCGGAGAAGTTCACCGGGCAGATGATGCAGAACCGGACCTTCGCCAATCCGGAGCTCGACACGAAGTTCACGTCGTTCCTGCCCAACGGCTGGCTCGACGACTTGAGCGGGCGCCTCGCGCTGTGGGCCTTCTACGATGGTCTCTACGACTACGGCCCGGACCAGTACGCGCAGGCCGCGGCCGACATCAAGTTCCACCGCGGACCGAACGGCGCGTGGCAGACCAAGGGCGACACCCGCGAGCAGGCGCTCGCCGGCAACGCGCTCGCCCGCAACGTGCGCGACATCTACGCGCACCGCTACCGGGTCAACGAGGCGTACATCAACATCTCGAAGGGCCCGGTGTTCCTGCGCATCGGACGTCAGGCGATCTCGTGGGGTGAAGCCGACACGATCGGCCTCCTCGACGCGAACAACCCGTTCGACACGACCATCGTTCCCGGCGTGTTCATCGACCTCGACGAGGCGCGCATCCCGCTGTGGACCGTGCGCGGCACCTACGAGCTGTTCAGCGACCTCGGACCGTTCTCGAGCGGCCTCCTGGACACGTACATCGTTCCCGGTCAGGTGGACACGACCATCTCGCCGCTGCAGATGCAGAGCGCGAGTCCGTACTCCGCGCCGCCGCCCGCACCGGGAACGGGTGTCGAGGTCTTCCAGCGCCGTCCCGGAATGCGATTCGGCAACTCGCGCTGGGGCGCGCGCCTGCAGAGTGTGATCGCGCGCGACTACACGACGAGCGTCTGGTTCTACAAGACGTTCCCGACGGAGCCGGTCGCGATCAATCTCGGCGTGTCGCCGGACACGGGCCGTCTCGTGACGTCGGTCGAGTCTCCGCTGCTCAACGTCGCCGGTGTCGCGTCGAGCTGGTACTCCGATTTCCTGAACTCGATCGTCCGTTCCGAGGTCGAGGTCTTCAACGGCTATCCGGGCTTCCGCGTCGATACCAACATCAGCGCGGGGCTCAGCGCCGCGTGCAATGCGCCCGGCGCCGTCAAGAACTCGAAGACCTGCGGGCACTACGACAAGATCAACCTCATCCGCGGCGAGCTGGGCGTCGACCGCAACGTCTTCATCCCCTGGCTGAACGAGTCGAACTCGTTCGTCTGGGTGACCGCGTTCGTGTTCACGGCGAATCCCGATGAGACCACGGAGAAGGACTACCGGTCGAGCGGCATCCTGAAGCCGTCGGCGTTGATCCGCGCCGGGAAGGGCGGGGCGCCCGCCGGCTCGATGACGGCCGGATGCAACGGTGCCCCCGGTCCGTGCGACTACGTCAACCAGGGCGTGTTCGACTTCTTCTTCCAGACGCACCTGGAGTCGAACTGGCTGCACGGCAAGGTGCCTGCCGGCATCACCGCGATCATGAACAACCGCGGTGCGCTCGCGATCTTTCCGGACGTCGCGTACCGCGTGAACGACGCGTTCATCCTCAGCGCGCGGTACGTCAACATCCACACGTTCGGCAGCGAGAACAACGGCTTCGCGGCGGGCCTCGGGCTGTTCCGCGACCGCGACGAGGTGTGGCTGCGCGCGACGTATCAGTTGAATTGAGGGGGACTCTGTCCCCCTCCTCCAGCGCGGCGAAGCCGCGCTGGAGCCTCCTCCCCCGGCTCGCCTGACGGCTCGGCCGCTCGGCTTCGCCTTCGCAGAGGGGGCGGTGCCGGGCGGGGCAGTCGTCGCGCGACGGTTCGTACCGGGTCGCCATCGTGCATCGTTGTGCGGGTGGCTGCTCGTTCGGTCCTCCTGATACGATCGTGGCGTGGAGGACGGCGAGGGCGTGCGGCGGCGCTGGTTTCCGAGGCTGCTGCGGCGGGTCCTGGTGCTCGCGCTGCTTGCCGCGGCGGCGGCGCTGTTCTGGCTCGACCGAAAGGTCGTGCAGGGCTTCGGCGAGGCGCGCTGGCGGCACCCGGTGCGGATCTACGCGGCGCCGCGCAGCATCGACGTCGGCGTCGATCTCGACGCGGGCGGCATCACCGACGAGCTGCACGAGCTCGGCTATCGCGCGGTCGCGTCGCGTCCGACCGAGCCGGGGACCTTCCGCCGCAGCGCGCAGCGGCTCGACCTCTACCTGAACGCCGCACCGGTTGCGGACAGCTTCCGCGATCGTCCGCCGCAGCGCGCGTCCGTGGAGCTCGAAGCGGGCCGCGTCGTGCGCTCGATCCAGCTGCAGCCATCGGGCGCGTCGGTCGAGTCCTTGGAGCTCGAGCCGCACCCGCTCGAAGGGCTCTACACCTCGCACTGGACCGGGCGCCGCCCGCTCGAGCTCGCCGACGTCCCGACCTACGTCGTGGACGCGGTGCTCGCCGCCGAGGACGAGCGCTTCCTCTCGCACCACGGCATCGACCTGCCGTCGCTGGCGCGCGCGGTGCAGGTCAACTGGGTCGCCGGCAAGGTCAAGCAGGGCGGCAGCACGATCACGCAGCAGATCGTCAAGAACCACTTTCTCACGCAGGAGCGGACCTTCAGCCGCAAGCTGCGCGAGATCCCGATGGCGCTGCTGCTCGACGCGCGCTTCGACAAGCGCGAGATCCTCGAGTGCTACCTGGCGACGGTCTACCTCGGACACGACCGCCTCGTCGGCATCTTCGGCCTCGCCGAGGCGTCGCAGGTCTACTTCGGGAAGCCGGTCGGCAAGCTGACGCTCGCCGAAGGCGCGACGCTCGCCGGCATCATCCGCGCTCCGAACCCGTTCTCGCCGATCCGCCATCCGGAGGCGGCGCTGCGCCGCCGCGATCAGGTGATCGACAAGCTCGAGGAGCTGGGCTGGATCACGAAGGCGCAGGCCGCCGAGGCGCGTGCGGAGCGGCCGAAGCCACCGGCCGGACGCACCGCCCCGCCCGAGGCCTACTTCATGGAGCACGTGCGGCGGACGCTCCAGGAAGAAGAGCTCGATCCGCAGCGGCTCGGCTTCGGCAGCGCGATCTTCACCACGCTCGATCCGCGCCTGCAGCGCTTCGCGAGCGAGGCGGTCGACGCGGTCGGACGCCGTCTCGACCGCAGCCGCAAGGGCAGCATGCAGATCGCGGTGGTCGCGATCGATCCGCGCGACGGCGCGGTGCGCGCGCTGGTCGGTGGCCGCGACTTCATCGCGAGCCAGCTCGACCGCGCCACGCGCAGCCGGCGGCAGGTCGGCTCGGTGTTCAAGCCGTTCGTCTACCTGGCGGCGATCTCCGATCCCGCGAGCGGCATCACGCCCGCGACCATCCTGCAGGACGAGCCGATCACCGTGCAGATCGACCGCACGAAGTGGACGCCGCAGAACGTCGACGAGAAGTTCCGCGGTCCGGTGACGGTGCGCTACGCCCTCGAGCACTCGCTCAACGTGCCCACCGTGCAGCTCGCCGAAGACTTCGGCATCGCGCGCATCGCGGAGTTCGGCGATCGCCTCGGCCTGACGACCGACCCGCTGCCGCGCGTACCGTCGCTGGCGCTCGGTGCCTTCGAGTCGTCGCTGCTGCGCATGACCGCCGCCTACACGACGTTCCCGCGCGGCGGCGAGCGCATCGAGCCGCACGCGGTCGACGCGGTGAAGGCGCCGTCCGGCGTGACGCTGAAGCGCGCGCACGGCGCCACGCAGCGCATCGCGGCGCCCGACGCGACCTATGTCGTGCACGCGATGCTCGAGGGGGTGGTCGCACGCGGCACCGCCGCGGAGGTCGGACGGTCGGGAATCAAGGGAACCTTCGCGGGCAAGACCGGCACCAGCGACGAGAGCCGCGACGCGTGGTTCGTCGGCTACACGCCGTCGCTCGTCGTCGGCGTGTGGGTCGGCTTCGACGACGACCGCTCGCTGCCGGGAAGTGCCGCCCAGCTCGCGGTGCCGGTGTGGATCAACCTCATGCGCCGCGCGACCGCGGGGCAGCCGCGCGAGCGCTTCGCCGTGCCCGACGGCGTCGAGCTGGTCTCGGTCGACGCGAAGAGCGGCAAGCTCGCTGACGCGCGCTGCGGGCCGTCGGTCACCGAGGTCTTCCTCGACGGGACGGCACCGCACGAGTCCTGCGTGCCGGGATCGCACGAGGTCGCGCGCGAGGAGCGCGACTCGCCCGTCAAGCAGATGGGCGAGGCGATCGGCGGCTGGTTCTCGCGCCTGCCGGACACCCTCGGACGGCTCTTCGGGCGTGACCGCAGGTGACGCCCGCCGTGCGCGGAGCGGTGCTTTTGTCGCGGTGGCGCCAGTCGTGGTAGATCGGCCCATCGTCCGATGAGCGAGCCGCGGCTCACATTCGTCGCCAGCGCGGGCCGGCAGTGCCTCGAACTGGTCGCCTTCGTCGGCAGCCTGGTCGGGTTCCTGTGGTCGGCCGCCCGGACGCTCTTCCGGCGCGGCTTCCCGTACAAGATCGTCGTGCTGCAGGTGTACGAGATCGGGCTCAAGTCCCTGCCTCTGACGGCGATCGCCGCATTCGCGATCGGTGTCGTGCTGGCGCTCCAGACGCTCGTCATGCTGCGCAAGTTCGGTGCGGTGCACTACGTCGCGGTGGTGGTCGGTCTGTCGGTCATCAAGGAGCTCGGCCCCGTGGTCACCGCGCTCATGGTCGCGGGCCGCGCGGGATCCGGCATCAGCGCCGAGATCGGCTCGATGAAGGTCACGCGGCAGATCGACGCGCTGCAGGTGCTCGCGGTGGACCCGCTGCAGTACCTGGTCGCGACGCGCATCCTCGCGTGCGTGATCGCGGTGCCGCTGCTGGCCGCGATCTCCGACCTGCTCGGCATCATCGGCGGCGCGCTGGTCGGCGTCACCTCGGGCGGCGTGCCGGCATCGACCTACTACGAGACGACCGTCTACTACATCACGCTCGGCGGCCTCCTCACCGGCCTCGCGAAGACGCTGGTGTTCGGCCTCATCATCGGCACGGTGGCGGCGTTCTACGGCTTCGAGACCGAGGGCGGCACGAGCGGCGTCGGCCGCTCGACGACGACCACGGTGGTCACGGCGTCGCTGATGATCTTCATCACCGACGTCATCATGACCCAGATTCTGGTGAGCCTTGGCTTCTGATCCGACAGCGCCTTCGCGGAGCGACATCGCGGACCCGGCGCGCCCGCTCATCGCGTACAAGGGGCTCTGCAAGGCGTTCGGCGACAAGGTCGTCCTGCGCGGCGTCGATCTCGACGTCAATCGCGGCGAGACGCAGGTCATCATGGGCAGCAGCGGCTCCGGCAAGTCGGTGATGCTGTCGATGCTGGTCGGCCTGCTGACTCCGGACGAAGGCGAGGTGATCTTCGACGGCGAGGACGTCGCGGGCTACCGCACGATCGACGAGTGGCGGCGCGTCTGGCTGCGCACCGGCTTCCTCTTCCAGGGAGCGGCGCTGTTCGACTCGATGAACGTCGGCGAGAACGTCGGCTTCCCGCTCCGGCAGCACTCGAAGATGAGCGAGGAGCAGATCACGGCGCGCGTCGCGGAGGTCCTGTCGTGGATCGAGCTCGAGGGCATCGAGAAGAAGATGCCGAGCGAGCTGTCGGGCGGCATGCAGAAGCGCGTCGGGCTCGCGCGCGCGATCGTGCTCGAGCCCGAGGTGGTGGTCTACGACGAGCCGACGACGGGCCTCGACCCGCTCACGTCGGACACGATCAGCGAGCTGATCCGGCGCCTGCAGCGCGAGCGGCAGGTGACGTCGATCGTGGTCACGCACGACGTGCGCTGCGCGTTCCTCGTGGCGGACCGGATCGCGATGCTGGACGAGGGGCGTATCCTCGTGGAAGGCACGCTCGACGAGATCAGGAACAGCCCGCAGCCGAAGCTGCGTGCCTTTCTCTATGGCTGAGCCGGCAAACGACCGAGGAAACTGCTGATGGCGAGGGAGACGGAGCGCCGCCGCGAGGTGATCACCGGAGCATTCGTGCTCGTCGGGCTGGCGGCCGTGACCTTCATGGTCGTGCTGCTCGGATCGCAGCAGCGCATTTTCGAGAAGCGCTTCGCCGTCAATGCCATCTTCGGCACGGTGAGCGGGCTGCGCGCGGGCGCGCCGGTGTTCGTCGCCGGCGTGAACGTCGGCGCGGTCGACCGCCTGCGCTTCGTCTCGGCCGACACCTACCAGCCGACCGCCGACGAGCCCGCGGGTGCCGAGCCGAAGCCGGTCGGACGCGTCGGCAAGGTCGAGGTCGTGATGAACGTCGAGGAGCGCTTCCACGACCAGATCCGCAGCGACTCGATCGCGACCATCGGCTCGGTCGGACTCCTCGGCGACAAGTCGATCGACATCTCGGTCGGCAGCACGTCGGCCGGCGTGGTCGAGCCGGGCGCCACGCTGCGCAGCCAGGATCCGCTCACGCTCGCCGAGATCATCGACCAGATCGAGCCGATCCGCGACAAGCTCGACAAGATCCTCGGCGACATCTCCGCGGCGACCGGCAACCTGACCGACGAGGACACGCCGGTCGCGAAGTCGCTGCGCAGCATGAGCAACATCCTCGACAAGGTGGATCGCGGCGAGGGCACGATCGGCAAGCTCGTCAACTCCCCCGAGGTCGAGGACGAGCTGACCGCGACGCTCAAGCACGCGCGCGAACTGCTGGTGTCCGCGCAGGGCACGGTCGAGCAGATCCGCGCCTCGACCGTGGACCTGCCGGCGACGATGGTGTCGGTACGCAAGGTCGCCGACGAGGTCGCGCAGCTGTCGGTCACGCTGCGCGAGAGCGCGCACCACTTCCCGCAGATCATCGCCGACCTCCAGGCGGTGGCGCAGAACCTGAAGAAGGCGTCGGAGAGCTTCCCGCAGCTGGCGGTGGAAGCGCAGCGCGGCGTGCGCGACGCCACGACCGTCTTCGACGCGGCCGGGAAGACGATCTTCCTGCGCGGCTACGTCGACCAGACGAAGGCCAAGCTCCCCGCGGCGATCGAGCGCGGCGACAGCTCGATCGAGCCGTCGGCGGGCGGGGCGACGCCGTGAGCGTGCGCGTCGATCGGCGGCGCTGGTGCGCCGCGCTGCTCGCCGGCGTGCTGCTCTGCGCCGGGTGCTCCGGAACGAAGGACAAGAGCCTGCTCGGCATCCGCTCCGACGCAGCCTCGCTGGAGCAGACGAGCCTCGAGTACGCGCTGCGCGGCGACCTGCCGCGCGCGCTCGCGATCGAGGAGCAGGCGCTGCTCGCCTACCGCAGCGTCGACGACACCGCCTCGATCACCGGCGCGCTGAACCGCGTCGGCAACCTGCGCCAGCGCACCGGCGACAAGGCCGGCGCGCGCGCCGCGTACGCCGAGGCGCAGAGCCTCGCGGCGGTGACCGGCAACGGCGCGGAGGAGGCCGCGGCGCGCAGCAACCTCGGCACGCTCGACGAGGAGGCCGGCGATCTCGCGTCGGCCGACGCGCAGTATCAGGCGGCGCGTGCGCTCGCGCAGTCCGCGAAGGCCAATGCGACGCTCGCCACCATCCTCAACAACCAGGCCCTGCTGGCACGGCGACAGGGAGACCCCGAGCGCGCGATCGCGCTGCTCGGTCAGGCGCTCGAGATCGACCGCGACGCGGGTAACGAGGCGGGGGTCGCGAACCGGCTGCGCAACCTCGGCGCGGTGCAGGCCGCGGCGGGGCACCGCAAGGAGGCCGTCGCGTCGCTCGAGGAGGCCCTGGAGATCGACCGCAAGCGCGAGAACGTCCCCGAGATCGCGCTCGATCTCGTGACGCTGAGCGAGATCAACGCGCTCGACCCGGGGACGCTGGCCGTGGCGGTGAGCCAGCGCCGCCGCGCCGCCGACATCCACCGACTGCTCGACAGGGAGGATCAGGTCGCGCGCGACGAGACCGCGATCGCGTCGTGGTGCACGGGCCTCGGCGCGGACGCCACCGGCGAGACCGCCGCGGCCTGCGCCGCCGCGGCCGCGGCGCAGGCCGGAAGCGCGGGCAAGGGCGCGACCGCGACCGCGCGCTGAGGCCTGCCGGGGTCGTCTCCGCGTCGCGCACGGCGGACGCGGTGCGCTCCGCGGTGGCGATCGCCACCGCGTGCCCGTGGCCCGGTTTCGGCGGAAAAGCGCGGATTTCCGGGTACCCTTCGTCGTGCCGGACCGGTACAGTGCCCGGCCAGCATGGACGGTTCCTCTTCTTCGTTCGTCGGTACGATCATGGCCTTCTTCCACCGCTTCGGTGAGGTCATGGGCGGCATCGTTCTCGGTGCACTCTACTTCCTTCTCCTCGGACCGGTGGCGCTCGTCGTGCGCCTCGCGACCGACCCGCTTCGCCGCCGCCCGCCACGCGACAGCGCCTTCGTCGAGTGGCAGGAGGACAACGAGACCCTCGGTGCCGCGCACCGGCAGGGTTGAGTCGCTCCCCGCATTCCCCCCACGTTGACGTTCGAACCCGCCGTGTCGGCGACGGCTTCCGCCGTCGCGCCGGCCGCGCGATCCGGGTGATCCCTTGAACCGAATCAATCAGATTCTCGCCGTCGTGGTTTCGATGCTGTTCGTCTTCCTCGTGCTCGAGGGAGGCCTGCGGCTGATCGGGTTCACGCCGCGCCGGACGATGAACCAGTTCGACTCGGCGCTCGGCTGGACCAAGACGCCGTCCACGTCGCTGCGCCGCCACACCGGCGAGTTCGACGTCACGCTGCGCACCAACTCGCGCGGGCTGCGCGAGGACGAGTCGGTGGTCTACGCCAAGGAGAAGGACGTCACCCGCATCCTCATGGTCGGGGACTCGTTCACGCTCGGCTACACGGTCGAGCGTCCGGACACGCTGTCGCAGCTGCTCGCGGCGCGCATGCGCTCCGAGGGCCGCAACGTCGAGGTGATCAACGGCGGCACCGAGGGCTACTCGACGGATCAGGAAATCCTCTGGCTGATGAACGAGGGCGTCAAGTACAAGCCCGACGTCGTCGTGCTGCAGATGTACGAGAACGACATCTTCTGGAACGGGCAGGATCGCTACCTGCGCTACCCGAAGCCGAAGCTCCGCGGCGAGCTGCCGCCGCGCATCGCGCTCAAGGGCTTCACGGACGGTGCGGGCAAGCTGAACGATCCCGGCCAGGAGCCGTGGCTGGAGCGCAACTCGGCGCTGGGCAATCTCTTCGGGGGCCTGTTCGGTGCGCCGCAGGTCCCGATGATGGCGGGCCCGCGTCCGTTGCCCGCGGAGTGGGCGGTGCGCGTGCGCGACGACGACGGCGACGGCTGGACGGAGACGCGAACCGCGCTGAAGGCGTTCAAGGCGATCGCCGAGGACATGAAGGCGAAGCCGATCGTCGTCGTGATCCCCGACAAGGCGCAGGTGGACCCGGCGTCGCGCAAGGCGATGTCCGAGGCGATCGGCAATCCGGCCTACGATCCGGACCGTCCGTACCGCGGCATGGTCGAGGCCGCGAAGGCCGCGGGTCTGACCGTGGTCGAGCCGCAGGCGGCGATGGTCGCCGCGGGGGAGAACGGCGCGCGCCAGCTCTACTTCGAGCGCGACTGGCACACCAACGCGGTGGGCAATCGCGTCCTCGCGAAGGAGATCGATGCGGCGCTGGCGTCGCCCGAGTTCCTCGGTCCGCCGCCGCACGAGGCGCCGCCGCTGTCGTTGCCGACGTCGGACGAGCACCCGAGCAACGTGCTGCGGAACCTCGTCATCGCCGTCGCGGTGTGGCTGATTCTCGGCACGCTGTACGCGCGCCGCTTCCCGAACGAGGGCGCCGCGCGCAGCTACGGATCGGTCGGCGCGCTGATCTGCGCGGTGATCGCGATCGTGGGGCTGGTCGGCTTCCTGACGTCGATCCTGCCGGTGTGGATCGCGCGCTGGGTGTCGTCGATCGTGATCCTCGGCGTGCTCGGCGCTGCGGTGTGGTACCTGCGCGCACGTCTGCCGGTGATGGGCGAGCTCTTCGCGACCTTCGTGCGCCGCGGTCAGTGGTACATGCTGCCCGTGCTGGTCGGGCTGCTGTCGCTCGGCGGGCTGCTCGTCGTGGCCGCGTCGTCGCCCTGGCTGGCCCCGTTCATCTACACCCTGTTTTGACGCGCGGCGCGGGCCCGTCGAGCTTTGCTCGACGAGCCCGCGCAGCTCCATCTCCTACTCCGGGTAGTAGATGCGGGCGTAGTCCTTGACCATGCGCGTGGCGCTGAACGCCGGCGCCAGCGTCTTCATCGACGCGCGCATGCGGGCGACCCAGCCGCGCGGGACGCCTTCGCGGTTGCGGTCGTAGAACAGCGGCCGGATCTGGTTCTCGATGATGTCGTGCAGCGACGCCGCGTCGGCCTCGTTGCGGTCGTCGGCGACCATGCGCCCGCGTGAGGGCAGGTCGTAGGGCGTGCCGATGTCCCAGCCGTTCTCGCCGTTGGAGCCCTCGATCCACCAGCCGTCGAGGATGCTGCAGTTGAGGCCGCCGTTCACGACGACCTTCATGCCGCTGGTGCCGCTCGCCTCGAGCGGCGGGACAGGCAGGTTGAGCCACACGTCGACGCCCTGCACGAGCCGGCGCGCGACGTACTGGTCGTAGCCGGACAGGAACACGACGCGTCCGCGCAGCTCGCGGCGCTCCTTCCACTGCATGAGCTGCTGCAGGATGCGCTTGGCCTCGTTGTCGCGCGGGTGCGCCTTGCCGGCGAGCACGAACTGCACGGGCTGCGTCGGGTGGTTGAGCATCGCGATCGCGCGCTCCATGTCCGACAGCAGGAGATGCCAGCGCTTGTACGCGGCCACGCGACGCGCGAAGCCGATGGTCAGGATGTCGGGGTTCAGCAGGCGCTTCGCGCTGCGCACCAGCTGGTCGGACTCGCCGGCCTCGCGCCACTGCAGCTCGGCCCGATACCGCGCCTCGGCGACGAGACGCGCGCGCAGCAGGCAGTGCGCGCGCCACAGCTCGCCGTCGGGAATCTGGTCGACGCGCTTCCACATCTCGGGATCGTCGGCGTGCAGCGCCCAGTCCGGACCGATGAAGTGGTCGAACAGGCGGCGCATCAGCGGCGCCACCCACGTCGAGTGGTGCACGCCGTTGGTCACGGCCTTGAACGGCGACGCCTCGACCGGAACGTCGGGCCACAGCTGCTGCCACATGCGCGCGCAGACCTCGCCGTGGCGCTTGCTGACGCCGTTCGCGGAGCGCGACAGACGGATCGCGAGCGGCGTCATGCCGAACGGCTCGAGCGTGTCGTTCGGATGGCGGCGTCCGAGGCCGAGCACGGTCTCGGTGTCGTCGCAGACCTCCTTCAGGAAGCTGCCGAGCACCTCCAGCATGAGGGCCGCGTCGAAGGTGTCGTTTCCGGCGGGAACCGGCGTGTGCGTCGTGAACACGCACTGCTGCGCGACGCTCTTGACGGCCGTGTCGAGGTCGGTGCCGGTCGTGACCTGCTCGCGGATCAGCTCGAGCGTCAGGAACGCCGAGTGCCCTTCGTTCAGGTGGTACGCGTGCGGGGTGATGCCGAGCGCGCGCAGCGCACGCACGCCGCCGATGCCGAGCACGACCTCCTGCACGATGCGCGTGCTCGCGTCGCCGCCATAGAGGTGGGCCGTGATCCAGCGGTCGACGTCCTCGTTGCGATCACAGTCGGTGTCGAGCAGGAAGAGCGGCACGCGCCCGACGTCGGCGCGCCAGATCTGCGCGCACACCGAGCGTCCCCGGATCGGGACCTCGACCGTCAGCGGCTGATTCGTCTCGTCGCGCAGCAGCGTCAGCGGCAGGTCGCGAAAGTCCTCGTCGCTGTAGAACTCCTCCTGCCAGCCGTCGACGTTGACGCGCTGCCGGAAGTAGCCCTGCCGGTAGAGCAGCCCGATGCCGACCAGCGGGATGCCGAGATCCGACGCCGACTTCAGGTGATCGCCGGCGAGGATGCCGAGGCCGCCCGCGTAGAGGTGCAGCGACTCGTGGATGCCGTACTCGGCGCAGAAGTAGGCGATCGGCCGGTCCGCGCTCGCCTGCGGCACGTGCTGCCGCGCCCACGTCGGGAACGACTCGCTGCGCGGCGTGCCGGGCTTGGCGCGCATGTACTCGTCGAAGCGCGCGACGGTCTTCTGGATGCGCTCGAGGTAGTCGGGGTCGACTGCCATCTGCGACAGACGCTCGGGCGCCGCGGTGCGCAGCAGCTGAAGCGGGTTGTGCTCGCAGAGGTCCCACCGCTGCGGGTCGATGTCGCGGAAGAGCGACATTCCGGAGCCGTTCCAGCTCCACCACAGGTTGGCCGCCATGCGGACGAGCGGACGGAGCGTTTCCGGCAGGGAATCGTGCAGCTTCTGATCGAACATTGGGCCCTCTGCGCAAAGTATCGGCAGACTCGTCGAAGGCATTCGCCGAATCGCCGTCCGGATGCGCTCGTCCGGGCGGCTCGTCCGCAATCCGCGCGCCAGATGGACGCCACGGGTCGCGGGGAGGAGTGGGTACCACAGCGCTTCCTTCGCCGGCAATTTCCCGCTTCGCCGCGGCGCGCCTCTTGACACGCGAACTGCTGCACTCTAGTTCTGTACCGACCGTTCTGGATAGATCGCATGTGTCCGGAGAAGCACGAGAAAATCACCCAGCGAACGAGCGCCGGGAAGGTGAGCAAGCGGGTCGCCCAGGGCCTCCGGAGCCGTGACAACCTGCTCCGTGCCGCGACGCGTCAGTTCGCCGAGCGGGGCTTCTCCGCGACCAGCATCGACGACGTCTGTCGCGACGCCGGCGTCGTGAAGAGCGCCGTCTACTGGCACTTCGAGAGCAAGGAGGGGCTCCTCGCCGCCGTCCTCGAGGAGACCGCGACGGCCTGGATCGACGGGATCCTGGCGAGCGTCCACCAGACCGGGGATCCGCGCGAGCGGCTGAGCCGCGCCGTCGCCGGCATGCGCGACCTGGTCGAGACCCGGCCCGCGCTGCTGCGCCTCCTGCAGTCGATGCTCCTCGAGCGGACCGGGGAGAACGCGGAGACGCGCGCGGTCCTGGTGCGCGTCTTCGATCACGCGCGCGCGGCGCTCACCGACGGCATCGCCGAGGTCATCGGCATCCGGCCGCCCGGCCTCGCGACGGTCGCGGCGCTCGTCCTCGCATCCCTCGACGGCATCTTCCTGCAGCATCAGCTGCGGCGGGACCCGGCCGAGCTCGACCGTCTGTTCGGCGAGCTCGAGCGGGCGATCGTGTACCTCGTGAGCAGCCTCTTCGACGAGGCCCAGAAGGGCCGCGCGGACGGTACCGCGAACGCGGACCGTACCGGCGCGGCCGATGGAGAAGCGGACAAATGAGCATCACCGAAAGCGCCATCGCCACGCCCGGCCGCGTCGTCCTCGACGACGAAGTCGACACGTCCACGCGCGACGCCGAGGACGCCGCCTACGTCAAGCTGCTGCAGCGGCTCTCGCACCAGTCGGTCGTCAAGCACTTCGACGCCTACGCCGACGTCGACTGGGACGCGCCCGAGATGCGCATCGACCCGAGCGACCCGCGCTGGGAGCTCGACGCGGACGACCCGCTCGGCGCCACCGCGTGGTACCGCGCGCAGCCGCAACCGGTCCGCGCCGCGATCGGCCTGCACATGTTCGCGAGCTTCATGAAGATCGGGCTGCAGTTCGAGTCGGTGCTGAAGCGCGGGCTCCTCGAGTACGCGTTCAAGCTGCCCAACGGCGCGCCCGAGTTCCGCTACGTCTACCACGAGGTCATCGAGGAGGCGCAGCACTCGCTCATGTTCCAGGAGTTCGTGAACCGCTCGGGCTTCGACGTGTGCGGGCTTCGCGCGTGGGAGAAGGCCGCGAGCCGCATGGTCGTGCGCCTCGGCCGCACGTTCCCCGAGCTGTTCTTCCTCTTCGTGCTCGGCGGCGAGGACCCGATCGACCACGTGCAGCGCCAGATGCTGAAGAAGCGCGACGACGTCCACCCGCTGCTGCGCCGCGTGAGCCAGATCCACGTCACGGAGGAGGCGCGGCACCTGTCGTTCGCGCGCCTCTATCTGCGCCGCAACGTGCCGCGGCTCGGCGTCGTCAAGCGCACGATGCTGCGCATCCGTACGCCGCTGATCCTCGGCCAGATGTCGCAGATGATGATGCGCCCGTCGGCGCAGATCGTGCGCCGCTACGGGATTCCGGCCGACGTCCTGCGCGAGGCCTACGACCGCAATCCGAAGCACCGCGCGCAGACCGGCGAGGCGGTCGCGAAGGTCCGCAAGCTGTGCCGCGAGCTCGGCATCATCACGCCGCGCACCGTCAAGCTGTGGAAGGCCGTCAGCCTGTGGCCGCGGGAGGAGGCGCCGGTCTGAGCGCTCCCGATTGACGCCGCGTCCGATCCGTGGGAGGCGGGTCCGTCATTCGGACCCGCCGAGCGGCGGAGGAGGGCGCCCCGTGGCGGCACAGCGCGGCAAGATACTCACCGTGTGCGCGATCCTGTTCGCGCTGCTCGGGCTCTCCAACGCGTCGAAGCCGCTCGAGGCGAGCGCCACGCACGGCTTCGTGCTCCTCGGCCACCGTCTGTCGGGAATGCCGAACCTGATCGCGGGCCCCGCGTTCGCGCTGCTGCTCTGGGCGTATGCCGCCGGCATCTGGGGCATGAAGCGCTGGGCGCTGCCGCTCGGCTGCGTCTACGCGGGCTACGTGATCGTGAACCTGATCGCGTTCGTGTCGGTCAGCCCCGACGTGCCGCCGCTGCTCGGCATGCTCGTCTACGCCGCGATCGCGATCGGCGTGTCGAGCGGGGCGGCGTACCTGCTCTACGTGCGCCGCAACGAGCTCGCGTAGCGGCGCCTGCGGCCGCGCGTCGTCATGCACGAGGCGCATATCGTGCTCGACACGGCTTCGCCGCGTGCGCGCCCGGTGGTACGCTTCGCTCCGTGAACCCGGTCTCCCCCTCGGAGTTTCCCCTGACCGCCGAGCGCTACCTCGCGCTCGCGCAGCAGGGCGTCTTCGGGCCCGACGATCGCGTCGAGCTGCTCGAGGGGGTGATCGTCGCGATGCCACCGCACGAGACGCGGCATTCCGCGGGCGTCCGCCGTGCACACCGGGCTCTGTCGCGCGCCGTCGGTGAGCGCGCCGTGATCCAGGTTCAGCTGTCGCTCGAGGCCGGCGCCGCATCGGTGCCCGAGCCCGACGTTGCGATCCTGCCCGGCACGATCGAGGACTACGACCATCGTCACCCGCGCAGCGCGCTGCTGGTCGTCGAGGTCGCGGATTCGTCGCTTCCCCAGGACCGGCTCACGAAGTCGCGCATCTACGCCGCCGCCGGGATTCCGGAGTACTGGATCCTGAACGTGCGGCACGGATGCCTCGAGGTGCACCGCCGTCCCGACGTGGCGCTGCGGACGTACGGTGAGCGTCGCGTGCTCGGGGGCGGTGAAGAGATCGGCCTGCTCGCGCTGCCGGGCGCGGTCGTCGCGGTCGACGATCTGCTGCCGGTGCCGCGCTCGGAAGCAGGCGATCTCTAGATCTCGCCTCCGCCGCTCGGCACCGGCGCGCGCAGCTCGCGGGCGCCCTCCGCGACCAGCAGCGCCGCGAGCGCCATCAGCGCGACCGCGACGAAGCCGTTGAGCGTCGTCGTGTCGAAGCCGGCGGTGCCGTTCGCGAGCGCGCTGAACGCCGTGATCGCCTGCAGCACGAGCGACCAGACGGTGATCGTCATGACGAAGACCATCGGCGCGATCGTGTACCAGTAGCGGCGTCCGCTCTTGCGCAGCCACACGCTCACGCCGAGCAGCGTCAGGCCGGCGAGCAGCTGGTTGCTGGTCCCGAAGAGCGTCCAGAAGATGCGGTACGAGCCCTCGCCGGACGCCTCGAGGAAGATCGCCGGCGTGACGACCGTGATCGCGGTCGCGAGCAATGCGCCGGCGCGGCTCGTCCAGCCGAGCAGCTCCTGCAGGATGTAGCGTCCGAGGCGCGTGCAGACGTCGAGCGTGTCGAAGACGAAGGTCGAGAACGCCATCGCGCCGAACGTGGTCGCGAAGAGCAGGTGCTGCTCGCCGATCATGCCGGCGAGGAAGCGGCCGAGGCCGGCGCCGTAGATGGTGCCCGGGGCGAGACCCTTGGTCTCGGGCGTCGCGACGATCATCACCGTCGCGAGCGCGATCAGCGCGACGAACGCCTCGAGCAGCATCGCGCCGTAGCCGATCGACTTGCAGTCGCTCTCCTTGCCGATCTGCTTCGACGTCGTCCCCGAGCACACGAGCCCGTGGAAGCCCGAGCACGCGCCGCACGCGATGGTCACGAAGAGGAAGGGGAAGAGCGCGCCGGTCGCGCCGGGCGCCTGCCACGTCTTGAAGGCCTCCTGCTTGATCTCGAAGCCGCCGAAGAACATCCCGACGGTGCCGACGAAGAGCGCGAGGTACAGGACGAAGCCGCCCAGATAGCCGCGCGGCTGCAGCAGCGCCCACACCGGTGTGAGCGACGCGACGAAGCAGTAGGCGAGGATCAGGAGCCCCCAGGTCTTCGCCGACAGCACGAGCATGGTCGAGAGCTGCGTGCCGAGCCACACCGCGCCGAGCGTCGCCGGCACGAAGATCACGGTGAGGAGCCAGAGCGGAGGGCGCACGAAGCGTTCGACGAGCCCCATCACCAGCGACAGCCCGAGGTAGAGCACGCTCGACACCGCGACCGCGCCGCCGGGGTTGAACGTGAAGGTGCTGCCCTCGAGGTCCTCGCCGCCGCTGACGAACGTGCTCGCCGTGATGTCGGCGAAGGCGACGATGACGTACACCAGCGCGATCCAGATGAAGATCATGATCGCGAGCCACGCGCGCGCGCCGAGCGTGATCTTGACGATCTCCGCGATCGAGCGTCCCTGGTGGCGCACCGACGCGACCAGCGCCGAGAAGTCGTGCACCGCGCCGATGAAGATGACGCCGATGCCGATCCAGAGGATGCACGGCAGCCAGCCGAACTGCAGGCAGGCGAGGATGGGACCCGCGATCGGACCCGCCGCCGCGATCGCGCTGAAGTGCTGGCCCATCAGGTAGAAGCGGCGCGTCGGCACGAAATCGATGCCGTCGTTCACCTCGACGGCCGGCGTCAGGCGCGCGTCGTCGAGCGCGTACTGGCGCGCGATGAAGCGTCCGTACGCGGTGTAGCCGAGCGCGAGCACGGCGAGGACGATGGTGGCGAGCAGCGGCAGCGTCATGGCGGAGGGCTTCGTAGCGGGATTCGAAACCTCACGAAAGCCGCGCCGACGGGCGGGGCCGGTCGGGACGTCCGGAGCGGAATCGGCTTCCGCGCCCGCCGCGCCCGTGGTAGCCGTCGCGGCGCCATGAGCTACCACCGCCACCCTCTGCGTCCGATCGAGATCGCTCCCCCCGCCGGCACCGGCGCGACCCTGCCGCGGCGCGACTTCCTGCGCCTGCTGGGTGCGGCGGCCGGCGGCGCGCTCGCGCTCGCCGCGGTGCCGCGCCGCGCGTCCGCGCTGACGACCGCGCCGCCCGCGTTCCCGGACGGCATCAAGTCGGGCGATCCGCGTCCGACGACGGGCGTGATCTGGACGCGCGTCGCAGCGCCCACGGATGCGAGCCCGGTCTCCGTCATGTGGTCGGTCGCCGAGGACGCGGACCTGCAGCGCGTGGTGCGCGGCGGCATTGCCGTCGCCGACGCTGCGGGCGGGCACCACGTCAAGGTCGAAGTGCGCGGGCTTCGGCCGGACCGCTGGTATTTCTACCGCTTCGAGACCGGTGGCGAGACCAGCGTCACCGGACGTCTCCGCACCGCGCCGCGGACGGGCGCCCGTGCGGATCATCTCCGCTACGCCTTCGCGAGCTGCCAGCAGATCACCGACAGCTACTACGTGGCACACCGGGCGCTGACGAAGGAGAACCTCGACTTCTTCCTGCACCTCGGCGACTACGTCTACGTCAGCGACGGCGGCACGATCACGCTCGACGACTACCGCAGCGTGTACCGCCGCTTCCACGCGAACCCGCTGCTGCAGGACCTGCAGGCGCAGGTGCCGCTCGTGGCCGTCTGGGACGACGGCGAGTTCTACAACGGCGTCGACCGCACGGGCGATCCGGCGCGTCTCGCGGCAGCGCGCGCCGCGTGGTTCGAGGCGATGCCCGTTCCGCGTCGTCTCGACGACCGGATCTACCGGACGATCGAGTGGGGTCGCCTCGCGCGGATGATGCTGCTCGACACGCGCCAGTACCGCGATCCCGAAGTGCCGGCCAACACGTCGTTCGCGGGCCTGATCGACGCGCAGGACACGTCGCTGCCGCCGTGCGACCAGATGTTCGCGCCCGGGCGCACCACGCTCGGTGTCAAGCAGAAGCGCTGGCTCAAGGGCGAGCTCGGCCGCTCGCAGGCGACCTGGCCGGTGCTCGGCAGCAGCTACGACATGGCGCCGTGGAAGCTCGTCGACCGCGATACGCCCGAGCTGCGCATGATGAATCCGAACCTGCAGAAGAACGGCGGCGTCTACGTCTCGAACGAGGCCTGGGACGACTACCAGGCGGAGCGTCGCGAGATCATGTCGTTCATCGCCCAGCGCCGCATCCCGAACGTGCTGGTGTCGAGCGGTCACACGCACTTCTACAAGGCGAGCAACATCCAGCCCGACGTCGACGACGCGTCCTCGCCGATCACGGCGATGGAGTTCGTCACCGGCTCGCTCACCGCGGATCCCGATCCGCGCACGATCGCGCCCGAGGACCTGCTGCACGTCGCGGAGCAGATCATGATGAACGCGAACGCGCCGTACCTGAAGCTGGTCGATCTGCTGAACCAGGGCTACACGACGGTGGACCTGACGCCGGAGGAGGCGATCGTCGAGTTCCGCGTGCTCGACACCTTCGACGCGAACGCCGAGGCGACGACGTTCGCACGCTTCCGCGTCGTCGCGGGCGTGCCGGGGATCGAGGTCCTGTAGCGGGCCTCAGCGCAGCTCGTAGTCGTCGAGGTCGGGCGCCTTCGTCCAGCCCCAGTAGTCGACGAGGCGCCACGGCGACGTCGTGGTGACCTTGCCGGCGGCGTTCTTGTACCAGCTCGTCATCCCCGGGTGGGAGAACACGAGCTGGCGGTGCCGCGCGTCGAAGCGCTCGTAGTACGCGTCGTGCACGTGATGCTTGACGTCCATTGCGGCGCGTCGGTGGCGCAGCAGCGCCGCGAGGCAGCCCGCGACGTAGCGGACCTGGCACTCCGAGTGGAAGATGATGCTGCCCGCGTGCGCGAGGTTGGTGCCGGGACCGTAGAGGCAGAAGAGGTTCGGGAAGTCCGGCACCGTGATGCCGAGGTAGGCGCGCGGATCGTCGCCCCAGCGCTCGCGCAGCTCGATGCCGCCGCGTCCCGTGATCTGCATCGGCCACAGGAAGCGGTTCGCATGGAAGCCGGTCGCGAACACGATCGCGTCGACCTCGCGCTCGATGCCGTCGTCGGTGCGCACGCCGCGCTCGGTGATCTCGCGGATGCCGTCGGTCACCAGCTCGACGTTGTCGCGCTGCAGCGTCGAGAGCCACGTGCCGTTGTCCTGCAGCATGCGCTTGCCGAACGGCGGGTAGGTCGGCACGACCTTCGCGAGCAGCTCCGGGTCCGTCACCTGCTGCTGCATGTAGTCGGTGAAGTAGATGCGCGTCAGCTCGTTGAGCTCGTTGACCGAGCGCTCCTGGTGCGGCCACTGCGGATCGACGACGAGCGACGGCATGAGGCCGTCCGAGCCCGGCCAGAAGAGCAGGAAGCGGTACCAGCGTCCGTAGAACGGCACGTGGCGCAGCAGCCACGTCTTCTCCTCGCTGACCTTCGAGTGGTAGCGCGGGTTCGGCGACATCCACTGCGGCGAGCGCTGGAACACGAACAGCTTCGACGCGACCTTCGCGAGCTCGGGCACGAGCTGGAAGCCGCTCGCGCCGGTGCCGATCACGGCGACGCGCTTTCCCGTCAGGTCGACGTCATGCCGCCACTGCGCCGAGTGGAACTGCGGTCCGCGGAACGACTCGCGTCCGCGGAGGTCGGGGATCTTCGGACGGTTCAGCTGCCCGACGGCGCTGACGATCGCATTCGCGTCGAGGGTCTCCTCGCGTCCGTCCGCGGTGCGCACGCGGATCGACCACAGGGCACGCGAGTCGTCCCACGTGGCGGACACGACCTCGGTGCGAAACCGGATCTTGTCGCGGATGCCGAAGTCGTGCGTGCAGCGCTCGAAGTAGTCGGTGATCTCGGCGCGCTGCGAGAAGAACTCGGTCCAGTCGGGGTTCGGCGCGAACGAGTAGCAGTAGAAGTGGTTCGCGACGTCGACGCGGCAGCCGGGGTAGGTGTTCTCGAACCACGTGCCGCCGACGCCGTCGTTCTTCTCGAGCACGACGTACGGCACGCCGGCCTGCTCGAGCTTGATCGCGGTGAGGATGCCCGACATGCCGGCACCGATCACCGCGACGCGGAAGCGTGCGCGCGCCTCCGGCGCGATGCCGTCCCACGCGACGTCGCGCTGGTCGACGCCGTCGAGCGCCAGCTCCTCCATCATCATCGGCACGTACTCGTCGGGCACGTCCTGGCCGACCATGAAGCTCATCATGCGCTGGACCGTGGCCGGCGACGGCGGGGGAGGGAGCGTGCCGCCGCGATCGCGCCAGGCGCGGAGCGCGTCGAGCGCGCGCGCACGGATCGTCGCCTTGTCCTCCTCCGTCAAGCCACCGTCCACCTCGCCCATGACGGCGGTCGCGGGACGCACCGGCCCGTCGAGCAGGCTCGTGTCGCCGGTGAGGTGGACGAGCGACATCATGAGCGTCGGGATGCTCGCGCGCTCGAGGGCGCGCTTCAGGAACGCGTCGTCCTCGGTGATCGGAAGGATCTCCGTGGTCCTGCTCATGCCGCAGGAATGTCACCGTCGGCCGCGGCTGTCGATGCGCGGCGATGACGCGACGCGCGTGGCTGCGGCGGGCGCGGCGGCGTCACTTCGTCCAGCGCGGCGCGGACAGGTCCATGCGCCACGCCGGACCGTCGACGTAGAGCGCGCCCTCGAAGCGGACCAGAACCGGTGCGGGCTCGGGTGCGATCCACATCCGCACGACGGGCGGCTCCCTGCCGACGATCGTCGCGAGGACGCCCTTCACGCCGGGCACCTTCGGCTCGACGACGAAGCGCGTCGCTTCGCTGCGCGCGCCGCCGACCCAGTACGGATCGCGTCCCTCCGGAGTTACGGTGAGGTCGAGCAACAGCGGTTCCGGTCGGAACGTGAGCAGGTGCGCCTGCGCGGATGCGCCCCCGGGCAGGTTCTTCGCGAGCAGTGACGTCAAGCCGTTGCTGGTGTCCTCCGGGATCGCGGTCGTCCCGGACGCGCGCTTCTCCTCCTCGCCGTGCTTCTGCTGCCGCACGTCGTAGCGACCCGACGCGTCGAATCGCACGCGCTGGTCCTCGTCGAACGACGGCCCCTTCTGCGTCAGCTCGTAGGACGTGATCCGGAACGACGGACGCTGCGTGAATCGTACCGTCTCGTCGTAGAGCGAGCCGTCGTCGAAGCGGATCAGCAGCCGGCTCGCGACGACGCGCTTCTCCATCCACTGCACGAGCTCGCCGTGCGCGAGCTTCTTCCCCGACGTGGCGTCCGAGAGCGTGAAGAAGCCGTGCGACGGCCCCTCGGCGAAGCGCACGCGAACCGGCTCCGCCGACGCCGGCCGGGGGCCGCCACAGCAGACGCCAGGGACCAGCAGCACCATCAGCAGCAGGACGGCTGGCCGTCGTGGCGAGGGGTGAGCGCGGGTGCCGGACACCTCATCAGCGTGGCACGACGGGTCCGCGGGACAATCCGGGTGTCGCGGATTGCACGGTTGCCACCCTCCCGGGACGCGTCCCGCGGGCCGAAATGGTGTATGTGCACGACGTTCGCCGGCCACGACAGGAGGCCACCCGATGAACCGGCTCTTCGCATCGATCGACCCGCAGGTGTGGCGGCGCTTCGTCCAGACCGTCCGGAACTTCGCGCGCTGCGAGGTCGGCGCGCGCGCCAAGCTGATGCTCGCGACGCTGATCGGGCTGTCGGTGCTGATCAACGGACTCAACGTCGTCAACAGCTACGTCGGCCGCGACTTCTTCACCTCGATCGAGCAGAAGAGCATGTCGGGGTTCGCGATGTACGCGGTCCTCTACGTCGCCGTGTTCGCGGCCTCGACCGTGGTCGCGGTGCTGTTCCGCTTCGCGGAGGAGCGTCTCGGGCTGCTGTGGCGCGAGTGGCTGACGCGCGATCTGGTGTCCGCGTACGTCGAGCACCCGACGTTCTACCGGCTCAACGACGCCGTCGCGGAGAACGGCGAGATCACCAACCCGGACCAGCGCATCACCGACGACGTGCGCGCCTTCACGACGACCACCCTGTCGTTCTTTCTGCTGCTTCTGAACGCCAGCTTCACCGTGTTCGCGTTCTCCGGTGTCATGTGGTCGATCAGCCCGCGGCTGTTTCTGGTCGGCGTCGTCTACGCGGCGCTCGGATCGGTCGGCGCGGTGTGGTTTGGACACCCGCTGGTCGGGCTCAACTCGAAGCAGCTCGATCGCGAGGCGGAGCTGCGCTCCGAGCTGATCCACCTGCGCGAGAACGCGGAGTCGGTGGCGTTCGCGCGCAGCGAGGCGCTGCAGAAGAGCAGGCTGCTGCGTCGCATCGACGAGGTGGTCGCGAACTCGCGGCACATGATCGCCGTCAATCGCAGCCTCGGCTACTTCGTCACCGGCTACAACTACATGATCCAGATCATCCCGGCGCTGATCGTCGCCCCGATGTTCATCCGCGGGCACGCGCAGTTCGGCGAGATCGCGCAGTCGGCGATGGCGTTCACGCAGCTGCTCGGCGCGTTCTCGCTGATCGTCACGCAGTTCCAGTCGATCTCGTCGTTCACGGCGATCGTCGGACGTCTGGGCTCGTTCGCCGAGGCGATCGAGCAGGCGCAATCGGTCGGCATCGAGGCGCGCGCCGTGTGCGACGAGCACACGGGGCCCGAGTGCTCGATCTGCCTGCCCGAGATGTCGCCGCTGCACGGCAGCATGGCGATCAAGGTGCACGACGACGACTCGGGCATCATGTTCGACAAGCTGACGCTGCGCTCGGGGCACGACGCGAGCACGCTGCTGCACGAGCTCACGGTGACCATCCCGCACGGCATGCGCGTGCTCGTGACGGGGCAGAACCAGGCCGCCAAGACGGCGCTCTTTCGCGCGACCGCCGGCATGTGGGACGTCGGCGAGGGCTGGGTGCTGCGTCCGGGACCCGAGCGCATGGCTTTCCTGCCCGAGCGTCCGTATCTGCCGCGCGGCTCGCTGCGCGAGCTGCTCGAGCGTCCGTGGCGGTCGCTCGAGGAGCACCGCGTGCAGGACGTGTTCGAGACGCTCGGCCTCGAGACGCTGGTGTCGCGCGCGCAGGGGCTCGACAACGAGCACGACTGGGCGGACTTCCTCTCCCTCGGTGAGCAGCAGCTGGTGTCGTTCGCGCGCATCGTGCTCGCGTCACCGCAGTTCGCGTTTCTCGACCGTCCGGTGACGGTGCTCGGCGTCGACGGCGTGGACCGGCTGCTGCGCGCGCTGCACGAGCACTCGATCACCTACCTGACGATCTGCGAGTCGCACGACCTGCGCCGCCACCACGACGCGGTGCTGGAGGTCACGACCGACGGCTCGTGGCGCTGGACGGGCTGAGCGGCGGCCTATCTGAAGAAGAGAAAGGTCACGACGACGAACGACGGCACCAGGATCGCGCAGGAGTACGCCATGTACCCGAAGAAGCTCGGCATCTCGATGCCGTTCTCCTCGACGATCGCCTTCACCATGAAGTTCGGACCGTTGCCGATGTAGCTGTTCGCGCCCATGAAGACCGCGCCGCAGCTGATCGCGGCGAGGATGTGGTTCGGCACGCCGACCACGTCGGCCGGGAGCCCGAGCCCGCGCGCCGCGGAGAGGAACGTCAAGTAGGTCGGCGCGTTGTCGAGGAAGCTCGACAGCAATCCGGTCGCCCAGAAGAACTCCCACGGCTCGTTCACGCCGAGCGCCGCGCCGTGCTGCTGCAGCACGACGAGCGCGGGGATCATGGTCGCGAAGATGCCGGCGAAGAGGATCGCCACCTCGCGGATCGGGCCGAGCGAGAACTCGTTGCGGTCGTGCACGCTCTCCGGCGTGGTCTGGTACGAGAGCAGCGCCATCGCGAGCATGCCGAGCTCGCGCAGCGGGCGGTCGATGAAGATGCACAGCACGACGCCCGCGAGATAGAGCAGGTTGCGCTTGCCCTCGAGGCGGAGCCGTCCCGCCGTGCGCACCTCGAAGCTCTCGTCGGCGACGGTCTCGCCGCGCGCCATCACCGTGTCGAACACGAAGAACACCGCGAGCACGATGCCGAGGGTGGTGATCCACTCCGGTACGAGGCGGAACGTCCACGTGAAGGGCACTCCCTCGAGGTAGCCGAGGAAGAGCGGCGGGTCGCCGAGCGGCGTCAGCGCGCCGCCGATGTTCGACACCAGGAAGATGAAGAAGATGAACACGTGGCTGATGCGGTGGCGGTGCTTGTTCGCGCGGATCAGCGGACGGATCAGCAGCATGCTCGCGCCCGTCGTGCCGATCACGTTCGCGATCGCGGCGCCGGTCGCCAGATAGAGCGTGTTGCCGAGCGGCGACGCGGTGATGCCGCCCTCGACGACGACGCCGCTGGTCACGACGAACAGCGACCCCAGCAGCAGGATGAACGACACGTAGTCGAGCGCGGTCTCGCCGAGGCGGTGCGGGTCGACGTAGGTGAAGTACGCGATCACCGGCAGCGAGAGAACGAGGCAGACCAGCGGATAGCGCCGGTGCCAGAAGTGCGCCGCGAACAGCGGCAGGATCGCGATCGACAGCAGCAGGGCCGCAAACGGCAGGACCCAGAGCGGCGAGAGGGAAGGATCGGCAGCGTGCATCAGGCGGCTTCCGTGCGCGGTGGGACGACCAGGACAGGACAACCCGTGTGGTGGACGACCTTCTCGGTGACGCTGCCGAACAGCAGGTCCTCGAGCCGGCTCGTGCCGTGCGTGCCCATGACGATGAGGTCGGCCTGCTCGCGCCGCGCGACCTCGCGGATCTTGAACGGCGGGTCGCCGACCTCGAGCAGCGCGCGGACCTTCACGCCGCTGTCGGCGAAGCGCTCGGTCACGTACGCGTCGAGCCGGGCACGGTCGGTGGCGAGCGCCTCGTCCGAGCGCTCGTCCGCGAGCCCGAGCGCACCGTAGTGCAGGTGGCTCGAGTGGACGTGCAGCACGACCAGCTCCGCGCCGAAGCTCTTCGCGTGCAGCATGGCCCACGCGAGCGCATGGTCGGCGGTTTCGGAGTAGTCGGTCGGGATCAGGATGCGGGCGATCGACAACGTGCTCGACATCATGGCCTGTACCTCGCCCGAAGCGTGCAAAGAAACAAGGAGGCGCGCCGTCGGTCCCGATGACCGGCGACGCGCCTCCGATTCGACGGGCTGGCGACGCTTACTCGCGCAGCATGCCGCCGCGGTGGATCTGGAAGTCGGGGTAGGCGAGGACGCCCATCTCGCCCATGTCCTGACCCTCGAGCTCGATCTCCTCGGGCACGCGGATCGGGGTGATCTTGTCGCTGATCTTGAACCACACCCACGCCATCGCGAAGCCGAACACCGCGACGACGACCGCGTCGATGATCTGCATCACCAGCTGGCCGGGATCGCCGTACAGGATGCCGCGCACGCCGTCGGAGCCGTACGCCTGGACGAACGACTCACGGACGACGCCGTTCCACCCTGCGCCGTACTGCCCGGTCGCGAAGATGCCGACCGAGATCACGCCCCAGAGGCCGTTCACGCCGTGCACCGAGATCGCGCCCACGGGATCGTCCACGCCGCGCTTCTCGAAGAAGAACACCGACTCGACGACCAGCCAGCCTGCGATCGCGCCGATCAGGGCCGCCGCCCACGGGTCGACGAAGGCGCACGGGGCGGTGATCGCGACGAGACCCGCGAGCATGCCGTTGCAGAGCATCGTCGGGTCGGGCTTCAGGCCCTTCGCGGACAGCGTGAGCATGCAGGCGATCGCGGCGGTGATGCTGGCGAGCATCGTGTTCACGACGACGTAGCTGATGCGGAGATCCGTACCCGACAGCGTCGAGCCCGGGTTGAAGCCGAACCAGCCGAACGCCAGGATGAACGTTCCCGCGACGACGATGTTCACGTTGTGCGCCGGCATCGCCTGCGGCTTGCCGCCGATGAACTTGCCGATGCGCGGCCCGATGACGATCGCTCCCGCGAGTCCGATGATGCCGCCCATCGCGTGCACGACACCGGAGCCGGCGAAGTCGACCGCACCGTGGCCGAGGCCCCAGTTGATCCCGCCCTGCGCGAGCCAGCCGCCGCCCCACAGCCAGTTGGCATAGAGGCAGTACGGCAGCGCGACCCACAGCGAGAAGATGCAGAAGTTCTTCCACGCCCAGCGCTCCGCCATCGCACCGGTCGGGATGGTCGCGGTGGTGTCCATGAACACCATCATGAAGAAGAACATCGCCATGACGCTGACGTCACCGACGCCGCCACCGAGGAAGAAGCCCTTCAGTCCCATGATGCCGTAGGTGAAGGCACCGGTCGCATTGCCCGCCGCGTCCGTGGCCGCACCGAGTCCGAAGCCGGAGTTCAGCACCGACAGGCCGGGTCCGAGGGACGCGTACCAGCCCGGCGGCACCGGCCCGTTCCACCAGTTGCCCCAGCCGATCGCGAAGCCGTACGCCCAGAAGGCGAGGCACCCCAGCGGATAAACCATGAAGTTCATCGCCGAGATATGAGCCGCGTTCTTGGCGCGGCAGAGTCCGGTCTCGACCAGCATGAAGCCGGTCTGCATGAACATGACCAGGAAGCCGGCGATCAGCACCCACACCATGTTGATCGAGAACATGTTGTGGGCGATTCGATCGTAGAGACCCGCGACGTCCATCTTCGACGGGTCGTCGCCGCCAACGCCGGGCGTGATCCAGGTTCCGGCCGCAGCTCCGCTCTGGTCGGGCCAGGCGGGCTTCTCCGGATCGGCGATCGCGCCGTTGAAGTAGGCCGGCGGTGCCGGCGCCTCCTCCTCCGCGGGGACCGGTGCGGCGAGCGCACCGGCCAGCGCAAAGGCGAACATCGTCAAGATCAGGAAATACTTCGTTCTGGCCATCGCTGGATCCTCTCCCTTCGGTACGGCGCCGAAGGCGGCTCGAGGTTACGGTCGAGAGTTCGCGTCTCGGGATCGGTGACCCGCTTTCCGTGCGGGCGCTCGGGACGAGGCTGGAGTGTTCGGCGTCGCGCCCGACGCCGGCCGGAATCGTCCCTCGGGTTGGCGAAGAGCGGCCGCGGACCGGCAGTGATGCGTGGTGGCTTCCGCGACGGAAGCCGCGCGCGTCAGGCGGTGCGGCTGCCGGCGAGGATGGGCGGTCCGCGGCGCGAGGCGACGGAGGCGACGGCGTCGCGCAGCGGCGTGGTCTGAGCGTGGTCGCGCAGATCGCACTCGCGCGGTGCGGGTGTCGTGACGCAGCCGCGCTTGACGTGTACGCGCGGGCTCTCGACCTCGACGGCGGCCTCCGGCCGCCGGTTGTCCGATACGGAGGCGACGGGCGTCGCGGAGTAGCGACGCGTCGCGCGCGGATGCATCGGCGGCAGCGCGAGCGGCGACGAAACGAGCCCGCGCAGCAGGATCGCGTCGTGGTCGTTGCGCACGTGATCGTGCGGCCGGCGCGCCAGCGTCGAGATCGCGCCGAAGGAGGCCGGTCGCAGCATCACCGCGGAGCCGACCGCATGCGACGTCGCGGCCGCTCCTGCCTGCGGAGCGTCGCACAGGAGCATCAGGCCGCCGACGATCAGACAGATCGCCAGCAGGGCGTCGGTTCGTGTCGGTCTCTTGCAGCGTGCGGTGGTCACGGCGTTCGGCTCGTCGGCTCGAGCGCGTCAGGCTCGGCCGAGCGGGCCGTGACGCAACGCTCGTGCCACGGTGTCCCCCGAAGGAACGAACGACTTTCAACCGATTCTGCGCGGATGCGACCGCAGGCTTTTCGATCTGAAGCGAATCGAGGCTCAATCCGCGGGCATCTGCCCAACTTCACGGCAGCTCGCGCGCCCTGCGCACGAGCACGCCATGTCGGACGGCGCCTTCGGCCCGCAGAAGCTTCGAGCAGCGGCCGATCCGGCCTGCGGAAGAACGTCGCTCGCCGCGACGACGCCGGCTGGCCATCCAGGAGGGCCGACGGGCGGCAGCAGCCTCGACGGCGCGCCGCGGATCAGGCGGGAGGGGAAGTGGCCAGGGGGTGAATCGAACACCCGACACGCAAATTTTCAGTCTGCTGCTCTGCCAACTGAGCTACCTGGCCAGACCGATCGGGACCCGCCTCGATTAACGAACCCACCCATTCCGGTCAACACGCGGCCTTCCACGGGCATCGGAAGTGCGTGCCGGGACAGGCAAAGCTCAGCGATCGAGCCCCGCCGCGGCGCGCTCGACCCAGTCGATCATCTCGATCTCGAGGCGCGTGCCGTAGAGCTGCGCGATCTCCTGCACCCCGGTCGGGCTCGTGACGTTGATCTCGGTCAGGTAGTCGCCGATGACGTCGATGCCGACGAAGACGAGGCCGTCCTTGCGGAGCCGCGGCGCGATCTTCGTGCAGATCTCGAGGTCGCGCGGCGTCATCTCGCACGGCGCCGCCGAGCCGCCGACGTGCAGATTCGAGCGGCTCTCCTCGTCGCTCGGCACGCGCAGCACCGCACCGCGCGGCTTGCCGTCGATGATGATGATGCGCTTGTCGCCCGTGCGGACCTCGGGGATGTAGCGCTGTGCCATCACCGGACGCCGGTTGTCGTTGGTGATGCTCTCGAGGATCGCGTTGACGTTGCGGTCGCCCTTGTGGACGTGGAACACGCCCGAGCCGCCGCAGCCGTCGAGCGGCTTGACGATCATCTCGCCGCCGAGTTCCAGCATGAACTCCTTGAGCCGCGCCACCGAGCTGGTCACGAGGCTGTCCGGGATCACGTCGGGGAAGTTCAGCGCGTAGAGCTTCTCGTTCGCCTCGCGCAGCCCGCGCGGGTCGTTGATCACCAGCGTGCGCTTCTGGTCGATCATCGACGCGATGTGCGTGTCGAAGAAGAAGTCGAGGTCGAACGGCGGGTCCTTGCGCAGGAACACGGCGTCGAACCAGTCGAGGTTCTCGCGCCGCGGCTCGCCGAGCGTGAAGTGGTCGCCGGCCTTGCGGCGCACGGTCACCGGCCGGAAGCCCGCCTGCGGCGTCGATCGCAGCAGCGCGAGGTCGCGCGGCGCGATGTAGAAGATCTCGTGCCCGCGCTCCTGCGCCTCGAGCAGGAACACGAAGGTCGTGTCCTTGTCGATGTTGATCGCGGGCAACGGGTCCATGACGAAGCCGAGCCGGAGCCGGCGTCCGCGGGTGCTCATTCGTGGTCCTCCACCCGGACGACGCGCGTGCCGGCGATGCGGTCGTGAAGCGCGCGATGCGACGGGAACAGCGCCAGCAGGAAGCCCGCGCCGAAGAGCAGGGCCGACAGCGCGTACGAGAACGTGCGCAGCACGCTCGCGACGATCGGCACGCGGCCGCCGTCGCGCGTGACGACGCGGATGCGCATCGCCGCTTTTCCCAGCGTCTGGCCGGAGCGCGCATGCAGCACCGAGAAGTAGCCGATCAGCAGCGTGAGCGAGCCCGCCGACACCGCGGAGCGGATCATGTCGACCGCGCCGCCGACGCGCGCGCCGCTGAGGCGCTCGGCGAGCATCACGGCGCTGGTCGCGAGGATCACCAGCACCGCGTCCAGGACGGTCAGCAGGACCAGGTCGAGGAAGAGGGCGATCGCGCGGCTCGCGAACGACGCGGGACGCGGCTCGCGCGGCATCGCGACGTTGGCGAAGCGCAGCACGCGCGACGCGGCGTCGTCCTCGATCCGTCTGCCGAGCGGCGTCTCGTCGTCGTGGCGGTGCAGCGGCGACTGCGCCTCGGCGTGCCCCAGCGGAGAATCCTCGCGGACGAGGCCGCCGGGCTCCTCGAAGCGCGGGTGGCTGGTGCCGTTGGTGGTGGCCGGGGCCCGCGAGGCACCGCACGAGCCGCAGAAGCTGCCGGCCTGATCGAGCGGCGCGCCGCACTCGACGCAATTGACCATCCCCCGAGTCATTCCAGACGGGCCCGGTGAATGCCAGAACGCAGTCGCGCGACGCGGCTCAGCCGGGGGCGGGCGTCTGCGCCACCGCGAGGGCGGCGATGGCGGCGGTCTCGAAGCGCAGCACGCGGGGGCCGAGGTTCACCGACCGCGCACCCGCCGCACGAAGCTGCTCGACCTCCGCTGGATCCAGGCCGCCCTCGGGCCCGATGACGACCGTCAGCCCGCCGCCGTCCGCGGGTGCTGTCGCCGCCGCGCCATCGCCGCGTGCCGGGTCGAGCAGCCACGTCGTTCCGGCGCGCCGCACGTCGGCGACCAGCGCGTCGAACGCGATGCACGGTCGGATCTCGGGCAGCACCGTCCGTCCGCACTGCTCCGCGGCCGAGCGCGCGATGCGCTGCCAGCGCTCGATCCGCGCCGGCGCCACGTTTCGTGCCTGGCTGCGCGCCGCGACGAACGGCTGGAACCCCGTCATCCCGAGCTCCGTCGCCTTCTCGACCACGAGGTCCATGCGCGCGAGGTCGCCCAGCGCGAGGGCGAGCACGCGCGGATGCCGGGGATCACGGTCGTGTCGCGGCAGGTCCTCGTGCAGCGAGAGGACCGCGTGGTCGCGCACCAGCGACAGCACGCTCGCGGCACGCTCGCGGCCCGGCCCGACGATCGCGCACAGCGCGTCGCCGGGCACGAGACGCAGGGCACGCAGGTGGCGCGTGGTCGCGGCGTCCAGCGTCGCGCGGTCGGGATCGTCCGCGTCGGGCGTGACGAAGAGCCGTCCCTTCACGTGCGCTCCAGCGTGAGCACGCTCCACGTGGCGCGGCACTCGCGGCGCAGCAGGCGAAATCCCGCACGTTCGAGCGCGCGCTGCACGTCCTTCTCCTGCGATGCGAGCAGTCCCGCGACGACGAGGTGTCCGCCCCGTGTCGTGCGCGCGGCGAGCTGCGACGCCATCGACACGAGCAGGCCCGCGAACAGATTCGCGACCACGACGTCGAAGCGTCCGCGCACGCGGCCGAGCGACGGCAGCACGCGCACGCGATCGACGCCGTTCGCTTCGGCGCACTCGAGCGTCGAGGCGCACGCGACCGGATCGGTGTCGACGCCGACAACGTCCGCGACGCCGAGCATCCGCATGGCGACCGCGAGCACGCCGGTGCCGCAGCCGACGTCGAGGCCGCGGCGCGGCGGATCCTTCGCGCAGACGCGCTCGAGCGCGACCAGGCAGCCGCGCGTCGTCGGGTGGTGCCCGGTGCCGAAGGCGCGCGCGGGATCGACGCGCAGCACGATGCGGTCGGCGCCGACGCGCTTCAGCTCGCGCGCCGACGTCCACGACGGCGCGATCAGCAGCCGCCGTCCGACGCGCACCGGCGGGAAGTGCTCGCGCCACGTGCTGGCCCAGCTCTCGGGCTCGTACGGCTCCAACTTGAGCGAGCGCCGCCGCGCCTCGGGCAGCTCGTGCGCGAGCGCGTCGAGGAACGCGTGCAGCTCGGCCTCGATGCGGCGCGGGTCGAGCTTCGGCGGGAAGTACGCGCTGAAGCGTGCCGCCGTCGGCCGCGCCGGTCGGCGGACGTTGCCGTCGGTCGTCGCGTCGCGGCGCAGGTCGCGCTCGTCGGTGACCACGCCCGGCGCCCCGAGCTCGATGCAGCGTGCGCCGAGCGCGTCGGCCACGGCCGTCGGCACGCGCACGGTCAGCCGTGTCCAGGGTTTCTCGCGCTTCGCCATCGCGCCGGCAGGGTAGCGACGACGGCGCCGCGTGGCGACCCCGCTGCGGCGTCTGCTAGCCACGCCCTCCGGAATGGCCGAACCGACGCACGGCTCGACGCCGATCACGCGCCACGCGGGCGCGGACTTCCTGCGCATCGGACACCGCGGGGCTGCCGCGGAGTGTCCGGAGAACACGCTCGCATCGTTCGCGCGGGCGATCGATCTCGGCGCCGACATGATCGAGTGCGATCTGCAGCTCACCGGCGACGGCACCGTCGTGATCTTCCACGACTGGACGCTCGAGCGGACCACGAACGGCAGCGGCATCGTCCGCGAGCTGCCGCTCGACGCGATCCGCTGTCTCGACGCTGGCTCGTGGCGCGACGCGCGCTTCGCGGGCGAGTGCGTGCCCACGCTCGACGAGACGCTGGACGGCGTTCTGCCGTCGGCGCAGCTGAACCTCGAGCTCAAGTGCCGCGGTCCGCGCAGCGACGCGCGGGCGCTGGCCGAGGCGGCCGTGGACGCCGTCGCGCGGCGGCAGGCGTTCGACCGGATCGTGTTCTCGTCCTTCGACGGCGCCTGCCTCGAGGAGGTGCGGGCGGTGTCGGCCGAGGCGCGGATCGGCGTGCTCTGGAACGACGCCACCTTCCCGCAGGCGTTCGAGCGCGCGGACCTCGTGTCCGCCATGGCGTTGCACCCGCGCGCCGCGACGGTCACCCCCGCGGTGATCGACGAGGCCCATGCGCGCGGGCTCCGGGTCTACACCTGGACGGTGAATCCGCTCGACGAGATGCTGCGGCTCGTGGGGCAGGGCGTCGACGGAGTGATCAGCGACCACCCGGGCCGCCTCGCCGAGGCCCGCGACCGTCTTCGCACCCCGATTTGACATCCGGCTCCCCGTATTCGACCTACACGGGTTCCATCGAGTTCCGCCGAGGGGGGGTGTTTTTTTTAATGCCTGGAGTACGAGTCAAGGAAAACGAGCCGATCGAGAGCGCCATCCGGCGCTTCAAGAAGCAGTGCGAGAAGGCAGGCATCCTCTCCGAGCTGCGCAAGCGCGAGCACTACGAGAAGCCCAGCGTCAAGCGCAAGAAGAAGGCCCTCGCCGCCCGCAAGCGGGCGCTGCGTCGCGCCGTCCGCAGTCAGGGCTGACCCCGGCGACGGGCGCCTCCGGAGCGATTCCGGGGGCGCCCGCCACGCCCTTCCACCGCGCGGGACAAAGGCACCCCCGGTGAGGTAAGTCCGATCCGTGGGGGCGATACCCGACGCGATCCTGGACGAGATCAAGCGGCGCACCGATCTGGCCGCGGTGATCGGGGAGCACGTCGCTCTCAAGCGCAGCGGGCGCGGCTTCCTCGGCCTGTGTCCGTTCCACCAGGAGAAGTCGCCGTCGTTCCACGTCGACCCGGAGCGCGGCTTCTTCCACTGCTTCGGGTGCAACGCGGGCGGCAACGTCTTCACCTTCCTGATGCGCGTGACCGGGGTGACCTTCCCGGAGGTCGTGCGGACGCTCGCCGCCAAGGCAAACGTCGTGGTGCCGGAGTCGCGGTCGTCGGGCGTGCACGACCGGCTCGCCGAGGTGAACTCGCTCGCGGCGCAGCTCTTCCAGATCATCCTGCGCGAGAGCCGGCTCGGCGCGCGTGGCCGCGAGTACATGGAGCGCCGCGGAATCGACAGCGAGACGGCGATGCGCTTCCAGCTCGGCTTCGCGCCGGTCGAGGGCTGGGTCGAGAAGCTGATCAAGCGCGAGGTCTCGCCGGCGGATCTGAAGACGCTCGGTCTCGCGAGCCCGAGCAACTACGGCCGCGGCGGCAGCATGTACCCGCTGTTCCGCGACCGCCTGATGTTCCCGATCCACGATCTCTCCGGACGCGTGATCGGCTTCGGCGGGCGCGCGGTCGGCGACGTGAAGGGCCCGAAGTACCTGAACTCGCCCGAGACGCCGCTCTACCGGAAGGGACACCACCTCTACGGACTCGACGTCGCGCGCGACGCGATCCGCGCCGACGGCCGCATCATCCTCGTCGAGGGCTACCTCGACGCGATCGCACTGTCGCAGGCCGGCATCGCGAACGTCGCGGCGGTGCTCGGGACCGCGCTCACCGTCGATCAGCTGAAGCTCGGCCGCCGCTTCGCCGAGGACATCGTCATCTGCTTCGACGGCGACGAGGCCGGACGCCGCGCCGCGCTGCGCGCGTTCCCGCTGTGTGTCGACGCGATCGATCTGTGGCCGCGCGCCGTGTTCCTGCCGCCGGGCGACGACCCCGACAGCTTCGTGCGCCGCGAGGGTGCTGCGGGCTTCGCCGACCTCGTCGCGAAGGCCCCGACGCTGTTCGACTTCTATCTCGACGAGTTGGTCGGCAAGGACGCCGGCGTCGGCGAGACGGCGCGCGCCGCGAGCCGCATGGCGTCGCTGCTCGGCAGCGTCCAGGACCCGATCGTGCGCGACAAGATCGTGCGCGGAGTCGCGGGTCGTCTCGGCGTGTCGGATGCGGCGCTGCTCGAGGCGGCGCGTCGCAGCCGTGCGGCGGAATCGGCGCGCTCCGGCGCGGGGGCCGCTGCCGGTGCGTCGCGCGGTGGTGGAGGTCCGCCGCCGGCACCGCCGCCCGAAGGAGAGCCGTTCGACGCACGGGGCGGCGGCGCGCCGGGGCACGGGGGCGACGGCCCGCGCGGCGGCTGGCGCGGCGGCGAGGGATCGTCGGGCGGCTTCCGGCCGCGCGGACAGCAGGACGGCCGAGGTCGCGGCGGGCAGGGCGGTCAGCGCCGCGAGTGGCGCGACAAGAACGGCGAGCGCCGCGAATGGCGCGGACGCCGTGACGACGAGCGTCCGGAGCCGCTGGGATCGGGACGGACGCGCTTCTCTCCCGAGGCCGAGCTGATCGAGCTCATCCTCTGCAACGCCGACGTCGCGGCGCGCGCGGCGAGCGAGCGTGCCTGGGAGGGCTTCCGCGACGCGCAGCTGAAGGCGCTCGCGCAGAAGATCGTCGAGCGCCGCGCGGAGGGACATTTCGAGCCCACCGAGATGCTCGCCGATCTGCCGCGCGGCATGGCGGAGCGGGTGACGCGGCGTCTCGCGAACGCGACCCCGGTCGAGCTGCAGCGCGCCGGCGACGAGTGGTTCGCGCGGCGCATCGCGCGCAGCGCCAAGGCCGATCGTCAAGCACTGATCGCGCAGCTGCGCGCGGCCGAGCACCGCCGCGACCAGGCCGGCGTCGCGGCGGCGCTCGCGGCGCTGCAGCGGCAGCAGGAAGGTGCCCACTCCGGGGGCGCGAGCGAGACGGCCGGAGAGGCGGATGTCCCTGCCGACGAGCCCGGCGCCGACCTCGACGAGGGCTACGCGCTCGACCGCGAGAGTCCGCTCGACGATCGCGAGACGTACGACGAGCCGGCGCCCGATGCGTATGGCGCCGCGCCGACGCCGCAGCCGCACGCCGGGAGCCCGCGCACCGCGACCCCCGAGTCCGACCCGTACGACGTTCCGCCCGACGTGTCCGACGACTACGAGCCCGAGTTCGACACCGACGCGGACGAGTACTGACCTCCGCACCGGCTTCGCCGGCCACGGACGACGGAACGACTCTCGCTGCATCCGGCGTCGGAATCGCTTGACTGCACCCTGCCGCGCCGCCTAAGCGACGGACGCCCGGCGCGGGCGTTCCACGCTCGCCCAACCGCGAAAGGTGGCTGGGATGAGCTCACGGTACCACTCTCGAACTCTGCCTCTCCTCGTCGTGTGCGCGGCGCTCGCGACGCTCGTGCCCGCGTCGCGCGCCGGCGGTGACCCGGTCGCGCTGACCGGCGGCAAGAGCGCGCGCTTCCGCGCCTTCGTCGTGCCGACGCGCAACAACGCGGTGGTGACGATCTCCTCGGACGACGCGCTGCAGCCGGCGCTCGACCCGGTCGCGTGCCCGGCGAACCCGGTGATCCGCGTCCGCGCGTCGGACGGCTTCGACACCGGCGACGTCGTGCTGCCGTGCGGCAGCTGGCGGCGGGTCGGCACGGGCTTCAAGTACTCGGACCCGCTCGGCACCATCGCCGGCGTGCAGAGCGTCGTGTACGGCAAGCGGCGCCTCGTGCTGAAGATGCGCGGCGCCGCGTATCCCGCGCTGATCGGACCGCTCGGCTTCCCGCCGTCGATCGAGGTCGCGTTCTCGTCGGGCAACCGCGACTACTGCGCGCGCTTCGAGACGTTCAAGCGCAACGAGGCCGGCAACGTCATCGCGACCAAGCCGTCGCTCGCGTGCGCCGTTCCGACGCCCACGCCGTCGCCGAGCCCCTCGCCCACGCCGACTCCGACGCCGGCCTTCGTCTGTCCCGCGGGACGCACCTGCGCGGCGTTCGCGGTGCAGCCGGGGCCGGGCACGCTGCTGCCCGCCGACGACGGCGCGTCGACGTGGCTGCGCCTCTTCGACTTCACCGGCGCGGGCGTGTTCGGCAACGCGGCGAACGGGCAGTGGGGGCCGGACCGCGTGATCCTCGCGCTCGGTGCGGCGGACGTCGACGGCATCGCACCGCTCGAGCTCGTCGGTACGACGTACCTCGGCGCGAACTTCCTCGACACCGCGCAGCAGCTCGGCTCGCAGGGCACGATCTGCGTGCGCATCGCTCCCGATGCGCTCGCGACCGGCTGGCTCGACTGCGACGGCGGCCGCGATGCCGACGTCGATCTGGTGGTGAACAGCAACGGTGCGGGTGCCGCGGATCCGTCGGTGCTGACGGTTCCCGCAGGCGCAGATCCGGGCGCTCCGTCGGGTTCGGGCGTCGTGCGCGTCGAGCTGCGCTTCGCCGTCGCGCCGCAGAACGGTGCCGCGTGCAGCACGCTCGACTACGCGTCGTCGCCGGTGATCCGCTCCGCGTTCACGACCGGGCTCGCCGTGAGCACGGTCGAGAACGACCTCATCAACGGCGCGCCGGGGGCGGTCGGCACGAACCAGACGAGCCTCGCCGGCGTGCCGTTCTCGTGTGCGGGGTGGGGCACCGCCGCGGCATCGCCCGCGAGCGTCGCGGCGCCGCTCTACGCGCTCGACTTCGCGGCGCCGATCGTCAATCAAACGGTGGACCTGGCGCAGGTGTTCCGTCTCGACCTCGAGCCCGCGACGGGCCCGGTCGCGACGGCGACTCCGACGCCGGTTCCGACCGCCGCGACGCCGACTCCGTCGCCGACGCACACACCGACGGCCACGGCGACCCGGACGCCGACGCCCGTGCCGACCGCGAGCCCGACGCCGAGCCCGTCACCCGTGCCGACCGCGTCACCGAGCCCGTCGCCGTCGCCGGCGCCCGTCGCGACGACGGTTCCGGCGCAGATCGGCACCGTCACGCTGACCGACGCGAGCAGCAACTGGGCGCCCGAGTACACCGCGCTCGGCAACTGCTACGACGCCGCGCGCTCGAGCGTCGCGCTGCTCTCGCAGGCGACGGGAACGTTCACGACGCGCTTCCAGCAGAGCGTCGCGACCGACTGCGAGGCGGTGCCGACCGGCGGCGGTGGCGTCGCAGCGGACGCGACCGCGGACTACACGGTCGGCTTCGCGGTCACCTGTCCCGCGGGCAGCACGTACCAGCTCCAGGTCGCGACCACGCTGCGCGGCGCGCACACGATCAACCGCGACAACGGCGACGGCTGCGACCTGCCGTTCTTCGGCACGACCCTCGCGTCGCAGGCGCAGGTCACGGCGATCGCGGGATCGTCGACGGGAGGTGCGGTCACGAGCGGCTCGCTCGGTCTCGGCGCACCCGCGGATCTCGTGAGCGCGCCCGATGCCGACGCGCCGTTCCTGCAGAACGGCAGCGCGGCCATCACCGGGACGGGTACGGGAAGCGCGGTCGCGCACACGCTGCACTTCGCGTGGCACTCGCGCTGCTCGAGCAACGGCGACTCGACGAACACCGGGTCCGAGTGCGCCGTGCGCCTCGGGCTCGACTCGCAGCTCGACCCGAACGGCATCGCGTCGTGCATGGGGGCCGACGACTACCCGGGAGTCGGCAGCCGCGTCGCGACGGAGGACGGACACGTCGTCACCGTGACCGGCACGTGCACGACGCTCGTCGCGGCCCCGACCGCGACGCCGCAGCCGACGCAGAGTCCGTCGCCGACCATCACGCCGACCCCCGGCGCGACGCCGACCGCGTCGCCGACGCCGCTCTTCACACCGACCCCGACACCGGCGGCCCTCGGCAGCCTGACGTTCTCGGTCGCGACCGGGTCGAGCGCCTACTGCCCCGCCGACACGGCCGCGGGGTCGTTCCTGAAGACGCAGGGCAATCCGACCGGCGGCATTCCCGGTACCGTGTGCAGCGGCTCGAAGGGCGCGTTCACGTCCGGTCCGCTGCAGCTCGTCGGTGGCGTGCCGGACGCGCTCGGACGCGCGGACCTGATCCTCGCGTCGCCGGTCGTGATCGGCGTCGACCTCGACACGCAGACGCCCGACTGCGGCGGCTCGTGCGGTGCGTGCTGGCGCTTCGAGGACGATCCGTCGGCGCTCGGCTTCGTCGATTGCGACGGCGGCTCGAACGCCGATCAGACGCTGATCGTGAACAGCAACGGCAGCAGCGCGCCGCCGGCGCCGTCGCTCGACCCGTCGTGGTGGACGCCGTCGAGCGGGGCAGGGAGCAGCGGCCCGGGTGCGGCGGTGGTGCGCGTGCGCGTCAAGCGCATGCGCGTGAACGGGACCACGACGTGTCCCGGCCCGTCGGACGCCGCGTGGGCGAGCCGGCCGGTCGAGTCGCTCGCGCTGTCGACCGGCAGCGTCACCTCGCGCATCGACTCGCCGCGGCGCTGCACGGGCAGTCTCTTCGGTACCGCGTGCTCGAACGCGAACCCGTTCACGGTCACGCTGTCCGGCACGAACTTCAGCTGCGCGAGCTGGACCGGCAACGGCGGCGCGCGGCTCGTGATCCCGTTCGTGAATCTCGACGAGAACCTCGGCAGCACGTTCGGCACCGGCGACATCGCGCAGGTGCTGCGGTTGAATGATTGAAGAAGGCGGAGCCGCGTGGAGCCTCTTCCCCCGGGTCGCTGTCGCTCCGCGCTCGGCTTCGCCCCGCGTGCACGCGGACTGCCGGCGCGCACGACGTGCGGGTAAGGTGCGCGTCTTGCGAAGCGCGATGAAGTGCGCGAGCGTTCGTCGTCCGTCCCGCGGATCGTGCGGGCCCGTAGCTCAGTTGGTCAGAGCGGCCGGCTCATAACCGGTTGGTCCCAGGTTCGAGGCCTGGCGGGCCCATCGTCGACCTGAAGGAGCGGCGAAGGTCGCCGCTCCTTCAGGCGCGCGTCAGTTGCGCGCCGGCGCCGCGCCGAGCCGCGCGAGCGCACGGCTGACGTCGTCGGACACGTGCGCCTCGTCCGCGTCCGGCGGCCGCGACGCGTCGGCGAGCGCGGCGGGCTGCACCGGCTGGCGATAGTGCCGCACGACCTCGTCGCGCACTTCGCTCGACGCCGCCGCGAAGTCGTGCTCGTCGAGCGTCTCGACGTATTCGGCCCACGCCTCGTCGGCGGGCGCGTAGTCGCCGCGCAGCGACGGGCGTCCCGTGTCGAGATTGCGATTCGCCAGCGTCGCGCCCGGACGCCGCGTGCGCTTCACGACCGCGCGGTACTCCCGCAGGACGTCGTCGAGGGCGGTGCGGAAGCGGTCCTGCGCGTCCTGCGGCAGCGCCTTGTACGGCAGGCTCTCGAGCGGTCCGACCTCCGGCACGAGCTTGACGATCCACGCGAACGCGCGCGCGAAGTAGCCGGCCTCGCGGTAGCTGTCGCCGAACTGCTTCTCGAAGTCCTCGCGCGACATGTTCGACACGAAGCTCTCCGCGGTGGCTGCGGGATCGATGCGCTGGATGTCGGCCTGGTAGAGCTGCCACGCGACCCCGGTCGCTTCCTGCAGCAGCTCGCGGAAGCCCCAGCGGTACGTCGTGATCGCGACGTCGGTGCTGACGAACACGTCCTCGAGGCTGAGCCCGTAGGTTTCGCGGAACGCACGATCGAGCAGCGGCTCGGCGATCTCGAACTCGATCGCGTGACGGAACAGGTCGGGACTCTGCCTGCTCTGCGCGAGCTGCAGGACGTCGAAGCGGAACTCGGTGCTCATGTGGGCTGCAGGCGCATCCGCGTAGGTGACGACGTCGCCGTGCTCGGCGCGCAGATCGGGATCGAGCTCGGGCACGACGCGGTTGGTCGCCTCCGAATGCCCGATCGTGTCGGCGACGTAGTGCGACGCGGCGCCGAGCGCGAAGGCGTACTCCTGCACGGTGCCGGCGTCGGCCAGCAGCGTGCTCACGAACTCGCCCGAGTGGACGTAGTGCAGGAGGTCGGTGAACAGGCGGCTGCCGAAGGGGAAGTATCCGAGGTCGGGCACGTGCGAGCCGCCGTAGGCGAAGGCCCGCGCCTGCTCGATCTCGTCGGCGCTCGCGGCCGGAAAGCGGTCGCGCAGGGCAGGGACGATCACGTCGTCCCACGAGCGGTCGATCACGGCCTGATGGGCCAGGACGGAAAAGGCGCTCGCGGGGCGGGCCGGGACGGCCAGCAGAAGGGCGAGCAGGATCAGGAGCGGGACTGAAGCGCGATGGTGCACGTGACGTCCTCCGCCTCGAGCGTACCGACGCCCTGCCGGGTGGGGAACAGAGGCCCCGAAATCCGCGCGGGAGGGCGCCGTTCGCGGCGGGCCACGGACGCGAGGTGCGAAACCTTGCATCGGGTGTGCTCAAACCGCTTGCACCAACGGCCCGGGGTGCTAGACCGCAAAGACTCGCAAGGAGCACGTGATTGGACCCGACCCTGATTGAGATCCTAGCCAGTCTACAGGAAATCGATCGGAGGAACCGCGAGCGCCAGCTCGAGCTCGCGGAGCTCGAGCGTCAGTCCACCGAGCTCCAGGCCACGCTCGCGCAGAAGCGCCAGCAGGTCGAGGGCACGCGCACCGAATCCGGCACCGCGAACAGCCGCCGCCGCGAGCTCGAGGCGCAGCTCCAGGACGCCGAGAGCAAGAACAAGGAGCGGCGGATGCGCCTCGGACGCATCCGCAACGACAAGGAGCTCATCGTCGCGCAGCGCGAGATCGAGGTCGCGAAGGAAGCGAACTCGCGGCTCGAGGAAGAGATCCTGACGCTGCTCGAGCAGACCGAGGCCGTGGACGGCGGTCTGCGCGAGGCGGAGAGCGAGCTCGCCGCCCTCGAGGAGCGGCTGACGAAGCACGACGAGAGCGCGCGCGGCCGCATCGAGCAGCTGCGCAGCGAGATCGAGGGCGACCGTGCCGAGCGCGATTCGATCGCGGCACGGCTCAGCGTTCCGCTGCGCAAGCGCTACGAGCAGATCTTCGAGAGGCGCGGCGGCGTCGCGGTCGTCGAGGTGCGGCGCGGCATCTGCCTCGGCTGCAACATGCACCTGCCGCCGCAGCTGTACATCGAGATCCAGAAGGCGCGCGAAGTGCACCTCTGCCCGAGCTGCAACCGCATCCTCTTCTACCGTCCCGAACAGGCGAACGAGGCGAGCTCGACGAACGGCTGAGCGCCGGTCCGTCGCGCGCGCGTCCACGACGAACGGAGGGGGTCGGACGGTCGATCGGGCTTCGGCCCGGTAGGAAAGTCCGGACTCCGCAGGGCAGGACGGCCGCTAACGGCGGCCCCGAGTGATCGGGGGAAAGTGCCACAGAAAACCAGACGGCCGTGGGCGTTTCGGCGCTCGCGGTCAGGGTGAAAAGGTGGAGTAAGAGCCCACCGGCCGCGCGCGAGAGCCGCGGCGCTCGACAAACCCCGTCCGGAGCAAGGTCAAACTGGGGGAGGGTGGCCCGCCCGTCGAACCCGGGTCCGACCGCATCGAGCTCACGAGCAATCGTGCGCCCAGAGGAATGACCGTCGCCCGGCCCGTTACGGCCGGGGACAGAATCCGGCTTACAGACCCCCTCCGTTTAATCGAGGGGCTTCGCGCCCCTCGCTCCACGCGGCGGAGCCGCGCGGAGCCTCACTCCCCGCGGTCGCTTCGTTCCGCGCTCGGCTGCGCCTCGCGTGCACGATGCGGTGCCGGTGAGGCGTCGCTTCGCGGTCGCCCTCGGCCCGCGCGCGCGGTGCGGTGGCAGTCGCGTTTCGCTTCGCGCTCGTTTTCGTTGCGCTTGAGCGTGCGACGCCCTGGCGGGATCTCGTTTCGCGCTCGGTTTCGCGCGGTCCGGAGGCTCCGAATCTTTGGATTGAGGCGGATCTTCGTGTGGGCTTCGCCTGAAAAGGCGAAGGTAGGGCGAAGAAAACGGGGTTCGCACACGAAATCTGGGGGCGCGCGCAGATTCCTATTGACACCCTCGAACGGTTGTTGGAAACAGGCCGTGTGGGGGTTGGTGGGGAAGTGTGGGTAACCAGTCGGTCAGGGTGGTGGGGAGCCTCTTGAGAGCATCATGTTCGGCGGACGGTTCTCCAACACCCTGGACGACAAGGGACGCGTGGCCATACCGGTCAAATACCGGGAGGCGCTCGCGGGCTCCGGGCAGGATCGGATCGTGGTGACGCGGTTCAAGATCAACGGCTTTCCGTGTCTCGAAGCGTACGACGGCAACGCATGGAACGACCTCGTCACGAGCGTCCAGGCGTCGAAGGCCGGTGCGTTCGGCATGAGCCGGGCGATGTTCGAGTCGGTGTACATCGGCGAAGCGCAACTCTGCCAGCCGGACAAGCAGGGTCGTATCCTGCTTCCGCCTACCTTGCGAGCGCACGCGCAGCTTAGCACCGAAGTGGTCTTCGTCGGAGTGGGAAACCGCTTCCAGCTGTTCGACCCGGCGATCCGCGAGAAGCAGACCGAGCAGTTCTTCGAGCAGCTCGGCGAAAACCCGGACATGCTCAATGACGTGGGCCGCTGACGAGCCGGCGGAGGACGGCGTCCTCCGGGAGGGCACGACCATGCCGTCGCAGACGGACCGCCGTCCTGCCCACGACCCGGTGATGCTCGCGGAGGTCGTCGAGCTGCTCGCGCCCGCGCTCGACAAGCCCGGCGCGCGCATCGTCGACGTCACGCTCGGACTCGGCGGGCATTCGTCGGCTCTGCTCGAGGCTGCTCGTCCGGACGCGCAGCTGCTCGGGCTCGATCGCGATCCGCAGGCGCTGGCACTCGCGGCGGAGCGTCTCGCGGGACACGGCGATCGCGCGATCCTGCGCCACGCGCGCTTCTCGGAGCTCGCGGGCGTTCTCGACGAGCTCGGCTGGGACCGCGTCGACGCGGTGCTCGCCGACCTCGGCGTGTCGTCGCTGCAGCTCGACGAGGCCGGGCGCGGCTTCAGCTTCCAGCGCGAAGGCGAGCTCGACATGCGCATGGACCCGACGCGCGGCGAGAGCGCCGCCGATCTGCTTGCGCGGATCACGCAGGGCGAGCTCACCGACCTGCTGCGCGACCTCGGCGAGGAGCCGGAGGCGCGCCGCATCGCGCGCGCCCTGTGCCGCACGGGAGAAGAGGGCCGTCCGCGCACCACCGCCGACCTTCGCGCCGCGATCGTGCGCGCCGTCGGCGGCCGCGCGAACCGGCGGCACGATCCCGCGACGCTGACGTTCCAGGCGCTGCGCATCGCGGTGAACGATGAGCTCGGCGAGCTCGAGAGCCTGCTCGGCCTGCTGCCGGAGCGTCTCGCGTGCGGCGGCCGCGCCGCGTTCCTCGCCTACCATTCGCTCGAGGACCGCATCGTCAAGCAGTATTTTCGGAGCTGGTCGGCGCGCTGCGTGTGCCCGCCCGAGCTGCCGATCTGCCAGTGCGGCGGGAAGGCGCGCGCGGTCCGCCTCACCCCGGGGGCCGCGCGTCCGACCGCGGAAGAGATCGCGCGCAACCCGCGCGCACGGAGCGCGCGTCTGCGCGCGCTGGAGTGGGTCGATGAGCGCTGAAGCGTTGAGCCTGTCGCAGCCGCGCCTCGTGGCGCGGGGTCCGTTGCCGGTGACCACGGTCGTGCGGCAACGACACCGCTCCGCCGCCAATCCCGGCGCCGCGCGCGACCGGGTGGCGCGCGCGCGCGCGATGCGCATCAACCTCCTCTGCGGCGGCGTCATGATGGCCGCGATGCTGCTGCACGTGTGGACCGGGCTCACCGTCGGCAAGCTCGGCTACGACCTGTCGCGCGCGCACGACCTCACGCAGCGCCTCGACCGCCAGCTCAACGAGCTCACGCTCGAGAACAGCGGCATCCTGAAGCCGGACGCGCTCGCGCAGGAGGCGCACAAGCGCCTCGGCCTCGAGCGGCCGCAGCTGGGACAGATCGTCGAGCTGCCATGAACCCGACCCCGGAGACGGGTGCGCCGCGGGAGCGCATCCTCGTCGTGGCGGTCGGCGTGGTGGTGCTGCTGATCGGGATGGCGACGCGCGTCGCCCATCTGACCGTCGTCGAGCGCGACGAGCTGCTGCGCAAGGCGAAGAGCCAGTACCAGGAGACCATCCACATGGCCGCGCCGCGCGGCCAGATCCGCGACCGCGAAGGCACCATCTTCGCGGACACGGTCGGCATGCCGTCGATCTACGCGAGCCCGCGCTACCATCAGGTGCCCGCGGAGATCCGTCCGTCGCTCGCGAAGGCGCTCGACGTGCCGCGCTCGTTCCTCGACAAGAAGCTCGACTCGAAGGCGGGCTTCGTGTGGCTGAAGCGCCACGTCACGCGCGAGCAGGCGCAGCAGGTGGAGCGTCTCCGCCTGCCCGGCGTCGAGTCGATCCTCGAAGGCCGTCGCGTCTATCCGCTCGAGACGATCGGGGCGCACGTGGTCGGCACCGCCGGCACCGACATGCGCGGACTCGAGGGCCTCGAGTTGCGCTACGACAAGGTCATGCGCGGCGAGGAGCTGGTCTACCGCGTCGAGCGCGACGGCCGCGGCCGCTCGCTGTTCACCGAAGGCGTCGCCGCGGAGTCGAGTGACGAGCGCGCTCCCGGCCCGCTCGCCCTCGACAGCCGCCTCGAAGCCGGCGCCACGCTCGAGCTGACCATCGACGCGGGCCTGCAGGAGATGGCCGAGCGCGAGCTCGCGGCCGGCGTGCAGGCGGCGAACGCCGACGCCGGCACCGCGATCATCCTCGACCCGCACACCGGCGCGATCCTCGCGCTCGCGAACTATCCCTGGTTCGACCCGAACAAGCCGGGCAGCGCCAACCCGCAGATGCGCCGCAACCGTGCGGTCACCGACAGCTTCGAGCCCGGCTCGACGCTCAAGGCGGTGCTCGCCGCGGCAGCGCTCGACGAGGGCGTCGTCGATCCCGACGACCGCGTGTTCTGCGAGAACGGCAAGTTCCGCATCGGCAAGTGGACGATCAACGACCACCATCCGTACGGTCTGCTGACGATCCCCGAGGTCATCCAGTACTCGAGCAACATCGGCGTCTCGAAGATCGCCGAGAAGCTCGGCCGCGAGCGCTACTTCCGCTACCTGCAGAACTTCGGCTTCGGAAAGCCCACGTCGGTGGATCTGCCCGGCGAGGTCGGTGGCATCGTCCGTCCGGTCGACCGCTGGGCGCAGATCGACCTCGCGACCAGCAGCTTCGGGCAGGGCATCTCCGTGACCGCGATCCAGATGGCGGCGGCGTACGGCGCGATCGCGAACGGCGGCCGCCTGCATCAGCCGTACCTTCTCGAGCGTGCGATCGACACCAACACCGGCAAGGTGCTGCTCGAGCACGACGGCAGCTTCGGCGAGGCGGCGTCGCGCGACGTGATCCGTCCGCAGACCGCGCACGAGATCAGCACCATGCTCGAGCGCGTGGTCGAGATGGACGGCGGCACGGGCAAGAAGGCGCGTATCCCCGGCGTCCGCGTCGCGGGCAAGACGGGCACGGCGCAGAAGGTCGACTCGAAGACGCGTCGCTACTCGAACGAGCGTCTCGCGTCCTTCGTCGGCTACGCGCCGGCGGACGATCCGATGTTCGTGACGCTGGTGATGATCGACAATCCGAAGGGCGGCGAGAAGTACGGCGGCCTCGTCGCCGCGCCGGTCTTCTCCGCGATCACCTCGCGCGCGCTCGATCGCTTCGGGCGCCGCCCGGGCGCGATCCCCGCGATCATCCCCGCGAGCGCGACGATCGACGCGAAGAAGACCGTCAAGCAGCCGTCCGTCAAGGACGCGAAGGGCGCGCTGCAGGCGGCGAAGCGCAAGGACGCGCAGCCCGCGCCGCGCAACGACGGCCTGCTGATGGCGGCCACGTTCAAGGGCCCCGTCGACGTCGCGCCGTCGTTCACCGGCATGAGTCTGCGCAACGCGATGCGCGAGGCGCAGCGGCTCGGGCTGCGTCTCGAGGCGCGCGGCAGCGGCTTCATCGTCGCGCAGGATCCGCCCGCGGGAACGCCGCTGCGCGGTCGCTCGGAAGCGTCCGAGCAGGACCTGTCGCCGCGCGGCGCGATGTGCGAAGGGGGCGACAGCATCGTGGTCCGCCTGGAGCCGGCTGCGTGATGCTCGCGAGCCGCATCGACGAGCCGTCCGCGGGCGCGGGCGCGATGCACGCCGCGCGCGTCCCGGGGACGCTGCACGCGCTGCTCGCGGCGCTCGACGGGGCGGGAACGCTCGCGCGTGGTGACGGCGCGACGCGGATCGGCGCGGTGAGCGCGGACTCGCGGCACGTCGGCGCGCACACGCTCTTCGTCGCGGTGCACGGCACGCATGCCGACGGACTCGCGTTCGTGCGCGACGCGTGCGCGCGGGGCGCGGTCGCCGTCGCGGTGCCGTCGGATGCGGACCTCGCCGGCCTGGACGTCGACGCGCGCGTGCCGGTGGTGCGCTGCGCGTCGCCGCAGCGCTTTCTCGCGCTGGCCGCGAGCGAGCTCGCGGGACGTCCGAGCGACGGCCTGCGCGTCGTCGGCATCACCGGGACCAGCGGCAAGACGACGACGAGCTATCTGCTCGAGTCGATCTTCCGCGCCGCGGGCAAGGCTCCCGGCGTGATCGGCACGATCGAGTACCGCTTCCCGGGACACGTCGAGGCGGCGCCGCTCACCACGCCGGACGCGGTCGCCCTGCAGGAGCTTCTCGGGCGCATGCGCGACGCGCAGGTGAGCCACGTCGCGATGGAAGTCTCGTCGCACGCGCTCGCGCAGGACCGTGCGACCGGCGTCGCGTACGACGTCGGCCTCTTCACGAACATCTCGCGCGACCACCTCGACTACCACGGCGACATGGACGATTACCTCGCGGCGAAGGCGCGGCTCTTCCTCGAGCTGCTGCCGGCGTCGGGCAAGTCGAGCCACGCGGTGCTGAACGCCGAGGACCCGCGCGTGATGGCGATCGCGCCCGACATCGCCGTGCCCGTCACGACCTTCGGCCAGGGCGGCGACGTGTCGTGCGACGACGTCGAGACCGACATGCACGGCATGCGCGGCACGCTGGAGCTGCGCGGCGAGCGCGTGCGCTTCACGACGCGCCTGGTCGGCGCGCCGCATCTGATGAACATCCTCGCCGCGGCTGCCGCGGCGCACGTGCTCGGCATCGCGACCGAGGACATCGTCGCGGGCATCGCGGCTCTGGCGGGCGTGCCGGGCCGTCTCGAGGCGATCGTGCAGGGCCAGCCGTTCGCGGTGGTGGTGGACTACGCGCACAAGCCGGACGCGCTCGAACGCTCGCTGCAGAGCCTGCGCGAGATGACGCGCGGCCGGCTGATCGTGGTGTTCGGCTGCGGCGGCGATCGCGACAAGGGCAAGCGTCCTCTGATGGGCGAGATCGCGGGGCGACTCGCCGAGATCGTGATCATCACGTCCGACAATCCGCGGACGGAGGAGCCGATGGCCATTCTCGAGGCCATCGAAAGAGGCGTGCGGGAGGCATCCCGCGCGCCCGTCGCGTCACAGGCGCTCGGGCAAACGGGTGGGGCGGATGGGTACGTTGTGGTGCCCGAGCGCCGCGCGGCGATCGCACTCGCGATCGGAGCCGCGCGCGACGGCGACCTGGTGCTGATCACCGGGAAGGGACACGAGGACTATCAGATCGTCGGAACGACGAAGCATCATCTCGACGACCGGGAGGAGGCGAGGAGTGCCCTCCGGTCACGCGGCTTCGACGACGGCCCGCGAGGCTGAAGGATGTTGTGGGGTGGAAGTGGCTTTCGGTCGCACGGTGGGGTGGTAGGTACGTGGCGGTGGATGCGACCGGGGTGGTGGGGAAGGGCCAGGGGCGGCTCGCTACGCTCGCGAAGGCGGTGAGCCGATCCTGGCCCCTCCACCAGGGGTCTCGTCCAGGGACGGAGACGGAACAGGTACGAAAGCGCGATGATGCTCTATCAGCTCCTCTACCCCTTGCACACGACGTACTCGGGCTTCAACGTCTTTCGCTACATCACCTTCCGGACTCTCCTCGCGGGGCTCACGGCGCTGGTGATCTCGTTCTGGCTCGGCCCGATCGTCATCGCGAAGCTGTCGTCGCTGAAGGTCGGCCAGCAGATCCGTGAGGACGGACCGCAGCGCCACCTCGCGAAGGCCGGCACGCCGACGATGGGCGGCGTGCTCATCCTCTTCTCGGGCATCCTCGCGACGCTGCTGCTCGCCGACCTGTCGAACGGCTACGTCTGGCTCGCGCTGATGGTGACCATCGGCTTCGCCGCGATCGGCTTCGTCGACGACTACCGGAAGCTGCGTGGGCGCAGCTCTGCGGGGCTCTCGGCGCGCCAGAAGTTCGGCCTGCAGCTGGCGCTCGGCCTGATCGCGGGCTTCGTGCTGGTGCACATGCCGGACTTCTCGACAACGCTGAACTTCCCCGTGCTCAAGGGCGTCCGGCCGGAGATCGGCATGTGGTACGTGCCGTTCGCGGCGCTGGTGATCGTCGGCTCCTCGAACGCCGTCAATCTCACCGACGGACTCGACGGCCTCGCGATCGGCCCGGTCGCGATCGCGTCGGCGACGATCGGGGTCTTCGCCTACGTCGCGGGCAACGCGAAGCTCGCCGAGTATCTGCAGATCGAGTACGTGCCCGGCGCCGGCGAGCTGCTGGTGTTCTGCGGCGCGCTGGTCGCGGCGGGTCTCGGCTTCCTCTGGTTCAACGCCTATCCGGCGCAGATGTTCATGGGCGACGTCGGCTCGTTGCCGCTCGGCGCCGCGATCGGGTTCGTGGCGCTCGCGAGCAAGCAGGAGCTGGTGCTGCCGCTGCTCGGCTTCGTGTTCGTGGTCGAGGCGCTGTCGGTGATCTTCCAGGTCGCGTCGTTCAAGATCCGCCGCAAGCGCATCTTCCGCATGGCGCCGATCCACCACCACTTCGAGCTCATGGGGTGGCCCGAGCCGCTGATCATCGTCCGCTTCTGGATCATCGCCATCATCTGCGCGCTGCTCGCGCTCGCAACCCTGAAGCTGCGCTGAGGATCGACCGTTGGCAGGTCCCTGCGATCCCGCGACGCTGTCCGGACGCCACGTCCTGGTGGTCGGCCTCGGACGCACCGGGATCGCGCTCGCGCACTACTTGACGGCGCGCGGGGCGCGCGTCCGCGTGTGCGACCGCCGTCCCGACGCGCCGCTGCCCGACGCGAAGGACGCCGCCGTCGAGATCGTGCGCGGCGCCGACGGTCCCGAGCAGCTCGCCGGCATCGACCTGGTGATCCCGAGCCCGGGCGTTCCTGCGACCGCACCGCTGCTGGTCGCCGCGGTCGAGCGCGGCATCCCGGTGCGCAGCGAGATCGAGCTCGCGGCCGCGTCGATCTCCGCACCGCTGGTCGCGATCACGGGAACGAACGGCAAGAGCACCACCACGACGCTGATCGGCGAGATGCTCGAGCGCGCCGGACGCCGCACCTTCACCGGCGGCAACCTCGGCACGCCGCTGATCGACGCGGCGAACGCGGCGTACGACGTCGTCGTCGCGGAGATCTCGAGCTTCCAGCTCGAGTGGGTCGAGGAGTTCCATCCGCGCGTCGGCCTGCTGCTGAACGTCACCGACGACCACCTCGACCGCTACCGCGACTTCGCCCACTACCGCGATACCAAGGCGCGCCTCTTCGCGCGCCAGGACGCCGGCGACGTCGCGATCCTGAACCGCGACGACGCCGAGGTGATGGCCGTGGCGCCGCTCCTGCGCGCGGACGTGCGGACCTTCGGATCTTCGCGTTCCGCGTCGGGCTCGGGCACGAGCGCACACGTCGACGGCGCTGACATCGTCCTGCGCGAGAGCATCGGCGAGCTGCGCTTCCCGCTCGCACGCACGACGCTGCAGGGACAGCACAACCGCGAGAACCTGATGGCGGCGCTACTCGCGGCGCGTGCGCTCGACGTGCCGCGCGAGGTCCTGCAGGACGTGATCGACACGTTCCGCGGGCTGCGCCACCGTCTCGAGACCGTGCGCGAGAGGAACGGCGTCGCGTACGTCGACGACTCGAAGGGCACCAACGTCGGCGCGCTCCTCAAGTCGCTCGAGGGCTACCGCGACGGCAGCGTGGTGCTGATCGCCGGCGGACTCGCGAAGGGCGGCGACTACGGCGTCGCGCGCGAGCTGCTCGCGCGCAAGGCGCGGCACGTCGTGCTGTACGGCGACGCGCGTGCGTTTCTGGAAGAGAGCTGGAGCGGGGCGGCCGCCCTGGAGAGTCACGAGCGCTTCGCCGACGCGGTCGGCGCGGCGATCTCGCACGCGCGCACGGGGGACGTCGTCCTGCTGTCGCCTGCGTGCGCGAGCATGGATCAGTTCAAGGACTACGCCGCGCGCGGAGACGCGTTCGCGGCCATGGTGCGGGGGATCCCGAACGATGACGTCGCGCGCTGCTGAGGCCGACTCCTACTACTCCGACGATCAGCGCCCCGCCGTGCTGCGCGGACGCCAGATCGACCTCTGGCTGCTCGGCGCCGTGCTCGGCCTGCTCGGTCTCGGCGTCGTCATGGTGTTCGACGCGAGCTACTTCCTCGGTGCCGAGCGCTTCGGCGACGCCTACGCGCTGATCCGCCGCCAGGCGGTGTTCATCTGCATGAGCGCCGCGCTCGCGTTCGCGCTGTCGCGCGTCGAGCCGGCGATGCTGAAGCGATTTGCGTATCCGGCGCTGCTCGGGGGCCTCGTGCTGCTCGTGCTGGTGCTGATCCCCGGCATCGGACAGATCCGCGGCGGCGCGCGGCGCTGGATCTCGCTCGGGCTGTTCGCGTTCGAGCCGTCGGAGCTGATGAAGCCGCTGTTCGTGCTCTACCTCGCGCGCTCGCTGAGCGGGAAGCAGGAGAAGATGCACGACTTCTTCTTCGGCGTGCTGCCGCACCTGGTGATGATGTGCGTGCCGATCCTGCTGCTGATGCTGGAGCCCGACTTCGGCGCGTCGGCGGTGATCACGGTGGTGACTCTCGCGATGCTCTTCACCGCGGGTGCGAGCCTGTTCCACCTCGGGCTGCTCGGAGCGGCCGTGGTGCCGCCCGCCGTCCTGCTGGTCTGGCACTCGCCCTACCGGCTCGAGCGCGTGACCGCGTTCCTCGACCCGTGGCGCGACCCGCTCGGCAACGGCTTCCAGCTCGTGCAGTCGTTCCTCGCCTTCGGCAGCGGCGGCGTGCTGGGCACCGGTCTCGGCAACGGCAAGCAAAAGCTCTTCTACCTGCCGGAAGGGCACACCGACTTCATCTTCGCTCTCATCGGGGAGGAACTCGGGCTGCTGGGCTGCGTCGCCGTGCTGATCTGCTTCGGCGTTCTCGCGATGCGCGGCTTCCGCGTCGCGACGCGGTCGCGCGACTGCTTCTCGAGCCTGCTCGCGTTCGGCATCACGTTCCTCTTCGTCGGACAGGCGCTGCTCAACATCGCCGTCGCGGTCGGCATGCTGCCGACCAAGGGCATGCCGCTGCCGCTGGTGAGCTACGGCGGCTCGGCGATGATGGCGGCCGGCGTGCAGGTCGGCATTCTGCTCGCGCTGTCGCGCGAGGCCCGTACTTGACGCTGGCGGATCGCGGATGTTGCAGCGGGTCCTGATCGCGGGCGGCGGCACCGGCGGACACCTCTTTCCCGGCATCGCGGTCGCGAACGAGCTGGTGCGGCGCTTCGGGACGGAGGTCCGCTTCGTCGGCAGCACGCACGGCATCGAGCGCACGGCCGTGCCGCGAGCCGGCTACGAGGTCGAGCTGCTGCCGATGCGCGGCCTGCGCCGCGAGGGGGCGACCGGCCTGCTGCGCGCGGCGTGGCGCATTCCGGCGAGCGTCGTCGCGGCGCTGCGTCTGGTCGGGCGATTCCGGCCGCAGCTGGTGATCGGCGTCGGTGGCTACGCCTCGTTCCCGGCGGTGCTGGCGGCGTTCCTGCGCCGCGTGCCGGTCGTGCTGCTCGAGCAGAACGCGAGCCCCGGTGCGGCGACGCGCGCGTTGGCGCCGCTCGCGCGCCGCGTGTGCGTCAGCTTCCCGCAGACGAAGGAGGCCATGGGCGAGCGTGCCGTCGTGACCGGCAACCCGGTGCGCGGCGGCGCGGCGCTCGGCGAGGCGGCGGGGCAGGGTAGTGCCGCGTCCGAGCCGGCGGATCGTCCGGCGCGGATCCTCGTGTTCGGCGGCAGCGCGGGGGCGCACCACCTGAACGAGGTCGTGCCGCCGGCGCTCGCCGCGGTCGGCCGTCCGCTCGACGTCGTGCATCAGACCGGGGCCGCCGATCGCGACGCGGTCGAGGCGGCGTACCGCGACCTCGGCCTCGCTGCGGGCGTGCACGCGTTCATCGACGACATGGTGGCGCAGTATCGCCGCGCCGACCTCGTGATCTGCCGCGCGGGCGCCACCACGATCGCCGAGCTCACGGCGCTCGGCATCGCCGCCATCCTGGTGCCGTTCCCGTTCGCGGCCGGTGACCACCAGCGGCTCAACGGCCAGGCGCTGGTCGACGCGGGCGCAGCCTGGATGATCCTCGACCGCGAGCTGACTCCGGAGCGGCTCGCGGACACGGTGCGCAGGGCGCTCGCCGATCCCGCGATGATTGCGGAGACGCGCCGCTGCGCGCTCGCGCTGGGGCATCCGGACGCGACCGCGCGCGTGGTCGACGAGTGCCTGCGCGCGGCGGGAGGGGCCGCGTGAGCCCGTTCCGCGACGGCCCGAGGATGCGTCCCGGGGGTGCGCCCGCTACAAGCGAGCGCGCAATGCGAGCGGGACACCACATCCACTTCGTCGGCATCGGCGGCATCGGCATGAGCGGCATCGCCGAGGTCCTGCTGACGCTCGGCTACACCGTCAGCGGCTCGGATCTCGCTCCCGGCGACTCGACGCACCGCCTCGAGAAGCTCGGCGCCCGCATCGCGTACGGGCACGATCCCGAGCACGTCGTGCCGGGCACCGACGTGGTCGTCATCTCGTCCGCCGTCAAGTTCGCCAACCCCGAGGTGGTGCGCGCGCGCGACCTGCGCATCCCCGTGATCCCGCGCGCCGAGATGCTGGCCGAGCTGATGCGCGTCAAGTACGGGCTCGCGGTCGCGGGCACGCACGGCAAGACCACCACGACCTCGCTGCTCGGCGCGATTCTCTCGGAAGCAGCGCTCGACCCCACGGTGGTGATCGGCGGCAAGGTGCTGTCGATGGGCACCAACGCGCGGCTCGGGCTCGGCGAGTACATGGTCGTCGAGGCGGACGAGAGCGACGGGACGTTTCTGCTGCTGTCGCCGACCATCGCGGTGGTGACCAACATCGATCCCGAGCACCTCGACCACTATGGCAGCGTCGAGCGCGCCGCCGACGCGTTCCTCGAGTTCGTGAACCGCGTGCCATTCTACGGGCTCGCGGTGCTGTGCGTCGACAGCCCGCGCGTGCGCGCGCTGCTGCCGCGCGTGCGCAAGCGCTACGTCACGTACGGGCTGTCGCCCGATGCCGAGATCACGGCGCAGGATCTCGTCGTCGACGGCTTCGAGACGCGCTTCACCGCGGTGCGCGCCGGCGAGGCGCTCGGCACGGTGCGCATCGGCATGCCCGGACGCCACGTCGCGCAGAACGCGCTCGCGACCATCGCCGCGGCGTGCGAGCTCGGCATCGACTTCCCGACCTGCGTGCGCGCGCTCGGCGAGTTCCGCGGCATCCACCGCCGCTTCGAGGTGCGCGGTACTGCGGGCGGCGTCACCGTGATCGACGACTACGGACACCATCCCGAGGAGATCCGCGTCACGCTGCGCGCGGCGCGCGAAGGGTTGAAGCGCCGCATCCTGGTCGCATTCCAGCCGCACCGCTACACGCGCACGCGCGACCTCTTCGACGACTTCCTCGCCGCGTTCGACGACGCCGACGTGCTCTTCCTCACCGAGATCTACGCCGCCGGCGAGGACCCGGTCGAGGGTGTGAGCGGAGCGGCGCTCGCGCACGCGATGAACGCGCGCGGTCACGCCGACGTGCGCCACGTCGCGTCGCGCGACGAGCTGGCCGCGCGTATCGCCGCCGAGGCGCGCGACGGCGACGTCGTGCTGATGCTCGGCGCCGGCGACATCGTCAAGCTGGGCGACGACGTGCTCGCCGCGATCGCGGCGAGCGGCGCCGTCCCGCCGGTGCGGGTGGTGAAGTGAGCGCAGCGCACGCCGCGCGTCGCGGAGCACGCGGGTGATCCTCGCCGCAGCGCCGTCCGACGGCACGAGCAACGGCTTCGACGCGGCGGCGTTCGCGCCGGACTGTCGCGTCCGGCGCGACGAGCCGCTCACGCGCCACACCTCGATGCGCGTCGGCGGACCGGCCGACCTGTTCTGCGAGGTCGAGAGCGAGCAGGCCCTCGCGACCGTCGTGCGTCACGCACGTGCCGCACACCTGCCGGTCTTCCTGCTCGGCGGCGGCACGAACCTGATCGTCGCGGATCGCGGCATCCGCGGCGTGACCGTCAAGCTCGGGCGCAGCTTCGCGCGCACGGAGTGGCTCGCCGAGAACGGCGACGGCGCGGACGTGGTCGCCGGCGCCGCCGCGAACTTCAAGCGCGTCGTGCTCGAGATCAGCGAGCGCGGCTACCGCGGCGTCGAGTTCGGCGAGGGAATCCCGGGCACGATCGGCGGCGGCGTGCGCATGAACGCCGGCGCCTTCGGCGGCGAGATCGCCGACGTCACGGTGGCGATCCGCGGTGTGACGGCCGAAGGCGAGCTGGTGCGCATCCCGCGCGCGGAGCTCGGCTTCGCCTACCGCAGGCTCGACCTGCCGCGCGGCTTCGCGGTGACGGCGCTCGAGATGCGCGTCGCGCGCGGCGAGCCGGATGCGATCGCGCACGCGATCGCCGAGGCGAAGCGGAAGCGCGGCCGTCACCAGCCTCTCGGGCAGCCGAACGCGGGCTCGATCTTCAAGAATCCGTCCGGCGACTTCGCGGGCCGGCTGATCGAGCTGTGCGGGCTCAAGGGGTGCAGCGTCGGCGGCGCGCAGGTGTCGCCGCAGCACGGCAACTTCATCGTCAACACGGGCAGCGCAAAATCGAGCGAAGTGCGTGACCTCATGCGCGAAGTGCGCGATACCGTATGGCGGAGGCGCGGGGTCTGGCTCGAGCCGGAGGTGCGGCTGGTGGGGGAGTGGTGAGCGGAGAGGACGTGGTGCGCGGACGCTGGCGAGGCCGTCGCGTGGGCGTGCTGTCGGGCGGGCTGTCGTCGGAGCGCGAGATCTCCGAGCGCAGCGCGCGCGCCGCTGCGGGCGCTCTGCGCGCGCGCGGCTACGACGTGCGCGAGATCTCCGTCGGGCGCGACGTCGCGAAGATGCTCGACGACCACGGCATCCAGGTCGCGTTCAACGCCCTGCATGGCCGCTACGGCGAGGACGGCTGCATTCAGGGGCTGCTCGAGGTGATGGGCATTCCCTACACCGGAGCCGGCGTGCTGGGCAGCGCGCTCGCGATGGACAAGTGGCTCGCGAAGCAGATCCTGCTGTCGGCGGGTGTCCCGACGCCGAAGGGCGCGATGGTCGGCCGGCACGGCGACGGCGCCGTCCCGTCGGTGCCGCTGCCCGTGGTCGTCAAGCCGCGCGGTGAGGGCTCGAGCAACGGCGTGTCGATCGTGCGCGATCCGGCGGCGCTCGAAGGCGCGGTCGCGCTGGCGTGCCGCTACGACACCGACGCGATCGTCGAGGAGTACGTGCCGGGGCGCGAGGTGACCGTCGCGGTGCTCGAAGGACGCGCGCTGGCGGCGATGGAAGTGGTTCCGCTCGGCGACGAGCTGCACACCTACGACGTCAAGTACACGCCGGGACGCGAGCGCTTCGTGCTGCCGGCGCCGCTCGGCGACCTGTATCCGCGCGCGCTCGAGGTCGCGCTCGCGACGCATCGCGCGCTGTTCGCCGGATCGTACAGCCGGGTGGACCTGCGGGTACGCGAGGACGGCGCGATCTTCGTCCTCGAGTGCAACACGCTGCCCGGGCTGCACGAGCTCGGGTGGTTCCCGGCGATGGCCCGGTACGCCGGAATCGAATTCGAGGATCTGATCGAACGCCTGCTCGATCTTGCGGCAGTGCACGTTCGCGAGACCCGGTTGGGAGGAGGGGCGGTCGCATGAAGCTCGCCTGGCCCGCACTTCGCCGCGCCGCGAGGAGCGGCTCTCGCCGCGGTGCGGCAACGCTCGGCCGGCCCCGGCTGCTCCGCGGAGAGCTCGCCGGGAGCGTCGTCGACCCGCGTAGTTGGCCGATACGAAACGTCGTTTTTTTGGCGCTCGCCGGCGGAATCTTCTTTACAGTCGGCCCGTTGATGCGCTACTGCAAGGACCATCGGTACTTCGCGGTGCGCGCGATCGAGATCGAGGGGCTCGAGCGACTCGACGCGTCAAAGGTGCGGGTGTGGTTGGGTATGGTGGAGGGGAGCAGCATCTGGCAGGCCTCGCCTCAGGAGCTTCAGGCAAGGCTCGAAGCGCAGCCGGCGATCGCGTCGGCGGAGGTTCGGCGCTTTCTGCCCGATCGCATCAAGGTCACCGTTCGCGAGCGGCGTCCCCGCGCCGTGCTCCGCACCGAGAGCGGATATTTTCTGATCGACCAGACCGGTGTGGTGCTCGCGCAGGCCGCGGGCGAGACCGACGAGCTGCCGATCGTCAGCGTCGACGCCGAGACCTGGCGTCGTGCCCACCCCGAGCGCGCGCAGCCGGAGCTGCCGCTGCCGCGGGAGCTGCGTGAGGCGGTGCGTGTCGCGCACCTCTTCGAGACCGGCGCCGCCGGCATCCGCATCTCGGAGGTCTTGCTGCAGCCCGGTCACGAGCGTCCCGCCGTCGAGGCCTACAGCGAGGACGGCCGTCTCGCGATGCGTCTGGGCTGGGGCTCGTGGCGCGACAAGCTGTACGCGCTGCGCCGCGTGCTCGCGCACGCCTCGTCGTCGCTGTCGGGCGTCCCGGGCGCCGATGCTTCGGAGGAGGTCGCGGTGGGCCGGCTGGCAGGAAGCGTCGACGTCAGCGACCCGCGCACCGTGGTGGCGCGCTGGACGCCGTCGCAAGGGGTGAGCTGAGCACGATGGCGCGCAAGCAAGCGATCCACGTCGGCCTCGACCTCGGTACGCACAAGACGTCCGTGCTGGTCGCCGCGATGCAGGACGACGGTCCGCACGTCATCGGCCTCGGCACCGCACCGTCGCAGGGACTCAAGCGCGGCGTCGTCGTGAACATCGACTCGACCGTGCACGGCATCCAGCGTGCCGTGCGCGAGGCCGAGATGATGGCCGACTGCGAGATCCACAGCGTCGTGGTGAGCGTGAGCGGCAGCCACGTCCGCGGCTTCAACAGCCACGGCATGGTCCCGATCAAGGGCCGCGAGGTCAGCCCGGCCGACATCGACCTGGTGCTCGACGCCGCCAAGGCCGTCGCGCTGCCGATGGACCGTCAGGTCCTGCACGTCCTGCCGCAGGAATACATCATCGACGACCAGGACGGCATCAAGCAGCCGCAGGGCATGGCCGGCGTCCGTCTGGAAGCACGCGTCCACGTCCTGACCGCGGCGACCGCTGCCGTGCAGAACGTCGTGAAGTGCTGCGAGCGCAGTGGCCTCGAGGTCTCGCAGGTCGTTCTCGGACCGCTCGCCTCGGCGCAAGCGGTCCTGACCGAAGAGGAGCGCGACCTCGGCGTCGCGATGATCGACATCGGCGGCGGCACGACCGACCTCGTCGTCTACCACGGCGGCGCCGTGCGCCACACCGCGGTGCTCGGCCTCGGCGGCAGCCACCTGACCAACGACATCGCCGCCGGGCTGCGCACGCCCCCGCAGGAGGCCGAGAAGCTGAAGCAGCGCTTCGGCTCCGCGCTCGCGAGCTCGGTCGGCAACGACGACATGATCGAGGTGCCGAGCGTCGGCGGCCGCGGGCCCCGCGTCCTCGCCCGGCAGATCCTCGCCGAGATCATCGAGCCGCGCGTCGAGGAGATCCTCGGGCTCGTCTCGCAGGAGATTTCGCGGGCCGGCGTGGAGAGCCTGCTGTCGTCGGGCATCGTCCTGACCGGCGGCACGGCGAGCCTCGACGGCATCGTCGGTCTCGCGGAGCGTGTGTTTCACCTGCCGGTCCGAATGGGGGCTCCGTCGCAGACCGGTGGCGGTCTGGCAGACATCGTCAGCGGGCCCGCGTACTCGACCGGCGTGGGCCTCCTCCTCGGCGCGCACGCGCCGGCGCAGGAGCTGGTCGCGGCTGCGGCGGCCGGCGCCGGATCCCAGGGCGTGCTTTCCAAGGTCAAGCATCGTATGGGCGACTGGCTGCGCGAATTCTTTTGAGGTTGAGCACGACCTCCTGATTTGAGAGGTAACGGGCGCAGAGCCCGCAGATTCGATAGTCCGAAGGAAGACGGGACGGGGCAGGCGTCCCGGAGCACGAAGCGAGCGAGGCCCTCGACGAAGGGCCGCCGAAGGAAGACGGCGGTCGCGACGCGAAGGCTGAGGAAATTGGAGGTTGGCTGATGATCGAGCTGACGGGTGGGGAGCACGAAGGCGCACGCATCAAGGTCATCGGTGTGGGGGGAGGTGGCGGCAACGCCGTCAACACGATGATCCAGGCCGGCATGCCCGGCGTGGATTTCGTGGTCGCCAACACCGATGCCCAGGCTCTCGCCGCGAATCTCGCGACGGTGAAGGTGCAGCTCGGAACCGGACTCACGAAGGGGCTCGGCGCGGGTGCGAACCCGGCCGTCGGTCGTGACGCCGCGCACTCGGACAGCGACTACCTGCGCGACCTCCTGACCGGCGCGGACATGGTCTTCGTCACCGCGGGCATGGGCGGCGGCACCGGTACCGGCGCCGCACCCGTCATCGCGCAGGTCGCGCGCGAGCTCGGCGCGCTGACCGTCGGTGTGGTGACCAAGCCCTTCCTGTTCGAGGGCAAGCGCCGCATGCGCCAGGCGGAAGAGGGCATCAAGGAGCTCAAGAAGAGCGTCGACACCCTCATCACCATCCCGAACCAGCGCCTGCTCTCGGTCTCCGGCCGCAACATGCCGATCATGGAGACCTTCAAGAAGGCTGACGACGTTCTCCTGCAGGCGGTCCGCGGCATCTCCGACCTGATCACGGTGCACGGCCTGATCAACCTCGACTTCGCCGACGTGCGCACGATCATGAGCGAGATGGGCATGGCCATGATGGGCGCGGCGCTCGCCGAGGGCGAGAACCGCGCCATCGAGGCGGCGCAGCGCGCGATCTCGTCGCCGCTGCTCGACGACCTCTCGATCCAGGGCGCGCGCGGCGTGCTGATCAACATCACCGGCGGCGCCGACCTCACCCTGCACGAGGTCAACGAGGCCGCGACGCTGATCCAGGAAGAGGCCGACGACGACGCGAACATCATCTTCGGCGCGGTCATCGACGAGTCGATGGGCGACGCGATCCGCATCACGGTGATCGCGACCGGCTTCGGCGAGCCCGAGCGCGCGCAGATGCAGCCGCAGGCGGAGACCTTCGTCTCGCACCAGCACGCGGCTCCGCAGACCTCGGCCTATGACCGCCGTCCGATGTCGCCGACGCCGATCTCCTCGGCGCCGCCGCCGCGCTCGGTCATGCGCGAGCCCGTCCGCGAGCCGATGCGCGAGCCAATTCGCGACAACGGCATGCGCGGCGAGCCTGCTCGCGATCCCGCCCGCCGGGTGGTGAAGATGGGACTCATCGTCGACGACGGCGAGAATCCGGTGTGGCATCGGCGACGCGGCGAAGAGCAGAACGACGATCCCACCGCCCGGGGCGGCAGCATCGTCGACGACGAGTCCGAGTACGACGTCCCCACGTTCCTTCGGAAGCAAGCTGACTGATCGCTTCCTGAAGCGCTGACGAGCGAAAAGGGGACGGTGCGCCGCGGGCGCCCGTCCCCTTCGTCGTCTTGTCGCCCGGACGGGCGGCCGCTACCGTCTGCGGGGATGTCACGGGCGCAGGAATCGCGCGACCGCGAGCGTCTCGCCGCCGAGGTGCACCTGTCGCCGCGCCCGGCGAAGGGCTCCGACCTCAGCGTCTGTCTCGCCTACGCCAACACCTATCCCGTCGGGATGGCGAACCTGGGCTTCCAGGCCGTCTACGGGATTCTCGCCCGCGCCGGCGTGCAGGTGGAGCGGGCCTTCCTGCCCGACGAGCGCCCGTACGACCGCATCCGCTCGCTCGAGGGCGGCCGTCCCCTGTCGTCGTTCGACGTGATCGCGTTCTCGATCTCGTTCGAGACCGACTACGTCCACCTGCTCGACGTCCTCGCCGGCGCCGGGCTCGCGCTGCGCCGCGCGGACCGCGGCGGCCGTGATCCGCTGATCGTGGTCGGCGGGCCGGCCGCGTTCCTGAATCCCGAGCCGATCGCCGAGTTCGTCGACCTCTTCCTCATCGGCGAGGGCGAGGAGATGGTTCCCGAGTGGCTCGACGCGCTCCGCGCCGTGCGCGGCGGCGGCCGCGACGGAATGCTCGAGGCGTCGGCGTCGATCGAGGGCGCGTACCTTCCCGGCACGTGGGGCGGATTCGCGAGCGCTGATCCCGGACCGCCGCCGCGCGTGCTGCGTCGCTACGTCGCACGACTCGACGACGCTCCGACGCGCTCGCAGATCCTTGCTCCTGACGCGGTCTTCGGCGACATGTTCCTCGTCGAGGCGAGCCGCGGCTGCGAGTGGGGCTGCCGCTTCTGCGCGGCCGGCTTCATGTACCGCCCGGTGCGCCACCGGAGCGCGAAGTCGCTCAGGGAGGACGTGCTCGGCACGGCGCTCGAGCACCGCACGACCGTCGGCCTCGTCGGCGCCGAGATGGCGAGCCAGCCGGGGCTCGCGGCGCTGTGCCGCGAGGTCGCGGAGCGCGGCGGCCGCGCGTCGCCGTCCTCGCTCAAGGCCGACCAGATCGGACCGGAGCTTGCTGCGGCGCTCGGCGGCAACGCGACCCGCTCTGTGACGGTGGCTCCCGAAGCCGGCTCCGAGCGCATGCGGCGCGTGATCAACAAGAACCTCACCGAGAGCGAGATCCTGCGCGCGGCGGAGCTGCTCGCCGCGGGCGGCGTGTCGGCGCTCAAGCTCTACTCGATGATCGGGCTGCCGACCGAGACCGACGACGACGTGCTCGCGATCGCCGACCTCGCGACGAAGATCCGCGATCGCCTCGCGCGCGGCGTCGGGCGCATCACGCTGTCGATCAACCCCTTCGTGCCGAAGCCGTGGACGCCGCTGCAGTGGGAGCCGATGCTCGATCTGAAGACGCTGCGCGAGCGCACGCAGCTGCTGCGCCGTGCGGTGCAGCGCATCCCCGGCTCGACGCTCGACGTGGAGTCGCCGCGCGAGGCCTACTGGCAGACGCTGCTGTCGCGCGGCGACCGGCGCATCGCACCGCTGCTGGTGCGCGTGCACGAGAACGGCGGCGCGTTCTGGCCGGTCGTGCAGGAGGCCGTGCGCGCCGGCGGGCTCGACGGCTGTCCGTCGCCCGACGACTTCGTGCACCGGCGCTACGCGGCCGAAGAGATGCTGCCGTGGGACTTCATCGACCACCACATCGACAAGCGCTACCTGCTGGTGGAGTGGCGCAAGGCGCTGCTCGAGCGCGAGACCGCGCCGTGCGACGTCGCCACCTGCCACAGCTGCAACGCGTGCTGAGCCCATCGAAACGCCCGGGTCTCCCGTCGAGGAGCGTGCGCGCGTGGTGATCGGCACCGGCATCGATCTCGCCGAGATCGACCGCATCGAGCAGGCGCTCGCCGCGCGGCACGGCGCGCGCTTCCGCGATCGCGTCTACACCGCGGGCGAGCAGAAGTACTGCGAGTCGCGCGGGCGGGGAAGGGCGCAGAGCTACGCCGCGCGCTTCGCCGCCAAGGAGGCGGTGATGAAGGCGCTCGGCGTCGGCTGGGGACGGCACGCGGCGTGGCACGAGATCGAGGTGGTGCGCCCGCGCGGCGCGGCGCCGCACCTGGTCCTGACCGGGACGGCCGCCGAGACCGCGCGCCGGCTCGGCATCGCGCGCTGGTCGCTGTCGCTGACGCACGCGGCGAACCTCGCCGCGGCCTTCGTCGTCGCCGAGGACGCGGGCGCCTGAGCCCCGCTCAGTGCGGCGGCTCGGCCGTCTCCGGATCGAGCTCCTTCGCGACCAGCAGAACCGACGTCGTGATCACGCCGCCGACGAGCGCGTAGAGGGCCCAGCGCGTGCCGTCGCGCCCGCCCTGCGGCGCGAGGAAGCGGCAGATGACCGCGTGCGTGATGTGCATCGCGATCGCGGTCACGATCGTCACCTCGGCCGGCAGATCGGGTGCCACGAAGCGCAGCCCGCTCAGCGTGCCGAGAATCCACGCCAGACCACTCACCTTGACCGCCTCACGGGGCGAACTGTAGTCCATCGACACGATCGGATCGAGTGCTGAACGAGAGAGGTGACTGGCGATGGCGGACCGCAAGCAGCCCGACTCCCTGTGGCAACGACTCGTCGGGGCCGGTGAGGAGCGCCTCGGCCAGTTCGCGGAGGAGATCCTGTCGAGCCCGCACGTCACCGACGCGCTGGCCGGCGCCCTCCGTCGCGCCGCACACACCAAGGGCCAGGTCGACCGCAACATGCAGGCCCTGCTGTCGGCGCTGAACCTGCCGACACGCGCGGACCTGAATCGCGTGGTCAACAAGGTCGAGGCCCTTCAGGGCAGCCTCGTCAACGTCAACATCAAGCTCGACCGGCTGATCGCCGCGCAGGCCGCCGCCAAGGCAGCGCCTCCGCCGGCGCCGCGCGCGACGCGCGCGAAGAAGCCGAAGCACGCGCCGCCGCGCGACGCGGAGGGCTGAGCCCGCTCAGGCCGCGCTGGTCGAGCGTGCGCGCACGCCGGCCATCGCGCGCGCGAGCGCGACGATTCCGGCGAGGGTGGTCGGTGCCGGCGAGAGCGCCGGGAGCTCGACCCAGAGCGGCTCGTCGCGGCCGCTGCCCGGCGGCGGCGTGAGCCCCTCACGGAGCCCTTCGATGACCCCGCGCTGCGCGGCGCGCAGCGCATCGAGATCCTTCGCGCACGCGACCAGATGGCGTGCGAGCGTCGCCGACCAGCGCCGCCGCGCCGCCGGGGCCGCCGTCTCGCCGGCCGCGTGCGACGACGGCGCGGCACTGCCGTGCGCGCCGATGGCGGCCGTGTCCTCGAGCGTGAAGCTCAGCACGCGGTTCACGACCACCGCGTCGAGCGACACGCCGGCGCGGTCGACCTCGCGCGCGAACGCGACCAGGTCGCGCGTCGCGTGCGGATCGGGGGCCGCGAGCAGCACGTAGCGCGTGTCGCGCGCCCGCAGCAGGGCGCGGATCGCGCGAGCGCGCTCGCGGAAGCCGGGCACGACGGCGCCGAAGTCGGTCGCGAGTGCGGAGATGTCGCTCAGCAGGGAGAGCCCCGTCATGCGCTCGAGACCCGCGAGCACCGCCGACAGCAGCCCGCGCGCCAGGCGCGACGACGCACCGCCGAGGATCCGCATCGGCTCGCCGAGGTACTCGAGCGCGCGCGAGTCGAGCAGCGCGAGAATGCGCTCCGGGGCGTCGAAGAGCTCGAGCGCGTGGCTCGCCGGCGGCGTGTCGACGACGATCAGGTCGAACTCGTCGCGCTGCACGATGTCGAGCAGCTGCTCGAGCGCCATGTACGCGTCGGAGCCCGCGAACGCGCCGGCGACGTTCCGGTACACGGGATTGTCGAGCACGCTGTCGGCGACGGCTTCGGTCGGCGCGAGCCGCCGCACGAGCTCGTCGAACACGCCCTTCGCGTCGAGCAGGATCGCGTCGAGCGTTCCCGCCGCACTCTCGGGCAACGGGACCCGGTGCAGCTTGCCCGGCGTCTCGGGTAGCTCGAGGGCGTCCTTCAGCCGGGCCGCGGGATCGACGGTCAGGACCGCGACGCGCCGGCCGCCCATTGCGGCCGCGACCGCGATCGCCGACGCGCTGGTCGTCTTTCCGACGCCGCCCGGACCGAGGCACACCACGACGTGCGCGTCCTCGACCATCCCGAGCAGCCCCGGCGCGGTCGCGTCGATCGTCACGCGACCTCCAGCACCGGATCGAGCGCCTCGGCGAGCGGACCGAGGTCCTCCCACGTCATGCTGGTGGAGAAGAGGAACGGCAGCTCGAGCGGACGCTCGCGCGTCGCGGCGCGCAGCGCGCGTCCGTGCTCCATCGCGCCCGCGCGCCGGCGGATGAAGTAGCGTCCCGCCTCGAGCAGCTGCGGGTCGATGCTGTGGCTCGCCTCGGCTTCCTCCAGCAGGGCCTCGTCCGCGCGCGAGAAGCGCTTCGGGAAGACTGCGTTCAGCACCGGGCGGCCGACGGGCAGGGCGAGCCCGTCACGGAGCGACTCCCACAGCTCGACGGCTTCCGCGACCGCCCACTCCTCCGGAATCGCGACGACGAGGGCGCGCGTGAGCGCGGGGTCCGCGAGCCAGCGCGACGTCTTGCGCACGATGGCGCCCAGCGGACCCACCGTCGCGAGCCCGGACATCGTGCGCGGCGTCGCGAGCAGCGGTACCGAGTGCCCGCTCGCCGGCGAGTCGAGAACGACGAGATCCCAGCGCGGACGGCCGCGACGGTCCGTCTCCTCGAGCCAGGCGATCACGCGCGCCAGCAGCGCGGTCTCGATGATGCCGGGCACGGCGGCGGCGATGATGCGGAAGGTGTCGCTCGACAGCAGGCGGCTCGACAGCAGCCGGAGCGGCATGAGCCCGTGCACCAGCTCCTCGAGCGCGGACGACTCCTCGAGCGCCACCGCGCTCAGGCCGTCGAGGATCGCGCGCGGCTCGCCGGTGAGCGGCGGGACGTCGAGCACGCTGGCGAGGCGTCCTGGTGTCGCGACCTCGACCAGCAGCACGCGCCGGCGCGCCGCGACCGCGGCCTGCGCCACCGCCGCGGCGACGGTCGTCTTGCCGACGCCGCCCTTCCCGGTGACGATCACCAGACGAGGCCCAGCCACGTCGCTTGGGTACTGGAGGTCCGGGATGGGGTCAATCACGCGTGCCGGCAGCGCGACGGGCGGCGCCCCGGCTCGTCGCCGCGCTCGCATTGACCGTGCACGCGCACGGCCGATACACCGACGGGATGACGATGATCGGCATCCGCTTCGACCTGCGCGTTCCCCCGTTCGCGAAGACCACGAATCACGCCGAGCAGTACGCGGCCTGCCTCGACCAGTGCGCGTGGGCGGACCAGTCGGGAGTCGACATCGCGGTGCTGTCCGAGCACCACGGCGTCGAGGACGGCTTCATGTCGGCGCCGGTCACGCTCGCGGCCGCGATCGCCGGGCGGACGAAGCGCATCCCGATCAACATCGCCGCGGTGCTGGTCCCGCTGCACGATCCGATCCGGCTCGCCGAGCAGCTCGCGACCGCGTCGCTGGTGAGCGGCGGGCGCGTGAGCCTCGTCGCGGGCCTCGGCTACCGCGCCGAGGAGTTCGAGATGGCGGGCGTCGACCGCAAGCGGCGCGGCACGCTGCTCGAAGAGTCCGTGCGCGCGATGCGGCAGGCGTGGACCGGCGAGCCGTTCGAGTATCGCGGCCGCACCGTCCGCGTGACGCCGAAGCCGGCGATCCCGCCGGTGGTGATGGTCGGCGGCTCGACCGAGAAGGCGGCTCGCCGCGCGGCGCGCCTGCACTGCGGGTTCTTCCCGTCGATCGCCGACGTCAAGCTCAAGGAGATCTACGAGCAGGAGTGCGCCGCGGTCGGCTTCGCGGGCGGCTTCATGAGCCTGCCGGGCGGTCCGGGCTTCGTGCACGTGAGCGAGGATCCGGAGCGCGACTGGGCGCGCATCGGCGAGCACGCGCTCTACGACGCGCAGAGCTACGCCGCGTGGCAGACGCCCGACCAGCGCTCGCAGGTGCACGTCCAGGGACAGACCGTCGCCGACGTGCGCAAGAGCGGCGTCTACCAGGTTCTCACCCCCGACGAGTGCCTCGCGCTCGCCGAGCGCGAGGGCCGCATCATCCTGCACCCGCTGATGGGCGGCATCCCCGCGGCGCTCGGCTGGGAGAGCATCGAGCTGTTCACGAAGAAGGTCCTGCCGAAGCTGCGTCCGGCCGCGTAGTCGGAACCTCGCCCAGCCGAGGCCGAGTGACCGCGCGTGCGCCTCCGCGCGCGCAGCGCGCGGCCGACCGCAGGGAGCGCGGGGTGTGGGGCCCCGCGCGGCTTCGCCGCGTGGGGCGAGGGGGCGCGTGCCCCCTCGCTGGAATAGGTCGATCGCTTGCTTTCGTGCCGCTCCGTGGCAGTCTCGCCGCCATGGATTACGACCTTTCCCCGCGCGAGAGCGCGTGGCGCGACGAGGTCCGCGCCTTCATCGCCGAGCACGTCGACGAGTCGCTGTCGCGCGAGACGCGCGAGGTCGGCAACGAGGGCCGCGGCCCGCGCGCGCGCCGGTTCCTCGATGCGCTGCGCGACCGTGGCTGGTGGGGACTGTCGTGGCCGAAGGCGTACGGCGGCCTCGAGAAGACCGCGGTCGAGCAGTGGATCTTCATCGACGAGATCGAGACCGCGGGCGCGCCGATGCTGCCGCTGACCGCGACCTCGGTCGCGCCGACGATCATGCGCATCGGGTCGGAGGAGCAGAAGAAGGAGTGGCTGCCGCGCATCAACAACGCCGAGATCGACTTCGCGCTCGGCTACTCCGAGCCCGAGGCGGGAACCGATCTCGCGTCGCTGCGCACGCACGCCGAGCTCGACGGCGACGAGTGGATCGTCAACGGCCAGAAGATGTGGAACACCATGGCGCACATGGCGACCCACAACTGGATCGCCGTCCGCACCGAGCCCGACGCGCCGAAGCACAAGGGCATCTCGATGATGATCGTGCCCATGGACGCGCCCGGCGTCACCGTGCAGCCGATCTGGGTGTGGCCGGGGCTGCGCACCAACGCGCTCTTCCTCGACAACGTGCGCGTGCCGCGCAGCTATCTCATCGGCGAGCGCGGCATGGGCTTCTACTACGCGGCGATGGCGCTCAACTTCGAGCGCCTGTCGATCGGCTCGATCGGCATGGCGCGGCGTCACTTCCGCGCGCTGGTCAGCGAGGTCAAGCGTCGCGTGGTCGACGGTCGTCCGCTGCGCGATGACCCGTGGGTGCGCGAGCGCCTCGCGCGGCTGCAGGTCGAGATCGACGCCGCGCGCATGCTCGGCCTCGAGACTGCGGTCGCGCTCGACCGCGGCGGCGTGCCCGCGGCCGAGTCGTCGATGGCGAAGATCTACGTCTCCGAGCTCACGCAGCGCATCGCGGACACCGGCTGCGAGATCCTCGGCCTCAACGGCCAGACGCACGCGCAGGAGCCGTCGGCGCTCGCCGAGGGCCGCATGCAGTGGCTCTACCGCATCGCGCCCATGCTCGCGTTCGGCGGCGGCACCAACGAGGTGCAGCGCGACATCATCGGCTTCATGGGCTACGGCCTGCCGCGCAAGTAGGGGATCGCGATGGACTTCACGCCGACGCCGGAGCAGCAGGAGCTGAAGAACGCGGTGCGCGAGCTCGCCACGCGCGAGTGCACGCCGGAGCGTCTGCTCGCCTGGGAGAGCGAGCCCGCGGGCATCGACGACGGAACGTGGCGCGCGATCGCCGAGCTGGGCTGGCTCGGCGTCGGTGCGCCGGAGTCGGCGGGCGGCACCGGCGGCGGGCTCGTCGACCTCGCGTGCCTCGTCGAGGAGTGCGCGCGCGGGCTCGTGCCGCGTCCGGTGACCGGCGCGATCCGCGCGATCGCGGTGCTCGCAGCACTCGACCCGGCGCAGCCGGTGCTGGCCGATCTCGTCGCGGGGAAGAAGCGGCTGGCGCTCGCGTTCGACGAGGAGACCGCGCGCACGCCGGACGGCTGGACGACGAAGGTCTCCGGCGACGGGGCGAACGCGAAGGTGGACGGTGCCAAGGCCTACGTACCGGACGCGCTCGACGCCGACCTGCACCTCGTCGCGCTGCGCGACGGTGCGGGCACGAGCCTCGTGCTGGTCGAGAACCGCGCGCCCGGCGCCGTCGCGAGGGCGGTGAAGACCTTCGGCGGCGATCGTCAGGCGCACGTCGAGTACGAGGCGGCGCCGATCGTCGCGTGGGTCGGTGCGCGCGGCAAGGCCGACGCAGCGCTCGCGTCGCTGTGGCGCCGGCAGGTGGCGCTCGCGCTCGCCGAGATGGTCGGCGGCATGGACGCGGTGCTCGAGCTGGCGGTCGCGTACGTCAAGGAGCGCCAGCAGTTCGGGCAGAAGATCGCGCTCTTCCAGGCGGTGCGGCACCAGATCGCCGACATGGGCACGCAGTTCACCGCGGCGCGCCACCTCGCGTGGCAGGCGATCACGCGCGTCGCGTCGGGCACGGAGCAGGGGCACGAGCTCGCGAGCGCCTGCGCCTACGTCGGCCAGGCGTTCAAGCGTCTCTGCTGGACGAGTCACCACCTGCACGGCGGGGCAGGCTTCGTCGTCGAGCACCGGATGCGCTTCCACAGCGAGCGCGCGCAGAGCCTGTGCATCCGCTACGCGCCCGAGGCGCCGGCGCTGGCGGAGATCGCGGCGTCGCTGCTGGACTGAGCGGGATTCGAGCCGGCGCGGCGGGTCTGGTAACGCTGACGGCGTGAAGAGCGCGCGACCCTCGAGCGGCGGAGCCACCCGACGCCGGACGTCCCGCGTGCGCGCGGTGGCGTCCGGAGCCGCGTCCGGCGTGCGCGTGGTGCAGCACGATCGCTTCGCCGAGCGCCTGCGTGCGCTCGAGAGCGAGGTCGAGCGCGCGGTCGCGGAGAGCGGCGGCGAGTCGAGCGTCGGCACGGTGCTGAACGACGGCCTCGAAGCCGTGCTCGCGGGCTACGCGCGCGTCGCGCGCGAGGTCGAGGCGGGCGCCGGGTGGCTGCCGCGCATGCTCGGCTTCGGCGTCGGCAGCGACGACGCGGCCGACGACGTCTCCGGCCGGACGCTCGACGACGATCCGATCCTCGGGCTGCTGCTGCGCGGGCTGTACCACGCGTGGTGGCGGGTCGAGGTGACCGGGCTCGAGAACGTGCCGCGCACCGGACGCGTGCTGCTGGTCGCGAACCACTCGGGCGGGCTCTTCCCGCACGACGCGGCGATGCTGACCATCGCGCTCGAGGGCCGCCGGACGGCGCGCCGCGACGCGCGCCCGCTGCTCGACGACTACCTCTGGAACCTGCCGGTCGTCGCGGAGCTCGGGCGCAGGATCGGCGGCGTGCGTGCCCGTCCGGAGATCGCGGAGCGTCTGCTCGCCGACGACCAGGCGGTGATCGCGTTCCCCGAGGGAACCGCCGGGCTCGGCAAGCCGTACGCGCAGCGCTACCGCGTGCGGCGCTTCGGACGCGGCGCCTACGTCCGTGCGGCGCTGCGCACGGGAGCGACGGTCGTCCCGGTCGCGATCATCGGCGCCGAGGAGACGCATCCGGTCGTCGGACGCTGGGACTGGCTCGGGCAGCGCCTCGGCCTGCCGTATTTTCCCTTGACGCCCACGTTCCCGTGGCTCGGCGTGCTCGGGCTGGTGCCGCTGCCGAGCAAGTGGCGCATCGAGATCGGACGTCCGCTCGCGTGGTCGGGACGAACCGACGCGCGCGCCGGCAACGCGGCGCACCTCACGCGGCGCAACGACGACGTCCGGCAGCAGGTGCAGCGGCTCGTCGCCGAGGCGCTCGAGCGGCGCGGACACGCATTCCTTTGAAGTCCGCGCCGATGCGCGGCGGCCGTGCCGAAGGCACGCACGCCGGCGCCGACGCGGCGACGCGGCGGGACACGTGGCTCGCGGCGCTCGTCGTCGCGCTTCTCGCGACGCTGCCGTACCTGCCCGCGCTGCGCGCCGAGTTCCTCACCTACGACGACGACGCGTACGTGTCGGCGAACCGCTTCGTCCTGCAGGGGCTCTCGGGGCCCAGCGTCCGCTGGGCGTTCACCACCTTCAGCGAGGGCAACTACCATCCGCTGACGTGGCTGAGCCTGATGCTCGACGCGCAGCTCTGGGGCGCGAATCCCACCGGCTTCCACCTGCAGAGCGTCCTGCTGCACGGTACGAACGCGGCGCTGCTCGTGCTGATCCTGGTGCGCGTCGGCGCGACGCCCGCGGTCGCGGCGGCCGCGACGCTCCTGTGGGCGCTGCATCCGCTGCGCGTCGAGTCGGTCGCGTGGATCAGCGAGCGCAAGGACGTCCTGAGCGCGCTCTTCGGATTGCTCGCCGTGCACGCGTATCTGCGCCCGCGCACGAACGAGCGCGACGACGCGCGCGCGGTGTGGACCGCGGCGCTGTGGATGGCACCGTCGCTGCTCTGCAAGGCGATGTTCGTCACGCTGCCCGCGCTGCTCGTGCTGCTCGACTTCTGGCCGCTCGGCCGCGTGCGCGACCTGCGCGGCCTCGTGCGCTCGGCGCTCGCGAAGTGGCCGCTGTGGCTGCTCGCGGCGGGCTTCAGCGCTCTCGCCGTGGTGTCGCAGCGGAGCCGCGGCGCGATGGCGGGTCTCGAGGCGCTGCCGCTCTCGACGCGCGTTCCGAACGCGATCGTGTCGTACGTGCGCTACGTCGCCTTCACGCTGTGGCCGGCGGACCTCGCGGCGTTCCATCCGTATCCCGTCGACGGGTGGCCGCTCTGGCGGCCGGTGGCGGCGCTGATCGTCCTGCTCGTCGTGACGGGTGCGGTGTGGTGGCTGCGCGACCGGCTCCCGTCCCTGCTCCTGGGTTGGGGCTGGTACGTGATCGCATTGTTGCCGGTGAGCGGCGTGATGCAGACCGGCGGCCAGGCGCTCGCCGATCGCTTCACCTACCTGCCGACGATGGGCTTCGTGCTCGCCGCGGTCGGCGTGATGCCGCAGGCACCCGAGCGTCGGCGTGTCGCCGCCGGGGTCGCGGCCGTGGCGTGCGCGCTGCTCGCCGTGCTCGCGTGGCGGCAGAGCGGTCTGTGGCACGACACGGTCACGCTGATGGAGCACACCGTGGCGGTCACGCCGCCGAATCTCTACGCGCGGAGCCAGCTCGCGCAGGCCTACATGAACCGCGGCGACGCCGCGCGCGCGCAGGCGCTGTTCGAGCAGGTGCTGCGCGAGAAGCCGGGCATCGCGCAGGCGCAGATCAATCTGGGCCTGCTCGCGGCCGGACGCGGTGACTACGCGGCCGCGGTCGAGCAGTACCAGAGAGGTCTCGCGGTGAATCCGCAGTCCTTCGAGGGCTGGAACAACCTCGCCGCGGCACTCCTCGAGCAGCGCCGCGCGGAGGAGGCGCGTGCCGCGCTCGAGCGCGCGCTGCAGATCCGCCCGCAGGATCCCGACGCGCTCTTCAACCTCGGCATCGCGCGCGGACTCACCGGCGACCTCTCCGGTGCTGCCGACGCGTACGCGGCGGTCGTGACGCTGGTGCCGAACGACGCGGAGGCGCAGTACCGTCTCGGGCTGATCGCCGTGCGGCTCGGACAGCGCGAGCGCGGGGTGCCGGCGCTGAAGCGCGCGCTGGAGCTCGCGCCCGATCACGCCGGTGCGGCCGCGGCGTTGCGCGACGCGGGCGGCTGATGCCCGCGTCAAGTAACGGGCACGGACGCCGTCAGGCCTTGCTCATCTCGAACGCGCGGCGCCGGTAGCCCCACGCGAGCAGCGACCGGACCGCCGCGACGCGGTAGAGACGCCGGTGCACGATCACGTGCATCGCCTCGCGGATCAGGCCCTTGGCGCGGCTCTTCCGGCCGATCTCGTCGTGGCAGTGCCGCTCGTAGGCGCGGCGCGCGGCCGCATCGAGGCCACGTCCGCGCACGGCGTCGCGCGCCGCCTCGCCGGCGAGCACGCCGGTGCGCAGCGCCTGCCAGATTCCCTCACCCGACAGCGGATCGGCGAAACCGCCCGCGTCGCCGACCAGCAGGAGGCCGGGGGCTGCGTGCGGGATCGGCAGCGGTCCAAGCGGCAGCGACCAGCTGCGCGGCGTTCCGACCGGTTCCGCGTCCGCGAAGCGGTCGGCGTGTCGTGCGAGGAAGCGCGCGAGCAGCTCGCGCAGGTGTGTGCCGCGGCGGTAGGCGTCGGCGCGCACGTAGACGCCCACGTTCGACACGCCGTCGATGGCGGGGAAGATCCACGCGTAGCCGTACGGCAGATCGGTCTCGAAGCAGTGGTCGGCGGTGGTGTCGCCGCGCGGGAACGTCACGCCGCGGTAGTAGGCCGTCGCCGAGAGACCGAGGTAGCGTCCCTGCGGCTTCGCGGCGCCGATCGCGGCGAGGCCGACGGAGCCGTAGCCGTCCGCCGCGATCACGACGTCGGCGCGCCAGTCGAGCTCCGGTCCGGAGGCGCCGCAGACGCGGCCGTCGCGCGTCACCAGCGAGCCGACCTGCGTGTCCTGCACGAGGCGCGCTCCCGCACGCTCGAGCTCGGCGCGCAGGAGGTCGTCGAAGTGCAGCCGGCGCACGATCATCCCCGGCGGGTCGTAGTCGCGCGTGACCTCGCTGCCGTCGGGAAAGACCGCCGCCGCGCGGCGCACGACGGCGTGCGGCAGCGCGGCGAGACCAGGGCCGAGGCCGAGCCGGTCGAGCGTGGCGACGGTGTCGTTCGACAGCGCGTCGCCGCACGTCTTGTCGCGCGGAAAGGTCGCGCGGTCGACGACGCAGACGTCGACGCCGGCGCGTGCGAGCACGATGCCCGCTGCACAGCCGGCCGGTCCCGCGCCCACGACGAGGACCGTGCTTCGTCCGCGGATCACGCGCGCGGCCTCTAGGGAGCGGTCGCGGCCGCGGCCACGGACCACAGCAGTCCGGCGCTCGAGCCCGTGAGCCAGATCCACGCGATCGCGATCAGCCACGCGGCGGCGTAGATCGCCTTGACGTGGTTCCAGCGGCGCGCGACGTCGTTGCCGTCGAGCGGAACGCGCAGCGCCGCCGCCGCGACGAGCCCGGCGAGCGGGTGCAGCAGCGCCGCCGCGAGCATGCTGGCGACGACCATCAGCACGCGCGAGAGACGCCGCGTGCGCGCGACGCCGAGCACGACGCCGCTGGTGCGCACGCCGGCCGCCGCGTCGGCCGGAGCGTCGCGCATCACCTGGATGGTCTCGTAGACGGCGGCGAAGGCGCCGAGCTGCAGCGCGAGACACCAGCCGAGCGCGCTGCCGAGAGGGAAGCCGCACATCGGCATGCCGATGCCCCAGACCGCCATCGCGAGGACGTCGACGTACGGCAGGCGCTTCAGCGAGTAAGAGTACCAGACGCAGATCCCGCCGCCGACCAGCAGCGCCAGCAGCAGCCCCGGATCGAAGGCCAGCGCCGCGACCACGAGGAGCACGGTGAGGGCACCCTGCGCCGCCAGCGCGGAGTCCATGTGCTCCGCGAGGAAGCGGGTCTTGGGACCGCCGCGTCCCGGCGCGCGCAGGTCGTCCTCGGCGTCGAACCAGTCGTTGTTCAGGTAGACGAGCGCGTTCAGGACGAACGCGAACAGCGTGCGGAACGCGACGTCGCCCCACGGCAGCCGGAGCGCCAGCGCGATCGACAGCGCGCCCGCGAGGTTCGCCATCTCGAGGCTCTTCAGCCGGAAGGCGACGGCCTCGGCGACGATCCGCACGGCGGCGGTTCCGGACGGGGTGCGCGCCGCGGGCGTGGTGCTGGTGGCGACGGAGGGCATGCGCGGCACGACACTACGGACTTTGTCGGGGGCAGGGAAGGAAGAACCATCGCGGGGCTCGCGCGCCGCATCTTCGTTTCCTTCCGGGCGAGCGCGGCTGCTATTCTTCGCCGGATCCAAGGAGTCAGCCATGATTCGACGCCCGACCCGCACTGCCGTTCTGCTGCTCGCCACGATGCTCGCCGCCTGCAGCCCGAAGATCGACCCCAGCACGCCCGAGAGCGCGCAGCAGTCGATCGAAAAAGTCCAGGACAGCCTCTCCGACGCGGAGCGCGAGAAGTTCTCGACGGCGCTCGGCGTGGTCATCGCGCACGCCATGGGCGGCGGCTACCGGGACGTCGGCGACACTCCCGAGGGCCGCAAGCGGGTGCGCGACGCGCTCGCCGGCAAGACCGCGAAGGACATCATCGCCGACGCCGAGCGCATCCAGAAGGAGCACGCCGCGTCCGGTGGCAACGGCTGATCGCGCCGCGGTGAACGCGCTCTCCCGCTTCGCCTGCGAGGCGTCGCAGGGGTGCCCGGCGTGACGCGTCCCGACGGCGGAGCCGCGCCGGCCCGTGCCGGTACGGCTCCGCGCTGGCTGCTCGCCGCGGCGATCGCGGGCACGCTCGCCGCGCTCGCGCTCCGCGTGCTCGCGACCGCGAGCGCCGGGCCGCTGTGGCGCGACGAGGCCGGCAGCGCGAGCACCGCGACGGTCGCGTCGTTCGGCGAGTTCTGGTCGCGGCAGTGGCTCGACTCGTTCCCGGTGCTGTGGCAGCTCGTGCTGCGCTTCTGGAGCACCGCGCTGTGGAACGGCGGCGACACGGCGATCCGCACGCTCGGGCTCGTGATCGGCACCGCACTCGTGCCGGCTCTCTGGTGGACGTCCCGGGCGCTCGGCGTGCTGCCGCTGGCGAGCCTCGCCGCCGCAGCGACGCCGCTCTTCGTCGTGTGGAGCGGCGTGCAGAACCGCGCCTACGGGCTCGCGGTCGTGCTGGTCGCGCTGCTGGTCGGCGCCGTCTGGCGCATGGTCGAGCGTCCGTCGCGCGCGCGCGTCGCGTTCGCCGCACTGATCGCATTGCTGGGCGTGCACACGACCTATCACGTGCCGGTGGTGGTCGCGGCGGCGCTCGCGGGCGCGGCCGTCGTCGCGCTGCTGCGCCGCGACGGGCGCCTGGTCGCGACTGCGGCGGCGATCGGCGTGGGCTGCGCCGCGAGCCTGCTGGTGTACTCGGGCGTCCTCGCGCAGACGCGCAGCCACGTGAAGATCGTCTACGGAAGGGTGTCGCTCGAGTCGATCGGGCACGGGCTCGTGCTCGCGCTCGAGCCCGGTGGCGCGATCGCCACCGCGGCGCTCGCCGCGGGCCTCCTGCTGTGCGCGTGGGGCATCGTCGCGGCGCTGGCGGGCCGCGCGTCCGGCGACGACGGCGACGCCGCTGAGAACGGCCGCGGGGATGCCCGCGATGCCGTGGTCTTCGCGAGCACGACGGCGATCGTGGCCGCGGTGGGGCAGGTGCCGTTCCTGTTCTCCGTCGGCTTCTTCGTGCAGCCCTGGTACTACCCGAACGCCGTGCTCGTGGCCGCGATCGCGATCGACGTGGTTCTGCAGCGCGCCTTGCTGCCCCGTGCGGTGCGTACGGCCGGAGCCGCCGCGGTGACGGCGCTGCTGGCGCTCGTCCTCGTGCCCTCGGGCCTCGCCGTCGCGCAGCGTCAATCGAACATCGATCTGATCGCCGCGTACCTGAAGCAGAACGCGCGCCCGGGGGACCTGATCGTCGTCTACCCGTGGCACTACGGCCTTTCGTTCGACCGCTACTACGACGGCGAGGTGCCCTTCATGACGGTGCCCGACGTCGCCGACCATTCGTTCCACCGCTTCGATCAGCTCGCGGAGCTGATGCGCGACCCTGAGCGCATCAAGCCCGGCTTCCGTCGCATCCACCAGACGCTGCAGGCGGGCGGCGGCGTCTGGGTCGTGGGCGCGCCGGCCGACGAGGTGCTGCCGCAGTTCCCGGTGCCGCCGGTTCCGAGCGACGACGATCCCCTGTCGTGGAACGACAACCGCTACTCGGTGCTCGCCGGATTCCAGCTGCGCTGGGTGCTCGCGCAGTCGCAGCCGGGTGCGTACCCAGTGCCGCCGCTCACCGACCGCGTCGTGCGGGAGTACGAGAACGCGCCGCTCACGCTGTACTCGGTCCGTCCGCGCTGACGTCATCGTCGCATCGCAGAAACGAAAAAGGGGCGAGGGGACTTGCGTCCCCTCGCCCCCGGAGCGGCTCAGGTAGCCGTTACTCCTTGCACTTCACCGAGCTGGCCGTGCTGCTGCACGCGCCACCCGCGGTGTCGTTGCGGTCGATCGAGGTCGGCGTGGTGACCGTGACGGCGAACGGCGCGTCGCCCGGCACCGCCGGCAGGCTCGCGAGCGTCTGCTTGCGGGCGCTGACCGTGACGCGGAACGAGCCGCTGCTGCGCTTCGACAGCTTCACCGAGCTGCGGTTCGCGTCCTTGCACTTGACGCCACCCTTGCCGGCGGTCGAGCAGTCCGCCGCGGCGAAGGAGAGCGTGCCGACCGTCGACGAGCCCGCGTTGCGCACCGTGACGACGATGCCGCCGCCGAGGACGTCGTTCGCCAGGTTCGGCGAGGTCGCCGGATCGAGCTCGCCCGAGGCGCTCCAGACGTCCGACGACGCCTTCGTGCTCTTGCGGAACGAGATCTTGGTGATCGACAGGCCGGTCGCGTCCGACGCGTCGCAGACGTCGCCCTCGGCGTCGCCGTCGAGGTTCGCCTGGCCGGGGTTCGACACCGCCGGGCAGTTGTCGAGCGCGCACGACGTCGCGTCGGGGTTGCCGAAGCCGTCGTGGTCCGGGTCGGTGCAGGTGTCGCAGGCGTCGCCGGTCGCGTCGCCGTCGGCATTCGCCTGGTCGCTGTTCGATACGTCGACGCAGTTGTCGACGTCGCCGCAGACGCCGTCGCCGTCGATGTCGTTGTCGGCGTCGAGCGAGCAGGTGTCGCAGGCGTCGCCGATGCCGTCACCGTCGGTGTCGGTCTGGTCGTGGTTGATCGTCGCCGGGCAGTTGTCGACGCCCTGGCAGATGCCGTCGTTGTCGGCGTCGTCACCCGGCGCGCAGGTGTTCGGGTCGACGTCGGCCTGATAGACGACGCGCTCGAACGACGGGCTCGAGTTCAGCGAGGTGTTCGTGCCGCAGCGCCAGCCGCCGAGGCCCGGGCTCTGCTGGGTGTGCCAGCACAGACGCTGGCCGCCGTTGGTCGTGGAGATGTCGCAGATGTTCAGGTCGATCGTGTCGCCCTGGGCCGCGAAGCCCCACGAGAAGTCGTCGTTGAAGTACCAGCCGACGCCGTTCGCGTCGTGCGGCGTGTCGTTGCCGCCGGTGTCGAACGTGACGTCGGCGCGCGGCGCGTGGGCCACGACCGAGAGCACGCCGGAGCCGGTCGGGCGGCAGGCGAGCATCAGGTTGTCCCCGGTGCACGCGGCGAGAACGCCGGCCGAGGTGAGGCCGGTGTTGTTGTAGGCGTCGAGGTAGCACTGCGTCCATCCGCTCAGCGCGGTGACGTGCACGTCGTTCTGCACGCCGGTGAATGCGCTGCTCTTCGCGGGCGCGGCGAGCACACCGACGCTCAGGAGGCCGGCCAGGATGATCCGGTGACGCAGGCGCAGGAGTCGAGATCTGTCGAGGGATCGGTTCATCGCCTTTCTTCCTTCTGCCCCTTCCGAGTGGTCAGGACGCATGTCGATTGCACGGCCGCGGCTGCCGCAGGGTGCCGCGGAATCGGAGATCGATGAGAGGATCACGGACCCGTCCGGACGGCGCGCACGTAGCCGCCGTTGGTCTTCTGGTTCGCGAGGATGTTGCCGTCGATGAAGTAGACGTACCAGGCGAAGTCCGGGCTCTGGATGTACGTCGTCGACGTCCAGTAGAGGTCGGACGTCGTGCAGCTGCACGAGGTCGACGTGCAGCCCGCCGAGCAGCCGGAGTCGAACGCCGCGGGCACGCTCGGGCCGGGGAAGGCCACGTCGTAGCTCACGATGCTCTGCAGCTCCTTGATGTTCGGCACGCGCCAGTCGCAGTGGCCCGCGAAGCAGGGCGGGGTGTTCAGCGTCGCGATCTTGACCGCGAACGCATCGGGCCAGCTGTAGAAGTCGTCCTTGTCGTGGATGCCCGCCGCGTTGTTGTCGTCGAGCTTCTCCCAGACGAGCTTCGTGTTGTTGTCGGTGATGGTGCCGTCGCCGTTGTCGGTGAGCGAGAACGGCGCACCGCTCTGCGCGTCACCGTCCTGGCCCGTGCCGCTGCACGAGATCGGCGTGCCCGTCGCGTCCCAGCACTGCGTCTGGCCGGTGGTCGGCAGCTTGACGGGGGTGCAGCCCGAGAGGTCGTAGGTGCAGCCCGCGGAGCAGCCGAGCGAGCCGGCGGCGAAGCCGAAGGTCACGCACGAGGCGCCGTTCAGGTTCGCGCCGTCGCACTGCTCGGGCGCGTCGATGTTGGCGTTGCCGCACTGCGACTGCGTGTACGACGGCAGGGGAGTGCCGTTCGCGGCCGCGGTGGTGTCGTCCGAGCACTGCGCGAGGTACGTGTCGAAGTCGCCCGCGGTATCGACCATGGGGCAGGCCACGCCGTAGCGGGTCTGCGCCTTGCCGTACGCGTCGAGGAACTTGGCCGAGCACTTCGCGAGGTCGGCGGTGCGCTTGTCGGTGAGCCCGGTCTTCGAGAACGTCGACTCCGCCTTCAGGCGGCAGCCGGCGTACTTCGAGGCCGCGAGCTCCACCGCCGACGAGCACAGCTGGGCTGGCGTCGGGGCGGCGACGGCCGTTCCGACGCCGAACGCCAGAAGCGCCGTTCCGAGCGTGCACGCGATGATCCGTCTCATGGGGAATTTCTCCGGGGAGTGATTCGATCGTGCGCGGGGCGAAGGGACGCCACCGCGCCCGGACCGTGGGCGGCGGAGACCGGGCGGATTCCCGCCGGCCTCCGCCGCGTCGCGATCACGGGTTGGTGCAGCTCACCTTCTTGAAGTTGAGCCGGGGAACGCAGGTCGATGCGCTCGCGTGACGGTCGACGCTGATCGGCGTCGTGAGCGTCGCACGGAGCGGGGTCTGCGCGATCGTCGGCAGGGGCGCCGCGAACGTCTGACCCGTGACCGTCGCCTTCACCTTGAACACGTTGGCGACCGCCGTCTTGTTGAAGACGATCTTGCCGCCCGTCGCGTTCTTGCAGCGGATGCTGCCGCTGCCGAGACGCTGGCACTCGGCGCCCGTCCACGACTCGGTGTCGAGCACGGTGCCGTCGTCGCGCTTGACGGAGGCGGTCACGCCCTGCGTGTCGATGTTGTTGATCATCGTCGGCGTGTTCGCGGCGTTGAGATCGCCGATCAGGCCCCAGCGGTCCTTGTCGGGGAACTTCGTCAGGACCTCGAGCTTCTTCAGCGTGAGGCCCGCACCGTCGTCCGCGTCACAGACGTCGCCGATGGTGTCGCCGTCGGCGTCGCCCTGGCCCGGGTTCGAGTCGTTCGGGCAGTTGTCGACGCTGGTGCAGACACCGTCACCGTCCGGGTTGTTCGGCGCGTCGTTCGGGCAGACGTCGCAGACGTCGCCGATGCCGTCGCCGTCCGCGTCGTCCTGGCCGATCTGGAGGTTGTTCGGGCAGTTGTCGCAGGCGTTGCCGACGAGGTCGCCGTCGTTGTCGGCCTGGTCGGAGTTCGGCGTCGAGTAGCAGTTGTCGCGCGAGTCGCAGACGCCGTCGCCGTCGACGTCGCTGTTCGTCGAGTCGTTCGGGCAGGTGTCCGCGTTGATCACGGTCGGGAAGCCGCTGTCGCAGAGACAGTCGCCGTCGGCGTCGCCGCCGTAGTTCGAGCAGTCGGCCTCGAAGTCGAAGCGCAGCTCGTCGGCGGGGTACGCCGGGTTCGGGCTCAGCACCGGCAGCGTGATCTTCAGACGGGTGTCGTCCACCGCGCCGTCGAAGTCGGCGAACGCGGGGTCACCGCCGGCAAGCAGCGCGAGCAGCGGGTTCGGCGCCTCGGGCAGCTTCGGGCCCTGGCCGCCGCACTCGGCCGCGGTCGCGGTGAGGTAGTCCGACAGCAGGAAGCCCGGCGGCAGGATGCCGGCCGTGCTGATCAGCTCGCCGGAGTTGCCGCCGGAGTACACGGCGCACTCCTGGAACGTGCCGGTCGCGCCGGCGAGGCACGGAACGCTCTGCGCGGCAGGCTGGTAGATGAGGATGTCGTCGGTGCCCGGAGCGACCGCGTGCGCGCCGCACAGGTCGAGGAACAGCGCGACGGCGGGGGCAGGGCCCGCGGCACCACCGGCGGCGGCGCCGATGTTGTGCTGGTACGAGATGCTGACCAGCAGGCTCGCGAAGGCATTGAACGGCAGGCCGGCCGCGAGCGGGTTCGAGAAGCCGAACGCCGCGGTGTCGGTCGAAAGAGGCGTCGGCGTGTTCACGGTCAGGCGACCGGCGCCGACGCCGAGCGGCGGCGTGCCGAGGTACGGCGCGGCGACGCTGTCGGCCAAGGAAGAAGCTCCCGCGCCGGTGCTCGCGCGCGCCCACCCGAAGGTGAGGCCGGAGGCTGCCGCTTCGTTGCCGGCGCAGGTTTCGGTCGGACTGAGGATCACGTTGGGGCCGTCCTGGACCACCACGGTGCGCGTCTGCGCATTCGCGATCGGTGCCGCGGCCACCATGGCCATGAGTCCAAACATGGCTGCGAGGGGTGGACTCGGGAACTTCATCATGACTTGGGTCCCTCTCTCCTGGGAACTCGGATTCGATCTGGATTCTTGACGGGTCGACACAGGGTGGGACGGGTCGACCGGGGAGGGCGGCCGAAGCCGTCCTCCCCGGTTCCCCGGCAGGGCTTGCAGCCCGCGATCAGGGCGAGGAGCGCAGGCGCGCCACCACGGCCATGTCGCCGATGTTGCCGCTTCCGAAATCGCCGTCGAGCAGGAAGATCGGCGTCTGGAAGGTCTTGCTGGTCTGCGTCGTCCAGGCCGCGCAGCTCAGGCTCGCCGTGCTCGGGATCGTCGAGGTGAACGACGCCCCGCTCGGGCAGTTGTAGATGACCACCGTGTTCGGGCAGCTGCGCGGGCTCAGGATCTGCGCCTGCGCCTGACCCGTGGTGATCACGGTGTCGAGCGGATCCACGGTGGACCAGGCAACGTCACCCTCGGCCGGGCAGACTGCCGGCTGCTGGATGAGCTTCACCTTGACCGGGAGCTGCGCCATGCCGGCGCCGCTGTCTCCGGCGACGGTGTTCAGCCACAGCGGATCCCAGCTCGGCGGCGACGGCGGATTGACGCCGTTGCTGTTCATCTGCGCGAGCAGTCGGGTGTTGGTGCCGCCGTCGCAGTCGACGAAGCCCGGACCGTTACCCTCGATGCGCAGGCAGATGTAGTCGGAGCTCGCCGCCGTCGGCTGCTGCACGCGCACGACGCGCGCATTGAGCAGCTCGATCGGCGCCTTGCCGTCGACCGGGTTGATGGAGCCACCCTGCACGGTGAAGTTGCCGCTGACGGCGAAGTTGCCGCGCGACAGGCTGCAGACCGAGCCGCCACCCGTGCTGTTGCTGCCCGGGACGCCGGACGAGCGCAGCTGGGTGCCGTCGGAGAGAGCCGTGCCGGGGCACAGCGCACTGTTGCCGGTCGACACACCGAAGGACCAGATGCCGAGGGTCGGCTGCGGGATCGGCGACGGGCTCGGCGACGGGCTGGCCGTCGGCGTGGGCGACTGCGTAGGCTCGGGCGACGGCGTCGGGGTGAAGTCCGGCGTCGGCGTCGGCTCGGGCGTCTGGGTCGGCTCCGGAGTCGGGCTGGGAGTCGGGCTCGGCGACGGGCTGGCCGTCGGGCTCGGGCTCGGCGACGGCGACGGAGTCGGCGTCGGAGTCGGCACGATGTAGCAGCCCTGGTCGCAGCCGTCGTCGTTGTCGCGGTTGCCGTCGTCGCACTGCTCCTTCTTCGGCTCGAGGTAGCCGTCGCCGCAGCGGCTCGGCAGACACCAGTAGGTGAAGGTGTCGACGTCGACGCGGCCGTCGGACGACGACGCGCGGACGCGGAACCGGCGGCGTGCCTTCTTGTAGCTGCCGTCCGGACGCTGGGTCATCGGCACGAACAGCTGGATCTCGCCGGAGCAGAGGTTCGGCGTGTCGTTGACGACGCCCGCGTACACCAGCTGCTGATCCTGCACGATGTACGGGCCGAGGCCGCCGGAGCCGAGCTCCCACTCGATGTTGTCCTTGTTCGCGGTGTCGGCCGGATCGTTCGCGTTGCGATCACGCTGATCGAACTCGAACGTCGTCACGTCCGACGGCACGCAGTTCGGCAGGCGCGGGTCGGTGTTGTTGATGCAGATCTGCGTGCGGAACGTGCAGAGACCGTTGTTGAGGTCGGGATCCGAGTCGCAGTTGGGATCGCCCTCGTAGCAGACGATCTTCGGCTTCGGGACGCCCTTGTAGTTGCGCGCCGTATCGGGGAGCGAGAGCCACTCCTGCAGGCAGTCCAGGCGCGACGTCGCGCCGCCCGGGATGCATTCGTTGAGCGGTGCATTGGTGCTGCAATCCGCGGCCGCGGCGGGGGCCGCGGCGCCGGCGAGCGCCATCAACGACACGGCGAGGATGCCGGCGCCGATCGCGCCGAGCCCGCTGTGCCGACGACGGGAGCGCGTCGGTGGAAGAGTCGTCGAGAGGTTCACGGGTTCGCTCCTTCCATCGGAGTGAGTGGTTCGGCCGGGGAGGGGCGTTCGCCCCTCCCCCGTGTGCGGGTGACGATCCTTCATCGCGCGCACCTCAGTTCGGGTTCTCGCACTGGAGCTTGGTGTTGCCCGAGTCGAAGAGGCACTCGAGGCCGGTCATGAGCGACTCACCGCACTGGCCGGTCTGGGCGAACGGCGCGTCGACGACGAAGCTCACCTTGAGCGGGATGTCGTCCGAGAACACCGGGTAGAATCCCTTCTTGCCGGTGAACTTGAACTTGATCTTGCCCGAGACGACCTTGTCCTTGGTCAGCTGGATCGTGTTGATGCCCTTGACGAGCGGCACGATGCGGCCGACGTTCTTGTACTTCCAGCCGGCCGACGTGGCCTTCCAGCCGGAGCGCAGCGCCGCGTTGTAGGCGCCGCCGGGGATCGTGACGTCGAGCACCTCGACACCGTCCGGATCCTCGAAGCGGAAGCGGATGCCCTTGGCGATCGGGTCGATCGTCGGCGTGGTCGGGACCGTCACCTCACCCGTGAACTTCAGGGTGTCGTCCGACTCCGGCGTGTTGATGCGCTTCAGCAGGATGGCCGGGTTCACGATCGGGACGCCGGTGAACGTGCAGGCGTCGCAGACGTTGCCGCGGCCGTCGCCGTCGTCGTCGGCGAACGTCGGATCCGCCGTGTCGGGGCAGTTGTCCTGCTCGTCGCAGAGGCCGTCGACGTCGACGTCGGGCTTGACCACGTCGGCGGGGCAGTCGACGCTGCCGTCACAGAAGTCCTCGATGTCGCAGTCGTCGGCGAGCGGACGGCAAAGCACGGTGTTCGGCTTGCGGTTGTCGGTGCCGCAGACCCCGTTGGTGCCGTCGCAGAAGTCGTCGACGTCGCAGAAGCCGGCCGCGCCGCGGCACATCACCGTGCTCGGCAGCACCTCGTCGGTGGGGCAGGGCTTGTTGGTGCCGTCGCAGTAATCGGCCGCGTCGCAGTTGCCGGCGACCGGGCGGCAGAGCTTGGTGGTCGGCGAGATGTTCTCGACGACGCACTCGTGGTCGATGCCGTCGCAGTAGTCGTCCTCATCGCAGAGGTCGCTCGCCGCGCGGCAGAGCCGCGAGCCGGCGGGCACGACGTTGTCGGCGCCGCAGAAGTGGCTCACGCCGTCGCAGAGGTCGTCGGCGTCGCAGATCGTCGCCTCGGGGCGGCAGACGCGGATGCCGGCGGCGACCACGTCGTCGGGAACGTCGCAGACGAAGCTCGTGCCGTCGCAGTAGTCGTCGACGTCACAGACCGTCGCCGAGGGGCGGCAGACGCGCGTCGCGGCCGCCACCGGAACGTCGGCGGGGCAGGTGTCCGAGCTGCCGGTGCAGAGCTCGTCCTCGTCACACTCCGACGCCTCGGCGCGGCAGGTCTGGCCCGCCGGACGGAACTGGCAGGTCGAGGTGCAGCACTGCGACGGGTCGCCGTTGTTGCCGGGACCCAGGTCGCACTGCTCGAAGCCCGCGTCGACGACGCCGTTGCCGCACAGCGACTCGAGGGTCACCGTGACGAAGTGGCCGTCGTTCGCCTGCGTGCGCGAGGGCGAGCCGGGGTAGCCGCCGGCGCTGATCGGGCTGCCGCCGCTGGTGGCGATGCCGCCGCGCACGGCGACCTCGGGGGCGTTGGTGCCGAACAGGCTGACCGCGCTGTTCACGCTCGGGTTGAAGCCGCTGAAGGTCAGCGTGTGGTTGACCGGCGAGCCGTTGCTGACGCCCGTGATCACCGCCGTCGTGCTCTGGCTGAACACCACGTTGCCCGCGCCGCCGCCGTTGCCGAGGTCGCCCGGGTTGCCGAGGTTCAGCGAGCCCGAGGCCACCGTGCCGCCCGTCTGCGCGCCGGTCGTGTTGTTGATCGAGCCCTGCGAGTTGCCGCCGCCACCGTCGGCGATGCGGTTGATGTCGCCGAGGATGTTCGAGCTCAGGTTCAGCTTGTATGCGCCGGGAGCGGTCGCCTGGAAGCTGATCGTGTAGGCGGCGGTCAGCGACTCGGTGCGGCTCGCACCGAGGATCTGGAAGCCGTCGTAGTCGGCCGCGACGAGGAATGAATAGCGGGTCGTGAACGACGTCGAAGTCGACGACTGGACGGCGGCCACCGACGCGCGCTGGAAGCGCGGGTTGCCGGTGCCGACCTCGTCGGCCGAGTTCGTGCCGCCTTTCGCGACGGACAGGTTGCCGATCGACTGCGCGTGCGCAGCGCCGGCTCCCACGGAGAGAGTGATCGCCGCCGCGATCAGGGGGATCAGGCGTCTACTGGTTGCTCGATTTCGGAGCGTCTCGGTCACGGGTGTCTCCTCCGTCTCCGGTGGTTGCGGTGCTGGGTTCACGCCCTGCGGTGTCCTGGAAAGATTCGTCGTCTGCTGCCTTTGCGGGCGGAGCACGAGATGCGGCTCGCGCCGGTCGTCTAGAGCCTCGGTCGACGAGCAGTCAAGCGTTTGATGCGGCGCTGCCCACGGGATTCGCCGTCGCATGTCAGTGGCTCATGAAGTGGGCGAGAGGCGGCGCGTCCTGCCTCGAATGCGGGCAGTTCTGCGACGTTCGGTGATGGGCGTGGAGAGTGCGCATACGCCATGTGGTCGCGCAGGGTGCACGAGTCGGGGCGCAGGCGCGAGACAAAAAAAGAGGGCCGCCGGATTTTCCGGCAGCCCTCTTCGCGGTCAGACCGCGCGAGTCGAGTCGGCGATCAGAAGTAGTAGCCGACTTCGAGCGCGACCGAATCGTCTCCCGGCAGGAAGATGTTCGGATTGTTCGTCGTGTAGACGCCCTTGTCCGACTCGTCGTGACGGTACTCGACGCGGGTGTAGATGTACTCCGAGAGCATCGCCTTGAAGTCGAAGGTGACGTCCCAGATGTCCTGCTGCACGCCCGTGCGCGAGCCCTGCGCGTCGCTGAACCACTCGCCGCGCACCGCCGAGCTGAAGCGCCTCGTGAACTGGTAGGTCACGATGCCCGACGCGCCGATCCACGTGGAGTGACGGCCCGGGTTCACCGCGCTCGCCTCGTCCTCGGAGCCGTAGTCGAAGTTCATGATGAAGCCGAGGTCGTCGGTCAGCTTGAAATTGCCGACGACGTCGACCACGCCGCGCTTGTTGCGGTTGCAGCCCGACTGGACGGCGCCCGGATTCGGGTAGCAGGTCTGCTCCGGACCCCAGATGCCGTTCACGTACAGAGCGGCGCGATCGTTCGGCGACACCGCGATCTGACCCGTGATGCTCGGGCTCGAGTTGTTGTCCTCGACGTTGTCCCAGCCGACGATGCCGCCCGCGGTCACGCTCACCATGTCGTTGACCTTGTAGGTCGCGAGACCACCGGTGGTCGTGAACGGAATCGCGAAGTCGAACAGCAGGCCGCGCGACCAGGTCGGGTTGAGCCACGGCTCGATGACCTCGGCGCCGAGAAGGGTGACGAACTTGCCGCCCTTCAGCGTGAGGCCGTTGCCGATGGGCACGTTGTACATGATGTACGCTTCTTCGAACTCGGCTTCGTCGTGCTCCCAATCGGTGTCGGGCACGATGCCGCTGCCGTTCCAGTCCGCCTTGATCTTGCGCGAGATGCGGCCGGTGTCGAAGCGGACGAGGCCACCGAACTCGTTCATGTCCGGGTTCGTGTTGTAGCCGAGCGCGAGCTGCCACAGGCCGACGAAGTAGCGGCTGTGCCAGTTGTCGAGCGTGCGGTACGGGATCTTGAAGTCGTACGGATTGTTGAACGACCACTGGAACGCGGTCGACAAGCCCGAGCTGATGTACAGGTCGTGCTTGTTGAACCAGTTCTTGACGCCGTCCGCGGTCTCGTCGAAGTAGCCGAGAGGCGGAAGAGGATCGATCTTCTCCTCCTTGTCCGCGGCAGCGGCGGCGTACCCCTCGGGCTCGCCCTGTGTGTCCGTCAGCGTCTGCGACCACGCGGTGCTCGCCCACGCGATCGCGACCACGCCGCCCAGAATGGGAATCAGCTTCCCGAGTCGAGTCGACATAACGTCCTCCTCTCTTCCTCCCCAGACCAGATGCGCAAAGGCTGTGCGCGCATCGATGGTGTTGGTCGACACAATCGACCCGAGGCTTAACAAGGTTGCCTGCAAATGCAACAGAATTGGCGGCAGCCGCGCTCATATGATGCCCTGCGTCAGGGGCTCTCGCCGGGCTGCGCCGCAGCAGTGCGGAAGGCGTGGGCGGGAGGGGCAGGGGCCTGCGCGACGCCCGTCCAACCCGTAAACACGCGCGGTCATGCGCGACTCGACGGTGCAGCTCGAAGGACCGCGGCTCAGCGTCCGTTTCTCGCGGCCGCATCGGCTGCTGTCGCACGCAGTGCTGCGGCCCGGCTTCGTCGAGGCCGACGCGGTCGCGTGGCTGCAGGTCAGGGACGAGGAGCTCGCGCCGCCGGTGGATCCGGTCCGTCTGCTGGCGGATCGTCTCGCCGAGGCGGGCCTGACGGACGCGGTCGGGCTCCTCACCAGCGCCGAGCTCGCCGGCTTCGTCGAGGTCGAGCGCGCCGTCGGCGGATTCTCGGTCCGGACCGTCGCGACGGTCGGCCTGGACAACGCGCGGCGCGCGGGCGACGAGTGGGACGTGGCGCCGCCCGCCGTGGGAACCATCAACGTCCTCGTGCTCGCGTCGGCGCCGGTCGCCGACGCGGCGCTGGTCGAGATGCTGGCGGTCGCGGCCGAGGCCCGTGCCATGGCGGTGCTCGAGGGCGGCGTCCCGAGCCGGCGCAGCGGACGGCCCGCCACCGGCACCGGCACCGACTGCACCGTGGTCGGCGCGCCGTGCGGTGTCCCCATCACCGAGTACGCGGGCAAGCACACGGCGCTCGGACACCTCGTCGGCGTGACCGTCGCCGAGGCGGTCGGACGGGGCGTCGCGGCCTGGCTCGAGCGCCACCCGTCGCGGCGTGCCGCGGGGCACGCGTCGTGAGCGCGGGGTCCGTCGTGCTGATCGGTGGCGGTGCGCGCTCGGGCAAGAGCCGCTTCGCGCTCGCGCGGGCGCACGCTCTCGGCGCGCGTCGCGTCTTCGTCGCGACCGGGCAGGCGTTCGACGGCGAGATGGAACGCCGCATCGCGCTGCATCGCGACGAGCGCGGCGACGCCTTCACGACCGTCGAGGAGCCGCTCGAGCTCGCGCGCGTGCTGCGCGAGCCTCCCGCGGCCGACGTGGTGCTGGTCGACTGCCTGACGCTCTGGCTGTCGAACCTCCTCGTGCGCGGCGACGACGAGCGGGCGATCGCGTGCCAGGTCGCCGATCTCTGCGCGGTGCTCGCGGCGCGAAGCAGGCACGTCGTCGTGGTCACCAACGAGGTCGGGCTCGGCATCGTTCCCGACAACGCGCTCGCGCGGACGTTCCGCGACGTCGCCGGACGCGCGCACCAGGAGATCGCGGCGATCGCCGACGAGGTGCACGTCGCGATCCTCGGCAGCGTGCTGCGGCTCCGTCCGGCGCCGGTCGAGATGGTGGCGCCGTGAGCCTGCTCGCGACGACGTGCGCGCGCATTGCCGAACCCGATGAGGACGTCGCGGCGCGCACGCAGCTCCTCCTCGACGACAAGACCAAGCCGCGCCGCAGCCTCGGGCGCCTCGAGGAGATCGCCTGCCGCGTCGCGGCGATGCGCGGCGAGGACCGTCCCGCGCTGCCGGACAAGGCGATCGTCGTGATGGCCGCGGATCACGGCGTCGCGGCGGAGGGCGTCAGCGCGTACCCGCAGGAGGTGACGCGGCAGATGCTGCTCAACTTCGTGCGCGGCGGTGCGGCGATCAACGTGCTCGCGCGGCACGCGGGCGCGCGGCTCGTGGTGGTCGACATGGGTGTCGCGGGCGATCCGGTCGCGGCGAACGACGTCGTCTCGCGGCGCATCGCGCCCGGCACGCGGAGCTTCCTGCACGGTCCCGCGATGGCGCACGACGAGGCGGTGCGCGCGCTCGAGGCCGGCATCGCGCTCGCGCGCGAGCTCGCGGCGTCGGGCGTGACGCTCGTCGGCACAGGCGAGATGGGCATCGCCAACACCACGTCGGCGAGCGCGCTGATCGCGGTGCTCGCCGACGTTCCGGTCGAGCGCGCGACCGGACGCGGCACCGGCGTCGGCGACGCGGCGTGGCGGCACAAGGTCGAGGTGATCCACGGCGCGATCGCCTGCAATCGCCCGGACGCCGACGACGCGCTCGACGTGCTCGCGAAGCTCGGCGGCTTCGAGATCGCGGGTCTCGCCGGACTCGTGCTCGGTGCCGCAGCCGAGCGCGTGCCGGTGGTGCTCGACGGTCTCATCGCGAGCGCGGCGGCGCTGGTCGCGGTGCGCCTCGCGCCGCGCGCGCGCGGCTTCCTGCTCGCCTCGCACCGCTCGGTCGAGCCGGGACACGGGCCGCTGCTCGACGCGCTCGGCCTGGCGCCGCTGCTCGACCTCGAGCTGCGCCTCGGCGAGGGAACCGGTGCCGCGCTCGCGCTGGGTCTGGTCGAGGCGTCGCTGCGCATCCTGCACGAAATGGCGAGCTTCGCCGACGCCGGCGTCACCGACAGCGGTGCAGGCGCCGGCGGCGGTGCTTGACGCGGGCGTGGCGCTCGACTGCGCTCCGTCGTGGCTCGCACTGCTGCTCGCGCTGGCGTGGGACCGCCTGCTCGGCGAGCCGCCGGCGGCGCTGCACCCGGTAGTGTGGATGGGCCGCGCGATCGACGTCGCGCTGCGCGCGGCGCCCCGGCCGCGTCCGGTGCGCGAGCTCGCGTACGGGACGCTGATCGCGCTCGTGCTTCCCGCGGGCTGCTTCGTCGCGGGCGTGGCCGCGCTCGCGGCGACCGCGCGCGTGCCGCTGCTGCGGCTGGCCGTCGAGACGTTCCTGCTGAAGAGCGCGTTCGCGCTGCACGCGCTCGGCGCCGCTGCGCGCGACGTCCGCGATCCGCTGCGGTGCGACGACCTTCCCGAGGCGCGGCGTGCGCTGCGCTGCCTGTGCAGCCGCGACGCCGAGCCGCTCGACGCCGAGCTGGTCGCCGCGGCGGCGGTCGAGTCGGTCGCGGAGAACGCGTCCGACAGCTTCGTCGCGCCGCTGCTGTTCTATGCCCTGCTGGGGCTGCCGGGCGCGCTCTTCTACCGGATGGCGAACACGCTCGACGCGCGCATCGGGTATCGCGGCCGCTACGAGTGGCTCGGCAAGCCCGCCGCACGGCTCGACGACCTGCTGAACCTCGTGCCGGCGCGTCTCACCGCGGCGCTGCTGCTCGTGGCCGGCGCGTTGCGCGGCCGCGACGTCGCGCGTGCGCTGCGCGTGTGGCGCCGCGACTCACGTGCCACCGCGAGCCCGAACGCGGGCCATCCGATGGCGGTGATGGCGGGATTGCTCGGCGTGGCGCTCGAGAAGCCCGGTGCCTACCGTCTCGGCGATGCGACGGCGCGCGTCGATGCGGACACGATCGACGCCGCATGGACCTTGACCCGCATCGCCGCCGCGGCGATGGTTCTCGTCGCACTCGCCGCGATCGCTCTGCGTGATGTCCACTGATCCATTGCACGCCGCTCCGCCGGACGCTGCTCCGGGGCTGCGCGTCCACGGCGGGCTCGACCTCGCTGAGACGGACGCGCTCGGCATCGACCCCGCGACGGTCCTCGACGTCAGCACGAGCGTCAATCCGTGCGGGCCGTCGCCCGCGGTGGCGCGCGCGATCCGCACGGCGCCGGTGCACGTCTATCCGGATCCGGCCTGCGCCGCGGCGCGAGCGGCGCTCGCGCGGGCGTGCGGCACGACGCCGGAGCGCGTCGTCCTCGGCAACGGCGCGACCGAGCTGCTGTGGACGGTCGCGCGCGTGCTGCTCGCGCCGGGCGACGCGATGGTGCTGTGCGAGCCGGCGTTCTCCGAGCTGGGTGCTGCAGCCGCGCACGCGGGGGCGCGCGTGATCGCGTGCCGCGGCGGCGAGGAGCAGGGGTTCCGCAGCGATCCGGCGGACGCGGTGCGCATGGCGCGCAGGCACGGCGCGCGCGTCGTCGCGCTGTGCATGCCGTCGAGCCCCGTCGGTGAGGTGCCCGCCGTCGAGTCGCTGCTGGCGCTCGTGTCGCGCAACGCGGATCTCGTCTTCGTGCTCGACCAGTCGTTCCTCGCGCTGAGCACGCACGCCGAGCTGCGTACGGCCGCGATGCCGGACAACGTGATCTGCGTGCGCAGCCTGACCAAGGAGCACGCGATCCCCGGCGTTCGGGTCGGCTATCTCGTCGCCGCAGCGGAACGCGCGCATGCGATCGAGATCGCACGTCCTGCGTGGACCGTGGGCAGCGCGGCGCAGGCCGCGGCGATCGCGTCGGTGGACGCGGACGACTTCGTCGCCGCGACGCGCGCGCGTCTGCTGTCCGACGCGGGAGCGCTCGCGGACGCACTGCGCGGGCTCGGCTACGAGGTGCTGCCGTCGGACACGACGTACTTCGTGGTGCGTGTCGGCGACGCAGCGTCGTTTCGCCGCGCGCTGCTGCGCGGACACCGCGTGCTGGTGCGCGACTGCACGTCGTTCGGCATGCCGGCCTGGGTGCGCGTGGCGGCGCGTGGTGGCGAGGACGCACGTCGCATCGTGGCCGGCTTCGCGGAGCTCGCCACGGATTTCGCGGCGCGCGGCGCGCACGTGCGGAGCCGCGTGTGACCGGACCCCTGCTGCGCCGCTTCGCGATCGCGGTCGCGTTTCTCACCCGCCTGCCGGTGCGCGTCGACGCCGGCGAGGAGCGTGACGTCGGCCGCTCGGTCGCGTTCTTCCCGCTGGTCGGCGTCCTGCTCGGGGCGGCGGTCGCACTGCTGGTGTGGGTGCTGGAGGGAAAGCTGCCGACCAGCCTCGTCGCGGTGCTCGCGGCGGCTCTGCTCGCGGCGCTGACCGGCGGCCTGCACCTCGACGGCGTCGCCGACACCTTCGACGCGCTCGGCGCACCGGGCGCGGATCGCGCGCGCCTGCTCGAGATCCTGCGCGACAGCCGGATCGGCGCGCACGGCGCGGCGGCGCTGCTGTTCGTCGTGCTGCTGAAGGTCACGGCGCTGCACGCGCTGCTCGCGGAGGGACGCTCGATCGCGCTGCTGCTGGCGTTCCCTGCGCTGGCGCGCTTCGTCGCGGGACTGGTGATCGTGCTCTTCCCCTATGCGCGCACGCGCGGGCTCGGCGTCGCGTTCCACGCGCACGCGCGTCCGGCGGACGTCGCGCTCGCGGGCGCGATCGCGGCGGTGGCCGTGCTCGCGGCGGGACGCGCGGCGGCGCTCGCGGCGCTGGTCGCGACCGGGCTGGTGCTGCTCTTCGTGCGCCGCGTGGCGGCGCGGCTCGGCGGCGTCACCGGCGACGTGTGCGGGGCCGCGATCGAGCTCTCCGAGGTAATCTTCCTCGTCGTCGTGCTGGCGGCGTCTTGACGCGGCGCTCGACGGCAGGCTAGGAACGCCGCGTTCGCGCCGGTCAGGTCCCATCCCGAAGGGTGAAAAGGGAAGGGGGTGAGAAGCCCCCGCTGCCCCGCAACTGTGAGGGGGGACTCGCACCACACGAAGCCACTGCCGGATCGCCGGTGGGAAGGCGTGGTGTCGGGAACGATCCCCAAGCCAGGAGACCTGCCTGTCCGGAATGCGTGCGGACCCTTTCGGAGGAGAAGGGCGCATGAGAGACGGAAGAATCAGCAGGCAGACGTGTGGCCGTGTCGTACGCGACGCGAAGCCGCGCCCGTGCCGTCCGTCCGTCTCGCGCGCTCCGTGGTGGCCGTCGGGTGACGACGCCGCGTTCTCTTCGCCGAAAGAGCCCGCCATCCGCTTCCAGACGTCCGGCGCGTGTCTCGCGAGAGGCCGACGCACCGCCGGGCAAGGAGACAGAAGGTGCAGGACTCTTTCCTGGCCGGGCGGCGCACCGCGACGCCGCGGCCGCGCGGCGCGTCGCTCGTTTCATTCGCGCTCGCGCTCGCGCTGATCGCGGCGCCATCTGCGGCGCGCGTCGTGCGCGCCGAGGACGCCCCCGGCGACGAGGTCGTCGGCGGCACCGACGTGACCGGTGACGGCAAGACGTCGCGCCTCGACCCGGTGGTCGTGACCGCGACGCGGACGCAGACCGAGCTCTCGAACCTGCCGCAGACGGTCACCGTGCTGTCGCGCGAGGACATCGAGGAGAGCAAGGTCGACACGGTCGGCGATCTGCTGCGCGAGGTGACCGGCGTGCAGGTGCAGCAGGCGGGCGGACGCGGCACGTCGACCAGCGTGTTCATCCGCGGCAGCGAGTCGGACGAGGTGCTGACGCTGATCGACGGCGTGCAGGTGAACAGCGTCACGCTGGGCGCGTTCGACTTCGCGAACCTCACGCCCGAGGGCTTCGACCGCGTCGAGGTCCTGCGCGGCGGTGGCGGCAGCCTCTACGGCTCCGAGGCGATCGGCGGCGTCGTCAACCTGATCACGCGGCGCGGCGAGGGGTCGCCCAACGGCGCGATGTCGTTCGCCGGCGGCAACGGCTCCACCGACCGCGAGACCGGCGTGTTCTCCGCAGCGAACGACGTCTTCCGCATCGCCGGCACGGCGACGCACATCGGCACGGCGGGCTTCGGCACCGAGATCCCCGTCGACGAGAGCGGCACCGTCAAGAAGACGAACCAGGACTACGACGCGACCACCGCGTCGCTGCGCGCCGACTGGACGCCCACCGAGACCGGCGATCTCTACGGCATCCTGCACTACGTCGGCAGCAACGTCGGACTCGCCAACGCGTCGAACTACCTCGGCGCGCTCGATCCCAACGCGCGCCTCAAGGGCGACTTCTACTTCGCGAAGCTCGGCTGGGAGGACGCGCCGCTCGACGGGCTCTCGTACCGCCTGTCCGGCGCGTACGTGCAGGACGACCAGCGCTACAACGACCCGCCCGATCCGTCGAACAGCGCGCTGACGCGCTCGCGCATCCCGTCGGAGATCGCGCAGGGCGACGCGCAGGCGAACTACGCGTGGCAGTGGTCGCTCAGCACGATCGGCTTCCAGTACACGCGCAAGGCGGCGGACGTGACGTCGTACTCGAGCTTCTCCGAGCCGCCGGTGACGAAGTACGATCCGAGCCGCGAGGACTACGGCGTCTACGCGCAGGAGCAGGTGCGCCTCTTCGAGGACAACCTGATCCTGCTCGGTGCGGTGCGCTACGACAACGACCAGCAGTTCGGCAACGTGACCAGCCCGACCGCCGCGATGGCCGTGCGTCTGCCGTGGCAGCCGATCCCCGGCTGGTGGACCGGCACGCGGCTGCGCACGACCTACGCGGAAGGCTTCCGCGCGCCGACGTTCAACGAGCTCTTCTTCCCGGGCTTCGGCAATCCGAACCTCGATCCGGAGCGCAGCAGCGAGTGGAACGCGGGCTTCGACGTCGAGCTGCTCGACGGACGCGCGCTGGTCTACTCCACGTACTTCGACCGTCGCGTCAAGGACGACATCGTCACGGTGCTGGTCGATCCGGACACGTTCGAGTTCGCGCCGATGAACCTCGGACGCGTCGACGCGACCGGCGTCGAGACCGGCATCGACATCGACCTCGGCGCGGGCTTCCGCTTCGGCGGCACGTACACCTACCTCGGGATCACCTCGAACGGCGGTGCAGATCAGGTGACGCGGCGGCCGAACAACCAGATGAGCAGCTTCGTCGCCTGGCGGACGCCGCAGGTGTTCTCCGACGCCGACGCGTTCCAGGCGCGCGTCGACGTGTTCTTCGTCGGCGACCGTCCGGACTTCGATCCGGTCACCGGGGACATCGTCACCAACCCGCAGTACACGACGGTCAATCTCGCGACCGCGTACGTCCTGCCGTGGAAGCTCTACGACACCAGCTTCTCGCTCTTCGGGCAGGTGTCGAACCTGTTCGATCGCAACTACCAGGAGGTGCTCGGCTTCCCGTCGCTGCCGATCAACGCGCTGGCCGGGCTGCGCATCGCGATGCAATGAGCACGCAGCGCTTTGCCGCGGGCGCGGCGGTGGTCTAGGCGAAGAGGCGATGCTGCACCTTTCCGCGCGCGGGCGACGCTCGTGGCGCCGCCCGCGCGCGGCGGGTGCCTCGAGCGTGACCACCGCGGTCGTCGTGGCTCTGGCGACGTGCCTGCTCGTCGCGGGTGCGCAAGGAGGCGCGCGCGCCGCGGACGGGCCCGGTGTCGACGATGCTACGACGTCGAGCGGCGGCGCACGTCCGCCCGAGGGCGGCGCGCGCCGCATCGTCTCGCTGGCGCCGTCGGTGACCGAGACCGTGTTCGAGCTCGACCGCGGCGACCGCCTGGTCGGAGTGTCGACGTTCTGCGACTACCCGCCCGACAAGGTCCGCGACCTGCCGCGCGCGGGAAGCTACTTGACGCCCAACGTCGAGCGCATCGTGTCGCTGCGTCCCGACGTGGTGATCGGCGTGCCGACACCGGGCAACCAGGCGGCGGTCGAGCAGCTGCGCTCGCTCGGTCTGGTCGTCGTGATCGTCGGCGAGCACACCATCGCCGACACGTGGAAGTCGATCCGCACGGTGGGCGACTGGACGGGAAGTCCGGCAGGGGCGGCCGCGCTGATCGCGCGCCTCGAGAGCGAGCTCGGCGCGGTGCGGGAAGCCGCCGCGCGGCTGCCGAAGCAGAAGGTGCTGTTCGTCGTCGGGCACGATCCGCTGATCGCGGCGGGCTCCGGGCTGTTCATCGACGAGCTGATCGGCATCGCGGGCGGGATCAACGTCGCGGCCGACGCGGGCGGCTCGTGGCCGCGGCTCTCGCTCGAGACCGTGATCGCCGCGGCGCCGCAGGTGATCATCGACGGCGCGATGGGCAGCGAGGTGGGGAAGGGGCTCGCCGCGTACTGGAGGAGCTACGCGTCGGTGCCCGCGGTGCGCGACGGACGGCTCTTCCCGCAGCGCTCCGACGCGCTGCTGCGCCCGGGCCCGCGTCTCGCGCGCGGCGCGCGCGAGCTCTTCGACATGATCCACGCGAGCCCGCGGAGCGGATCGTGACGGCGGATCCGGGGCAGCGCGCGGGCACGAGGCTGGCGGCACGCGTGACGCCGGCGCGTCTCGGTCTGCTGCACGCGGGCTGCGCCGCCGTCCTGCTGATCGTCGTGCTCGCGGCGTTGCTGGTCGGACCGGTCGCGGTCGACCCGGTCGCGGCGTGGCGCGCGCCGGCCGACGATCCGGCGCACGTCATCGTGTTCGAGGCGCGGCTGCCGCGCGTGGTGCTCGCGGCCGCGGTCGGCGGTGCGCTCGGCCTCGCCGGCGCGGCCCTGCAGGCGTTGCTGTCGAATCCGCTCGCGTGTCCGCACGTGCTCGGCATCTCGGGCGGTGCGGCGCTGCTCGGCATCGTCGCGATGATCGCGGCGACCATTCCCGCGGCCGCGTCGTTCGGGCTCGGCGGCACCGCCGGGCTGGTCGTCGTGCCGGCGGCGGCCTTCGCGGGGGCGCTGGTCACGGCGCTGCTGGTGCAGAACGTCGCGCGCGCGGGCGGGCGCGTCACGCCGCACACGCTGCTGCTCACCGGTGTCGTCTTCAACGCGTTCGCGGCGGCGCTGATCACGTTTCTCAACACGCTCGCCGACTTCTACCGCGCGCAGGGCATCCTCGCGTGGGTGGTCGGAACGATCACGGTGCGCGGCGCCGCGTGGACGATGGTCAGCATCGCGACGCTCGTCGCGGGACTCGTGCTGCTCGCGGCGAGCGCGCGCGACCTGAACGCGCTCGGGCTCGGCGACGAGGGTGCGGCGAGCCTCGGCGTGGACGTGAATCGCGCGCGCCGTGCCGTGTACGTGGCGGTCGCGCTGCTGGTCGCGGGCGCGGTGCCGGTGTCCGGCATGATCGGCTTCGTCGGGCTCATCGTGCCGCACGTCGTGCGGCTGGTGGTGGGCAGCGACCAGCGCCTCGTGCTGCCGGCGTCGATGTGGGCCGGGGCCGCATTCCTCGTGCTCGCCGACAGCGCTGCGCGCACGGTGCTCGGCGCGACCGAGCTGCCGGTCGGCGTCGTGACAGCGCTCTGCGGCGGCCCGTTCTTCCTCTTCCTGCTGCGGCGGCAGGCGGCGCAGGCGTACGGGGGCGCATCGTGAGCGCGCACGGCGAGCCCGGAACGCTCGAAGCGGTGGAGGTCGGCGTCCGCTACGGCGGGCGGACGGCGATCGACGGCGTGAGCGCACGCGTCGCGCCCGGCGAGATGCTCGGCGTGATCGGCCCGAACGGGTCGGGCAAGTCGACCCTGATCCGCGTGCTGGCCGGCGTGCGCGCGCCGGACGCGGGCGTCGTCCGCCTCGACGGGGCCGACCTGCGGGCACTGCCGCGCCGCGCGCGCGCACGCCGCATCGCCCTCGTGCCGCAGGAGACGCACCTCTCGTTTCCGAGCCTCGTGCGGGATCTGGTGCTGCTCGGGCGCTCGCCGCACACGGGGCGCTTCGGGCTCGAGGGCGCGGACGATCTGCGTGCGGCGCACGAGGCCATGGTGCGCGCCGACGTGCTCGAGCTCGCCGACCGTCCCGTCGACGAGCTGTCGGGGGGCGAGCGCCAGCGCGTCGTGCTCGCGCGTGCCCTCGCGCAGGACGCCGGCCTGCTGCTGCTCGACGAGCCGACCTCGTTCCTCGACCTGAAGCACGCGGTCGTTCTGCTCGATCTCGTCCGCGAGCTGTGCCGCGGACGCGGGCTCGCGGTCGCGGTGGTGCTGCACGACCTGAACCTCGCCGCGATGTACTGCGACCGGCTGCTGCTGCTCGATCGCGGCCGCGTCCACGCCGCCGGCACGCCCGACGAGGTGCTCACGTACCGCGACCTGTGCACGGTCTACGGCACCGAGCTCTACGTCGCGCCGAACGACGTCACCGGTCGGCTCGTCGTGCTGCCGCTGTCGCGCGAGCACCGCGAGCGGCTGCAGCACTCCACGTCATGAGACGGTCTGTTTTCGAGCCGTCTTTTCGGCCGCGGGGACGCCCGGTTCAATTGACTGCAGGGGAGGGCTGGTAGTACCTACTCCCGCGAACGTAGCTGAACGACGGGAGTCTGCTTGGAATTTCAGTTCGCCAACGTACTGGTCTTCCTGCTCCTCGGCGCCATCACGGCCGGGCTGATGCTGGGCCTCGGCTGGCTTCTGCGGCCGGCCAATCCGGAGTCCCGGAAGCTCTCCACCTACGAGTGCGGCGAGCCTCCGTCGGGCAGCGCGTGGATCAACTTCAACATCCGTTTCTATCTGATCGCTCTGGTCTTCGTGATCTTCGACGTGGAGATCGCCTTCGTCTACCCGGTGACCGTCGCGTTCCGCGATTACGTCCTGCAGGGCAGGGGCCTCCTGGTCCTGACCGAGCTCTTCGTCTTCGTCGGAATCCTGTTCGTCGGCCTCATCTACGTCTGGGCGAAGCAGGACCTCGAGTGGCTCAAACGAGTGGTCCGGCCGAGCTGATGCTCCGGCCGTACCCGAGGTGACAATGTCCCTGATCAACAGCGTTCCAGAGACCCTCGTCACGGCGAAGCTCGACGAGGTGCTCAACTGGACCCGCAAGAGCTCGGTCTGGTACATGCTCTTCGGTCTCGCGTGCTGCGCCATCGAGATGATGCAGACGGGCGGGCCGCGCTCCGACCTCGACCGCTTCGGCGCGGTGCCGCGCGCGACGCCGCGCGTGTCCGACCTGATCATCGTTTCGGGCACGCTCACGCTGAAGATGGCGCTGCGCACCAAGCTGCTCTACGAGCAGATGCCCGATCCCAAGTACGTGATCTCGATGGGCAGCTGCGCGAACTGCGGCGGCCTGTTCCAGCTCGCGTACTCCGTCTGCGACGGCGTCGACAAGGTGATTCCGGTCGACGTCTACGTCCCGGGCTGCCCGCCACGCCCCGAGGCGCTCACCGAGGGGCTGCTCAAGCTGCAGGAGAAGATCCAGGCCGAGCGGTGGCTGGTGCGCGACTCGGGCGCGGCCGACGTCGCGAACGCGTGACCGCCATGGACGCCGCCGAAATCCACCGCCTCCTGCGCGAGCGGCTCGGCACGATCGTGTCGGACGAGCTCAAGCCCGGCGACTGGCCCGTGTGCGAGGTGCGCGGACAGTCGATCGCGGAAGTCTGCGCGATGCTGCGCGACGAGCCCGGCATGGACTTCGACTGCCTGTCGAACCTCACCGCGGTCGACCGCAAGGCCGACGACACGATCGAGGTCTTCTACCACCTGTTCTCGTACAAGACGCGCAACCGCCTCGTGCTGCGCGCGTCGACGCCGCGTCCCGATCCGATCCTGCCGTCGGTGACGCACCTGTGGCCGATCGCGGACTGGCTCGAGCGCGAGGCGTTCGACCTGCTCGGCGTGCGCTTCACCGGCCATCCCGATCTGCGCCGCATCCTGATGCCGGAGGACTGGGTCGGGCACCCGCTGCGCAAGGACTTCGTCGAGCCCGAGGAGTACCACGGCATCTCGACCCGGCGTGAGAGCCTGCTGAAGCTATGAGTACGCAAGCGATCGACGTCGACGTCCTGCGCGAGACCAGCCGGGGCCTCGAGACCGAGGAGATGACCCTCAACATGGGTCCGCAGCATCCGTCGACGCACGGCGTGCTGCGCTTCGTGGTCAAGGCCGACGGCGAGGTGATGCGCCGGGCGATCCCGGACATCGGCTACCTGCACCGCTCGATCGAGAAGATCGCGGAGAAGGTCGGCTATCACGGCTTCATGCCGTACACCGACCGCGTCGACTACGTGTCGGCGATGCAGTGCAACCAGGGCTGGGCGATGGCGTGCGAGGCCCTCGCCGGCATCAAGGTCCCGCGCCGCGGCGAGTACTGCCGCGTGATCGCGTCGGAGTTCGGACGTCTTGCGAGCCACCTGCTGTCGGTCGGCGCGACCGGCATGGACATCGGCGCCGTCACGCCGTTCACGCACGCGATCCGCGAGCGCGAGTACATCAACGACATCCTCGAGGAGCTCTGCGGCGCGCGCCTCACGTTCAACTACATGCGCATCGGCGGCTGCGCGTGGGACCTGCCGCCCGGCTTCGTCGGCCGCGCGACGAAGTTCCTCGACCGCTTCGAGCCGCTGATCGACGAGTACAACGAGCTCATCTCGTTCAACAAGATCTACGTCGAGCGTCTCGCCAACGTCGCGGTGATCTCGCCCGAGATGGCGATCGCCTACAACCTCGTCGGTCCGAACCTGCGCGGCTCGGGCGTCAAGTACGACGTGCGCAAGGACGCGCCGTACTCGGCGTACCCGGAGTTCGAGTTCGACGTGCCCGTCGGCACCGGCGAGCGCGGCACGCTCGGCGACTCGTACGACCGCTACATGGTGCGCATGCGCGAGATGAAGGAGAGCTGCAAGATCCTTCGTCAGGCGCTCGCAGGAATCCCGGAAGGGCCCGTGGTCGCGAAGGTGCCGCGCACGTTCCGTCCGCCGGCGGGCGAGGCGTACGTTCGCGTCGAGGCGTCGCGCGGCGACATGGGATGGTTCGTCGTCAGCGACGGCACCGCGTTCCCGTACCGCGTCCACATCCGCACCGGATCGTTCGCGGCGATGGCGATCATCGAGGAGCTGAGCAAGGGCCTGATGATCGCCGATCTGGTCGCGGTCATCGCGACCCTGGACATCGTCGCACCCGAGGTCGACCGCTGATGCAGCCATCTGTCGAACATCTGCCCGAGGAGCGCGCCCGGAGGCGTTTCAGGCTCGATTGCGTCGCACCCGAGGTCGACCGCTGATGCAACAGTTTGCCGACTACCTGCTGACCGAGGGCTTTCTCGCGGGGATGCCGAAGTCGCTCGGCTACGTGCTCGTGATCGCGTTCTTCGCGTTCGTGCTGCTGAACTTCATCATGCTGGTCGCCGGCGTGACGAGCTGGCTCGAGCGCCGCGTCTGGGCGCGCATCCAGTCGCGTATCGGACCGAACCGCGTCGGACCGCAGGGCGCGATCCAGTGGCTCGCCGACGGCATCAAGAACATCATGAAGGAGGACATCGTCCCGACCGCGGCCGACAAGCCTCTCTTCAAGGCGGCGCCGTATCTCGCGATGATCGGCTTCTTCGGCGCGTGGGCCTGCGTGCCCTTCGGCGACGGGCTGATCGTCGCCGACCTCAACGTCGGCGTGCTCTACGTCACCGCGGTGACCGGCCTCGTGGTGGTCGGCATCCTGATGGCCGGCTGGTCGTCGAACAACAAGTGGGCGCTGCTCGGCGGCATCCGCTCCGCGGCGCAGATCGTGAGCTACGAGATCCCGGCCGCGATCGCGGTGAACACGGTGATCCTGCTCACCGGGACGCTCAGCATGCAGGGCATCATCCGCGCGCAGGGCTGGGCGCCGTGGAACTGGTTCCTGTTCGACAACCCGTTCACCTTCGTCGCGTTCTTCATCTTCTTCATCGCGCTGCTGGCGGAAGGAAACCGTACCCCGTTCGACCTGCCGGAGGCGGAGTCGGAGCTCGTCGCGGGCGCGTTCACCGAGTACAGCGGGCTGCGCAGCCTGCTCTTCTTCCTCGTGGAGTGGGGCAACCTGTACATCATCGGCGCGCTGTGCACGGCGCTCTTCCTCGGCGGCTGGCAGACCCCGGCGTTCACCGACAACGGCACGCTGCTGGGCCTCGCGCAGGTGCTGACGTTCTTCCTGAAGTCGTACTTCCTGGTGTTCGTCTCGATGTGGATCCGCGCGACGCTGCCGCGCGTGCGCGTCGATCAGCTGATGAGCGTCTGCTGGAAGTACCTGGTGCCGATCTCGTTCGTGAACCTGCTCGGCGCGATGCTGTGGGTGGTCGCGTTCCCGCACGGCTGGCTGCCGGCCCGCCTCGGGATGTTCCTGTTCGGCGTCATGACGACGGTCTACTTCCTGATGCGCGTGGCGTTCCACCTGCGGCGGGCGCGTCCCGAGATGTCCTGGAACCCGATCGCCTGAGGGGCTCGAAGTCATGGGGCTTGGCACATACGTCCGCAACATCCGCGAGACCCTCGAGACGATCTTCGAGGGGATGGCGATCACGGCGTCGCACTTCGTGCGCAAGCCGTTCACCATCCAGTACCCGGACCGGACCGAGATCCGCGTCCAGGACTCGCTGCCGTTCCGCTATCGCGGCCTGCTCGACGTCGACCTGGAGATCTGCACCGGCTGCCTCGCCTGCGAGCGCGCGTGCCCGATCGACTGCATCGTGATCGACGCCGAAAAGGACAAGCAGACCAGGGAGATGATCCTCAAGCGCTTCGACATCGATCTCGCGAAGTGCATGTACTGCGGTCTCTGCTCGGAGCCGTGTCCGACCGGCTCGATCCACCACACTCCGGAGTTCGAAGGTGCGGACTACTCGCTCGAGAGCCTCGTGCGTCGCTTCGTCAAGGCGCCGGTGGTCGCGTACAAGCCGCCGAAGGGCGCCGAGACCGATCCCGAAGTCGCGCCGATCCTGTCGCGCGGATTGCGCTACCTGGATGAATTCGCTAGTCCCGGCGATCCCAAGGCGGGGGAGTGACGCCGTGAATCCGACCCCGATCGCCACGGTGAATCGCTGACGTGATCTACGCGGCACTCTTCTACTTCATCGCCGGCCTGACGGTGATCGGAGCCCTCGGCGTCGCGCTGTCGACGAACGTCGTCTACTCGGCGATGTCGCTGATGGCGACGCTGATCGGCGCGTCAGGCCTGTACGTGTTCCTCGCCGCCGACTTCGTCGCGGTCGTGCAGATCCTGGTCTACGTCGGCGGCATTCTCGTCCTGACGCTGTTCGCGATCATGCTGACGCACCAGATCTCCGAGGTGCAGGTGTCGAACCGCTCGGTGGGACGTCTGCCGGCGTTCGCGCTCGTCGCGCTGGTCGGGATCGCGATGGCAACCGCGATCCGCCGCGCGCCGTGGCACGTCGAGCCGCTCGGCGAGGCGATGCCGACGACGTACGGCATCGGCGACAGCTTCCTGAACCAGTACCTGCTGCCGTTCGAGCTCGCGTCGGTGGTGCTGCTCACCGCCCTGGTCGGCGCGATCGTCCTGTCGCGCAAGGAGCTGCGCGAGTGATGGAGATCGGGCTGCACCACTACCTCTTCGTGAGCCTGCTCGTGTTCCTGTGCGGGCTGTTCACGGTGCTCACGCGGCGCAACGCGATCGGCGTGCTGATGGGCGTCGAGCTGATCCTCAACTCGGCGAACATCAACTACATCGCGTTCTCCCGCTACGGCGGGGGAGGGTACGACGGGCAGGTCTTCTCGGTGTTCGTGATCATGCTGGCCGCCGCCGAGGCCGCGATCGGGCTCGCGATCGTGCTCGGCATCTATCGGCAGTTCGAGACCATCGACGTGGAGGCGACCGACACGCTGCGCGGTTGAGCGCGGTGCCGGGAGCAACGTCGCTGCAAGTGAAGGAACGCTGAGCCCGTGTCGGATCCCATCGCAGTCGGCTATCTTCGCTGGATCATCCTGGCGCCGCTGATCGGCGCCGCGATCAACGGGCTTCTGGGCACGCGCATCCAGAAGGCCGCCGGCAAGAACGCGATCGCCGCGATCGCGATCGTCCCGGTGCTGATCAGCTTCCTGCTCGCGCTCAACGCGTTCCGGCAGCTGCTCTCCCTCGAGCCGAACCAGCGCGTGCTGCTCGACTCGGTGTCGCGCTGGATCCACATCGGCAGCCTGAACGTCGACATGGCGTTCCTCGCTGATCCGCTCTCCGCGGTGATGCTCCTCGTCGTCACCGGGATCGGCGGTCTGATCCACGTCTACTCGGTCGGCTACATGCACGAGGAGCCCAGCTTCTGGCGCTTCTTCGCCTACCTGAACCTCTTCATGGCGGCGATGCTCACGCTGGTGCTCGGCGACAGCCTGCTCACGCTCTTCGTCGGCTGGGAGGGCGTCGGGCTCTGCTCCTACGCGCTGATCGGCTTCTGGTACAAGGAGTGGGCGAACGCGAGCGCCGCCGCGAAGGCGTTCATCGTGAACCGCGTCGGCGACTTCGGCTTCGTCATCGGCATGTTCGCGCTCTTCTGGGGGCTCGCGGAGACCGGGCACGGCACGCTGGTCGTGCGCGAGATCCAGCAGCACGCGCACCTGCTCGCGGACAAGACGTTCTGGGGCTTCGCTCTTCCGACCTTCGTGACGATGGCGCTCTTCGTCGGCGCGACCGGCAAGTCGGCGCAGATCCCGCTCTACGTCTGGCTGCCCGACGCGATGGCCGGCCCGACGCCGGTGTCGGCGCTGATCCACGCGGCGACGATGGTCACCGCCGGCGTCTACATGATCGGGCGGCTCAACTTCCTGTTCGCGATGTCGCCGGCGACGCTGCACGTGGTCGCGACGATCGGCGTCTGCACCGCGTTCTTCGCGGCGACGATCGGCGTCGCGCAGTACGACATCAAGAAGGTGCTCGCGTACTCGACGGTCTCGCAGCTCGGCTTCATGTTCGTCGCGATGGGCGTGGGCGCGTACTCGGCCGGAATCTTCCACCTGTTCACGCACGCCTTCTTCAAGGCCTGCCTGTTCCTCGGCTCGGGCAGCGTGATCCACGCGCTGCACCACGAGCAGGACATGCGGCACATGGGCGGGCTGCGGAAGTACATGCCGATCACGTTCGCGACGTTCTTCGTCTCGACGCTCGCGATCGCCGGCATGCCGCCGTTCGCGGGCTTCTTCTCGAAGGACGAGATCCTCTGGCAGGCGTTCGCGAGCCCGCACGGCCACTGGTGGATCTGGCTCGTCGGCACCATCACCGCCGGGATCACCGCGTTCTACATGTTCCGCCAGGTGTTCATGGTGTTCTTCGGCGAGTACCGCGGCGCGCACGGCGGCCACCACGACGACGCGCACGGATCGCACGGCTCGCACCACGGACACGCCGTGCAGCACCCGCACGAGTCGCCGGGCCTGATGACGATGCCGCTGGTCGTGCTCGCGGCGGGCGCGGTGCTGGTCGGCTTCCTGAACGTCCCGGGGGGACTCGGCGGCAGCCACCGCTTCGAGACCTGGCTCGCGCCGGTTCTCGAGCCGGCGCACGAGGCTCCCGCACACGAGCCGCACGGCCTCGTCAAGAAGGTCGAGCACGCCGCGGAGGAGACCGTCGAGCACGCCGAGCACGATCCGCTCGAGTACCTGCTGATGGTGATCTCGGTGCTGGTCGCCGGCGGCGGAATCCTGCTCGCGTGGCTGATGTACGTCCGCGGCAAGATCGACCCGAGCTTCTTCAGCGACGCGTGGGCCGGCGTTCCGTACCGGACGATCTTCAACAAGTACTACGTCGACGAGATCTACGAGGCCGTGTTCGTGAACGGCGTGCTCGGGCTGTCGAAGATGCTCTCGGCATTCGACCGCATCGTCGTCGACGGCATCGTGAACGGCGTCGCGACGCTGACGCGGCTGATCGCGCAGGCCGACGGCGCGTTCGACAAGTACGTCGTCGACGGCCTCGTCAACGCCGTCGGCTCGGTGACCCTGTGGGTCGGTGCGCGTGCGCGCGCGGTCCAGACCGGCCACATCTATTCGTATCTCTACGCGATCGTGATCGGCTTCGTGGTGGTCATGTTCGCGCGGCTACTCTGAGGCGGGAGCAACCATGCCGACCAACGTCCTGACGTGGATGATCTTCCTGCCGCTGATCGGCGCGATCGTCGTTCTGTGCCTGCCGCGCAACGCGGCGAACCTGATCCGCGGCACGGCGACGTTCTTCACCATCCCGCCGCTCGTGATGGCGGTGTGGCTCTTCCAGAACTTCGACCGCACGACGAACGAGATGCAGTTCGTCACGAAGATCCCCTGGATCCCGTCGTTCAACATCCAGTACTTCATCGGCGTCGACGGCATCTCGATCACGATGGTGCTGCTCACGGCGCTGCTGTCGTTCATCTGCATCATCGCGTCGTTCGGCATCGAGAAGGCGATGAAGGCCTACTTCGCGCTCTTCCTCGTGCTCGACGCGGCGATGATGGGCGTGTTCTGCGCGCTCGACTTCTTCCTCTTCTTCGTCTTCTGGGAGGTCATGCTCCTGCCGATGTACTTTCTCATCGGCATCTGGGGCGGGCCGCGCCGCGAGTACGCCGCGATCAAGTTCTTCCTCTACACGATGGTCGGCAGCGTGCTGATGCTGGTCGCGATGCTGGCGCTGTACTTCTACGCCGAGCCGCACACCTTCGACCTGCTGGAGCTCGCGTCGCGCTCGAGCTCGTACTCGACCGGCTTCCAGCGCCTCGCGTGGATCGCCCTCTTCATCGGCTTCGCGATCAAGATCCCGGCGTTCCCGTTCCACACCTGGCTGCCCGACGCGCACGTCGAGGCGCCCACCGCGATCTCCGTCATCCTTGCCGGCGTGCTGCTGAAGATGGGCACCTACGGCATCCTGCGCATCAACTATCCGATCCTGCCGGCGGCGACGCTCGAGTTCGCGTTCTACCTGCTGATCGCGCTCGGGACGTGGAACATCGTCTACGGCGCGCTGTGCGCGATGGCGCAGACCGACTTCAAGAAGCTGATCGCGTACTCGTCGATCAGCCACATGGGCTACGTCATGTTCGGCATGGCGACCATGACGCCGGAGGGCATCAACGGCGCCGTGCTGCAGATGTTCAACCACGGCACGGTCACCGCGATGCTCTTCCTGCTCGTCGGCGTGATCTACGACCGCGCACACCACCGCGAGATCAACGGCTTCGGCGGCCTCGCCGGGATCATGCCGTTCTACACCGGCTGGACCGCTCTCGCGTTCTTCGCGGCGATGGGCCTGCCGGGTCTCTCGGCGTTCATCTCCGAGGTGCTGGTGCTGCTCGGCGGCTGGCGCAACTACCCCGCGCTCACCATCGTCAGCGCGAGCGCCGTGGTGCTGACCGCGGGCTACATGCTCTGGACCCTGCAGCGGATCTACCTCGGCAAGGCCAACGAGAAGTACGTCGACCTGCCGGACATCAACGGCCGCGAGATCTTCACGCTGGTGCCGCTCGGCATCATCGTGATCGTGCTCGGCGTCTACCCGCGGCCGGTGCTCGACCTGATCAACGTCTCGCTGGTGCACCTGAACCAGGTGGTCGCGGGCAAGGCGCAGGTCGCGCTCGCGACGGCCGCCAACATGGTGCCGTAGGCGCGTGATGGAATCCTCGGCCCTCGGCAACGTCGCAAGCCTCGCCTACAGCCTGCCCGAGATCGTCCTCGGCGTGGCGGTGGTGCTGCTGTTCCTGCTCGACCTGGTCGTCAAGCGGAAGGAGACGCTGGGCGACGTGGCGCTGGTCGCGCTCGCGCTCGTGGTCGTGCTGTCGGCGCGGCTCCTCTGGGGCGACAGCGCGGCGCTCTTCCACGGCGCCGTCGTGCTCGACGGCTTCGCGCTCTTCTTCAAGCTGCTGTTGGCGCTCGCCGCGTTCGCGGCGGTGTGGATGTCGCTCGGGTCGCGCGAGATCCAGAAGACCGGCACCGGCGAGTACTGGGCGCTGCTGCTCGCGAGCACGCTCGGGCTGCTCTTCATGGCGTCGTCGACGAATCTGCTGATGGCGTATCTCGCCCTCGAGTTCGTGAGCCTCACGTCCTACGTGCTGTCCGGCTTCATGCGGCACAGCCGCCGCGCCAGCGAGGCGTCGCTCAAGTACCTGATCTACGGCGGCGTTGCGTCGGGCACGATGATCTACGGCATGAGCTGGGTGTACGGTCTCGCCGGAAGCCTCGACTTTCGCGCGATCCATGCGGCGCTGATGACCGGCGACGGCGTGGCCCTGCCGCTCCTCGTCGCGTTGATCCTGACGCTCGCGGGGCTCGGTTACAAGGTCGCGGCGTTCCCGTTCCACATGTGGGCGCCCGACGTCTACCAGGGCGCTCCGATCCCCGTGACGGCGTTCCTCGCCGTCGGCTCGAAGGCCGCAGGCTTCGCGCTGATGATCCGCTTCTTCTTCACCGCGATGGCGCAGTCGGCGGGCGAGGGCGTCTACCAGTTGGTCGGCGGCGTCGACTGGAGCCAGCTGATCCTCGTGCTGTCGATCGTCACGATGACCTTCGGCAACCTCGCCGCGGTCACGCAGCAGGGCAACGTCAAGCGCCTGCTCGCGTACTCCAGCATCGCACACGCGGGCTACATGCTGATGGGCTTCGCCGTGCTGAACGACGACGGCGTCCGCGCGATGCTGTTCTACCTGACGGTCTACTACCTGATGAACCTCGGCGCGTTCGTCGTGGTCATGCTGGTCGCGAACTCGACCGGACGCGAGGACCTCGCGGGCTACCGCGGCCTCGCCTGGCGCGGCGGCGCCGTGCCGGCGGTCGCGATGGCGATCTTCCTGTTCTCGCTCACCGGGCTGCCGCCGCTCGCAGGCTTCGTCGGCAAGTTCTACCTGTTCGCCGCCGTGGTCGAGAAGCAGCTGTATCTGCTCGCGGTGATCGGCGTGCTCAACAGCGTGGTGTCGCTGGTGTACTACGCGCGCATCGTCAAGACGATGTTTCTCGAGCAGCCGGCGGGCGGCGAGGGCGCGGTCGCGGTCGACTGGCACAACGGCGTGCTGCTCGGCCTGCTGATGATCGGCACGCTGGTGCTCGGCGTCGCGTGGGGCCCGCTGATCGACTTCGCCGGACGCTCGTCGCACTTCCTGCAGTATTGATTCCAAAGAGGGGGACTCTGTCCCCCTCTCTCACCGCGGCGGAGCCGCGGTGATTCACTCCCCCGGCTCGCCTTCGGCTCGGCCGGCTTCGCCCTTCGGGCATTGCCAGAGGGGGCGGTGCCGGGCGCTGTGGATGCGTCGTGCGTGACGCGTTGGAGCGCGGCGCGGTCGGCTTACCAGTCGTCGAGGCCGGCGAGGTAGAGGGAGGCGAGCCAGTCGGCGATGGCGAGCTGCGGGGCGTTCGCGTTCGGCGGGATGTTGCGGCGGCGGAGGAGGCCGCTCGTCACGGTGACGAGCATGTCGAGGGCGGCCGCGTCCGGAACCGGCGTCTCGCGTTGACGAAAGACGTCGTCGAGCAGCGCGGCGATCCGGGCATCGTCGCCCTGGTCGCGCGTCCACCAACCGAACGTGGTCGCGACGAACGACTGGAGGACCGACAGCGTGCCGTCCTCGGTCGCGGTGTCGGAGAGCGGCGACGTGCGGAGGAAGCCGGCGGCGACGCGGGCCAGCGCGATGAGGTGTCCGTCCGACGGTGCCAGCTCGCCCTGCGCGTCGAACTGGCCGCGCAGAGTGTCGACCAGGGTCGCAGCCTGAACGTCGATCGGCATCGTCTCCATCCCCGTTCCCGAAAGAGCGAGATCGAAGCCGACAGGTGCTGCTCTCATGCCCGCCATCCGTGACCTCGTACGTCGCGCGAGCATTGCAACCGGCACGCCACGCTTCGTCCGCGAAAACGGCCATGTCCTCTGCGGGCTCGGACGACCGTTGTCCGAAAAACCGGAACGCCGTCCGGAATTCCGGACGGCGCGCGTGCACGCTTCGATGCCTCGATGCGACGGTGATGCTGCACGACTGCATGATCTGCATGCTCCGGTTTGCGCAGCCGCACGAGATGGTGATATCCGCGACCAAAATTCGGAGCGACCTCGACGTACTCCACCAACCAGTTCCACCCCAATGAATCCGGTAAACGTCGATCCCGACGAGGTTGCGCGGCTCGAGAGAGAGCGCGACCTCTACCTCAGACTCCTGAACCTGGGTCTGCGTGACGACCCTGCGTCCTTCCTCGAGGAGGCGCTGGAGCTCGTGACGCGCGTGATCGGTGCGCATCAGGGCTACCTCGAGATCGATCCGAGCGCGGGGGCCAGCGAGGCGCCTCGCTGGTGGGCGGCGCACGGCTTCTCCGACGCTGAGATCAACGCCGTGCGCGAGGTGATCTCGCGCGGCATCATCGCCCAGGCCCTCGCGACCGGAGAGACCATCGTCACCGCCTCGGCGCTCGGCGACGAGCGCTTCGAGGCGCGCATGAGCGTCCGCGGCGCACGCATCGAGGCCGTGCTGTGCGCGCCGATCGGCGGAAGCTCCCCGATCGGAGTCATCTACCTGCAGCGCCGCATCCAGCCCGGGCCGTTCTCCGAAGAGGACCGCCGCAAGGCGGAGATGTTCGCGCGCCACGTCGCTCCGTATGCGGACCGGCTGCTCGCGCGCAGCTCGCTCGCGCCGCGCAACGACCCGACGCAGCCCTATCGCGAGCGGCTGCGGCTCGACTCGTTCATCGGCCGCAGCGCCGCGGTTGCCGCGGTCCTGCGCGAGGTGGCGCTGGTGGCGCCGCTCGACATCGACGTCCTGCTGACCGGAGGGTCGGGCACCGGCAAGAGCCAGATGGCGCGCATCATCCACGAGAACAGCATGCGCGCGGCGCAGCCGTTCGTGGAGCTGAACTGCGCGGCGATGCCCGAGTCGCTGATCGAGAGCGAGCTCTTCGGCGCGGTGCAGGGCGCGCACTCGACGGCGGTGCGGCGCATCGACGGCAAGCTCGCCGCGGCACAGGGCGGAACGCTCCTGCTCGACGAGGTGGCGGAGCTGTCGCCGTCGGCGCAGGCGAAGCTGCTGCAGCTCCTGCAGTCGCGCGTCTACTATCCGCTCGGCAGCACGCGCGCAGTACGCGCCGACCTGCGCATCGTCGCCGCGACCAACGTCGACCTCGGCGCGGCGGTCGCGGACGGCAAGTTCCGCGAGGACCTGCTCTACCGCCTGAACGTCCTGCCGATCCGCATGCCGTCGCTGGCCGAGCGCCGCGACGACGTCGCCGATCTCGCACGCCACTTCTGCGCCACCGCCTGCGATCGTCACCGCCTGCCTGGCGTGACGATCTCCGAGCAGCTCGCGGAGGCGCTGTCTGCCGCGGAGTGGCCGGGCAACATCCGCCAGCTGTCGCACGCCATCGAGGCGGCGGCGATCCGCGCGGCCGGCGCCGGGATCCTGCGCATCGAGCGCGCGCACGTCTTCCCGCCGGCCGCGGTGTCCGCGCGTCCGGGCTCCGAGGTGACGGCACCGGTCGCGGATCCGGGCGCACGGCCGACGTTCCAGGAAGCGACGCGCCGCTTCCAGGCGCAGCTCATCCGGGAGACGCTCGAGGAGACGGGCTGGAACATCGTCGAGGCGTCGCGGCGTCTCGAGGTCGCGCGCTCGCACCTCTACGCGCTGATCCGCGCCTTCGGCATCGAGCGCGTACGGCGCTGACGCTCGCGGGCCGGACGCGCGGCTGGTAGCGTCCGTCATGGCCTCCGATCGCCGAGCCGCGAGTCCGCGCGTCTGCCGTGCGGAGGGTCCTTGACGGCGCCGACGCACGACGCCGACCGTCCGGCCGCGGTCGAGCGCGCGACGCTCTACGTGGTCGCGACACCGATCGGCAACCTCGACGACGTCACGCTGCGCGCACTGCGCGTGCTGCGCGACGCCGACGTGATCGCGGCGGAGGACACGCGTCACACGCGGCAGCTGCTCGAGCACCACGGCATTCCGGCGCGCGGACGGCTGGTCGCGTACCACGACCACGTCGAGGCCGAGCGCGCCGACGAGCTGGTGCTGCGCCTCGCCTCGGGAGAGAGCGTCGCGCTGGTGAGCGACGCGGGCACGCCGCTCATTGCGGATCCCGGCTACCGCTTGACGCGCGCCGCGCTGCAGGCCGGCCTGCGCGTGGTGCCGGTGCCGGGGCCTTCGTCGCCCGTGGCGCTGCTGTCGTGCGCGGGCCTGCCGACCGACCGCTTCACGTTCGCGGGCTTCCTGCCGGCGAAGAGCGCCGCGCGCCAGCGCGCGATCGCGGAGCTGGCGGACCGCACCGAGACGCTGCTCCTGCTCGAGTCGCCGCACCGGCTCGCCGCGACGCTCGCCGACCTCGCCGCCGTTCTGGGCGACCGCGAGGCCGTGCTCGGACGCGAGCTCACCAAGCGCTTCGAGGAGGTGCGGCGCGGCACGCTCGCCACGCTCGCGGCGCGCTACGGCGACGAGGGCGACGGAGAGGCGCGCGGCGAGATCGTGCTCGCGATCGCCGGAAGATCCGCCGAGCGTGCGAAGGACGAGGAGGTCGAGGAGCAGCTCGACGAGATGCTGCGCGCCGGGCTCGACGCGGGCGAGCCGCTCGCCACCGTCGCACGCGAGGCCGCGGCGAGGCTCGGCATTCCACGCCGGGTCGCCTACCAGCGCGGCCTCGCGCTGAAGGAAAGTGCTTGACGGGATCGCCCGTGCCGCCGGAAGGACCGGAAGCGCAGGGCGCTCAGCGCGACTGCACCTCGACGTAGACGCCGGGCGACGCGTCCAGCGCACCGGACGCCGGCATCTCCCACGCGGCGACGATCAGCCGTGACGCGAGGATCGGCGCGCCGCTCCGTCCGCCGGCGAACGCGGCCCGCACCGCCTCGACGCGCCGCCGCGCGAGGTCGACGAGGCCGGCGTCGCCCACGGCGGTGCGGTCCGCGTCGGCGATCATCGCCTTCAGGATCACGTCGAGCTCGGCGTGCGACTGCAGGATGCGCGCGATCTGTCCGACGCGCGTGGTGCCCGCGGCGTCGAGCGCCGCACTGCCGGGCGCGAACGGCACCGGGTCGATGGCGAGCGCGTGCGGCGGTCCGTCGGTGCCGAACAGCATGCCGAGCCAGCGCAGCGGCGAGGAGAGGGCGCCCAGCACCGCGCGCCCGATCGCCTGCGTGACGAACGATCCCAGCGCGACGCTGCCGGTCGCGGTGTCGACCTCGACCGGGACCTCGAGGGAGACGTCGCCGCCGACGTCCTTCAGCAGCCCGAGCGCGACCGTCAACGGGACGCCGGTCTCGCGCTGGATCACGTCGAGGCCGGTCTGGCGGAGCCCGACCCCGTCGAGCGAGAACGCGCTGCTCGCGGCGAGCCTGGTCCCGTCGAGCGTGGCGTCGAGGTCGACGCTCACCGTGCCGGTCTCGGCCGCATAGCCGAGGACGGGTGACAGGTAAGGGTTCAGCGTCGCGAGCGACATCTCCTGCAGCGACGCGCGTCCTTGCCAGCGCGACTCCCCGGCGCTCTTCGCGGTCGCCGACAGCGGGTGCAGCTCGTCCTGCCGCGCGGTGAGCGCGAGCTGGCCGAGCGCGTTCGGCGCGAGGCTCGCGTCGTGCACCGAGCCGGCGATCGAGGCGACGCCCATCCAGTACGCGGGCGTGGTCGTGCGGTCGACGAAGTCGAGCCGCCCGCCGTCGATCGCGATCGCGTCGAGCCGGATCGTGCGCGAGGCCGCGGGCTCGCCCCCTGACGGCGCCGCGGCGCTCGTGGTCGCGTCCCGACGCGACGAGCCGACGACGTCGAGCGGAAAGATCCCGTCCGCCTCGCGCACGATCATCGCGTACGGATAGGACAGCCGCAGATCCTGCACGACGACGTTGCCCGACGGTCCGGGCGCCACGTGAACTCGGGCCTCGGCGCGATCGACGGCGAGCACGTGGTCGGCGTCCGCGGAGGAGGGCGGTGCGGTGTGCAGCTGGCGCACGTCGAGCGTGGCGTCGACGGCGGGCGCCGCCGGGTCGCCTCGCACGGTGACGGTTCCACTCGCGGAGCCGCGCGCCAGCGCCAGCGGGGGATCGCCGAGGGCCGACAGGCTCGGCAGGTCGACGTCGGTGAGGCGCGCGCTCACATCGACCTCTGGCGGGTCGATCGCAAGGCGGCCGTCGACGTCGATCGTTCCTCCGTCCGCGGGGCGCATCGTCAATCTCAGGTTACCCGCCCGTCCGCTCGCGATGCCCCGCCACGCGAACGTCGGGACGCCGAGCGCCACGCGGTGTGCGTCGCGCCGGATCGCGACGCTGCCGTCGCGCGCCTCGACCTGGCCGCCGACCACGCGCCACGCCGGCTTCGGTGCGGGGCCCGGCGCGCTCGCGTCCGGCGGCGGCGCGATGCCGGATTCCACCAGCGCCGGAACGAGGCCCGGGTAGACCAGTCCCGCGGGTCCGAGCACGGCGTCGATGCGCGGGCCGTCGACCGTGATGCGGCCGAGGTTCGCCTCGGCCGCCGCGAGGTCGAGCGTCAGTCCCTCGATGCGGACGCGCTTCGCGGCGAGCGACGTGTTCTCGGCGCCGTCGAGGCGCAGCTCGGCGACGTCGAGGTCGGCGGTGGCACGGTCGCGCTTGCGCCCGGGGTCGAGCTCGTAGGTCGCGCGCCCGCTGGCACGCGCCGACAGCGAGGTGAAGCCGGGCGGAAGAACGAGACGGCTGGAGTCGATCGCGGCGCCGGTCAGGTCCGCCTCGGCGGCGATGCGCGTCCCGGCTCGCGTCCGATCGGCGCGGGCGCGTGCGGTGAGTGGTACACCGTCGAGCGTGCCGCGCAGATCGCCCTCCCACGACGGGCCTTCCTCGGCCGTCGGGACCTGGCGCAGGAGCAGATCGTCGAGCACCAGCGAGAGCGGGGTGCGGCGCAGGTGCGGCGGTGGAACGAGCGTCAAGCGGGCGTCGGCGACGGCGATTTCCTGCACCGTCACAGCGGGGCCTGCGGCGCCGTCGTCGCCCGACGGGAAGGGTAGTCCGCGCAGCGCCGGACGACCGCTCGCGTCCGGCGCGACCGTTCCCGCGAGACCGTCGATCGAGACGCGTTCGAGCACGATGCGGCGGTCGAGCAGCGCGCGCAGGTCGGGCCGGACGGTGATGCGCGCGACGGTGAGCGCGTCGTCCTCGCCGAGCGAGACGCCGCGCACGCCGATCTCGCCGTCCGCGACGCTCGCGACGCCGAGCCACGCGATCCGTACCGGCGTGCGCAGCGCCGCGCTCGCCGCGGCCTCGATGCGCGGCCGCAGCAGCTGCGGCGCGAGCGCGAGCAGCAGAGCCGTCAGGGCGAGCAGCAGCAGCGGCAGGACGAGCCTGCGATACGACCGGTGCGGCGGGCGATCCGTCATCGGTGCGGGCGCGCTGCGGCGCCCGCGTCAGCCGCGGGGCAGGCCGAGGACCTGCATGGCGATGATGCCGCGCATGATCTCGCTGGTGCCCGACGCGATGCTCGCCGCCCGGCTCGCGAGGTAGCTGCGCTGCAGCCACTGGCTCGGGTCGACGCGTCCGGCGCGCGGCTCGGGTGCGTCGTAGAGCAGCCCCTGCGGACCGAGGATCTTCATGCCGAGCAGCGGCATCGACTGCGTGATGTCCGTCCAGTGCAACTTGATGATCGACGCCTCGGGTCCGGGCATCCCCATGCGCAGCAGCTTGTCGAGGATGCGCTGGCAGGTCATGCGGAACACCTCGGTCTGGATGTTCAGCTCGGCGACCTGCTGGCGCAGCACCGGATCGTCGGCCGCGCCGTGCTCGCGCGCGAGGGCGAGCAGATGGTCGCGCGCCTGCTGCAGCTGGATGCGCATCTCGACGACGTAGAGGATGCCGCGCTCGTTCTGCAGCGCCGCCGTCGCCACCGGCCAGCCGCCGTTCAGCTCGCCGAGCAGGTTCTGCCGTGGCACGCGAACGTTCTCGAAGAAGATCTCGTTGAACTCGGCCTCGCCGGTCATCTGCCGCAGCGGCCGCACGCTGACGCCGGGGCTCTTCATGTCGACCAGCAGGCACGAGATGCCCTTCGCGCGCTTGTCGTCCGGATTGGTCCGGCAGAGCAGCATGCACCAGTCGGCGTGGTGCGCGAGCGTGGTCCAGACCTTCTGGCCGTTGACGACGAAGGTGTCGCCGTCGAGGACGGCGGTGGTGCGCAGCGACGCGAGGTCCGAGCCGGCGCCCGGCTCGGAGAAGCCGAAGCACCAGACGTCCTCGGCCGACAGGATGCGGTGCGTGAACTTCTGCTTCTGCTCCGGCGTCCCGAACGCGATCAGCGGCGGACCCGCGATGCCGATGCCGAGGCTGCCGACGACGGGCGGCGCCTGCGCGCGGGTCATCTCCTCGGTGTAGACGATCTGCTCGGCGATGCTGGCGTCGCGGCCGCCGTGCTCGCGCGGCCAGGTGATGCCCACCCAGCGATCACGCGCGAGCGTCGCCTGCCACGCGCGCAGCCGGGCCACGCGCTCCGCCTCGGGCAGACGCGCGAGCACGTCGGGCTTGAGCTCGGGGGTGACGTGCTTCGCGAGCCAGCCGCGCAGCTCGCTGCGGAAGTCGTCGATCGTCTGTGCCATGCCGCGCTCTCCTCACGTCCGGATGCGGAATCCGTGCAGGTCATCCTGCACGATCTCGCGCTGCGCCGCGACTCGATCGACGCGCGCGCCGGGTGGACCCTGATGGCACCACGCTTTGAGCTCGTCGATCGCGAGGGGAGCGCCCTGCGCGAGGATCTCGACGGAGCCGTCGGGGAGGTTTCGGACCCAGCCTGCGATGCGCAGGCGGATCGCGACTCGCTGCGTCGCCACGCGGAAGGCGACGCCTTGCACGCGGCCGGTCACCGCGAGGCGCACCCGGATCGGGTCAGGGTGCGCCGGCGGTGACGGCATGCGGAAACGAAGCCGGAGCCGGCCTCAACCCATCTTGTTGACGTTCGCGGCCTGCGGTCCCTTGTCGCTCTGCGCGATCTCGAACTCGACCTGCTGTCCTTCGACGAGGGTCTTGTAGCCGTCGCCTTGAATCGCGGAGTAGTGGACGAAAACCTCGGGTCCCCCGTCCTGGACGATGAATCCGTACCCCTTCGCGTTGTTGAACCACTTGACCCGACCGACTGGCATACCACGCTCCCTGACTGAGTGAGGCGGAGCTCCGATTTTGTAAATTTGGGAGCCTCGCAATTCTGGCCCGTCTATCAGAACCCCGAGGGCTCGTGAAAGCGGCTGACGGGTCAAGAATGGCGAAATTTACAGGGAACACCATGCAAATTCGTCAGACGAGCGTGAACAAAATGACTGCCTAGTCGATGGGAAGAGTGAGTCGGTACTGGGCCGGTCCGCGCTGGATCGCGAGCTGCGCTTCGCCGGCCCCGCGCAGGGAGGAAATGGCCCGGCGCCAGGTCGCGACCGAGTCCGTCGCGACCCCGTTCAGCGCCACGAGCAGGTCGCCCGGGCGGATCCCTGCCCGGTCGGCGGGGCTGCCGCGGCGCACCGAGGTGATCGCGACGGCGTCGGTCCGGCTCTTGTCCTTCACCTTGAGGCCGACGAGCCGCCAGCCGACCTCGTCAACGTGCTCCTCGGTGAGCTCGCGGGCCGCGACCGCGATCTCGCGGCGGCTCGTGCCGCGCTGCACGCTCAGCTTGAGCGTCGAGCCGATCGCTGCGGCGGAGGCGCGCTCGTCGAACTCCGACCGGTCGCGGACGTCGTGGCCGTCCACCTCGAGGATCACGTCGCCGGGCTGGAGCCCGGCGGCCGCGCCCGGGCCGCCGTCCTCGACCTCGCGCACCACGACGCCGTGTCGTGCCTCGATGCCGAGCGCGCTCGCGAGCTCGGGCGTGAGGTCCTGCACCTGGATGCCCAGATAGGAGCGCCGCACCTCGCCGTAGCGGATCAGGTCGGACACCACCTGATTCGCGCGCTTCGCCGGGATCGCGAAGCCGATGTTCTGCGCGCCGCCGTAGATCGCGGTGTTGATGCCGATCAGCTCGCCGCGGATGTTGAGCAGCGGGCCGCCCGAGTTGCCGGGGTTGATCGAGGCGTCGGTCTGGATGAAGTCGAGGTAGGTGCGGCCCTCGCTCTTGAGCGAGCGGCGCACCGCGCTGATCACGCCGGTGGTGACCGTGTGCGAGAAGCCGAAGGGGTTGCCGATGGCGATCACGGTCTCGCCGATCATCAGGTCGTCGGAGCTGCCGAACTCGAGGTGGGGCAGGGTGCCGCCGTCGACCTTCAGCACGGCGATGTCCGCGTCCGCGTCGACGCCGACCACGCGCGCCGCGAGCTCGCGCTCGTCGGCGAGCACGACCTTGATGTTCTGTCCTCGCGCGATCACGTGCGCGTTGGTCAGGACGTAGCCGTCGGGCCGGACGATCACGCCGGAGCCGAGGCTGGTGCGCGTGTAGCGCTGGCGGCGCGGGCGGGCCTCGAAGAAGTCGTTGAAGAACTGGTCGAAGAACGGATCGCGCTGCACCGCGACGCCCTGCTCGGCGGAGACGTTCACGACCGCGGGCTGCACGCGCTCGACGGCGCGCACGACCGGCGTGCGGCGATCCTCGTCGTTCGCGTGCGACGGGGCGGCGAGCGCGACGGCCGCGAGGCAGAGACCGGCGAGCAGCGCCCGCAGCGTGTGGCTCGTGCGGCTCACCCACCCGCGGCGCGGCTCTGCCGCGCCATGATCTGCTGGTCGGAGTCCTCGACCTCGAGGTACGTGTAGCCCGACAGGCCCTGCTCGTAGCGGCGGCGCAGCCGCGCCGACTCCTCGACGGTGATGCGCTTCTCGCGCAGCGCGATCTCGATCGCGCGCCGCGCGCGCTCGACCAGCTCGGCCTTCGAGTACTGCACGTAGCCGAGCACTTCCTCGACCGAGTCGCCCTCGACGAGGTGCTCGATCTCGATGCGGTCGTTCTCGCCGAGCCGCACGTGCACGGCGTCGGTGTCGCCGAACAGGTTGTGCAGGTCGCCGAGGATCTCCTGGTACGCGCCGACCAGGAAGATGCCGATGTAGTACGGCTCCTGGTCGAGCGGGTGCAGCTCGAGGACGTGCTTGACGTCGCGCCGGTCGATGAACAGGTCGACCTTGCCGTCGGAGTCGCAGGTGAGGTCGGCGAACACGCCGCGCCGCGACGGCTTGTTCTCGAGGCGGTGGATCGGCATGATCGGAAACAGCTGCTTGACGGCCCAGTGGTCGGGCGCCGACTGGAACACCGAGAAGTTGCCGTAGTAGGTGTCCGCCATCGCGCGCTCGAGGCCCTCGAGCTCCTCCGGCACGTAGTCCATCTCGCGCACGACGCGCAGGATCTTCTCGCAGCAGGCCCAGAACAGGCGCTCGCAGCGGCCGCGCGTCTTCAGGTCGACGTAGCCGAGGCTGAACAGCGTGAGCGCCTCTTCCTTGGCCGACACCGCGTCGTGGTAGGCCTCGATGACGTTCTTCCGGCTGATCGACTGGTAGGCCTCGAAGAGCTCGTGCACGACCTTGTGGTCGTCGTCGGTCGGCGCCTCGGGCGCGGCCTTGGGCAGCACCTGGTTCACGCCCAGCACGTTGAAGATCAGCACCGAGTGGTGCGCGACCATGGCGCGTCCGGTCTCGGTGACGATGTCCGGGTGCGCGATGCCCTTCTCGTCGCACGCCTCGCCGACGGTCGCGACGACGTCGCGCGCGTACTCGAGGTTGGTGTAGTTCATCGACGACTGGAAGTTGGTCTGCGAGCCGTCGTAGTCGACGCCGAGACCGCCGCCGACGTCGAGGTACTTGAGGCCGGCGCCCATCTCGACGAGTCCGACGTAGAAGCGCGTCGCTTCCTTCACCGCGTCGCGGATCGCGCGGATGTTGGTGATCTGCGAGCCGACGTGGAAGTGCATCAGCTCGAGGCAGTCGAGCATGTTCTCCTGGCGGAGGCGCTCGACGGTCTCGATCAGCTCGTCGGCGGTGAGGCCGAACTTGCTGCGGTCGCCGCCGGACTCGACCCAGCGTCCCGCACCCTTCGCGGCGAGCTTCGCGCGCACCCCGATGTGCGGACGGATGCCGAGGTCACGGGACACCTGGATCACGAGGTCGAGCTCGTGGAAGCGGTCCATGACGATGATCGGCGTGCGGCCGAGCTTCTGCGCGAGCAGCGCGATCTCGATGTACTCGCGGTCCTTGTAACCGTTGCAGACGATCAGGGACTCGGGATTGTCCATGATCGGCAGGATCGCGAGCAGCTCCGGCTTGCTGCCGGCCTCCAAACCGACGTCGAAGGAGCGTCCGAAGTCGATGACCTCCTCGACCACGTGGCGCTGCTGGTTGACCTTGATCGGGTAGACCGCGCGGTGCCGGCCCTTGTACTGGTGCTCGGCGATCGCGCTGCCGAAGCACTCGCACAGGCTGCGGATGCGGGCCGCGAGGATGTCCGAGAAGCGGATCAGCAGCGGCACGTGCAGGCCGCGGCCGCGCAGATAGAGCGTCAGGTCGTAGAGATCGATGCCGGGCCCGCCGTTGCCGCGCGGCCGGATCTCGACTCGACCCTGCTCGTTGACCGAGACGAAACCCGCGCCCCACGCGTGAACGTCGTAGAGCTCGATCGCATCCTGGATGGTCCAGCCCCTCATGGCAGTCCTCACGTATAACGACGCCCGGCAGGGGGTGCTACCCGCGGCCCCGTTAAAGTTGTGCGCTGTCCGCGGAGTCGGCGGCGCGCGGCGCCGGGGCGAGCGGCAGGCGGAAGGTGAACGTGCTGCCGACGTCGGGCGTGCTGGTCGCCTCGATGGTCCCGCCCATCGCGTGCACCAGCTCGCGCGTGATCGCGAGCCCGAGCCCGGCGCCGCCGTAGCGCCGCGAGTGCGACGAGTCGACCTGCGTGAACGCGTCGAAGATCTTGTCGAGGTTCCCCGCGGCGATGCCGATGCCGGTGTCGCGCACGGACACGCGCACGCGTGACGGCGTCGCCGCGTCGCCCGCGTCCGGCTCGAGACGGATCTCCACCTCGCCGTGCTCGGTGAACTTGAGGGCGTTCACCGCGAGGTTCGTGATCACCTGCCGGACGCGCCGCGGATCGCCGAGCACGCGCTCGGGCAGCCCCGGATCCCAGGTCAGCCGCAGCTCGATGCCGCGTCGGCGCGCGTCGGCGGACAGCCCGGTGAGAATCCGCCGGCAGACGTCGTGCAGGTCGAACTCGACGTTCTCGATCGACAGCCGCCCGGCTTCGAGCTGCGAATGGTCGAGGATGTCGTTGAGCATCGCGAGCAGCACCTCGGCGCTCGCCCGCGCGCCCTGGATGAACTCGCGGCGCTCGGCGTCGTCGTCGCATTCGAGCGCCAGCTCGGTCATGCCGAAGATGCCGTTCAGCGGCGTGCGGATCTCGTGGCTCATGGTGGCGAGGAAGTCGCTCTTCGCTCGCGAGGCCGACTCGGCCGCCCGCCGCGCGCGCTCGAGCGTCTCCTCGACGGCGCGCCGCTCGGTCACGTCGCGCACGATGGCGCAGGCGTACTCGCGTCCCTCGAGCGTCGCGAGATTGAGCGACAGCTCGACCGGGACGACGGTGCCGTCCCGGCGCAGGTGCGTCGTCGGCAGGACCACCGCGCCGCGGCGGCGCAGGGCGCCCCAGACCCGGCGCCACATCTCGGGCGTGATCGCGCTGTCGACGTCGGACGCGACCAGCCGCATCAGTGCGCGGCGGTCGTAGCCGAGCATGCGGCACGCGGCGTCGTTCGCATAGCGGATGCGGCCGTCGCCGGTCAGCAGGTAGATCGCGTCGTGCGCGCGGTCGGTCATGAAGCGCGTCAGGCGGAGGTCGGCCACCGCGCGCAGCCGCACCGCGCCGAAGGCGACCCCCACCAGCGCCGCACCGGTGATGTTCACGAGCCAGTGCACGAGATCGCCGTGCGGCATCGACGTCGAGACCGCGAGCCAGCCGAGGATGCCGAACAGCGCCGCGACGAACGTCGCGCGCACCGTCGGCAGCACGGCGCCGGTCGCCGTCAGCACGATGATCAGGACCACGGACTGCTTCGGGTCGCCGGTGAGCGGCACGAAGGCGATCGCGCCGATCTCGGCCAGGATCACGCCGGCGAGCAGGAGCGGCTCGAGCCGGGTGGGCGGCACGTGCGGCAGCCACCACGCGACCGCGGCGAGGAAGCCGCCGACGACGGTGAAGACGAGCGCGAGCGGAAGGTGCGGCTCGGCCGGGGGCGCGATCAGGTAGGCGAGCGCGAAGATGGCGTAGATCGCCGCCGAGCCGGCGACGAGCCTCCGTTCGACGGGCACGACCGCTGCGGTCAGCGCGGCTCCGGCTGCGGAATCGACTCCTTGATGCCCCATTTCAGCGGCGGCCCCGCATGGAGCCCACACTTCAGTATCGGGTATCCCGCGCGGACGGCTTCAGAGCAGCGCCGCGGGCTTGTACTCTCCGAACACGCGCCGCATGGCGTCCGAGATCTCGCCGAGGGTGCAGTACGCGCGCACCGCCGCGACGATCGGCGGCATCAGGTTGCCGCCGTCGCGTGCGATGCGCTCGACCTCGGCCAGCGCATCGGCCGCCGGCTTCGCCGCGCGCTCGGCGCGGACCTTCGCGACGCCGGCCTTCTGCCGCTGCTCGAGCTCCGGCTTGATCTGCAGGATCTCGGGCACCGGCTCGCGCTCCAGCGTGAACGCGTTCACGCCGACGATCGTGCGCTCTTTCCGCTCGATCTCCTGCTGGTAGCGGTAGGCCGAGTTCTGGATCTCGCGCTGCATGAAGCCCTGCTCGATCGACGAGACTGCGCCGCCCATGCCGTCGATCTGCTCGATGTAGTCGAGCGCGCGGCGCTCGAGCTCGTCGGTGAGCGACTCGACGAAGTAGCTGCCCGCGAGCGGGTCGATGGTGTCGGCGGCTCCGCTCTCGTTGGCGATCACCTGCTGCGTGCGCAGCGCGAGGCGCGCCGAGTCCTCGGTCGGGAGGGCGAGCGCCTCGTCCTTGCCGTTGGTGTGCAGCGATTGCGTGCCGCCGAGCACCGCGGCGAGCGCCTGCATGGTCACGCGCACGACATTGTTGTCGATCTGCTGAGCCGTGAGCGAGCTGCCCGCGGTCTGCGCGTGGCAGCGCAGCGTCATCGAGCGCGGGTCCTTCGCCGAGAAGCGGTCGCGCATGATGCGCGCCCAGATGCGGCGCGCGGCGCGGAACTTCGCGACCTCCTCGAAGAAGTCGTTGTGCACGTTCCAGAAGAACGACAGGCGCGGTCCGAACTCGTCGACGCCGAGCCCCGCGTCGAGCGCGGCCTTCACGTAGGCGATGCCATTGGCGATCGTGAACGCGATCTCCTGCGCCGCCGTCGAGCCCGCTTCACGGATGTGGTAGCCGCTGATCGAGATCGTGTTCCACGACGGCACCTCCTTCGCGCAGAACGCGAAGATGTCCGTGATGATGCGCAGCGACTGCCGCGGCGGGTAGATGTACGTCCCGCGCGCGACGTACTCCTTGAGCACGTCGTTCTGGATCGTGCCGCCGACCTTCGACCAGGGCACCTTCTGCTTGTCGGCGACGGCGAGATACAGCGCGAGCAGCACCGACGCCGTCGCGTTGATCGTCATCGACGTGGTGACCTTGTCGAGCGGGATCTGGTCGAGCAGGACCTCCATGTCGGCGAGCGAGTCGATCGCGACGCCGACGCGTCCGACCTCGCCGCGCGCCAACTGGTGGTCCGAGTCGCGGCCCATCTGCGTCGGCAGGTCGAAGGCGACCGAGAGGCCGGTCTGTCCCTGGTCGAGCAGATAGCGGTAGCGCTTGTTGGACTCCTCGGCGGTGCCGAAGCCGGCGTACTGGCGCATGGTCCAGAAGCGGCCGCGGTACATGGTCGGCTGGACGCCTCGCGTGAACGGCGCCTGTCCCGGGAAGCCGAGCTCGTCGAGGTAGCTCGACTCCGCCCGGTCGGCCGGGGTGTAGATGCGCTTGATCGGGATCCCGGAGGTGGTCTCGAACTGGGCCCGGCGCTCGGGCGACTTCTTGAGGAGCTTCTCGACCGGTCCGGACTCGAACTCGGCGTGGGCGCGGCGGATGGCGTCGATGTCGTCCATGGCGGCCGACCTTAGCGAAAGCGCGGGTCGGAAAGCGAGTTTCCCCCGGATCGCCTTGCCGCCTCCGTTCGGAATGGGGCGTCCGCCATGCAACAAGCGTCCCGGGGGAGGCGGACGATCAACTCGCCGCCACGATCGGCCGATTTCGAATCGGCGGGGCGTGCGGTGTCGATCCCGCGTGGGGACCTTCGATGGACTTGATCGGACTCGGCGCGCTGGTGCTGGCCCTGATCGCCTTTTCGCGAACGGGGAAGGGCGGCGATCTCGCGCTGCGCGTCAAGCAACTCGAGGACGAGGTCGCGCGGCTGCGCGCGGCGCTGGCGCGCGGCGGCATCGCGCCCGGTGGCCCCGCCGTCGCGCCGGCGCCGGACGAAGCGGGCGTGCGCGACCCGTGGGTGGCGACGCCGCCCGAGCCCGGCGACGAGATCGGCGGCGAGGACGTGATGCCGCCCGTGGCAGCGGTCGTGCCCACGGGCTGGAGCCCACCGCAGGCCGGCGTCACGGGAAGCGCCCCTGTCGGCGTCGACGACGATCCCTTCACGGGGGCCGGCGACGCGACGCGCGTGCCGCCGTTCCGTCCGTCTCCGCCCTCTCCGCCGGAGCCGCCGCAGCCGTCCTTCCTCTCGCAGGTGGACTGGGAGCAGTGGCTCGGCGTCCGCGGCGCCGCGGTACTCGGCGGCGCCGCGCTGGCGCTCGCCGGCCTGTTCTTCTTCCGCTACTCGATCGAGCACGGACTGATCCCGCCCTGGCTGCGCGTCGTGATGGGCGTGCTCGCCGGCGTCGCGGCGATCGGCGGCGCCGAGTGGAGCCTGCGGCGCTCGTACGCCGGCACGGCCAACGCGCTCGCCGGTGGCGGACTGGTGATCCTGTACGCCGCCTTCTGGGCCGCGGGACAGCTCTACGGCCTGATCCCGATCGGCGCGGTCTTCGTCTTGATGGTCGTGGTGACGGCGGCCGGCTGCGCGCTGTCGTGGCGGCACGAGTCGCTGGTGATCGCGGTGATCGGGCTCGCCGGCGGCTTCCTGACGCCGGTGTTCGCGTCGCGCGGCGACGACAACCCGATCGGGCTCTTCGGCTACGTGCTGCTGCTCGACCTGGGCCTCCTGATGCTGGCGCGCCGCATGCGCTGGCCGCTGCTCGGCGCGCTCGCGCTGGCGGGAACCACGATCTACGAGCTGCTCTGGATGGTCGGCCGCATGGACGCCGACCGCGTCGTGCTCGGACTCGCGATCCTGGGCGTATTCGGGCTGCTGTTCGTGCTCGCGACGCCGAAGCCGGTCGACGACGATTCGGTGCTGTGGCGCTGGTCGCGCTTCTCGGGCGTGCTGCTGCCGCTCGTGACGGGGCTCTGGTTCGCCGCGAACGGCGATCTCGGCACGCGCATCCTGCCGCTCGGCGGCCTGCTCGTGGTGCTCGGCCTCGCGGCGGGCTTCCTCGCGCGCCAGCACGACGAGGGCGTGATCGCGCTCGGCGCCGCGGCGGCGACGCTCGGCGTGGCGATCGTCTGGGTGGTGCAGAACCCCGATCTCGGCGGTTCGCCGTGGGCGGTGTCGCTGGTGTTCGTCGCGATCGCCGCGGGGTACCACGCCGCACTCGAGCTCGAGCATCGCGACGAGGACCCGCGCGAGAATCTCTCCCGCACGCTGTCGCGCGCGGCGTCGCTGGCCGGGCTCGGGCTGCTCGGCCTGCTGGTCGTCGCGGGGGCGCTGCGCGCGTTCCCGCTGCCGCCGCTGCTCGCGGGCTGGATCGGGATCGCGGCGGTCCTCGTGCGTCAAGCAACATTCCCGGGCCGCGGCCGCGTGCAGATCCCGGCGGCCGCCGGCGTGGCGCTCGGGCTGGTCTGCTACCGGCTCCAGAACGACGCGCCGGACATCGCGACCTCGTACGCGATCGTGCTGCCGGCGATGTTGCTGGTCGCGATCGGCTGGCAGGGCGTGGCGCTGCTGCAGCGCGCGCTGCCCTCGTGGCGTCAAGCCGAGAAGGCGGCCGCGACCGCGGCGCTGGTGCTGCTGCTGGGACGCATCACCGATCCGCCGCACGACGCGCTGGTCGGCCTGCTGATCCCGTGCGCGTTCGGCGTGCTCGCTCTGCTCGCGGCGACGCGTCTCGGTGGCGGCCCGTGGACGATGGTCGCGACGCTCGCGACCGCGCTGGTCGAGCTCGGTTGGATCATGGACCGGCGCACCGTCGCGGCGGAGAGCGTGACGGCGTTCGCGCTGCTGATCGCGTCGGCGGCCCTGTTCACGCTGTGGCCGCTGGTCGCGCGACAGTGGCTGCGCGAGGACCGCTGGCCGTGGCGCGCGGCCGCGGTCGCCGGACTCGCCTGGCTGCCGGCAACCGGCACCGCCTTCGAGGATCTGTGGAGCGACGCCGCGATCGGCCTCGTGCCGCTGATCCTCGGTGCGTTCGCGATCGCCGCCGCCGCGGGCGCGCGCGACCTGTGGAAGGCCGACGACCCGCGCCGCACCAGCGCGCTCGCGTGGCTGTGCGGTGCGGCGCTGTCGCTGCTCACGATCGCGATCCCGATGCAGGTCGAGAAGGAGTGGATCACGATCGGCTGGGCGCTCGAGGGCGCCGCGATGCTGGTGCTGTGGACGCGCCTCGATCACCCCGGACTCAAGTACACGGCGATGGCGCTGCTGCTCGCGGCGACGGTGCGCCTGGTCGGCAACCCGGAGGTGCTCACGTACCACCCGCGCGCCGCGTGGCGGATCGTCAACTGGCTCGCCTACGCGTACCTCGTGCCGGCCGCCGCGCTGGTGTTCGCGGCGCGCACCCTGGCGGCGCTGGAGGTCGAGCGCCTGCGCGACTGGGAGCGGCCGTTCTACCTGCGCGAGCGTCCGCTGCTGGCGGGGATCGCGGGACTCGCGGCGCTCGTCGTCGTGTTCGTCTGGATCAACCTCGCGATCGCCGACTGGTTCTCGCCGGACGACTCGCTGCGCCTCCTCGCCGCCCGCACGTCGGCGGAGAAGCTGGTGCTCTCGATCGCCTGGGCGCTCTACGCGGTCGTGCTGCTGGCGCTCGGCGTGCGCCTGCGGAGCGTGTCGCTGCGCTGGGCGAGCCTCGGCCTGCTGCTCATCACCATCGGCAAGATCTTCCTCTACGACGTCGGCGAGCTCACCGATCTGTACCGCGTCGGCGCGCTGCTCGGTCTCGCGCTGTCACTGATCGTGGTGTCGCTGGTCTACCAGCGCTTCGTGTTCCGGGCCGGGGCGGACGAGCACGTGGAGGGCACGTGAGACACGCCATGCGGACGCTCCGCTCGGCGGCCGTGACGGTCCTCCTGCTGCTCGCGACGGCGGCGCGCGCGCAGGATCCGGCGCGGCTCTTCCCCGAGGAGGCGGACGTCTTCACGGAGACGCCGGGCCTGTCGCGGCTGGTGCTGCCGCCGGAGGTCGTTGCGGCGTCCGCGCCGGATCTCTCCGACGTGCGGCTCTTCGACCGCGCGGGGCGCGAGGTGCCGTACGCTGTGGACCCCGGCGTGCCGCAGGGGCTCGAGCGCAAGGCGCGCGTCGTGGTGGACGCGCGCGTGAGCGATCTGCAGCGCGACGAGATGCCGCGCGACGACGCGAAGCCGGCGACGCGCGAGGCCTACCGCATCGTCCTGCCGGAGGACGCCCCGGCGGGCGGGACGTGGACGCTGGTCGTGCAGGCCGCGCAGCCGCGCTGGGTGCGGCGCGTCGCGGTGCGCGGTCTGCGTGCCGACGGCACGACGGTCCCGCTCGTGCCGCGCGCGTCGCTGGTGCGGCTCGGCCAGCCGCTGGTCGACCGCGATCGCATCGTGCTGCCGGCCTTCGACGGACCGGAGATCGAGCTCGTGATCGAGGGCGAGGAGGGCTTCTTCCTCGAGCCGGTGCTGCGCTTCGAGAGCGAGCGCCGACTCGCGCCGGACGCGACCGCGGAGGTTGCGCTGCGCGTCCTCGGCTCGAGGTCGGAGCAGGGCAGGACGACGATCGAGGTCTCGCGCCCGCCGGCGCTCGCGTCGTCGCGGCTGCGCATCGCGAGCAGCACTGCGGCCTTCGATCGCCGCGTGACGGTGGACGACGTGCTGCCCGACGGAACGACGCGTCCGCTCGGCGCGGGACGGGTCGCGCGCGCGGCGCTGCCGCCCGATGCGGGTGCGATGCCGCAGCTCGAGGTCGGCGTCGCGGCCGCGCGCGGCGACCATCTGCGCTTGACGATCGAGGACGGCGACAGTCCGCCGCTCGCCGACGTCGCGGTGGCGCTCGCCTACGACGCGCCGGCGCTGCTGTTCGCGCTGCCCGCGGGAGCCGGCGCGTCGCCGTCCGGTGTGCTGCGCTTCGGCGGCGGGCGCGCGTACGCGCCGCGCTACGACGTCGCGGCGCTGCTGCGCGACGCGTCCAGCGCGATCGCGGGTGTGGCCGACCCGTCGCGGCTGCCGGCGGCACGGCTCGGCCCGATGCGGCGCAACCCCGCGTTCGACGCGCGTCCCGCGCTCGCGGACGTGCTGCGTCCAGGTGCCGCGGTCGAGGTCGACTCCTGGCAGTGGCAGCGCCCGGTGACGATCCCGGACTCGCCCGAAGGGCTCGTCGACCTGCGGCTGGGACCGGAAGACCTGTCGCGCGCGCGCGCCGACCGTGCCGACCTGCGCGTTGTGGACGCGGGCGGGCACCAGTGGCCGTACGTCTTCTCTCCCGCGGTGCAGCGCGCGAGCGTCGACCTGCGCGCGACCGGACCGGCGACGAAGGAGGGCAAGTCGACGTGGCGCATCGCGCTGCCGGCGTCGCCGATGACGCTCGATCGCGTGGTGCTGCACACCGGACGCCCCGTGCTCGACCGGGCGTACCGCTTGCTCGTGCGCGGGGAGAACGGCAGGCCGCGTGTGCTCGCGAGCGGGACGCTCGCGCAGGATCTGCGCCGGCCGCGCCCGATCGCGATCGACTTCCCCGCGACTCGCGTCGACGGCCTCGAGCTCGAGGTCACCGACGGTGACGACGCGCCGATCGATCTCGCGCGGATCGAGGCGCCGCTGGCGCTGCCGAGCCTGCTCGTCGCGGCGCCGGCGGGGGCGTACACGCTGCTCGCGGGCAACCCCGACGCGGAGGCGCCGCGCTACGAGATCGACGGCGCGCGCGCGCTGCTGCGCGAGCTGCGCAACGTCCCGGCCGATGGCGGCGACGGCCGCGACAACCCCGCCTGGACCGGCACGCCCGGCGGCACGGCACGCCGCAACGCCGGGCTGCAGCAGGCCGCGATCTGGGGCGTGATCGCGCTCGCCGTTGCGGTGCTCGGCTTCGTCACGCTGCGGCTGGTCCGGCGGGACGGCTGACGCATCCGCCCGGGCGTGCGCCGCGTGCGGCGCGGCACTCCACGAGCGTCGCGCGCGCGTCTGCAATCGACGGGGATCGCCGCGGCGTCCACTCCTCCAGGCGGCACCGACGCCGCCGAGGAGAACGACGATGTGGAACGCCCTCTGGATCCGATCGCTGGCGCTGCCGGCGCCGCCGTACGCCTGGGACTGGTCGCTCGCCGACACCGCGCTCGACCTCGCGGTCTGGTTCGCGGCCTGCGCCGCGCTGGGCGTCACGCTGTCGTGGCTGCGCCTGCTGGCGCGGCGTGCGGCCGGCGCTCCGGCGCCCGGACCGCGCCTCGTGCACGCGGGCCACGCGCGCACCGGCTCGCTCGCGCGTGCTTGACGCGTGCGTGCGGGCGCGCCGCGCGGCGGCGGAGCGTCAGCGCGGCAGGCCGAGCAGCTGGTGCGCGATCACGGTGCGCTGCACCTCGGACGTGCCGCCCATGATCGTGTCGGCGCGAGAGAAGAAGTAGAAGCGCAGCCAGCGTCCTTCCCACTCGGCGCGATCGTCCTCCATGCCGACCAGCGCGTCGCTGCCGAGCACGTCCATCGCGAGCTCGCGCACGCGCTGCGACAGCTCGCTGCCGAAGAGCTTCTCGAGCGAGGTCTTGGGTCCGAGGTGCTCGCCGCGCGACTCGGCCGTCAAGCTGCGGCAGCCGAGCAGGCGCATGATCTCGATGTCGCCGTGCGCGCGCGCGAGGCGCTGGCGGAACACCGGGTCGCGGTCGAGGCCCTTGCGCTTCGCGAGCGCCAGCAGCTCTCTCAGGTCCTCGGTCATGTAGCCGTGGAACATGAAGGCCCACATCGGGCCGCGCTCGTGGGCGAGGATGCCCATGGCGATCTTCCAGCCGTCGCCGGGCTTGCCGACCACGTTCTCCTTCGGCACGCGCACGTTGTCGAAGAAGACCTCGTTGAACTCGGCCTCGCCGGTCATCTGACGGAGCGGACGCACGTCGATGCCGGGCTGCTTCATGTCGACCAGCAGCGCCGAGATGCCGGCGTGCTTCTTCACGCCGGAATCCGTGCGCGCGAGCAGGAAGCACCAGTCGGCGCACTCGGCGACGCTGGTCCAGACCTTCTGTCCGGACACCACCCAGTGGTCGCCGTCGAGCACCGCGCGGGTGCGCAGCCCGCCGAGGTCGGAGCCGGCGTTGGGCTCGGAGAAGCCCTGGCACCAGAGCTCCTTCGAGGTGCGCATGTTCTCGAGGAAGCGCTTCTTCTGCGCCTCGGTGCCGTGCTCGATCAGCGCCGGACCGACGAGGTCGAGACCGACGTGGCCGATGATGCGCGGCGCGCGCGCACGGATCAGCTCGGTCTGCACGATGATGCGCTCGGCGAGCGACGCCTCGCGTCCGCCCCACAGCTTCGGCCAGTCGAGCGCGACGTAGCGGCCCTCGGCGAGCTTCGCCTGCCAGAGACGCGCGAGCTCGCGGCGCTCGTCGGTCCACGGCTCCTTGGGGTGCCGGCTGCGCCAGGAGTCCGGCAGGTTCGCGTCGAGGAACTTGCGCAGCTCGTCGCGGAAGAGGCGCTCGCTTTCGGTGAGGTCGAAGTCCATGGCTCCGGTGGGAGTAGTCCGAAGGTTCCCGTCGGCGCAAGTCGCACGTCCGGACCGCGCGACGTGCCGCACCGCCTTGACGCGGGACGCCCTTGGCGCTTCGGTGGACCATGGCGCCGGAGTCGATCCCCGTCCCGCCGCTGCGCACCCCCGAGCGCGCCGAGGTTCCCGGCCTGCCGGAGTGGCTCACGGAGCTTCACCTGCACGTCGGTGGCGCGGTCGCGCCGCACGTCCTCTGGGAGATGGCGCACGCGCAGGGGCTGAAGCTGCCGGTGCGGAGCTACTTCGACTTCGTCGATCTGGTGAGCTCGCGTCCCGACAAGGTGAAGAGCCTCGACGACTACCTCGAGATCCTGCACCGCTGGACGGAGACCATCCAGTCGGGGACGCAGGCCATCGAGCGCGCGGTCTACGAGATTCTCGCGAAGGAGTTCCGCGGCTCGCGCGTCAATGCGATGGAGCTGCGCTTCAATCCGATGAAGCGCAACCTCGGCGGCGAGCGCGACCTCGATCACATCATCCACGCTGCGCTGCGGGGGCTCGATCGCGCCTGCCTGGAGTACGGACTGCGCGGCGGGCTGATCTTCTGCCTCGCGCGCGAGTTCCCGACCGAGCTCAACGAGATCCTCGTCGACAAGGCGATCAAGTATCACGCGCGCGGCGTCGTCGGCATCGATCTCGCGGGCACCGAGCGCCAGCGGCCCGAGCTCGATCCCGCATCGGCGGAACGCTTCGCCGGGATGTTCCTCCGGGCGCGCGAGGCGGGGCTCGGGACGACGGTGCACACGGGCGAGACGCCGCACACCGACGCGGCTGGTGTCGTCGCGGCGATCGAGCGGCTCCGGCCGCGGCGCATCGGTCACGGCATCCGTGCCGCGTGCAGCGTCGAGGCGATGCAGCGGCTGCGCGATGCCGACATCGTGCTCGAGATCTGCCCGACGTCGAATCTGCACACGCGCGCGGTGAGCGGCCTCGACGAGCTGGGGGCGATCCTGCGCACGTTCCTCGAGCACGGCGTCCGCTTCACCGTCAACACCGACGGAACGTACATCCTCGGGACCGACCTGCGGCGCGAGGTGGAGCTGCTGGTGAAGGCCGGCATCCTCTCGGGCGACGAGGTGGCGCGCTGCTTCGCGAACGCCGCCGAAGCGTCGTTCCTGCCGCCCTGACGCCGCGTAGCGGCGCGGGTGTCTAGGGCACGCTGACCTGGAAGTGCCGGATGCCCGCCAGGTCGCGCGCGAGCTCGGCGCGGAAGTCCGGGTGCGCGATCGCGATCAGCGCCTCGCCGCGCTCGCGCAGCGTCTTGCCGTGCAGATTGACGGCGCCGTACTCCGTCGCGACCCAGTGCACGTGTCCGCGCGTGGTGACGACGCCGGCGCCGGGCTCGAGCGCCACGACGATGCGCGACAGCTTGCCGCCCGACGCGGTGGACGGAAACGCGAGGATCGGCTTGCCGCCGCGCGACAGCGCAGCCCCGCGCATGAAGTCCATCTGCCCGCCGATGCCGGAGAAGATGCGGTGGCCGATCGAGTCGGCGCAGACCTGTCCCGTCAAGTCGACCTGCAGCGCCGAGTTGATCGCGACCACGCGGTCGTTCTTGCGGATCAGCGCGGTGTCGTTGGTGCTGTCGCAGGTGTGGAACTCGACCAGCGGGTTGTCGTGCACGAAGTCGAAGAGCTTGCGCGTGCCGGCGACGAAGCTCGTGACGATCCGCTGCGGGTGGGTCTTCTTCAGGCGATTGGTGACCACGCCGGCCTCGACGAGCGGGATCAGCCCGTCGGAGAACATCTCGGTGTGCACGCCGAGGTCGTTCTTGTCGTGCAGGCGGCGCAGCACTGCGTCGGGAATCGAGCCGATGCCCATCTGCAGCGTCGAGCCGTCTTCGACGAGAGCCGCGACGACTTCGCCGATGCGTCCCTCGATCTCGCCCTCGGCCTCCGCGACGTGCTCGTGCAGCGGACGATCCGTGTGGATGAACGCGGTGATGCGCTCGAACGGCACGACGGTGTTCCCGTGCGTGCGCGGCATCTGCTCGTTGATCTCGGCGAGCACGATGCGCGCGTGATCCGTCGCTGCCTTCGCGGTGTCGACCGACGTGCCGAGCGAGCACATGCCGTGCGCGTCGGGCGGCGAGAGTTGCACGATCGCCGCGTCGAGCGCCACCTGTCCGGACTCGAACAGGGCAGGGATGTCCGACAGGAAGATCGGCATGAAGTCGGCGCGTCCGTCAGCGATTGCCTTGCGCAGCGGCGCGCCCGTGAACAGCGACACCGAGCGCAGGCGTCCCGCTTGCCCGGCCTCGGCGAACGGCGCGTCACCGGTCGTGTGCAGGTGGTAGAGGCGGACGTCCTCGAGGTCCTTGCGCTCGGCGAGCGCGTCCACGAGCGCGGTCGGCGTCGCGCACGCGCCGTGCAGGAACACGTTGGTGCCGCTGCGGACGTGCCGGAGCACGTCCGCAGCGGAGGTCGCACGCTCGCGCCAGTTGGGTACGGCCTTCGTTCTCATGCCGTTCGGGTTGGCAACCGGACGCGGCCGTCGCAAGTGGGGCGCGCTGCCGCCGTTCCGCGCCTACATGATTGCCGGTCTGCAGGCGCACGCCCGCTGGTAATGGCTGGTGGCGCCGGTGTCGGTGGTGTCGGGGAAGGTCACGTGCAGCCAGTCGTAGCGAACGACGTCCGACGGATTCCCGTTGCAGCGATTCGGGTTGAACACGACGATGTCCCGCACCGCGCAGCCCGTGCCGGCGATGGAGTTCACGTCCGTCACGGCGGCCCCGGTCGGTGTGCCGTTGCAGAATGCCGGCGTCGTGGCGCCGAGCGCGGTCAGCGTCGCATTGCAGGCGGCCGCGGAGCCGGCACTGCCCGCGACGTCGCGGGTCACGTTGGAGTACGTGAGCATGTGCGACGAGCAGACCGTATCGCAGCTCTGGCCGTAGCTGCCGAGGAACCAGCAGCCGTCCTGACCGGCCACGGTCGTGCCGCCGGCCGTCGCGCAGTTGAACGAGATCAGGCCCTCGTCGGTCGAGCCGTCGCAGTCGTTGTCGAGGTCGTCGAGCGTGACCTCGGACGTCTCGTAGTCGCTCGTCCAGCCGCTGTAGTCGGCGTCGAGGCACGCGCCCCACGTGCCGGACGTGCACATGTCGGCGGTCTTCGCGGAGCCACGGCACACACCGCTCTGCTTCTCGCACGAGACGGTCTGCAGGCCCGGATCGTCGGCGTCGACGAGGCCGTCGCAGTCGTCGTCGACGCCGTCGCAGACTTCGTTGCCGCTGCCGACGAACTGGCACGCGTTCATGTCGAGGCGCGGCGCGAGGCTCGTGTCGGTCGCGGCCGCGGCGCCCTCGCGCGACACGAAGAAGACGCGGCCGTTGGTGTCCTCGTCGGCCTTCTTGACGAGGAACGCACTGACCCCGACACGGACCGCCTCGGTGACGTCGAAGCTGATCTCGCCGGTGTCGACGTCCTCGATGAGGACCGAGTCGATGACCGGGCCGATGTCTCCGCCGCCCCAGGTCGTTCCGCAGTTGGTCGTCTTGTCCTCGATGGTGTCGTCGGTGGAGCAGCGCCACGTGACGCCCTGGCCGGTTCCTCGCGTGCGCACGCCGGTGCTGCGGACGGAGCGCCCGTTGCCTTCGACGAATCCGGTGTTGAGGGCATGCACCTCCAGGGACCGGCCCGACGCGCCCCATCCACCCGGATTCTGGTCGATGGTCAGGACCAGCTTCGCGCTGCTCAACGTCTGCACCTGGATCTGCGAGTAGTCGAACTGGACGACGACCCGACCCCGGCCGGCCCGCTTCACGACGAGGACGTCGTTCGCGCCCTCGTTGCGGTTCGGATTGGAGAGCAGCAGGAACGAATCCTGGCTCGCCGGCAGGCTCACCGGCGAAAGGAGGTAGCACTGGCTCGGCTGGCTCGTGCAGCCCCAGCCGTCCTCGACCTGGCAGCTCGCGGAGCAGCCGTCGCCCGGGGTGGTGTTCTGGTCGTCGCAGGTATCTGCGCCATCGATCGCGCCGTCGCCGCAGGCGGCGGTCGCCGCCGAGGCGGACGAGAGCACGAGGAGCGCGCAGGCGGCGGCAATGGCGAAGGTGCGCCCGAGCCCCCGGATGCAGCGCGAGCGATGGTCGGCATTCGTTTCGTGCATGGTCGTTCTCCCTGGTGGTTGCGGCCATGCGGTGGCACTGCCGGCGCGCTGTCCCGAACGGTGCTTGACTACCGCATCCGGGGCGCTGCTGTCCACGGCGAAAGGCGCTCCGCACGGTCGGGGATCCCGTCCGCCGTCGTCGTCGCGGATTGGGATACCCCGATCGCTACGCTCGCGGGCCGGCTCAGGAGCGGTCTTCGGACGGTGCGGAACGCAGCGCCGCGGCGATCACGATCGGTGCCACGATCGCGGGCAGGTCGAGGCGCGGCGCGTAGGCACGCAGCAGCCCGCCGAGCGCCAGGAAGACCCGGCCGAGCAGCGCGATGTCGGTCGGCGGATGAATGCCGAGGTTGGCGACGAACTCCGCGAACGGGTCCTCGCGCGAGCCGTTGCGCGCGCGTCCGCCGCTCGCGGCCTGGCGCGCAGCGGACGACGCGAGCTTCGCGAGGCGCGCCTCCGCCTCCGGCGTCGCGGCCGTGAAGCCGGACTCGTGCAGCCAGTGCTTGACGCTGGGCTCGTGGCCCAGCATCACCGCCGAGCCGAGGTTCAGGAACGCGCTCCGCCGTTCCGCCGACAGCTCCTTGCAGCAGCCGAAGTCGATCAGCGCGAGCGTGCCGTCGGGCTCGACGAGGAAGTTGCCCGGATGCGGGTCCGCCTGGAAGAAGCCGCAGCGCACGATCTGGTGCGCGTAGGCCTGCACGAGGCGCGTCATGAGGTGCTCGATGCGCTCGTCGTCGCGTTCGGCACGGAGGCGCTCGAGGACGTCGAGCAGGCGCTCGCCGGCTACGTACTCCATCGTCAGGACGCGCTCCGTCGACAGCTCCGGCAGGACCTCGGGCACGCGCACGCCGGGCACCGCGTCGTCGGCGAACGAGGCGCGCATGCGCTCCGCGGCGCGCGCTTCGGCGGTGAAGTCGACCTCGCGCAGCACGTGCGTCGCGATCTCCTCGGCGAGGGGCGCTTGACGGCTGGGCGGGAACGCGCGGTCCATGAGCCAGGCGCCGCGCGTGAACGCCGACAGGTCGGTGCGCAGCAGCCGCGCGGCGCGACGGTACTGCACCTTGACCGCGACCTGGCGTCCGTCCGCGAGGCGCGCGCGGTGCACCTGCGCGATCGACGCGGCCGCGACCGGCTGCTCGTCGATCGACTCGATGAGGTGCAGGCGGTCGCCGAGCTCGCCGGCGAGCGTCGACGCGATCTCGCCGTAGTCGTGCGCCGGCACGCGGTCCTGCAGCGGCGTGAGCGCGCGCGCGTAGGGCTCGGGCAGCAGGTCGGGGCGCGTCGACAGCAGCTGCGCGAGCTTCAGCAGCCCGCCGCGCAGCGCGAGCACCGTGTCGCGGACGTCGGCGGCGCCGCGCTCGTTGAGGAAGTCGAGCAGCGCGTCGCCGGCCTGATCCGGCAGGAACTGCGCGACGAACGCCTCCGCGCGATAGGCGGCGACCAGCCGCAGGATCAGCGCGTGCACGCGCAGCGCGCGCTCGGTCTCGGTCGCGAAGCCGAGCAGGTCGCGCACGGCGTCCTGCGCCGCGGCGAGCGGTGCTTCGGGGTCGATCCAGCGGAGCCACGCGAGGGGGGCGAAGTCGCTGCTCATCTCCTTCGTTCTTACCAGCCCGTGCCGTGTCCGGACAGACGCGGAATGCCGACGGGGCCGGTGGCGGCGGGTCGGCCGCTACCGCTACATTCGCCCCGTGACGCAGCGGGTGATCCTGCACGCCGACATGGACGCGTTCTACGCGTCGGTCGAGCAGCGCGACCGGCCGGAGCTGCGCGGCCTTCCGCTGGTCGTCGGCGGCAAGCCGCCGCGGGGCGTGGTCGCGGCCGCGTCCTACGAGGCGCGGCGCTACGGCATCCGCTCGGCGATGCCGTCGGTCGAGGCGCTGCGCCGCTGCCCGGACGTCGTGTTCCTGCCCGGCGACATGGCGAAGTACGGCCGCGAGTCGAAGCGCATCTTCCGGATCTTCGGGCGCTTCTCGCCCGACGTGGAGCCGCTGTCGCTCGACGAGGCGTTCATCGACGTCACGCACTGCCTGCGCGCGCTCGGCGCGCCGCCGCTCGAGATCGCGCGGCGTCTCAAGGAGGAGGTGCTGCGCGAGACCGGGCTCCGCGTCTCGGTCGGCATCGGCCCCGTCAAGATGATCGCCAAGATCGCCAGCGACGCGGGCAAGCCCGACGGCCTGGTCGAGGTGCAGGCGGAAGAGGTGCGCGCGTTTCTCGCGGCGCTGCCGATCGGACGCCTGTGGGGTGTCGGTCCGGTGACCGAGGCGGCGCTGCTGCGCGCCGGGCTCGCGACGGTCGGCGCGCTCGCCGATCTCGACGTGTCCGAGCTCGCGCGCCGTGCCGTCCGTGTCGGCGGCGGCTGCACGCCGGCCGCGCTCGAGCGCCTGTGGCGGCTCGCGCGCGGCGAGGACACGCGCGAGGTCGAGTCCGAGCGCGAGGCGAAGTCGTACGGCGAGGAGAACACCTTCGCCGAGGACGTGCACGACGTGCGCGTGCTGTCCGACGCGATCGGGCAGCACGCGGAGGCGGTCGCGCGACGTCTGCGCAAGGACGAGGTCGCGGGCACCGTCGTCCGGCTCAAGGTCAAGTCCACCGAGCGTCTCGCGATGCCGGGCAAGTACCGCCAGTACAGCCGCCAGGAGTCGCTTCCCGAGCCGACCGACGACGGCGCGACCATCGCGCGCACGGCACGGGCGCTGCTCGCGCGCGGCGACCTGCCGATGCCGGTGCGGCTGATCGGCGTCGCGGTTGCAGGGATCCGTCCCCGTATGGCGTCCATTGGCGAGCAGATGTCGATCTTCGCACCACCCCGGTCCGGCGAGCTGAACCGCGCCCTCGACACGATCACCGCGCGCTTCGGCACCGGCGCCGTGCGGCGCGGCGCCGGCGGCGCGGACAAGGCGTCGCCGACCCTCGGCGTGAAGCGCGGCGAATGAGCACGGCGCTCTCTCTCGTGATCCCGGCGTTCGAGGAGTCGGGACGCCTGCCGCGCACGCTCGCTTCGGTCGCGGCGGCGCTGCCGCGCCTCGCCGACGAGGTCGAGCTGATCGTGGTCGACGACGGCAGCAGCGACGACACGGCCGATCTCGCCGAGCGCTTCGCCGCGACGGCACCGCTGCCGGTGCGCGTGGTGCGGCTCGGACGCAATCGCGGCAAGGGCGCCGCCGTCGCGGCGGGAGTCGCGGCCGCGCGCCATCCGCTGCTGGCCTTCACCGACGCCGACTCGCCGTACGACCTCGAGTCGCTGGTGCCCATGCTCGCGGCGCTCGCGAGCGGGCGCTGCGAGGTCGCGATCGGCGCCCGCGACCTGCCCGAGTCGCAGGTCAACCGCGGCTACGGCGTCCTGCGCTACCTGTCGGGGCAGACCTTCTCGATGATGACGCGGCTCGCGATCGGGCTGCCGTTCCGCGACTCGCAGTGCGGCCTGAAGGCATTCCGCACCGACGCCGCGAAGCGGCTGTTCGCGATGCGCACCGTCGACGGCTTCGGCTTCGACTTCGAGCTGCTCGCCGCGGCGATCGCGAACGGGCTGCGCATCGAGCGCTTTCCGGTGCGGCTCACGCACGACGACGACTCGCGCATCGAGCTGGTGCGCGACTCGCTGCGCATGACGCGCGATCTGCTGCACGTGCGTCGCAACCTGAAGCGCGGCGCGTACGCGTTCCCGGCGATGCCCGCCGACGTGACGCCGTGTCCGCTGTGCGGCGCCTCCGAGTTCGAGGCGCGCGTCGCGCACGACGGCTTCCGCATGGTCGAGTGCTGCTCGTGCCGCGTCTGGTACCTGAACCCGATGCCGACGCGCGCGGCGCTCGCATCACTCTACGGCGACACCTACTACGCGAGCGACGAGGCGACCGACGGCGGCTACGCGGACTACGCCGCGATGGCCGACGACCACCGCGACACCTTCCGCCGCCGCCTCGCGCTGGTCGCGGGACACGTCGGGCAGGGGCGCATCCTCGACGTCGGCGCGGGCTACGGCTACCTGGCGGACGCCGCGGTGCCGACGTTCCGCGAGCGCTGGGTGGTCGAGCTCAGCGACGCCGCCGCGCGGCGCGTGTCCGCGGAGCACAAGGTCGTGGTCGGCGACATCGAGTCGGTCGAGCTGCCGCGCGGCTACTTCGACGTGGTCAGCCTGCAGGACTGCTTCGAGCATCTGCCCGATCCGCGCGCGGCGCTCGGGAAGATCCGCGACGTGCTGCGTCCGGGCGGTGCGCTGCTCGCGGTCACGCCGAACGCCGGCAGCTGGCTCGCGCGCGTGCAGGGATCGAGCTGGGTGTCGCTCAAGTTCCCCGAGCACGTGATCCTCTACTCGCGCGACAACCTGCGGCGCGTGCTCGAAAGCAACGGCTTCGCGGTCGAGAGCATGACGCCGGCCGGGCAGTACGCGCGACTCGACTTCCTCGCCGAGCGCGTCGCGCGCGGGTATCCGCAGCTCGCGGGTGCGCTCGCGAACGCCGCGCGCCGCTTCGGCGGACACGAGCGCCGCGTCTACGTCCCGTCGGGCTCGCTCGCGGTGGTCGCGACGTCGCGCGGCGCATCGCATGCGCGCGACGGCGCGCACGAGCCCGGCGCCGGCCGCTGACGTCACCACCGCCGCGTTGCCCGCGACGGCGCGCGCTCCTGCAGCGTGCCGCATCGCACCGCGAGAGCGCCCAAAATTGTTGGTGCGCGGCTGCTCCAGCGTGATACCCAGCGGAGTCCCTGGTGGTTCCGAGCGCGTCCTCCTGTTCCGGCGGTCGCGGAAATTTCACCCAAGGAGAACGCGACATGACCACATCCTGCGTGCGGGGGCTCGTCCCCCTGCTGACGATTCTCTTTGCCCTGGTGGCGCCATCGCGCGCCTCGGCCACGACCTGGGCGGTTCCGGGTACCGGCTCGAACGTCTGCACGGTCGCCAATCCGAACTGCAACACGATCGCGCAGGCCGTCACCGCCTCGAGCAGCGGCGACGCGATCAGCATCGGGGCGGGCAGCTTTCCCGTCGCCTCGGCGATCGCACTCACCAAGACGCTGACGATCTCGGGCGCGGGCATCGGCACGACGTTCGTCCAGCCTACCGCCGGCGCGTTCTCGGTCCGGACGAACAACATCGTCTTCCGCGACTTCACCGTCCAGAACGGCACGACCGGCATCGCGTTCCAGAGTGCGGCGAGCAACAACACGCAGATCACACGGGTGCAGTTCAGCGGGCAGACGTCGCGCGGCATCGACGTCTCGCTGGCGGCGACGTTCCCGGTGAGCAACGTCGCCATCACCGACTGCCAGTTCGCCGTCCCCGGCATCGCGATCCGCACATCGTCGACCGCGCAGGTGGCCGGCTTCGCGATCACCGGCACGAGCTTCAACGGCGGGACCTACGCGCTGTACGTGGCGAACGACAACAGCACGTCGCGCTTCTCGGGGCTCACCGTCCAGAACACGACCTTCACCAACGTCGGCAGCGCGGCAAACTCCTACACCATCTACGCCGAGGAGCTGCGCGACGCGGTAATCGAGGACTCGACGTTCACCGGCGGACGCTCCGGCATCGGCCTCCTGAAGTTCTACGCCACGAGCGGCGTCGCGGCCTCGAACATCGTGGTGCGGCGCAACGCCTTCAGCGGCTTCACGGGCAACGCGCTCGACCTCGAGGTGTACCTCGGCGGCGCGACCCCGGGGATCGGCCTCGAGAGCCCGATCACGATCCAGGACAACACCATCCAGAAGAACGTCGCGATCTCGATCTCGAGCCCGGCGATCTTCGTGCGCCTGCCGGCGGAGCTGACGAATGCGGCAGTGAACATCCAGGACAACGACATCACGCTGAGCGGCACGTTCGGTGCGGCGACCCAGGCGCACGGCATCCAGTTGCGCGGCAACGGGCCGATCGTTCTCACCGGCAACACGATCGACGGCGGCAACGTCGGCGGCTCGGGTACCACGCCGCCCTCGTCGGGCATCGTCGTGCAGTCGCAGGCGGCGTCGACCGGCCTGCCGTCGGGCACGTTCAGCAACGTCATGCCGGCGACCGTGAGCATCAGCGCGAGCTGCAACCGCATCCAGGGCTTCCGCAACGGTGTCAGCATCTGGGACTCGATCGCCAACGTCTACGGCGGCCTGCAGGCCGGGGCGGCGATCACGCTGACCAGCGGCGTCATCGGCGGCAACGACGTCGGCGTGGTGACCGCGGCGGCACCGCCGACCATCTCGGCCGAGGGCAACTACTGGGGCTGCCCCGCCGGCCCGACCGATCCGGCGTGCGACGGCGTTTCGGGTGACGTCGAGGCGGACCCGTTCGCGTCGACGGCGCCGTCCTGCGTCGGCTGCACGGCGGACGCCGAGTGCGACGACGGACTGTTCTGCACGGGCAGCGAGACCTGCAACGCCGGGGCTTGCGTCGCGGGTGCGGGCGATCCGTGCGCCGGCGGGCCGGAGTGCGAGAACGTCTGCAACGAGGCGGCCGACAACTGCATCGTGCCGGCCGCCACCGTGTGCCGCGCCGCCGCGGGGGACTGCGACGTCGCCGAGACCTGCAGCGGGCTCGGCGGCGGCTGCCCGGCGGACGTCCTGCTGTCGGGCTCGACCACGTGCCGGGCGTCGGCGGGCGAGTGCGACCTCGCCGAGACCTGCGACGGCGTCTCGCCGGCGTGTCCGGCGGACGTCAAGCAGACGGGCGGCACGTCGTGCACGAGCGACGGCAACCCGTGCACGCTCGATCAGTGCAACGGCGTCGCCGACGGCTGCGATCACCCCGCCGGAAATGCGGGCGCCGTCTGTCGCGGTGCTGCCGGCGCCTGCGACCTCGCCGAGTCCTGTGACGGCGTGAGCGCGGCGTGTCCGGCCGACGTGAAGAGCACGGCCGTCTGCCGCGCCTCGGCCGGTACCTGTGACGTCGCGGAGAGCTGCGACGGCGTCGCGGACGCATGCCCCGCGGACGTCAAGAGTACGGCCATCTGCCGCGCCTCGGCCGGCGCCTGCGACGTCGCGGAGAGCTGCGACGGCGTCGCCGATGCCTGTCCCGCGGACGCGTTCGCGCCACCCTCGACCGTCTGCCGTCCGGCTGCCGGCGGCTGCGACGTCGCCGAGAGCTGCAGCGGCAGCTCGTCGAGCTGCCCCGTCGACACCGGTCTTCCCGACGGCGACGCCGACACGGTCTGCGATGCTCTCGACAACTGCGTCGTGATCGCCAACCCCGACCAGGCGAACGTCGACGGCGATGCCTTCGGCGACCTCTGTGATCCGTGCAGCAACATCGTGCCCACGGTGGCCAGCAAGCCGAAGCTCGTGCTGTCGAAGATCGTGCCGCCCACCACGGACGACAAGCTCAACTTCACGGGAACCATCCTCGACGTCCCGGCGAGCCCGACCGTCGACCCGGTCGCCAACGGCCTGCGCATTCTCGTGTCGGACAGCACCGGCGCGATCCCGATCGACATCACGATTCCGGGTGGCGCCTACGACACGGCGAGCAAGGTCGGCTGGAAGGTGAACCGCAGCGGGACGTCGTGGCGCTATCGCAACGCCGGCCGCGCGGTGCCCCTGGTGCACGGCATCACCAACGCACAGCTGAAGGCGTTTGCGACCAGCCCGGGCAAGTACAAGTTCACCGTGCGCGGCAAGAACGCCGACTACGCCGTGAACACGGCGAACCTTCCGCTGACCGGCACGCTGGTGATCGACGTGCCGTACGCGACGACGGGACAGTGCGGCGAGGCGGCGTTCGCGACCGTGCCCACCAAGCCCAACTGTCAGGTGACCGGAGCGGGCAAGAACGTGCGCTGCCGCTAGGCAGCGCACGGCGGGTGGATCGAGCGAGCGCGGGCTGTCTCACGACGGCTCGCGCTCGCTTGGTCACGCGTCCACGCGTTTCGGGCTTTCCGCAGCCTGGAGCAGCAGCAGCTGGTCGCCGCGCTTCGGCGGTCGCCGGAACGCGGCGACGGACAGCGGCGGCAGCGGATCCGCGAGCCGGTGGCGGCGCGCGCTGGCCTCGAAGAGCAGGGCGATCTGCTTCGCGTACTCGCCGTCGCCGCGCATGCGCACGCCGAAGGTCGAGTCGTTGAGGCGTCCGGCGCGCGTGGCGCGGATCCGGTTCAGCACGCGCTCGCGCTTCTCGGGGTAGTGGCGCGCGAGCCAGTGCGTGAACAGCTCGTCGAGCGGTGACGCAAGCCGCAGCAGCACCCAGCTCGCGCTCTGCGCGCCCGCGCTCGCGGCCGCTTCGAGGATGCGCGGGATCTCGGCGTCGTTGAGGCCGGGGATGACGGGACCGATCAGCACCGCCACAGGCACGCCGGCCTCGGCGAGGCGCTCGATCGCCTGCAGCCGGCGCGACGGCGTCGCCGCGCGCGGCTCGAGACGGCGTGCGAGCTCGGCGTCGAGCGTGGTCACCGAGAGACGCACGTGCGCCGCGCCGTGCTGCGCGAGCTCGCCGAGGAGGTCCGCGTCGCGTGCGACCAGCGCCGACTTGGTGATCACGCCGACCGGGTTCCGGAAGTCGCGCAGGACTTCCAGCACGCCGCGCGTGATCTTCAGCCGGCGCTCGACCGGCTGGTAGCAGTCGGTGTTGCCGGACAGCGCGATCACGTCCGGCTCCCAGCGCGGCGACGCGAGCTTGTGGCGCAGCAGGTCGGGGGCGTCGGTCTTGACCAGCAGCCGGGTCTCGAAGTCGAGGCCCGCGTTCCAGCCGAGGTACTCGTGGCTCGGCCGCGCGTAGCAGTTGTGCGTCGCGAGCCCGGCGGCGAAGAACGTCCGCGTCGAGGTCTGGATGTCGACCACCTCTCGCACGGGGCCGCGCTCGATCGCGGCGATCGGCTCGGGCTCGGTGTCGAGGTCGCGGTCGAAGAGCGTGAGCCAGCGGCGCGGGATCGACGGCCGGCAGAGTGCGAAGAAGCGCATGCGCTCGACGAGACCGCCCGCGAGCCGCAGCACGGCGCCGCTCCCGGCGAGCGCATCGACCTGCAGCGCGAAGCCGAGCGCGCGCGCGTGGCGCGCGACCCGCGCCAGCAGCCCCTCGTCGCCGCGCGCGAGGCAGAGCGACGTTCCGTGCGCGCCGCCCGCGTCGAAGAAGCCGGCGAGGAGACCGCGCCGCCAGCCGCGCGACTCGAGCTCGACGGCGAGGATGCGGCGCACGACGTCGAGCATGCCGGGCGCCCGCACCTCGACCTTGCGCAGTGCTTGACGGTCGTTGCGGTTCGACAGGAACGGCCGGATCGCGGCGTCGACGCCGAGCGGTGCCAGGTACGAGACCAGGCGGCGCAGCGGCTCGTCGTCGGGCAACGCCACGCGCCACGCCGCCGCGTCGCGCTCGGGAAGCGCAGCGGCGGACGCGCTGCGCGACGCGCGCTCGCCGAGCGAGAGTCCGGCGACGTAGCCGACGCGGTAGTCGTCGTCGACGGGCTCGTGTCGCGTGACCGGCACGTGGTTCAGCCGGCGTCCGCGCGACAGCTGCTCGGTGCGCAGCCACGCGCGCTCGCCCGCGCCGAGCCAGCGGTGCTCGGCGGTGGTGACGACGTCGCTCTTCGGCGTCGCGAGGCGCAGCGTCGGACGCCGCGACCAGATCACGTGCTCGACCACGGACGTGCGGATCTTCCGCCGCCGGCCCGCGAACGGGTGCTCGTCGAAGCCGGCCAGGACGTCGCCCGCGCGCACGCCGCCGATCGGCCGCCACGTCATGTCGGCGTAGAGGATCGGGGTGTCGGGCTCGAGGCAGTACACGCAGCCGTGCTCGCAGCCGCGATACGGGTTCACGCTGAAGCGGAAGCCGACGTCCGGGCTCGAGTTCTCGGCGAGGATGCTGCGCGAGGCATCGCGGTAGAGGCGGGTCGGCAGCGGTGCGGGCGCGTCGTCGTCGGGATCCGGGGTGAAGTCGGGATCGGGCTCGAAGCGCAGCTCCTCGAAGCGGTTGGGGGGAGCCTGGTCGGTGCCGCGGCCGGGAAGGTCGATGGTCGCCATGTTCGCCAAATCTTCGCCATGGAGAGGAAGCCAACGCAAGTGCCCTCGCACCCGAAAGCGCCATCAAGAGCGGCGAAATCCCGGTCGATGAAGGTGACGCGATCGGATAAATCCCCGGTTTGGCCGCGACCCGTCGGTCGCGGCGCACGACGCCGAGGAACGGAAGGAATGCCCAGCTTGAAGAGACAGGCGCTGCAGGCGACCCGCGAGCAGCTCACCCGCGTGTCGCGCCGGATCGACCGGATGCTGGTCGGCGAGACGCCGCGTCCGCCGTACGTGGCGCGCCTCGGCGAGGCGTACGCGCGCGGCTGGAAGGGCTGTCCGTGCGCGTTCGTGCTCTCGACCGGCCGGGTCGGCAGCCAGACGCTGACGGCGCTGCTCGCGCTGTCGCCGGCCGTCGTGTCGGAGCACGAGCCGTTTCCGCGCCTCGTGAAGGCGTCGATCGACGCGTACCTGGAGGGCGGCGATCTCGGCGCGAGCGAGAAGTGGCGCGAGGTCGTGTACGGCGCGCGCGACGATCTGGTGTGCGAGGCGAACCGCCGCGGCCGGATCTACGTCGAGACCAACAACCGTCTGACCTACCTCGCACCGATCCTCGCGACCTGCTTCCCGGACAGCAAGTTCATCCACCTGCACCGCCACCCGTACGAGGTCGTGCGCTCGGCGATGCGGCGCGGCTACTACGAGAGCCACAACTGGGACTTCGCACGCGTTCGTCCGCGCGCGTCGGAGCCGCTCGCCGCGCAGTGGGACGCGCTGCCGCGCCTCGAGAAGTGCGGCTGGTTCTGGTCGCGCATCAACGAGGAGGCGGCGAGCTTCATGGCGTCGCTGCCGCCCGAGCGCGCGCTCGACCTGCGCGCCGACCTGCTGTTCGGCGGCGACGAGGCGACCATGCGCCGCATCTTCAGCTTCGTCGGGATCGACTTCCCGGCGCAGGAGCTGGTCGAGGAGGTGCTCGGGCAGAAGCTCAATGCCGCGGTGCGCGGCAGCTTTCCCGGCGCCGGCGACTGGAGCGAGGCCGACCGTCAAGCAGTGTGGCGCCAGGTCGAGGCGGTCGCGACGCGCCTCGGATACACGGGTTGACCCCGGAACCTCAGACCCAGCCGGCCACGCGATAGTACGCGAGACCGATCAGCTCGTGCAGCGTCTGTCCGACGATCGTCGCACGCTCCGGATCCTCGCCGGGGACGTGCGGAACCGGTGCGGGCGCCGCGGCGATGCCGCGGCGGCGGAAGCAGAGCACCGCGCGGCGCATGTGCAGCGCGCTCGTGACCAGCAGCAGCTCGCGCGCGTCCGCGCCGAGCAGAGCCGCGACCTCGCGCGCGTTCTCCGCCGTCCGGCTCGAGCGCTCCTCGACGACGATGCGCTCGCGCGCGACGCCGAGGCGTTCGGCGAGCGCCGCCATCGCGGGGGCGGCGCTCGGACGTCCGCGCCGGTGCGGACCGCCGCTCACGATCAGCACTTCGGCATGGCCCGCATCGAGCAGCGCGACGGCGTGGCGGACGCGCGCGACCGTGGTCGCGTTCAGCCGTCCGGTCGAGCGGACGCCGCCGCTCAGCACGACGACGTGGCGGCGCGGTCGCAGGTCGGGCGCGAGCAGGAGAGGGCGTGCCAGGTGGCGCGCGAACGCGTCGACGCCGAGCCGCAGCGCGATCGTGCCGAACGACTCGACGGCGCGCTCGACGCGGCGCCGCAGCCGCACCTCGAGGGCGTGCTGCGACGGTGCGATCCTGTCGCCGCGCGCGAGCCATCGCGCGGGCACCGGCGGCGGTGCCGGTGCCGAGGACGGCGCGCGCCCGGGCGCGCTCGTGGACGATCCCTGCTGCGTCATGGCCGTGACCGACGCTCGCTAGCCCGAAGCGCGGGCGTGGGCAACGGATCCCCGCTTCGCCTCGGTCGAGCGCAACGCAGCCGCTGTGCGCGAGCGCCCGGACCGCCCTCGAAGGGCCTCGTGCGCGCCGAAGCGCCTTGCCTTCCGGACGCGCACGACCGATCATGTGGGTTCCCGATGACGGGCCATCCGAGAATGCACCTCGCGTGTCGTCCGCTTCCGCGTCGGCGACGTTTCCCAACCCACCAGCCAGACTCCCGAACCACTTCCCGACCGGAGGCAGAATGACTCTCCCGCGATACGATCAGCCCCCCGCGGTCGTGCTCGGCCTCGGCCAGAACGGCCTCGGCACGGTGCGCGCGCTCGGGCGGGTCGGCATCCCGGTGATCGGCGTCGACGACGACCTGACGCAGCCCGGCGCGCAGACCCGCTACTGCCACAAGGTCCTCGCGAAGGACTTCACCAAGGGCGGACCGGCGCTGGTCGAGCAGCTGGTCGAGCTCGGCGCCGAGCTGCAGCGTCAGGGGCAGAAGGGCGTCATCCTTCCGAGCGGCGACCTCAACATCCAGCTGGTGTCGGAGGAGCGCGAGCAGCTCGAGCCGTACTTCCACCTGTCGCTGCCGTCGAAGGAAGTGCTGCGGCTCTTCCTCGACAAGAAGTCGTTCTACAAGCTCGCCATCGAGCGCGGCTTCCCGCTGCCGCGGACGTACTTCACCGACGGCGAGCACGACATCGAGCAGATCGCGCGCGAGATCGAGTGCCCGTGCCTCATCAAGCCGTTCCAGCCGAACGCGACCTGGCGCGAGACCTTCGACACGCGGCTCTTCCTCGCCGACTCGCCCGAGATGCTGAAGGAGCTCTACGGGCTGATCTACCCGGTGCACCAGGATCTGATCATCCAGGAGTACATGCCGGGCGACGACTCGCAGGTGAAGTGGGGCGTCACGTACCTCGACGCTCGCCACGAGCCGCTCGCCGTGTGGACCGGACGCAAGCTGCGCATGTACCCGCGCGGCTTCGGCACCGCGACGCTCGCCGAGAGCGTGCGCGAGCCGTGGATCGCGGAGAGCGTGGTGCAGATCCTGTCGGCGATCGGGCACCGCGGCTACGGCGTCATCGAGTACAAGCAGGACCGCCGCGACGGCAAGCTCAAGATCACGGAAGCGACCGGCGGTCGCACGTGGTTCCCGCACTCGCTGGTGACGCGCTCGGGCATCAACCTGCCGCTCATCTGGTACCGCGACGTGCTCGGGCTGCCGCCGATGCCGGTGCAGACGCGCTTCGAGGAGCACATCAAGTGGATCCACGAGGAGCGTGACCTGAAGACCGTGCAGCTCTACTTCCTGCCCGAGAAGCGGCTCACGCGCTGGTCGTGGCTGATGTCGTACCGCGGCAAGCGGACGTACGCGTACTCCGCATGGGACGATCCGGGCCCGATCCTGAACTCGCTCGGACGCATCGTCGAGGCCGGCGTCAATCGCGTCAAGCGCAGGCTGAAGACGAAGGATACCGAGCGCGCGCGCGTCGAGAAGAACCGTCCGAAGAAGGCGATGCAGCCGATCCTGCTGGCGGCCGACCCGACCGTGGGGCAGGGGCTGCGCCGCGTGACCGTGGATTGACGGTGGCGCGAGCGAAGGCCGGCGCCCGCGCCGGTGAACGGACGCGCGGGCAGGGCGAGGGCGCACGTCTCCGCGAGGGGCCGGCGGCGGAGCTGATGCGCGCGTCGTTCGCGCTCGAGATCGCCGACGCGCCGATCCTCTACGACGGGCTGCACCTCGCCGACCTCGCGCACATCCTCGTGCTGCGCGACGCGGGCGTGATCCCGAAGCGCGACGCGGCGACGCTGCTGGCGCTGCTGCTGGAGCTGAAGGATCTGCCGCTCGCGAAGTTCCCGCTCGATCCCGCGCTGGAGGACGTCTACAGCAACCGCGAGGCGTGGCTGAAGCAGCGCGACGCGTCGGTCGCGGGCTGGATGGGCACCGGACGCCCGCGGCGCGAGCCGGCCACGATCGCCTACCGCATCGCCGTGCGCGACCGCCTGCTGCGTCTCGCGGCCGCGACCACCGCGCTCGGCGAGGCGCTTGTCGCGCAGGCGCGGCGGCACGTGTCGACCGTCATGCCGGACTACACGTACCTGCAGCCGGCGACGCCGACGAGCCTCGCGCACTACCTGCTGTCGTTCGCATATCCGCTGCTGCGCGACCTCGAGCGTCTCGAAGGCGCGTTCGCGCGGACGAACGAGTGTCCGGGCGGCATCGGCAACATCAACGGCACGCGCCTGCCGGTCGATCGGGCGAAGCTCGCGCGATTGCTCGGATTCGACCGCGCGATCGCCAACACGCGCGACGCGATGTGGCAGGTCGATCAGCCGATCGAGCTGATGGCGCAGGTGACCATGCTGCTGCTGCATCTCGACCGCCTCGCGGAAGACCTGCAGATCTGGAACACGGCGGAGTTCGGCCTGGTCGAGCTCGCGGACCGGCACGCGCGCATCAGCATGATCATGCCGCAGAAGAAAAACCCTTACTCACTGGCCTTCATTCGTGGCATGACGGGAGCCGTGACCGGACGGCTCACATCGATGACCGCCGTCGGCAAGACGCCCTCCGCGCAGATGGACAATCGCATCTTCGCCCTCGGTGAGGTTCCGCGGACGCTCGACAAGGCGGCCGAGACGGTCGAGCTCATGGCCGGCGTCGTCGGCGGGCTGACCTTCGACACGAAGCTGATGCGCGAGCGCGCCGGACGCGGCTTCACCTGGGCGATGGATCTCGCCGAGACCATCATGACCGAAGGTGGCGTTCCGTACCGCGCCGCGCACCGCGTGGTCGGGCTCGCGATCCGCGAGACGCTCGATCGCGACCCGCAGGCGCAGCGCATTCCCGTGGACGTACTCGCGTCGGCGGCGCGCGAGGTGCTGGGGCGCGAGCTGAAGCTGTCCGCGCGTTCGCTCGCGGCGGTCGAGGATCCCGCGAAGGTCGTCGCGACGCGGACCGGTCTCGGCGGCGCCGCGGCCGGTCCCGTCAAGCAGATGCTCGCCGAGTGCGGTGCTGCGTTCCGGAAGTCGGCGCGCTGGCGCACCGCCACCGAATCCCGCCTCGCCGCCGCCGAGCGGCAGCTCGTCGAGCTCGCGCGCAAGCGCGGCGTTTCCAACCGTACCCGTCCCCACTGAGCAGGCCCCCCCGAGCAGGAGACTCCCATGCTGGACCTTTTCGACACCCCGCAGCGCAGCCCGAAGCCCCGCGACGTCGGCGTGAGCCACATCATGGACAAGGGGCTCGGCCTGCGGCAGGTCGAGGACCTGCTGTCGACGAGCTCGGGCTACATCGACATCGTCAAGCTGGGCTGGGGCACGGGCTACGTGACGCAGAACGTGGCCGACAAGATCGCGGCGTACCGCGACGCGGGCATCCCCGTCTGCTTCGGCGGCACGCTGCTCGAGGTCGCGATCCTGCAGGGACGCTTCGACGCGTATCGCGGCATGGTGCGCGACTTCGGCGTGACGCACGTCGAGATCTCGAACGGTGTCATCGACCTGCCGATGAAGGAGAAGGCGAAGTACATCCGCGAGCTCGCGAAGGAGTTCACGGTGCTGTCGGAGGTCGGCAGCAAGGACTCGGAGAAGATCATCCCGCCGTACCGCTGGGTCGAGCTCATCCAGTCCGACCTCGACGCCGGCGCGTGGAAGGTCATCTGCGAGGCGCGCGAGAGCGGCACGGTCGGCCTGTACTTCGGTTCGGGCGAAGTCCGCGCCGGCCTCATCGACGAGATCGTCGCCAAGGTCGATCCCGCGGACCTGATCTTCGAGGCCCCGCAGCGCGCGCAGCAGTGCTTCATGGTGCGCAAGCTCGGCAGCGAGGTGAACCTGGGCAACATCGCCAGCACCGACGTGATCGGCCTCGAGACGCTGCGTCTCGGGCTGCGCGCCGACACCATGTCGCAGTTCCACGACGTCGAGACCTGGAACCGCAAGCGCGAGGCCGATCTCGAGGCCGAGCTGCCGACGCCGGAGCGCCGCTCGCGCGTGTCGGCGGACGCGGCCGCGGCGCCGACGCCGCGCCGGCACCTGAAGAAGATCGGCTGAGACTGTCGCCACGAGGGGGCACGCGGGTTGTCTCCACGAGGGGGCACGCGCCCCCTCGCCCCATTGGGCGGAGCCCAACGGGGGCCCCACTCCCCGCGCTCCCTTCGGTCGGCCGCGCGCGTTGCGCGCGGAGACGGCGCTCGGAAATCTGACGCCCGCGTCACGAATTGTTGACGCGGGCGTCATCTTTTGGCAGCGTGGGTCGGTCATGGCCGACCTGTCCGACGCCGGCGGCGCGAGCGGCAAGCGCGAGCGCAACAAGGCCGAGAACCGCGCCGCGATCCTCGACGCCGCGCGGCGCGTGTTCGCGGAGCTGGGCTACGACGGCGCGACCATCCGCGACGTGATCCGCGGCACGACGCTCGCCGCAGGGACGTTCTACAACTACTTCCCGGACAAGGAGTCGCTGCTGCGCGCGCTGTTCGACGACAGCATGCGCCGCCTGCACGCTCGCGCGAAGGAGGGCCGCGCCGGAGCTGCCACGCTCGCCGACGTCGTGCGCGCGACGTTCCACGACGCGTTCGCGTTCCTCGCCGGGGACCGCGCGGCCTTCGAGCTGATGAACCGCAACGCCGGCGCGATCCGCGCGATCCTCGACGAGCCGGCGTTCGTCGCGAATCGCGACGAGCTGCGCGCGGACGTCGTGCGCGTCGTGCGCCGCGAGAAGCTCGCCGGCGTGGATGCGGACTACCTGACGGCCGCGCTGAACGGCATCGCGTTCGAGGTCGCGGCGTCGATGGTCGAGCGCGATCCGATGGACGTCGAGGGCGCGACGCGCTTCGCGACCTCGCTCGTGCTCGGCGGGATTCCGGCCCTCGCCGGGCAGAAGAAGGCCGTGCGCGCCTCGACACGCGGCCGCGCGCCCGCACGCAGAAACGCACGGACAGGAGGGAAGCCCCGATGAGCAGCACGCCCAAGCTCGATGTCTACGACCCGCCCGGACGCATCCTCGTCCACGGGGCCGCCTACCAGGACCTCGACCGCTGGCACCGCGCCGCCGAGCAGCTGCGCCGTGCGGAGACGCTGCCGCGCGTCGACGAGCCGGGCTGGCAGCCGTTCTGGGCAATCACGCGGCACGCCGAGGTCGCGGAGATCGAGCGTCAGAACGTGCTCTTCCCGAACACGGAGACGAGCGTGCTGCTGCCCGAGGCGGCGCTCGCGCAGCAGAAGAAGAGCGGCGTGCAGATCAAGTCGCTGGTCCACATGGACGACCCCGAGCACGCCAAGTACCGCAAGCTCACCAACGAATGGTTCAAGCCGAGCAACCTGCGCAAGCTCTTCGAGGCGCGCGTCGGCGAGCTCGCGAAGCGCTACGTCGATCGCATGGCGTCGTTCGGCAACGAGTGCGACTTCGCGCGCGACGTGGCGCTCTACTACCCGCTGCACGTGATCATGAGCATCCTCGGCGTGCCCGAGGAGGACGAGCCGCGCATGCTGCGCTTGACGCAGCAGCTGTTCGGCAATGAGGATCCGGAGTTCGCCGGCGAGGACCGGAACGCGGCCCTGCTCGCCGCCGCGCTGGACTTCAAGCAGTACTTCGACCGCATGACCGACGACCGCCGCGCGCACCCGCGCGACGACATCGCGACCGTGCTCGCGACGGCGCAGATCGACGGCGCGCCGATGCCGGAGATCGAGCGCCTCGGCTACTACATGATCGTCGCCACCGCGGGACACGACACGACGTCCGCGACGCTCGCGTCGGGTGTCGAGGCGCTCATGAACGATCCCGAGCAGCTGCGCGCGTTGCAGCAGGATCCGTCGCTGCTGGACAACGCCGTCGAGGAGATGATCCGCTGGGGAACCCCGGTCCGCCACTTCCTGCGTCAGGCGACCGAGGACTACACGCTTCGTGGCACGAAGATCCGTGCCGGCGACTGGCTGATGCTGGTCTACCTGTCGGCGAACCGCGACGACACGGTGTTCGCGGACCCGTACCGCTTCGACGTGCGGCGGAAGAACGCGAACGAGCACATCGCGTTCGGCACGGGGGTGCACTTCTGCCTCGGCGCGCACCTGGCGCGGCTCGAGCTGAAGGCGTTCATTCGCGAGCTGCTGTCGCGGCTCGAGTCGATCGAGCCCAACGGGCCGGCGGAGCACGTCGTCGCGAACTTCGTCGGTGGGCTGAAGCGTCTCCCGGTGCGCTACCGGCTGCGCGCGTGAGGTGATTCGACGGGAATCACCTCGGAGTCGTGAGGCGATATCGACGGCATCGCCTCGCGACGCGATCAGGCCGTGGCGTGGTGCGCACCGATGATGATCACGGCCATCGTCGCGGGGCCGTCACCGCGATTGTGCCAGCGGTGGCGCGTGCCGTTCTGCACGACGACGTCGCCCGGCGAGAGCAGCACCTCGGTGCCGTCGTCGAGCTCGAGGCCGACCGTGCCGGCGAGCACGACCTCGTAGTCGATGGTCGCGCTCTTGTGCATGCCGGGCGCGTCCTTCTCCATGACGTCGCCGAGCGACGACTCGAGCTGCTCGGCGAGCTGGTCGCCCGTGTCGCGGCTCGACGCGGGCGGGATGGTCATGAGCAGGAAGCGGTGCCCGCCGAGGGGCGGGAAGGGTGCCGTCCACGCGGGGGCGGCGCCGTCGTCGGGAAACTGCGCGGGGACGTCGCTGCCCCACAGCACGTGATACGCGCCGCCGTCGCCGAAGGTGAACGGCTCGACGGTCGTGTCGCTCGCGACGACGGCCTTGCCTGCGGGGCTGTGCCCGGTGACGACTCTGCGGACGTTCATGCGTTGCCTCCCTGCGAGCGCTCCGCGCCGCGTTCGCGCTCAGCGTGCCGTGAACCCGAGGGCGTGCGCGTTGGCTCGCACGCGCTCGTCCGCGGTCAGGATCGTCATGTCGGGGAGCGCCTCGCGCAGGAGCAGTGCGCTCGCCAGGTGGATGGCATCGAGCGTGCGCACCGGCTCGACCGGAAATCCGACCTCGGCCCGACGGGCCACGTCGTCCGAGACCTCGAGGACGGCCCACGTGGAGGCTGCCTGCGCGAAGATCGCCCGCAGGTCCGCTGCCTGCGCCGGGGTGACCCGGCCCTCACGCTCGGCGCGGTGGACGACACGGCGGGTCTCGATCAAGGTCAGGCGCGAGGTCGCCACCTTGGATGCCGTCTCGAGCGCTTCGCGGACGGCCTCGCCGTCCGCCTCCGCGAAGAGCCAGCGCAGCACGGCGCTCGTCTCCGCGTAGATCGTCACCGCGAGCCGCGCTCGGCGTCGAGGAGATCGGCAGTCGTGACGGGGCGGCGGAGCGGAGAGGCCCGGTACGCGCGCGGGTCTTGCGGCAGGCCGGGCACCAGCAGGCCTTCCGCGGCGAGGCGCTCGAGCGCGAGATCATGGCCCGACAGAGGCGTTCCGCTGCTCGGCTGCCGCAGCTCGGCGATCACCCGCCCGCGGTCGGTCACCAGCACGACCTCGCCCTCGCGGACGTCGCGGAGATAGCTGCTGAGCCGATTCTTGAGCTCCTTGACGGCCACCGCCTTCATGACGACCAAAGTAGCCCCGCGTAGCTACCACTGTCAACGAGTCAGGCGCCCAGCTCGTTCGCCAGCCGATTCGCGTGACCGAAGGCGCCGATGGCGCGGTCGAGGTCGAGGGCCTCGCGCAGCAGGCGCTGCGCTGCTCCCCCGTCGCCGAGCGCTGCGGCCAGCCGACCGCGTCGTTCGAGAATCCGCGGTGACAATGAGCGGGCGGCGATCGACTCGACGAGTTGCTCGGCGCGCGCCAGCGCGGACTCGATCTCGGCGCGGGGCACGACGCCATCCGTCGCGAGCAGCGCCGCGGTCAGCGCGAGCTGTGCCCCCGCTTCGTAGTAGCCGCAGCCACCGGCGCGGCCCAGATCGATGCCCTCACGCGCCGAGGCGATGGCCTCGGTTCGTTCGCCGAGCGCCAATGCAGCCTCTGCCAGCACGGCCAGCGACCAGGGGAGGGTCTGCTTCGTCACGCCATGGCCCCGAGCGAGTGCGAGGCTCTCGCGGACCGCTTCGCGCGCAGCCGCGGGTTGCCCTTCCGCCAGATGCGCCTCCCCGAGCGCGACGTACGCAATCACCTGGTTTGACGGATTGTCGGACTGCTCCGCGATGCCGAGGCTGCGACGGGCGCGTTCGAGACCGGACTCGCCGCCACCGCACAGGCGGGGAAGATCCGCGCTCAGCGCAATCGCCCAGCCGAGGACCTCCAGCTCTCGCGATTCCTCCGCGATTCGCAAAGTCTCGTTGAACTGACTCCGGGCTTCCTGGAGTCGCCCCATGCAGGCGAAGCCTCGCGCGCGCACCACCAGCATGCTGATCCGCGGGCTCCAGCCGAGGAGCGCTCTTCCGAGCAGGTCGTCCGTTCCGACTTCGTCGAGGACGCGCGCCGACCACCTCAGCATTTCCCTGCCGTCGCCCCCGAAGACGTGCCCGAATGCCGGAAACGTGCCGACCGCCGCGCGCAGCACCGGATCGCCGCACCCTTCCGCGAGGAGTGCAGCCTCCTCGCCGTATCGAACGTAATCGCTGCCCGAGCCTGCCACGCTCATCCGCATCAGGCCGTATCGGCCCACCAGCAGGGCCGTTGCCGCCCGATCTCCGAGGCTCTCGTTGAGGGATCGACCCTCCGCGAACACCGTCGCAGCCTCTACTTCGCTGCCGCCCATCCGCCAGCCAAGGGCGAGGATCTCGTGACAGGCCTGCAGCATCAGCTCGGTGCGCTCGCGCTCGTCCTGTACACCGGGTGCGAACTCGCGTACGCGCCGCCAGTGTCGCAGCCCTTCGCGCCAGTCGGAGAGGCTGGCCCACCCGGCGGCGCGCTGATGCCAGCGTGCGGCGCGTCCGGTGTCTCCGGCTTCTGCCCAGTGCTGCGCGATCTCGGCAGCGCGTTCCTCGAGGTTGCCACCTGTCTCTTCGAGCGCCTGCGCCACAACGGCGTGCACGCGCGTCCGTCGCTCGCGCAGCTGCGAGCGCGCGGCCACCTCCTGCGTCAGCGGGTGCTTGAACGAGTACTCGACCTCCGGGTAGAGCGCCGCCTCGAAGAGGAACTCCGACGCGATCAACGTCGAGATCGCGTGGCCCAGCGCCGTCTCGTCGATCGTCACGACGCTGCCGAGGACACGCCGCAGCAGCGCCTCGCCGAACGTCTTGCCGATCACCGCGGCGGTCTGCAGCACCTGCTTCTCCCGATCCCCCAGCCGATCGATGCGCGCCGCCAGCACGGCTTGCACGGTGGCCGGCACCTGCAAGGCGTCGATCGGCGTCGTCAGCCGGTATGTGCTGCGCGTACCGCTGAGGTGTCCGCTCTCGATGAGCGTCTGCACGACCTCCTCGATGAAGAACGGATTGCCCTTCGTGCGCGCGTGGATCATCTCGGGCAGCGCCGCGACGCTCGGGTCGTCGCCGAGCTCGTCGCGCAGGAGCTGGCGGATGGCGGCGGGTGCGAGCGGCTGCAGCGGCAGGTGCTGGTAGTACGAGCGCTGCATCCAGCGCGCCTGATACTCGGGGCGGAAGTTGAGCAGCCAGAGATCGCGCGTCGCCGGCACGCTCTCGACGAACGTCTCGAGAAACGCGTCGCTGGCGCCGTCGAACCAGTGCAGGTCCTCGAGCAGGATCACGCGCGTCCCGCCGGCGTAGGTCGGGTCGTGCAGGATGCGCTTGACGACGCCGTTGATCTTCTTCTGGCGCTGCTCGGGGTCGAGCGCCGGCGACGGGTTCGCGGGATCGGGCACGCCGAACACGTCGAACAGGATCGGCAGCACCTCGCGGAAGCCGCCGTCCATCAGCAGGAGGCGCCCGGCGATCTTCGCGCGCGTGGCTTCCGGCGTGTCGTCGTCGGTGATGCCGTAGAAGGCACGCCACAGCTCCAGCATCGGCAGCATCGGGATCGCCTTGCCGTGCGCGACGCCGTGGCCGGCGAGGATCGGGATGCCCTCGGCGCGGCAGCCGTCGAGGAACTCGGCGCACAGGCGCGACTTGCCGGTGCCGGCGTCGGCGACCACGCCGACGACCTGTCCGCTGCCGCTGCGCGCGCGCTCGAGGGCGGCGGTGAGCACGGCCATGTCGCGATCGCGGCCGACGAAGGTCGAGAGCCCGCGCGAGCGCGCGCGGTCGAGCCGCGTGCGGAACGCGCCGACGCCGTCGAGGTCGAACAGCCCGACGGGCGCCGCGGCACCCTTGACCTGCGTGCGGCCGAGGTCGCGCAGAGTGAAGTAGCCTTCGACGAGCTGCGCGGTGTGCTCCGAGACGCAGATGTGTCCCGACTCGGCGAGCGCCTCCATACGCTGCGCGAGACCGACGGTGTGGCCCTGCGCCGTGAACTCCATGCGCAGATCGTCGCCGATCCGGCCCACCACGACCTCGCCCGAGTTGATCCCGATGCGGACCGCGAACGGCACCCCGTGCCGGGCCCGGACCTCGCTCGCGTAGGTGCGCGCCGCGTCGCGCAGGTGCAGCGCCGCAAGGCACGCGCGCTGCGCGTGGTCTTCGTGCGCGATCGGCGCGCCGAAGAGCGCCATGATGCCGTCGCCGGTGAACTTGTCGACGAAGCCCTCGAAGCGCTCGACGCCTTCGGCGAGGATCGCGAAGAAGCGCTGCATGATGCGCGACCACTCCTCGGGGTCGAGCTGCTCGGCGAGGTCCATGGAGCCCTTGACGTCGGCGAAGAGGACCGTGACCTGCTTGCGCTCGCCCTCGAGCGACGCCCGTGCTTGACGGATCTTCTCGGCGAGGTGCTGCGGCGTCGGCGTGGGTGGCGAGCGGAGCGGCGCTGCCGCAGCGCCGCTCGTGAGGGCGGCGCCGCAGTCGCCGCAGAACTTCTCGCCGGGCTCGGTCGGGCTACCGCACGCCGGGCACGTTGCGGGGAGCCGCGCGCCGCAGTCGGTGCAGAAGCGACGGTCCGGTCGGTTGTCGTGCTGGCAGGCGGGGCAGCGCATCGTGCGGCTCAGGGTATGGACCGCCGCGGGCGACAAGAGCAAACGTCGGCGCTCGTTTCCCGCCCGATGCGCGAGCCAAACGAGGATGGTCGACCATGGTCGACAGAAGGGTTCGGACTGACGTCTGCCGACCGCTCTCACACGGCCAGGTCGCTCGTGAGCTCGTCGAGAGAGCGAGCGGCGTGCGGCAGGTAGCGCCCGATCAGCTCGAAGTCGCGACGGTTCTCCGTCACCACGAGGGCGCCGATGCGACGTGCCCCCGAGACGATCAGAAGATCGTTCTGCAGGTCCTTCGTCCGCTGCGACGGATGCTCATCCCAGATCCGGCTCTGGACGGTGCCCGAAGCGGCCCACTCCTCGCGCGTCGGTGCGATCACCCGTCCGGTGCGCTCGAGGGCTCGTGTCGCCCGTGCGACCCGCGCCCGACCCATCTGGCCGTGCGCTCCCCGCAGCAGCTCGAACTGCACGACGCTGCTCAGCCAGGTCGCAGGAAGGATTCTGCGCAGCAGCGGGGTGACGTGCTCGATGAGGTCGCGCTCCGTGAGCAGTGCCACGTAGACGTTCGTGTCGAAGAGATACTTCACCGGGCCGCGCGTCGTTCCCGTCTCATCTCGCGCACGACGGTGCTGCGGAACACCCCGGAGCCGCGAGACGCCCTCAGATCCGCCAGCAGCTCCTCGCCCAGCACGACCGACTCGAGTGCGCGATGGATCGTGTCCGTCTCGGTCGCGGTCCCGAGGCTGCGCTGGGCGCGACGAAGCAGCGCTTCGTTCAGGTTGTGGCTCTTTCGCTTGATGGCCATCGTATGCCTCTACCAGCGTCGTGGGCATACGACAATCGAACAGGCCCTACCGACTCCACTCCCGAAGACTCGGTGCTTCGGCCAGCCTCCGCGCATGACCCGTCGCACCCATGTCCGTGAAGAGGCGGTGCGCCTCGTGCAGCCGGCGCTGCGCTGCCTCGGTGTCGCCGTGCAGCGCCGCGAGGCGCGCGCGCTCGACGAGGATCTGCGGCGCGTAGGAGCGCGCGCCGGTCGTCCGAACCAGCGCGTCCGCACGGTCGAGCGCGGCGGTGATGCCGGCGCTGGCGTCGGGGCCAGCGGCGCCGCGGAGCACGCGTGCGAGCGCGAGCTGCGCGTGCACCTCGCCGACCAACCTCCGTGCTCGGGTCGCGATCTCGATCGCCTGCTCGGCGCACGCGCGCGCACGCGTTTCGTCTCCCAGCCCGAGCTGCGCTTCGGCGAGCCCGGCCACGAAGTCCGCGTCCAGAAAGCGCGCGGCCGGATTGGCGCGCCCCAGGTCGAGCGCGCGATCGAAGCTCTCGCGGGCACTCTGCCAGTCGCCCGCGAGGACGCACGCGAGGCCGTGCTGGCCGTAGGCGTTGACCCGGCCCAGGGCCGTACCGATCTTTTCGGTGGACTCGATCCCGCGGCGCGCCATCGACAACGCGTCCGGGACCTCGCCGACACGGGAGAACAGGTGTGCCCACCAGAAGTCCACCCAGCTGGCGAGGTCGTTCTCTGCGAAGCTGCGCGCGCGCTCGTGGGCACTTCGCAACGCGGCTGCGGCCTCGGCGAAGCGGCCGAGATCGGTCAGGATCACCGCGCGGTGCCACAGGGAGTCGGCGGTGCTGAGACCGACGGTAGCCCGGCCGAGCGCAGGACGGATGCTGGCGAGCGCGATCTGCTCGTCGTTCAGGCGCTCCGCGGCGGCGAGGTCGCCCGCCATCCACAACGCGAAATCGAACCCCGTGCGTGCCGACCAGCGCAGCTCCGGTTCGCCCGTCGCATCCGCCATGGCGACGCCCGCCTCGAAGATCGGAAAGCCGCGCCGCGGATCTCCATCGAGAGCATGGAAGAGCGCGAACGAGTAGTGGAGGCACACCTGCTCGCGCACGTCGCCCGCAGCCCTGGCCAGCTGGTTGCCTGCGGCGAAGATCTCACTGACGCGCTCGCCGCTCATGCCCAGTCGCCAGCCGAAGAGCAGCAGCTGCGTCGCCGCCTCGCGGCGCAGGGTCACGCCCGCATCGGACGGCGGCGCCGCCGCGAGGATCTCCCACACCTTCTCCCAGTGGCGCACCGCTTCGACGGGGCTGTCGAAGCCGGCGACACGCGCCGAGCGCGCGTACCACTGCGCCGCGACGAGAGCCTCGCCGGCCTGCTCCCAGTGGTAGGCGAGCAGCGCGGCGCGCTCGTCGAGCTTGTCGGCGTGGAGCTGCTCGATGGCGCGCGCCACCGCGGCGTGCACCTGCGCCCGCCGCGCGCCGAGCTGCGAGCGGTAGGCGACCTCCTGCGTCAGCGGGTGCTTGAATGCGTACTCGACCTCCGGGTAGAGCGCCGTCTCGTGCACGAACTCGCCGGCGCGCAGCGCATCGAGCGCCGCCGCGAGCCGCGGTGAAGAGAGCGCGTCGCGCTCGTCGGCTACGGCCACGGCGGACAGGATCGCGCCGGAGAACTCCTTGCCGATCACCGACGCGGTCTGCAGCGTACGCTTCGCGTCGTCGCCGAGGCGGTCGATGCGCGCCGCGAGCACCGTCTGCACCGTGGACGGGATCTCCACGTCCTCGATCGCGCCGACGAGGCGATGGGCGCCGGGCGCGCCGGTCAGCCGGCCGCTTTCCAGCAGCGACTGCACCACCTCCTCGATGAAGAACGGGTTGCCGCCGGTTCGCCGGTGCACGTACGCCGACAATCCTGCGACCGACGGGTCGGAGCCCAGCAGATCGCCGAGCAGCTCGCGCGTGGCCTCCGCCCCGAACGGCTGCAGCGGGATCTGCTGGTAGTACGGCTTGCGCATCCACTCGGCCGCGTACTCCGGGCGAAAGTTCACCAGCCACAGCGTGCGCGTGCTCGGCACCGCCGCGATCGAGTGGGAGAGGAAGACGTCGCTGCCGGGATCGATCCAGTGGACATCGTCGAGGAAAAGCACCGTCGGCTCGCGCGCGCTGCGCGCCTCGGACAGGTGGCGCACGAAGGCGAGCAGCTTCTGCTGGCGTCCCTCGGGGCTCGTCTCGGGCGATGGCCGGGTCGCGTCGGGCACGCCCATGAAGTCGAACAGGATCGGCAGCAGCTCCTGGAACGCGTCGTCGAGCAGCAGCAGCTCGCCGGCGATCTTGCGGCGCGCCTCGTGGTCGCCGTCGCGCTCGGTGATGCCGAAGATGTCGCGCAGCATCTCGAGCAACGGCAGGTGGGGAATCGTCCTGCCGTGCGCGGGGCAGTGCCCTTCGTTGACGCGGATGCCGCGCGCGCGGCACCGCGCGACGAACTCGAGGCACAGCCGGCTCTTGCCGGTGCCGGCGTCGGCCACCACGCCCACCACCTGTCCGTTGCCCGCGATCGCGGCGTCGAGCGCGCCCTCGAGCGTCGCCATCTCGCGGTCGCGGCCGACGAACTTCGAGAAGCCGCGCGCGCGCGACGCGTCGAGGCGCGTGCGCAGCGATCCGACGCCCTGCAGCTCGTACGCGCGCAGCGGAGCGCTGACGCCCTTGACGTCGAAGTCGCCGAGATCGCGCAGCTGGAAGTAGCCCTCGACGAGACGCGCGGTGTGCGCGGTCAGGTAGGTTGTGTCGGCGGCGGCGCACGACTCCATGCGCTGCGCGAGGCCGACGGTGTGCCCCTGCGCGGTGTAGTCCATGCGCAGGTCGTCGCCGTGCTGCCGGATCGTGCCGACGACGACCTCGCCGGAGTTGATCCCGATGCGCGTGGACAGGCTCACGCCGTGCGTGCGGCGCAGCTCGTCGGCGAGGCGTCCGAGCGCGTCGCGCAGGTGCAGTGCCGCGTAGCAGGCGCGCTGGGCGTGGTCCTCGTGTGCGATCGGCGCGCCGAAGAGCGCCATGATGCCGTCGCCGGTGAACTTGTCGACGAAGCCCTCGAAGCGCTCGACGCCTTCGCAGAGGATCGCGAAGAAGCGCTGCATGATGCTCGACCACTCCTCGGGGTCGAGCTGCTCGGCGAGGTCCATCGAGCCTTTGACGTCGGCGAAGAGGACCGTGACCTGCTTGCGCTCGCCCTCGATCGACGCCCGTGCTTGACGGATCTTGTCGGCGAGGTGCTGCGGCGTCGGCGCGCGCGGGTCGCGCCCGGCGACCGATTCGCCGCCGATCCGCGCCGGCGCCGCTGCCGTCGTCCCGTCGAGCGGGGCGCCGCAGCCGCCGCAGAAGCGGTGGTCCGGCGGGTTGTCGTGCGCGCAGGCTGCGCAGCGGCGCGCGAGTGCCGCGCCGCACGCACCGCAGAAGCGGTTGCCGGGAGGATTCCCGGCGCCGCACGTGGCGCAGCTCAACGCGCGGACTCCGGCGGCGTCGCCGGGCGCAGCTCGGCAAAGCGCGCCTTCGCCGCCTCGAGGTCGTCGAGCTCGAACAGCTCGACGCCGCGGAGACCGTCCGGCCCGTACAGCATGATCATCGCGTAGACCGACTCGAACGCGCCGCCGTCCGCGAGCGTGCCGAAGCTGTGCGCGATCGACAGCGTGCCGTGGGGCTCGTCGGCGAGGAAGTGGAACGGCTGTCCGACGATCGCGTCGGGCGAGAGCTCGTACAGTGCGGCCACGGAGCGGACGTACGCATCGGCGCCGTCGATCCGTCCGAGCCCGGTGCGGCGACGGTCGTGGAAGAAGAAGTCGTCCGGGAACGCGGCGCGCAGGCGCGCGAGGTCACGGCCGGCGGCGCGCCGTGCTTCGAGCCGCGGGATCGCGGACGGTCTGGTGCGGGCGAGATGGCGGTCCCCGAGCTCGCGAAACGCTGCGACGCGATCGCCGGGGGCGAACGTCGCGCTCGACGCGAACCGCCCGTGGTCGTCGACCTCGGTCAAGTGCAGGATCTCGATCTCGGAGTCGCCACCGGCCTCGCCCGTGCGCCACAGGATGTGCTGCAGCGCGAGCCGGTCGCCCGCGGTCGCGAGCAGCGTGCGCGTCGGCCGCCAGCCGCCTTCGGCGAGAATGCGGTCGTTCTCCAGCATCCCGGCGAGATCGGTCGTCAAGCGGATCAGCGGCCGGCGATCCTCGGAGCGGTAGGACAGGTGGTAAAGCGCGGCGATGGTGTCCCGGTCCCCGGCGGCGGCCGCGGCGCACCAGCGGTCCCAGGTGCGCGTCGCCGCGTTCGGCGGAATGCGCAGCGGGTCGGGGCACAGCTCCGCGAAGCGCGCGAGTGCTGCGTCAGCGGCGTCCGTCTCGAAGACCTCGAGCCGCGCCGTGAGGCCGCGCTCCACCACGGCGAGGGCGAGGAACTCACTGACGAACTCGCCCCCGTCCGGCAGCACGCCTGCACGGCGGCACAGGTACAGCCCCGCGTGCGGTGCGTGGGCGAGCCAGACCAGGCCCGCTTCGAGACGCGAGTCGGGCGCGAGCTCCCACAGCGCCACCACGCTGCGCAGGTACGCGTCGCGGCCCTCGCTCCGTCCGATGCCGGTCCGGCGGTGATCCGCGGCCACGAGGTCCTCGGAAAGGACCGCGCGCAGGCGCTCCGGATCCTGCGCGTTCCACGCGTCGACGACCGCGCCGGCGTAGTTGGTCATCGGGGCCACCGTCGGGTCGATCGCTGCCCAGCGCGCCCACGCCTCGCGCTGTGCGGCGCGCAGGTCGTCGGGTTCGAAGAAGATCAGCGCGCAGCACAGGCCGTCGGCGTCGATCTCGAACACGGACAGGAACTCGACCTCGAAGCGCCCGTCGGCGGGACCGCCGGCCCACAGGACCCGGCCGATCGCGACGCGGTCGCCGGCGGTGCCGAGGATCTCGCGGCGCTCGTGACGGGACCCCGACGCCATGCGCTCGCGCGCGGAGGCCATCATCAGCTCGACGTCGCCCGAGATGCCGACGATCGGCCGGCGGTCCTGCCAGGTGAAGTCGCGCGAGCACGCGGCGCGCACGGCGTCCCAGTCCTGCGCGTCGAAGTGCCGGTAGAGGCGCTCGAGGGCCGCCGTCGCCGCCGTCGGCTTCACGAGGGACGGGGAAGAGGGCGCGCCGGACGCCGCCAGCTCCGCGAAGCGCGCGAGCGCCGCGTCGAGCTGCTCGGGATCGTAGAAGTCGATGCGTACGAACGCGCCGTGCGCGTCCGCCTCCACGACGCCGACCAGCGGGATCTCGTAGCGCCCACCGTCGCGGGTCCCTTCCCAGCGCATCGTCCAGAGGGCGCCGCGCGGACACGGCCGGATGTGCTCCCAGCGCGCGACGCTGTCCGGCGCGAGCTCGAGCAGCGCACGGAAGTTGTCGACCCACGCCGCGGGACTCGCCGACGTCCCGAGCACGGCGAGGCTGCGGTTGTCGTGCTCCGTGAATCCCGGCGCGCACAGTGCGGCGACGGCATCCCAGTCCCGTCGTGCGAGCGCCTCGCGGAACCTGCTGGTGACCGGCGGGTGGATCGCACCTTCCCCCGCCTCGTAGCGCGCGTCGAGCTCGGCGTACGCGGCGTCGAGCTCGCCGGGCTCGAACAGGACGATCGTGTCGCAGCGTCCGTCGTCGTCGACTCCGCATACACACAGGTGCTCGATCTCGAGCGGGCCGCCGTCGTCCCCGACGTCGCCGTGGAGAGTCAGGCGGAAGAGTGCCAGGCGCTCGCCGCGCGTCGCGAGCACGGTCGCCGTCCAGCGGGCGTTCGGCACGTCGAAGAGCGTGCGTAACTGCTCGAGGTAGCCGTCTCTCGGAAGCTCCATGCGCAGCAGTGGCCGGCGGTCGTCGAAGCGCAGATCCTGTGCAAAGAGATCCGTGACGCCCTGCCAGTCACGCGCAGCCGTGGCGCGCACGAAGCGATCCGCCATGCGCGTCATCGCGTTGGCGAAGCGCGCCGGGGCTTCCGTGCCGCGCGCCAGCTCCGCGAAGCGCGCGCGCGCGGCGTCCACCTCGTCGGCGTCGAAGAGGTCGATGCGGCAGATCCTGCCCGCCGCGTCGATCTCGTCGACGCGCAGGAAGGCCAGCTCGAACGCCCCGCCGTCGCGCGTGCCGGAGAGAATCATCGACCGGAGAGCGCCATGCTCCGAGAAGGTCAGGTGGTTCGCTCGTGCGTCGGTGTCCGGCGCGAGCTCGACGAGCACCTGCTGCGTGCGCACCCAGGTCGCAGCGCCGCGCAGCGTGCCCCAGCCGAGGAGCCGATGGTCGTGGCAGACCAGATCGGGGGCGTGCGTGGCGGCGAAGCCGTCCCAGTCGCGATCGCGGTAGGCGCGGCGCTGCGCCACCCACACGGCCGTCACGCGCGGGTGCAGCGCGGCTTGCTGGACGTCATGGAGCGCATCGAGCTCGGCGTATGCGGCGGCGAGCTCGCCGGGCTCGAAGAGCACGATCGTGTTGCAGCGTCCGTCGTCGTCGACCCCGCCGACCCACAGGTGATCGATCTCGAGCGGGCCGCCGTCGTCCGCGACGTCGCCGTGGAGAACCAGGCGGAAGAGACACAGGCGTTCGCCTCGCGTCGCGAGCGGAGTCGCCGTCCAGCGGGCGTTCGGCACGTCGAAGAGCACCCGGAACTGCACGAGGAAGCCTTCCTTCGGAAGCTCCATGCGCAGCAGCGGCCGGCGGTCGTCGAAGCGCAGATCCACTGCGAAGAGGTCGGCGAGGCTCTCCCAGTCACGCGCAGCAGTGGCGTGGACGAAGCGATCCGCCAGGCGTGTCACCGCGTTGGCGAAGCGCTCGGGGGCGTTCGTGTCGCGTGACAGCTCGGCGAAACGCGCGAGCGCGTCGTCGATCCCGTCGTCGTCGTAGATGTCCGCGCGCACGATGCGTCCCCGCTCGTCGAGCTCGATCACGGCGTTCAGCGGGATCTCGTAGGGGCCGCCCGCACGCATCCCGTGCCAGCCGCCGTGCGCATGGAAGCCGCGCGGGCCGGCGCGAAAGTGATCCACGCGATAGGCCGTGTCCGCCGATAGGTCGGCGAGGACGCGAAAGTTCTGCGCCCATGCTTCGCCGCCGCGCGTCGTCCCGAGCACGGCGAGGCTGCGGTGATCGTACTCGACCATCGACTCCGCGCACAGTGCCGCCACCGCCGCGAAGTCGCGACGCGCGATCGCGCGAACGAACCCCTGCATCACGTCCCAGCCGGGCCGGTGCGCCGCAGCCTCGCCGGTTTCGTAGCGCGCGTCGATCTCGGCCCGGGCGGCGTCGAGGTCCTCGGGATCCCAGCGCACGCCGGTGACGATCCGCCCGTGCTCGTTCACCTCCACCAGGAGCAGGAACGCGATCTCGCTCGGGCCAACGTCGGCGCCTGCGAATTCGAAGACGAGGCGGGTGAGCGCGAGCCGCTCGCCGCGCGTGGCGAGGAGCTCGGCGCGGGCGCGGACCGCGCGGCCGTCGGCGATCTCGCGGGCGAACGCGATGAGTCCCGCGCGGTCCATCTCGAGCTGCACCACGCGGCGGCGGTCGGACATGCGGAAGTCGTCGGCGAGGAGCTGCTCGTACCGCGTCCAGTCGTGGGCGACGACGCTGTCGATCAGGGTACGGACGGCGGCGGTCGCCGCGTTCGCGAAGTGCTCCGGCGCAGCGGCCGCGGGTGCTGGATCGGCAAAGCGCGTGCGCGCTTCGTCGAGTTTCTCAGGATCCCAAGCGTCGATTCGCCGCGCCTGTCCGGCTGCGTCGAGCTCGACGACGGCCAGAAACGCGATCTCGAAGGGCCCGCCGTCGCGCGTTCCGCGCCAAAGATACTCGAGCAAGAGCGCGCGTTCACGCGCGCGCACATGATCGAAGCGGACCTGGGTGTCGGGGGCCAAGTGCATCTGCGCGTGCATCGCCGAGACGAGAGCGGCCGGACCCTGCAAGGTGCCCCAACCCACCAGGCGGTGATTCTCCGACACCAGGTCCGGCGCAAGGATCGCCGCCATGCCCTCCCAGTCGCGCGCGGCGAAGTATCGTTGGTAGGCGGCGAGCCACGTGGCGGCGAGGGGGCATGCGGTGCCCTCGTGCGCGACCCACCGGGTGGCAAGTTCGGCATAGGCGGTGTCCGCATCCTCCAGGTCGAAGAGCACGATGGCGACGAGACGGGCCTCGCCATCCACCTCGTGCAGCACCAGGTGGTCGTCCAGCTCGACCGGACCGCCGCCGCCGGCGACCGTGCCGGCGAAGCGGTGCAGGCTCAGCGACAGACGTTCACCACGCGTCGCGAGCAGCTCCGTCGCGAAGCGGCTCGCGGGGACGTCGTAGAGCACCCGGACCTGCTCCAGCCACACGTCGCGGCCGCAGGTGTTGTGCAGCATGCGCCGGCGCTCGTCGAAGACGAGGTCGGGTGCTGCGAGGGCCTCGATGCCCGGCCAGTCGCGCGCGTTGAAGCGCTCGAAGAGCACGCGATCGGTGCGCGCCGCGGCGTTCTCCCAGTCGACCGCGCTGACGGCGGCACGTCCTTCCGCCTCTCCCGAGTCCTCGCGGAGCTCCGCGTAGCGCGCCAGCGCGCGATGGATCTGGTGCAGGTCGTAGAAGTCGAGCCGCACGGCCCGCCCGTCGGGGGCGGGCTCGACGACGAGGACGAAGGGACTTTCGAATGCGCCGCCGTCCCTCGTCCCCGACCACGCCACCTCCGAGAGCCTGCCGTGTCGGCAGGCGCGAACGTGGCGCGGCGAAATCCGCGCGTCGGGCGCGAGCGCGAGCATCGCCTGGGCCGCGCGCACCATGGTCCCGCTTCCCTGCACGTCACCGAAGCCGGCGATCCGGTGGTCGTTGACGGTCACGTCCGGCGCATAGAGCGCGACGTATCCGTCCCAGTCGCGCCGCTCGACCGCGACGAGGATGTCCCGGTACCACTGCTCGTGCCACGCGTCTCCGCTGGACTCCCAGCGCGCGGCGAGCGCGGCGAGGGCGGTGTCCCGGTCGTCGAGATCCCAGCGGTCGTACGCGACGATCGTGCCGCGCTCGTCGGTCTCGATCAGGAACAGCGAGTCGATCGCGCTCGGGCCGACCGTGTCGTCCTCCATCTCGAGCGTGAAGCGCATCAGCGCCATGCGCTCGCCGCGCGTGGCGAGGAGCTCGAGGTCGGCGCGCGCCGAGCGCATGGTGAGCAGCGGGCGCGTGAAGTCGAGGAAGCCCTCGCGGTCGAGATCGAGCTGGAAGAGGCGGCGGTGGTCGCGGTAGCGGAGCGGGCCCGGCTGAAGCGCGGCAAAGCGCTCGAGGTCGCGCCCACGCCACGCGGTGATCACCCCGCGCCAGGCGCGCGACGCGGCGTTCTCGAAGGGCCCGAGCTCCACCCGGTCCGCCCCGGTCAGCTCGTCGAAGCACGCCAGGGCCGCCGCGTCGTGCTCCGCCTCGTAGCAGTCGATGCGCGCGATGCGGCCGTCGTTTGCGAACGAGTAGAAGTTGCAGGTGCGGTTCTCGAAGGAGCCGCCGCTCTCGTCCGCGGTGCCGACGAAGGTGACGCAGGCGACCAGCGCGTTGGCGTCGAGCGCGAGGATGTCCTCGACACGCGGCGCGAAGTCCGGTGCCAGATCGAGGTGAAGCCGGAAGTGATTCACCAGCTCGGCGCCGCTCGCGGCGGACCAGGTGCTCAGGACGCGGTGATCGACGAGGCAAAGATCCGGCGCGAACGCGTCCGTCATGCGACCGAGGTCGATCGGACCCAGCGCGGCGAGAGCTGCCCGGGCGACCGCCGCGGCGCGGGTGCGCGCCGGCCCTTCGGGAAGCTGCGCCGCCCAGCGCTCGTAGAGACACACGACGGCATCGCCGAGGCGGTCGGCGGCGAAGGTCTCGTTGCGCAGCGCGAGACCGTGCTCGTCCACCTCGTGCACGCCGATCTCTTCCTTCTCGAACGCGCCGGCGTCGAAGCTCGTGCGTCCCGCTGCGCTCGCACCCATCCAGCGGCGGAGCAGCCAGAGCCGGTCGCCGAGCGTCGCCAGCAGCTCGTGTCGGGTCGTCGCACCGGGCAGACGCAGGAACCGCTCGACGGAGTGCAGCATCGCCTCACGGCCGTACGTGACGCCGTTCGGGTGGCTGATCTCCACGAAGTCGGGACCGACCTCTGCGGCGAACGCGTCGAGGTCGCCGGCGGCGAGTGCTGCGTCGATGCGCGCCATCGCGGCGCTGCCGGCGTTCGGCGTCACGCGGCGGCGGACGGCGGGCGGTGGGGCGGCGCCTGCGACCAGCTCGTCGAAGCGCGCCAGCGCCTCCGCTTCGGCGTCGGGGCCCCACACCTCGACTCGCGCGCTGCGCCCGTCCGCTCCGTAGAGCCACAGCTCGAGGACGGGAGTCACGAACTCGCCGCCACCCTCGCGAGCGGTGCCGAAGTACGTTCTCCGAACGAGAAGGGCATCGCGCTCGAGGGCGAGAATTCCGTCCGTGCGCACGCTCGTTTCGGTGAGCGCGAAGTGGCCGCGCCACTGCGCGAGATACTCGTCCGCCCCGCACGCGCTCCACAGCTGAAGGCTCCGATGGTCGACCAGCTCGACGCGCGGGCCGGTCACGGCCGCCACGCGCCCGATGTCGAGCGGCCCGTTCCACACCGCGACCGTGCGCGCCGTCGCCGCAGCGCGCGCGCGCTCCGGCCCTTCCGGCAACAGCTCGGCGTGGCGCTCGTAGAGGCGCACGAGCGCGTCGCCGAGCTTCTCCATCGGAAAGATGTCGAAGCGGCGCGTGCGTCCACGGTCGTCGACCTCGAAGAGGACGACCTCGTCGATGTCGACCGCTCCGACGTCGGCGATGTGCTCCTCGGTGAAGCCCTCGAGCCGGATCGTGTGGTGCGCCAGCGCGAGCGTGTCGCCGAGGCTGGCGATCGTCTCTTGCCGCCGGAGCATCGTCTCGGCCCGGAACATCGACCGCCACGTGGCGAGGAGACCCTTCCGCCCGTACTTGACTCCGGTCTGGTGGTGCAGGGTCTCGATCTCCTCGCAGAGCACGTCCGCGAGCGCGTCGAGATCGCGCGCGGCGACCGCGGCGCCGAATCGCTCGGCGGTCGCGGTCGCGAAGTTGCGTGTCACGCGGCGACGGATCGCGGGCTGCGGCGTGGCGCGCTCGGTCAGCTCGTCGAAGCGCGCCAGCGCCTGGGCCTCGCGGTCGTCGTCGAACCACTCGGCGCGCGCGGCGCGCCCGTCGGCGTCCGCCACGAAGAGGCGCAGGAAGGGCCGCTCGTAGCGGCCGCCGCCGGCTCGGTCGGTGCCGGTGTGGAGGACGCGCGCGAGCTGCGCGCTCGGGCCCAGTGCGATCACGTCGATGAAGCGGAACTCGATGTCGTCCGCGACCTCGTTCAGGGCGCGCAGGTGCGCGAGGTACGCGTCGGCGCCGCGCAGCGACCAGCTGCTCAGGTGGCGATGGTCGACGCTCTCGAAGTCCGGCGCAAGCGCCTGCGCGAAGCGCTTCGGGTCGAAGGCCGCATCCTTGAAGACGGCAAACGACGCTGCGGTCGCGGCCGCGCGCACCTTCTCCGATCCCTCGGGTAGCAGCTCGGCGTGACGCTCGTAGAGCCGGACAACGGCGTCGGCGAGGCGGTCGGCGGCGAAGACCTCCGCGTGCTGTGCTCGACCGTGCTCGTCGACCTGGGAGACGTGGACGTACTCGACGTCGACCGGACCCACGGAACCGAAGCGTGCATCGACCCCGTCGTGCGACGCCGAGCGCCGGGACAGGACGAGCGAGTCGCCCAGCGTCGCCAGGATCTCCTGCGTCGCCCTGAGGTTCGTCCCGCGCCACAGCCCGCGGAACAGCGTGGCGATCTCCGGTGCTCCGTACGTCGCGCCGGTCGGATGGTGGATCACCTTCACCTGCGCGTTGAGGGCGGTGATGGCCTCGACGTCGTGCGCCTCGATCGCGCTCCACTGGCGCTCGAGATCGCGCGTGGCTGCGTTGGGTGTCACGCGGCGACGGGTCGTGGGCTGCAGCGCGGCGCTCGCGGTCAATTCGTCGAAGCGCGCCAGCGCCTCGGCTGCGCGGTCGTCGTCGAACCACTCTCCGCGCGCCAGCCGTCCGCGTTGGTCGAGAACGAACAGCGTCAGGAAGGGCCGCTCGTAGGCGCCGCCGCCGTTGCGCGCGGTGCCCGTGTGCAGGGTCGCGACCAGCATCGCACGCGGCGTGAGCGCGAGGACGTCGCGCTCGCGGAACACGAGGTCGTCCGCGACCTGCCGCCACGCGCGCAGGTGCTCGATGTAGGCCGTGGCGCCGCGCAGAGTGTGCGAGCTCAGGTGGCGGTGATCGACACCTTCGAAGTCGGGCGCGAGCGCCGCCACGAGCCTGTCAGGGCCGGTCTCCGCCCGGCGAAAGATCTCCAGCGACCGTGCCGCCGCCTCGGCGTGCGTCCGGTCCGGGCCTTCGGGCAGCAGCTCGGCGTAGCGCTCGAAGAGGCGGACGCGCGCGTCGTGCAGCCGGTCGGCGGCGAAGATCTCCGAGCGCTTCGCGCGTTCACGCTCGTCGACCTCGAAGACCCCGACGTACTCCACCTCGACCGGTCCCACCGAGCCGAAGCGTGCATCGACCCCGTCGTGCGACGCCGAGCGCCGACAGAGGGCGAGCGAGTCGCCGAGCGTGGCGAGGATCTCCTGCTCCACACGCAGGTTGGCCCCGCGCCACAGATCGCGGAACAGCATGGCGACCTCGGCTGCTCCGTAGGTCGCGCCGGTCGGATGGTGGATCACCTCGACCTGCGCGTTGAGGGCGGCGACGGTCTCGAGGTCGCGTGCCTCGATCGCGGTCCACTGGCGCTCGAGGGCGCGCGTCGCGGCGTTGTCGTGCACGCGGCGGCGCACGGGGCGCGGCACCGCCGCACCTGCCGTCAGCTCGTCGAAGCGCGCCAGCGCCTCGGTCTCGCGGTCGGTTTCCCACAGCTCGATGCACGTCAGGCGTCCGTCAGCACCAAGGATGTTCAACTCGAGAACCTGCGCTCCGTACTCCCCGCCACCCTCGCGAGCGATTCCAGAGTGGGTGCGGCGAGCGAGGAGAGCATCGGGCGCGAGCGCGAGAACCTCGTCGACGCGAACATGCGGAATGGCGAGCTCCATCTGGCCCCGCCATTGTGCAAGGTACTCGTCCACCCCGCGGGCGCTCCACAGGTGGAGCTTGTGATGATCGACCACTTCGATGAGGGGAGTCGCCCGGGCGAGCAGGCGGTCCACGTCGAGTGAGTTGATCGCTGCAACCGTGCGGGCCGTCGCCGCGGCACGATCGCGCTCCGATCCGTCGGGCAGCAGCGCGGCGTGCCGTTCGTAGAGCGAGGTGAGGGCGTCGCCGAGCCGGTCGGCGGCGAACACCTCGTGGCGGCACCAGCGCCCGCTGTCGTCCAGCTCCGCGATCGTGAACGCCTCCTGCTCGTAGGCGCCGACGTCGAAGCGGCCGCCGCCGGTCGCGGTGGCATGGACCGTTCGCCGGCTGAGCACGAGCGCATCGCCGAGCGTCGCCAAAGGCTCGACGTGACAGCGCGCATCGCGCGAGCGCAGCAGGCGCTCGAGTGACGCGACGTTCGCATCGCGGCCGAACGACGCGCCGGTCGGATGGTCGATCTCCTCGTAGGTCTCGCTGAGCTGCTCCCGGAACGCGTCGAGGTCGCGGGCGGCCATGGCGGCGTTGAAGGGCACGAGTGCCGCGGTCGCCCGGTTCGGCGTGACGCGCCGACGCCGCGCGCGCGCGCCGCTCGGCTGCGGCGCCGCGGCGGTCGGTCGCGCTACCGCGGCGGTCGGTCGCGCTACCGCGGCGGTCGGTCGCGCTACCGCGGTGGTCGGCTGCGGCGCAGCGGCGGTCGCGGCCCCTCGCGCCTCCGCGCGCCGCGTGCGCTCGACGAGCAGCAGCGCGCCCTTCGCCTCCCAGAGCTCGATCGCGCGGCGCTCCTCGGCGTCCGCGTCGCGCCCGCGACCGGCGGCGCGCAGCGCCGCGGCGAGTGCCAGGCGCGCGTCGGCGTGGTCGAGCAGCGCGTCGGTCGCGGCGGCGATCCCGACCGCCGCCTGCGCGAGCTCGACCGCGGTGGAGTGCTCGCCGCGACGCGCCAGCGCCTCCGCGCGCACGCCGCGCCACGCGATCGCGGCCTTCAGATCGTCGCCCGCGAGCGCCTCGCTCTCGTGCGACAGCGCCTCCGCCTCCTGCGCGCGGTCCAGTGCCAGCAGCGCACGCGCCAGCAGCGCGGCGGCGCGTGCGGCGTCGATGCCGAGGCCGAGATCGCGCAGGCCGTGATACGCGGCGCGCAGCGCGCGCTCCGCGGCCGCCGCGTCACCCTCGAGCAGGTCGATGAGCCCGCCGAAGGCGTCGGTCTCGAGCAGGCGCTGCGTGAGCCCGAGATCCTCGACCATCTTGCGCGCCGCGGCGATCATGCGGCGCGCCGCATCGGCGCGGCCACGCAGCGCCTCGAGGACGGCCTGGCAGCTGAGCGCCACCGCCTCGACCGCGGGCGCACCCTGCGTGATGCGCAGCACGCGGACCACGTCGAGGCAGCGCCCGCTGGCGCGTGTCACCGGGCTCGGTCCCCACAGCGCCGCCAGCGGCGCGATGGCGAGAACGGTATTCGCGCGGCGCCGGTCGTCGGCACGCCGCGCGGCGGCGAGCGCCTTGTCGAGCGCCGCCTCGCAGCCGCCGATCCTGCCGAGGCGGGCGAGTGCCAGCGCGTGGACGAAGTGGCCCTTCGCCTCGCCGGCCGCGTCGCCGAGCTGCGCGAGCTCTCCGGCGGCGGCCGCCACGGTGTCGGCGGTGTCGAGCGGCGCCTGCGGCGCGGTCAGCACCGTGAGCTGGCCGCGAAAGCACGTGTGCCACGCAGCGAGCCGCGGCTCGCGCACCGGGTCGCCGACGAAGCGGGCGAGCTCCGCGACGGCGCGCTCCGCCGTCGTGACGTCGCCGCTCGCGAGCAGCGCCTCGCACCAGTCGAGCGCCAGCTCGGCGCGCGTCGGATCGTCCTCGGCGAGACGCTCCAGCGCGCGGCCGAGCAGGCCCGCCGCGACCGGCGCGTCGTCGCGCGCGAGCGCGCGGCGTCCTGCGCCCGCGAGACGATGCGCGGCGCGCTCGCCGAGCGCGCGTCCGCTCGCGTCGAGCGGTCCCAGCTCGCGCCGGTGCTGGTGCGCCTGCTCGAGGTGCCAGCCGATGGTCTCGTCGTGCTCGGCGGCGTCCCCGACCTGCGCCTCGATCCAGTCGGCGAGCTGCTCGTGCAGCGCTGCGCGCGTGTCCTTCAGGAGCCTGCGGTAGGCCGCGTCGCGGATCAGCACGTGGTGGAAGCGCAGCACCGGCTCGCCGAGGAACCAGCCGGTGTCGCGCTCGATCAGCTCGGTGCGGCGCAGAGCCTCGAGGCGCGCGTCGAGCTGGGTGCCGTTGCGGCCGAGGAGTGCCGCGACCGCGCTGCGCGAGAAGTGGCGACCGACCACGGCAGCGCGCTCCAGGACCGCACGGTCGTCCGGCCCGAGGCGCTCGATGCGCGCGGCGAGCAGCGCGTGGATCGTCGGCGGCATCTCGAACGCGGCGAGGTTCGCGCCCACGACCCAGCGCTCGCCCTGACGCTCGATCGCGCCCTCGTCGACCAGCATGCGCACCAGCTCGCCGACGAAGAGCGGGTTCCCTTCGCTGGTCGCGAGGACCTTGGCCGCCACCGCGGCGGGCAGGTCGGCGGCGCCGATCACGCTGGCGGCGAGCCGCATCGCCGCACCGGCATCGAGCCCGCCGAGCGTGACGACGTCGGCGACGAGCCCGCCCGGCGTCACCAGCGACGAGCGCAGGTCGCGCAGCTCGGGACGTGCACCGACCAGCACCAGCAGCGGCGTGCCGCTGCCCCACTGAACGAGGTGCTCGACGAGATCGAGCAGCAGCGGCTCGGCCCAGTGCAGGTCGTCGATCACCAGCAGAACGGGCTTCGTCGTCGCGAGCCCGGCGAGGAGACGGCGGATGACGAAGAAGGTCTCCTCGGGCGACGACGGCGAGTCCGCGAGCAGCGCCGCGATGCCGGCGGCGATGCGAGTGCGCTCCGCGTCGCCTTCGGGGATCGCCGCCGCGATCGTCGCCTGCGCGTCGGTCGTGCTCGTCCCGGCCTCGATCTGGAAGTGCTCGCGCAGCGCCGCCGCGATCGGCGCGAAGGTCGCACCGCCGGCGGCGTCGCAGTGCGCGGTGACGACGGTTGCAGTGTCGCCGAGGCGGCGGGCCAGCTCCGCGATGAGACGCGACTTGCCGAGACCCGGCGAGCCGAGCAGCACGGCGAGCCGCGCCGCGGGCGCGGTGCACGCCGTGTCGTAGACGGCGGCGAGGCGCGCCAGCTCGTCGTCGCGCCCGACGAAGGCCGCGGCGGCGACGCCGACGGGACGCTCGAGCGACTCGACGCGGTACGCCTTGATCGACTCGCTGCGACCCTTGAGCGCGAAGCGGCCGAGCGGCGCCAGGGTCACCAGCGACGCGACCACACGGCGCGTCGCCTCGCCGAGCAGCACGTCGCCGTCGCCGGCCTCCGCCTGCAGGCGTGCCGCGACGTTCACCGGATCGCCGACGACGTCGGTGTCGTCGGCGGCGACCACGACCTCGCCGGTGTTGACGCCGACGCGCAGGCCGACGTCGCCGATCGTCGCGAGCCGCGACGCGCGAAGTCCCGGAAGGCGTCCTGCATCGCGACGCCGGCGCACGGCGCGGATCGCGTCGTCCTCGGCGACGCGCGGCACGCCGAACGCGGCCATCACGCCGTCGCCGAGCAGCTTGACGACGGTGCCGCCGTGCGCCTCGACCGCGCCGCGTGGGTCGCGTAGTAGCGATCCATCAGGCGGGTGACGGACTCCGCATCGAGGCGCTCAGCAGGCGAGGTCGAGCCGATCAGGTCGGCGAAGACGATGGTGACGACCTGCGCGCGCCGGCCGTGCCGGTCGTGCGGGGCATCGGGATCGAGGCGGGCGGCCGCCATCGCCGGCAGGCGAGGGCGGCGCGGGCCCGCCGCTCAGCTCGGCGATCGCCTTGAGCATGCGCTTGCGGTGGCCCATCGACACGCCGAGTTCCGCGAGGTCCTGCTCGGACAGGCTCGGCAGGACGTCGAGGTCGATGTCGTCGGCGACGAAGCGGTCGGCGTACTGCGCGAGGCCGAGCGCCTCGAGCCACCGGCGGAGTGCGCGCCTCGCGCGCGGCTCCGTGGCGGGTAGGGCGATGGCGCCGGGGCGGCGGTCCATCGTCGAGCGCCGCCTGTCGGGGCCGCCTGGAGGTGGCGGGCAGCGCATGGCTGCGCGGTTCTATCCGCTCTGGGCTTGACGCCGCAATCGGTCGATGGAGCGGCCGCCATGGCGCCCTGACGGCGGTCGAGGGCGACGAGGTGCTTGCGCTCGGCTCCGCGGACTGCCGCGAGCGGGATGCCGGCGTCGAACGACACGAAGCGTCCGCGGTTCCGACCGCCAGCGCGACGAGGTAGAGATCGGTCACCTGGCGCGGGCCGTGGATCTTCGCGCGGTCGGCGACCGCGGCGTCGAGGATGCGCTGACGTCGTCCGGCCAGAAGCGGTGATGCGGTGTCGCCACCGCCTCGCTCAGCCGCCCACGACGGCCCCGGCCGGCAACGGGTTCGGGTAGCCGGGATGACATCACGCGAATGCACCTGTTCTGGGTGATCGGGCAGGAGGCCCAGCCGGCGCGCACGTTGGCGGCGAGCCAGTCGGCGGCCTGCGCGCATCGCGTGATCGGGGTCGAGCAGCGCGATCAGGACGTTCACGTCGAGCAGCGCGCGCATCAATAGGGCGCCTTCCTCGGCGAAGCTCGTCGATCCGGGCGTTGGTGATCACCTTGCCGCGGGCGGGAACGGTCGGAACCCGTGTGTGGCCTTGCGCTGGCCGGCGGACGGCGGCGGGCTCGTCAGCGCCTTGCGCGTCAGCTCGGAGATCACCGCCCCGGCCGTCCGATGCTCGCGGCGGGCGATCTCCTTGGCGGCGCGGGAGGATCGTCGTCGTCGATGTCGAGTGTGGTGCATGCATCTGATGCTATTGCACGGCGCTCGGCGTCAATCACCGGCCGCAACCGTGTCCCGTCGAGATGGTCCGACGGCGCTGCGGCTGCGCGGCGACCTCAGCCGCTGGTGGCGACGAGGCGCTCGGCGTCCTGCTCGTGCACGCCTCGCGGTGAAGCCGGCCTCCCAGCAGACGCCGTGCGTTCCTGCAGCTGCACGACGAACGGCGCGTCGAGCGACGCGAGGTCGGGCAGATCGAGCAGCGGACCGCGTACGCAGCGTGGCGCGCGTGCCGCCGCGCGACGACGAGGTGAGCGACATGCGCTCGGTGCCGGCCACCCAGGTCTGTCGGTCCTTGTACTTGAAGCCGCCGGGTGCGCCGTCCCAGCACGGCTTGCCCTCGCATTCGCCGGCAGCGCGCCGCCGAGCACGACCGGCGCCGCGGCCGCGGACGGGTACAGGCAGAGCGCGAGCCCGGTGTCGAGCCGCGGATTGCTGACCCAGGACGCGTCGCCGCGGAAGCGCCACGTCACCCGGTCGCCCGGCTCTGCCGGGGCGGTCGGTCAGATCGAGGGTCGCGCCCGCCGGCTGCGCGCCGCGACGCAGTCCGCACGCGGGACGGGATCGCACGCGAGCGCCGGCTTCAGGTCCATGCGCTACACGTCGGCGACGGGGAAGCTGTCGTGGATGCCGCCGACCATCCACAGCGCGTCGTCGAACACGAACACGTGGCCGGCATGCCGCGGCAGCCAGGGAGCTTCGAGCAGCGTGCGCCCGACGGATGATCTCGGTCATCTGCCGCCAGTGCCGGCAGGACGACCAGACGTCGCCGAGGTTGCCGTCGTTGTAGCCGCCGAGAACCCACAGGCGGTCGTCGAACACGGTGACGTTGTGGTATTGACGCGGCGTCCACGGCGCCTTGCCGACCAGCCCCACTGCACGCCGTCGGCCGACTTCCAGACGTCGCGGTAGTAGTGGCGCGGGTCGTTGTACGTTCCGCCGCCGATCAGCCACATGTGGTCGTCGAACACCGCGGCGCCGAGGATCTGGCCGCGCGCCGCCCACGGCGCGTGCGCGAGCTCGAGCGTCCACGTGGCGCCGGCCGACGACCAGACGTCGTCGGCCACCGCGTCGCCGCCGTCCGGGTCGAAGTAGGTGATCTGCTGTCCGCCGAGCACCCACAGGCGATCGTGGAACGCGACCACCGCGTGCGTCACGCGGTCGCGCCACGCGCACGTCGGCCGCGACCTGCGTCCACTCGATCCCGTCGGGCGAGGACCAGACGTCGTTCTGGTAGTGGTAGTAGCGGTTGTTGTCGCCGCCGACGATCCACATCTTGCCGTCGTGCACGGCGTAGCCGGCGCAGTGACGGCCCTCCCACGGTGCGACGGTCTCGAGCTGCCAGGCGAGGCCGTCGGCCGACGACCACACCTCGCTGTTGGTCTTGGGATCGGCGTACGGGTACCAGCCGCCGAGGAGCCACATGCGGCCGCCGAAGACCAGCGCGCCCGCGCAGTCGCGCGGCGAGAACGCCGGGGAGTCCGGGTGACGAGCGACCACGTCACCTCGCGCGGACCTCCGCCACCGCGCCGGCCGACGTGGCGGCGCAAGGACGGCGGCGAGCGCTAGCGCCACACACCCCTGGACGATGCCGCGGCCGGCACGCACGGCGCGTCCGGTGTGACGCCGCACGCGTGCCTCTCCTACTGCGCGACGACGGTGCGCCACGTCGAGTTCCGGCAGCCGAGCACGTTGCACGCCCGTGCGCGCCAGGCGTACGTGCCCGGAGCGAGCAGCACGTTCTGCTCGAGCTCGTACGAGAAGGTGTCGACGACGATGAACGGCGCGCCGGACGGCGAGCCGGTCCGTACCTCGAGCTGGTAGCGCTCCGCGCAGGCGACGGCTTCCACTGAAGGCGCGTCGACGGCTGCGTCGCGCTGTCGGCGGGGAGACCTGCAGCGGCGAAGGCGGCTTCGCGTCGCAGGACTCGGTGGCGCCGATGTCGCAGGCGAGCCCCTGCGGCCGCTCGAAGCCGCGCTGGTCGGTCGCGGGGCACCTGTCCCCGTGCCGCCGCTGATCGCCGGGCTGCCGGTCTGGGGTGCGCGACGGTGGCGATGCGGCCGCCCTGCACCTCGAGCACGCCGAGCAGCGGGTCGTCGGCGAGGTCGACCCCACGGTCGGACACGAGGTGTCGCCGACGAAGCTGAAGAAGATGTTGTGGCCGCCCGAGACGATCGAGCCGGCGTTCGACTGGGCGCAGCTGATCTCGGCGCTCGCGTCGTTCGAGAGGATCGTGTTCGTCAGGGTGAGCGCGGAGACGCTGTCGCCGGTCACGACGTTCGCACCGCCGAAGGTGCCTGCGGTGTTTGCCGTGAAGGTGCAGTTCGTGATGCTTGGCGGCGCCTGAGTGATGGATGCTGCCGCCGTACCTCGCCGCGTTCTCCGCGAAGGTCGAGTTGGTCAGTGCGAGAAGCGAGCCGATGCTGCGGATCGCACCGCCTCTGCCTCCACCGGTCACGTCGTTTCTTTGGAACAGGGGCAGCGTCGCCTCGAGCTCGTACGTCTCGGTCAGGACGCCGCCGCCGTCGGCGGCTTGCTCCGTCCTTGATCTCGACGTCCGTCAAGTAGGCGAACGCCTTGCTGTAGATGGTGCCGCCCTGCAGGCCGGACTCGTTGGTGTCGAACCGCGAGCGCTCGATCTCCAGGATCCCGGATCTCGTCGGGGAACAGCACTCCTTGCTCGAGATCGCGCACCGCCGCGCAGGCCGGCGGTGTTCAGGAAGAAGTCGGCGTCGCGCACCGACACGTCACCGCTCACGTTGGCGATCGCGCCGCTCCTCGAAGGCGGTCGCCTCGTTGGCGGTGAAGGCGCCGCGGCGCACGGTCAGGGTGCCGCGGTTCGCGTAGATCCCGCCGCCGTCCCAGCCGGTGTTGCTGACGAAGGTCGAGCGCTTGGTGAACGTCGTCGTGATCCGCGTAGATCGCGGCGCCGAACTGCGCCGTCTGGTTGCCCTCGAAGGTTGAGATCAGCGCGGTCACGTTGGCGGAGATCGACGCGACCGCGCCGCCCGACGCGGCCGCCGTTGTCCTCGAGCTTGCACCGCTTGAGGCGGACCCTGGCGCCGCTCGTGGCATAGATCGCACCGCCCGATGCGGACGACGCGTTCTCCCGGAAGTCCACCTGCGTGGCCTTCAGCCGCGCGCCGTCGCCGACGCAGACGGCCCCGCACAGCGACGAGCCCCGCGTGACGGTCATGCGCTTCAGCACGAGGCCTGTCCGGCGCCGACCGTGAACACGGCCACGGTGTTGCCGCCGCTGAGCGTGATCTTGCCGCCGCCGTCGATCGTCACCGGGTTCGCGCCGATCTCGATGGGCTGCTGCAGCACGTGATCGCGACCGGATTCGCACCGCAGGCGAAGGTCAGGTCCCGCCGCCGGCCACGTCGAGGCTGGCGAGCTTCGCGACGAGGTCGGCGTCGTTCGCGCAGCTGGTCACGACCTCGGTCGCGGCGAGGGCGAGCGCAGGGAGCCAGCTGGAGTCCGAGCAGGATCAGAACGGAGGACACGCGTACGATCGAGCAGGCAGCGGCTGCTGGCGATGGAACTGCGCGCGCGAGCGGAAGGTCGGCGGCGTCGGTGTCAAGGCAGAAATCCTCCCGTCCCGTCTTACCGCCTTCGGGCGCGGCCGGTACAACCCGAAGCGTCGCTTCTCGCCGGGCGGGTTCGGCGGGTGGCGCGTCGGACCCAAGCCGGCGGTGTCCGGATCCCGCCGTTCGCGCTGACGCCGCGACCCGCGCGGACGTAGAGAGGTCCTGGCGGAACCGGGGCCGACGTCGCGTAGCCGATCGAGCTTCATCTCATGCGGCAGCTCGCGGGCAGCTCCCGCGATGCCGATCTTTCCTCGTCGACGCGCACGGACGCTCGGGTGTTCTACAACGAGCCGGCGGAAGCGCTGCTCGGCAAGCGCTTCGACGAGACCGGCGAGATGACGGTGGGGGAGGTCCCCGGTGTGGCAGCCGGCGCGGAAGGATCGACGCCGCCGCCGGCCGAGCGGGTGCCGCTCGCCCTCGCGGTCGTGGAGCGCCCGGCGCGCGGCGACTGATCTCGATGGCCCTCGACGGCCAGCACCGGCACATCGAGGTGACGGCGCTGCCGCTGATCCGCGCCACTGACGAGCTGGTCGGCGCGGTCGCCGTGTTCTGGGAGCTGCCGTCGAAGGGTGCGCGTCTCTGGGGCACGCGCGGCTCGCTCGCGTCGCCCGGCAGCGACACCGCGCGGTACGGCGGCAACACGTCCTGCGTCGAGGTGCAGGCTCGCCGGTGGCGTGCTGGTGATCGACGGCGGCACCGGCATCCGCCGGCTCGACGCTCGCTCGACGGCGTGTCGCGCGTCGACGTTGCCGTCGCACCTGCACATGGACCACATCCAGGGGCTCGGCTTCTTCGCGCCGCTGCACGACCGCGACGTCGAGACGCACATCTGGGGCCTGGCACGCGACGTCGACGATCTCGGTGCGCGCCTGCGCCGCTACTTGTCGCCGCCGCTCTTTCCGGTCCGCCTGCGCGACCCGCCGCGGCTCGCGCTGCACGCCTTGCCGGCCGGGGAGTTCGTGGAGGCGTGGAGTTCCGGCGGCCACGCCGGCTGGAGTTCGGTGTGCCATCCGGGTTTCACCGTCGGGCTGCGCGTCGTTTCCGGCAGGTCGACGCTCGCGTATCTGTTCGACCACGAGCCCGCGCTCGGCGTCGCGGGCTTCCCGCTCGGCGGCGTGTGGACCTCGGGCCACGACGTCGCGCACGGCGCGGACCTGCTGCTGCACGACTCCCAGTACTCCATCGCGGAGTACGCGCAGCACGTCGGCTGGGGGCACAGCGCGCTCGACCACACGCTCGCGTTCGCGCGCCTCGCCGCCGTCAAGCACCTGGTGACGTTCCACCACGACCCATGGCACGGCGACGACGACATCGACCGGCTGACGGCCGAGGCGCGGGCGCGCGTTCCGGTGGCGTGTGACGTGGACGGTCGGCGCCGAGGGCGCGGTGTTCGAGCTTCCCTAGCGCGGCGTGTTCGCGGCCACGGCCGCGCGCGTCTCGAGCTCCTTTCGGCGCGGGCTGCGCAGCCGAGCGCATGAAGAGCTTCCGCGGCGCACGGAGATCAGCGTTGCTGCGGCGGCCGCCATCAGCAGCACAGGAGCGCCGCCGCCGCGTACTGCAGCGCGAACGGCTCCGTCACCACGTAGCCGCGCTCGCGGGCGGCGCGCAGCAGCTCCTCGATCAGGCCAGCGATCTCGGCACCCGCCGCGACGCCGTCGACGACGAGCACGGCGGGAATGGTGGACCGAGGATGATCGGGTTCCGTCGCAGGTCGGGCCGCCGCGAGCGGATCCACGCGCGCACGTCGTCGAGCACGGCGCGCGCGCCCGCGCCCGGTCGCCCCGCAACGCGAGAGCATGGCGCATGTCGCGGACGCAGACAGGGAAGTTCGACAGCTGACGGTTCGAGCGCATCGCGGCGAACCCCGCGACCGCCCCGGCGAACGCGGCGATCGCCTGGCGCAGTCCCCGGCGGCCATGCGAGACAAGCCGCCGCTCGCCAGGGCGCATGGTCGGACGCCCTCCCAGAGCGCGTCCGGATCGTCGGCCGCCGCGGCCATGGTCGCGTGGATCGAGTCGCAGCCAGGCGAGATGGTGCCGTGCGCCGCGGACGTTGAAGCGCGAGAACTCGTCCGCGACCGCTTTCGCCGCGGCGCCGCGCGAGCGCCTGCGCGGCCTCGGCGAAGCGGCCTGCCCAGGTCAGGGCCCAGGCGTGCTGTCCGTGCAGCCAGGCGAGCGTGTCGAACTTGCTGACGCGGCCGGCGCGGGCAGGATCGCGCGCGCAGAAGCGGAGCGCGCTCGGTCCACTCGAGATCGCGTCGGTTGTCGCCGGCGATGCCCCACGCCCATCCGATGCGCTGCTGCAGCGTGGTCGGCGTAGATCGCGGCGCCGAACTGTCCGGCCTGGTTGCCCTCGAACGTGGAGATCAGCGCGGTCACGTTCGCCTCGATCGACGCGATCGCGCCGCCCGACGAGGCTGCCGTGTTGTCGACGAGCTTGCAGCGCTTGAGGCGGATCTTGGCGCCGGCGGTAGCGAACACCGCACCGCCCGACGCCGACGAAGAATTCTCCTTGAAGTCAACCTGCGTGGCCTTCAGCCGCGCGCCGTCGCCCACGCAGACGGCCCCGCACAGCGACGTGCCACGCGTGATGGTCATCCGCTTCAGGACGAGGCTTCGTCCCGCACCGACGTCGAACACGCCCACGCTGTTGCCGCCGCTCAGCGTGACCTTGCCGCCGCCGTCGATCGTCACCGGGTTGGCGCCGATCGCGAGCGGCTGCTGCACCACGATCGCCACCGGGTTCGCGCCGCACGCGAAGGTCAGCGTGCCGCCACCTGCGACGTCGAGCGCGGCGAGCTTCGCGACCAGGTCGGCGTCGCTCGCGCAGCTCGTGACGACCTCGCTCGCGGCGAGGGCGGGAGCCGGAGCGATCTCGCGCCCGAGCAGCATCAGCAGGCAGGACACGAGCACCGTCGACGGCCGACGCGACCCGGGTGGGCGGGAAGGGCAGCAGGTTCGCGGGCGGGGAGTCGGCGTCGTCGTCAAGGCAGGAATCCTCCCGACCGGTCCTACCGCGACTGGCGCGGCGAGCACAATCCCGAGTTCCCGGGGCAGGCCGTCCGCGGGCGACCTCACATTACCGGCAATGGCGAGCCCGGTCGTGTGGTTCGTCGCCCGAGCCCCGTGTCCGCCTCTGAGCGCTCTTCGCATTGACGCCGCGACCGGCACGGACGTAGAGAGGTCTCGGAGGGAACCGGGCCGATGTCGCAGAAGCCGGTCGAGCTCATCCTCATGCGGCAGCTCGCGAGCAGCCTCGCGATGCCGATTTTTCTCGTCGACGCCGGGGGCGCGCTCGCCTTCTACAACGAGCCCGCCGAGGCGCTGCTGGGCAAGCGCTTCGATGAAACCGGCGAGATGACGGTAGGGGAGTGGGCCTCGGTGTGGCAGCCGGCCGCGAAGGACGGGACGCCGCTGCCGGCCGAGCGGCTGCCGCTCGCCATCGCGGTCGCGGAGGGCCATCCGGCGCGTGGCGACTTCTGGATCCACGGGCTCGACGGCCAGCACCGGCACATCGAGGTGACGGCGATGCCGCTCATTCGCGTCACCGACGAGCTGGTCGGCGCGGTCGCGGTGTTCTGGGAGCTGCCGTCGTGAAGGTCCGGCTGTGGGGCACGCGCGGCTCGCTCGCGTCGCCCGGCGCCGACACCGCGCGCTACGGCGGCAACACCTCGTGCGTCGAGGTGCGCGGCGCGGACGGCACGGTGCTCGTGATCGACGCCGGCACCGGCATCCGCACCCTCGGTCGCACGCTCGCCGGCGTACGGCGCGTCGACGTGCTGCTGTCACACCTGCACATGGACCACATCCAGGGGCTCGGCTTCTTCGCGCCGCTGCACGACCGCCACGTCGAGACCCACATCTGGGGACCCGCGCGCGACGTCGACGACCTCGGTGCGCGCCTGCGCCGCTACCTGTCGCCGCCGCTCTTTCCCGTCCGCCTGCGCGACCTGCCGCGTCTGGTCCTGCACGCACTGCCGGCCGGAGAGTTCGAGGTCGGCGAGTTCCGCGTCACGGCGCAGCCCGTGTGCCATCCCGGCTTCACGGTCGGGCTGAGGGTGGCGTCGCGCAGGGCGACCATCGCGTATCTCTCGGACCACGAGCCCGCTCTCGGCGTCGGAGCTTTCCCGCTCGGCGCGGAGTGGACCTCCGGCCACGACGTCGCGCACGGCGTGGACCTGCTGCTGCACGACGCGCAGTACTCGATCGCCGAGTACGCGGACCACGTCGGCTGGGGACACAGCGCTCTCGACCACACGCTCGGGTTCGCGCGCCTCGCCGCCGTCAAGCACCTGGTAACGTTCCACCACGACCCCTGGCACGGCGACGACGACATCGACCGGCTGACCGCCGAGGCGCGGGCGCGCGTGGCGGTGTCGTGCGCGGTGACGGTGGGCGCCGAGGGCGCGGTGTTCGAGCTTCCCTGAACGCCGGGCAGGCTGCCAGGCGAGCGTCAAGCGCCGCTCAGCCGAGCACGCGCAGGACGACCACGCTCGCGTTGTCCGTCCCGCCCTTCGCCATCGCACGCCGCAGCAGCTCCTCGCCGATCTCCTCGGAAGAGCCGCGCGCGAGGACCTCGGCGATCTGCTCGGGCGGCACCAGCCCGCTCACGCCGTCGCTCGACAGCAGGTACACGTCACCTTCCTCGAGGTCGGACGAGCCCGCCGCGACGCCGACGTCGGGAGACACGCCCAGCGCCGAGGTGAGCTGGTTCGTGTGCGGCAGGTCGAGCGGCACGGGGCGCTTCTCGCGGTACGGCTCGCCGAAGCGCGTGTGGTCGGCGGTGAGCAGCATCAGCTCGGAGCCGCGCAGGCGGTAGAGGCGGCTGTCGCCGACGTGCGCCCACGCGAGGCGCCGGCTCCAGTCGTGCACCACCACCGCGATGACCGTCGTTCCCATCGCGCGCGCGACCGGGCCGCCGTCCTGGTGGCCGCGCTGGAAGATGCGCCGGTTGGCCTCCTCGACGGCGACGGCGAGCCGATCGACCTCCTTGCGCGCGAGCTCGGCGTCGCGGGATGAGCCGGACGTCCCGGGTGTGCCGGAGTCGCCGCGGACGAGGCCGAGCCGTGCCAGCCACGACATCGGCCCGCTGCTGCTGCGTGCGACCTGCGTCCGTCCCGGCTGGGTGTCGTCCTCGCGGTCGTAGGCGTCGCGCAGCGACGCGACCGCCATGCCGCTCGCGATCTCGCCGTCCGCGTGGCCGCCCATCCCGTCGGCCACGATGTACAGGCCGAGCTCGGGGAAGCAGCCGACGTGATCCTGGTTCGACTCCCGGACCAGTCCGACGTCGCTCTTCGACCAGCTCTCGAACCGCATAAGCGCCGGGAGTATAGGGCGTGTTTCCATGAGCACGTCAAACGACGCCGGGGCCGTCCTTGCACGGGCCGCAACGGAGCGCGAGCTTCGCCTGATCGCACCGGGCCGCAAGTCCGGGCAGCCGCGTGCCGTGACCATCTGGTTCGTGGTCCTGGACGACGGCACGATCGGCCTCGGGACGCTGAACGAGGACCGGAACTGGGTGCGCAACGCGCGCCACGCGGACCGGGTCGAGCTCGAGGTCGGCGGCGCGCGCCTGCGCGGGCAATTCGCCGACGTGCGGGATCCGGAGCGGCACGGCCGCATCCGCAAGGCCATGGCGCGCAAGTACTGGCCGTTCCGGATCGCATCGTGGGTCGGGATCGGACAGCGGCACACCTTCGCGGTCGACGCGCTCGAGGTCGTGTAGCCGACCGCGGCGGGCGACGAGCCGCGGCGATGGGAGCCGTCGCGGCTCGGGGTGCGAGCCGACGTCAGACCGTCAGGACGCGCATCGTGTTGGTCTTCTCGCGCGCCGCGAAGGGCAGGCCGGCGGTGAGGACGAGGCGCGCGCCGGACGGGAGCCCGCGCCGCTCGCGCGCGAGCTCGCGCACCCGCACCGCCGCCTCGTCGAAGTCGGCGCCGAAGTCCGGGAGGAGCACCGGCTCGATCCCCCAGACGAGGTTCAGCCGCCGCTGCACGCCGGGATCCATCGTGACGGCGACCAGCGGTCGGCGCGGCCGGAAGCGCGCCAGCGCGCGCGCCGACGCTCCGCTCTGCGTCAAGCAGACGATCGCCGCCGCGTCGCAGGCTTCGGCGGCCTGCACCGCGCCGCGTGCCGTGGCCTCGGCGATCGTCGGCGGGTCGTCGCGTTCCGGCAGAATGGACGGACGCGCCGCCGCGTACTCCTCCGCCGCGAGGACGATGCGCCGCATGGTGCGGACCGTCTCGGCGGGGAAGCGTCCCATCGCGGTCTCGCCCGACAGCATCACCGCGTCGGTGCCGTCGAGGACCGCGTTCGCGACGTCGCTCGCCTCGGCGCGCGTCGGCAGCGGGCTCGCGGTCATCGATTCCAGCATCTGCGTCGCGGTGATGACCGGCGTGCCGTGCCGACGGCAGGTCTCGATGATGCGCTTCTGCAGCACGGGCACGGTCTCGATCGGGCACTCGACGCCGAGATCGCCGCGCGCGACCATGACGGCGTCGGCGGCGCTGACCACCGCGTCGAGCTCCTCGACCGCCTGCCGCTTCTCGATCTTCGCGATCACGCGCGCGCTCCCGGCGCGTGCGGTGATGCCGTCGCGCAGCAGCGTGACGTCGGCGGCGGCGCGCACGAACGACAGCCCGACGTAGTCGACGCCGGCCGCGAGCACGACGTCGAGGTCGCGCCAGTCCTTGTCGGTGAGCGACGGCAGCGACGTGCCCGCGTCGGGCAGCGACAGCCCCTTCCGGTCGGTGAGCGTGCCGCCGACCTCGACGCGTGTCGCGACGTCGCCGCCGCGGACGTCGGTCACGACGAGGCTCAGGAGTCCGTCGTTCAGGAAGATGCGCATGCCCGGTGTCACGTCACCGGGCAGCCCGGCATAGTTGACGGGCACGCGCGACGCGTCGCCGACGACGTCCTCGGTGGTGAGCGTGAGAGCGGCACCGGCGACGAGCTCGGCGGTGCCTCCCGCGAGGCGTCCGATGCGCAGCTTCGGTCCCGCGAGGTCGGCCAGGATCGCGAGCGGCACGCCGGCGCGGTCACGGCGCTCCTGCAGCAGCGCGATCGTCGCGCGCAGCCCGTCGGCGTCGCCATGCGCGCAGTTGACGCGTGCGACGTCGATGCCGGCCGCGAGGAGCGCGTCGATCGCTGCGGCGGTGCTCGTCGCGGGACCGACGGTCGCGACCACGCGCGTGCGCGGACGCGCGCTCACGCGTCGTCCCGCCGCGCCCACAGCAGGATGCGCTTGAAGGGGTAGAAGAAGGGCCGCGTGTCGCGCAGCACGCCGTGCAGCCGATCGCGGTAGCGCTCGACGAACGCCGCGAACGCGTCCGCCGGCAGCGCGCTCTCGTACGCGGTGAGCGTCGTGCCGCGCACCCACTCGACGACGTCGTCGCGCGAGTCGAGGTGGTGCCCGTAGACCTGCAGGCGAACCGTCTGGCGCGTGAACCCGAGGTCGTCGAGCAGCTCCGCGTAGCGCTCCGGCGGCAGCACCGACGCCGTTCGCGGCGGCGCGGTGAACAGGCGAGCGAACGGCTCCTCCGCGGCGACTTCGGCCGCCATCAGGTGCGCCGGGTGCCCGAAGTTCGCGGGAACCTGCACGGCGAGCTGTCCGCCCGGCGCGAGCGCGCGTGCGAGGCGCGCCAGCAGCAGCTCGTGGTCCGGCAGCCACTGCAGGGCCGCGTTCGAGAGCACGAGGTCCCACGCGGCGTCGTCCGCGAACGACGCGATGTCGCCCTGTGCGAAGCGGAGCCCGGGACGCGTGATCGCGGCGGCGCGCGACAGCATGTTCGCCGAGCGCTCGAGGCCGAGCGTCTCGCGTGCGCCGAGCGCCGCGTGCAGATCCGCCGTCAGCTCGCCGGTGCCGCAGCCGAGGTCGACCACGCGCATCCCGGGCGCACGCTCGACCAGCGCCACGAGGTCGTCGAACGGCTGCCGCCGCTCGCGCGCGAAGCGCTCGTACTGCGCGGGGTTCCAAGCGTCCTGCGGCATGGCGCGATCCTGACCGCTCGTGGGCGCTGCGGCAAGGATCGCGGCGGCCGCCGGCACGTCAGGGCACGTTCACGTCGTCCGCGACCAGCGTCGGCGCGCCGCCACCCGTGCTCGTCACGGCGATGCGGTAGGCTCCGCCGCCACAGCCCGCGACCGGGGTCGAGCGCACGACGAGCCCGAACGTGCCGCTGAACGGCAGGACCCGCTTGAAGGTCGGGCACTGCGCGCCACACGTGCTGGTGACCGGGCAGTCGTTGCTGGTGACGTTCGTGTCGGCGACCGGCGTGACGAGGTCGGTGCCGAGCAGCGTGATCGACGGCGCGAGGCTCGACGTGCCGGCGCCGTCGTCGCGCGTCTTGACGCGCAGGACGATCTCGTCGCCCGCCTGTCCGGTGAACGTCCACACGTCCATCTTGCCCGCGGCCGGCAGGTCCTCGTTCTTCTTGCGCGTCACCGGGATGCCGGGGAACTGGCCCTGCAGGCCGAGGGCCGCGACGGCGTCGGGCGCGCGCGGGTCGAGTAGCGCGCTGATCTCGCCGGTGAGGCGGCGCTGCAGCGGTCCGCCGACGCAGCCGAGGAATCCGCTCAGGCTGCAGGTGTAGCCCGCGTCGAGCGCCTGGCAGCCGGCGTTCAGCGTCGCGAAGTTGAGTCCTTCGCCGGTCGCGCCGCACAGCTGCTCGGTCGACAGGTCCTCGCAGGCGTTGGTGACCTTGATCTGCTTCTGCAGCTCGTAGTTGGCGATGTTGGCGTTCTGCCGCGCGCAGTCCTCGTTGGCGGCGGCCATGCACTCGCCGAACGCCGCGTTGGACGACACGTCGTCCGGGTCGCAGCAGGGCGGGCCGCTGTTCGAGCACGACGGCCCGAAGACGCCGTAGTCGCACTGCACCTGGCACTCGGTGACGGCGTTGGTGCACTTGAGCGTCGCGCGGATCGTGCGCTGCGCGAATTGCGCGCCGGCGCCGGCGATCGTGCGCTGGCAGCGTGCGATCGCGTTGACCTCGGGCAGCGTGACGGCGCTGGCCGGCACGGCGCCGAGCGCGAGGGCGGCCGCGAGCAGTCCGATCAGGGTGAGGGTCTTTCCGGTGGTCATCGAAGCCTCCTTGCGTGTCGGTGACCCGGGGTGTGTTTCACGCCGGTCACGGCGTGGGCAAGCGCAGACTCCGGTTTCGCGAGAACAGCGAGGTCGGCTCAGCCGCGCGCCGCGTAAAGACGCTCGCCGCCGACCCAGGTCTCGCCGACCGTCGGCGGATGCTCCGGGTCGAGCGCGCCGTCGAGGATCACGAGATCCGCGCGCAGGCCCGGCGCGAGCCGTCCGCGCTCGTGCTCCTGTCCGCCCGCATACGCGGCGCCCGCGGTGTAGGCGCGCAGCCAGTCCTCATACGCGATCGCGTGCTCCGGGCCGACGATCGCACCGGTGCCGCAGCGGCGCGTCGCGCCACGCGACGACGTCAGCAGCGGCTCGTGGAACGCGCACGGATCGTCGGACGACGCCGCGAGCCTGACGCCCGCACGCGCGAGTCCGCCGAACGGCAGCCAGGTCGCGTCGTCGAACTCGACGCCCGCGACCGCGCTGCCGACGTGATCCACGAAGCCGGGCTGCACCACGCCGACGAGGTCGAGCGCGTGCAGATCGGCCATCTGCGCGGGTGACGCGAGCATCGCGTGCTCGATGCGCAGCCGCAGGTCGGCGCCGCCGCGCAGCGCGCGGGCGGTCCTGAACGCGGCCAGCGCGTTCGCGAGCCCGACGTTGCCGATCGCGTGCACCGCGACGCCGAAGCCGCGCTCGACCAGCAGGCGCACGTCCTCGTCGACGCCCGGCATCACGATGCCGAGCTCGATGCGTCCACCCGCCATGTGCACGTCGATCGCGGGTGCGGCGCCGCCGTCGGCGAACAGCTTGACGGGACCGACGCGCAGCCGCTCGTCGCCGTCGCCGGTCGGCGCGCCGTCGAGACGCTTCGCATCGAGCCGCGACAGCAGCGCCTCGCCGTGCGGCATCATCAGAACCGAGATCGGCAGGCGTCCGGTCGCGGCCAGCCGCCGGTAGACGGCTTCCGCCGACGGCGAGCACGCGGCGTCGTGCACGCAGGTGATGCCGTCGCGCAGCAGCTGGAAGGCGCGCGCGCGGAAGAGATCCTCCCAGCGTGCGGGATCGTGGTACGCCATCATCGAGCGTGCCTGCGCGTCGCTCCACGCGCGCTCGACGAGGATGCCGGTCGGCGTGCCGTCCGGAGCGCGCACGACGTGTCCGCCCGGCGGATCGGGCGTGTCGCGTCCGATGCCCAGTGCGTCGAGCCCGGCGCTGCTGACGGCGGCCTGGTGCAGCGTGTAGTGTGCGACCAGGACCGGACGGTCGAAGCCGAGCGCGTCGAGGTCGTGTCGGTCGACGGTCAATCCGGACGCCTCGTTCCAGTTGCAGCCACGGATCCACGCCGCACCGGGCTCGCGCGCGGCCTGATCGGCGAGCGCGGCGCGGAGGCCGTCCTGATCCGCGACCCGCGACAGGTCCGCCCACAGCGGGTGCAGCGCCGCGATCGACAGGTGGTTGTGCGCGTCGATGAACCCGGGGACGAGCACGCGGCCGGCGAGGTCGACGCGTTGCGCGTGCGGATGCGCGTCGAGCAGATCGCGCTCGCCGACCGCGACGATGCGGTCGCCCGACGTCACCACGACGTCGACCGACGGGCGCGCGGCGTCCATCGTGAGGATGCGTCCGCCGCTGAAGGCGAACGTCGGCAGGGCAGGGTCGCTGTGCGTCATGCGTGCCGCGACACTCGCCCGGCCGCACCGGCCGCGTCAAGGCGCGTTGCGGCCGCCGCGCCTCTCGGGACCGGTGTGCGGCGCGCGGTCCGTCACTGCGTCATGCGACGGCGGGCGTTCTCCCGAGCGCGGTCAGCTTGCGCGTCGCGAGCACCGACCAGATGCGCGCGACGCGTCCCTCTCGGTCGAGGACGATCGCGGTGACGAGGTGCGCCGCCTGTCCGTGTGCGGGGCCCGGGATCGCTGTCACGATCGCGGGCAGGCCGTTCAGCATGGTCATCTCGTGAGCCGCGCCGGCGAGCGAGCGCGTCGCGACGTTGCGATAGAACTTCGCCACGCGGTCCGCGCCGACCACCGGCACGCGCGCCGCGAAGAACTCGCCGCCGCCGTCGCTGAGCGCCACGACCGAGCTCGCGAGCTGCTTCTCCGCGCTCGCGAGGTCGCCGCGCGCGAACGCACCCATCAGCTCCGCGAGCGCGGCGCGCGTACGGTCCTGTTCCTCGCGCGTAGGACGGCAGCGCTCGCGGTCGTAGGCCTCCATCGCGCGTCGCGCGCGGTGGTGCGTGGTCTTGACGTCGGGCTCGGAAACGCCGAGCGCGTCGGCGGTCTCCGTGACCGAGTAGTCGAACACGTCGCGCAGCAGCAGCACCGCGCGCTGCTTCGGCGTCAGCGCCTCGAGCGCCAGCAGGAACGCGAACGACACGCTCTCGAGCATGTCGTAGCGGCCCTCGGTGGTGACGCCCGCCGCGAGCTGCGGCTCGTATGACGCGAGCGCGCTCTCGTCGCCGGTCTCGATCGGCGACGGCAGCCATGGGCCGACGTAGCGCTGCCGCTTGCGCCGCCGCAGCAGGTCGCGTCCGAGGTTGATCGCGACGCGCGTGAGCCACGGACGCCACGGCTCGTCGGTGCGCGCGGGCGGGCTCTCCATCGCGCGCACGAAGGTCGTCTGCACTAGATCGTCGGCGTCCGCCGCCGAGCCGGTCAGGCGGTAGCAGAGCCCCCACAGGAAGCGCTCGTGCTCCTCGTAGAGCGCGCCGAGCGCCTCGCGCGGGGCTCCGCCGGCCTGCCGGCTCGTGGCGGATCCGGTCACGCCGCCACCGACAGCGGAGCGACGTCGCGCAGGCAGAGCTCGGCCGCGCGGCGCGCGCTCGCGAAGCTCGCATCGGCGAGCATGCCGGTGTCGCCCACCCAGTCGCCCGCGACGTAGAAGCCCGGCGCGCCGTCGACGGCGGGACCCGGGCGACCGGCGAGACCGCCGCCGCGCGCCGTGACCAGCGCGTGCGTGACCGTCATGTGCGGCAGGAAGCGGCGGTGGACGACGTGGTCGCGCCAGCTGGGCTGCAGCAGGTCGGTGAAGCGCTCGAGCTCCGCGAGGTCGCGCGTCGCGTCGGGCGTGCTCCCGGGCTCGATGTACTTCGCGACGTGCACCAGCGCGCCGCGTCCCGGCGTGAGGCTCGCGACCGCCGAGTGCACCGAGAAGTAGAGCGGCGCATCGACGCCGAGCGCGAACGTGGAGCGAGGCGCCGGCAGCGCGTCGAGCGCCAGGTCGAGGCACGCCGCCTGGACCGTGATCGCGTCGCGCGACCAGCGCTCGAGCTGCGCGTGCGTCGCGCCCGACGCGAGCGCCGCCGCCTCGTCGGGTGCCGTCGCGGCGATCACGGCGGCGCAGGGCAGGCGGGTGCCGTCCGACAGACGCACGGCCTCGACCGCACCCGATGCGGACTGCTCGACGCTCGTCACGCGCACGCCGCTCTCGATCTTCACGCCGGCCGCGACCGCGGCGTCGCGCAGCGCCGCCACCATCTGCTGCCAGCCGCCGTCGAGGTAGAGCACGTTGTCCGCGAGTGCGTGCTGCATCTGGTCGAGCGCGGCGCCGCCGCTCATGCGGTCGGGAGCGTTGCCGTAGGTCGCGAGGCGCAGCAGCGCACGAAGCAGCTGGCGGACCTCGTCGCGCCTCGCGATCGCGGCGAGCATCTCGTCCACCGTCTTCGACTGCCACGGCGCGGGGTCGATCGAGCCGATGCGGCCGAGCAGCTTCGCCACCTCCATCTTGCCGGGCAGCGACAGCAGCCCGGTGCTGACCAGCGACAGGAAGCCGCTCGGGAAGGCGTGCTTGACGCCGTCCCGCACGGCGTGTCCGCCGCTCGGCTGCGGCGGCGCTCCCTGCGGCGTGATGCCGAGCTCCGCGAGTACGCGCACGCCGGCGCCGCTGCGGTACAGCGCGTGCGGGCCGACGTTGAAGGAGAAGCCCTCCTTCACCTGCGTCACGGCGCGGCCGCCGAGCTCGCCGGCCTTCTCGAAGAGGCGCACGCGGCGGCCGCGGTGTCCGATCAGCGCCGCGGCGGTCAGCCCGGCGATTCCGCCGCCGATCACGACGACGTCGGTGGGATGCTCGGTGGTCATGTCGCTCCGTCCTCCTGCGCGCCCGCGCGGTCCGGAACCTCCCGACCCGTTCGCGAATCGCGTCCTTTGCCCACACCACGCACGAGCGCGGCAGAAGGTTACGGGCCGGGCGAAGAAAGTTCCGTCAGTCGAATCTCACGTTGGCGTGGTCCTCGAAGAACGACGGCCCGTAGAGATCGCGGCCGCTGAAGACCAGCGGGTTCTTCGCGGTCGCGAGCATGGCGCAGACGCGGCCGGGATTCTCGGTCGGCAGGCCCTTCGAGGCGTCGAAGCCGAAGTCGCCGAGCTCGATCGCCATGCGCTCGGTCGCGACGAAGCCCGGCATGAGCCCGATCACCGCGATGTTGTGCGGCCGGAGCTCCTTCGCGAGGCCGGGCACCGAGCGGTTGAACGCGGCCTTGGTCACCGAGTAGCCGAGCCCCCAGCCGCCCTTGCCGATCGGCGCGGGCGTCTCGCGGTCGCCGGCGGTGGACGTGACGTTGATCACGATGCCGCCGCCCTGGCGCTTCATGATCGGCACGGCGAGCTTGATCAGGTGCAGCGGCGCGAACACGTTGCACAGGAACATGGTCTCGATGAGCTCGAGCGGCGTCTCCTCGAACGGGTCCATGTGGCCCGGGCCGATGTAGCGGCCGTTGTTGACCAGCACGTCGAGGCGGCCGAAGCGCTGCACGGTGGCGTCGATCGCGGCGGGCCAGTCGTCGCGCACGGCGAGGTCGAGCTTCGCGACCAGCGCGTCGACGCCGAGCGCGTGCACCTCGGCGGCGGTCTCCTCGAGGCTGCCGGGAAGGGGCTTGTCGGCCTTCTTCTTGACGGTGGACGAGTACTCGAAGTAGTCGCCCGGCCGCACGGTGCGCGCGGTGACGACGACGTCGAAGCCGCGGCGCGCAAGCTCGATCGCGCAGGCCCGGCCGATTCCCCGGCTCGCGCCGGTCACGAGGGCGACCTTTCTGCTCATGCCGCGGTGTTATCCCGGACGAGTGCGCCCACTCAACCGGCCGGTGCGGTGCGCGTCAGGCTTGCGGCGGACGCTGCGGCACGCCCGCGGCGAGCCTGCGAACGAAGCCGACCGCCTCGACCCGCACGAGCTCGCGCACGGCGCGCCGCTTCAGCCTCTGCGCGAGCGCCTCGTTGCCCGCATGCCGCGCGACGCCGACCAGCTCCATGAGGAAGAGAGGTGCGCGCGGCCGCGCCCCGATGCGCCGCGCGAGCGTGAACCCGTGCAGGAGAACGCGCCGGCTCAGCTCCATGCTCGCCGCGTCGCCGCGATGCCGCAGCAACCGGCCGTACTGGTAGAGCGCGTCGATCTGTCCGATCACCGACCGGCGCCGGAACGCGCGATCGAGCGTGCGCTCCGCGAAGGCGAACGCGCGCTCCGGCTCGCCGAGCCCGAAGTGCGCGTACGACAGCTGCAGCTCCGGATTGAGGCCGCAGTAGAACGGGTGGCCGAGATCGACCGGTACGTCGAGCGCCTCGATCGCGAGGTCGCGCGCCTCTTCCCAGCGCCGCTGCATGATGCGCACCATGCTGAGCGCGGTCGCCGAGTAGGCGAGCAGCCCGGGCACGCCGATCTGCTGCGCGATGACGCGCGCCTCCTCGACGCGGGCCGCCAGCATGGGCGACATGTCGCCGGTGTTGCGCATCTGGAACGCGGTCGCGGCGAGTGCCCAGCCGAGCTCGCCGGGCCGGTTCGCCGCGCGCAGCGCGGTGATGATGGCGCCGAGCTCGGCGGCTCCGGCCTCGGCCCGTCCGATGTCGAGCAGGACGACGATGCGCGCGAGCTCGACGTGATGCCTGGCGATCGTGACGCTCTGCTTGACGGGCATGACGCGCGACGCTTCCAGCGCGTCGTCGGCGCGCCGGAGCGCCGCGTGCAGGCGTCCGGCCATGCGCTCGGTGAGCACGAGGCGCGCGGCGAGCAGCAGCGACGCCTCGTCGTCGCCGTTGCGGCGCGCGCGGGCGTACGCGGCCTCGTGGAACGCCAGCGCGCCCTCCGCGTCGCCCGCGGAGCTGCGCAGATTGCCGCGTGCGCTGGTGAGGAAGACCGCGGTGCGGGCGTCGCCGACGCGTGCGGCCAGCACGTCGCCCTCCTCGAGCAGGGCGGTCGCCTCGTCGATCGGCAGCGCCTGGTGGAAGCCGAGGCGCACGATGGCCTCGCAGGCCGACAGGCGGAGGCGCGCGAGCTCGTGGTCGAGCTCGATGCCGTTGGTGTTGGCGAGCACGCGGCGCCACTGCTCGAGGCCCTGCACCGGGTCCCACTCGGCGGTATGCCGCGCGGCCATCGCGTGCCAGCGTGCCGCGCCCACGGGGTCGTCCGCTGCCTCGGCGTGCGGCGCGATCAGTGCCGCGCCCAGGCCGCGCTGGGCGTCGGGACGCGCGCTCAGCTCGCGCACGATCGCGGCGTGGATGCGGCGGCGGTTGTCGCCGAGCAGCGAGCGGTAGACGGTCTCGCGCAGCAGCGGGTGGCGGAAGGCGTACATCGCGCGGTCGCCCCAGCCGAAGCCGTGCAGGAAGTCGGCGGCCTCGAGATCGTTCACGAGCCGGGCGAGATCCTCCTCGGTCTCGTCCACCAGCTTCCCGAGCAGCTCGACCGGGAACTCGCGGCCGATCACCGCCGCGGTCTGCAGGACGCTCTTCGCGCGCTCCTCGAGCTGGTCGACGCGCGCCGCCAGCACCGCGTGCAGGCTGCCGGGAACGGTCACCTGCACGTCGGGACGGGCGAGGCGGTACTGGCCGGGCTCGCCCGTCAGCGCGCCGTTGTCGACCAGCGACCGCACGAGCTCCTCGACGAAGTAGGGGTTGCCGCCGGCGCGCGCGAGAATCCGCCGCGGCAGGTCGCCGAGCGACGGGTCGTCGCCGACGAGGCTGCGCACCAGCGTGGACATCGCCTCCTCGGAGAGCGGGCGAAGCGCGATCTCCCGGAAGCGTCCGTCGCGCATCCAGCGCCGGCGGTGTCCGCGGCGGTACGTGACGATCACCAGGCACGCGCTGCGCGGCGGGTCGAGGACGAGATCGCCGAAGACACCATCCGAGCCGCCGTCCATCCATTGCTGATCGTCGGTCACGAAGATCACCGGCCGCCCGTCGCCGGCGTGCTCGATGAAGCGCCGCATGACGTGCGCGATCTCGCGCGTCGGTGCGGTCGAGCCGGTCGCGCGCGCGGTCTCCTCGGGGTCGGCGACGCCCATCACCGTGAACAGGATCGGCAGCGACTCGGCGAGCGCCGGGTCGACGGCGAGGATCGCGCGTGTGATCCGGTCGCGGGTCGTGACCGTGTCGTCCTGCTCGCTGACGTCGAACAGGCGGCGCACGTACGGCACGCTCGCGTGGAACGGGATCCAGCGCGCGTGCTCCGAGCAGCGCGTGACCTGCGTCCAGTACCCGTGCCCGGCCTGCCGGGCGAGGAACTCCTCGACGAGCCGGCTCTTGCCGATGCCGGGCTCGCCGACGATGCCGATGACCCGGGTCTCGCTGCGGCCGATGGTCTCGAGGTGGCGCTCGAGCGTGGCCAGCTCCGCGTCGCGTCCGAGGAAGGGGCTCAGGCCGCGGTCGCGGGCGACGTCGAGCCGTGAGCGGTCCTCGCGGGCGGCGACGAGCTCGAACGCGCGCATGCGGCGGTTCGCGTTGCGCATCTGCAGCTCGCCGAGCTCGCGCAGCTCGAAGTAGTCCGCGACGAGCGCCGCCGTGTCCTCGGTCAAGTAGATGCTCCCCGGCTCGGCGAGCTGCTGCATGCGCGCCGCGAGCGCGGCGGTGTGCCCCTGCGAGGTGAAGCTGACGTTGCCGGTCGCGCCGACGCGTCCGAACACCACCTCGCCGGAGTTGATGCCCATGCGGGCCGCGAGGTCGACGTCGGCCTGCGTGCGGAACGCCTCCGCGAACTCGCGCAGGCGGTCGCGGATGTGCAGCGCCGCGTGGCAGGCGTGCGTGGCGTGCCGCTCGAGCGCGGCCGGCGCGCCAAAGAGGATCTTGATCCCTTCGCCGGTGAGCCGGTCGATGGTGCCGCCGTAGTGCTGCACGGCGGTCGAGATCACGGAGAAGAAGCTCTCCATGATCTCGTGCCACTGCTCGGCGTCGAGACGGTTGTCGAGCCCGATCGAGCCGAAGGCGTCGATGAACAGGACGGTGATGCGCTTGTGCTCGCCGTCCGCGGCCGGCAGCGCGCGACCGCCGGACAGGGGCTGGCCGCAGCCGTGGCAGAACGTCGAGTCCGGCAGCTGGTCGATGCCGCACGTCGTGCAGCAGACCGGCGGCGTCATCGCGGTGGCCCCGGACGACCCTGCGGTCGCCGCATCACGAGATGGTGTCGCGAAGGTGCGCGCGCTCCGGTGGCGAAGTCATGAGGCCGGGCAGGTGCGGCAGGTGTCCGTAGGCGTTCATCGCGAACAGCTGGCGGACGCCGCGGCGCTGGCGTGCGATCGCGCGTCGCTCGTTGCCACCGCGCCGGTCGAGCCCCGCGAGGTCGAGCCACAGGAAGGGCTCGCGGCTGCGCGCACGGCACTGCCGTGCGAGCGCGAGCCCGTGGCGCAGCATGTTCACGCCCCGGCCGATCTCGGCGAGCGTTCCGTAGCGGACCAGCAGGCGCCCGAGCGCGGACAGCGTGTCGATCTGGCCGAGGCGCGCGCCGCTCGCGAAGGCGTTCCGCATCGCTTCGTAGGCGGCGTCGCGAGCGCCCGGGATGTCGCCGAGCGCAAAGCGCGCGAAGGACAGCGCGAGGCGCGGATCGACGTCGACGTAGAAGACGTGCCCGAGGTTGCGCATGACCGCGAGGGCCTCCTCGGCGAGGACGCGCGCGTCCGCCCAGCGGTGCTGGGAGAGGCGCAGCGTCGCGAGCGAGCAGAGCGTTCGTCCGACGACGGTCGGCACCGCCGTGCGCAGGGCGCGTTCGTGCGCCTCCTCGATGCGCGCCGCCAGCACCGGCGCCGGGTCGCCGACGTGGCGCACCACGGTCGCGGTGAGCGACAGCGCCCACGCGTACGCCACCGGCGAGTCCTCGTCGCGCATCGCGGCGATGATCCGCGTGAGCTCGGCGGCGCCTTCGTCGAGCCGGCCGCGGTCGAGCATCAGCATCGAGCGCCCGAGCTCGAGCTGGCGGAGCGCGACCAGGTCCGGACCGAGCGCCGCGACGTCCTCGGGACGCCACACGGCGAGCGTCTCGTCGGCGAGACGCAGGCCCTCGTCGAGGTTGCCGGCGACGCGGTTCGAGAACAGCAGCTGGGCCGCGGTCAGCAGCGCGAGGCCGGGATCGCGCGTCTGCTGCGCGTGCCGGACGGCGTCGCGCTGGTGCGCGATGCCGACTTCGATGTCGCCGGTGGAGCCGCGCAGAGTGCCGGCCGCACTCGACAGCAGCGCCTGCATGCGCACGTCTCCGAAGCGTCGTGCGATCTCCGTCCCCTCGCGAACCAGGGCCTCGGCCTCGTCCGAGGGGAGGCCGTGCAGGACGCCGAGCCGCACCACCGCCTCGCACGCGAGCACGCGCAGGCGCGCGGCGGCGGCACCGCCGACGCGTCCTGTGCACTCGAGCACGCGACGCCAGTGCGCGTAGCTCTGGCCGGGATCCCAGCCGACGGTCTGCCACGCCGCGCGACGGTGCCAGCGTGCGGCGTCGAGGTCGTCCCCGGCGGCCTCGACGTGCAGGGCGATACGGCCCGCATTCGGGTTGTTGCGCGTTCCGCAGGGTTGGATGAGCGCGTCCGCGACCGCGCGGTGCAGGACGGCACGACGATCGCTCAGCAGCGAGCGGTACGCTGTCTGCTGCAGGAGCGGGTGACGAAAGTGGTAGCTCGGCTCCTCGCCCCAGCCGACCGCCGCCACGAACTCCGACGCCTCGAGCGTGTGCAGGACCGCCGCGAGCTGCTCCGTGTCGAGGCCGGTGACGCGACAGAGCAGGGCGACCGGGAAGTCGCGCCCGATCACCGATGCCGCCTGCAGCACCGCCTTCTCGTGCTCGCCCAGCCGGTCGAGGCGCGACGCGAGAATTGCGTACAGGGTGGCCGGAACGGTGACCTCCGCGGCCGGGTTGCCGAGACGGTACGCGCCCGGCGTCCCGGTGATCGCGCCCGCGGCGGCGAGCGACAGGACGGACTCCTCGACGAACAGCGGGTTGCCGGCGGCGCGCTCGACGATGCGTCCCTGCAGCGCGCGCAGCGAGGGGTCGTCGCCCATCATGGCGTGGACGAGACGAAGCGTCGTCGCGTCGTCGAGCGGACGGAGGGACAGCTGCCGGAAGTGCGCGTCGCGCATCCACGACCGCTCGTGCCCGCGCCGGTAGGTCACCAGGACCAGCACGGGCACGGACGACGGGTTGCGCACCATCTCGTCGAACAGCGCGTCCGCTCCGGGGTCCATCCATTGCTGGTCGTCGACCACGAACATCACGGGCTCGGTCGGCTCGTGACGGTCGAGCAGCGCGCGGAGGATCCGTGCGAACGCGCGAGCGGGCGTGCTGCCGGTGGTGGCGCGTGCGGCCTCTGCGGCGTCGGCGAAGCCGAACGCCGTGGCGATCACCGGCAGCGTGTCCAGCAGCGCGGGGTCGAGCTCGCGCAGCATCGTCGTGACGCGCTCGCGGACGAGCGCGGGGTCGTCGCTCGCGCGGACTCCGAACGCGGCGCGCAGGAACGGCACGGTCGTGTGGAACGGCACCCAGCGCGCGTGCTCGGCGCAGTGCGTGAAGGTCACCATGACGCCGCGTGCGCGCTGCAGCTCGGCGAAGTCCTCGACCAGCCGGCTCTTGCCGATGCCGGGCTCGCCGACCACGCCGACGACGCGCAGGCCGTCGCGGACGCTGACGCGCAGCGACTGCTCGAGCTCGGCGAGCTCGTGCTCGCGTCCGAGCAGCGGGCTCAGTCCGCGCTCGCGCGCGGCGTCGAGGCGCGTGCGGTCCCCGCGCGCGGCGACGAGCTCGAAGGTACGCACGCGGCGGTTCGCGTTGCGCACCGCGAGCTCGCCGAGCTCGCGCAGCTCGAAGTAGTCGGACACCAGCGCCGCCGTGTCCTCCGTCAAGTAGATCTCGCCGGGCGCGGCGATCTGCTGCATGCGTGCGGCGAGCGCAGCGACGTGTCCCTGCGACGTGAAGGTTCCGCCGCCGTTCGCGCCGACCGGACCGAAGACCGCCTCGCCGGAGCTGATCCCCATGCGGGCCTCGAACTCGACGCCGGCCTGCTCGCGGAACGACGCGGCGAAGCCGTCGAGCCGCTCGCGCAGGCGCAGCGCCGCGTGGCAGGCCTGCGTGGCGTGGCTCTCGAGCGCGACCGGTGCGCCGAAGAGGACCTTGATCCCTTCACCGGTGAGCCGGTCGATGGTGCCGCCGTAGTGCTGCACCGCGGTCGAGACGGCGGCGAAGAAGCTCTCCATCACCTCGTGCCACTGCTCGGCGTCGAGACGGTCGCCGAGACCGATCGAGCCGAAGGCGTCGATGAAGAGCACGCTGATCGGCTTGTGCTCGCCGGCGGGCGGCACCACCAGAGCCCTGCCGCAGCCGTGGCAGAAGACCGAGTCCTCGAGCAGATGGATCCCGCAAGCGGCGCAGTGGCCGGTATCGGTCACGGGTCCTGTCTCCGGCGACGTCCCACTAGAATTGAGGAGCGTAGGAGGCGCCATGCCGCAAGGCAACCGGAATCGGAGGGCGGGCTGCGCGAGCCGGAGCCGATCCGTCCGCGGTTGCGGGGCGGCGTGCCGGTCTGCGAGAGAGAATCGATGCGACCAGCCGCGACGCACCTGCCGCCGGAGCGCATCGGGCTCCACGAGCGGGCGGGCGAGTGGCCCTGCGCCGACCTCACCACGTCGCTCGCGGAGCGCGTCGCCGCGACCCCGGAGCGGATCCTGTTCGTCGCCGGGGACCAGCGCGTCACGGCGCGCGTGCTGGCCGAGCGCGTGTCGCGGCTCGCGCGGGGCCTGCGCGAGCTCGGCGTCGGCCCGGGCGACGTGGTGTCGTGGCAGCTGCCGAACTGGCTCGAGGGCGTCGTCCTGACCTTCGCGCTCGACCGCCTCGGCGCGGTGTCGAACCCGATCCTCACCATCTATCGCGAACGCGAGGTCGCGTTCGTCGTCCGGCAGGCGGGGAGCAAGGTGCTGATCGTGCCGGGCGTCGTGCGCGGCTTCGACCACCGTGCGCTGGCGCTCGCCGTCCGCGCGGAGGTGCCGGGGCTCGCGCACGTCGTGGTCGCGCGGGCGGACGCGGGTCCGGGCGAGATCGCCTTCGAGACGCTGTGCGCGTCGGCACCCGACGACCGGGCGTCGACGCCGCCGGGACCGCACGACGTGTCGGCGATCTTCTACACCTCGGGCACGACGTCCGACCCGAAGGGCGTGATGCACACGCCGTCGACTCTCGGATCGTTCGTGCGCACGCACTTCACGATGACGGGACGGGACCGCGACCTGGTCGGCATCCTGTGGTTCCCGCTGGCGCACATCGGCGGCATCTGCGCGTTCGGCATGGGGCCGGTGGTGAACGGCACGCGCGCGGTGTTCCTCGAGCAGTTCGATCCCGAGGCCGCGCTCGACCTGATCGAGCGCGAGCAGGTGACCAACGCGGGCGGTCCGACGCCGATCGTGCAGGCGCTGCTGGCCGCGAAGGGCTTCGCGCCGCAGCGCGTGCGCAGCATCCGCCAGTCGGGTCTCGGCGCCACCGACGTGCCGCCCGAGCTGATCCGCGAGCTGCGCGCGAAGCTCGGCGCGTTCGTCAGCCGCTCGTACGGCATGACCGAGTGTCCGATGGCGACCGGCGGCACGCCGCAGGACCCCGAGGAGAAGCTCGTCACGACCGACGGGCGGGCCGTGCCCGGCGTGACGGTGCGCACGGTCGACGACGCGGGCCGCGCCGTCGCGGCCGGAGCGGAGGGCGAGATCGAGCTCTTCGGACCGCAGCTCTGCGTCGGCTACACCGACGCGCGGCTCTCGGCCGAGGCGTTCACCGCGGACGGCTTTCTGCGCTCGGGCGATCTCGCGGTGAAGGACGCCGGCGGCTTCGTGCGCATCACCGGCCGCAAGAAGGACATCATCATCCGCAAGGGCGAGAACCTGAGCGCCAAGGCGATCGAGGACGAGCTCTACGACCACCCGAAGATCGCCGACGTGGCGGTGATCGGCGTCCCCGACCGCGCGAGCGGCGAGCGCGTGTGCGCCTGCGTCGTGCTGCGTCCGAATGCGGACGGCATGACGCTCGACGAGCTGCGCGCGTTCATGACCGCACGTCAGGTGATGGCGCAGAAGATTCCGGAGCAGATCGAGCTGGTCGACGAGCTGCCGCGCAACGCGACGGGGAAAGTGAAGAAGTTCGAGCTGCGCGCGCGCTTCGCGGCCGCGGCGAAAGGGAGGATTGCTTGACGCGCGACGTGACGTTGGACGGCCTGCCGCGCTCCGCGGCAGCGGGGCGCCTGATCCTGGTGCGGCATGGCGAGAGCGAGGGCAACCAGGCGCAGCGCTTCTCGCCCAATCCCGACATCGCTCTGACCGAGCGCGGGATGGAGCAGGCGCGCGAGAGCGGACGGCTGATCGCGCGGCACTTCCGGCCCTCGCGCGTCGTCGCGAGCTCGTTCCACCGCGCGCGTCACACCGCGCAGCTGATCGCCGAGACCGTCGGGCACGGCGGCGAGATCTTCATCGAGCCCGATCTGCGCGAGCGCGACATCGGCGAGCTCGCCGGACAGCCGTACCGCGCGATGGTCGAGCACCCGGAGTACGAGCGCTCGCGCTTCTGGGACTGGCGTCCCGCGGGCGGCGAGTCGCTCGACGACGTGCGGGGCCGCGCCGCCCCCGTGCTGGTGCGCCTGGCCGAGCGCTTCCCCGGCGAGGACGTCGTGGTCGTCAGCCACGGCGGCGTGATGCTCGCGCTCTGCGCGCACGTCGAGGGCGGCTGGAGCCGTCCGCGCGTCGCGCGCAACTGCGAGATCCTCGTCGTCAGCCACGCGCCCGGCGAGCCGTGGCGCCTCGCCGAGCTGGAAGAGCACGTTGCCGCGGCGGCTGCGGTGTCCGACGACGGCGCTGCAGAGACGGGCTGAACTTACGCCACGGCGCCTCCGTCGATCGCGTAGCACGCCCCGGTGACGTAACCGGCGCGATCCGACGCGAGGTACGCGATCAGGTTCGCGACGTCGTCCGGCTTGCCGAGCGAGAAGGTCGGGTTCTGCATGCGGCCGATGAGGTCCATGTCGAGGCCCTCGAGCTGCATGCCGGCGACCAGCGGCGTCATGACGCCGCCGGGACAGACGGCGTTCGCGCGCACCTTCTGCTTCGCGAGCTCGTTGGCGAGCGCGCGCGTGAACAGCGCGACGCCGCCCTTCGATGCGCAGTAGGCGGCCGAGTACGCCTGGCCCTTGAGGCCCGCGATCGACGAGATGTTCACGATCGACGCGCCCTCGGCGGCGAGCAGGTGCGGCAGGGCGGCGTGGCAGGTGAGGTAGGTGCCGGTCAGGTTGATCGCGATGACGCGGTTCCACTCGGCGAGGCCGAGATCGCCGAACCTGACCATGCCGCCGACGCCGGCCGCGTTGACCAGCGTGTTGAGCTTGCCGAAGCGCGCGACCACGGCGGCGATCGCGGTCTCGACCGACGCCGGATCGGTCACGTCGAGGCGTTGCGCCATCGCCGTTCCGCCCGCGTCGGCGATCTCCTTTGCGAGGCCGTGCAGCGCGTCCTCCTGCACGTCGAGGCACGCGACGTGCGCGCCTTCCGCGGCGAGCAGCACCGCCGTCGCGCGTCCGATTCCCGAAGCCGCTCCCGTCACCGCCACGACCCGTCCACCGAGATGCAGATCCATCGAAGTTCCTTTCGTTCCGGGAGCGGACGTCCGTCGTCCCGACGTGTAGCCGTCGCTACACTGCGGCAGCGCGACGCGCACGTCCCGAGCGCTCGCGTCGCGCCGTACGGCGTACGCGTCCGGCGTTGACCGCGAAGCGGCGGCATTGGTACGACCGTCGCCACCCATGATCGACGCGGCAGGCGACATCCGTCCCGACGAGCGGTTCGACGAGCAGAAGCTCCGTGCGTGGCTCGGCGCGCAGCGCGCCGACCTCGGCGGTCCGTTCGAGGTGCAGCAGTTCCGCGGCGGACACGCGAACCTGACCTACCTGCTGCGCTATCCCGAGCGCGAGCTGGTGCTGCGCCGTCCGCCGCTCGGACCGGTCGCCCCGAAGTCGCACGACATGGCGCGCGAGTATCGCGCGCTCGCGGCGCTCGCTCCGGTGTACGACCCGTCGCCGCGTCCGGTGCTGCTGTGCGAGGACACGTCGATCATCGGCGCGGTCTTCTTCCTGATGGAGCGCCGCAACGGCGTCGTCGTGCGTGCCTCGTGGCCCGACGAGCTCGGCGACGACCCGGCGCTGCGCCGCCGCATGAGCGAGTCGCTGGTGGACGCGCTCGCCGACCTGCACCTCGTCGACGTGAAGCGTCCCGACATCGCGACGCTCGGCAAGCCCGAGGGCTTCGTGCAGCGCCAGGTGAGCGGCTGGTACGACCGCTGGCAGCGCGCCAAGACGCGCGACATCCCGGCGATGGACGAGCTGTGCACGTTCCTCACGGAGCGCATCCCGACGCCCGTCGGCGTGAGCGTCCTGCACAACGACTGGAAGCTCGACAATGCGATGTTCGACGCAAGGGACCCCGGCAAGCTCGTCGCCGTGTTCGACTGGGACATGACGACCATCGGCGATCCGCTGATCGATCTCGGCACGCTGCTCAGCTACTGGGGCGAGGCCGGCGAGGGGCCGCGCGGCACCGGCGGCAACGTGACCGCGCTGCCCGGCATGCTGACGCGCGACGAGATCGCCGAGCGCTACGCGAAGCGCACCGGCTTCGACGTGAGCGCCGCACCGTTCTACGAGACCTTCGGCCTCTTCAAGACCGCCGTCGTGATCGAGCAGATCTACGTGCGCTATGTGCGCGGCCAGACGAAGGACGAGCGCTTCGCGGCGCTCGGTCCGGCGGTGCCGATGCTCGCCGACGCGGCCCAGCGAGTCGCGGCGAAGCTGCGCTGAGCGCAGCGGGAGATCGCATGGACGACGCGCCGGGGCAGGGAATCGCACGCACGGCGCGGGTCTCGCCCGGCAAGCCGGCGATGATCTTCGGCGACGCCGTGCGGAGCTACGGCGAGCTCGACCGGCGCGTCAATCGGATGGCGCACGCGTTCCGCCGTGCCGGCGTCGACGAGGGCGACCGCGTCGGCGTGGCGCTGTTCAACGGCTTCGAGTGGTTCGAGGTGCTCAACGCGCTCGGACGTCTCGGTGCGCTGCTGGTGCCGATCAGCTTCCGCGGGAAAGGTCCCGAGATCGCGTACATGCTCGCCGACTCGGGTGCGAAGCTGCTGGTGTGCGATCCTCGGCTCGAAGGCGAGGTCGATCGCGCGCTCGCCGAGCATCCGCTGCCCGACGACGCGCTGTGGGTGGTCGGCGCCGCGCCACCGTGGCGCGGCGTCTCGTTCGAGGAGCGCATCGAGTCCGAGCCCGCGACGCCGCCCGACGTCGCGCACCCCGGCGGCGGCTACAACGTGATGATCTACACCTCGGGTACGACGGGCCGCCCGAAGGGCATCCTGCGCGCGCCGCTGCCCCCGGACAAGGTCGCGCTGCAGATGCTCGGCGTCGCGCAGATGTGGGGCTACGGCCCCGACGACGTGCACCTCGTGCCGGGCCCGGTCTACCACACGGCTCCCGGGTCGCAGGGCCAGATGCACCTCACACTCGGCGCGACCATCGTCATCATGCCGCGCTTCGACGCGGAGAACTTCCTGCGTCTCGTCGCGCGCCACCGCGTGACCAACGCGCAGATGGTCCCGGCGATGTTCTTCCGTCTGCTGGCGCTGCCCGACGAGGTGCGCGCACGCCACGACCTGAGCTCGGTCCGCCGCATCCTGCACGCCGCGGCGCCGTGCCCGATCGCCGTCAAGCAACGCATCCTCGACGTCTTCCCGCCCGGCACGGTGTGGGAGTTCTACGGCGCGTCGGAGGGCGGCGGCACGCGCATCGGTCCCGACGAGTGGCTCGAGCGGCCGGGCAGCGTCGGCCGCCCGTGGCCCGGGCTCGACGTGCGCGTGCTCGACGACGACGGCCGTCCGTGCGCGGCGGGCGAGACCGGCACGATCTACCTGAAGCTCTCGCCGGGCGCGTCGTTCTCGTACAGCGGTGCCGAGGAGAAGACGCGCGCCGCGTTCCGCGACGGCTACTTCACCGTCGGCGACATGGGCTGGCTCGACGCCGACGGCTACCTCTTCATCGCCGACCGCAAGACCGACATGATCATCACCGGCGGCGCCAACGTGTATCCCGCCGAGGTCGAGCAGGTGCTCTACCGGCACTCGAAGGTGCTCGACGTCGCGGTGATCGGCGTTCCCGACGACGAGATGGGCGAGTCGGTGAAGGCGATCGTCGAGCTGCGCGCGGGCGAGAGCGCCACGGCGGACGAGCTGATCGCCTTCTGCCGGAGCGACCTCGCGCACTACAAGTGCCCGAAGACGGTCGACTTCGTCGCGGAGCTGCCGCGCGAGCCGCAGGGCAAAGTGCTCAAGCGCCAACTGCGCGAGAGGTACTGGGCGGGGCGCGCGACGCGCGTCTGAGCGGGAGGCGCCTGCGCCGTGCGTTCGCGCCCACACCCCGCAGCCAGGTACGGCGCTGGTGTTCCCGGGCTTCAGCCGTTCGCGGCAGCCGCGGCTGCACGCGCGCCGCGCGCCGCGAGCGCACGGCGCTGCTCGTAGGCCGCGCGCACGATGCGCACGTCCTCGAGGTAGGGCTCGAGCTCGTCGAGCGTCAGCGCCTGCGGTCCGTCGCAGAGCGCCTTCGACGGATTCGGGTGGAAGTCGACCAGCACCATGTTCGCGCCGGCGATCACGCCCTGCGCGGTGACGTGCTGGATGTCGGTGATCCCGTCGGGCGCGGGCTCCTTCCGCCCCACCGAGTGCGACGGGTCGACGCAGACGGGCAGTCGCGTGAGGCGCTTGACGACCGGTACGTGCGCGAAGTCGACGAAGTTGCGGTGCGGGTCGCCGAGGTTGGTCTTCATGCCGCGCAGGCAGAGGATGATCTTCGAGTTGCCCTCGCTCGCGACGTACTCGCAGGCGTTGAGCGACTCCTCGAGGGTGATGCCCATGCCGCGCTTGAAGAGCACGGGAAAGCGCTGCTGCTGCCCGACGTACTTCAGCAGCTCGAAGTTCTGCGCGTTGCGCGTGCCGATCTGCAGCAGCACGCCGGTCGGCGCGCCGACGCCGTCGAGCGCGGTGTTGATCTCGTCGATCTGCGACTCGTGCGTGATCTCCATCGCGATCACGCGGATTCCGTACTTGCCGGCGAGCTCGAACACCCAGGGCAGGCATTCCTTGCCGAGGCCCTGGAAGTCGTACGGGCTGGTGCGCGGCTTGTATGCGCCCATGCGCGTCGTGGTGATGCCGGCCTTCTGCAGCGCCGCGAACATCTGCTCCGCGTGCTGCGGGGTGTCGACCGCGCACAGGCCGGGCAGGACGTGCAGCGTGTCCTGATCGAAGGTCAGGCCCTGGTACTGGAAGCCGACCGCGTCGACCTGTCCCTTGTGGCGGCCGATGATGCGGTACTTCTCCGACACCCGGACGACGCGCTCGACGCAGTCGAGCTCCTCGAACGGCTCCGTCGGAACCGTCACCGTCGAGCCGATGAGGTAGACCTCGATCAGCGAGCGGGTCGCGCCTTCGACGACGTGCAGGCGCGAGCTCACGCCCTCGTAGCGGCCGGCGATGGCCAGGACCTGGCGGACGCCTTCGGAGTCTTTCGGGGTGTCGGGCTTGAGGATGACGATCACGCCGTTGTCCTAGCCAACGCCCCCGGGCGGCGCCAATTACCGCGCCTGGTAGCTCGCGAGCCCTCCGAGACGGACGGTGTCGCCTTCCTTGACGCCGTTGTCGGCGGACCATCCGCCGGGCACCTCCAGGACGAAGCGCACCGGGGCGTCGCTCGGCAGCGAGTCCTCGGAGAACGGCGTCGTGCGCGCGTGCAGGCGGACGATCTTCCCGGTGTCGTCGATGAACAGGATGTCGAGCGGGATCTTCGTGTTCTTCATCCAGAACGCCTGCGGCGCGGACGCGGGGAAGATGAACAGCATGCCCTTTCCGGCGGCGAGCTCGTCGCGGTACATGAGGCCGAGCTGGCGTGCGTCGGGCGTGACCGCGAGCTCGACCGCGACCGGCAGCACCTTGCCCGAGCCCGACACCACCTCGACGTTGCCCGCGGCGCGCGACTGGTGGCACGAGGCGAGAAGCGCGAGCAGCAGCGCGAGCGCGACGACGGTGGAGCGTCCGGCGTTTCGTCTCATGGCAACCTCCGGAGGGCGTCGAGCCACAACGCGGCCTTCGCGGCGTAGCCACCGTCGGTGAGGTGAAGATCGTCGAAGGTGGGCAGGTACGCCGGATACTGGCGCTCGTCGAACAGCTTGTGCTTGATCATCGCGGCGCGTACGCGTCGCGGCCAGTCGCCGCGTGGTCCGTTCGGCGGCGCGATCGGCGGGAAGAAGATCACCGGCACGGGCGCGAGCGCCTTCCGGATCCGTGCGAGGCGCGCGACCGTCGCCTCGGGGTCCTGCGTGATCAGCAGGTCGTTGAGGCCCAGGTCCACGATCGCCGCGTCGATCGGCACGTCGCCGATCGCACTGCCGGCCGCGGAGATCCAGGGTTTCTTCGTCCGGCATGCGGCCTTGATCACGGCGAAGCCCTCGAGCGCGGTGCCGCAGAACGCCGGCGGATCCTGCAGCCAGAGCTCGGTCGTGCTGGCGCCGACGCCGAGGTTGTGGACGCGCGCGCCGCGCCACGGCGTGCCGCCGTTCGCCGGCGTGGGCTCGACGTGCGCGAGCAGCGCCTCGAGGGACGCCGCCGGGTTGTACGGGCTCTGCACGGCCTTCACGCCGGGCCGCGGCTCCGGCGTTCCGAAGGTCGTCGAGTCGCCGATCAGGACGACGTTCCGGCGGGGCGCCGTCGCAACCGCCGTCGGCGAAGGAGCGGGAGAGGGACTCGGTGCAGGCGTCGCGGTCGCGGCCGGTGGAGGAGGCTCCGGGAGGGGCCGCCGCACGGACGCGCAGCCCGCGGCGAGCGTACCGAGCAGGATCGCCGCGCGCGCTGCCCATCGGCGGCGTACGCCGTGCGCCGGAAGGCTCGGGCCAGCGCCGCCGCCCGCCATCGCTCAGGCCAGGGACGCGGCGACGATCTCGACCACGTCCTTGACCTTCACCTCTTCCTCGAGGCCCTTCGCCTTGGTCGCGTCGCTGATCATCGTCGTGCAGAACGGGCAGGCGACCGCGATCGTGTCGGGCTTCACCTCCATGAGCTGCTCGAGACGCGTGTTGTTGATGCGCGGCGTGCCGTGCTCCTCTTCCTTCCAGAACTGGCCGCCGCCGGCGCCGCAGCAGAACGTGCGGCGCGACGAGTTCTCGACGTCCTCGCGCTTCATCTGGGGGACCGCGTCGAGCACCGCGCGAGGCGCCTCGTGCACGTTGTTGTGGCGCGCGAGGTAGCACGGGTCGTGGATCGCGAGCTTCTTGTCGAGGAAGCCCTTCTCGAGCTTGATGCGGCCCGCGCCGAGCAGCTCCTCGATGTACTGCGTCGTGTGCACGACGGGGTACTTGCCACCGAGGTCCGGGTACTCGTTCTTGATCGTGTTGAAGCAGTGCGGGCACTGCGTGACGATGCGCTCGAACTTGTAGCGGTTCAGCGTCTCGACGTTCATCTGGGCGAGCGTGAAGTACAGGTACTCGTTGCCGAGGCGGCGCGCCGGCTCGCCGGTGCACTGCTCCTCGCTGCCGAGGATTCCGAACTTGACGCCGGCCTGCTTGAGGATCTTGACGAAGGCCTTGCTGGTCTTCTGGTTGCGCTCGTCGAACGAGCCGGCGCAGCCGACCCAGTAGAGCACGTCGACCTTCTCCTCCTCGCCGATCTCCGCCATGAGCGGGACCTCGAGGTCGGACGCCCAGTCGCCGCGCGTGTCGGCCGGGATGCCCCACGGGTTCGACTGGTTCTCGGTGCTCTTGAAGGACTTCGCGAGGTCGGACGGGAACTCGCTGCGCACCAGCACCGCGTGGCGGCGCATGTCGACGATGCGCTGGATGTGCTCGATCGCGACCGGGCAGCCTTCCTCGCACCAGCCGCAGGTCGTGCAGCCCCAGATCACGGGCTCGGTCGCGACCTCGCGGATCATGTCGGCGTTGGCGAGCCAGCGCGAGTCGCGGACGTGCGCGGCGTGGCCGTGGCCGTTGGCGCCGTGGCCGTGGTCGTCGCCCTCGGCGCCGGCGAGCGTCGCCTCGTGCGACACGACGTGCGTGTCGTCCGCGCTGCCCCACGCCATGAGCGGACGCGCGCGCTGGATCAGCTCGTCGACCGCGACGTCGCCGCCGTCACCGCGCTCGAGCGGCTCGTCGAGCTGCTGCACCTCCGCGGTCGCGGAGCCGCCGGCCTTGAGCGCCTTGAACTTCGCCATCTGCGCCCAGAGGAAGCTGGTCTTCGCGAGCAGGTGCTCGCGCTGCTCGATGACGAGGTGCTTCGGGTTGAGCGCCTTGCCGGTGTTGACGGTCGGACAGTTCAGCGTGCAGCGTCCGCACTCGAGGCAGGCCGCCATGTCGAGCAGCTGCTTCCAGCTGTACTCCTCGACCTTCTCGACGCCGAAGGTCTCGGCGTTCTCGAAGTCCTCGACCGGCGTCGCGCGGTGTCCCTTCTCGTAGCCGGCGCCGAGGTTCTGGAAGAAGATGTTCACCGGGCCGATGAACATGTGGCGCAGCTTCGTGGACGTCAGCGTGTAGAGGAACGTCAGCACGATGAAGAGGTGGACCAGCCAGATGACGTGGTGCGTGCCGGCTCCGGTCCCGAGCGCGCGGAAGCCGGCGGCGAAGATCGGGCCGATGAAGGCGAGCCCCTCGGAGCTGCGCGGCTCGGCGACGATGCGCGAGCCCTCGAGCATGAAGCCCGTCACGCCGATCAGCCACAGCATGATCAGCGGGAAGCCGTAGCCCGACTCGTTCTCGAAGTTCGAGATCATCTGGTCGGGCTGCCGCAGCTGGCGCGGCTGCGCCTGATAGCGGCGGTAGAGGAAGATCGACGAGCTCACGACGAGGCCGACGCCGGCCAGGTCCATCATGAGCTTGTAGAGCGCGTAGAACGCTCCGTAGTAGAAGTTGAGCGGGGTGTCGGCCTCGACGGTGATCAGCGACGTGCCGAGGAAGAGCACGAGGAACGAAACCAGCAGAACCTGGTGCACGACGCCGGACGGCTCGCGCACGACGCGACCCTGACCGACGCCCTCGAAGACCGCACGCAGGCGCCGCAGCCCGATGCGGTCGAAGCGGTTTGCGGGCTGGCCCAGACGGACGATCCGGAACCAGCGGTAGAGCGGGTAGAGGATCGTCAGGCCCCAGAGGGCGAACAGGACGAACGGCAGGCCGAGGTAGACGAAGTGGAAGAGGTCGGCGAAGTGCTCTTTGAAGACCTCGGGTGCGTTCCAGAAGATCTCGCGCGTCTGACCGAGGTTCGGATCCTGCAAGCTCATGTCCGCGTCATCCCCGACGAGGGCGTCGGACCCCCGTCAATCAGCCCGCTCTCGCGGCGATGGAGCTCCGTGCTCCCGCCATCATGCAGCCCGCTCTCACAGCGACGGAGCCCTTTGCTCCCGTCGGTCACGCGCAGGCCGCCCCGCGAAGGGCGGCCCGTCGTGTCTCGACCACGCGCAGACGAGCCGGTCAGCTCGCCTTGAGCTTCTTCACCTCGTCCGTCATCTCCGGCACGGCCTTGAAGAGATCGGCGACGAGGCCGTAGTCCGCGACGCTGAAGATCGGCGCGTCGGCGTCCTTGTTGATGGCGACGATGACCTTCGAGTCCTTCATGCCGGCGAGGTGCTGGATCGCGCCCGAGATGCCGACCGCGACGTAGAGCTGCGGCGCCACGACCTTGCCGGTCTGGCCGACCTGGAGGTCGTTCGGCACGAAGCCCGCGTCGACGGCGGCGCGCGACGCGCCCATGGCAGCGCCGAGCGTGTCGACCAGAGGCTCGAGGTACGTCGTGAAGTTCTCGCCCGACTTGAGGCCGCGGCCGCCCGACACGACGATGCTCGCATCGCCGAGGGCAGGGCGGTCGCTCTTGGTCTCGGCGAACGAGACGAAGCGCATCTTGCTGGTCACGTCCGCGGGCAGCGCGACCTTCTCGATACCGGCCGCCGCACCGGCCTTCGGCTGCGGCTCGTATGCCGTGGTGCGCACCGTGACCACCTTGACCGGCGTCTCGATGGTGACCGTCGCGAGCACGTTGCCGGCGTAGGTCGGACGCGTGATGGTGCCGTCCTCGTTGAACGACGTGATGTCGCTCGCCAGGCCGGCGTCGAGCAGCTGCGCCGCGCGCGGGAAGAAGTCCTTGCCCTGCGCGGTCGCGGCCGCGACGACCGTGGTCGCGCCCTTGTCCTTCGCGACGTGGGCGACGGCCTTCGCATAGATGTCGGCGACGTAGTCCTTCAGGCGCGCGTCGTCGACGACGTACACCTGCTTGACGCCGTGCCCGGCGACCTCCGACGCGACCGCGTCGACGCCGGCGCCGAGAACGAGAGCGGCGACCTCGCCGCCGTCCTTCTTCGCCGCCTCGAGACCCGCGTGAACCGCGACCAGCGAGCTCTTGAGAAGCTTGCCGTGCGCGTGCTCGATGTAGACCAGAACCTTAGCCATGGAAGTTGCTCCTTGCGTGCGTCGCGCGTGGCGTCAGATGAGCTTCGCTTCGGTGTGGAGGAGGTTGACCAGCTCCTGCACCGTCTCGACCTTGCGTCCGGCGGCGCGCTTCGGCGGCGGCGACACCTTGTGCGTCTTGACGCGCGGCTTCGCATCGACGCCGAGCTCCGCGAGCGGGATCTCCTTCAGCTCCTTCTTGCGGGCCTTCATGATGCCCGGGAGCGAGGCGTAGCGCGGCTCGTTGAGGCGAAGGTCGGTCGTGATGACGCCGGGCAGCGTGAATGCGACGGTCTCGAGGCCGCCGTCGACCTCGCGCGTGACCGTGACGTCCTTCTTGTCGCCCGAGAACTCGACCTTGGACGCGAACGTGGCCTGCGGCCAGTCGAGCATCGAGGCGAGGATCTGGCCGGTCTGGTTGGCGTCGTCGTCGATCGCCTGCTTGCCGGCGAGCACCAGCTCGGGCTTCTCCTGGTCGACGAGCTTCGCGAGCAGTGCCGCGGTGGTGGCGGCGTCGAGCTCGTCGTCGGACAGGACCAGGATCGCGCGGTCGGCGCCCATCGCGAGGCCGGTGCGCAGCTGCTCCTGGGCGACCTTCTGGCCGATCGACACCAGCACGACTTCCGCGCCGCCCTGCTGCTCCTTGATGCGCAGAGCTTCCTCGAGCGCGATCTCGCAGAACGGGTTGATCACGAACTTCACGTTGTCCGTGACGATTCCCGTACCGTCACCCTTGACGCTGATGTTGGTCTGCGGGTCCGGGACCCGCTTGATCGGTACCAGGATCTTCACGCCGGATGCTCCTTCGCTAGGGGAAACGTGCCGCGGGCGCCGGGAAACCGGGCCGCGATCGACCCCCCGTGGATAACACGGTGCTAATGCGAGTCAACGAAGCTGCGCTAATGCGACGCTTCAGCGCGCAGCAGCGGAGGTCGTCCTACGCATCGTAACCGAGGCGCGTGGAGAGGTCCTTGCCCGCGCGCAGCACGAGCGGCGCGATCTCGCGCTCGATGCGCTCCGGCGACAGACGGTACTCCGGAGCGGTGATCGACAGGCTGCCGACGACGGTGCGCGTGTAGTCGCGGATCGGCACCGCGATCGCCATCACGTCGGGCAGGTACTCGCCGGACTCGATCGCGTAGCCACGCTCGGCGACGCCGCGCAGGTCGGCGATCAGGTCGGCGAGGCGGACGATGGTCTTCTCCGAGTGGCGCTCGAGCACCTCGGGGAGCGAGCTCTTGATCTCCTCCTCGGACTCGAACGCGAGGTGCGCCTTGCCGGCGGCCGTGCAGTGCAGCGGCAGCGCCTGGCCCAGGAGTGACACGATGCGCACCGGGCGGTCGGCCTCGACCGCCTGCAGCGGCACGACGCCGCCGCGGCGGAGCAGGCTCAGGTAGACCGTCTCCTGACAGGACCGCACCACCTCGTCCATGATCGGACGCGCCTGGCGGAGCAGTCCCATCTGCTGCACGAAGGTCTGCCCGAGCTGCAGGCAGCGGATCCCGAGTCGGTAGTTCTCGGTCGACTTGTTCTGCTCGATGTAGCCGCGCGATTCGAGGGTCGCGAGCAGACGGAAGACGTTGTTCTTGTGCAGCTTGAGGCGCTTCGAGAGGTCGGTGACGCCGAGCTCCTCGGTCTCGCCGGCGAACTGCTCGAGCACGTCGAGCGCGTGCGCGACCGATTGGATGACGTAGTTGGTCTTCTCTCGACGCACCATGGTAGAAGATCGTCCGGCCGCGGGCCGCCGGGAACGGCGGAGTCCGGTTGCAAAAGGCGTTTTACGACTAGGCGCGGCCGTCGTTCATGTCAAACAGACCGCCGCGGGGGCTCGGAAAGCCGAATCCCGGCGGGCGAAACGGGTCGCGGGGCCGGTCCTGAACGGTCCGCGAGGGGGGTGCCGGTGAACGTGCAGGGCAGGATGGTGGACGTGAAGACCGCGGACGGGACCATGCCGGTCCACCTCGCGGTTCCCGAGGGAGAGGGCCCGTTCGCCGGCGTGATCGTCGCGATGGAGGCCTTCGGCCTGAACGGCCACATCAAGTCGGTCGCCGAGCGCATCGCGCGCGAGGGCTACGTCGTCGCGGCGCCGGACTTCTACTATCGCGCGCAGGGCGAGCGCGTGGTCGGCTACGACCAGCTGCCCAGGGCGATCGAGCTCATGATGGCGCTGCCCACGTACGACGCGATCGTCGCCGACGTGAAGGCCGCGATGGACCTGCTCGAGGCGCAGAAGGAAACCGACCGCGGCCGCATCGGCATGACCGGCTTCTGCATGGGCGGCTTCCTGACGTTCCTGTCGTCGTGCCGGCTGCCGATCAAGGCCGCGGCGCCGTTCTACGGCGGCGGCATCGGACGCTCCATGCTGCCGCCGAGCCCGAGCCGTCCGCACCCGCCGATCGAGGAGGCAAACGGCATCACCGGCTCGATGGTCGTGTTCTACGGCGACAAGGACGGCTTCATCCCGCCCGAGGAGTGCGCGCTGGTGAAGGACCGGCTCGCGCAGCTGGGCAAGGATGCCGAGGTGATCATCTACCCCGGCGCCGACCACGGCTTCTTCTGCGAGGAGCGCCCGTCGTACCACGAGGCCGCGGCGCAGGACTCGTGGAAGCGCCTGCTGAAGCTGTTCGACACGAAGCTGCGCGGGTGAAGGAGCGGAAACCCGCGCGCCCAGCGCGCAGCCGACCGAAGGGAGCGCGGGGAGTGGAGCCCCGCGCGGCCTCGCCGCGTGGGGCGAGGGGCCTCGTGGCCCCTCGTTGCGAGTGGGTTCTGAGCTGCGAGCATGCGAGCGCCGCGCTTCCGCGCGCGTACCGCGGGCTCGGCGTGTCGCGGCACGAGCGCTACGATCACATCGGCTGGGACATCGGTGCGCGCGGCGTGCAGCGCGAGATCGCGCGGCGGCTCGGCGTGCCGGCCGTCGCGTCGCGCTGGTCGCGCCTGCTGATCGACTGCAACCGCGAGCTGCACGACGACACGCTGATCGTCCACACCAGCGACGGCGTGCGCATCCCCGGCAACGCGCGCGTGTCGCGCGCCGAGCGCGCGCGCCGCATCGCGCTCGCGCACACGCCGTATCACACCGCGGTGGACCGCATGGTCGCGCGTGCGAAGCGCGCTCATCCCGACGCGGCAGTGCAGCTGCTCGCGCTGCACAGCTTTACGCCGGTGATGAACGGTGTCGAGCGTCCGTTCGACATCGGCGTCTTGTACGACGCCTATCCCGAGCTCGCGCACCGGCTCGGGCGCGCGCTGTCACGGCTCGGTCTGCGCGTGCGCTACAACGAGCCGTATTCGGGGCTCGCCGGGCTGATCTACAGCGCCCGGCGGCACGGCGAGGCGCACGACGTCGCGTACGTCGAGCTGGAGATCAACAATGCGCTCCTGCGGTCGCAGGCGGGCATCGTCCGGCTCGGACGCGACGTCGCGCGTGCGCTCGCGACGCTCACTCGTCCTTGTAAGCGGTGACGTCGATCTCGGTCTCGCCCTCGATCCCCTTCGAGTCCTTGCACTTCAGCGTGACCACGAAGTCGCCCTCGGCCTGATACGTGTGCGAGGGGTTCATGTCGGCGCTGTGCGGGGTGCCGTCGCCGAAGTCCCAGTCGCAGGTGACGGCGCCGGTCGCGTCCTCGATGGTCGAGGTGAACTTGACGACGAGCGGCGGCGGACCCTCGTCCGGATCGGCCTCGGCATCGACGTAGAGCTCGTCGACCACCATGGCGGCTGCGCCGGCATTCGCTCCGGCGGCAGGAGCGGCGGCGGGCTGACCGGCCGCGGGGGCCGCGGGGGCGGCAGCGGGAACACCGGCCGCGGGCGCGGCGGCGGCAGGAGCCTTCGCCGGCTCCTCGGACTTGCTGCACGCCTGCAGGCCGACGGCGCCAGAGACGAGAAGGCCACACAGGATCCACGACCACGAGCGCATGGAAATCATGATTTCGTTCATCCTCCGGAATGGGAGCGGGTTCGAGTACGGCCGCCGACCTTATCATCCCCGGCGAGACGTAGGGAAGCCGCGCGGAACGGGTGTCGCCCCGCGGGCCGGACGGGCTCGCCACCATGGAATCGGGCGCCGTCGCCGTGCTAGCCGGGCGGGATGCGCGTCGTTCTGGTGGGTCAGGCAGCCTTCGGGCAGAGCGTTTTGAAGGGTCTCCTCGCGGCGGGGCACGAGATCGCCGCGGTGTATGCGCTCCCGGAGAGCAAGGGGAAGAAGGACCCTCTTGCGGTCGAGGGCGAGCAGGCCGGCCTCACGGTGCGGACGCCGGCGAGCTACAAGACGCCCGAGGTCGCGGCCGAATTCAGGGCGCTGAACGCCGACCTCGGAGTGCTCGCGTTCGTCACCAAGATCATCCCGCCCGCCGTGTTCGAGGCGCCGCGCCTGGGCACGCTGTGCTTCCATCCGTCGCTGCTGCCGAAGTACCGCGGCGGCAGCGCGCTCGCCTGGCAGATCGTCCGCGGCGAGACGCGCGGCGGCTACACGGTGTTCTGGACCGATGCCGGCATCGACACCGGCCCGATCCTCCTGCAGGAGGAGATCGCGATCGGTCCCGACGACACCGCGGGATCGTTCTACTTCGACAAGGTCTTCGCGGCGGGTGTCGCGGGCGTGGTGCGCTCGGTGGATCTGGTCGCCGCCGGCAACCCGCCGCGCATCGTGCAGGACGAGAGCGTCGCGACGTACGACCCGCTGTACACCGACGAGCATGCGGGCGTGCGCTGGGAGCGTCCGGTGCGCGAGGTCTACGACCTGATCCGCGGCTGCGACCCGCAGCCCGGCGCGCACACGACGTGCCGCGGGCAGATGCTGCGTCTGTTCGACGCGCGCCGCGCGGCGGACGACGTGCGCGGTGCCGCGCCGGGAACCATCCTCGCGATCGACGAGCGCGGGCTCGTCGTCGCGGCGGGCTCCGGCGCCGACGCGGGAGCGATCGCGATCGGTCGCGTGCGCGGTGCGGGAGCGAAGGTGAAGTCGGGCGAGTTCGCGGCGGAGCAGAAGCTCGGCGCGGGCGAGAAGCTCGGCTGACGCGACGCCGCTCGTGACGTCGACGGTGTCCTCGCGCGTGGCGTCCTCCGACATCGACCACGACGTCATCATCGTCGGGTCCGGCGCGGGCGGCGGGACGCTCGCGCATCGCCTCGCCTCGACCGGGCTGCGAATCCTTCTGCTCGAGCGCGGTCACTACGTGCCGCGCGAGCCCCAGAACTGGGATTCCGCGGCAGTCGCGGCGGGTCGCTACAACACAGACGAGTCCTGGCGCGACGCGGGCGGGAACGACTTCCGCCCGGCGACGTTCTCGTGCGTCGGCGGGAACACCAAGTTCTACGGCGCGGCGCTGCTGCGCATGCGCCGCGAAGACTTCGGCGAGGTTCGGCACCGTGACGGCGTGTCGCCGGCGTGGCCGATCTCCTACGAGGAGATCGAGCGCTACTACGGCGAGGCGGAGCGCCTCTACCGGGTGCACGGACAGCGCGGCACGGATCCGACGGAGCCGCCCGCGAGCACGCCCTACGCGCATCGCCCCGTCGCCCACGAACCGCGGATCGAGGAGATCGTCGACGGACTCCGGGCCGTCGGCGCAAGGCCCTTTCCGATCCCGATCGGGCTCATGATCGACGACGCCGATCCGCACGCCGGCGCCTGCATCCGGTGCGGCACGTGCGACGGCTTCCCGTGTCGGGTGGATGCGAAGGCGGACACGCAGGTGATCTGCGTGGACCCGGCGCTGCGCCACCCCAACGTCACGCTGCTGACCGGCGCCTTCGTGTCCCGGCTGGAGACGAGTCCCTCGGGTCGCGAGATCACCGGCGTCGTGGTCGAACGAGAAGGCGCCACGGAGCGCCATCGGGGCCACGTGGTGGTCGTGGCCGCGGGCGCCATCCATTCCGCAGCCCTGCTGCTGCGCTCGGCGAGCGACCGGCATCCACGCGGCCTCGCGAACGGATCCGACCAGGTCGGCCGCAACTACATGTGCCACGTGAACTCGATGCTCCTCGCGATCACGCGCCACGCGAATCCCACGCGGCTCAACAAGACGATGGGACTCAACGACTTCTACTTCGGCGGACGAGACGACGAGTTTCCGCTCGGGCACGTCTCGCTCGTCGGCAACATCGACGGGCACTTCCTTGCGCGAGGCGCGCCGCGCGTCGTGCCGCGCAGGGCGCTCGACTGGATGGCTGCGCACGCCGTCCCGTTCTGGCTGATGACCGAGGATCTGCCGCGCGCCGGCAATCGCGTCACGCTCGATCCCGACGGTACCGTTCGTCTCGCGTACGCGCCGAACAACGAGGAGTCGCACCGTCGACTCACCGCCAGGATGAAGTCTCTCCTGTCGGCGATCGAGCGTCGCCACCGGCATCGGATCCCGTTCGAGGCGTTCGTCCCGGCCCGCATGCCGCTGGCGGGCGCGGGGCATCAGAACGGTACCGTGCGCTTCGGCCGCTCCCGCGAGACGTCCGTCCTCGACACTGACTGTCGCGCCCACGAGGTGGACAATCTCTACGTCGTCGACGGCGGGTTCTTTCCGTCCTCCGCGGCCGTGAATCCGGCGCTCACGATCATCGCGAACGCACTGCGCGTGGGCGACCACCTGATGGCGCGATTCGGTGTCGAGCGTGCTCGCGAGGACACGTCGGGGAGCGCTGCCCGCTGAAGCGGGCTCGCGGGGAATCGCTCAGCGTCCGACCCCCGGCACGAAGCGCCACGTTGCCGCGCGGTAACGCCGGTAGTCGTCGCCGTGCGCGCGCTCGAGGTACGGCTCCTCGACCGCCTTCACCTGGATCTCGATCGCGGCGACCAGCACCGCGAGGGCCGCGATCGACAGCGCGTTGGGCACCAGCACCGCGAGCCCCGCGAGCCCGAGCACCATGAAGGTGAAGATCGGATTGCGGACGACGCCGTACGGACCGCGCGTGACCAGCGTCGTGCGCTCGCTCTCGTCGACGCCGATGCGCCACGACGCGCCCATCGCGAGCTGCGACCACAGCGTGCCCGCGAGGCCGGCGAGGTAGAGCGCGCCGCCGAGCGCGAGCGCGGTGGATGCGCGCATCTCGATCAGCGGCGCCAGCGCGCCGCGCGCCTGGAGCAGGGCCGCGAGCGGCGTGAGCACGATCGCGACGGCGAACAGCAGTCCGCCCCACCACTCGACCGAGCCCGGCCGTCCGGACAGGCCACGATAGCCGGTGCTGCCGGTCCGCTGCCAGTGGATCCAGCTGCGCCAGCCGAAGGCGAGGGCGGCGAAGACGACGTAACCCGCGAGTGCTGCGTACGGCATGATGAAGTTCTCCGTTGTCGGTTCCCGATGGACGCACGGAGAAATATCGAGTAATTGCTCGGATTCACTACTCGGGTTTCCCAAGCCATGTCGACCCCCACGAAGAAGCGGCTCCAGCCGCGCAGGAAGCCGCGCCAGGCGCGCTCGCAGGCGACGGTGGAAGTCATCCTGGCCGCGGCGGCTCGGGTTTTCGCGCGCGCGGGCTATGCCGCGACGACCACCAACCACGTCGCCGCGAAGGCCGGCGTGTCGATCGGCTCGCTGTACGAGTACTTCCCGTCGAAGGACGCGATCCTGGTCGCCCTCACCGAACGTCACGTCGACGAGGCCGAGCGCGAGCTCGGACGCGTGGTGACCGAGCTCGGTGAGGCGCGGCTGTCGCTCGAGGACACGATCGGGCTCCTCGTCCGAACGATGGTCGAGCTGCACGCGCGCGACCCCGGCCTGCACCGGGTGCTGTTCGAGGAGGCGCCGCTGCCGGCGAAGCTCCGCGGCCGCGTCGCTGCGCTGGAGACGGAGATGGCGGGCGCCGTCTCGGGGCTCCTCACCGGACACGGCTTCTCGCGCGCCGATGCCTCGACCGCCGCGGCGATGGCGGTGCAGGTGTCCGAGAGCCTCACGCACCGGCTCGTCCTGCACGACGTCGGCGGGTCCGTGACGGGCTGGCGCGAGGCCGCCGAGCCGCACGTGCGGGAGATCAGCGTTCTCCTGCTCGGATACCTCGAACGGAAGCTGTCGGCCCGGGCGCTCGGCGCCTGAGCGAGCTCCTCGACGAAAGCCGCTACGGCACGCAAAAGCCTTGTTTACCGCGCTGAGCCAGCGTGTTAATGGGCGCGCGTTGGGTGGTGGGGTGAGCCGCGGACGCTACATCGTTGTCGAGGGACCCATTGCCGTCGGTAAATCGTCGCTGGCGAAGATTCTCGCCGAGGAGTTCGATGCGGAGCTGGAGCTCGATCCGGCCGAGCAGAACGCCTTCCTGCGACCGTTCTACCAGTCTCCCGACCGACACGCGCTCGCGACGCAGCTCCGCTTCCTGCTGCTCCGTCTCGAACAGCAATCCCGCATCGCCGCTCGCGCCAATGGGGGCTCGACGGTGTGCGATTACCTCCTCGCCAAGGACGAGATCTTCGCGCGCCTCACGCTGGGCAAGCCCGAGTACGAGCTGTACCGGGAGGTCGCCCGCCGCGTGGCGCAATCCATCGACCCGCAGCCCCGAAAGCCGGACCTCGTGGTCTACCTCGAGGCGCGGCACGACGTGCTGCAGAGACGCCTTCGCAAGCGGAACCGGGATTTCGAGCGCAGAATCGCGCCGGAGTACCTGCAATCGCTGGCCGAGGCCTACAGGAACTACTTCCACTCGTATGAGGACGCACCTCTCCTTGTCGTGAACTGCTCCGAGATCGATTTTCTCGATAACGGCGACGAACTCGTCGACCTGCTTCGAGAGATCCGGAGCGTCCGCAAAGGGGTGCAGCACTACATACCGCTGGGATCCAGGTAACCGTCGCGGCCTTCTCCTCATCGGAGAGGCGCGGCCAGAGCTGGACCGGGACGGGCAGGGGACGCGACCGAGCAGCGCCACACCGTGGCCAGGCCTTCGTCGTGTTCTGAGTGCTAGCGCGACGCGTGCATGCGTCCACCGCGCTCATGGCCTTCCGACCGGTCCGGGAGGATTGATCCGTGAGAGCGAAGATCACCGTCCCGGACATTCGAGGAGCAAAAGGACGTCGTCGCCTGACGATGGTGACGGCCTACGACTGCACCTTCGCGCAGCTGATCGACCGGGCGAACGTCGACATCCTTCTCGTGGGCGACAGCCTCGGGATGGTCGTGCAGGGCGAGCACTCGACCCTGCCGGTGACCATCGAGGAGATGGCCTACCACACGCGACTGGTCGCGAAGGCGCGTCCGAACGCGCTCGTTCTCGGCGACCTGCCGTTCCTGTCGTACCAGACGTCGCGCCGCGACGCGCTCGTGAACGCAGGCCTGCTGATCAAGGCCGGCGCCGAGGCCGTCAAGCTGGAAGGCGGACGCACGCAGGCCTCGACCATCCGCGCGCTCGTTCGCGCCGACATCCCGGTCGTCGCGCACATCGGACTCACGCCGCAGAGCGTGCACCGCATGGGCGGACACAAGGTCCAGGGCCGCGACACGGCGGGCCGCGAGCGGCTGCTCGCCGACGCGCGTGCGGTCGCCGACGCCGGCGCCTTCGCGGTCGTGCTCGAGGGCGTGCCGCTCGAGCTCGGACGCGAGATCACCGACATGCTCGACATCCCGACGGTCGGCATCGGCGCCGGCCCGTTCTGCGACGGGCAGGTGCTGGTGATGCACGACCTGCTCGGCCTCGCGACGGAGGACCGCAAGATGCCGCGCTTCGTGCGCCGCTACGCGGGGCTCGGCGCGCAGGTGACTGCGGCGGTCGAGTCGTTCGCCGACGACGTGCGCGGCGGCGCGTTCCCGTCGGACGCCGAGTCGTATCACGCGCCGGCGCTCGCCGGTGTCGCGCCGCAGCCGTACGAGACGCCGTCGCACCTGCGGACCATCGACAGCGTCGCCGGCATGCGCGCGTGGGCCGACCGCCAGCGCGCGCTCGGGCTGCGCATCGCGTTCGTGCCGACGATGGGCTTCCTGCACGAGGGGCATCTCTCGCTGGTGCGCGAGGCGCGCTCGCGCGGCGATCGCGTGGTGGTGTCGATCTTCGTGAACCCGATCCAGTTCGACCGCGAGGAGGACCTGCTCGCGTACCCGCGCGAGCTCGAGCGCGACCGTCGCCTGCTCGAAGGCGAGGGCGTCGACGTCCTGTTCACGCCGACCGCGCGCGAGATGTACCCCGACGAGTTCGTCAGCGGCGTCAACGTCGAGCGCCTGACGGACCACCTGTGCGGCGCGCACCGCCCGGGCCACTTCCGCGGCGTCACGACGGTTGTCTCGAAGCTGTTCCACGCCGTGCAGCCGCACGTCGCGGTGTTCGGCCAGAAGGACTTCCAGCAGCTCGCCGTGATCCAGCGCATGACGCGCGACCTCGACTTCGGCATCGAGATCGTGCCGGGCAAGACCGTGCGCGAGGCCGACGGCCTCGCGATGTCGAGCCGCAACGCGCGCCTCGACGCGCAGGGACGCCTCGCGGCGCGCTGCGTGCCGTCGGCGATCGACGCGGCCCGTCTCGCCGTCGCGCGCGGTGCGCGCACGGCGGACGAGGTGGCCGACGCGTTCGCGCGCGTGATCGCGAGCGAGCCGCGGGCGCGGCTCGAGTACGCGGTGCTGTGCGATCCGTCGTCGCTCGAGCCGGTCGGGCGCGTCGAGAAGCCGACGCAGATCGCGGTCGCGGTCTGGCTCGACGGCGTGCGCCTGATCGACAACGTGCTCATCGACCCGAGCGAGACCAGCCCCGTGCGTCTCGCCCGCCACGAGAGCCATCCGGTTCCCTCCCACTCCGCGTCAGACGTTCCGTCCGCCGGCGAGCTGCTGCTCGCGGCGCGCGACTGAGGTTCCCATGCAGAACATCCGCAACAAGAAGAGCCCGAAGAGCCCGTCGTCGCTGCCGATGCGCAAGATGATGCGCGGCAAGATCCACCGCGCGACGGTGACCCAGGCGAACCTCAACTACGAGGGCTCGATCACCATCGACAAGACGCTCATGGAGGCGATGGACCTCTACGAGTTCGAGTCGGTGCACATCTGGGACGTGAACAACGGCGAGCGCTTCGAGACCTACGCGCTCGAGGGCGAGCGCGACTCCGGCGTGATCTGCGTGAACGGCGCGGCCGCGAGGAAGGTGGCGGAGGGCGACCTCATCATCATCGGCGCGTTCACCTGGCTCGACGAGGAGTCGGCGCGCCGCTACCAGCCGAAGGTCGTCATGGTGGACGGCCAGAATCGCGTGAAGCAGCACCCGCTCCTGCAGACGGCCTGACCTCGCTGCGGACCGCGCGCGTGCGTCGACCGGCGCGCGCGGTCCGTCGCCTACGCGCGACGCCAGTCGCGCACGATGCGCGCGGCGGCCCAGATCGGAGCGCCGAGCATCAGCACTCCCGTCAGGCGCTGGTCGAACACGACCGCGGCGGAGATCGCGCCGAAGGTCATCGTCCAGAGCGCGCCGGCGGTGATCAGAAGCGGCGGCAGTGCGGCACCCCAGTCGCGCGCCTCGACCAGCTGCTTGAGCCCCGCGACGCCGGCCGTGGCGCCGCGCTCGGCGTCCGACGGCGCGTGCGCGCGGTGGCGCATCTGTCCCGCGAGTCCGAACAGGACGGCGAGCGGGCCGAGCAGCGTCACGAGCAGGAGCGGGTGCACTCCGCACGCTTGAGCGCAGGCGCGATCGGAACGCAAACCGGCGGCGGCACGCGGATTCGGGACGATGCAGCGGGATTGACTCCCGGCCGCGCGACCGGCTAGCAAATTGTCCGCGTGTCAAGTTCCGCAGCACGAGCCGTCGCCGCGCGGCGCGGTCCCGCGAAGCGGCGTCGCGGCCCCGGACGTCCAGCCGGGTCGGACGGCGAGGCGATGCGTCGCGCGCTGCTCGACGCGGCGCTCGGTGCGTTCGCGGCGCACGGCTACGACGGAACGTCGGTGCGCGACCTCGCGCGGCAGGTCGGCGTGAGCCACAACCTCGTGCACCACCACTACGGCTCGAAGCGCGCGCTCTGGCAGGCGGCGCTCGCCCACGCCGTCGAGTCGGCCGGACGCGACCGGTCCGCGGTCGCCGACGGAAGGCGTCGCGCGCGCGACTGGGAGGGCGCGAACCGCGCCGGCATCGCTTCTGCGCTCGAGCTCTTCGCACGGCAGCCGGCGCTCGCGAAGATCATGGCCGACGAGTCGGCACGCGGCGGCGAGCGCCTCGACTTCCTGTACGAGCGCCACATCGCGCCGTTCGCGCGGCTGCTCGAGCGCGTGGTCGACGGCGCGCCGGCACGCGTCAAGCGCCGCATCGACGCGCGCGCGGCACTGCTCTTCCTGTTCGCCGGCATGACGGCGCCGTTCGCGCTCGGCGGCCTCGCCGCGAAGCTCGACGGCTCGCCGGGCGTCACCGACGACGACCTGCGGCGCTTCGCCGCGACGGTCGCGGAGATCATCGCGCACGGGCTGTCGCCCGCGCGCGGCACGTCGCGGCGCCGGCCGAGACCACGACTCACCACCGGAGGATGAAGACGATGTCCGAACCGACCGCAGCGGAGGAGAAGGCGTACGCCGCGATGCGTGCACAGGTGGGCAAGCCGATCGGCCCGATCGGCGTCGCGCCCGACCCCGTGAACCAGCCGATGATCCGCCACTGGGCAGCGGCCTTCGAGGACGCGAATCCGGTCTACGTCGATCCGGAGTTCGCGGCGAAGACGCGCTTCGGCGGCATCGTGGCGCCGCCGCTCATGCTGCAGACGTGGAGCATGCCGACCCCGAAGCTCACCGGCATCGGCGAGCGCGGCGGCTCGCCGACGGAAGGCAGCATCAACGTCCTGTCGCCGCTGGACGAGGCCGGCTTCGTCGCGACGCTCGCGACCAACTCGGAGTTCGAGGTCGTGCGCTACCTGCGCGTCGGCGAGACGATCACCGCGGAGACCATCTTCGAGTCGGTGTCGGAGCGGAAGAACACGCGCCTCGGCCCCGGGCACTTCATCACCTGGGTCACGACCTACCGCGTGGGCGACGAGGTGGTCGGACGGCAGATGTTCCGCATGCTCAAGTTCAAGCCCGACCTGGAGGCACTGCTGAAATGAGCGAGCGTCTCGCACCGACGACCACTCCCGACACGAAGTTCTTCTGGGACGCGCTGAAGGACGGCAAGCTGCTGATCCAGCGCTGCACCGGGTGTGCGACGCTGCGCCACCCGCCGCGCCCGATGTGCCCGCGCTGCAACGCGCTGACGTGGGACACCATCGAGGCGTCCGGCAAGGGCGAGGTCTGGAGCTTCGTCCTGCCGCGCCACCCGCGCTGGCCGTGGTTCGACGAGACCTACGTCGTCGCGCTCGTGCAGCTCGAGGAGGGCGTCCGCCTCGTGTCCAACCTGAACGGCGTCGACGCGGCGGACGTCACGATCGGCATGCCGGTCGAGGCGTACGTCGAGCACTTCGACAACGTGTCGCTGCCCCAGTTCCGCCCGCGGAGGAATGCATGAGAACCACCACTCTGGACTTCCGTTCGATCAAGGCCGGCGACGCGGTGACGCCGATGAGCCTCGACCTGACGGCGACCTTCGTGGTCGCCGGCGCGATCGCGACGCGCGACTTCATGCCCGTGCACCACGACCGCGACTACGCGGCGTCGCAGGGCTCGCCGAACATCTTTCTCAACATCCTGTCCGACACCGGCTTCTGCACGCGCTTCCTCACCGACTGGGCGGGACCGGAAGCGGCCGTCAAGAAGCTCGCGATCCGGCTCGGCGTGCCGGCGTACGCGGGCTCGAAGCTCGAGTACACGGGCAACGTCACGTCGCTGTCCGAGGCGGACGGCGAGGGGCTGGTCGAGATCGCGTTCCGCGCCGCGAACGACCAGGGCGACCACGTGTCGGGCACCGCGGTGATCGGGCTGCCGCTCGGAGCCGGCAAGTGAGCCGCTCGCTCGCGGGCAAGGCGGCGATCGCCGGCATCGGGCAGACCGAGTTCTCGAAGGCGTCGGGACGCAGCGAGCTGCAGCTCGCGTGCGAGTCGGTCAAGGCCGCGCTCGACGATGCGGGGCTGTCGCCGCGCGACGTCGACGGGATGGTCACCTTCACCATGGACTCGAGCGAGGAGTGCGAGGTCGCGCGCAATCTGGGCATCCCCGCGCTGCGCTACTTCTCGCGCACGACGTACGGCGGCGGCGGCTCGTGCGCGGTCGTGATGCACGCGGCGATGGCGGTCGCGACCGGTGCCGCGGACGTCGTCGTCTGCTGGCGCGCCTTCAACGAGCGTTCGGGCATGCGCTTCGGCGGCGCGGCGATGCAGGGCGCCTCGATGCTGCCGCCGTTCCTCGACATGTACGGACCGTACGGACTCCTGACGCCGGCGAGCTGGGTCGCGATGCAGGCGCGGCGCTACATGCACGAGTACGGTGCGACCAACGAGCACTTCGGCCGCATCGCGGTGGTCGACCGCAAGCACGCCGCCACCAACCCGGGCGCGTGGTTCTATCAGCGTCCGATCACGATGGAGGAGCACCAGAGCTCGCGCTGGATCGTCGAGCCGGTGCTGCGTCTGCTCGACTGCTGCCAGGAGAGCGACGGCGGCGTCGCGGTGGTCGTGACCACGCCCGAGCGCGCGCGCGATCTGAAGCAGAAGCCGGCGGTGATCCGCGCCGCGGCACAGGGCGCGTACGACGACGGCGAGATGTGCACCAGCTACTACCGCGACGACGTCGCGGCGCTGCCCGAGATGGCGGTCGTCGGCGAGAAGCTCTGGAAGGATTCCGGGCTGAAGCCGTCGGACATCCAGACCGCGTTTCTCTACGACCACTTCACGCCGTTCGTCCTCGTGCAGCTGGAGGAGCTCGGCTTCTGCAAGCGCGGCGAGGCGAAGGACTACGCGACCATCGAGCGCCTGTCGCTCGGCGGCGAGCTGCCGATCAACACCAGCGGCGGGTTGCTCGGCGAGGCCTACATCCACGGCATGAACGGGCTCACCGAGTGCGTGCGGCAGATTCGCGGCACGTCGGTCAATCAGGTGCCGAACGTCGAGCACGCGCTGGTGACGGCAGGTACGGGGTGTCCGACGAGCGGGCTGATCCTTGGAACGGCCTGATCCGGCGCGGGACTCGGCGTGCGCCGCACATCGAGCAGCGGTGCCGTCGTGTGCTGCGGCCGCCGCCGCGCAGGGCCGTGGCCACGCGTCACTCCGCGTAGCCCAGCACCTCCAGCTTCCGCCGCACCTGCCCGTCGAGCACCGGGTCCGGCGCGGGCTGATCGGCCGACGGTCTGGGTGCGTCCTTGCGGCAGTGAGCGCGGTGCGCGTCGGCGATCTCCTGCCACGGCGTCGCCGGCAGCCGGCCCGCGGCGTCGTTCTCCTCACCGGGATCGGCGGCGAGATCGAAGGCGGCCCTGGCACCGGACCTCTGATCGAGGATGAGCTTCAGCGGTCCGCGGCGCACCGCCAGAAGCCCGCGTTCGGGCAACTCGGCGTAGGTGTCCCGCGGCGGCAGCGTCGCACCCTGCATGGTCGGTACCAGGCTCCGCCCCTGGATGTCGCTCGGTGCCGGCACGCCGAGCAATTCGAGCACCGTAGGCAGGACGTCGATCAATCCGGCCGGATCGGGTATCCGGAGCCCGGCCGGGACGCCTGGGCCACGCAGGATCAGCGGCACGTGCAGGACGGGCTCGAAGAGGGTCGTGCTGTGGCCGAAGATTCCGTGCTCGCCGAAGTGCTGGCCATGGTCGGCGGTAACGACGACCAGAGTCTTCCGGTCCAGGCCGCTCTGCTCGAGCGCTGCGAGCAGTCGCGCCAGGACGTCGTCCGTGTAGCGGATCTCGCCGTCGTAGAGCGCGTTCTCCAGCGCGACGCGGTCCGTGCCGTGCCCCGATGCCACCTGCTCGGCGTAGCCGGGCGGCGGCTCGTACGGCTCGTGCACCTGATAGGTGTGCAGGAAGAGAAAGAACGGCTCGCGGCCGCGCTTCGCGAGCCACTCGGTCCCGCGCCGGAACGTCGCCTCGACGTTTCCGTTGTTGAGGCCGATTCCGGAGTCCTCGACGAAGGTCGAGAAGCCGCGGTCGAAGCCGATCGTGGCGGTGACCCAGGCGTTCTCCGTGAACGCAGCGGTCTCGTAGCCCGCACCGCGCAGCGCCTCAGCCATGGTCGTGACGTGGTCGCGGACGCGCCGCGTGTCCTTCCATGCGGTCTGGTCGAGGCCGTGGGCGCACGGGTCGAGGCCCGTGAACAGGGTCATGTGCGACCCCACGGTGTGCGGGAACGACGTCGAGACGCGCTCGAAGAGCGTGCCCTGCGCGGCGACCCTCGCGTCGAGAGTCGGTGACGTCGGTCTCGGGTAACCGTAGGAGCCGAGGTGATCGGCGCGCAGCGTGTCGAGCGAGATCAGCACGAGGTTCACGCGCGGCGGGTCGCGCCGCGTCGTCGCGACGATCGTCGGATCGCTCCACAGGACGACGGGTGGCCGGGCGCTCGCGCTCGAGTGGTTCGTGAAGCGCAGACGCACCGTGCGTCCCGCGTACGGCGCGAGGTCGACCTCCTCGTCGTGCCAGCGGTTGCGATCGAAGCCGGGATCGGAGAACGACTGCGCGAACACGACCGGCGTACGGTCGCCGTCGAGCACCGCAATCTTCGCCTCCGTCGTGCCGAGGTCGACGAGCGGGTCGACTGGGTCGATCCCGACGCCGAAGCGCAGGACGGCGTGCGGCGGAATCACGACCGGCTCGGTGGTCCACTCCTCCTCGAGCGGACGGGCGAACACCTCCACGAAAGCGTCGCCCTGGCCGCTGCGCGGCGGCACGGAGACGGTCACCGTGACGCTCGCCCCGGGCCGTTCGATCACCGTGGGCGCGACGCGGGGGTGTGCTCGGCCTTGGCGGCACGCCCGCTTCCTCGATGAGGGTGTGTACGCTCGCGGGTATCTGGACCTCGAGGAACGTGACCTGCGCGTCGAGCCGGAGCCGACCGGTGCGCATGCGCTCGGCGAGCGGCACGTCGAGCTCCAGCGCGCGTAACGAGTCCGCCGGGACGAGCACGCGCTTCAGCAGCGACCGCCGCCACGCTGAAAGAACCGGCCGCCGCACTCCGCCGACCAGCGCGGTCGGCACCTGCGCCGCGCCCTCCTTCGCATGGCGCGAGTCGGCGAGCCGGATCGGAGCCGGTGCGGGCTCTGCGCGCGCGCACGCCGCGAGGGCCAGCACTCCGGCCAGCCCGACAGATCGCCACAGGGCCGCCTGGTTGCCGTACCGAGCAGACAAGTCGTCATGACTAGAAGAGGTGATCCGCGCACGGCAAGGCCAATTCGAAATGGGCGACGGTTTCGGACGAAGAGACCGATAGGGCGCTCGGCCGGGCCTGCGCCGGCAGGCACTCGCACGAGCGCGGCGACTACTCCTACCGTTCGTCGTGCGCGCGGCGCTGGATCACACGCGAGCCCGGCCGGGCGGCCTGATCATCCCGCGTTCACGCTCGACGATTGACTCCGGGCGACCGGCTCGCGAGATCTCGATGCGGGAATCGGTCTCGGCTGGCCGGGTGAAACGTCGCCGTCAGTTCGTACCGGCGAGCCGCTCCGCGAGAATCCCCGCGACCACCGCGTGTCCGCGCGGGCTCCAGTGGTCGTCGTCGCGGAAGTAGAGCAACTCGCGCGCGTCGCCGGCCGCGTGCGGCGCGAACGCGTCGAGCAGATTCACCGCCGGGAAGCCGGCGTCCTGCGCGTGCGCGAGCAACGCGCGGATCAGGTGCGGATCCGCGAGCGGTGCCTCGAGGTCGTCGACGTGCGGCGCGTACACGCGAACCGCCGTCGGCGCGACGACGACCGTGACGCCGAAGCCGTACTCCCGCGCGAGCGCGCCCATCTCGTCGAACGCCGTCGCGACGCAACCGCGGTGCGGGTGACGCGCGACGTAGCCCCCGGACGCGCGTGCGCGCTCCACCTGCTCGCGCAGCCACAGCATCCAGCCGAGCCGCTCCGAGTGGTGCACGGGATGCGGCGAGCGCACGCCGTCGACGAGGTGCGGGTCGCGGCCCTTCGGCGGCGTGCCGAGCATCAGCTCGCCGCGCCGCACACGGTCGATCACGGACTCGTGCTGCACGACGCCGGGGATCTGCAGCACGAGGCCGACCACGGTGTCGGCGAAGAGGGCGGGGCGCGCTCCCGTCGCGACGTCGCGCGCGGGCACGATCGGACGGCAGTCCTCGAGATCGTTGCCCTCGAACAGCAGCCACACGACCTGGCGCGGACGAAACTCCTCGGGCTGCGTGCGCAGCAGGTGCTTCAGGCGCACGACCTCCTCGAGCGGCGACGAGTCGTGCACGCCGAGGTTGTAGACCGGCTCGCCGAGACGCTGCGCGAGCAGCGCCGGCCAGGTCTCGTCGTCGCCGACGCCCCAGCCGAAGGTGAACGAGTCGCCGAGCGCGAACACGCGCGCGTCGCGCGGGGCGGTCGTCGCGCGGAAGCCGTGCCCGTCGATCGACATCGTGATCGTCTTGAGCGCGAGCACCTGGTCGCGCAGCGTCGGCGAGGCGAGCAGGGCGGGCACGTAGCCGTCGCCGTAGTGCGTGGCGCTGAAGCGGTAGTTGGGCTTCGCGAGGCGGAAGCCCTCCGCGTGCCAGTAGAGCGGCGGGTAGACCTCGCCGATCCACGTCGTCGCGTCGGAGTAGCGCGCGTCGTCGAGCGACGGTGCGTCGGCGTGCGCGTTGCGCAGCGCCGCGAACGAGAGGTCGACGCCGAGCAGCGTGACGAGGAGTGCCGTCTGCGCCGCGGCGAGCCTCATCCCGAGGTGCCGCGACGGGTCCGCGCGCCGCGCGACACGCGCCAGCAGTGCTGCGACCAGCGCGCCGCACGTGACCGACAGTACTGCGACGCCGGCGAGCGTCACGTGCCAGCGCCCGACGTCGTGGTCGAGCAGCAGGACGGTCGCGACGTAGCCGCAGAGCAGGGTCGAGCTGCAGAGCAGTGCTGCGCGGGTGCGCGGATCGGGCATCTCGGATGGATCGGCCGAATCGCGCGCCGCCTTCAGCCCTTCTTCGTCGCCTCCGCGTGCGCGGCCTTCGCGGTCCCCGCGGCCGCGTGCGCGTGCGTCGAGCGCGGCCAGCCGGCGTAGTGCGCGACGGTCACGACGATCTCGTCGAGCTGCTCGGTCGTCACGTCGCCGCGCTTCAGCGCCTGGCTCATGTGCGCGGTCATGTTGGAATCGTCGCCGAGTGCGGCGAGAATGCCGAGCACGACGAGGCGGCGGTCGCGAACGCTCAGCGCGTCGTTGCCCCAGACCTCGCCGAACAGGTGCTCGACGGTGAGGTCGACGAAGCGTCCGAAGCCCGCGGGCGGTGCCGGCATGCCGCAGACGTCTTCCATGTTGCGCGCGCCGCGCTCCCGCTTGTCGTCAGCCATCGCTCCCTCCGTCGTCACCGGGCTTGCGGCCGATGCCGTAGACGTCCCACATCAGATCGCGGCAGCGCTCCGCTCCGGGCAGCGCGATGCCGAGCTCGCGTCCGTACGCGATCGCCTGTGCGAGGTCCTTCTGCGCCAGATCGGCGAACGACGCCAGCAGATCGTGCATGCCGGGATCGCCGGCGAGCGCGCGCTCGCGCGCCGGCAGGAGCTCCTTCATCGGCGGCGTGAAGCTGCCGCGCGTGCCGGTCACCGCGAACAGGACGTCGCGCGACACGCCGGCCGCGTCGGCGAGCGACGTCGCCTCGGCCGCTGCGAGGTAGCCCAGGTAGAGCACGAGGTTGTTGCACAGCTTGGTCGCGGCACCGGTTCCGAGCGCGCCGGTGTGGACGATGGTCGAGCCGAGCAGCCTCGCCGCTGGGCGGTAGCGCTCGACGAGGGACGCGTCGCCGCCGATCATGCAGCACAGCGTGCCGTTCGCGGCGGCGGCGCGTCCGCCGGTGACCGCGGCGTCGATCAGGTCCACGCCGCGCGCGCGGCACGCGTCCGCGACCTCGATCGCGGTGCGCGGCAGGATGGTGCTGTGCACGGCGAGCAGCGTGCCGGGTGCGGCACCGGCGAGGAGGCCACCGTCACCGAGCACCACGTCGCGCACGTCGGCGTCGTCGCGCACGCAGATGCCGATGAGCTTCGCGCGCGCAGCGAGGTCGGCGCAGCTCGCTGCGACCTGCGCGCCCGCTGCGGCGAGGCGCTCGCACGCGTCGCGGCGCACGTCGAAGACGACGGTCGGCGTGCCGCTCGCCGCGAGACGCTCTGCCATCGGCGCGCCGATGTGCCCCAGTCCGACGAATCCGAAGCGCGCCGCGTCATCCTGCATTTTACCTTGTATGCGAAATGTATCCGCGATAGGCAACCGCCGATGCGGCCCGCGACCAGCTCGATCCGCGCACTGCCGCGGCGGCGGACGCAGGCCGAGCGCCGCGCGACGACGCGGCGCCGGATCCTCGAGGCGGTGGTCACGAGCATCGCCGAGGTCGGCTTCCGGCACACCACGGCGTCGCGCATCGCGGCGCGCGCCGGCGTGACGTGGGGTGCCGTGCAGCACCACTACGGCGGCAAGGACGGCATCCTCGCCGCGGTGCTCGACGACACCTTCGCCCGCTTCGCGTCGCACTTCGACGACATGCCCGACCCGGCGACCACGCCGCTCGACGTCCGCGCGCGGCAGTTCGTCGCGCGGGCGTGGGCGCACTTCGGCGGCGCGCACTTCCGCTCGATGTTCGAGATCCTGCTGCAGGCGTTCCGCGGCACCGACGAGCGCCGCGCGACCCCGGGCGAGCAGCAGCTGCGCATGCTCGACGGCGTCGACCGACTGTGGCGGCGCGCGTTTCCCGACGCGCCGCTGCCGCGCGCCCGCCGCGTCGAGCTCGAGAGCTACACGCTGGCCGTGCTGATGGGACTCGCACTGCAGCGCGCGATCTCGGGCGGCGGCTCGCGCGAGCCGAAGGTCGAGGTCGCGCTGCTGGCGCGGACGCTCGCGATCGAGCTCGAAGCGGCGGCGGCGAAGGCGCGGGCGCGCGGCGCACGGCCGCGGCGCGCAGGCGCGGGGAACGCGGCCAGAACCGTGCGAAAGCGGCGCACGCCCGCGGCAGGCCGGCAGGGCGCCGCAAGCTGAAACGGAAGGACGACGACGCATGGAGATCCGCCTCGACGAGGAGCAGCGCGCATTTCGCGACTACCTGCGCGACTACTTCGCGAAGATGATGACCGACGAGCTGCGGCGCGAGCTCGCGCAGCCCGAGTTCCAGGAGGGCGGCGGTCCCGAGTTCCGCAAGGCGATGAAGCAGATGGGCCGCGACGGTCTGCTCGGCCTCAGCTGGCCGAAGGAGTACGGCGGGCAGGAGCGCACGCCCGTCGAGCAGTTCATCTTCGCCGACGAGATCCAGGCCACGGGCTTCCCGCTGCCGTTCCTCACGCTGAACACCGTCGGGCCGGTGCTGTTCCAGCACGGCAGCGAGGAGCAGCGGCGCGACATCTGCGCGAAGATCCTCGCCGGCGAGCTGTTCATCTCGATCGGCTACTCGGAGCCGGGCGCGGGCACGGACCTCGCGTCGCTCAAGACCAGCGCACGGCGCGACGGCGACGAGTGGGTGATCAACGGCCAGAAGATGTGGACCAGCCTCGCGCAGTACGCGGACTACATCTGGCTCGCCGCGCGCACCGACGAGAACGCCAAGAAGCACAAAGGCCTGTCGATGTTCCTCGTGCCGGCGACGGCGAAGGGCTTCGCGCGGCAGGAGATCCGCACCGTCGGCGGCGTGCACACCAACGCGACCTTCTACGACGACGTGCGCGTGCCCGCGGCGAATCTCGTCGGCGCGGAGAACGGCGGCTGGAAGATCATCACCGGCCAGCTGAACCACGAGCGCATCTCGCTGCTCACCGTCGGACGCCTGCAGCGCCTGCTCGAGGACGTCACGGCGTGGGCGCGCGCGACCGAGGTCGACGGACACCCGGTCGCGCAGATCGCGTGGGTGCAGCAGAACCTCGCGCGCGTCTACGCGAAGGTCGCGGTGCTGCGGCTCATGAACTGGCAGCAGGCGTGGGCGATGCAGAAGGCGCAGCCGAACATGGCGGAGTCGTCGGCGGTCAAGGTCTTCGGCAGCGAGGCCACCATCGAGTGCAGCCGGCTGCTCATGGAGGTGCTCGGCGTGCGCGGCATCCTCGCGAAGGGCACGCCCGGCGCGGTGCTGCGCGGGCAGGCCGAGTCGTCGTACCGCAACGCGCTCATCCTCACCTTCGGCGCCGGCACCAACGAGGTGCAGCGCGACATCATCGCCATGGCCGGCCTCGGGCTGCCGCACTACAAGGAGTGACCCCGTGGACTTCCAGTTCCAGGAGGACGACGTCGCCGCGGCGCAGCTCGCACGCGGCATCCTGACGGATCACGCGACCAACGAGCGGCAGAAGCAGCTCGAGTCGTCGGGCGCCACGCACGACGAGACGCTGTGGCGCGCGCTCGCCGACGCGAGCCTGCTCGGCGTCGCGATTCCCGAGGAGCACGGCGGCTCGGGGCTCGGGCTGCTCGCGCTCGGGCTGCTGCTGCAGGAGATCGGGCGCGCCGTCGCGAAGGTGCCGGCCTATCCGGCGCTCGCGCTCGGTGCCCTGCCGCTCGCGCGCTTCGGCAGCGAGGCGCAGAAGAGCGCGCTGCTGCCCGGCATCGCCCGCGGCGAGCGCATCGTGACGGCGGCGCTCGCGGAGTACGAGTCGAGCGACCCGCTGGCGCCGCGCGTGCGCGCGACGCGCGAGGGCGGAGCGCACCGTCTGCACGGCGTCAAGGCCATGGTCCCGGCGGCGCAGCTCGCGTCGCACGTGATCGTGCCGGCGCGCTGCGACGGGGGCTCGATCGGGCTCTTTCTCGTCGAGCCGGCTGCGAGCGGCGTCACACTCGCCGCGCAGGAGACGTCGGACGGGCAGCCGCACGCCGAGATGACCCTCGACGGCGTGCGTGTCGACGACACCGCGCGTCTCGCGCACGGGCATGAGACCACGGGCGGCGGCGACGCGCTGCGCTGGCTGGTGGAGCGTGCAATCATCCTGCGCTGCATGATGCAGCTCGGCGTGGTCGAGCGCGCGCTCGAGATGACCGCGCAGTACGGCCGCGACCGCGTGCAGTTCGACCGGCCGATCGGCAGCTTCCAGGCGTTCCACCAGCGCGCGGCCGACGCGTACGTCGACCTCACCGCGATCCGCCTCACCGCGTGGGAGGCAGCGTGGCACCTCGCGAGCGAGCTGCCGGCGTCGCACCATGTCGCGGTCGCGAAGTTCTGGGCCGCGGAAGGCGGGCAGTCGGCGTCGTACGCGTGCCAGCATCTGCACGGCGGCATCGGCATCGACGTGGACTATCCGCTGCACCGCCACTTCCGTTGGGCGATCCAGATCGAGCACGAGCTCGGCTCGGCGAAGCACCAGCTCGACGGACTCGGACGCCGCATCGCCGAGCACGGACTGCCGGCTGCTTGACGCCGGGCGAAGCGAGCAGGCGATGAGCGAACGGAAGGGGCCACTGGCGAGCGTCAAGGTGCTCGAGCTGCCGAACATCGGACCGCTGCAGCACGCGGGCATGATGCTCGCGGACCTCGGCGCCGAGGTGCTGCGGCTCGATCGCAAGGCACACGTCGAGGCCGGGACCGGACTGCAGGGACCGTACACGCCGTATTCGATCCTCGACCGCGGACGGCGCAGCGCCGGGATCGACCTCAAGCACCCGCAGGCGGCGGAGCTGGTCGTGCGGCTCGCCGAGCGCGCCGACGTGGTGGTCGAGGGCTTCCGCCCCGGTGTCGCGGAGCGGCTCGGCGTCGGACCCGACGTCCTGTGCGCGCGCAACCCGCGCCTCGTCTACGGCCGCATGACGGGCTGGGGGCAGAGCGGCCCGCTGGCGAACGACGTCGGACACGACATCAACTACATCTCGCTCGCCGGCGTGCTCGCGCACGTCGGTCCCGCGGGCGGCGCGCCGGTGCCGCCGCTCAACCTGATCGGTGACTTCGGCGGCGGCTCGATGCTGCTGGTGATGGGCGTGCTCGCGGCGCTGGTCGAGCGCGGCACCAGCGGCAAGGGCCAGGTGGTCGACGCGGCGATGGTCGACGGCTCGGCTCTGCTGATGTCGATCTTCCACGTCTTCGACCAGTTCGGTCCCGGCATGTGGGGACCGCGCGGCACCAACCTGCTCGACGGCGGCGCGCACTTCTACGGCGTCTACGAGTGCAGGGACGGCACGTACGTGAGCCTCGCCGCGTTCGAGCCGCAGTTCTACGCGGCCTTCGTCCGTCTCGTGACCGGGCTCGGCGTCACGGGGCTCGGCGCCGACGACCTGAAGCTCGAGGCGCAGCACGACCGCGCGCAGTGGCCGGTGCTGCGCGAGCGTCTCGCGGCGCTGTTCCACACGCGCACGCGCGACGAGTGGCTCGCGTTCTTCGCCGGACACGAGATCTGCTTCGCGCCCGTGCTGACGATGGAGGAGGCGCGACGCCATCCGCACAACGTCGCGCGCGGCACGTTCACGACGGTCGACGGCGTCGAGCAGAACGCGCCGGCGCCGCGCTTCTCGCGCACGCCAGGCGGGATCGCGCACGCGGCGCACGCGGCCGGCGCCGACACGGATGCCGCGTTCGCGGACTGGGGTCTTGCAGCAACCGACGTCGCCGCGCTGCGCGCGGGCGGCGTGATCGCCTGAGGGAGGGAAGCAATGAAGGCAGCGGTCATGCGCGCCAACAACGAGGCGCTGACGTTCGAGGACGTGCGCCACGACGAGCCCGGGCCGGGCGAGGTTCTCGTCAAGACCGTCGCGTCGGGCGTGTGCCACAGCGACTTGACGGTGATCGAGGGCGGACTTCCGGTTCCGCCGCCGACGATCCTCGGACACGAGCCCGCGGGCATCGTCGAGGCGGTCGGCCCCGGCGTCACCGACTTCAACCCCGGCGACCACGTGATCGGCTGCATCACCAACTGGTGCGGCGTCTGCCGCTACTGCACCGAGGGCCGTCCGTACCTCTGCCTGACGCAGTACTTCGGACGCCCCGGCGGCACGAAGCCGCGCCTGTGCGACGCGCACGGCCACGAGATCCACCAGTTCGCGAACCTGTCGTCGTTCGCGGAGCACATGCTCGTTCCCGAGCGCTCGCTGGTGAAGATCCGCGACGACATGCCGCTCGACCGCGCGTGCCTGATCGGCTGCGGCATCACGACCGGTCTCGGCGCGGCGCTGAACACGGTGCACATTCCCGCCGGCGCCAGCGTCGTGATCGTCGGCTGCGGCGGCGTCGGGCTCGCGGCCCTGCAGGGCGCGCGCATCGTCGGCGCCGGGAAGATCGTCGCGGTGGACGCGCAGGCGTGGAAGCTCGATCTCGCGAAGACGCTCGGCGCGACGCACGTCGTCGATGCGTCGCAGGGCGATCCGGTCGCGGCGGTGCACGAGGTCACGGGCGGCGGCGCCGACTTCGTGTTCGAGTGCATCGGCCTCGTGCCGACGGTGCAGCAGTCGGTCGCGATGACGGGACGCGGCGGCACGACGGTGCTGGTCGGCGTCGTGCCGATCCACCTCACGGTTCCGATCTCCGCCGCGGACCTGACGCTGCAGGAGAAGAAGATCACCGGCTCGTACATGGGCTCGAACCGCTTCCGCTTCGACATGCCGCGCTACGTCGACTTCTACCTCGACGGACGCCTCAAGCTCGACGAGATGATCTCGTCGCGCATCAAGCTCAACGAGCTCAACGGCGCCTTCGACCGCATGCGCAAGGGCGAGGCGGCGCGCCAGGTGGTGGTGTTCGAGTGAGCGCACGCGAGGGCACGATCGACGCGGACGCGCTGCGCGAACGCTATCGGGCGGAGCGCGACAAGCGTCTGCGCGCCGATGGCAGCGCGCAGTACGTCGAGGTCTCGGGACGCTTCGCGCACTTCGTCGATGACCCGTACGTCGAGCCCGGCTTCACGCGCGCGCCGCTGACGGACGAGGTGGACGTCGCGCTCATCGGCGGCGGCTTCGGTGGTCTGCTCGCCGGCGCACGTCTCAAGCAGGCCGGCGTGACGAGCGTGCGCATCGTCGAGAAGGGCGGCGACGTCGGCGGCACCTGGTACTGGAACCGTTACCCCGGAGCCGCGTGCGACATCGAGTCGTACGTCTACCTGCCGATGCTCGAGGAGCTCGGCTACGTGCCGAAGGAGAAGTACAGCCGCGCGCCGGAGATCTTCGCCTACTGCAGGAGCATCGCCGAGAAGTTCGACCTCTACCGCGATGCGCTGCTGCAGACGGAAGTCACGAGCCTCGACTGGGACGCGTCGCGCGCGCGCTGGATCGTGCGTACCAATCGCAACGACGCCTTTGCCGCCCGCTTCGTGGCGCTCGCGAACGGCTTCCTGCAGCGTCCGAAGCTGCCCGGCATTCCCGGCATCGAGACGTTCCGCGGCCACACGTTCCACACCAGCCGCTGGGATTCGCGTACACCGGCGGCAACGCCGAAGGCGGGCTCGTCAAGCTTGCGGACAAGCGCGTCGGCATCATCGGCACGGGAGCGACCGCCGTGCAGTGCGTGCCGCACCTCGGTGCGAGCGCGAAGGAGCTGTTCGTCTTCCAGCGCACGCCCTCGTCGATCGGCGTGCGCGCGAACCGCCCGACGGATCCGGAGTGGGCCGCGTCCCTCGAGTCCGGCTGGCACCAGAAGCGGATGGACAACTTCCAGATGCTGACGGCGGGCGGCTTCGCGGAGGAGGACCTCGTCGCCGACGGCTGGACCGACATCATCCGCAAGGTCCTGTTCGTGATGCAGTCCGAGGAGGACGCCGACCTGTCGCCCGAGGGCCTCGCGCGCAAGGTCGAGATGGCGGACTTCCTCAACATGGAGGACATCCGCGCGCGCGTGGAGTCCATCGTGCAGGACCCGGCGACCGCGGAGGCGCTGAAGCCCTGGTACCGCCAGTTCTGCAAGCGTCCGTGCTTCCACGACGAGTACCTGCAGACCTTCAACCGTCCGAACGTGCACCTGATCGACACCCAGGGCCGCGGCGTCGAGCGCATCACCGAGCGCGGCGTGGTGGTCGCGGGACGCGAGTACGAGCTCGACTGCATCATCTTCGCGACCGGCTTCGAGGTCGGGACGGACTACGCGCGGCGCGCCGGCTACGAAGTGCACGGCCGCGACGGGGCCACGCTCACGGACAAGTGGAAGGACGGCGTGCGCACGCTGCACGGCATCCACATCCACGGCTTCCCGAATCTCTTCATGATGAGCATCGCGCAGTCGGGCCTCACGGTGAACTTCCCGTACATGATCAACGAGCAGGCGAAGCACCTCGCGTACTGCGTCGCCGAGGCGCAGCGGCGCGGCGCGCGCAGCTTCGAGGTCACCGCGGAGGCGGAAGCGGACTGGGTCGCGACGATCCTGGCGCGTGCGCAGGACCACACCGCCTTCGCCGAGTCGTGCACGCCGGGCTACTACAACAACGAGGGCCAGCTCTCGCCGCAGGCGCGGCAGAACATGTTCTTCATGGGCGGTCCGCTCGAGTTCGTCGAGCTGCTCGACCGCTGGCGTACGGAAGGCCGCATGGAAGGGCTCGCGCTCGATCCGCCGGGCGCGAGCTGACGCGGAGGCGACGATGGCGCAGCATCCGTTCGATCCCGCCCGCTACCGGTGGCGCGAGGTGACCGATCCGTCGGCGCCGTACCTGATCCGCCACGACTACACGATTCTCGGCCACGACATCGAGGCGGGCACGCTCGACATGATCGTGCGCTGGTCGAACGACGGCGGCCACTGCCCGATCCACCGTCACGTCGGAACCACGACCATCCTCGTGCTCGACGGCGAGCAGCACCTGTGGGACCTCGGTCCGGGCGGCACGCGCCTCCGTCACCGCATCCGCCGCGCGGGCGACCATGGATTGACGCGCGCGGAGGCCGAGCCGCACCTCGAGAGCGGCGGAGCCGCCGGCGGGCTGGTGTTCTTCGGCAACCATTCCAGCGACGGCGTGCTCTACGAGTTCTTCGATCCGGAGCTGAACCTCGTCGGCAGCGTCACGATCGCCGAGTTGGTCGCCGACTTCGAGGCGAACGCCGCGGGATGCGGATGATGCCGAAGCGCTTCGCACGGGAAGCGAGCGCCGCATGACGGAGGGCCTCGCCGGGATCCGCGTCGTCGAGCTGGCGGATCAGATCGCGGGCCCGTACTGCGGCAAGCTGCTGGTCGACGGCGGCGCCGACGTCGTCAAGATCGAGCAGTCCGGCGGCGACTCGCTGCGCCGCACGTCGGACGCCCTGTTCGCGTATCTCAACGCGGGCAAGCGCTCGGTCGCGGGCGAGATCGGCGACGCGCACGTCGACGCGCTGGTCGCGCAGGCGGACCTGCTGATCGCGGCGCACGGCCTGGAGTCCGACGCGGCACCGCGCGTCGACGTCGCGGCCCAGCGCGCGCGGCATCCGTCGCTGGTGGTCGCGACGATCACGCCGTACGGCACGACCGGCCCGTGGTGCGACCGCCGCGCCAGCGAGTTCACGCTGCAGGCGGAGTGCGGCTCGCTCGGCATGCGCGGCGTGATGGGGCGCGAGCCGTTCCAGGCCGGTGGGCGCGTCGCGGAGTGGGGTGCGGGAGTCTACGCGGCGGTCGGATCGCTGCCCGCGATGCTGCGCGCGCGTGCGGGCGGCGGCGGCGAGCACGTCGACGTCGCGATGCTCGAGGTCGCGAACACGATCTACACCAACTTCTCCGAGACCATGAACCGGCTCCTCAACGGCAGCGCGGACGCGCCGCAGCACGCGTTCCTCGCGCCGACGGTGGAGACGCCGTCGATCGAGCCGGTGGCCGATGGCTACGTCGGCTTCTGCACCAACGCGAAGCAGCAGTTCCTCGACTTCCTGCTGCTGATCGAGCGCCCCGACCTGCAGGAGGACGAGGTGCTCGGCCAGTTCGCGGGCCGCGTCATGCGCTTCGACGAGTGGAACGCGATCATGCGCGCGTGGCTCATGGACAAGACCGCGAGCGAAGTGATCGAGCGCGCGTCCGCGCTGCGCATTCCGGTCGCACCTGTCTGCAACGGGAAGACGCTGCTCGAGCACGAGCAGCTCGTGGCGCGCGGCGTGTTCGTGCGCGACGCGAGCGGACGCTTCCTGCAGCCGCGACGATCGTACCGCATCGACGATACCGATCCGCCACCGCCGTCGCGCGTGCCGACGCTCGGCGAGCACACGCGGACCGCCTCGTTCGCAGCGCGTGGCGGTGACATCGACACCGATCCGCCGGTGACGGCCGGCGCGCTGCCGCTCACGGGGCTGCGCATCCTCGACCTGACGGCGTGGTGGGCCGGCCCGTCCGCGGCGCACGTGCTCGGCTGCCTCGGCGCCGAGGTGATCCACGTCGAGTCCACCGGACGGCCGGACGGCGTCCGCATGATCGGCGGCATGTTCGCGAGCTACGCCTCGTGGTGGGAGGCCGCACCGCACTTCCTGCAGACCAACACCAACAAGCTCGACGTGACGCTCGACCTCGCCACGCCGCGCGGACGCGAGCTGCTCGAGCGGCTGATCGGCCGCTGCGACGCCGTGTTCGAGAACTTCACGCCGCGCGTGCTCGACGGCTTCGGCGTCACGTGGGAGCGCATCCGCGAGCTCAACCCGCGCGCGCTCATGGTGCGCATGCCGGCCTTCGGGCTGACCGGACCGTGGCGCGACAACACCGGCTTCGCGCAGACCATGGAGCAGATGTCGGGTCTCGCCTGGGTGACCGGACACCGCGACGACCAGCCGCGCATCCCGCGCGGTCCGTGCGATCCGCTCGCCGGGCTGCACGCGGCGCTCGCGTTCCTCGTCGCGTGGCGGGCGAGCGCGCGTGACGGACGCGGCCACCACGTCGAGAGCACGATGGTCGAGAGCGCGCTGAACGTCGCGGCGGAGCAGGTGATCGAGTGGACCGCGCACGGCGTGCTGCTCGAGCGCGACGGCAACCGCTCGGCGCTCGCCGCGCCGCAGGGGCTCTACCTCTGCGCCGAGGGACAGAGCGGCGACTCCGGTGTCGCGGGCTGGCTCGCGCTGTCGGTCGCGAGCGACGCGCAGTGGCGCGCGCTGCGTGCCGTGCTCGGAGATCCCGCGTGGGCGCGCGACGCGGCGCTCGACACGCTCGACGGACGCCGCGCCGCGCACGACACGATCGACGCGCACCTGCGCGCGTGGACCGCGACGCAAGCGCGGGACGCGCTGGTCGAGGAGCTGCGCGCGCACGGCGTGCTTGCGTCGGCGGTCGCGAGCCCGTGCCGGCTCGTCGAGAGCAATCCGCAGCTGCGCGCGCGCGGCTACTTCGAGACCCCGCAGCATCCCGTCGTCGGCGCGATGCCGGTGCCCGGACTGCCGTTCCGCCACGGACGCGTCGAGCGGTGGGTCCGCACGCCCGCGCCGACGCTCGGCGAGCACAACGCGCGCGTGCTCGGCGGGCTCCTCGGCATGAGCAACGACGAGCTGGGCGCGCTCGAAGCGGAAGGCGTGATCGGCACGCGCCCGCGCGGGCTCTGAGAGAAGCACGAGCGAGGGCAGGGCATGACGACGAGCATCGACGGCCTCGACCTGACGGACGCGGAGCTCTACCGCGCCGGCTTCCCGCACGAGATCTTCACGCGGCTCCGCGCCGAGGCGCCGGTGTGGTGGCAGCAGGCGCCGCCCGGCTTCCGCGACGAGGGCGCCGACGACGGCTTCTGGGTGCTGACCCGCCACGCCGACGTGCAGGCCGCGAACCGCGACCCCGAGCTGTTCACGGCGTTCGAGGGGCCGTCGCTGGTGAACCGTCCCGAGATGCACGGCGCGATGCTGGTCAGCATGGACGGCCGCGACCACACGCGGCAGCGGAAGCTGATCAGCGCGGGCTTCACGCCGCGCATGGTGGGACGCCTCGAGGAGCAGATGCGCCGCTGGTCCGCGCGGATCATCGACGCGGCGCTCGCGCGCGGCACGTGCGACTTCGTGCCCGACGCGGCCTACCAGCTGCCGATGCACATGATCGCCGACATCGTCGGCATCCCCGAGGGCGACCGCGAGTGGCTGTTCGGCATCACCAACGACTTCCTCGCCGCGGGCGATCCGTCGCGCGGGCTGACGCGCGACGAGCAGATGGTGATCCAGCTGCAGATGTTCGAGTACGCGCGCAAGCTCGGCGAGGACAAGCGCAGGAATCCGCAGGATGACGTGTGGACGATCCTGTCCACGGTGGAGATGGACGGCGACGACGGCGCGAAGACGCGGCTCGGCGAGACCGAGCTCGATCTGTTCTTCCTGCTGCTGACGGTCGCCGGCAGCGAGACCACGCGCAACGCGATCACGCTCGGCCTGCACGCGCTCCTCGGCGAGCCGGAGCAGATGGCGATGCTGCGGCGCGAGCCGCAGGCGATCCCGGTCGCGGTCGAGGAGATGATCCGCTGGGCGTCGCCGGTGTCGTACTTCGCGCGCCGCGCGACGCGCGACACCGAGATCCGCGGCGTGCGCATCGCGAAGGGCGACCGCATCACCATGTGGTACCCGTCGGCGAACCGCGACGAGGACGTGTTCGCGGACCCGTTCCGCTTCGACGCCAGGCGCACCCCGAACGAGCACGTCGCGTTCGGTGGCGGCGGTCCGCACTTCTGCCTCGGCGCGAACCTGGCGCGGCGCGAGATGATCACGTTCTTCGAGGAGCTGTTCCGCCGCACGGAGACGATCGAGGCCACGGGTCCGCTCACGTACGCGCCGCTCGGCATCTTCAACTCGATTCTGGTCGCACCGCAGTCGCTGCCGGTCCGCCTCGCGTGACGGCACGGGGGAGGGAAGAGGAATGCGCTTCGTCGTGATCGGCGCCGGGATGGCCGGCATCCTCGCCGCGATCCGGCTGCGCGAGGCGGGCTACGACGACCTCGTCGTCTACGAGAAGGCGGATCGTCCGGGCGGGACCTGGCGCGAGAACACCTATCCCGGGCTCGCGTGCGACGTGCCGTCGCACTTCTACAGCTACTCGTTCGCGCCGAACCCCGAGTGGACGCGGCGCTTCTCGCCGGGCGCGGAGATCCAGGCGTACTTCACCGACGTTGCCGCGCGCTACGGGGTCATGCAGCGCACGCGCTTCGGGCAGGAGATCGCGCGCTGCGCGTTCGAGAGCGGACGCTGGCACCTCGAGACGAAGGACGGCACGAAGGACACGGCCGACGTCGTGATCGCCGCGACCGGCGTGCTGCACCACCCGAAGCTGCCCGACGTCGAAGGGCTCGACACGTTCGCCGGAGCCGCGTTCCACAGCGCGCGCTGGGATCACACGGTACCGATCGAGGGGCGGCGCGTCGGCGTGGTCGGCACGGGCTCGTCGGCGGTGCAGATCGTCGCGGCGATCACGGAGCGCGTGCGCGAGCTGGTGCTCTTCCAGCGCACGCCGCAGTGGATCTCGCCGACGCCGAACCCGGCGTACGGCGACGACGAGCGCGAGCGCTTCCGCACGGACCCCGACGCGATCGCGCAGGTCCGCCGCGAGGCATCGCAGATGCTCACCGACGGCTTCGCGAACATCATCGGCGACACCGACTCGCCGATCCTGCAGATGATCCACGACATGTGCGTCTCGAACCTCGAGACCAACGTGCGCGATCCCGAGCTGCGCGAGAAGCTGCGCCCCGACTACCGTGCGGCGTGCAAGCGGCTGGTCATGTCGGACGGCTTCTACGAGGCGATCCAGCGTCCGAACGCGCGTCTCGTGACCGACCGCATGGTCCGCATCGAGCCCGAAGGCGTGCGGACGAGCGACGGCACGCTGCACGCGCTCGACGTGCTGGTTTTCGCGACCGGCTTCCACGTCGACTGGTTCGTGCGGCCGATGCGCGTCACCGGACGCGACGGCGTGCGTCTCGACGACCTCTGGGCGCACGGCGCGACGGCCTACATGTCCTTGACGGTGCCGGACTTCCCGAACTTCTTCATGCTGAACGGTCCGAGCGGTCCGGTCGGCAACTTCTCGCTGATCGAGGTCGCGGAGCTGCAGTGCGACTACGTGCTGCGGCTGGTCGAGGAGCTGCGCCGCGGCGCGTGCCGCGAGGTCGCGCCGTCGGCGGACGCGATGGCCCGCTTCGACGCCGAGCGCCGCGAGGCCGCCAAAAAGACCATCTGGAATACCGGCTGCCGAAGCTGGTACCTCGACGAGAGCGGATTGCCGACCGCGTGGCCGTTCACCTTCGACCGCTTCCGGAAGGAGATGGGCGCCCCACGGCTCGAGGACTTCGAGCGGCGCTGAGCCCGGCGGGCACTCCGGAGAGAAGAGGGCTCGCTTGCGTCGTCACAGGAACTCGTCCGGGATCGTGCTCGCCGCGGTGGCCGCCGCCGCGCTCCTGACGGCGCGGCCGTCACGCGCCGACGTCGCCGATGCGCCCTGCGCGACCGCGGCGACGCTCGCGTCGCCGGCGCCGCTGGCCGTGACGGCGCAGATGCTCGAGGCCGCGCGGAAGCGCGGCAAGACGCTCGCCTCGGGGCTCGACATCGTGCTCGTTCCGGGCGCCGGGCTCGGCGCGAACGCCGCGGCGCTGGCCGCGTTCGAGCGCGCGGCCGCGCGCTGGGAGGCCGCGTTCTCGGACCCGATCGTCGTCACGATCGACGCCGACTTCGCCGACCTGGGCAATCCGGGAATCATCGGACAGTCGGGCTCTGTGCTGCTGCAGGGACCGTACGACGTGATCCGCGACGCGCTCGTTGCGGACGCCGACGCGGACGACGACGTGGTCGCGGCGATGCCCACCGCGGCGGAGTTCTCGGCGTCGCTGCCGGCGGGCTTCTCGCTGTCGGGCAACGTCATGGGCACGAAGGCGAGCCTGAAGGCCGTCGGCTTCACCGGACTCGACGACGACTTCGGCGTCGGCGACGCGACCATCACCTTCAACTCGACCTTCGCCTTCGACCTCGACGCGAGCGACGGCATCGATCCCGGCACGATGGACCTCGAGACGGTCGCGGTGCACGAGATCGGGCACGCGCTCGGCTTTCTGTCGGCGGTGGACGCGATCGACGGCGCGGTCGGCGGCGTCGTCACGCCGGGCACGCTCGACCTCTACCGCTTCGCGCAGCGCGGCGGGAACCCGTCGAGCGCGGCCCGCTTCACGCGCTCGGCGCGCAGCGCGATTCCCGGCCGCGAGGAGGTCTTCGACGACGTCGAGTCGGAGTCGGCGCTGTCGACCGGCGTGTCGAACGGCGACGGCCGGCAGGCGAGCCACTGGAAGGACGACGCGCTCACCGGCGCGTTCGTCGGCATCATGGACCCGACGCTGGCCTTCTCGACGAGCGAGCCGGTCACGTCGGCGGACCTGCGCGCGCTCGACCTGATCGGCTACGACCTCGTTCCGCCCTCGGTGTGCGGTGCCGTGCCCGATCCTGCCGCGAGCTGCCTCGCGTCGTCGGCTCCGCTCGCGTCGAACGTCGCGATCGAGAACCGCACCAGCGACGCTCGCGACCAGCTCAAGTGGCTGTGGGGCAAGGGGGCGACGACGGTGCTCGCCGACTTCCTCGACCCGGCGAATGCAGAGACGCGCTACGAGCTGTGCGTGTACGACGCGTCGGGCAACGCGCAGCCGCTGCGCGCCGCCGCCGTCAAGGGCGGCGGCATCTGCGGCTCGCGGCCGTGCTGGACCGCGATCGGCACGACGGGCTTCTCGTGGCGGCGCAGCGCGAGCGTCGGCGTCGGGGACGGCATCACGCAGGTCAAGCTGCTGTCCGGTCCCGACGGGCGCGCGCAGGTGTCGGTCAAGGGCAAGGGCGCGCAGCTCGCACCACCCGATCCCGCCCTCGTGCCGCCGGTGACGGTGCAGCTGATCGCCGCGAACGGATCGTCGCGGCGCTGCTGGCAGTCCACCTTCGCGGCGCCGTTGCGCAACGACGACGAGCGCTTCGTCGCGAAGGGTCCTTGACCGTTCTGCTCACCGGCCGTCAGGGCACCTCGAACGCACCTGCGTCGCACGGCACCGACCGCGCGACGCCGCGCTGGTCGGGGTTGCGGCAGGACGCGTCGAGCACCGCGCCGAGCGCCGGGCTGCCGGGACCCGGCGCCCGGGTCCTGGTGGGCCCACCGTTGTCGGCGAGGGGACCGAGCAGCGGATCTCCCACGATCGGCGCCGGGCCCGCGATCGTGCAGCCGCTCGGATCCTCCACGACGTTGGCGCCCCGGGTGCGGGCGAGCCCGGTGCAATCGACCGTGGCGTGCCCCGAGACGATCGACGAGCGCAGCGTGAGGCGCCCCGGGGCGCGGAAGAACCCGGCCGAGGCGGCGACGCCGAACTCGCCGTTGTCCGCGACCGTGCTCTGGTCGACGATCGCCGCGTAGCGCTCGGCGACGGAGATGCCGCCGAAGGAGTTCCCGTGGATCGTCGAGCGCTCGACCCGCAGGGTGCCGCCCCCGAACGGCGCGACGCTCCCGACCTGCACGCCGTACACGAGGTTCCCGCTCACGGTGCTGCCGCGGATGCGGCCGCCATGCATCTCGATGCCGTACAAACCGTTGTCGCGCACCGAGCTGTCGGTCATCCTGAGCTTCCTCGTTTGGATGCCCGTGCCGGTGTTGTCGTGGATGTCGCTGCGGACGACGTCGAGCTGCGAGCCTTCCGAGTAGATGGCCGGCCCCGAGGCGCCGCTGATGGTGCAGTCCTCGAGCGAGAGGCGTGAGCGCGCGGCGGCCGACGCGGCGTTGCCGCCGCCGGCATCGATGGCGCAGCCCGTGAGCGTCACGCTCGCGGCTTCGTCGACCGCGAGGCCGCCGTCCTGAAGCGTGATTCCGGAAAGGGTCGTGCGGGTGGAGGGACCGACCCGCACCGCCGGTACACCGCCCGCGGACTGGAGGATGGTCGCACCCGCGCCGGCGCCCACGAGAGTGAGCCGCTTCGGGGGGCCGATGGTGATCTGCTCGGCGTAGGTCCCGGCGGCGACGGTGACCAGGTCTCCCGTGGCGGCGGCGTCGATCGCAGCCTGCACGGACGCGAAGCATCCGCCGGTGCCGCCTGGATTCACGCACGAGCTCGCGGCCTCGGTTCGGGCCGCGAGGGTTGCCCAGACGAGCAGGGTTCCCGCGATCGCGCGGAGACATCGAACGAGGATCAGCCTGGGCCGGTTCTGCTGCATTCTCTCACCCGAGCCTCGGGCGCCGGATCCCGCCTGATGCCGACGTGCCCACCCCCCGTTTGCGACCTGTGGATACGGTCGTGCATAGGCGGAGCCTGGCGATCCAGTCAAGCCACGATGACCGGGACGCCACGCTCGTGACGGATCGCGTGGCCGCCGGGCGAGTGGGGCCGCGCGGGCGCTGGAACCGCGATCGCGACGCAGGGTAGAAGGTCCGGAGAGGGAGATTCCGCAATGGCACGCGTCATCAAGCTCGGCATCAAGCGACCGGCGACCCACCCGCTGCTTCCCGACCCGGAGGCGCGGCCCGTCAAGTACACCATGATCTCGGTGGACGACCACCTCATGGAGCCGCCGCACGTCTTCGAGGGGCGGCTGCCGACGAAGTTCGAGGCCACCGGCCCGCGCGTCGAGGAGACGGAAGAGGGCCACCAGGTCTGGGTCTTCGAGGAGACGCCGTACTTCCAGGTCGGCTTCATGTGCGTCGCGGGACGCGCGCGCGAGGACCAGCGCGTCGAGCCGGCGCGCTTCGAGGAGATGCGCCGTGGCTGCTGGGATCCGCACGCGCGCATCAAGGACATGGACATCAACGGCGTGTGGGCGTCGCTCAACTACCCGTCGGGCGTCACGGGCTTCGGCGGCACGCTGTTCTCCGAGGCGAAGGACCAGGAGCTCGGCCTCGCCTGCGTCCGGGCGTGGAACGACTGGGTGTACGAGGAGTGGCACCTGGCGTACCCCGAGCGCATCATCCCGCTCGGCATCACGTTCCTGTCGGACCCCGAGAAGGGCGCGGAGGAGATCCGCCGCAACGCGAAGCGCGGCTTCAAGGCGGTGACGATCCCGGAGCAGCCGCACAAGCAGAACCTGCCGAACGTCTTCCAGCCGTACTGGGAGCCGATCGTCCGCGCGTGCGCCGAGACCGGGACGGTGCTCTCGCTGCACGTCGGCTCGTCGGGCTTCGGGACGTTTCTGCCCGGCTCGCCGATGATGGAGATCGGCGCCAGCAAGTTCGGACCGATGGCGATCGAGACCTGCATCGAGTGGCTGTGGAGCTACTGGCCGGCGAAGTATCCGGACCTCAAGATCGCGATCGCGGAGAGCGGCATCGGCTGGGTCGCGATGCTGGCCGACCGCCTCGACAACATCATGTCGCGCTCGGGCTACGGCTCGGGCTGGCCCGACAAGCACAACTCGCCGTCGGACGTGCTGCGGCGGAACTTCTGGTTCTGCATGATCGACGACCCGTCGACGATCTCGACGCTCGACAAGATCGGCATCGACCACGTGGTCGCGGAGTCGGACTACCCGCACGGCGACGGCACGTGGCCCGACACGCAGCGCGTGATGGAGAAGATGCTCGCCGGCCTGCCGGTCGAGTGGATCCGCAAGATCATGCACGAGAACGCGGCTGCGCTGTACCGGCATCCGCTGCCGGCGCACCGCCTGCCCTGAGCACGGCCGAACGAGAGAGGAGTCACGACGGATGGAGCTGCCCGGAATTCGGGGGAAGGTCGCGATCGTCACCGGAGCGGGTGGCGGCATCGGCGAGGCGTACGCGAAGGGGCTCGCGGGGCAGGGCGCGCGCGTCGTCATCGCGGAGATCGACCGCGAGCGGGCCGAGCGCGTCGCGGGCGAGATCGTGAAGTCGGGCGGCGAGGCGATCGCCCTCGCGGTGGACGTCGCCTCGCCGGAGAGCACGCAGGCGATGGCCGGCGACACCGTGAAGAAGCTCGGCGGCATCGACTTCCTGGTCAACAACGCCGCGATCTTCGGCGGCATGCAGCCGGCACCGCTGTGCGAGGTCGACTGGGCGTACTACGAGCGCTTCATGAGCGTGAACGCGAACGGCGCGCTGCTGTGCGCGCGCGCCTGCGTACCGCAGATGAAGACGCGCGGCGGCGGCGCGATCGTCAATCAGTCGTCGACCGCGGCCTGGATGTCGGCGGGCTTCTACGGACTGGCGAAGCTCGCGATCAACGGACTCACCGGCTGCCTCGCGAAGGAGCTCGGGCAGTTCAAGATCCGCGTGAACGCGATCGCGCCCGGACCGACGGACACCGGCGCGCTGCACTCCGTCGTGCCCGACGCGTTCATCCAGCCGATGGTCGCGCAGCTCGCGCTGCCGCGCATCGGCACGCCGGCCGATCACGTCCCGACGCTGCTCTTCCTGCTGTCGGACGCGGCATCGTGGATCACCGGACAGGTCGTCAACGTCGACGGCGGCCAGATCATGCGCCCATGAGCCTGCCCGCGCTCGAGGCCAACACCCGCAACCTCATCGACGGACGCATCGTCCCGGCGAGCGACGGGGGCACGTTCCCGAACGTGAACCCCGCCACCGAGGAGGTCATCGGAGAGACCGCGAACGGCACCCGCGACGACATGGATCGCGCGATCGGGGCCGCGCGCCGCGCCTTCGACACGACATCGTGGTCCGAGGACCACGCGTTCCGCGCGCACTGCCTGCGCCAGCTGCGCGACGCGCTCTGGGAGGAGCGCGAGCAGCTGCGCGCGATCGTCGTCGCGGAGGGCGGCGCGCCCGTCTCGATCACGGGCTTCATCCACGTCGACGACCCGATCGACATGCTGCTGTACTGGGCAGAGCACGCCGAGCGCTACGCGTACGAGCGCGAGATGAAGGAGACCTCCTTCCGCGGAGCGCCGCAGCGCCGCATCCTGCGCCGCGAGGCGGCGGGCGTGGTCGGCGCGATCACGCCGTGGAACGTGCCGCTCTATCTCGCGATCGCGAAGCTCGGACCGGCGCTCGCGGCGGGTTGCACGGTGGTGCTGAAGCCCGCGCCGGAGACACCGTGGAGCACGCTGCACCTGGCGATGCTCGCGGCCGAGCGCACGGACATTCCGCCCGGCGTGCTGAACGTCGTGGCGTCGGCGGACCACGCGCTCGGCGAGATGCTGTCGTCCGATCCGCGCATCGACCTCGTGACGTTCACCGGCTCGACCGCGACCGGACGCCGCGTGATGGAGCGTGCGTCGGCGACCGTCAAGAAGGTCTTTCTCGAGCTGGGCGGCAAGAGTGCGAACGTCGTGCTCGACGACGCCAACTTCGAAGCCGTGCTCGGCGGCGCCTGCTTCGTCTGCATCCACGGCGGGCAGGGCTGCGCGATCACGACGCGCCTCCTGCTGCCGCGCTCGCGCTTCGACGAGGGCGTCGCGATCGCGAAGGCGTCGTTCGAGGGCTGGCCGTACGGCGACCCGACGAACCCCGGCAACCTGCAAGGCCCGCAGATCAGCCGGCGGCAGCAGGAGCGCGTGCTCGGCTACATCGAGCGCGCGAAGCAGGACGGTGCGCGCTGCGTGACCGGCGGCGGCATCCCGAAGCACCTGACGCGCGGCTTCTACGTCGAGCCGACCTTGATCGTCGGCGCCGATCCGCGCTCGCAGATCGCGCAGGAGGAGGTCTTCGGGCCGGTGCTCGTGGCGCTCCCGTACGAGGACGACGCGGACGCGGTCCGTATCGCCAACGACTCGATCTACGGGCTCTCGGGCGCGGTGCACGGCAGCCCCGAGCGCGCGATGAAGGTCGCGCGTGCGATCCGCACGGGGACGATGAGCGTCAACGGCGGCGGCTGGTTCCACGTCGACACGCCGTTCGGCGGCTACAAGCAGAGCGGCGTCGGACGCGAGAACGGCGAGCTCGGCTTCGAGGAGTACCTCGAGACCAAGGTCATCGCGCTGCCGGGCGGGTGAGCGCGCTCGCGAACCCGGTCCCTGTGAATTGACGTAGCCATCTGGATCAGGCCAACATGGCCTTGTGAAGCAGGCCAAGGTCTCCGAGCTGAAGAACAATCTGAGCCGCTACCTGTCGTACGTGCGGCGCGGTGGCGTGGTGCGCGTGTTCGACCGCGATCGACCGGTCGCCGAGCTGGTGCCGATCGGACAGGGCGTGACCGGTGGCAGCGACGAGCTCGACGGCATCCTCGACGACCTCGAACGCAAGGGAATCGTTCGGCGGGGCAGCGGTGAGCTGCCCGCGGGCTTCCTCACGCGTCGCCTGCCGCGTGCGGCGCGAAGCGTCGTGGAAGCGATCCTCGAAGAGCGGCGCGAGGGGCGATGAGGTTCTGGGACAGCTCGGCTCTCGTTCCGCTGCTGGTGGACGAGGCGGCCAGCAGTCTCGCGCGATCGTTGTTGCGCGAGGATCCCGCCATCGTGGCCTGGCGTCTTGCGGGCACGGAGGTGGCATCGGCCCTTTGGCGACGGAGGCGTGCCGGGGAGATCGACGAGCAGGCGCGGCTCTTCGCCGAAGGCGGTCTGGCGGCTCTCGAGCGCGTGTGGACGACGGTCGAGGATGCCGCGCACGTGGATCGTCGCGCGCGCAGGCTTCTCGCCGTGCATCCTCTGCGTGCGGCGGACGCACTGCAGCTGGCGGCGGCACTGGTCGCATGTGACGAGCGGCCGCACGTGCTCGCGTTGGTGACGCTCGACGACCGGTTGGCCGAGGCGGCGCGTCGCGAGGGATTCCCGGTACTGCCGTAGCCGCCGGGGGCCGCGTGTCAGGACGCCGCGCTCGCCGCCGTCGCTTCCGCAGCGGACACGCCGCTCTTCGCGCCGTCGAGTCCCGCCGCGCGCCGCAGGTCCGCGAACGCGCGCTCGGTGTCGAGCACCAGCTCGTGCAGATCGGGCACGATGTCCCAGTCGGCGTTGAAGCCGAACTGCATGGTGCCGTCGTAGGTGAACACCGCGATGCCGAGCGCCTGGTTCGCGAGCAGCGTGACCAGCGGGTTCGCCGACAGCATGCGCGAGCCGAGCACGTAGAGCGGGAAGGGCGGCCCGGGCACGTTGGTGACGATCAGGTTCGACGGGTTCATGCCCTGCTCGAGCGCCACGACCACGCGCAGCGCCGCGGGGCCGCCGATGTCGGCGAGCTTGAAGAGGTAGCGCGTCGGGTCGGCGTGAGACTGCTGCTTGAGCTCGGTGGTCGTCGCGTGCACCCGCGCGAAGCGTGCCGCGGCATCGCGCTCCGCGACCGGCAGCGGCGCGAACCATGCCGCGACCTTGGTCCCACCCTCGTGGTCGCCGGGCAGGCGGATGTTGACCGGAATGGTCGCGACGAAGTCGAGGATGTCGACGTTGACGCGGCGCCGGCGGAGGAAGGCGTGCAGCGCGCCGGTGACGACGCTCAGGACGACGTCGTTCAGAGTGCCGCCGAGCGCGTTCTTGACGGCCTTGGCCTCGGCGAGGTCGACGCCGATCCAGTCGAAGCGGCGGTGCGGTCCGATCGGGCGATTGAGCGGCGTCTGCGCGGCTCCCTGCCACGCGAGTCCGCTCACGTGCGCGAGTCCTGCGACGTTCGCGCGCAGCGTCGCGACGGTCGTGCGCCAGTCGCGCAGCAGCGGGACCGTCGCGGCAGCGAGATCGAGCGGCAGCTTCGCGCGCTCGCGGATCTCGTCGAGCGCCAGCGACGTCGCGGGCGGCACCGGGCGCGGCTCCCACGGCACGGGTGCCGCGATCGTCGTCTCGTCCGGCGTCATCTGCATGAGCACGGTCGAGATGTCGACGCCGGACACGCCGTCGATCATGCAGTGGTGCGTCTTGGTGACCAGAGCGAAGCGCCCTTCGGGCAGCCCTTCGATGAGCCACAGCTCCCACAGCGGACGGCGGCGGTCGAGCCGCTGCGACAGGATGCGTCCGGCGAGCCGCTTCAGCTCGCGCTCGTCGCCGGGACGCGGCAGGCGCGTGTGGCGGATGTGGTAGCGGACGTTGAAGTGGTCGTCGTCCACCCAGATCGGGTCGCCCGACAGCGGCATCGCGCCGAGGCGCTGCCGGTAGCGCGGGATCATGTGCAGGCGCGACGCCACGAAGGCGCGGAAGCGCTCGACGTCCACCCCGCCGGTCGGGCTGCACAGCGGACCCGCCTCGTAGACGGAGAGTCCGCCGACGTGCATGTGCGCCGCCGGGTCCTGGTCCTCGTAGACGAGGAAGGACGCGTCCTGCGCCGAGAGTCGTTCGTACCAGGCCATCGCTTCGCGAGCTCCCCGGCACGCGAATCGCTCTTCACGACCGCTGCCGGCGTTGTAGGATGCCACGTCACGCGTACGGCGTGAAGCGCAGAATCAGGGGCCCGAATCCGATGCCACACTACATCGCCGAGCGCCTTCCCGCAGAGGACGCCTCGTACCTGTTGTTCGAGAGTCCCAACGCGCACATGCACCTCGCGTGGGTCTGGATCTTCGACGGCGGCTCGCTCGCGCGCCGCGACGGCGGCGTCGACATCGACACCATCCGCCGCCACGTCGCGGCGCGCCTGTTCCGCTTCCCGCGCTTCCGGCAGCGGCTCGCGTGGACGCCGATCGAGGGCCGTCCGGCGTGGATCGACGACGAGAGCTTCAAGCTGCGTTACCACGTGCAGCACGCGGCGCTGCCGGAGCCGGGCGACGAGGCGCGGCTGCGCATCATGGTGTCGTCGATCGTCTCGCAGCCGCTCGACCGCTCGAAGCCCCTCTGGGAGCTGTGGGTCATCGAGGGGCTGCCCGAGGGACGCTTCGCGGTGGTGACGAAGATCCATCACTGCATGATGGACGGCCGCTCGACGGTGAACCTCATGAAGGGCCTGCTCGACGCCGTGCCGCACGCCGTGCCCGAGGAGTCGCCGGACTGGATCCCGCGCCCGGCTCCCGGACCGGAGGCGTTGCTGCGCGACGGCCTCGTCGAGCGCGCGAAGATCGCGGTGCAGGCGGTGCAGTCGTCGGCGCGCTGGCTCGGCGGCGGCGCCTGGCGCGAGGCGGTGGACATCGGCGGCGAGGTCGTGCGCGCGGCGCTCGCGCCGCCGCCCGCGACGCCGTTCAACCGGCCGATCGGACCGCACCGCCTGACGAGCTGGGTGCGCGCGCCGCTCGCGGATCTCGAGCGTGCCGCCCTGCGCGCCGGCTGCACGGTGCAGGAGCTCGGGCTCGCCGCGGTGTCCGGCGCGGTGATGCGTCTGCTCGCGCGCATGGGGACGCGGGTGACGGGCGACGAGATCCGCGTCGTCGTGCCGGTGATCTCGTCGCCGGCGGACGCGCGCGCGGCGGCGGCCGGGAATCGCACCGACGCCGCGGTGGTGTCGCTGCCGGTCGCGCTCGGCGACGTGCGCCGACGGATCCGCGCCGTGTCGCGCGTGATGGCCGAGGCGCGACGCGACGGTCGCCTGCACAACCTCGACTTCCTGCTGCAGGTCGCGGCACTCGGCGGACGCTTCGGCCTCGGCGCGGGCCTCGCGGCGCGGCGGCGCCTCTACGGCTGCAACCTCATCGTCGGAGAGATCCCCGGACCGCGGACCCCCGTGCACCTGCTCGACGCGCGCCTGGTCGCCGCGTACCCGCTGGTGCCGCTGCTCGACGACCAGGGCTTCGGCATCGCGTTCTCGACCTACGACGGCGGCTACCACGCCGGACTCGTCGCCGACTGGGACATCGTCCCCGGCCTCGAGACCTTCGCGCAGGATCTCCGCGCCGAGCTCGACGCGGTGTGCGAGGCCGCGGCCACCATCCCGCGCCCGGTCGCGCGCGGGGCGGAGCCGTGAGCGCGCCCGGCCTCTTCCTCGCGGTGAGCGCGCTCGGGCTCGCCTGCACGGCGAGCGCGCTGTTCCGCGCGCGCAGCCTCGCCGTGCTGCAGGTGCCGTACTTCTTCACCGCGTGGATGACCGGCGAGCTCGCGCTGCACCACGTCGCGTGGCAGGCGGTCGCGACGCTCGCGTTCGTCGCGTACGGCGCGCTCGGCGCGTGGCAGGGCTGGCTCGGTCTGCTCTTGACGCTGACGTCGTGGGCCGGTCTCGTCCGGTTGCACGGACGCTCGGCGCACAGCGCGGAGGTGTTCACGCGCGCGCTGCGCGACGGGCTGGCGCACGACCCGGACGCCGCGAGCCGCTTGCGCGAGCTGCCGGCGCACGTGCCGTTCCGGCGCATCGCGCGTCCGTTCCGCATGCGGCGCGCGGGCGTCGAGCGCATCGCCGACATCCCGTACGGACCGGCGGGGCACCGTCACCACCTCGACGTCTACCGGCCCCGCGAGCGCAGCGGTCTCCGTCCGACGCTGCTGCAGATCCACGGCGGCGGCTGGACCATCGGCCGCAAGGACCAGCAGGCGCTGCCGCTCATGAACCGTCTCGCGTCGGAAGGCTGGGTCTGCGTCGCGGCGAACTACCGCCTGTCGCCGCGCGCGACGTTTCCCGACCACCTGATCGACGTCAAGCGCGCGCTCGCGTGGATCCGCACGGAGGGCGCGCGCCACGGCGCGGATCCGGACTTCGTCGTCGTCACCGGCGGCTCGGCCGGCGGACACCTCGCGGCGCTGGTCGCGCTCACCGCGAACGATGCGCGCTTCCAGCCCGGCTTCGAGAGCGTGGACACGTCGGTCGCGGCCTGCGTGCCGTTCTACGGCGTCTACGACTTCCTCGATCGAAACGGCACGCGCGGCAGCGCGTCGATGGTGCCGTTCCTCGAGCGCGTGGTGATGAAGTGCTCGCCGCAGTCCGACCGCGCGCGCTGGGACGACGCATCGCCGATCGCGAAGGTGCACGCCGGCGCGCCGCCGTTCTTCGTGATCCACGGCACGCACGACGCGCTCGCGTACGTCGAGGAGGCGCGGCACTTCGTCGAGGCGCTGCGCGCCGTGTCGGCGAACCCGGTTCTCTACGCGGAGCTGCCCGGTGCGCAGCACGCGTTCGACACCTTCCACTCGCGGCGCAGCGCGCACGCGGTGGACGCGGTGGCCTGCTTCCTCGGCTATCTGCACGCGCTCTACGCGCGCCGCGCCGCGGCCTGACGCGCAGCGCGGGTCGCGCACGCCCGGGACGCTGCCGCGCGGGCGCGAATCGGTGGTTGTCCGGCGCGCACCGGTCGTGATAGCGCGTCGCGCAGCGATGTACCGCTATCTCGTCGACGGAGCCCAGCTCGCGGCGCGTTCGGCCGCAACGCCCGCCGTGTTCGGCATGCGCTGGATCGCCGACTGGGACCGGCGCACGACCGACTGGCTGATCCCGACGTGGTCGGACCTGCTGCTTCAGGCCAAGGTCGCGCTCGACGAGCTCTTCTTCGCGAGCGAGCTGATGGTCGGCGCGAACATCGGCGCGTTCCTCGACGGACATCGCGTGCGGTCCGAGGTCGAGAGCGCGATCGACCTGTTCGCGGAGCAGGGCTGGATCGACGAGCCCGAGGGTTATCACCGCAAGCCGTCCGCGCTGGTGCCGCAGACCGTGGCGCGCGAGACGGTGCGCGGCCTGCCGTTCGAGCACCTGACCTTCGACAGCGGCTACGAGCCGTGGGACGGCGAGCCCGGCGCGGAGCGCTGGATGTCGTACGAGGCGAACCACGTCGGCCACGTGCGGCTGTTCCGCCATCCCGGACCGCCGCGTCCGTGGCTGGTCTGCATCCCCGCCTACCGCATGGGGCATCTGCAGGTGGACGTCGCGGGCTTTCGCGCGCACTGGCTGCACCGCGATCTCGGGCTCAACGTCGCGATTCCCGTGCAGCCGTTCCACGGTCCACGCACGATTCCCGGCACGCGCGGCGGCGACGGCTATCTCTGCGGCGACTTCGTCGACACGCTGCACGCGCAGGCGCAGATGCTGTGGGACCTCCGGCGCTTGACGGCCTGGCTCCGGCAGGAGCACGCCGCACCGGCGGTCGGCATCTACGGCGTGTCGCTCGGCGCCTACACGGCGGCGGCGCTCGCCTCGATCGAGGAGGGCTTCGACTGCGTCGTGATCGGCATCCCGGCGATCGACTTCGTCGAGCTGCTGCACTCGCACATCCCGCCGGCCTTGCTGCGCGGCACCGAGCTGCTGGGCTTCCCGTGGGAGCGCGTCGCGACCATGCTGCGCGTCGTGTCGCCGCTGGCACTGCAGCTGCGCAACGATCGCACGCGCTGCTACCTCTTCGGCGGTCTCGCGGACACGCTGACGCCGCCGCGACAGACGCTCGCGCTGTGGGAGCACTGGGGACGTCCGCGGCTCGTGCAGTACCGCGGTGGGCACGTGTCCTTCCTCGTCGAGCGCGAGGTCAGCGACCTGCTGCTCGAGGCGTTCGTGCGCACGGGGCTGGTCGGCCGCGCTGCTTGACGGCGCGGCGCGCGGAGTGCGGCGTCGCGCGCTCCACGACCGTCGCGAGGGGTGGCTGTCGCGAGCTTCGCGGCCGCGATAGGAAGCGCGCGGGAGGTGAGCATGCGCGGGAGCTGCCTTTGCGGAGACGTCGCCTGGGAGGGAAGCGGCCCGGGCGAGCTGGTGCATCACTGTCACTGCGGCATCTGCAGGAAGGTGTCGGGTGCCCCGTTCACCACGACCGGAGGATTCCCCGCTGCCGACTTCCGCTTCACGCGCGGCGCGGACCGGATCCGCGGCTACCAGTCGTCGCCGCGCAGCGAGCGCCGCTTCTGCGCCGGATGCGGATCGATCGTTCCGGGCACGGCCGTCGACGGAACGGTGTGGGTCGCGTTCGGCAACGTCGAAGGCGATCCGGGCGGACGTCCGGTGGCGCACATCTTCGTCGCCTCGAAGGCGCCCTGGTACGACCTGCCGGACGACGGCCTGCCGCGCTTCGACGCCTATCCGCCGGGCTACGCCGATCCCGAGCTCTTCCCGTCGCAGCCGCGCGGCGGCCACGACGCACGCGTCGGCGGCAGCTGCCTGTGCGGGGCGGTCGCGTTCGAGTTCGAGAAGCCCGTCGATGCGTGGCACAACTGCCACTGCTCGCGCTGCCGCCGTGGGCGCGGTGGAGCGCATGCGTCGAACCTGTTCCTCGACGCGCGCCGCTTCCGCTGGGTGAGCGGAGAGAGCGGCATCGACGCGTACAAGGTGCCGGAGGCGGAGCGCTTCACGCAGAGCTTCTGCCGGACGTGCGGCTCGAAGACGCCGCGAGTGAATCCGCTCGGCTACGTTTCGATCCCCGCGGGCAGCCTCGACGACGACCCCGGCTCACGTCCCGAGCGGCACATCTACGCGGCGTCGAAGGCGCCGTGGTTCGAGATCGAGGACGACCTGCCGCAGTTCGCGGAGTTCATGACGTCGTGACGCCGTGCGTCCCCCACGGTGCTGCGGCAACGCCGTGGACAGCGCGGGACGCTTTGCATAGACCGGCGGGATGAAGTCCGATCCGGGATCCGCCACGACCGCTCCCGCCGCCACGTGGGAGCAGGCCCTCACGACCCTCACCGCGCCGGGCGCGGCGTTCGAGATGGGCGACGGTACGATCCGCGGCGTGCCCGTCAAGCTGTTCCGTAACGCGCCGCCGTCGCTGCGCGAGTTCGTCGACGGATTGCGTGCCAAGGGCGACGCGACCTGGCTCGTGTACGAGGACGAGCGCTACTCGTTTGCCGAAGGCGTCGCGCGGATCGACGCGCTGGCGAGCGCACTCGTGGGACAGTTCGGCATCATGCCCGGCGATCGCGTCGCGATCGCGATGCGCAACTACCCCGAATGGATCTTCGCCTACTTCGCGATCACCGCGATCGGTGCGGTGGCGGTCGGCGTCAACGCGTGGTGGACGACCGAGGAACTGGACTACGGGCTTCGCGACTCCGGATCGCGCGTGCTGCTCGCGGACCAGGAGCGGGTCGAGCGCGTGGCGCCGCTGCTCGGTGCGCTGGACGTCGTCGTCGTCGCGGTGCGCTGCGACGCGGCGGTGGATCTGCCGGCGCGCGTCGAGCGCTACGAGGACGTCGTCGAGCCCTTCGAAGGTGCCGAGATGCCGGACGAGCCGGTCGATCCCGACTCCGACGCGATGATCCTCTACACCTCGGGCACCACCGCGCACCCGAAGGGCGTCGTGTCCACGCACCGCGCGATCCTGCAGTCGCTGTTCGCGTTCGCGTGCCGCGCGATCGCCAACGTCGTCGCGCGGCCGCCGAAGGAGCCGCACCCGTATCCGACCTGCTACATCCTGATCGTCCCGCTGTTCCACGTGACCGGGCTCGTGCCGGTGATGCTCGGCGCGACCCTCGGCGGCAACAAGCTCGTGATGATGTACAAGTGGTCGCCCGAGCGCGCGCTGGAGCTGATCGAGCGCGAGCGCGTGACCACCTTCGTCGGGGTGCCGACGCAGTCGCACGATCTGCTCGAGTCGCCGAAGTTCGCGAGCACCGACACGTCGAGCCTGCAGTCGGTCGGGGGCGGAGGCGCCGCTGCGCCGACCGCGCTCGTCAAGCGCATCGAGTCGAGCTTCAAGCGCGGACGTCCCAACATCGGCTACGGCATGACCGAGACCAACGCCTTCGGTCCCGGCAACACCGGCGACGACTACGTGCGCAAGCCCGCGAGCACGGGGCGCGTCGTTCCGATCTGCGAGATCCGCGTCGTGGACCAGGTCAGCGGCAAGGTCGCCGCCACGGGCGAGGTGGGCGAGGTCTGCTTCCGCGGGCCGCATCTCTTCCGCGGCTACTGGAACAAGCCGAAGGAGACCGCCGAGGTGCTGGCCGAGGACGGCTGGCTCCGCACCGGCGACCTCGGCTACCTCGACGACGAGGGCTTCCTCTTCCTCGTCGACCGCGCCAAGGACATCGTGCTGCGCGCCGGCGAGAACATCTCGTGCTCCGAGGTCGAGAACGTCGTCTACGCGTTTCCCGACACCTACGAGTGCGCGGCCTTCGGCCTGCCGCACGAGCGGCTCGGCGAGGAGCTGGCCGTCGCGGTGTACCCGAAGCCGGGACATGCGCTGGACCCCGAGGCGCTGAAGAAGCACGTCGGCGCGCACCTGGCGGCCTTCAAGATCCCGTCGCGCGTGTTCGTGTTCGACGAGCCGCTGCCGCGCAACGCGAGCGGCAAGCTGCTGCGCCGCGCGCTGCGGGATCAGCTGGCGGCGGCGTCGCAGGGCTGATCGCGCCGTGCGGCGAGTGCCGCTCCCCGGCTGTTCTTGACACGTTGCGGCGAGCAGGAATCGGAACCGCGGGACGCTTTGCTTTGCGCGCGTGGGAAAACGTGCTCAGCAGACCCTTGCGTGCGCGCCCGACCGGGCGGTCGGGTTCTGGCACGCGGACTGCTCGCGCCTGAGCCGATCCGCCGCGGCACGCGGCCGCGGCTCGAGGAGGTCCAACGATGTCGACCACGTCCGCCGACGGCCACGTCCATCTGTCCCAGGAGGAGCGCGACGCGCTGCGCGTCCGCTATCGCTCGGAGCGCGACAAGCGCATGCGCGCGGACGGCAACGACCAGTACCTCGAGCCCAAGGGTCGCTACGCGCACTTCGTCGAGGATCCGTACGTGCCGCGCGTCGATCGCAAGCCGGTCACGGACGAGGTCACGGTCGCCTTCATCGGCGGCGGCTTCGCGGGGCTCTGCACCGGCGCGCGCATGAAGCAGGCCGGCATCGAGGACTTCCACATCATCGAGGGCGGCGGCGACTTCGGCGGCGTCTGGTACTGGAACCGGTACCCCGGCGCGATGTGCGACACGGCGGCGATGGTCTACCTGCCGCTGATGGAGGAGGTCGGCACGCGGCCGACCATGAAGTACGTGTTCGCGCCGGAGATCTGGCGCCACGCGCTGCGCATCGCCGAGGTCTTCGAGCTGCGCAAGAACGCGCTCTTCTCGACCAACATCACGCAGCTCGAGTGGGACGATGCGGACTCGCGCTGGATCATCCACACCGATCGCGGCGACCGCATCCGCGCGCGCTTCGTCGCGATGGGCCTCGGCCCGCTGCACAAGCCGAAGCTGCCCGGCATCCCGGGCATCGAGAGCTTCGGCGGACACGCGTTCCACACCAGCCGCTGGGACTACGCCTGGACCGGCGGCACGCCGGACGGCGCGCCGATGACGAAGCTCGCCGACAAGCGGGTCGGCATCATCGGCACGGGTGCGACCGCCGTTCAGTGCATCCCGCCGCTCGGCCGCGACGCGAAGGAGCTCTACGTCTTCCAGCGCACGCCGTCGTCGATCGACGTGCGCAACAACCACCCCATCGACGAGAAGTGGTTCGCGTCGCTTGAGCCCGGCTGGCAGAAGGAGTGGCTGCTGAACTTCGCGACGCTCCAGACCGGCGGCTTCGCCGACGAGGACCTCGTCAAGGACGGCTGGACCGACATCGCGATCCGCGTCCGCGACCGCATCGTCAAGGACCTCGGGCAGAGCGGCAGCATCCTCGACATGGCGGCGATCCAGAAGGCCTTCGAGGACAGCGACGACGAGAAGATGACCGAGATCCGCGCCCGCGTGGACGCGATCGTCAAGGACCCGAAGACCGCGACGCTGCTGAAGCCCTGGTACCGCCAGCTGTGCAAGCGTCCGTGCTTCCACGACGAGTACCTGCAGACCTTCAACCGCCCGAACGTGCACCTGATCGACACGGACGGGAAGGGCGTCGAGCGCATCGACGAGAAGGGCGTCTGGGTCGGCGGCAAGCACTACGAGCTCGACTGCCTGGTGTTCGCGTCGGGCTTCGAGTTCGCGACCGACTTCGTGCGCCGTGCGGGCTTCGAGACCGTCGGTCGCGGCGGCGAGAAGCTGTCCGAGCACTGGAAGGACGGCATGAGCACGCTGCACGGCATCCACGTGCACGGCTTCCCGAACCTGTTCATCGTCGGCCTCGTGCACGGCGGCGGCCTGATCTCGAACATCACGCACAATCTCGTGGAGGCCGGCACGACGATCACCACGATCGTCAAGCACGCTCTCGCAACCGGCCAGGAGGAGGTCGAGGTCACGCCGGACGCCGAGAGCGCGTGGACGCAGCAGATCGCCGACGCGCCGCAGAGCTTCCTCGGCAACCCCGAGTGCACGCCGGGCTACTACAACAACGAGGGCCGCGAGATGACCCGGCGCGACAAGCTGAACGTCGGCAGCTACCCGCTCGGGCCGGTCGCGTACTTCCAGTACATCGACGACTGGCGGAAGTCGGGGCAGTTCGCCGGGCTGACGTTCCGCAAGGCGCACACGCCGGCGGCGAAGGCGGTCGGGTGAGGCGGCAGCCTTCGGAGCCTGGGCCAGCGCGGGCAGTGCTGGTCTAGGCCGCCACGCCTCGGCTATACACCCAACGTGAACGAGGCGGTCGCAGACCTGCTGCGGCAGGCGCTCGCGGGCCGGACGGAGGTCCGGCTCGCGATCCTGTTCGGGTCGACGGCGCGCGGCACGGATCGCGCGGATTCGGACGTCGACGTCGCGGTCCTCGGACGCGAGGTGGATCCGCTTGCCCTGGCGACCGACCTCACGCGCGCAGTGAACCGCGAAGTGCAGATCGTCGATCTGGACGCGGTCGGCTTCCCGATGCTCCAGGCGATCGTCCGCGACGGGGTGATCGTTGCCGAGCACGAGAAGGGGTGTGCGGCGCGGTGGCGCTCGCACGCGCTGGTGGACCTGGAGAACGACCGTCCCTGGTTCGAGCGCATGCGCGACGCGTACCTCGACCATCTGGCCGCGGACCGTCGCGCATGACGGACAGGGACGTCGTCACGGCGAAGCTCGCCGAGCTCGAGGATCGCCTCGGGCGCGTTCGTGCCAACGTCCGCGCCACGGCGTCCGAGCTCGCCTCCGATCGGGACGCGAGCGACCTCGTCGCGTTCAACCTGATGCTGGCCGTGCAGACGTGTCTCGACGTCGCGAGCCACGTCATTGCCGACGAGAGGTGGGCTCCTGCGGCCACGCTCGCCGAGTCGTTTCACCGCCTGGCCGAGCGGGGCGTGATCACCGCGGAGACCGATGCGGCTCTCGGTCGGGCGGCGTCGTTCCGGAATGTCGTCGCGCACGGCTACGGACGCGTCGTATCGGAAATCCTGTTCACGGCCGCGACCGACGGCCTGCTCGACCTCGAGCGCTTCGCGCGCGAGGTCGCGGCCTGGCTGGCGCGCAGACCCACCTGAGGAATCGCATGCTGCAGATGAATGTGAAGCCCGTCCCGACGCTCGATCCGCGGATCAACGAGATCCGCACGCTCACGGCGCAGATCGTCAACAAGGAGATTCTGCCCAACGAGCGCAAGCTCTGGGTCGCGCGCTCGGACGGTGCCACCGAGGAGCAGCGCGCGGAGGCGCGCGAGCTGCGCGAGGCCGTCAAGGACAAGGTGAAGAAGGCCGGGCTCTGGGCGCCGCATCTGCCGCCCGAGTACGGCGGGTCCGGGCTCAACTTCCTCGAGCACGCGTACATGAACGAGATCCTCGCCTACAGCATGGGCGCGGCTTCGCTCTTCGGCGTCGTGGCGCCGAACTCCGGCAACCAGAAGATCCTGCTCAAGTACGGCACCGAGGAGCAGAAGAGGAAGTGGCTCGTGCCTCTCACCGAGGGGAAGATGGAGTCCGGCTTCTCGATGACCGAGCCCGAGTCGGCGGGCTCGGACCCGCGCTCGATCAAGACCACCGCACGTCGCGACGGCGACCAGTGGGTGATCAACGGCCGCAAGTGGTTCACGTCGAACGGCTTCCGCGCGGACTTCTTCATCGTCATGTGCCGCACCGAGGGCGCCGGCAAGGACAACGGCCGCATGACGCAGATCATCGTGCCGAAGAACACGCCCGGCCTGAAGATCGTGCGCGGCATCGAGGTGTGGGGCCGGCACAGCGACCACTGCGAGATCACCTACGACGACGTGCGCGTCCCGGTCGAGAACGCGCTCGGCCGCGCCGGCTCCGGACACGAGGCCGCGCAGGAGCGCCTCGGCGCGGGCCGCGTCTACCACTGCATGAACTCGGTCGGTCAGATGTGGCGCGCGTTCGATCTGATGGTCGAGCGCGCGACGATGCGCGAGGTGCACGGCGGCAAGCTCGAGACCAAGCAGTTCATCCAGGGCTTCATCGCCGACTCGTACATCGACATCCAGGCGGCGCGCCTCATGACGATCCACTGCGCGGAGAAGATGGACGGCGGCGGCGACCCGCGCACCGACATCTCGGCGCTCAAGATCTTCGTCCCCGCCGCGTACGAGCGCGTCGTCGACCGCGCGATCCAGGTGTGGGGTGCCGCCGGCGTGTCGGGTGATCTGCCGCTCGCCGCGATGTACCAGGGCGCGCGCACGCTGCGCCTCGCCGACGGTCCCGACGAGGTGCACCGCATCCTGATCGCGAAGAACGTGCTGACCCGCTACCACGCGGGCGAGAGCTGGGACTTCGGGAGCTAGGACTCGATCTCGGGAGGAAGCACGGGAAGGCCTTCGAACTCCGCAGCGGCGCGGAGCTTGCGGTCGAACGCGACGAGCTCGACCGTCTCCCCGGTGGTGTCCTGCAGGAGCAGGCAGCTCGCGAGATGGATCGCATCGCCGGCGCGAAGCGGATGCCGGGCCACGATGTCGCGCGCCCGTGCGGCGATGCCGGAGGCAATCTCGAGCACGGACATTCCGGACAGGTCGCTGCCGAGCTCCTTCAGGGCGAGATCGTGCTCGCCGGTGCCGCACACACCTTCACGCCTGCGACGCGACAGCGCGGACGCGACTTCGACCTCGCTCAGGCGGCTCGTCGTGAGGCCGTCGGGGCCGAGGCTGCGCACCACATCGCCACCGCTCTCCGCGACGTAGCGTTTCGCGAGCGCGCTCGAGTCGAGGTAGCGAAGGCTCAGAAGCGGTCCTCACGATCTTCGAGAATCGCGTCGGAGAGCGTGGCGCCGCCCTTCAGGCGGATCGGACGGAATGGGCGGAGACCGCCGGGGCGCGAAGGCGGAGTGAGAATCCCCTCGGCCACGAGGCGGGCAAGACCGGCGTTCGTCTCTTCGATCGGCAGAGGACGCAGCTCCGCGACCGGCTTGCCACGCTCGGTGACCACGACAGTCGCTCCCTGCCGGACGCTTCGCAGGACCGACCCGAGATGCGCACGGAGCTCGCTCGCGCCGACCGACTTCGTTCGTCCCATGCCCGCGTTGTCCCCTCCGGGCGCGGAGCAGTCAATGTCGCGCACGGCAAATCCTACGCAAAGCACCCCCCGTCGACCCGCACCTCCGCGCCCGTCACGTGCTTCGCATCGTCGCTCGCGAGCATCGCGACGATGCCCGCGACGTCCGCCGGATCGCCAGAGCCCTTCGGCGCCATGACGCGCTTGACGAGCTTCCAGTCGCCGCCCTCGGGCATGTTGAACTGCGAGAAGATCGGCGTGGCGATGTCGCACGGCAGCACCGCGTTGGCGCGCACGCCGTGCTTGACGTAGTCGATCGCGATCGACTTGGTGAGCGCGAGCACGCCGCCCTTGGATGCGGCGTACGCACCGGCGTACGGCTGGCCGTGGATCGCGGCCGTCGACGCGACGTTCACGACGTTGCCGCGCGACGCCATGAGGTGGGGCAGGGCGGCGCGGCACATGAAGAACGTTCCGGTGAGGTTGATGCCGAGGACGCGGTTCCAGTCCGCGGTCGCGAGCTCGTGCAGGTGGTCGGCGCGCAGGATCGCGGCGACGTTGACCAGCGCGTCGAGGCGGCCGAAGCGGCCGACGCAGTCGGCGACGGTCTCGGCGACGTCGCTCTCGCTGCTGACGTCGCAGCGGCGCGTCGCCACGGTGCAGCCTTCGGCGGCGAGCTTCTTCTCGAGCTCCGCGAGCGGCTCCGACTGGACGTCGGCCGCGTAGAGCAGGGCGCCTTCGGCGGCGAGACGCTCCGCGACGGCGCGCCCGATGCCGGAGGCGGCGCCGGTGACGAGGGTGACACGGTCCTGGAATCGCTTCATGCTCCGCAGCGTAGGGGACCGGAGCGTCGGGGATCAACCGCGTCGCCGCGGCTGCGATCGGCGTCCGCCGTGTGCTAGGCACGCCCGGATGCCCCGCGAGTCCGGCGAGAAGCTCATCACCGTCAACCGCAAGGCGCGGCACGACTACTTCATCGACGAGACCGTCGAGGCGGGGATCATGCTGCTCGGCGCCGAGGTCAAGTCGATCCGCGAGGGCAAGGTCAACCTCAAGGACTCGTACGCGAAGATCACCAAGGGCGGCGAGGCGTATCTGGTCGGCGTGCACATCACGCCCTACGGGTACGCGGCGCGCGACATCCCCGATCCCGACCGCCAGCGGAAGCTGCTGCTGCACCGTCAGGAGATCGACCGCCTCGCCGGCAAGACGCGCGAGCGCGGCTTCACGCTGATCCCGACGAAGCTCTACTTCAAGAACGGCGTCGCCAAGGTCGAGATCGGGCTCGCGCGCGGCAAGGAGCACCACGACAAGCGGCAGGACCTGAAGGCCGCCGAGAGCAAGCGCGAAATCGACCGGGTGATGAAGTCGCGCAACCGGACGCGCTCGTAGCGGTCGCGCGCGGCCCCCGGCTCGGCCCGCCAAATTTTGCTCGAAAAATGCGGATTGCCCCCGCGGGTGACCCCATGGTAGCCGTCGCCGATCCGCCTGCTCGAAGAGCGCCACGTTCCAGAGCGCCGTGCCCGTGAGTTTCGTCCGGAGGAGCCTGCGATGCATCGCTCGGTACTGGTTCTGCTCATCCTGCACGCCTGCCTGGCACTGTCTCCGGATCGGGCGACCGCCGTCGGCGGCGACGCGATCGCCGACCACGTGCTCGGGCAGAACAACTTCCTGAACTGGGCTTCGGGCTTCGTCGACTCGAGGGGCCTGCACGATCCGTCGTCGATCGTGATCGACCGCACCTCCTCGCCGAATCGCCTCTACGTCGCCGACTTCGACAATCACCGCATCCTCGGCTGGAAGAACGCGCGCGCCTTCCGGAAGGGCACGCCGGCGAACCTCGTGATCGGGCAGGCGGACTACACCTCGGCCGCGTGCAACCGCGGCGGCAGCGCGAGCGACAAGAGCCTGTGCTTCCCGACCGGATTGTCGGTCGACGCCTCGGGCGACCTGTACGTCGCGGACAACGGCAACAACCGCGTGCTGCGCTTCGCGTCGCCATTCAACAGCGGGCTGGAGTTCGACCAGCCGGCGGCGGCCGTGTTCGGGCAGGCGAACTTCACGTCGACGCAGTGCAACCGGGGCAGCAGCGCGAGCGCGGACACCATGTGCGCGCCCGCCGGCACGACGCTCGATGCCGACGGCAACCTCTACGTCGCCGACGGCTTCGGTCCCTTCCTGTCGAACCACCGCGTCCTCGAGTACGACGACCCGAAGGCGGGCGGCGGCGGAACGCCCGGCGTGCCGGGATCGGCGGGTGACAAGACCGCGGACACGGTGTTCGGGCAGGCGAGCTTCAGCGCGGTTTCCTGTAACCGCGGCAGCGCGTCGCCGGACGACGATACGCTGTGCAGCCCAACCGATCTGTGGATCGACGACGACGGCAACCTCGTCGTGGCAGACAAGACCAACAACCGCGTGCTCGTGTTCACGAGCCCGCTCGCGAACCAGGTCGCCGACCAGGTGTACGGACAGACGAGCTTCACCACGAAGACGCAGGGCTCCGGGCTCGACCAGCTGCGCGAGCCGACCGGTGTCGGCGTCGATGCGTCCGGCCGGCTCTGGATCGCGGACTTCAGCGGGCGCGTGCTCGAGTTCGATGCGCCCCTGCTGGGCAGCAACGGGCGCACCGCCAACCGCACGCTCGGAACGACCGGCCCGTTCCCGTCGTCGAAGCGCTTCACGCAGGCGTCCGACGTCGACTTCGACGCGTTCGGGAACGTCTACGTCGCCGACGGTATGCAGCCCCTGACCAATCTGGAGGGCGGCAACAACCGCGTGCTGCGCTTCGACAGTCCGCTCACCACCGACGTCATTGCGGATGGCGTCGTCGGCCAGAAGGGCTTCGCCGCATCACTGCCCAATCGTGTCGATCTGAAGTCGCTGACGGTGCCGCGCGGCATCGCGTTCGACCGGTCGGTGAATCCGCCGCACGTCTACGTCGCCGACTCCGGCGCGAACCGCGTGCTCGGCTGGCTCGATGCTGCCGCGTTCGCGAACGGGGAGTCCGCGACGCTGGTGCTCGGACAGCCGAGCTTCAAGGCGCACTACTGCAACCAGGGTGTCGGCACGCCTGCGGCGGCGAACACGCTGTGCCAGCCCACCGACGTCGCCGTCGATTCGCAGGGCAACGTCTGGGTGGTCGACGAGCTGAACAATCGCGTCCTCGGCTACGCGTCGCCGTTCGCGAGCGGCATGACCGCCGATCAACCGGCGACTCGGGTCCTCGGACAGGCCGGCTTCGTCACCAGGACTGCGAACCGGGGCGGCCCGGTCGGTGCGGCGACGTTGAACGCGCCGCGCGGCGCCGCAGTCGATGCCGACGACAACCTCTGGGTCACCGACCGCTCGAACTTCCGCGTGCTCGTCTTCAAGAAGCCGTTCACGCAGGACGCCAACGCCGACCTCGCTCTCGGGCAGGCGAACCTGACGAGCGCTACCGTGCCGGCGTCGCCGAGTGCGGACGCGATCTTCAACCCGTTCGGGATCGCCGTCGACGGGCCCGGCAACGTCTACGTCGCGGACGGCGGGTTCGATCGCGTGGTCGTATTCCAGAAGCCGCTCGCGACCGGCGGCGGAACGCCCGGAACTCCGGGATCGAAGGGCGACCGCACCGCCGATCGGCTGTTCGGCAAGGCGTCGTTCACCACCGCCAGCGGCTGCAACCAGTACAACGGGTCCTCCGTGCGGAATGCGCAGAGCCTGTGCGGCCCGTCCGACGTGGCCGTCGATGCGTCGGGAAGCCTGTGGGTGGTCGACCCGGGCAGCGGCAACCATCGCGTGCTGCGCTTCGACGCGCCGTTGTCCGGCGACGATACGGCGGATGCGGTGATCGGGCAGCCCGACTTCGTCTCGAGCGGGAGCACCTGCGGCAACCCCGTCCGGTCGGCGAGCGGCTTCTGCTTCCCAGACTCGGTCGCGTCCGATCCGGCAGGAAACCTGTGGATCTCGGAGAGCGGCGGCAACCGCGTCGTCGTGTTCGACGACTGATCCGCGGGGGGCGCAAGCGCCCGCGGCGGACGAGGCGAGCGGCAGAGCGGAGGAAATCTTCGCCGCTCGTGGATCCTCAGGGGTGGCGGCAGCCGGAGGGCCGACTTATAGTCGCGGTGTCGTTCACTTGGGGGCGACCTGGATTCGACGGAGGTTACAGAGTCGAAGGTGGCACGCCGAGGTTCCGGTTGGCCTCGTTAAACAGCCGGACTGCTTAACCGCAGACAACGATCAGTACCTCCTCGCGGCTTAAGTTCGTGAGGCGTCCGCCCGGCCTTCTCCCGCTGGGTTGAAGCGGACGTCATTTTCGCGGGATCGGTTACGGGCTGCAGCTTGGAGGCTCGTGACTCAAATCTCCCAGGCTGGTCTCGAAGGAGCCCGCTCATCGGCGCCGACGGGATGACGATAAAAGGTGAGCTAAGCGTGTAGAGGCTTTCGATCGAGTGCTTTCGGACGGGGGTTCAATTCCCCCCGCCTCCACTGTTGCAATGAATTCGAACCGCCGTCCGAGGCCTCGTCCAGCAGGGCGAGGACCTCGACGGCGGTTCGAGCCTGGTAGTAGGGGCGACCCACCTCCGGCGTGACCGGGGTCAGCTTCACGGACCCGAGGACTCTGCGGAGGAGCAGGGCGGACCGCTCCGTCGCCGACCCGAGAAGCTCCTCGAGCTTCTGCAGGCGGTGCTCGATCCACTCCGCGGGCGGTGCACGAAAGACCGACGTCGCCGTGGCTTCAAGGGCGGCGAGCTCTTCGATCAGGTCGCGCGCCCGGACTTCTGCGCTTTCGAGCGCCTGTCCGAGGGCCTGCGTGCCCTTGCCGTCGCCGATGAACGAGATGAAATTGGCGATCCGGCGTTCCTC
>JAXLXO010000029.1:0-87818 GCA_046327915.1 Binatia bacterium | reverse complement strand
TCGAGGGCATCGTCCTGGCACGTCACGAGCAGTTCGTGAGGGCATGGAATGACTACTTCGAGAGCTGAGCCGTCGACGCCGGCAGCGGTCCGCGTGAAGGTCTCGCGCCTGACCATGTCCGTCGAGCTCGACGACGGCCGTACCATCACGGTGCCGATCGAATGGTATCCGCGCCTTGCCCACGCGAGCTCGCGGGAGCGGCAGAACTGGCAGCTGATCGGGACCGGACAGGGAATCCACTGGCCCGAGCTGGACGAGGACGTGAGCGTGGAGGGCATCCTGCGCGGACGCCGGTCGGCGGAGAGCAAGTCTTCGTTCGATCGCTGGCTCGCGAGGCGGGTGACGCGCTCCGGCAGTCCGATCCAGCCGGCACGCGCGAGCCGACGTCCCGCGGCGCGTCGGCGGGTCCGCGGCTGACGGGCAAAGGCGTCCGACCGCGCATCCGCTAACCGTGGCGAGCATCACCGCAGCAGCGAGCCGCATCGAGCCCGGCTCCACGCCACGCGCCGGCCAGCACACCGTCGAGTCTCCGGCACGCCGCCATCGCCCCGAGATCGACGGCCTGCGCGGCGTCGCCGTCCTCGCGGTGCTGCTCTTCCACGCCGACCTCGGCGCTCCCGGCGGCTTCGTCGGCGTCGACGTCTTCTTCGTGCTGTCGGGCTTCCTCATCGCCGACCTGCTGTGGAACGACCTCGCGCGCGGACGCTTCTCGATCGCGGCGTTCCTCGAGCGTCGCGCGCGGCGCATCCTGCCGGCGCTCGCGCTCGTCACGCTCGCGACGCTCGCGGCGGGCTGGCTCGTTCTCCTGCCCGACGAGTATGCCGACCTCGGACGCTCCGCCGCGGCGCAGGCCGTGCTCGGCGCGAACGTCTTCTACTGGTGGACGATCGACTACTTCGCGCGGCCGGCGGAGCAGATGCCTCTGCTGCACACGTGGTCGCTCGCGGTCGAGCTGCAGTTCTATCTCGTCGCGCCGTTCGTGATGCTCGGCCTGTACAAGCTGCGCGCCGCGCGCGGCTCGGCGGTCGCGGCTGCAGCGCTCGCGGCGATCGTCCTCGCGAGCTTCGCGTGCAGCGTGATCGGCGTCGCGCGCGGCGCGACGTCGGCGTTCTACCTGCTGCCGTCGCGAGCGTGGGAGCTGCTGCTCGGCGCGTCGCTCGCGCTGTTCGCGACCGACCGTGCCGAGACGGCGCGCGCACCGCGCGAGATCGCGTGCTCGACCGGGCTCGCGCTCGTCCTCGTGCCGATGCTCGCGTACGACCGCACGACGCCGTTCCCCGGCGTGGCCGCACTGCCGCCGTGCGCCGGAACGGCGCTCGTCCTGTGGTCGAACCGCGGCGCGAGAACGTCCGCCGGCAGGCTGCTGTCGTGGACGCCGCTGGCCTTCATCGGACTCGTCTCCTACTCGCTCTACCTCTGGCACTGGCCGCTGCTCGCGCTCGGCCGCGCCGACGCGCTGCAACCGCTGACGACCGCGCAGCGCGTGACGCTGCTCGGCGCCGCGTTCGCGCTGAGCGTGCTGTCGTGGCGCTTCGTCGAGCGGCCGTTCCGCGAGCGGCGCATCGCGCCGACGCCGCGCGCGTTCGCCGCGTGGACGGCGTCGTCGTTCGCGATCGTGCTGGCCGCGGGACTCGTCACCAGCCGCAGCGGCGGCGTGCCGTGGCGCTTCCCGCCCGAGGCTCTGCAGAAGCTCGACGCGCGGAAGGACCGCGCGTTCCTGCGCAGCGTCACGATCGCCGACCTCGAGCAGGGCAACGTCGTCCGCTTCGGCGACGCGACGCAGGCGGAGCATCCCTCGCTGCTCGTCTGGGGCGACAGCCACGCGATGGCGGCGATGCCCGCGTTCGACGCGCTGCTGAAGGAGCGCGGGCTCGCCGGCGAGGCGGCGCTCTACGTCGGGACGGCGCCGCTGCTCGGCTTCGTCCGCGTGCCGCCGGCGACGGCCGGCCTCAGCGCCGACGCGCCGCGCTTCAACGAGCTCGTGCTGGAGCGCATCCGCGCGCAGCACTATGCCGACGTCTTTCTCGTCGCGAACTGGGCGGGCTACCGGATCGACGCGAAGGGACCGAGCGCGGCGAAGGTCGCCGATGCGCTGGTCGCGACCGTCGAGGCGATCGTGCGCACGGGATCGCGTGCCTGGGTGCTGCTGCAGATCCCGGGGCAGCGCTTCGACGTCCCGGCGGCGCTCGCGCGCGCGGCGCTGCGCCAGCGCGACATCGGCTCCGCGTGCAGCGTCCCGGACGGCAACAACGGCATCATCGGCAGCGCCGACCCGGACATCCTGCGGCGCATCGCGGCGGCCGGAGGACGGGTCGTCGATCCGCGACCGCGCTTCCTCGACGCGTCCGGGACGCATTACGTCGCGTCCGCGGACGGCGTGCCGCTCTACGCCGACTCGCACCACCTCACGACCGCCGGGGCGCGCCTGAAGCTGCTGCCCCTGCTGCGCGAGACGCTGCCGGCCGGCGACCGGGCGCCCGCGGGCGCGAGCGGCGCCGGCCCCACGGGTGCCGCCGCGACCCGTGATTGACGAACGCCGGGGTCCGGTGGACGGCCCGGCGTCGCTTCGGCTAACGCAGAGGGCCTAGCGCGGCCGTCGATCCGTCGTCGGCGCCCCGCGCGGCAGGGGAGGCCCACATGGCTCGACCGGGAGAAGGACAGACGGCGCTGGTGACCGGCGCGAGCGCGGGCATCGGCGTCGACCTCGCGGAGTGCTTTGCTGCGGACGGCTACGACCTGATCCTCACCGCGCGCTCCGAGGGCGCGCTGCAGGAGGTCGCGACGCGCCTCTCGAACGCGCACGGCGTCAAGGCGACGCCGATCGTCTGCGACCTCGGTCTCCTCGGCGCCGGCACGTGGCTCGCGGACGTGATCGCGCAGCGCGGCCTGAGCGTGGACGTCGTGGTCAACAACGCGGGTTACGGCATCGCGGGCAAGTTCGACGGATCGAATCTCGCCGACCAGCTCGGCATGATCGACTTGAACGACCGCGCGCTCGTCGAGCTGACGCACATCTACTGGTCGCGCATGCTCGCGAACCGTCGCGGCGGCGTGCTGAACGTCGCGTCCACCGCGTCGTTCCAGCCCGGTCCGCTGATGGCGGTGTACTACGCGTCGAAGGCGTTCGTGCTGTCGTTCAGCGAGGCGCTGTGGAAGGAAGCCGAGGGCACCGGCGTGCTCGTGAGCTGCTGCTGCCCGGGCCCGACGGCGAGCAAGTTCCGCGAGCGCGCCGGCACCGGCAAGACGCGCATCTCGCAGGCCGGCACGCCGATGTCGTCGGCGGAGGTCGCGAAGCTCGGCTACGACGGCTGGCGCGCGAACCAGCGCGTCGTCGTCACCGGCACGCGCAACCAGATCCTCGCGACGCTGTCGCCGCTGCTGCCGCGGCGCGTGGTGCTGAGCCTCGTGCACAATCTACAAAGTCCGGTCTGAGCGCGGTGCGTGCCCCATAATGTGGGGAATCCCCTGATGCGCGCGTAGCCCCGCTTCCTTCAGATGCACTCTCGACGAGCTCCTCCGCGGAGCTCACCGACGAGAGTGAGGTTTCGTGGTCACCACGAAGCCATCCATCAGAAAGGCGGGGACTCGAGTGAACGTGCGCTCGACGAGATGGCCCTTCGTTCTCTGCGCGAGCCTGGCGGTGCTGACGACCGCGCAATCGGCCGGCGCGTACAACGACCAGCAGCATCAGGGCATGGTCGCCGTCGCCTACAAGGCGATGGTCGCGGCCGCGCTGGAGGACGGCTGCGCTTCACCCGTCGACTTCGACGGCGGCACGCCGGCCGCGGGGATCAAGGATCTCCCGGACGCGTCGGTGTGCGGCGCGGACACCGCCGGCTGCCAGGCCGACTGGAACGAGTTCCTGCGCCAGGCCGAGCGCAGCATGCGCTTCCTGCGCGGCATCGACGCGGGCCTGCCGCACGACGACCAATGCCCCGCGAGCCTTCCCACCACGGGAAACCTCGGCCAGGTGCCGTACGCCGTCGGGACACAATACAACCGCGACGGCGGCTGCGACGTGATCCACGACCCCATCTCGCTGGCCGGCGGGAGGACGGGCTTCTGCTCGTCACCGAAGCCGCTCTGCAACGAGGACTCGATCTACCGGTTCCTCGCGCCCGACGATCACACCGGCGACCTGCTCGGCTACTGGGCGACCGAGGCCGACCACGACCCCTCGACCGTCGCGCTCGGCTTCAAGCCGGTCAATCCGCTGCTCGGCAAGGCGCTCGACGAGGCCGATGAGGCGGTCGAGACCGGCGTCGCGGCGGCGCTGATCCCGATCGTCTGCGCGTTCGACTACCTGTTCGGCGACGGCGACGAGTGCATCAAGCACGCGAAGTCGCTCGCCGACGCCGCGACTCCGCTCGACGAGATCAACGGCGCCATCCCGGTCCTGTTCCCGCGCCGCGACTTCGACTTCCTCGGACTCTGGCACTTCATGGACATCGCCGACGACCACAGCCCGTGCGACGACGTGCGCGGCATGCTGTACGAGCGCGCCGGTCCGCGGAAGGTTCCCGACGCGCTCGACATCCTCATCATGGTCGGCACCGACCTCGGCATGCAGTACCTGTCGTACGACGAGAGCGCGGGCACGCGCATGTTCAACATCACCGACCCGGGCGACGGCGACCAGCCGTCGTGCCGCCGCGAGCGCACCGACTGGGAAGCGACCTCGCTCGGTCACACGATCCTCGCGCCGGTCGACAACCTGGGCCTCTTCGGCTGGAAGGAGTTCGCGCTCTCCGGATCGCGCAAGGCGCGCTCGCTCGGCTGGCCGATGCACGCGATCGGCGACGCGGTGGCGCCGCACCACGTGCTCGGCACGACCGGCTGGGGCCACCGCCCGTACGAGGACGCGGCGGAGCGGAACTGGCCGCGCGTCCTCTACCAGGACGTGCAGCCGGCGAGCGACCGGCGCGTCGCGCAGTACGCGCAGCTGCGCCGCATCGTCGTGCAGGGATTCGCGTACTGGCGGTACCTCGCCGAGCTGCGCGCGACGCGCCCGGCGACGGCGAGCTTCAATACGATCCCGATCCGCGCGTTCGTCACCGAGATCGCGCGCGAGACCTATGCGGACGCGACCACGGCCGGCGGCCTGCCGGCGTGGCCGCTCGATCCGACGCTGTCGGTTCCGTACTGGGTCGACCAGGTCGGATCGCGCGAGTTCTCCATCGAGCAGTACACCGACGACGACGACGTCGTCCGCACGCGCGCGCTGCTCGAGCGCGGCTCCGCCGCGACCGTCGCGTTCCTGACCGCGGTCGGACAGCTCGGCGCGCCGTACGCTCCAGCCGACGTCTGCGGCTCCGCCGGTGCGACCTTCCCGGAGTGCGGCGCATCGAACGAGTGCGACACCGCCTGCTGCGTTCCGGACCTGAGTGTCGCCCCGACCTGCTTCGAATCCTGCAGCTACTCGGGCTGCACGGAAACCTACTGCAAGAGCACCTGCTCCGACGGCAAGACCTGCGATTCGAGCGGCTGCTGCGTCCCCAGCGCGTGCGACGACGACGCGTGCGGTTCCGACCCCGATTGCGGCTCCGGCTTCAAATGCACGGCCGGCTGCTGCGACTACCAGGTGCGGTGAGCGGAGGTGATGTCATGACGCGCTTCATTCGTCCCACGTTCTCGACGCTCCTCGCCCGGCTCACCGCTCTCGGCTTCGGCCTGGCGCTCGCCGCGGCACCGTCCACGACGGCGCACGCGGAAGGACTCGCCGCCGCGGTGTGGCCGATGCTCGGCTCTTCGCCGAGCCACGGCTCGGCGAGCTCGTTTCTCGGACCCGCGACGAACACGCTCGCCTGGCGCTTCGCGAACGACGGCGCCATCGACGGCGGCGTCGCGATCGACGTCGACGGCAGCGTCTTCTTCGGCACGCGCAGCGGGCGCGTGTTCGCGCTCGACCCGACCGGCGTCGAGCGCTGGAGCGCCGAGCACCTGTCGCCGGTGATCGGCGTTCCCGCGCTGGCGCAGGGCGGCAAGCTCTACGTCGGCACGTTCACCGGCATGCTGTACGCGTTCGACACCGCGCGCGGCGCGCTGCTCTGGTCCTTCGACACGCACGCGCGCATCACGACGTCGCCCGCGGTCGGCGCGGACGGCAACGTCTACGTCGGCACGCGGCGCGGCCTCGTCGCGGTGACGCCGCAGGGAACGCTCGCATGGAGCACGCCGCTGCGCCGCATCAAGGGATCGTCGCCGGCGATCGGGCCGGACGGCACGATCTACGTCGCGACCTCCAAGGGCAGCGTCGCGGCGGTGTCGCGCGACGGCGCGCTCGTCTGGGTGCGCGACCTCGGCGGGCGGAGCTGCTCGGTGGTCGGCAGCATCGCGATCCGCGGCGACCGGCTCTACGTCGGTGCCGCCGACGGCAACCTGCGCGCGCTCGACCGGGCGACGGGCAACGTCGTCTGGGCGTACCAGGCGGGTGCCGCGATCGAGTCCGGCGTCTCGCTCGGCCCGAACGGCACCATCCACTTCGGTACCGGGAACGGCCGCGTGATCTCGCTCGCGGACGGCGGTGGAACGCCGACGCTGCGCTGGGTCGCGAACCTCGGCGGCGGGAAGATCCTTTCGACGCCGGCGGTCGACCGCGACGGCAACGTCTACGTCGGCGGCAACGACCACAAGGTGCACAAGCTCGCCGCCGCCAACGGCGCGGAGCTGTGGAGCTACTTGACGCGCGGGCTCGTGCGCTCCGCGATCGCGATCGGCGTCGGCGGCCAGGTGTTCGCGGGATCGACCGACCGCACGCTGTACGCGATCGGCGAGCGCCGCTCGGGAGCGGACTGCTGGAGCGACGCGTACATCGACGTGAGCGGATTGCCGCGCGACGAGATGGTGCGGCGCTTCCAGATCCTGCTCGCCGCGTGCGGCGGTCCTGGCCTCGACGCGTGCGAGGCGCGCGTGCAGGGCCTCGTGAACGCCGACCGCTTCCTCGCGGCGCAGCGCATCGCGGCCGAGCAGCTGACCCCGGCGCAGTACCTCGCCGTGGTGCGCGACCGGACGCACAAGCTCGAGCTGCTGCAGGCGAACGGCGGCGCGCACCTGTGCGACGTGCTGGGCGGCGACGCCGACGGCGACTACGTCGGCGACGCGCAGGACGCGTGCCCGAACACGCCGCCGCTCACGCCGACGCACGACGACGGCTGCACCGACCCGGTGCTGCCGGAGGCGCCGGACGCGGCCCTCGTCAAGCAGGGCCTCCAGGCGATGAATCTGCTGCTCGATCCGAGCTGCGGCCAAACGCCGCCCAAGGCCCCGGCGTTCGCCTTGACGGCGGTCCACTTCGGCGGCGTGGATTTCGACAACGCGACCGAGAAGGAGTTCTGGTTCTCGATCGCGAACACGCAGCCCGCGGGCTGCGGCGAGTTCTACGAGATGGAGGTCGTCTACCGCGCCGGCAACGGCACGGTAGAGAACTGGTACCTGGTGTTCCCGCGCGCACGCGGCACCGTGCAAGGCCCCGAGACGATCAGCTTCAGCACCCACCGTACCGATCCCGGCACCTACGGCGCCTTCACGCGCAGCAAGGCCTTCAACGACATCAACGACATCGGCGGCCTCACGCAGTACAGGCTGCGCACGACGAACTATGCCGGGCTGAGCTCCGTCTGGGGACCGCTGGTCTGCTTCGACTGCCCTCGCTGATCGGGTATGCAGCGACGGCACATCGACCACGGAAGGGCCGCCGCATGCAGAAGCTCCGCACGAACACCCGACGAGCCGGCACCGCGCTCGGCGCTGCCGCGATCGCACTGCTGATCGCGGCGGCGCCCGCGGCCGGCGCGGACGAGAAGATCGCCATGCCGCTCGGCGCCTTCGAGTGCAGGACGATCGATCCCGTGATCGAGCACGCGAAGATCGTGCGCCAGCCGACGACGGACGGCCTGCGCGAGTTCGTCGAGGCGAAGGTCGCGAGCGGCGACTGCCGCGTGGTGAAGACCGAGGTCACGATCACCGTCGCCGACGTCGACCGGCGCGGCTTCGCGCTCGTGCAGCAGAGCGGCCCGAGCGACAAGTGGTGGACCGACGCCGAGAACGTCTGGGGCTACTTCGACGCGCCGAAGAAGCTGCAGGACTGGAAGAAGCCCTGAGCGGCCGCGCGCGTCAGGGCGCGCAGCTGCCGTTCATGTTGGCGTCGTCGAACGCATCGCAGAAGTCGACGTCCATGCCGGAGATCCCGAGCGCGTCGGCGACGTCGAGCGCGCGGCACGCGGTGCAGGTCACGACGTCCTTGAGGCAGACGTTCGAGGCAGTGAACGTTCCGCTGCACTCGCCGGGGAACAGCGCCGCGAGCTGCGCCGTGTTCGTGATGTGGCAGGCGTCGATCAGCGACGCGGAGAGCGCCACCCGGCAGTCCTTGAAGAACTTCCTCGGCTCGCCGGTCAGCCGGTACTCGGCGAAGACTCCTTGACGCATGCAGCGATCGGTGAGCTGGCGCGTGTACGGCGTCGTGTCGAGGTTCTGCAGCTCCTGCTGCTTGCACTCGTTGTAGCCGCCGAGCGTCGTGTCGCGGCACTTCTGCATCGCCTTCAGCAGATTCGCCTGACAGGTCGCCGTCGACGGCCTGAGTGCGGCACCCACGTCGGCACCGAAGGTCTTGCGGACCAGCGCGACCTCCCCGTCGGCCGCGGCCTGGATGACCGTGTCCGGGCTCGAGTACGCGAACGGCGGCGTGTCGGAGCAACGCGTGTCCGCGATCTGCCGCACGCGCGCCTGCGCCTTCTGCACCTTCGCGTTCTGCTCGATGCCCGCGATGCACGCGTCGTAGGAGCCGCCGACCGCACGGACCGACCTCACGCAGCGCGCGTGCTCGGCGCCGTAGACCGCGGCGAGCTTCCGGTACGCGCGGTTCGTCTCGCGCACGCACTTCGCCTGCAATGTCGTCATGTTCTGCGCCGACGCCGGCCCGGCGTGGATCAGAGCTGCGAGAGCGAGAAGAGCTGTCAGCGCGACACGAGCCATGGTTCCCTCCTTCGGTGGTCGACGCAGGACGCGGGGTGCGCCAGATGCGGCATTGACGCGCCAGCGGGATAGCCCGTCCGGGGAGGGACGGTCAACGTCAATCTTTGCGCCCGACCGGCGCTTCGGGAAGATTCGACCGCAGCCGTTGTCGTCCTTTCATCCCTCGAGCCACATCGAGCCCCGCCGCGACCGTCGTGCTAGCGGTGCCTCGCGAACCACGCGACCCGGAGCACCGAACCATGGCCTTGCCGAACGCCGACACCTACCGCGACTCGATGCACGACTTCGTGCGCGCCGTTCTCGAGGAGATCGGGCCGCGCGAGTCGTGCAGCGAGAACGAGCGCCGCCTCGGACGCCGTCTCGTCGAGCGCTGGCGCGCGCTCGGGCTCGACGTCCGCACGGAGACGTTCAGCTGCCGTCCGAAGGCGTTCCTCGGCTTCATCCCGATCGCGACCGCGCTCTACCTGCTCGCGACCGCCGCCTACTGGATCGCGCCGTTCGTCTGCTTTCTCTTCGCCGCCGCGTCGCTCGCGCTGCTGTGGTTCGAGCTGCTGCGCTACCGCGAGCTGATCGATCCGCTGTTCGCGGAAGCGCAGGGCGAGAACGTGGTCGGCGTCGTCAAGCCCGCCGGCGCAGTCGAGCGTCGCGTGATCGTCAGCGCGCACCAGGACTCCGCCTACGAGTTCAACCTCTGGTACTTCCTGAAGAGCGCCGCGGTGCCGGTGATGGTCGTCGGCTTCGCGGCGGTGCTCGTGCCTCTCGTCGGCGGGCTGCTGAAGAGCCTGTACGGCGCGGGCAACGAGAGCCACGCGTTCAACGTGGTCGGCTTCGTCGCGATCGCGCTCTACCCGGTCGTCGGGCTCAACTTCTTCTTCCACACCTACGCCGTCGTGCCCGGAGCGATGGACGACCTCGCCGGGATCAGCGTCGTCGATGCGGTGGCGCGCGCACTCGTCGATGCGGGAGGCGACGGGCAAGGCGCGCTGCAGGGGACCGAGGTCGTGCTGCTCGCGGTGTCCGCGGAGGAATCCGGGCTGCGCGGCGCGAAGCGCTTCGCCGAGCGGCATCGCAGCGAGCTGCACGCGATCCCGACCTTCGTCGTGAACGTCGACGGCGTCTACGACGAGCGCCACCTCACGGTGATCGACCGCGAGCTGACGACGAGCGTGCGCCACGACCCGCGCCTGATCCGCCTCGCACGCGCCTGCGCCGAGGCGCGCGGACGGACGATCCACCAGCACATGATCCCGCTCGGCGCGTCGGACGCGACGGCGTTCGCGCAGGCCGGCGTCGCGACGGTCGCGCTGCTCTGTCAGGACGCGACGCGCCTCGTGCCGAACTACCACACGCGGCTCGACACCCTCGATCACGTGCGGCCGGAGTCACTGAGCGTGATGCTTCAGCTCGTGCTCGACATGATCGCGGAGATCGATCGCGGCGCGTGCGGAGCGGCGGCCGCGGACTGAGGAGCGCCACGGCCGCCGTCTCGTCCGGCGCTCAGCGCTGCGGCAGACGGCCCCGTCCGGACGTCGGCACGCGCAGCGTCGGACCGGAGCCGCAGCTGCGCTGCGATCCGCACGCGCCGTCGCGCCCCGTCGCCGCGTCGAGCGACACCACCGCGAAGTCGAGCAGCGTCTCCTCCGAGCCGAAGACCGATCCCGCGCCGACGGCGCGGCCGGCGCCGTCGAGCACGATGTCGCGGGCCTCGGAGACGGCGTCGCCGCCGTTCGCGTACGTCCGCGTCCAGCGCGCCGCACCATCCGTGCCGCGCAGCGCGACCATGGCGAAGCGAGACTCGCCCGACACGACGAGACGTCCGGCGACGAAGACGTCGCCCGCCTCGTTCACGGTCACCGCATTGGCGAGGCCCGGCGTCTCCGCGGGCCCGCGAACGCTCCACACGACCTCGCCGGTGTCGCCGTCGAGCTTGACGACCGACAGCGCCCCGTTGCCGACGTAGCCGCCGGCCCAGCCGGCGACGATCACGTCGCCCGCCGAGTCGATCACGACGTCGCCGACGTCGCCCGGACCGAGCTGCCGCGTCCACACGACGGCGCCCGTGGCACCGACGAGCTTCTGCACCAGGCGCGCGTCCGAAGTTCCGTAAGCCCACACGAAGGACGACGCGCCGATGACCGCGTCGCCGTGCGCGTCGAGCGCCATTGCGGTGGCGATGACGCCGTCCGGCATGCGGGTCGCCCAGAGGCGCGTCCCGTCCGCGCCGCGGAGCTTGACCGTCACCGTCTGGCGGAAGCTCCAGGGGCCGGCGTTCGCCGACGCGATCACGTCGTCCGCGGCATCGACCGCGATCGGCGCAGTCTCGTGCGTGTTCGGGTCGAAGGTCGGCAAGGACGCCGTCGGTCCGAACCACAACGGGGTCCCTGTCGCGCCGTCGAGCTTGACGATCTGCAAGGCGCCGAGTCTATCGACGTTCGCGAGCAGGTTGCCGGCAGCGTCGACGGCGCTGCGGCCCATCACCGAGTAGCCGTTGCCGTCGCTCTCGACCCAGCGCCAGAGCTCGTGGCCGTCGGCGCCGGAGAGCTTGACGGCGGCCAGCCCGTCCGGTGCGCGCGGCTGCGGGCCCATTTCGGTCGACGCGATGCTGCCGTACGGGGCATACGGTCCGGTCTTGACGGTGCCCGGGACGAACACTTCGCCCGCGGGACCGACCACGGCCCGGCCGCTGCCGTCCATGGCGTCCACGACGCTCTGCCAGAGCACGTGCCCGTCCTCGCGCGACAGCTTGACGGCGGCGGCGCGCCAGCCGCTCGCGGCAGAGGCGAAGAGGCCCCCGGCGACCAGATCGCCCTGCGAATCGAGTTCCAGCGACGCCGCACCGTCGTTGACGCCCCGCGACGAGGTGTCGAAGTCCACGGCCCAGCGCTCGCTGCCGTCGGCGAGCCCGACATTCACGAGCACGGCGTCGGTGAACGAGTCCGCGTCCAGGAACCAGGCCGACACGACGACGCCGCCCGCACCGTCGGGGACCAGTGCCGGCGTGCCACCGAATCCCGACAGCCGGACGAGGGGCCCGTCGCTCTGACGTTCGATCTGCCAGACCTCCGAGCCGTCCGTGGCGTCGAGCCCGTGCACGGCGAAGCCCGCGAGAGTCGGACTGTTCTTGACGGTCCCTCCGACCACGATCCGGCCACCGACGGCCACGACGCCATCGACGGCAAACTCGCGATCCGGGGCCCCGATGGGGCGAGACCACGTGCGCGCGCCGCCGGCGTTCCAGTGCGTGACGACGGATCCGACGAAGTCCTTTCCCCCGACGACCAGCCCATCCTCCGGATCGACCGCGATCGCGAACGTGCTTCCCGGCAGCGTCGCGTCGCGCCAGCGCACCGCACCCGTCGCGCCGTCGAGCTTGACGGCCAGAACCACGGACAGAGGATCCACCCCGGCGTACACGGTCGCGCCGACGAGGACGTCACCCGACGCGTCGAACGCGACGCCCGCGACATACGAGTCCCCGTCGAGACTCGTCGACCACAGGAGCCGGCCGTCGGTGCCGGAGACCTTCAGCATCACCGTACGGGAAGACCCGGCTTCGTAGAGGCTCGTGCCGATGACGACGTCCCCGTGCGCGTCGATCGCGGCCGCGTACGTGATGTTGAACGAACCGCTCGATGCCGGCCGAGCGCGCCAGAGAAGCGCGCCGGATGCGCCGCTCACCTTGGTCACCACCACCGCGTCGCCGGCGTCGCACACGAACAGCGCGTCGCCATTGCCGTCCACGAGCAGCGGCAGCGGATAACGCAGGCCCGAATCGTCCTCGTACCGCCACAGCGCGTGGCCGTCGGCGCCCGAGAGCTTCACGACGGCGGCCGCGGGGGCGAGCCCGATCAGCGCATCACCTCGAGGATCGGCTGCGATCGACCCGTCATACGACGCGTCGTCGCCAGGCCCGTCGACGCGCCACAGCACGGCGCCGCTCCTCCCGTCGTACTTCGTGACGCTGGCCAGGTATCCCAGATCGGCCGCGAGCAGATCGCCGGCCGGGTCCCGTGCGACCAGTGGCGCGTCGTCGTACTCGCCGACCTCGCCCGCGACCTTCGTCGTCCACGCGCGTGCCGGCGCTGCCGGCCCGAGCACGGTGGCGAGAGCGAGCACGACGCACGCGAGGCGCGGCCACACCGCCCGCCGCAGGACCGGCCGGAAGCCCTCCATCGTACCCTCCTGTGCGAACAGAATTCGGCGAACGAAGCGGATGCGGACGGATCCATGGACGAGATGACGCAGCGCGATCTTTCCCGCGAAAGCGCCGCGCGCCGTCGAACGGCTGTCGAGGCGACGCCCTCCGCCGCGCGGCCCGTCGAGCTCGCAGAAGAAGATCACCTCCCGGCGCGACAGCCCGAGCGGTTCGTCAATCACCGGAATGGTCCCGGACGACCAACCAGCCGCTCAGGGCTCCTGCCCCGTGGCGGCGCTCCACGCCTCGACGCTCGCGTAGGTCTCGTCCCCCCACACGATCGACACCGCGGCACCACCGGTGTCGTAGGTGTTGCCGGTGAACGAGAGCCGCGTCTGGCGCGCCGGCTCGGGGACGACGACCAGCGCCACGCCGTCGCGCGTCGCGATCACGTTGTCGGCGAACGTCGTGTCGACGTTGGTCGCACCGTCGCGGACGACGTGGATGCCGTACGGGCCGTCGCCGGTCGGCGCGCCTGAAGCGCGCGGTCCGAGCTCGACCATGTTGCGCGCGAAGGTCGTGCGCACCGCGCCGCCGCCGACCACGAGGCCGCCGCCGTTGGTGCGACCGTCGTTCGTCGAGACGTTGTCCTCGACGAGATTGTCGTGCATCGGACGCGCGCCGCCGAACTGGTAGACGAGAAACCCCGAGCCGGCGTCGTCGTGGCTGACGTTGCGCCGCAGCACGCAATTCGTGGCACCGCCGTCGAGGTCGAAGCCGCCGCCGTCGTGGGTGCGCGAGCCGTTCCCCCACGCTTCGTTGCCTTCGATCACGACGCGGTTCGAGTCCCAGGTCCAGATGCCGATCGGTCCGCTCGGGTAGTCGTTCTGCAGGCCGTTGTTCCAGGCGAGCGAGCGGCCGATGCGTGCGCCGTCGACGTCCGCCAGCACGATGCCGTTGCCGCTGTTGCCGTTCTTGCCGGGAATGCCCGGGTTCGAGTGGCTGGTGCAGTGCGCGACCACGACGTTCGCGTGCGCCCAGCCGCCGACGTCGGTGCCGTACGAGCCGTAGCTGAGGATGCCGGCGTCGGCGTTGTCGTGCGCGTTCACGCGCCAGAAGCGGACGTCGGTGAATCCGGTCTTGACGGGACGGCCGCCGGCGTCCGTCGCATAGCCGCCGAGCGACACGCCGACGCCGCCGAAGCCGCTCACGTCGATGTTCTTGACGCGCACGTACTCGAAGCGCGTGCTCGGCACCGCGACGTCCGAGTAGAAGCCGATGCCGTCGGCGCGGTTGCCGTTGGCGCGTCCGGCGCCGACGACGTCCAGGCCCTCGATGCTCACGCCGCCTGCGTCGTTGACGAAGATGCCGCGTCCGGTGCCCGCGTCGATGGTCGCGCGGCCGCCGCCGAAGCTGCGGATCTTCACCGGGCGTCGCCGCGTGCCCGCGTCTTCCGGCGCGATCACCAGCGTACCGGGAAACACCGCACGTCCTTCCAGGAGCACGAGGTCGCCCGGCTCGAGGTCGGTGGCGTTCAGGCGGTCGAGCGTGCGCCACGCGGTCGCGCGCGTCGTGCCCACGGCGGCGTCGTCGCCGTCGGCGCGAAGGAAGTACGCGGTCGCGGACGCGGGTGACGCGGAGGCCGCGGACAGCAAGGCCGTGGCGGCGATCGCGAGTGCGAGGCGCGAGAAGAGACCGGTGGGGATGCGCGTCATGGGCAACGAACTCGTGTTCCGAACGGCGGTCGCGCGCAAGCAGGAGCGTCGATCGTCGCGCCGCACGCAACAGGAACGCCGATCGCGGGACCGCGCGCAAGGCGCAAACGCACGATCGTGGCGTCGCGTCCGTCGACAGCCCCGGCCGGCCGCGCTAGAGCGGGGCGCGGATCACGCGCCATGCAGATCGCCTCGCTCCATCGCTACCCGGTGAAGGGTCTCGCCGGACAGTCGCTCGACGCGATCGAGCTGGCCGCCGGCGCCGGCGTCCCGCACGACCGCCGCTTCGCGATCCTGCGCGGCGACACGTCCTTCGATCCGGCGCAGCCGCGCTGGGTCGCGAAGGAGAAGTGCGTGATGCTCGTGCGCGACACGGCGCTGGCGCGAATCCGCACGCTCTACGACGAGCGCTCTTCGGTGCTCGTGCTCGAAGCGGACGGCGAGCCGCCGCTGGAAGCGTCGCTCGCGTCGGCAGAAGGACGCGCGAGCGCAGCGGCGTACGTCGCGCGCATCGCGGAGCCGTCCGGCGGCGCGCCGCGCCTCGTCGAGGCGGGCGCGATGTCGTTCACCGACGTGCCGGAGAACTGCATCTCGATCGTCGGCCAGGCGAGCGTCGACGCGCTGTCCGCCGCGTGCGGCACGCCGCTGAGCCGGGACCGCTTCCGCGCCAACGTCTACTTGACGGGTGGCGGCGCGTTCGCCGAGTTCGGCTGGCTGGGCCGCGAGATCGCGCTCGGCGGTGCAATCGTGCGTCCGTTCGCCCGCATCCCGCGCTGTGCCGCGACCAGCGTCAATCCCGAGACCGCGCAGCGCGACCTCACCGTGCCGAAGGCGCTCAAGCAGCACTTCGGCCACGTCGACATGGGCGTCTATGCGGAGGTCGTGCGCGGCGGACGCGTCGCGGTCGGGGACGCGGTCGCGCCGCCGGCCGACGCGCAGGCCGGCGGCAACGGCTGGCTCGCGTCCACGCTGCGCACGGCGAAGCTGTACCTGAGGCAGGGACTCGTGCTCGCGCGCCGTCGTTGACGCGCGGGCGCGAGCCCCGGCGGATCACTCCAGCACGACGGACACGTCCTCGAAGCGCGCCAGGCCCGAGGCGCGCCCGAAGATCGCGCGCACCTTCAGCCGGACGAACGGCTCCGCGGCGACGATCTGCTTGGTGCGCGTCTCGTCCGCGAACGAGCCCGAGCCGAACTTGAGCGTCTTGCGCTGCTTCGACCCGTCGGCGTGGATCAGCGACAGCTCGACCTGGAACTTTCCCGCGCTTGCGGCGACGTTCTTGCCGCCCACGGTGGCGCTCACCGTCACGGTGTCGCCGGCCGCTCCGGGCGCGAGGATCGTCTGCACCGCCTCGTTGCTCTGGCCGTCGCCCTCCATCACCAGCGCGCAGCCGCCCTGCGAGCACGTCACGCCGTCGGAGAGGCCGTCGAGCCGCCGCAGGCGCCAGCGCGGCGCCCTCCCGTCGAACGCGACGTTCTCGAAGCCGCCGTTCGCGAGCAGCTCGAGCGGACGGCAACCGGCGAGCGGCGCGCTCGCGAACGACGTCGCGACGACGTCCTGGTCGATCGAATCGCCGGTGCCGGGGCCCTGCCCACCGGGGCCGTCGCTCGAGCCCCACCAGTTGCCGTTCGCGCCGAGCGCACTGGAGTTCGTGCTCACCACCGCGACGTCGGCGTTGCCGATGAAGCAGCTCGTGCCGATCGCGGTCGGCGTGCTGACCGAGGTCGCGACGGCGATCGCGCCGCCGGCGCCGTTCGAGCGGTTGTCGACGAAGGTGCTGCCGGAAACCGTGAGCGCGGGACCACTGGCGATCGCGCCGCCGACGAAGTCGCCCGAGTCGTTCTCCTCGAAGACCGAGTCGGCGACCGCCACCACGGCCGTCTTTCCGGTCCGGATCGCACCACCGCCCGAGCCGAGCGTGGCGTTGCCCGTGAAGACGCAGCCGTTCACCGAGAGCGTGCCGCTCGCGAAGTCCACGGCCCCACCGCCCTGGCCGGCGACGTTCCCGGTGAAGGCGCAGCTCTCCAGCGTGACCGTGGTGCCCGTGCCCGCGAGGAGACCGCCGCCGCCGTCGGCGACGTTGCCGCCGCTGACGATCACGCCGCGCAGGAGCACGTTCGCGCCCGACGCCACCGAGAGCAGCCGGTCGGTCGGGTTCTTGAGCTGGTTGTCGATGGTCGCCGTGCCGTTGCCGGCCACCTCGATGCGCAGATCCTGCGCCGCGGTGTCGTTCGCGATGTCGAGGTCGCCGACCTGCGCCGCGTCGTCGGCGCCGGCCTTCGTCAGTCCGTAGACCGCGCCGTTCGCGAGGACGATCGTGTCGAGGCTGCCGCTGCTGCCCGCCGCGCAGCCGTCCTGCGCGGTGTTGGTGTTGGCCGCGCGGATGGCCTCGCGGAGCGAGCAGTCGCCGCTGCTGTCGAGCTCGTCGGCGGTCGAGTCGACCGTGATCGTGGCCGCCCCGACGGGGGACGCCGCGATCAGCAGAGCCAGGGCGACGAGGGCGCCCGCGGTGGCGCGGGAACGGAAGGAACGGATGCGTGCGTGATGGTGGATCATGATGGTCGATCTAGGCGCCGCCGGGGGCCGAGTCCTAAACGTCCGGTAAAGTTGCGGTAAGAGCCGCACGGTCCGGTCGTTGCCCGCGGGCGGAGGTTCGGCGTAGGACAAGGCGGATGCCCTCTCCGCAGGCCACCTTCCGCACCCGGCTTCGCGCCGGCGAGCCGCTCGTGGGCTCGATCGTCACCATGCCGCTCGCCGGCATCGCCGAGATCGTCGCCGACGCGGGCTTCGACTGGCTCTGGATCGACATGGAGCACGGTCCGCTCGACCTGCTGCACGTCGAGGCCATGCTGCGCGCGAAGGGCGGCGCCGCCGCGATCGTGCGCGCCCCGGCGAACGACCCGGTGTGGATCAAGCGCATCCTCGACACCGGCGCGGACGGCGTGCTGCTACCGCACGTCGACAGCGGCGCCGAAGCACGCGCCGCGGTGGACGCCGCGTTCTACCCGCCGCGTGGCCAGCGCAGCTTCGGCGTGTCGCGCGCGCACGGCTACGGACCGCGCATGAACGAGTACCTCGAGTCGTCGCCGGACGAGACGACGGTGATGGTGCAGATCGAGAGCGCGTCCGCGGTGCGCGACATCGACGCGATCCTCACCACCGACGGCGTCGACGCCGCCGTGATCGGACCGTTCGACCTGTCGGGCAGCCTCGGCCACCTCGGCGAGATCACGCACCCGGAGGTGCAGGGCGCGATCGACGCGGTGCTCGCGGCGGGCAAGAAGCACGGCGTGCCGGTGGGCATCTTCTGCGGCAGCGCGGACCTCGCGCGCGGCTATCTCGCACGCGGCTTCTCGCCGATCGCGGTCGGCGTCGACTCGATGCTGCTCGCGGCCGCGGCGCGCGAGCTGCGGCAGACCGTCAAGAGCTGACGTGCGCACGTGAGCACGATGCGTCGCGCACCGCTCGGGTCGAGCCGGGTCGAGGTCACGCGCCTCGGCTTCGGTGCGGCACCGATCGGGAACCTGTTCACGCGCGTCGCCGACGGCGATGCGACGGCGGCGGTCGACGCCGCCTGGAACGCGGGCGTGCGCTTCTTCGACACCGCACCGCTCTACGGACACGGCCTCTCGGAGCAGCGCCTCGGCGCGGCGCTGCGCGCGCACGCGCGCGACGCGTACGTCCTCGCCACCAAGGTCGGACGCCTGCTGACGCCGGCGATCGTCAAGGACGACGACGGCTTCGTCGACACGCCGCCGGTCGGCTGGACGTTCGACTTCTCGCACGACGCCACCCGTCGCTCCCTCGACGCGAGCCTCGCGCGCCTGCAGACCGATCGCGTCGACCTGCTGCACGTGCACGACCCCGACGATCACGCCGAGGACGCGCTGCGTGGCGCGTTCCCCGCGCTGCGCAGGCTTCGCGACGAAGGCGTCGTGCGCGCCATCGGCGCCGGCATGAACCAGTCGGCGCTGCTCGCGCGCTTCGTGCGCGAGGCGGACGTCGATTGCGTGCTGCTCGCCGGACGCTACACCCTGCTCGACCAGTCGGGGCTCGACGAGCTGCTGCCGCTGTGCGCGCAGCGCGGCGCGAGCGTGATCGCGGGCGGCGTGTTCAACAGCGGGCTGCTCGCCGACCCGTCGCCGCGCGCGACCTACGACTACGCGCCGGCCTCTGCGGAGCTCGTCGCACGCGCGCGGCGGCTCGCGGACGTGTGCGCGCGGCACGGCGTCGATCTCAAGGCCGCGGCGCTGCGCTTCCCGCTCGCGCATCCGGCCGTCGCGTGCGTGCTGACCGGCGCGCGCAGCGCCGCCGAGATGGCGGAGAACGCGCGGCTCTTCTCGCAGCCGATCCCGCTCGCGCTGTGGGATGACCTGCGACGCGAGCGGTTGATCGACGACCGTGTCCCGACGCCGTCGTCGGAGACGGAGCCGGAGGAGAACGCCGCATGAGCGCTCTGCGCGTCGCCCTCGTCGGCGGACCGATGTACGACCCGATGTACGCGCTGCTCGACGGCCGCGACGTCGAGATCGTCGTGCACGCGGATCATCCGACGCTGAACCGCCGCGTCGCGGAGATCCTCGGCGCCGGCGAGCGCCTCGACCTGATCTCGACGCACGCCAAGTACGCGCCGTCGCAGGCGCGCTGGCTGCGTCCGCTCGACGGCCTCGTCGATCCGGCACTGCTGGCGGAGCTCGCGCCGCGCGCGGTGTCGCTGTGCCGCTTCGGCGGCTCGCTGCTGTGCGTGCCGCGCAACGTCGACGTGCGCGTGCTGTGGGTGAACGAGGCGCTGTGCGCGACGGCGCCGGACACGTGGTCCGACGTGCTCGCGAGCGGTGCCCCGTTCGCGTTCCCGGGCCGCGAGTCGGGACTGTTCGGCACCTTCTTCGAGCTCGTGATCGGCGAGGGCGGACGGCTCTTCGACGACGCCGGACGTCCGACGATGACCACGTCGGAAGCCGAGCGCGCCGTCGCTACATTGTGCGCGCTCGCGGCCAACGCGCCGCGCGAGCTGATCGACTGGCACTACGACCAGGTGGACGCGGCGCTGCTCGAAGGACGCATCGCGATGGCCGCAGCGTGGCCGGGCGGCTACGGTGCGATCCGCCGCTCGCCGCACTACGCGCGGCTCGCGGCGCATCCCTACCCCGCCGGTCCGCGCGGACGCTTCACCTACGCCGGCGCGCACGCGTGGGCGATCCCGACCACGTGCGCCGATCCGGCGCGCTCGCTCGAGCTGCTGCACGTGCTCGCGGGCGCGGACGCGGCGCGCCTCGAGCTGGCGAACGGCGGCGTGCCCGCGCACGCGGCGACCTTCGCGAACGCCGTGCCGCTCGACGCGAAGGACGCGCGCCGCCTCGCGCTCACGCGCGACGCGATCGACCGGCAGATGATCACCTACCCGCCGCACGCGTCGTTCCCGGCCGTCGAGGACGCGGGCTGGCACGCGATCCGCGACGTCATCCGCGGCGCCTGCACGCCGGCGGACGCCGTGCGGCGCATCCAGCACGACGCCGAGCAGGCTCTCGGCGCACGAGAGAGCGCATGAAGATCCGCAGCATCGACACGTACGACGTCCGCTTCCCGACCTCGCGCACGCTCGCGGGCTCGGACGCGATGCACCCCGACCCCGACTACTCCGCGGCGTACGCCGTCGTGCGCGTCGACGACGCGAGCGCGCCGTCGGGACACGGGCTCGCGTTCACCATCGGACGCGGCAACGAGATCGTCGTCGCGGCGATCGACGCGCTGGCGCCACTCGTCGTCGGACGCGACCTCGACGCGATCTTCGCCGACATGGGCAGCTTCTCGCGCAGCGTCACGCAGGACGGGCAGCTGCGCTGGATCGGGCCCGAGAAGGGCGCCATCCACATGGCCGCCGCTGCGATCCTGAACGCGCTGTGGGACCTGCGCGCCAAGCTCGCCGGCATGCCGCTGTGGCGGCTGCTCGCGTCGATGACGCCCGAGCAGATCGTCTCGCTGATCGACTTCCGCTACTTGACGGATGCGCTCACGCCGACGGAAGCTCTGGCGATCCTGCGCGAGCGCGCACCCGGACGCGCCGCGCGCATCGACCAATTGTCGCGCGACGGGCTCGCGGCCTACGTCACGTCCGCGGGCTGGATGGGATACAGCGAGGAGACCGTGATCGAGAAATGCGCCGAGGCGCTCTCGCGCGGCTTCACGCGCTTCAAGATGAAGGTCGGCGGCCCCGCGGAGCTCGACGTCGCACGCGCGCGGCTGGTGCGCTCGCAGATCGGCAACGAGCGCATCCTGATGATGGACGCGAACCAGATCTGGGACGTGCCCGAGGCGATCGAGCGCATGCGGCTGCTCGCGGAATTCGACCCGTACTGGATCGAGGAGCCGACCAGCCCCGACGACGTGCTCGGACACCAGGCGATCGCGCGCGCGATCGCGCCGATCCGCGTCGCGACCGGCGAGATGGCGCAGAACCGGGTGATCTTCAAGCAGCTGCTGCAGGCGGGCGCGATCGGCGCGGTGCAGATCGACGCCTGCCGGCTCGGCGGTGTCAACGAGGTGCTCGCGGTGCTGCTGCTGGCGGCGAAGTTCGACGTGCCGGTCTGTCCGCACGCGGGCGGCGTCGGGCTCTGCGAGTACGTGCAGCACCTGTCGGCGTTCGACCAGATCGCCGTCGCGCCGTCGCTCGACGGACGCTACGTCGAGTTCGCGGACCACCTGCACGAGCACTTCGTGAATCCCGTCGTGGTCGAGAACGGCGCGTACCGACTGCCGACCGCGCCGGGCTACGGCGTCGAGCTGAAGCCCGCGAGCATCGAGGCGCACCTCTTCCCGGGCGGCGAGGTCTGGCGCTGACGGCTGCCGTCCGGATACGGTCGGCGTCCTCGGGGAGGTAGGCGATGTACGAGGCGAAGCGCTTTCCGTACGACGGAACGATCGACGCCGACGGGCACGTGCTCGAGCCCGCGTGGCTGTGGGAGCGCTACCTCGAGGAGCGCTACCGCGACCGCGCGATCCGCATCCGCACCGACGACGCCGGGCTCGAGTACCTCGAGCTGAACGGACGACCGAGCGAGCGCACCGTCAAGGGCTCGCTCGGGTTGATGGGCGCGATGGGCGATCACGACGCGCGTCCGTCGCCCGAGCGCCGCTACATGGACCACATCCCGTTCGGCGCCGGCGATCCGCAGGAGCGCTCACAGCTGCTCGACCGCGAGAACCTCGAGATGACGCTCCTCTACCCGACGATCCATCTGCTCTGGGAGTGCGAGGTCACCGACGCCGAGGTCTCGCTCGCCTACTGTCGCGCCTACAACCGCTGGATCGCCGACTTCTGCCGCGACTCCGGCGGACGCCTGGTGCCGATCGCGCACCTGACGCTGCTCGATCCGGAAGGGTCCGCGGCGGAGCTGGAGCGCGCCGTCAAGGACGGCTGCCGCGGCGGCTGGGTCGCGCCGTTCACGCACTCGCGCAAGGGACACGGGCACCCCGACCACGACCCGCTGTGGCGCAAGGCCGTCGAGCTCGACGTGCCGATCGCGATTCACCCGACCTACGAGCCGGTGTGGTCGATCCCCGTCCGCTTCGACCGCCTCGGGCGCGCCGGCGAGTTCCACTACAACGTGACGCTCCGCCAGGGCGTGCAGCAGGCGTGGCTCACGTTCCTCGACTACGGGACGCTGGAGCGCTTCCCCACGCTGCGCCTCGGCATCCTCGAGTCCGGCATGGGCTGGCTCGGCCCGTTCCTCGACCGCTGCGACGCCGTTTTCGAGACCGTGTCGGGACGCGCGCTGCCGCTGCGCGCGAAGCCGAGCGAGCTGTTCGCGCGGCAGTGCTTCATCTCGGGGGATCCCGACGAGACCGCGGCGCCGCTCTTGTTCGAGCACGTCGGAGCCGATCTCTTCATGTGGGCGACCGACTATCCGCACCCGGATCATCCCTCGACGTGGGTCGAAGGGCTGACGCGTCAGGTCGCCTCGCTGCGTCCGGAGACGCGCGCGGCGTATCTCGGCGGCAACGTGCGGCGGATCTACCGGTTGTGAACGGAGGGGCGATGCGGACGGGACGGGGCATGCGGCAATCGACGATCGGCGGCTTTCGCTCGACGTGGCTGGCACTCGCGCTCGCGGCCTTCACGGTGGCCGCGTGCGGCGGTGGGAACAGCAAGCCGTCCAACCACGTGCCGGACGCCGCGCAGCCGATCACGATGAACGTCGTCAATCAGGTGCCGCTGCCCGCGCCCTGCACGATCGGCACGTCGCTCACGTTCTTCCAGGGCACGACGCCGGTCGACGCGCCGTACCAGAGCACGACGCCCGTTCAGGTGGCGCAGCTCTTCGGCGTCTACCAGATCGGCTTCCAGGTGAACGGCTGGTACTGGCGCACCTGCACGAGCCCCGGCAACTGTCCGAACCCGAACGGCTGCCGGAATCCCGACAACGCCGGACAGGTCGCGGTCGAGATCGCTTCCGACTGCTCGACCGCGAAGCTCGTGCAGAACTTCGACTCCTTCACCTGCGACGACCTCGTGCCCAACGCGAGCGACGCGGTGACCGTCACGCTGCAGAGCAAGAGCCCGTGCACCGTCGTCATCGGCACGACGTCGAGCACGCTGACGCCGACCGACCAGTGCTGCAGCTGCAGCACGTGCACCGGCAGTCAGATTCCGACCGGCCAGGTCACGTACTGCAACTGACAGGGGCCGCATCGGCGGCGGCAGATCAGCCCGCCGAGAAGATGTTGTTGCCGAGGACCAGCCACAGCAGGATGAGCAGCCCCACGGGCACGCCCATCAGGTAAAGCACCAGATATCCGACCCTGCCCGACTCGTCGCGTAGTCGCTCCATCGTCGTTGCTCCCTTCCGCGCCTCGCGCGTGTGCGCAGGCAGCGTCGCGAGGACAGAGCAAGATCGCTGCCCGCGCTGGCGCGACGCCGCGCCCCGCGCAGGATCGAAGCGCCTCCACGTGCGCCGCGCGCTGCGCGGGCCGCGGATGCGCGTCCTTGCCGGAAGGGTTGTAGAAATCGCCGCGACCCGCGGATCAGCCGCGGTCGACGCGGCACTGGAAGCAGTTGAACTTCGACCGCACGTGCACGTACGCCACGCTCGCGTCGGCGAGGATCTCGCGGCACACCGCGTCGAGCGACGGTCCGGGCACGACCTGTCCTGTGTCGTAGCGGATCCAGTCGTCGCCGTCGTAGCCGCGCACGATCGCCGGATCGAGGAAGTCGAACCACGCCGGCAGACGATCGCTCTCGTAGCGCGCGCAGTCGCGCGCGTGCAGGAAGATCGGCCCGGTCTCGGCGTACGGCTGCACCGCGTCGAACGGACGCCAGGACAGCACCAGCTTCTCCTCTCCCTCGGCGATGAGGTCGAGGCAGTGACGGCACGGGTTCGCGACACCTTCCGCGATGCGCGTCAGCGCCGGCTGTCCGTTCGCGTCCGGCGCGCCGCGACGCACGCGCTCCACCTCTGCGGTCTCGAGTCCGCGGACGACCAGGCTCATCGTGCTCTCCCTTCTGCCGGCCCTTCGTCGCCGGCGCGCGCGTCGTGCGCGAACGGCAGAAGAGCAGGCGTCGGACGGGCGATCTCGCGGAATCCGGACGCCGCTTGCGGCCTCGCGCGCGCCTCGGGTACGCGTCGGCGATGGGACATGACGCACTGACGCGGCTGCTCGACGAGCGCGCCTGCGAGCGGCTCGTGATCGACTACACGCACTTCGTCGACTTCGGCGAGGCGGCGCGCATCGCCGACCTCTTCACCGACGACGGCGTGTGGGAGGCCGACGGCGTCCGCATGGACGGCCGCGACGCGATCCGCGCCGGCTTCGGCGCGCGGCAGCGTGTCACGCGGCGCACCTCGCGCCACGTGTGCACCAACCTCGCCGTCACGCTCACCGGTCCGGACGAGGCGACCGGACTCTCGTACCTCGTCAACTACCGGCACGACTCGAAGACCGGCACCGCCGAGCTGCCGGCACCGGTCGGCCACCCGAAGTTCGTCGGCGAGTACCACGACCGCTTCGTGCGCACGGCGGACGGCTGGCGCATCGCGCACCGCCGCTGCACGCTCTCCTTCGTGCGCGCGCGCGGCGCGGGTGCCTGACCAGGCCGCTCCGCGGCCGGACCGTCGTCCGACGGCGTGAGGGACGCAGGCGATGCACCCCGAGGTCTTCGGCGAGTTCGAGCGCATCTGCCGCGCGCGCGGCGCGGGCGGTGACGTGCTCGAGGTCGGCGCCGTCGCGTCGGACGACACGCTGCTCTGCCTGCCCGCGCTGCGGAACGCGCGCAGCCGGATCGGCGTCGACCTCGACGGTCCGCGCACGCACGCGGGCTTCGAGATCCTGCGCGCCGACGCGAACGACATGAGCTGCTTCGCCGATGCGTCGTTCGACACCGTGCTGACGAACTCCGTCCTCGAGCACGACCGCCGCTTCTGGCGGACGCTCGCCGAGATCGAGCGCGTCGCGCGTCCGGGCGCCCTGATCGTCATCGGCGTGCCGGGCTTCGCGAAGCTCCCCGCGGAACGACTCGGCTCGCGCGCCGCGCGCGTGCCGCTGCTCGGTGCGCTGCTGCGGCGCTTTCCGGCGCTGCTGGCCTCCACCGCGACCCTGCAGGTGCACGAGTTCCCGGCGGACTACTACCGCTTCAGCGCGCAGGCGGCGCGCGACGTGTTCCTCGAGCATCTCGACGAGACGGAGGTGCACACCTTGCTGGTGCCGCCGCGAATCGTCGCGGCCGGCGTCAAGCGCCACGCGTGACCCGCACCGCGGGTCGCGCCCGCGGCGCCTCGGCCGCGACGCGGACGAGGATCTCCTCGAGCACCGGGAACCAGCTTCGCAGCGCGTAGCGCTCCTCGACGAACGCGCGTCCGGCCGCACCGAGCGTGGCGCGCAGGCCGGGGTCGCGCACCAGCGCCGCGAGCGCGTCGCGCCACTCGTCCTCGCTCGCCGCGGACGAGCCGCGCCCACCTTCGAGCAGCTGCACGTTGATCCCGACCGGCGACGCGACCGCCGGCAGCCCCGCCGCCATGTACTGCAGCAGCTTCAGGCCGCACTTGCCGCGCTGGAAGGGCTCGTCGACCAGAGGCATGACGCCGACGTCGAGCAGCTCCGCGATGCGCGTCTCGACGTCGGGGCTCCACTCGACCCACCGCCACGGACCGAGCGCCGCCGGCACCTCCGGCTTCGGCCTCGTGACGATCACCAGCTCGAAGCCGATCTCGTCGCGCAGGCGGGCGAGCATCGCGAGGTGCGGCAGCAGCGTCTCGTGGATCGAGCGGTCCGAGCCGAGCCAGCCGACGCGCACCGGCCCCGCACGCTCGTGCGCGCGGCGCACGACGTACGCATCGGTGTCGACCACCGTCGGCAGCACGGTCACGCGGTCGGTATGCCGGCGTGCGAAGTCGGCGAGCGTCTCGTTGCCGGCGGTCACCCATCCGGCGCGCGCGCAGATGCCCGCGACGTGCGCTTCGTTCCGGCCCAGGTAGATCGCGTCGTCGAAGTCGAACACCACGCGCGGGTTGCGGCGGAACAGCTCGTCCTCGTACCCGGGACGGCCGCCGAGCAGGTCGCGGTTCAGCAGGACGACGTCGTACGCCGACGCTTCGCGCACGTCGCGCATGCGACGCACGTGGCGCAGGCTCGTGCGCGCGCGACGGTGCAGCCAGCGCACGGCGCCGTTCCGGTACGGGCTGTCCCACGGCCGCGCCGGATCCTGCGTGCGCAGCGAGACGGTCCATCCCGCGCGCTCCAGCAGCGGCACGAGCTGCTCGATGCGGAAGCGGCTCGCCGGACCGCCACGCTCGTGCGCGTACGCGATCAATCTCCGCGACACGCTCGGCCCGTTCCACCGTCGGCGCGAACCAGCGCCGCGATGCCGCTCTCGAGAGCGACGTGCGGCCGCCAGCCGAGCGTCGCGGCGGCCTTGCGCACGTCCGCGACGACGTCGGCGATCTCTCCCGGACGCTCGCGATTCGCGAAGCGCACCGCGACGTCGCGTCCGCTCGCGCGCACCGCGATCTCGACCAGCTCCGCGACCGACACGCCGCGTCCCGAGCCGACGTTCACCGCCTCGCAGCCGTGGTGCCGCCACGCGAGCGCGCGCGCGAACGCGTCGACCACGTCGTCCACGTGCACGAAGTCGCGCCGCGGCGCTGCGTCCGCGAGCTCGATCGTGCCCACGCGGATTCCTGCGACGATGGCCGGCACGAGGAACTCGCGGCGCTGCCCCGCACCGTACGCGTTGAAGACGCGCAGGATCGTGACCGGCACGCCGCCGGTGCGGTGAGCCTCCTCGCACGCGCGCTCCGCCGCGATCTTGCTCGCGGAGTACGGGTTGTGCGGCGCGAGCGGGTGCGTCTCGTCGATCGGAAGCGCGCGCGGCGTGCCGTACACGTACGACCCCGCGTGGACGAAGCGCGCTCCGGTACGCCGTGCCAGCTCGAGCAGGTTGCGCGCGACGAGGACGTTGTCGCGCACGAAGGCCTGCGGATCATCGTGCGATGCCGGCACGAAGGTCCGTCCTGCGGCGTTGACGATCACGTCGAAGGTCCCGAGGCGAAGCACCTCGTCGCGAGACGCGAGATCCACACCCGCGGTCCGGCTCGCCCCGACGACCGACACGCCGTCGCGCGTCAAGCGCGACACCAGCGCCGCTCCGATGAAGCCGGTCGCACCGGCCACGAGCACGCGCCCGCTCACCAGAGCACGAGCCGCTCGACGTCGCGGCAGGCCTGCTCGTAGTCGGCGTGCCGCCCGATGTCGAGCCAGTAGCCGTCGTGGACGTACGCGCGCAGCGCGCAGCCCGCACGATCGAGCGCGACGACGAAGTCCGGCAGGTTGATCGCGGTGTCGCGCGGCAGGTGCTCGAGCACGCGCGGCTCGACGAGGTAGATGCCCGCGCTCACGAGATGCTCCAGCACCGGCTTCTCGTTCCAGGCGACGAAGCGCTGCTCGGCGTCGATCTCGACCAGCCCGAAGTCGATCATCTCCGTGCGTCGCGCGACGACGATGGTGACGTCGGCGGCGCGCTCCGCGTGGACGCGGCGCAGGCGCGCGAAGTCGAGGTCGGCGAGCACGTCGCCGTTGATCAGCAGGAACGTGTCGTCGAGCCGGTCGCGCACGAGATCGAGCGGCCCCGCGGTGCCGAGCGGACGGCTCTCCTTCGAGTAGGTGATCGACACGTCGAGCGCGCTGCCGTCGGCGAAGTACGCGCGGATGATCTCGTCGAGATAGCCGGTCGCGACGACGATCTCGCGGATGCCGTTCGCGTGCAGCTGGCGGATCAGGATCTCGAGCATCGGACGGTTGCCGAGCGGCATCATCGGCTTCGGGAACGTCGTCGTGTACGGCAGCAGGCGGCGCCCCTCGCCGCCCGCGAGGATCACGGCCTTCACGTGCGGTACTCGTGCGGGCGGAAGTGCGCGCGGCGCTCGTCCATCCAGTCGATGGTCCGGCGCAGCCCGCTCTCGAAGTCGACCTCGGGCACCCAGCCGGTCGCGGCGCAGAGCTGCGAGCTGTCGCACAGCAGGCGATCCACCTCGCTGCCGACGGGACGCCGGCGCTCGTCCTGCGCCTCGATCTGCGCGTCCTTCCCCATGAGCCGCGCGATCAGCTGCACGATCTCGCCGACCGAGCGCTCCACGCCGCTGCCGATGTGCACGGCCTCCCCGACCAGCGCGTCGGCCGCGGCGATGGCCGCGAAGCCGCGCACGACGTCGTCCACGAAGGTGAAGTCGCGCGTCGGGTGAAGGTTGCCGAGCCGCAGGCGATCACCGGCGAGCAGCTGCGCGATCACGGTCGGGATCAGCGCACGGTCGGATTGACGCGGACCGTACGCGTTGAACGGACGCGCGATCACGACCGGCACGCCGAACGACGCGTGGAAGCTCAGCGCGAGCTGATCGGCCGCGGCCTTGCTCGCGGCGTACGGCGACTGGGCGCGCACGGGGTGCGCCTCGTCCATCGGCGCGTACTGCGCGCTGCCGTAGACCTCGCTCGTGGACGTCAGGACCACGCGCTCGGCGCCGTGCTCGCGCGCGGCTTCCAGGACGTTGAGCGCGCCGTCGACGTTGGTCCGCACGTACGCCTGCGGCGTCTCGTACGAGTACGGGATGCCGACCAGTGCGGCGAGGTGGAAGACGACGTCCGCACCCTGCAGCGCGCGCCGCACGGAGTCGTGGTCGCGCACGTCGCCGTGCCGGAACTCGATCGAGGACGCGACGTCCGAGCCGTCGAGCCAGCCGCGCGTGCCCGACGCGTGGTAGTGGACGAACGCGCGCACATCGAAGCCGCCGCGCACGAGGTGCTCGGCGAGGTGCGAGCCGATGAAGCCGCCCGCGCCGGTGACGACCGCCCGCTTCATGCTGCCTCTCATCCCTTCGCGCGACGACGGCGCTCGTCGGCCGCCTCCCGCAGGACCGCTTCGAGGGCGTCCACGTTGCGCTCGACGTCGTGACGGCGCGCGAGCTCGATCGCCGCAGACGACATCCGTTGCCGCAGCGCCGCGTCGGTCAGCGCGTGCATGTGCCCGGCGAGCGCCGGCACGTCGTCCGGCTCGCCGACGACGAATCCCTCGCGTCCTTCGGTGAGGTGCTCGGACGCGCCGTTGTAGCGGCTGGTGATCACCGGCAGGCCGAACGCGCACGCCTCGAACACCGTCAAGCTGCACGCGTCGTGGTACGATGGCAGGACCACCGCGTCCGCCGCCGCGTAGTACGCGGCCGCGTCCGGGACGAAGCCGCACGGCAGGACCGTGCCGCGGAGACCGGCGTCGGCGATGCGGCGGCGGAGGTCCGCGTCGGGCTCGCTGCCGATCAGCGCGAGCCGGACGCGCGCCTGACGCGCGCGCAGCAGGCGCATCGCCTCGACGAGCGGCCGCACGCCCTTCAGGCGCGCGTTGTGCGCCGCGAACAGGAACAGCGTCTCGTCGTCGGCGACGTCGAGATAGCCGCGGATCTCCCTGCGCGCCTCCGCGCGCTCCGGCGCCGGCGGCGGCGCGGTGTCGACGCCGTTGAGCACGAGCCGGATGCGCTCCGGCCGCACGCCGTAGAGCTCCCGCATCGACGACGCGACCATCGACGACACCGCGACGAAGAGCGCGTCGCGGCACCCGAATTGACGGCGCTCGACCTGCCGCAGCTCCTGCAGCCAGCGCCAGTGGCGCGGCCGCAGCCGCTCGCGCAGGCGCTCGCCCGGCGTCCGGCTCGCCATGTCCCGGCGGTAGTTCGCGAGCCGCGCGCCCATCTGCGGGTGGAACACGTCGAACGACCAGCCGACGCCGGTGTCGTGCACGACGTCGGCGCGCGCCTCGCGCACCAGCCGCTCCATCGCACGCGCGCGGGCGATACGGCTCGGATGCCACGGCAGGCGGCGCACGTCGATTCCGTCCTCGCCCGGACCGTCGCCACCCGGTGCGGCGAAGGTCAGCACCGTGACGTCGTGTCCGCGCTGCGCGAGACGCCGCGCGACCTGCCGTCCCCACTGCGCGGCACCACCGGACTCGGGCGCGAAGCGCTCGCACACCAGCGCGAGCCTCACGCCGCACGCTCCGGCGCGACCGCGCGCATCACGGCGCCGAGCACCGTGTCGACGTCGAGCTCGCGCATGCACGCGTGATGGCCCTCGGGGCAGATGCGCGCGCCGCACGGGGCGCACGGCACGTCGCGGCGGACCTTCACCTCGCCCACGTACCGTGTATCGCTCCACGCGGGATCGGTCGGCCCGAAGATCGCGACCACCGGGATGCCGAACGCGGCACCGACGTGGCGCGGGCCGCTGTCGGTGCTGACGAGGCCGCGCGCGCGGCGCACGCACGCCTTGGTGAGGCCGATGCCGAGCGGGCGCTCCGCGAGGCTCTTGACGCGCGGATGCGCCGCGCGCCCGGCGATCGCGGCGGCACGCGCTCTCTCCTCCGGCCCGCACAGCAGCAGGACGGTATGATCGAGCTCGGTCGCGATGCGGCGCGCGAGCTCCGCGAAGTGCTCGTCGGGCCAGAGCTTCGCCGCGCCGAAGGCGCCGCTCGAGTTGAGCAGCAGTACCGGCTCGTGCGCGTCGATGCCGAGCGCGCGCCACGCCGCGTCCGCGGCAGCCTCGTCCGCGTCGGTGGTCGCGAGCTCGAGGCGCGGCGTCTCCGCGGCGCAGCCGAGCGCACGGGCGATCTCGAGGTAGTAGTCGAGCGCCGACACCGGCAGGAACGCGCGGCCGTCGTGCGGCGGTGCGAGCGCGTGCGTCAGGAGCGGACCGCGTCGGTTCCGTGCGTAGCCGGCGCGCGTCGGCACGCGGCCGAGCGTCGCGACGCAGGCCGACATCAGATCGTTCGTCAGGTGGACCGACACGTCGGCGCGCTCGCGCGTCAAGCGCCAGACGAGACCGCGCGGCCGGTGCGCGAAGTCGCGCCGCTCCGGCGCGTAGAGCCAGACGCGGTCGACGAGCCCGCTGCCGCGCAGCAGCTCCTCCACGTGCGCGCGGGCGATGCCGACGATCTCGGTGCCGCTCCCGTGGCGACGGCGCAGCGCGCGCAGGGTCGGCGTCGCCATCACGGCGTCCCCGATCCAGTTCGGCAGGAACACCACGATGCGGCGCACGCTCATGCGGTCCCGCTCCGCCGCGGCGACGCGGAGGTGCGCGCGAGCGCGCGCTCGAGGCCGGCCAGGATCGCGTCCACCGTGAGCGCCGACATGTACCGCCGCGCGCCGTCGCTGCGATACGCGTGATGCTCCGGCGGACGCGCCGCCTGCAGAACCACGTGCTCCGATCCCCACGGGCCCGTGCGCTCGGGCAGCGTCGGCCCGAACAGCGCGACCACGGGCGTCCCGAGCGCCGCCGCGGCATGCATCGGCCCCGAGTCGCAGGTGATCATCAGGCGTGCGCGGCGGAAGAGGCAGAGCGCCTCGGCGAGCGTGAAGCGCCCGGCGAGCGAGACTGCGGACGCGGATGACCGTCGCACGACGTCCGCAGCACGCACCGCGTCGTCCGGACCTCCCGTCACGACCACGCGATCGCCGACGAGGCTCGCGGTGCGCGCCGCGACCTCGGCCGCGGTCGCGGCGTCGAGGCCCTTCGAGTCCCAGCGGCTGAACGGGTTCAGCAGAACGAAGCCGTCGCGCGGCACGCCGGCCTCGTCGAGGACCCGCGCGACGCGCTCCTCGTCGACAGCCGTCGTGTGCAGCTCGGGTGACGGGTCGTGCACGCGCGTCGCGACGCGTCCGCAGACGTCGGCGCACACCTCGACCGCGTGCCGCGACAGGTCGGGTCGCAGTGCCGCGCGCCACAGCGGACGCGGCCAGCCACGGCCGGCCTTGACGCGCGCGCCGCTCGCGTAGATCCACGCGGCGCTGCGGCGCGTGCCCTGGAAGTCGATCGCGAGGTCGAAGCGTCCCGGCGACGCGGCGAGCGCGCGGCGGATCTCGAGCAGGTACGACGGCGTGACGCGCGTCCGCGACGACGCCTCGATCAGCCCGTCGACGTACGGCAGCGCGCGCAGCGCGTCGGCCCATCGGCGCTCGATCGCGACCCGGATGTCGGCGTCGGGGAACGCATGGCGCAGCGCGCGCAGGCACGGCGTGACGTGCACCACGTCGCCGAACGAGCTGAGCTTGACGGCGAGGATGCGGCGCGGTGGCTCGTCGTGCCCCCGTGACGGTTGCCCGCTGCGCCAGGCGCCGGACACGTCAGCCGACCTCGGCCTCGGCGCCGCGCGCCGCGAGCTCGTCGCGCAGGATGTCGCTCAGCACGACCAGCTCGCCGTCGAAGTCGCGCAGCGCGAGCTCCATGATGCCGAGGTCGGTCTCCATCTCGTGCACGTGCGAGTAGTCGTTGCGCGCCAGCGGCTCGCCGGGATAGCGGCCGTCCGGGTGCCGGAACAGGTCGATGCCGGCCACCACGATGCGCTCGGGCGCGAGCAACGTGGCGAGCAGCACCGCGAGCGCGCCGTTGGTCGGGCGCGCCGGCCACTCGACGTCGCGGATGACGGACGACATCCGCTCCATGGTCACGAACTCGACCGGCCGCGGGCCGCGCGTCGCGAGACGCCGCAGCAGCATGGCGCGCTCGAGCCCGACGTTCCAGAAGCCGAAGATCGCGCCGTCGATGCGCGTCATCGTGCCGGGATCACCGGCGAACACGATCTGCGGCTGCGTGAAGAGACCGCGCTTCTGCCAGCGCCAGTTGACGCGGATCACGCAGTCGCACGGGTGGTCCGCGAGCGGTGGATCCTCCGACGACGGTCCGTTGCCGAGCACGAGCACGGAGCGAGGACGGCCGAGCCGCGCGCGCAGCGCGTCCGCGTCGTCGATGCGCCGTGCGGAAAACAGCGTCGCGGCCGCGGCCCAGGGGCGGCTCCTGCCGATGCGATCGCGGATGCTCGGCACGCGCCACGCCTGCGCGACGCGCGGCAGCGGCGGCGACGCGGGCAGCAGGTCGCGCAGCGCCGCCGCGGCGCGCAGCGCGGATGCGGCCGAGGCGTCGGCGAGCAGCACGCGGCGGCCGCGCCGGCCGGACGCGCGCAGCGCGCGCTCGACGTGCGCCACCCGTTCCGTCTCGGCGCCTCGCGCGACCACGACGAGCGGCAGCTCCCGCGCGATGGTCTCGTCGACCGTACGCTCGCCCAGCGAGCGTCCGTCGTCGAGCAGGACGAGCACGCGCGGATTGACGCGCGCGAAGAAGCGCCGCACCGCGCCGCCCGCGTTCCACGGCGCCGCACCGGCGAAGTCGTCGGGGAAGGAGCGCTGCAGATGGGCCACCGTCGCCGGGTCCGCGGACGTGAGCACCAGCCGCACGTGCGGTCGCTCGCGCATGATCTCGCGCAGCAGGCGGAGTGCCTCGTCGAACTGGGCCGGCGTCTCGCCGTGCACCCAGACCGACGAGCGCGCGCGCTGTCCGAGCGCGCCGGCGCGGGCGAGCAGCCACGACGGTCCGGCGGCGACGTGCGCGGGCTGCGCCAGGAGATCCGCCCGCGCGGCAATCCCGGGCGGCGCCGTCGGCGGTCGCGTCCCGTCGTCGCTCATGCGGGCACGACTACACGACCTCCCGGAGGGGGTCACGCGGTACGCCTTGGGAGCCGCCACGAGAGCGGCTATGCTCCCGCCGCGCGATCGATCCCATGCGAACGGACGCACACGCACCAGTGCTGGCCACGCTGCGCGAGGAGCTCGCGCGGCTCGCGCCGCCCGTCGTCGTGTTCAACAAGTCGCACTCGGGGAGCCGGCTGCTCGCCGAGCTGCTCGACACGGCCGGCGTCTTCATGGGTGCGGAGCAGAACGAGTCGCGCGACGCCCTGCCCGTGCTCGACGTCGTGGACGCGCTGGTGCGCCGCCACTACCCCGACTACGCGCCGCTGTGGGATCCGGCGAACGAGCCCGACCCAACGCTCGAACCGCTGATCCGCGCGGCCTTTTCCCGGCACCTCGTCGGGTACGACGGCACGAGCGGCGCGCCGTGGGGCTGGAAGCTCTGCGAGAGCGTGTACGCGCTGCCGGTGCTCGACTGGCTGTTCCCGAACGCACGCTTCGTGCACCTCGTGCGCGACGGACGCGACGTCGCGTTCTGCGATCACAAGGGCCCGACCGACGCCTTCTGGCGCAAGGCGTACTTCGACAGCGACCGGATGCGGACGTTCCGCGGCATGCCGCTCGACCCGGGCTGGTACCGGCGCCGCGCGCACGTGTTCAACGCGCAGCACTGGATGAACAGCGTGCGCGTCGGACGCACGTACGGGGCGATGCTGCGCGAGCGCTGCCTCGAGGTCCGCTACGAGGACCTGTGCCGCGACTTCGCGGCGACCGCGGCGCGCGTGCTGCGCTTCGCGGGCGCGCCGTCGGCCGACGACGCCATCGAGCGCCTCGCGCCCTCGGTGCGCGCGACGTCGATCGGCAAGCACCGGCTGCAGGCGTCGCGCGCGCTGGCGGACGTGATCGAGATCGAGAAGCCGCTGCTGCTGGCGCTCGGCTACTTGACGTCGGATCCCGAGCCGCCGCGGCCGTCGCTGTGGAATCTGCGCGCCGTCAAGGCAGCGGGACGGCGGCTGCGCGGCGTCCCGAGAAAGAGCTGATCGCGCGGCGGGTGCGAACGTCGGCGACGCCGCGTCCGCACCCGCCGCCGTCGATCAGGAGTTCGGCTTCTCGCCCTTCGCCGCCGCGACGCGCATCGCCTCGAGGCGGTCGATCAGGCCCATGCGCTCGACGCCGACCGAGCCCGGCAGGCGCGCCTCGATCTCCTCGGGAGTCCAGCGGCCTTCCTTGAACATCGCGCGCGCCTCGACCGGCTGGTTCCACACCGCGATCTTGCCGCCCGACACGGTGTAGACCTGGCCGGTGATCTGCCGCGCCTTGTCGCTCAGCAGGTAGACGACCATCGGTGCGACGTCTTCCGCGTCGCCGATGCCGCCGATCTCCATCGGCACGTTGGCGCTCATGCGCGTGCGCGCGACCGGCGCGATGCAGTTCGCGGTCACGCCGTAGCGGTGCATGCCGGCAGCGGCGCTGCGCACCAGCGACACGATGCCGCCCTTCGCCGACGCGTAGTTCGCCTGCGCGACCGAGCCCGCGTACGCGCCCGAGGTGAAGCCGATCAGCGTGCCGCTCTTCTGCTCGCGCATCGCCGCGGCCGCCGCGCGGAACACGGTGAACGTGCCCTTCAGGTGCGTCGCGATGACCGGATCCCAGTCCTCCTCGCCCATGTTGAAGAGCATGCGCTCGCGCAGGATGCCGGCGACGCAGACCACGCCGTCGATCCGGCCGAAGGCGTCGATTGCGCTCTTGACGATGCTGGCGCCGCCGGCCATCTCGGCGACCGAGTTCGCGTTCGCGACGGCCTTGCCGCCGATCTTCTTGATCTCCGCGACGACCTCTTCGGCGACCGCGCTGGTCGGCTCCTTGCCGTCGATCGACACGCCGTAGTCGTTGACGACGACGTTGGCGCCGGCCTCGGCGCATGCGAGCGCGACCGCGCGTCCGATGCCGCGGCCCGCGCCGGTGACGGCGATCGCCTTGCCTTCGAGATACCTGCTCACGGGTTCTTCCTCCTGGGTCGTTGGACGGGGATCAAGCGATCGACCGTAGACCGGAGGAGGAGCGCTCCGCAAGCAGGGGAATCGCGTCGCGCGCGCGGCTCAGAGTCGCGCCGGCGCCTCGAGGTCACCGGCCCGACCGCCCCGTCGCCGACGCGGGCGTCAGAGGCGTCCGGTCAGGAGCAGAATGAGAATCACGAGCAGAACGATGCCGCCGAGTCCGTAGCCGTAGTACATGCTGCACCTCCTTTTGCGTCGGAGGTGGAGCAAGGCACGTGCCCCCTCGGACTCGCAGCGGGCGCACGCTTCACGCGGCCTCGCGGCAGCTCGGCCGAACGCGCGGAGCACGAGTTGCGCCCGGGCCTTGCAAGTCCTTCCATACGCGGCGCGTCAGGCGTGCTCGGGATCGATCTCGTCGTTCTCGTCGGCGCTGCGCTTGACCAGCGCCTCGGGGATCGGATGGCCCGCGTCGCGATAGCTCTGCGCCGCGATGTCGATGAGGTCGTTCTCCAGCTGCAGGCGGAAGCGCGCCAGACCCTCGGCGGTGTTCGCGTCCTCGGGGACGTAGTACGGCCCGCGCAGGTAGTAGCGGATCTCGTTGAACGGCAGCGGGATCGCCATCCGGTCCCAGGTGTTGAGGCGCAGGCAGCGCTTGTACCAGGTGCGGACCAGCGCGATCGGCTTGCCGCACTCGCGCGCGATCACGATGCCGCCGGTCTTCATGCGGTAGCGCGGGCCCTTCGAGCCGTCGACGGTGAGCCCGTAGATCACGTCGTGGTTCTCGCGCATGTGCGCGATCATGGCCTCGAGCACGCCGCTGCGGCGCCGCGCCCGGCTGGTGCTCGAGCCACCGCGAAACACGACGTAGCCGCAGAGCGTCAGCATGCGCGAGATCAGCTCGCCCGAGTCCCCGACGCTCGCCAGCGTGTGCCCCCGGATCCCGATGTACGGGTAGGCGAAGGCGACCGTCGACACTTCCTCGTGCCAGAGCAGTGCCACGGCTCCGTCACGCTCGGCCGAGATGGCGTTGAGGACGAAGTTCTCCTGCCCCGACAGGCGGCTCGTCGCCCAGACGAAGCGCATGTACCAGAGGTAGAGAACGGGGATGACCACGGCCGCGGCGCGCGACAGCCGCTTCGAGAAGATCGGCCGGACGTTCGTCCGGAAGAAGCGCGCGACGGGTCCGCGCTTGCGGCGCGACCGGGACACCGCGGCGGCCGGGGGTGGATCGGGTACGGTCATGGAGCGCGCGAACGAAGCGGCGGCGCCGCGCGGACCCTGGTTCCGCGCGGCGCCGCATACCGACTAGTAGCGGCGCGGACGGCCGCCGCCGCCGCCGAACCCGCCACGGCCGCCACCGCCGCCGCCGCCACGGTCCTCGCGCGGCTTGGCCTCGTTGACGGTCAGGGCGCGGCCGCCCTGCTGCGAGCCGTTGAGCGCCTCGATCGCGGCCTGCGCCTCGTCGGCGCTGGCCATCTCGACGAAGCCGAAGCCCCGGCTGCGGCCGCTGTCGCGGTCGGTGACGATGCTGGCGCTCTCGACGGTGCCGTAGGGCGCGAACATCTGCTCGAGTCCCTGCGAATCGACGCTGAAGGCGAGATTGCCCACGTAGATCTTCTTGGCCATGGTTCCTACTCCCTGAATCCTGCTGGATTCTGGCCCCGATCTCCGGGGCCGTGTTGGACGATCGACCCTTTCGGGTCTGCGAAAGGCAGGATGGACGATCAAGCAACTCGTCCGGGCAGGAACTGCGCCGTCCGCATGCGACTCGTTCGACAAACCAACCAAACCGCCCCGTAGCACGGGACGGAACGGCAGTACAGCAGCAAAATCAGGAGCCTCGGGCGGGGGTCCGGGGGCCCCGGGGGGCCCGTCGTCAAACACAGACAAGCCTCGACAGGCCGCCCCGCACAGGCTAGAGGGACGGAACTCCGCCGGCCGCACGCGCTCGGCTCCCGTGATTCGGCCCCCGGAGCGATGCATCCTGCATCAACCGGCGACCCGAGGGCCCTCGCACGACGCGATCGAAGCGCCGTCCCGTGTCCCCCCGGCCACGCGACGCTCCGTGGTCCTGCGGAAGGAGCTGCCCCGTGTCGTTCCAGTTCGGTCGCAAGAAGCCTGCGGAGAAGCCCGAGACCGTGACCAATCTGCTCGGCAGCGAGATCGACGCCCGGTGCAAGAAGTGCCGTGCGACCACGAAGCACGTCGTGATCGGCAAGGTCGGCCCCAAGCCGACGCGCGTCCGCTGCGGGACGTGCGAGTTCGAGCACGAGTACACCGCGCCGCGGGCGCGGCGTGCGGCGACGGCGACCCAGGCGCAGCTGCCCTGGGCCGAGGCGCTCGCGCAGTCGCGTGCGACCGCCGCGCCCTACTCGGCGGACACGAGCTACCGCGTCGGATCACGGGTGACCCATGCCAGCTTCGGCGAGGGCGTCGTCGTCGCGCTGGCCAGTCCGACGGTGTGCGAGGTGCTGTTCGAGTCACGCACCGTCAAGCTCGTGATGAAGGGCCAGCCGAGCACCTTCGAGGCACCCGAGCCGCGCACGACGCAGGCGCCGCGGCGCGGACGCCGCGAGAGCTAGAAGGCCGCTTCGCCCCGCCGCCCGCGGGCGGGGCGGCATCGCTGCAGCGTCAGCGCAGCGGCTCCCAGACCGGGAGCGTCACGCGCTCGGTGAGCGGCCGGAACACGACGCGCACCTTCATCCCGATCTTCACCTCGTCCGGCGTGCAGTTCACCATGTAGCCGACGAGGCGCGGCCCCTCGTCGAGCTCCGTCACCACCATGACGTGCGGCAGCATGCTCTTGAACGCGGGCAGGAACGGGTCGCTCCCGACGACGTAGGTGTAGACCGTGCCGGTGCCCGACGCCTCGACCCACTGCAGGCGGCCGTGCTTCCAGTACCCGGGCTTCGGCGGCCAGTGGTACAGCCCGGTCTCGCGGTCGCGCTGCACCAGCAGCTTGCGCTCGCGGCAGCCGTCCCAGAACGGCTTCACGACCGGATGGTCCGGGTCGGGCAGCGGGTAGTCGGGATGCAGGTCCGCGACCGGACGGTCCTCGCCCTTGCCGGTACGCTGGCCGAATCGAACTTCGCTACTCACCGCGGATCACCATCGCGCTGGTGGCGACACCAGACGCGCCGGTCACGAGCACGTTCTTGCAGCCCTCGACCTGGGCGGTCGACGTGCCGCGTACTTGACGGACGGCCTCGACGATCAGGTTGAAGCCGTGCGTGTAGGCTTCCGAGAGCCCGCCGCCCGACGTCAGCAGCGGCAGCTCGCCGCCGAGCTCGATGCGTCCGCCCTCGGTGAACGGACCGCCCTCGCCACGCTTGCAGAAGCCGTAGTCCTCGAGGCCGAGGATCACGAGCGGCGTGAACGCGTCGTAGATCTGCGCGCAGTCCATGTCCTTCGGCTTCAGCTCGCCGCGCTTCCACAGCAGCTCGGCGCACGGCACGGCCGTCGTCTGCAGGTCGGGCGTGTTGTAGTTCGCGAGGTGCACCGGGTTGGGACCGCTCGCCTGCGCGACCGAGTGCACGAGCGCCGGCTTCTGCCTGAGATCGCGCGCGCGCTCGACCGACGTCACGACGCACGCGAGCGCGCCGTCGGTCTCGAGGCAGCAGTCGAAGAGCGTCAGCGGATAGCCGATGACGCGTCCCTCGAGGTACGTCTTCATGTCGAGCGGCTTGTCGCGCATCATCGCGTACGGGTTGCGGTTCGCGTGCTTGCGCGCCGCGATCGCGACGTTGCCCAGGTGCTCGCGCGTCGTTCCGTACTGGTGCATGTGCCGGTGCGCCCACATGCCGATCACGTCGACCGGACGGATCAGGCCCCACGGCACGTGCAGCGCCTTGTCGTCGGTGACGAGCTCGCGCTCCTGCGCCCACGGACGCGCGGCCTTCGAGCCGCGGTTGCGCGCGCGGTGGCAGACGACGACCTCCGCGAGACCGCACGCGATCGCCGCCGCGGCGTGCATGATCGTCGCCGCCGACGCGCCGCCGCCGTACGTGATCTTGTCCCACCACTGCAGGTTCTTGACGCCGAGCCCGCGCGCGATCGTTACCTCGTGCGTGTGCTCCATCTCGAACATCGACATGCCGTCGACGTCCTCGTTCTCGAGGCCGGCGTCGTCGATGGCCATCTGGATGGCCTCGATCGCCGTGTCGGAGATCGGGCGGCCGATGTCCTTCGAGAACGGCAGGTGCCCGATGCCGACGATCGCGACCTTGTCGCGGATGCGCGCGAACAGGTCCTCGTCGATGCGCTTCATTGCGTTCCGGTCCTCGCTCGCGCGCTCAGCGGTTGCGGATCTCGATCGCCGAGACGTCGTCGAGGCGGACCAGCGCGTCGTAGAACTCCTTGCCCGACAGGCTCTTCAGCACGACCGCCTGGCCGCGGACCTCGCCGACGGTGCCGCCGTACTCCTTGCCGGAGCGGAGGATCAGCGTGACCGGCTTGCCGACGCGCGCGCGCAGCACGTCGGGGATGTCGCCCGCGGGGATGCCGCCGTCGGCCGCGCCCTGCGCGGCGGCCTGCACCGCGACGAGCAGCGTGCAGCCCAGAAACAGTCCCGCGAGGCGGGTCGCAGCGTGCCTTCTCATGCCGTCCTCCGGCTGCTGACAGAGCATACCGGGGGCGGCACCCGCAAACGCGGGGTCAGCTCACGAACCCAACTTCTGCGTCAGCTCGCGCGCCTCGCGCTCCTCGAAGGCCGAACGCGCGTCGGCAATGGTCAGCACGGTGCGCGCCTCCTCGAGAGCGGCGTGCTTGTCGCCCTTCTCGTCGAGCGCCTTGGCGAGCTCGAGGCGCGCCGGCGCGTGATCCGGCGCGAGCTGCACCGCGCGGCGCAGCAGACGCTCGCCCTCGTCGGCGTCGCCGCCGAGCAGCGACGGCAGCTTGACGAGGAACGCGCCCTTCGCGGTCATCGCATCGATGAAGCCGGGCTCGAGCGCGAGCGCGCGGTCGATCTCGCTCTTCAGGCGGCTCACGTTCGAGACGCCGGCGATGCTCGCGCCGTCGTCCTCGAGCTTGCGGCCGAGATTGCAGAACACCGCGAAGTGGGCCTTCGCGTCGTTCGGGTTCTCCGCGACCGCGCGCTCCGCGTCGTCGAGACCGCGCTGCAGCATCTCTGCACGCTGGTCGTCGTCGTCGATCCTTGCCGCGTCGAGACACTTCGCGACCGACTGACGTGCCGCGGGAGAGCCGGACGCGTCACGGGCAAAGACCAGCTTCTCCGCGCGCGCCGGCAGGGCGGCGAATGCAACGGAGAGCGCACACGCGGCCATCAGCGGCCGGAAGTGGACGGTTCGTTCTTCGCGCATCATGAGACGGGACCTTTGCAAGCGGGTTGCCAGCCTCGAATACGCAGCGAATCGACGCCCGGATGCGCGCGAATTGTTGCGCCGCGCCCGAAAAGGCCGGCGCTCGCGGCGGAAAACCTTGCTCGCGTCGTGGAAGAAGCGACAAAGCCCGACGCCGTGTCCCACGATGCGAGACGCGTCAGCGCGGTGCGTCGACGAGGTCGATGCCGACCGGACAGTGGTCCGAGCCGCGCACGTGATCCCACACGAAGGCGTCGCGCACGCGCGGCGCGAGATCGCTCGTCACGAACACGTGATCGATGCGCCAGCCGACGTTGCGCTCGCGCACGCCGACGCGGTTGCTCCACCAGCTGTACTTGACGCCGTCCGGATGCAGCGTGCGGAACGTGTCGACCCACGTCCGTCCGACGCAGCGGGCGAGCAGCTCGCGCTCCTCCGGCAGATAGCCGCTCGTGGTCTCGTTGCCGCGCGGACGCGCGAGGTCGATCGCCTGCGGCGCGATGTTGAGATCGCCCATCAGGATCACCGGCAGGCCGTGCTTGCGCTTCGCGCGGCGCAGGACGTCGAACACGTGCGCGGTGAACGCGAGCTTGTAGGGCACGCGGCTGTTGTCGCGCTGCGTACCGCTGCCCTTCGGGAAGTAGACGTTCGCGACCAGCACGTCGTCGAAGCGCGCGAGCAGGAAGCGTCCTTCGCGGTCGTAGCTCTCGTCGCCGAGCTCGGTCTCGACCCACTGCGGCGGACGCCGCGACAGGATCGCGACGCCGCTGTAGCCGCGCCGCGAGCGCGCGCTCACCCAGTGCGCGTGCCGGAGCGACGGCAGGCGGTGCAGCATCTCGGGCAGGTCCTCGTGCTCGCAGCGCGTCTCCTGCAGTCCGATCACGTCGGCGTGCGCGCCGGGCAGCCACTCGAGGAAGCCCTTGCGCACGCAGGCGCGGATTCCGTTCACGTTCCAGGAGACGATGCGGCGCATGGCGGCCGTTCGTATAGACGACCCGCGCCGCATGCGTTAGCCCGATCACGGTGAGCGCGGCTGCGAGCGAACGGACCGGTGGGGCGAGACGGCCGCGCCTCCTCGCGCTGAGCGAGGCGCCGATCCCGTCGGCCGTGCTGGGCGTGCACGCAGTGCTCGATGCACTCGCCGCGAGCGGAGCGTGCGAGCTGCGCACCGGCTCGACCGTCACGCCGAGCGCGGACCTGATCGCGTGGTGCGATGCTGTCGTGCTGGTGCGCGGCGCGTCGCCCTCGGAGCGGCGCATCCTCGTCGAGGCGCAGCGGCTCGGACGGAAGGTCGCGACCTACCTCGACGACGATCTCGAGCGCGTGCCCGGCGAGGCGCGCAGCGGCTACTTCTTCACCTCGCCGCACGTGCGCGACAACGTCGCCTTCATCGTGCGCCACGCGGACGCGACGCTGGTGTGCAGCGAGCGTCTCGGTGCGGAGCTCGCGGGACGGCACGGCATCGCGCCGGTCCTGCTGCGTCAGCCGCGTCCGCCGCGGGTGCCCGGCGATCCCGAGCAGCCGCCGCCGGAGCCGGGGCACGATTCGGGCGCGCAGACGACGGACCGCGTGCGCGTCGGCTTTCTCGGCAGTGTCGACCACGCGGGCTTCCTCGACGCGATGCTCGCCGTTCCGCTGCGCGAGCTGAAGCGCGAGCTCGGCGCGCGTCTCGAGCTGGTGTTCTGCGGCGCGCTTCCCGAGATCGCGCGCGAGCTGGGTGCTGCCTGCGAGCCGTTCCAGGCAGAGTTCACGACGTGGCGCCGCCGCGCGCGGGCGCTGGCGCTCGACGTCGGCCTCGCGCCGCTGCCCGACTCGCCGTTCCACCGCAACAAGTACTTCAACAAGTACCTCGAGTACGGCTCGCTCGGTGTCGCCGGGATCTACTCGAACGTGCCGCCGAGCGCGGACGCCGTGCGCGACGGCGAGACCGGCCTGCTGTCCGCCAACGATCCGGACGCGTGGCTCGCGGCGCTGCGGCGCTTGACGAGCGATCGCGCGCTGCGCGCGCGCATCGCACGCGCCGCGTGGCTCGACGTGGAGGCGCGCTTCTCGCCCGCCGCGCTGCTGCCGGCCTGGGTCGACGCCCTCGCACCGCTGCTCGCGCACCGCGCACCGCAGGCCGCACCGGAGGACGTGCGGCTGCCGGGCGGACCGGTGCGGCACGCGCTCGACCGCCTGGCTGTCTACGGTCCGCTGCGCTTCGCGGAGCGCGTCGCGGGACGCCTCACGGGCCGGCTGCGTCCGGGCTGAGCGCGCTGCGGACGCGTCGGTGCGTCAAGGAACCTTCCGGATCTTCTCGCAGGACGGCAACGCACCGTCGCTACCGCCGCCGCCGATGCAGACGTCCGTGTCGATGCCGCCGGCGAGCGAGTCCTTGCCCGGACCGCCCTTCAACACGTCGTCACCGGCGTCGCCGAACAGCTCGTCGGAACCGCCCTGCCCGAACAGGTCGTCGTTACCGCCTTCACCGAACACGGTGTCGTCGCCCTTGCCGGCACACACGACGTCGTTGCCGCCACCTGCGTAGATGGTGTCGTCGCCACCGAACGCGACGATCACGTCCGGACCCGGCGTACCGTAGAGCGAGTCGTCGATGTCGCGGCCGGCGATGGTCGGCACCAGGCCCTTGCAGAGCGGCTTCCCGACGGGCGCGAAGAACAGTGCGTCGAAGTTCGCGCCCAGGGCCCCGGCGGTCGTGCGGCCGAGGATGGTGAAGACGCGCATGCTGTTGGTGCCCGCCGGGACGTTGGCCCCCGTCTGGGTGATGTCCCCACCGCGGAGCCGCACCCAGAGACCACGACCGATGGCCGGCCCCACGGAATCACCGGAGAAGTTCCCCGTCGTCGGCCCCGAGCAGTCGGCGCTCGCATAGGTCGAGAAGCGTACCTGCGCGCTGCCGTTGGCGGAGTCGCCCGGCCTGAACCGCACCCAGTACTCGAAGTAGTAGCCTCCCGCCGCGACGGGCTGGGCCAGGCAGTAGTTGGCCGAGAGCACGTTGTTGACCGGCCCGAAGTCGTTGATCAGCTCGAGCGAACCCGGGCTCGACGGGCTGCCGACGTCGACCACGGCGTCGTGAAAGAGCCTGTCCGGGTTCGGGCTGGAGAACGGCGCGACGTCGGAGTCGAAGCGGCCGTTGGGCAGCAGGTTCTGCGCTGCGGCCGGGCGGGCCGGCAGCACGGTCGTGATTGCCATGGCAGTCGCGAGCGCGGTCGTGAGGCAGCGGGCGGCGCAGCCGCGGCGACGGCCCCGACCGGCCGCGGGCATCGCTCCGGTGCGGTGGTCGAACGTGGCCGGAAAGTCGGTTCGAGAGGGCTCGGGGGTTCGCATCGACGCCTCCTGTCGCCCCGACCCGCGGAACACGGTCTGGGGCTGCCTCGGAGGCGTTCGCGGGGAGCGAACATTGTTCGGGGCCGCCCGTGGAGCGCCAGCGGCCCTCGTCGGCGCGACTCTAATCCCGCTCGATGCCCGCGGCGCGCATCTTCGCCAGCACGCTGTGGTGCCGGCCGTACGAGAAGTAGATCACCATCCCGATCGCGAGCCAGGCGAAGAGTCGCCACCAGTTCTCCGGCGGCAGCGAGAACATCAGCAGCAGGCAGATGAGGATGCCGAGGACGGGCGTCACCGGCGAGAACGGCGCGCGGAACGGACGCTCCGCCTCGGGGTGCGTGCGGCGCATGATGAGCACCGCCGCGCACACCACGACGAACGCGAACAGCGTACCGATGTTGGTCAGGTCGGCGAGCAGGCGCAGCGGCAGCAGCGAGCCGGCCACGGCGACGATCACGCCGGTGAGGATCGTCGACTTCCACGGCGTGCGGTAGCGCTCGTGCACCGCGCCGAAGAAGCTCTGCGGCACGAGCCCGTCGCGCGCCATCGCCAGCCACACGCGCGGCTGGCTCAGCATCAGCACGAGCAGCACCGACGTGATGCCGGTGAGCGCGCCGAGCGACACCAGGAACTGCGCCCACGGCAGTCCCACCTGCTCGAACGCCTTCGACACCGGCGCGTCGATCGCGATCTGGTCGTAGCGCACCATGCCGGTCAGCACGGCCGCCACCGCGATGTAGAGGAACGTGCAGGTCACCAGCGACACCAGGATGCCGATCGGCACGTCGCGCTGCGGGTTCTTCGCCTCCTCCGAGTGCGTCGAGATCGAGTCGAAGCCGATGTAGGCGAAGAAGATGATCGCGGCGCCGGCGAACATGCCGAGCGGCTCGCCGCCCGCGCCCTCCTGCCCGAGGATGGTCTTGCCGAAGAAGCTCACGCCGGTCATCCCGTAGGGCGCGAACGGCGTCCAGTTTTCGGGATTGACGTAGAACGAGCCGACGACGATCACGAACAGCACCACCGCGACCTTGAGCGCGACCATCGCCGTGTTGAAGCGCGCGCTCTCGCGGATGCCGATGACGAGGATGTACGTGACGGCGATCGCGACCAGGACCGCCGGCAGGTCGAGGACGTTGCCCGTGAGCACGAACTTTCCGACGTCGGGGTCGTAGTCGAACGGAGCTCCGCCGAGGATCTTCGGCCAGTGGATGCCGATGATGCCGATGAAGTCCTGGAAGTAGTGCGACCAGCCGTGCGCGACCGTCGCCGACGCGACCGCGTACTCGAGGATCAGGTCCCAGCCGATGATCCACGCGAAGAGCTCGCCGAGCGTCGCGTAGGCGTACGTGTACGCGGAGCCGGCCACCGGGACCATCGACGCGAACTCGGAGTAGCAGAGGGCCGCGAAGAAGCAGGCGAGGCCCGCCACGACGAAGGACAGCATGAGCGCCGGCCCGGTCTTGTCGTGCGCGGCGACGCCGGTGAGAACGAAGATGCCGGTCCCGATGATCGCGCCGACGCCGAGGCTCGTGAGCTGCACCGGTCCGAGGACGCGGTGCAGACGGTTCTCTCCCTTGAGCTCCTCGAGGAGGAGCGAGAGCGGCTTGCGGGCGAAGAGCGGGTTGGCCAAGGCGGGTCTCCTTCGTTGTGACCTCGCACCTTTGACCGAGAATCCCGCAGGTTCAAGTCGTGGCCGGGAGCTCCGCGGCGGCGAGGATCGCGCCGATGCTGCGCTCGACGTCGCCGTCGGTGGTCGCCCACGACGACACGCTGACGCGCATCGCCGCACGCCCGTGCCAGCTGGTCGGCCCGCACCAGCACGTGCCGTCGGCCGCGATCCGCGCCAGCACCTCGCGGTTGCGCGCCTCGTCGCCGAACGACACCACGACCTGGTTCAGCACGACCTCGTTCAGGACCTCGGCCCCGGCGGCGCCGAAGCGCTCGGCGAAGCGTTGCGCTTGACGGCAGTTGCGCTCGATCAGCTCCGCCAATCCGCGCGATCCGAGGGAGCGCAGAGCGGCCCAGATCTCGACCGCGCGCGCGCGGCGCGAGGACTCGGGCGTGTAGTCGCCGGGCTCGCGCGGGGCGCCCTGCGGCAGGTACGGCGCCGAGATCGACAGCGCGCCGCGCAGGGCGGCCGCGTCGCGCACGAACGCGAGCCCGCTGTCGTACGGAACGTTGAGCCACTTGTGCGCGTCGGTCGCCCACGAGTCGGCGCCGGCGAAGCCGCGCGTCAAGTACGCGCGCGACGGCGACGCGGCGGCCCAGAGCCCGAACGCGCCGTCGACGTGCACCCACGCGCCGGCCGCACGCGCCGCGGCGCAGATCTCCGCCGCGGGATCGAAGGCGCCGCTGTTCACGTTGCCGGCCTGGATGCAGACGATGGTGGGACCGTCGAGCGCGGGCAACGCGTCGGCGCACATGCGGCCCTGCCCGTCCACCGGCACGATCTCGACCGCCGATCGTCCGAGGCCGAGCAGCCCGAGCGCCTTGCGCAGCGTCGGGTGTGCCTCGGCGCCGATCACCACGCGCACGCGCGGCCCGCCGTGCAGCCCGTTCTCGTCGACGTCCCAGCCGGCGCGCGCGAGCACCGCGCGGCGCGCGGCGGCGAGCGCCGTCAGGTTCGCCATCGTCGCACCGGTCACGAACGCGCCGCCCGCGTCGCGCGGCAGATCGAGGACGTCGAGCAGCCAGCCGAGCGCGATCTTCTCGATCGCGGTCACCGCGGGCGACATCGTCGACGTGAAGCAGTTCTGGTCCCACGCGGTCGCGAGCCAGCTCGCGGCGACGGTCGCGGGCAGCGCGCCGCCGGTCACGAAGCCGAAGTAGCGGCGCCCCGCGCTGGCGACGGTCGCGGGCGACGCGGCGTCGTCGAGCAGGCTCAGCACGTCGCGCGGCGGCGTCGGATCCTGCGGCAGCGGGCCGCCGAGTTCGCCAAGTCGCGCGCGCATGGCGTCGGTCGGGAAGACCGGGCGTCCGTCCAGCTCGTCGAGGTAGCGCTGCGCGCGCCGGGACGCGTCGTCGAGAAGCTCGTGCATCCCGTCGCGGCTAGCATCGCCGCCACGCGGATGCGCGCGGCCGCGTCGTCACGAGCGTGGACGACGCGGCCGTTCACTCACTGCACCGACTTCTGGTGACAGTACGCGCAGGGTCCGGCGCCGCCCGCACCGACGAACGGCGGATCGTTGGACGGATCGTCGTCGGTGTAGCGCGCGACGCGCTCCTCGAGGTTCGCCAGACGGTCGCGCACCGCCGCCACGAAGTGCGGATCCCAGCCGCTGCTCTCGCCGAGCCCGAGCGCCGAGTTGTAGTAGCCGCGCGCCGACTCGGTCCGTCCGCCCTTCGCGTAGATGTCGCCGAAGAGCGTGAACGTGCCCTCGAGGTTGTGCGGCGCCATGCCGTCGTTGAAGCAGATCTCCTGCTGCGTGCCGCAGTAGACCGCGACCTCGGGGAAGGTCACGTCGAGCAGCTCGATCACGCGATCGTAGAGCGGATCCTTGTTGGAGACGGCCGGCGCGACCGCGAGCAGGTCGAACGAGTTGAACAGCGTGTTGATCGACGTCGCGTACTCGAGGTCCGCGACACCCTGCTGCGTCAGCGCCGCGTCGCGGAAGCCGACGCCCTTCGCGTAAGTCGCGGCGGCCGCGAAGCCCGGCACGCGCGAGTCGCCATTGGTTCCGTCCCAGAGCAGCGGCACCGCGCGGTCGAAGGCCTTGCCCGACTCGACGACGAGACGGCGCGCGCTCGCCGGCGGATGCGTCAGGTCGGCGGTCTTCTGGCCGTAGAGATTCAGGTACTGCATCGCGATCAGGAAGTGCGAGCGCGCGTCGCGGCGATCACGTGCGACGGCGCGCTCGAGGTACGTGAACGCCTCGTCGTAGCGCTCGGCGTCGCCCCACAGCGTGTCCCAGAACGCGGCTTCGCCGGCGGCCGCGTCGCGCGACGGACGCTTCGACACCACGGCTTCCGCCGAGTTCGCGAGGAAGTCGTGCAGGCGCACCAGGTAACGCGTGCCGCCGACCGTCAACCACATCTGCACGTAGCCGACCGGTCCGGTGACCGGCTCGAAGCCGGGCGAGCGCGCGTCGACGAAGAGTCCGCGCTGCGTGTAGCGCACGAGGCGGATGCCGCCGGCCGTTCCCGCCGGATCGCGGTAGAGGAAGCCGCCGGGGATGCGCGACCAGCGCTCGCACGGCAGCGCGACCTCCGGTCCGCCGGTCACGAGGTTGGTCGCCGTGGGATAGAACGCGATGCGGATCGACGCGCTCGCAGGACACACCGTCGGGTCCTCGAGGCTCGCCAGCGCGCGATCGCGTCCGACCGTGATCTGCGCCGAGCCGCCGCCGGAAGCGTCGTGGCGGAACACGCCGACCTTGCCCTCGGTCAGCAGGGTCAGTGCGTGGGCGGATGCGGCGTGAAGCAGGAGCAGGGAAAGCAGCAGGACGATGCGTCGCACGGAGATCCTCCTCGTGTGTCCTGCTATCGCGTCCCCGGACGGGGGTAAAGTTGCTTCCGGCGCCTTCGCCAGCGAACATCGGTGCGACCCGGAGGACCGGACCGAGGATGAGCTTTCAGGAAGAGTTCGAGAAGAGGCTGCACCGCGCGCGTGCGAACCGGAACTGGCTGTTCGTCAAGTCGCTCTTCCGGCCGAGCGTCATCATCGTCTCGTACAAGCGCAGCGGCTTCCAGTGGTTCCGTCAGATCTGCTACGCCAACCTGCGCCGCCACGCGGTGATGCCGCCGGGTGCGCGCTACCAGCACTTCAACATCGAGCGCGTCCCGAAGCGGAACCGCCTGAACCGCAACGCGCTGCTGCTGGTGCGCGACGGCCGCGACGTCATGGTCTCGCTCTTCATGGCGTCGACGCGCGACGGCGCCAACGGCACCCGCATCTGGGAAGGCGACGGGAACGAGATCACCTTCCACGACTTCCTGCGCACCGAGTTCATGGAGCTCAAGGGCCCGAACCGCGAGGTCCTGCGCAAGATGAACCCCGTGGACTACTGGGCGAAGTTCCACACCGACTGGCTCGCCAACCCGAACGTCGTGCAGATCGTGCGCTACGAGCGGCTGCTCGAGGACCAGTCGGCCGAGATCCGCGACGTCATGCGCACGCTCGGCTACCGCGACGACGAGATCCGTCCGGTCGAGATCCAGCTCGACTTCGACAAGCACTCTCCGGTCGGACGCAACGTACCGACGGCCTACCAGCGCAAGACCACCGGCAACTGGCGCCGCCTCTTCACGCCCGAGGACATCGTGTACTTCGAGGAGCGCGCCGGACACACGCTGCGCGCGCTCGGCTACGAGACCGACACGCCGGCGCCGCTCGCGAAGCCGGCCTGAGCGCCGGCCCGACGGTCAGGAGGCGCCGCTCTCGTAGGCGGCGGTGACCTCGTCGGGCGGGCCGTCCATGCGGATCGTGCCGTCGTGCAGCCACAGCGCGCGGTTGCACATCTCGCGCACCGTGGCCATCGAGTGGCTGACCAGCACGAGGATCGACGCGCGCTCGACCATCTCCTCCAGGCGGCGCCGCGCCTTGTCGTGGAAGCGCACGTCACCGGCCGCGATCACCTCGTCGAGCAGCAGGACGTCGGGCGTGATCGCCGTCGATACCGCGAAGGCGAGGCGCACGAACATGCCGGCGGAATACGTCTTGACGGGGCGGTCGAGCGCCGCGCCGAGCTCGGTGAACTCGGCGATGTCGCGCGTACGCTCGCGGATCTCCGCGCGCGACAGCCCGAGGAGGAGCCCGCGCGTGATCATGTTGTCCCAGCCGGTCGCCTCCATCTCGAAGCCGGTCGCGAGCTCGAACAGGCACGCGATGTCGCCGTCGATCAGGACGCGGCCGGCCGACGGCGAGTAGATGCCGCACATGACCTTGAGCAGCGTCGTCTTGCCGGCGCCGTTGTAGCCGACGATGCCGACGCGCTCGCCGCGCTCGACCTTGAGGCGCACGTCGCGCAGCGCGGTCACCGCCGGCGGCAGCTCCTCCTCCGGCAGCACGCCGAAGGCGCGGCTGATGCGGTCGCGCAGGCTGCCCTTCGGACGCGGGAACGTCAGCGTGACGTCGTCGAGCTCGAGCATCGGATCAGAGCCAGAACACCAGGCGGTCGCGCGCCCAGCGCATCGAGAACACCGCGATGCCGAGGAAGAAGGCGATGCAGATCACGCTCGCGACGTAGTGCGACAGCTCCGGCACGTCGTTGTTCAGCATCGGAACCCGCACGATCATCATCAGGTGGTAGAGCGGGTTGAACGTCAGCAGCCAGCCGAGCTTGTGCTGCACGAGGAGCGCCGCGGGGAACATGACCGGCGTCGCGTAGAACAGCGCCTGCACGCCGACCGCCTGCAGGTGCTGGAAGTCGCGCACCCACGTGTTCAGCACGGCGGAAATCGTGCACACCGCGAAGCCGAACACGAGCCACGCGGCGAGCCCCGGAATCAGCAGCAGCCACGTTGCGCTGATGCTGCCCCCGAACAGCAGCAGGATCACCGCGACCGCGATCAGACCCAGCAGCAGCGTGAAGAACGACGCCAGCACCATGCGCAGCGGGTAGGTCCAGAAGGACACGCGCGCGATCTGCTTGATGTAGCCCTCGGCCGCGAGGAAGGCGATCGCGCCGCCGTCGATCGTGCCCGCGAAGAACGCCCACAGCGTCAGGTTCAGGAACAGGTATGGCAGGAACTCCTGCAGCTTCTGCCCGAACAGGTTCGAGAACACGATGCCGATCACCGCCGACATCAGCAGCGGGGCGAGGATCGCCCACACGATGCCGAGCATCGTCGCGGTGTAGCGGCGCAGGATGTCGAGGCGCGCCAGCTGGTACGCGATGCTCAGCGTCTTGAGATGCGCCTGGCGCGAGCCCAGACGCGGACGCGCTGCGGAGCGCGGCGCGGCAGCGGACGCGACGCGAGGCGCGGACGGATCCGCCGCCGGCACGCTCACGCGAACCACCGCGCGATCGCCGCGCCGTCGCGGCGACGCTTCGCCTGGATGATCGCGCGCTGACGCCGCGCACGCGGGTAGAGACGCGCCACGTCGGCGAACGCCGGCAGCGACGACCACTCGCGCACGAGACATCCGCCGAGCACCGCCGCGTCACGCGCGAGACCGGGCAGCGCGCAGCGACGCCACACGGCGGCGTCCGCGTTCTTGACGCGCATCAGGAAGCGGTTCTTGACCGAATGCCGGTTCAGCATCGCCGGGACGTCCGCGCGCCGCTCGGGCAGCACGCGACGCACGTGGTAGCCGAGGGCGGACGGGACGTAAAGGCAATCCCAGCCGAGCAGCTGCGCGCGCCACGCGAGGTCGGCGTCCTCGCGATAGGCGAAGAAGGCCTCGTCGAAGAACTCGCCCTCGACCGAGACGTCGTCGATCATCGCGCGACGGTACATCGCGGCCGCGGCGGTCGCGCCGAAGACCGGCTCCTCCACGGCGTAGCGGCCGTCGTCCGGCTCCTCGGAGCCGCGGTCGAGGTGGCGGAACGAGCGCGTGAAGACGATGCCGGTCGAGTCGATGCGCGGCGGCACGACGGGCGCGCCGTCGGGACCGAGGCGCAGCAGCTTGCCGCAGAGCGTGCCGAGCGGCGCCGGACGCTCGGCACGCTCCGCGAGCGTCGCGAGGAAGGCCGGATCGAGCACCACGTCGGGGTTGAGCGTCAGCACCCAGTCGGCGCTGGTCGCCGCGATGGCGCGGTTCTGTCCGCCGGCGAAGCCGGTGTTGTCCGGGCTCTCGATCAGCTTCGTCACGGCACCGTGCGCGCGCGCGATCGCGGCGCTGTCGTCGCGCGACCGGTTGTCGAGCACGACGACCTCGCGCGGCGCGTGCGTCTGCGCCGCGACCGCGTCGAGGCAGCGCGCGAGGAACGCCGCGCTGTCGTAGGTGACGATCGTGACGGCGATCGAGACCGGCACGTCAGCCGCCCGTGCGCTCGAGCGACGCGCGCACCGGCAGAGCCGCGACACCCGTGAAGCCCGGACCGTCGCCCGGCACGACGTCGAAGAGCAGCGCGCGGTCCCACCAGTCGAAGTTCGCGTCGACGTGGGCGTGCTCGGTGTGCAGCGCGACCGTGACGGAATAGCTGCCGACGCCGACGCTGAGTCCGAGCGCGAAGCGCGCCACCAGCTCGTCGCCCGCGGTACACGGCTGGTGCGCGATTCCCTGGTGGAACGTGTTGCTGCCGAAGACGTCGTTGCCGAGCCGGTCGCGGATCACGAAGCCGACGGTCGGCGACGCCATCGCCGCACGCGTCCGGAAGCGGACCTCGAGCACGGCGGGCTCCGCGACGGTGAAGGTCGCGCGCTCCGTGCCGTCCGCGCCGTGCAGCGTGACCGCGGTGATCTCCGCCTCGCGCGAGCCCGAGCGCGTGACGGTGCGTCCGTCGCGCTCCACCTGCTCGATCTGCTCGTCCTCCTCTTTCCGCGCGATCATCGCGTTGTAGTAGTCGAACACCGCGTCGGGCGGGCCGTCCTTCAGCAGCGCGCCGCGGTCGAGCAGCAGCGCGCGCTGGCAGAGCGCCTTCACCGCACCCGGATCGTGCGTCACGAAGAGCAGCGTCGTGCCCTGCTCCTGGAACGCACGGATGCGGCTCGTCGACTTGTGCTGGAAGTAGGTGTCGCCGACCGACAGCGCCTCGTCGACGATCAGCACGTCGGGACGGACGGCGGTGGCGACGCTGAAGGCGAGGCGCACCTGCATGCCGGTCGAGTACGTGCGCACCGGCTGGTCCATGTGGCTGCCGAGCTCGGAGAACTCCTGCACGAAGGGCAGCGCGTCGCGTACTTGACGATCGTCGAGGCCGAGCAGCTGCAGCGACAGCATCGCGTTCCGCCAGCCGTCGAACTCGGGGTGGATGCCGAGCCCCAGCTCGAGCAGCGCCGCGACGCTGCCCTCGACGTGGAACGTTCCCTCGCTCGGCTGCGTCGTGCCCGTCAGGAGACGCAGCAGCGTGCTCTTGCCGGCGCCGTTCATGCCGATGATGCCGACCGACTCGCCGTCCGACACCTCGAAGCTCACGCCGCGCAGCGCCCACTCCGAGCGATGCAGGACGCGCCGGTCGCGGCTCGCCCACTCGACGAGGCGCGCGAGCGGGTGGCGGTAGATCCGGTACTTCTTGCCCAGTCCGCGGGCGACGATGCGCGGCATCGCGATCCGCCTAGAGATGGTCCGCGAGCTCGCCCGACAGGCGGCGGAACAGGGAGCGCGCGAACGCGAGCGCAAGGCACGCGAGGATCGCCTGCGGCAGCCACGCGTGCCACGTCGGCCACGTGCCGTGCAGCAGGATGCCCTGATAGCCCGCCACCAGATCGGTCATCGGGTTCAGGTGCACGAGGGTCTGCATGCGCTCGCCGAGGATCGAGATCGGGTAGACGATCGGCGTGAACCAGAACCAGAGCTGCAGCGCGATCGCGAGCAGGTGCGCCACGTCGCGGAAGAAGACGTTGACGACACCGAGCGCCGTACCGATGCCGAGCGCGAGCGCCTGCTGCACGGCGAGGAGCGGCAGCAGCCCGAGTACCGGCCAGCCCGGGAAGCGTCCCGCGAGCAGCAGCAGCACGAGCAGGATCGAGAACACGATCGCGAAGTTGACCAGCGCGGAGACCAGCACGATCGCGGGCAGCGCCGCGCGCGGGAAGCTCATCTTCTTCAGCAGGTTGCCGTTCTCGAGGAAGACCGTCACCGAGCGCTGCAGGATCTCGGTGAACGAGGTCCAGGTGAAGATGCCGGCGCAGAGGAAGACGCCGTAGCCGATGGCGTCGTCGATGCCGGGGATGCGGCTCTTCATGAGCTGCCCGAAGACGACGGTGTAGATGAAAACCAGCGTCAGCGGGTGCAGCACGGCCCAGACGCTGCCGAGCACCGAGCCCATGTAGCGGGCACGGAACTCGCGGCTCGCCATGCCGAGGACGAAGCTCCGGTAGCGCCAGAGGTTGCGCAGCATGGTGCCGAGCGGCGCTACCACTTCACCGCGGGGCGGGCAATCTCACCCGCGCCCAGAGCGAACGAGCTGCGTGCCGCGCACCGTCACCGCGCGCCGTAGTAGGCGGGAACGATCACGGCGAGCAACGCGTAGCTGGCCAACCCGACCGGATACACCGTCGTTCCCCAGGCCAGGCGAGGAGCCCACCTCGGGCCGCACCACCCGCTCAGCAGGGTCGACGCAGCCACGGCACCTGCCGGAAGCACCGGGAACAGATACCGCCCCTGCATCCAGGATCCTGAATGACTACGGCACTCAAGAGGATCGCGAGGGCCTCGCGTTCGGCAACCGACACGGCCTTCGCGCCGCCACCGATGATCAAGCAGGACGTGACGGCCATGAACCCACGAACAACATGGCCACGGCGACGTAGTAGCCGCTCGGCGGAACGACGCTCATCCAGCCGAACAGGCCCCAGAAGGACCTCGCTTGAACGGCGAGGACAGACGGCAGATCTCTCCACCCGACCGACGACACCAGCCCGCTCGTCTCGACGAATGGTCCGGCTCCCAGTGGATCACCGTACAGCACGAAGTTGCGAAGGAACCACCAGCCCGCGACCGCCGCCGAAGTGATTCCCACGATCGCGAGCGATTGGAATCCGGCCTTGACGCTGCGATCCCTTAGACCGCGAAGACCGACGGACAGAACGAGCACAACGAGAAGGGTCAGTGCGTTCGCCTTCGCGAGGAGAGCCGCCCCACACCAGCAGCCAACGATTGCCCACCCCGAGGCGGGCACCCTGGGCCAGACCAACATGCACCGCACGAGCCCCAGAAGGAATCCGGTCACGCAAAGCGTTAGCAGGTTATCGTTGTTTACCCCCCCCGATAAACAAAAATTGGGGATTGAAGGCCACCAGTGCCATCGCGATCACCGCAACCGACGACTCCGGTGCGATGGCCGAAGCGAGACGACCAGTCAGCATCACTGTGCACGCCGCCATGATCACGGACACCATCCGGATCATCCGGAGGGCCAACTCGTGACCGCGCAGTGGCACGCGCGTTGACGGCGTTCGAGCGACGTTGACGTCCTGGCCTCGCTCCCAGCCGAACGAACGGTTGAACCGAAACCGGCCCGTGGTGTCGTCGAGATCGACCAGACTGACCGGAAGCGCGGCAAGCGCGTAGTAGAGCGGCGCTTGGTGCTCTTCGCCGAACACGTCTCGTCTCTGGACCGGGAGCGTCCAGTGCTCGGCGAGATGGATCACGCAGGCGAAATGTGCGGGCTCGTCGGGAGTCTCCCACGCCGGGACGGTCCAACTGAACGCACTCGCGAGCGCGACGAAGCCCAGCACGACCGCGCGCTGACTCCATGAAGTTCGCGAACATCGCATCGCCGCGCAGCGAATCACATGATTCCCCCGGCGCAACAGTTCGCCGCGGTCACCGCGCGATCGACGGGCCACGCGCGCGTCGGGCCGAAACATTCGTGATTGGGCAAACGAATTCTGTGCGCGCAGCCCTTGACGGATTTCGCGAGGGCCACCCGGAGATCGCGATCGAACCGTCGAAACGACCCCGCCGCGCGCGCAGGACGCGCCCCAGCGGACGCTCGTCGCGGGGGGCCACCTCGAGCCTCGCGCGAAGAGATGGTCGCGTGTAGCCCACCGGAGCCCCCCTCGAAACGACGGTGGTACACGCTCGACATGATCGAGACATCCGGCATCCATTCAATGGCGCTCGGGAGGCTCGCCCCGCAGCTCGCGCCCGCCGACGTCGACCGGCTCGCCGACGAGATCGCCGAGGTCGCGTCGCACATCGACGCCGCCGAGCATCGGCTGCTGACCCTCATTCGCCGCTTCGACGTGGGCACGGGCTGGGCGACGCACGGAGCACTCAGCTGCGCGCACTGGCTCAACTGGCGGATCGGCCTCGACCTCGGCGCCGCGCGCGAGCGCGTCCGCGTGGCGCGCGCGCTCGCCACGCTGCCGATGGTCGACGACGCGCTCCGGCGCGGCGCGATCAGCTACTCGAAGGTGCGTGCGATCACGCGCGTCGCGAGTGCCGCGACCGAGGCGACTCTGCTCGACATGGCGACGCACGCGACCGCGTCGCAGCTCGAGCGAATCTGTCGCGGGTACCGGCGCGTCGTCGCGGACGCGGATGCGCCGCCGAGCCTCGCGGACGAGGAACGCTCGCGCTTCGTCCGCGTGCGCGACACGGACGACGGCATGGTGCGCATCGAGGCGCGGCTCCGCCCGGAGGAGGCGGCGGTCGTACTGCAGGCGCTCGACGTGGCCCGACGCCGGGCGTGGAGTGCGCGGGACACCGACTCGTCTGCAGCCGGCGTTTCCGCGGAAGCGTCGGCGGGCGCAGCGCGAGCAGACAAGGGGCAACCCACTGAGCCTCCGCCGGCGCTGTCGCGCGCCGACGCCCTGGTGGCGATCGCGGAGTCGTGGCTCGCGTCGATCGCTGCGGACGATGACGGTCGCGACGCGGTGGGACTGCCGGTCGAGCTCGTCGTGCACGTCGACAACACGACGCTCGCGGGAGATGGAAGCGGCGAACCGGCTCTCCGACACGAGCCGGACGCAGGACCGCACGCGACGCTCGCTGACGGCACGCCGCTCGCGCTTGCGACGGCACGGCGCCTCGCCTGCGACGCACGCGCCGTGCTCGTCGACGACGGTCGCGAAGCCGCGGGCGAGGAGCCACTCCCCTCGCGCCGCACGCGCCGCATCTCGCCACGCCTGCGCCGCGCCCTTCGCCTGCGCGACGACGGTTGCCGCTTCCCGGGCTGCACGAACCGCCTCACCGACGCACACCACGTCGTCGCCTGGATCGACGGCGGCGCGACCAGGCTCTCGAACCTGCTCTCGCTCTGTCGCCGGCATCACCGCTTCGTGCACGAGCACGGCTACCGCGTGGTCTTCACACACGACGGCGAGCCGCAGTTCTTCCGTCGCGATGGTCGGCCAGTGCCGCTGGCGGACGAACCACTACGCACCCCGCTCCGCAGTTCCTCCCACCTGGCGGGCACCGCCCCGGACCTGGTCGCGCTGCTCCGCGCAGCGCACGCGGCTCGCGGGGTCATGATCGACGCGACGACCGCGTTTCCGCGCTGGGACGGCTCGCCGCTGGACCTCCAGCTCGCCACCCAGGCGCTGTTGGCAGCGCCTGGAGACGCGATGACGCACGACTCGTGAGCCGACCCAGCGGGCACCGCGGCACCTGGCCGAATCCGCTGCCACGAATCCAGGCGCGCACGTGAGCCGTACTGTCCGCGAGAACGGTGGTCGCCAGCCGCGGCATCCCACGCGCCCCGACCGCCCGCTCGAGGAGCCGAGCTCCGGTGCCGGAGAAAATTGCCACCCCCGCCGCGGGCGGATACGACGGACGCATGGACATCCCGGCCAACGCCGCGGACCAGGCGCTGCTCGCCCGGGTGTCCGGCGGCGATGCGGCGGCGCTGCGCACGCTCTACGACGTCTGCGCGGGGCGTGCGATGTCGATCGCGTACCGGGTGCTGGCCTCGCGCAGCGAGGCCGAGGAAGTCGTGCAGGAGACCTTCGTGCAGGTGTGGCGACAGGCCGCGAGCTACGACGCGAGCCGTGGCGGTGCGATGGCGTGGATCGCGACCATCGTGCGCAGCCGCGCGCTCGACCGCCTGCGCTCGCGTGCCGCCTCGGAGCGGGCCGTAGCGCGCAGCGAGGACGACCCCGACGCGCAGCCCACGGCCCCCGCGCCGGCCGAGGTCGCCGCGCAGCGCGAGCTGCGCGCGCAGGTGATGGCGGCGCTCGCGGCACTCCCGGTCGAGCAACGCAGCGCGATCGAGCTCGCGTACTACGAAGGTCTCTCGCACAGCGAGATCGCGGCGCGGCTCGGCGATCCGCTCGGCACCGTCAAGACGCGCGTCCGGCTCGGGCTCGCGAAGCTCGCATCCGTGCTCGGCGCGCACCGTCCGGGAGGAGCGTCGTGAACTGCGCGACCTTCAAGGACGACGTCGCCGCCTACGTGCTCGGCATCCTCGAGCCCGCCGAGCGCGCGGCGTTCGAGCGCCACCTCGACGAGGCGATCGCACACGACGGCTGCCGCGAGGCGCTGGCGCAGGCGTACGAGACGACCGCGCTGCTCGGCGCGGCGTTGCCGCCGCTCGCGCCGGGGGCGGACGTCTGGTCGGGGATCGAGCGCGAGATCGGCGCCGGTGCGGCATCGGGCACCGCGGCTTCGTCGCGCGCGGGTGATGTGCGTGCGGGCGACGCGTCGCGTGCGTCGTCGGTGAGTCGCGACGCGTCCGCGAGCCGTCCCGCGTCGCGCGGCGGCAGCGGGCGCCGCGAGGCGATCGCGTGGCTCAGCGCGCTCGCCGCCGCGGGCGTCGCGTTCGTGTTCGCGATGGAGTACCGCATCGGCCGCCGCGAGCTCGCGTCGCGCGACCGCGAGCTGGCACTCGCCGCCGCGACCGACCGCGACAAGGACATCTGCATGCGCGAGCTCGCGAGCGCGCGCGTGTCGCTGCGCGAGCGAGAAGCCGCGCTGTCGCTGCTCGGCGCACCCGGCACGCAGCTCGTGCAGCTCGCGGCGCAGGGCGGCGAGGATTACCACGCGAGCGCACTGCTGAATCCCGGCACGCGCAACGCGATGATCCTCACCACCGCGCTGAAGCCACTGCAGGACAAGGACTACCAGCTGTGGCTGATCCGCGGGAACGAGAAGATCTCGGCCGGCGTGCTGCGCACGGATCCGAGCGGCGCCGCGCTCGCGCGCATCAGCGACGAGGTGCTCGCGGGCGGTCGTCCGGACGCGTTCGCGGTGACCATCGAGCCGCAGGGCGGCATGCCGCAGCCGACGGGTCCCATCATTCTGCTCGGCAAGGTGCCGGCGTCGGCCTGATCCCACCCGGCGTCGTCAGGATGCCGCCGCGCCGGTCGCATCCTGCGACGGCGGCAGCTGCGGCAGCGCCGCGACCGCGGCGCCGGCGATCGTCTCGTGCACGAAGCGCAGCTTCGCGATCTGCTGCTCCGACAGCACGAACGGATAGCCGTCCGGCAACCCGAGGCCGCGGTTCAGGTTGTTCAGCACGAAGGTGAGCGGAAACCAGTCCTCGACCATGCGCTCGAACGTCCCCGGCAGGCCGCGCTGCGGGTCGGTCTCGAGCGCGGGCTCGTCGTCCCGCCGCGGACGCAGCGCGAGCCCGCACGACGCCGCGGTCTCGAGCGTGTCGACCATGTGCACGTAATGCGCCCAGGTCTCGGCCCAGTCCTCCCACGGGTGCGCGCTCGCGTACGCGCTGACGAAGCGCTGCGGCCAGTCGGCCGGCGCGCCCTGCTCGTAGTGGCGCTGCAGCGCCTGCGCGTAATCCTCGCGTTCGTCGCCGAACGTCGCGCGGAACGCTTCGAGGCGAGTACCGTCCGCGATCAGCCGATCCCAGTAGTAGTGGCCGACCTCGTGACGGAAGTGGCCGAGCAGCGTGCGATACGGCTCGTGCATCGCGAGCCGGCGCCGCTCGCGCTCGGCGTCGTCGGCTTCCGCGACGTTGATCGTGATGACGCCGTTCGCATGTCCCGTGAGCGGCTTCGGCGCCGACGGATCGTCGGGATCGGCGAGGAGCTCGAACGCGAGACCCCGCTCAGGATCCTCGGCCTTGCTCGCGAGCGGCAGACCGACCTCGAGCAGCGTGTAGACCAGACGCCGCTTCGCGACCTCGAGCTTGTACCAGGCCTCCTTCGCGCCCGTGCGCGACAGGTCGGGGATCACGCGCGTCAAGCGGCACGAGCGGCACAGCGGATCGTCGTCGTCCCTCTCACCGCCCGCCGGCAGCGCCCAGTTGCAGACGTCGTGCTGCGCGTAGTTCGCGCACAGGCGATACGTGCGGCCCTTCGCTTCGGGCAGCGGTGACGTCCACGTGCCGTCGCCCGCGTCGTCGAGGGAGCCGACGGTCTTGAGGTCCTGCAGGAACGCGAGCCGCGCGCCGCACGAGACGCACGCGAAGTTCTCGAAGAAGAGCTGCTGCCCGCAGTGGTCGCAGTGGAACGTGCGCATGACGGATCAACCATCCTGTGCACGTTCCCCGCGCGGGCGAAGGGCCCCGCGCGGATTTCCTACGGCGCCGCGGGCGCCGCTTTGCCGTTGCAGCCGAACGACGCCGGCACCGAGATCCCGGTGAACGTCGAGCGGCCGCTCGCGTCGTGCGTCTCGCGCACGCTCGCCGGTCCGCCGAACACCGGATCGTTCGGGTCGGGCTGCGGGAAGCCGTCGGCGACGTACGTCGAGCCGATCAGGATGAACATCTCGTTCTCGGTGCTCTCGCCGCCGGTGATGCGGCACGCGTCGCACAGGCCGTCGCCGGCGCCGGGCGTCGTGTCGCACGCGGCGTCGTCGTCCTCGCCGACGCACGGCGCACCGATCCTGCCGCCCGCGCACGCGACCGGCTTGCAGGCGCCGAACGAGATGCGCGCGCTCTCCGGCACGCGCGACGCGCGCGTGACCGCCTCGGGATCGGGCGAGCCGTCGGCCGCGACGCCGTTGTTGAACGTGCCGCAGAAGCGGATCGTGCGCTCCGCCGGATCGGGCGAGTCGAACGCGAGCGGCGGGTCGAAGTGCTGCTTGACGGGGTCGTTGTAGAGGAAGTTCTCGTACAGCAGCGTCCCGTCCGGACCCGTCGCCCAGAAGCGCTTGCCGCGCCGGTGGTTGTGCGACGTGAGCAGGAACACGCGCGAGCCCTGCGCGACGACGTGGTCCGCGCAGTAGGTCTCGATGGTGTACGGCGCCGCGTTCGGCGTGAACACGTTCGACACGTCGAGGATCGGCACCACCGCGTGACGCTGGTCCTTCGCGAACACGAAGTTGAGGCGTCCGTTCAGGACGAAGTCCTCGTCCGTCAGGTTGAAGGCGTGGCTGTTCCAGTACACGACTCCGGACGTCGGGATCTGCGAGAACACGCCGTCCTGCAGCTTCTGGTACGCCTGTGCCGCCTGCGCGCCGCCGATGATGCGCGACACGATGCCGTAGTCGGCCTGCGGCCCGTAGCCGACGCAGCCCACGTTCGGCTTCGGCTCGCTGCGGCAGAAGCCGCTGCCGCAGGACGTCCTGTCGAGCGGCTCGCAGACCTCGCCCGCGCGCTCGCCGCCCGCGCACGTCCACGTGCCGAACGCGGGATCGTGGATGCGGTCGGCCCCGACGCTCGCATAGCTCAGCGTCAGGTGGTGGCTCTGCGGATCCTGACGCAGCTCCTGCTCCGAGAAGCGGAACATCGTGCCGGTCGGGTCGAGGTACTCCGCGGGGACCTGGTCGCGCACGTCGTAGTACGTCGCGAAGCAGAGCTCCTGCTCGTGCGCCTTCGGCAGGTTCACCGGCGGCAGCACGAACTGCACGCCCTCGCCGGGCGGCGGCGGATCGAGCGGCTTGATGACGATCGGCTTGACGTCGGGCAGGCACGCGTCGAGCAGCGGCTCCGTGCCCGCGACGGTCCCCGTGCGCGGCGCGCCAGAGTAGATCCACAGGCGCAGCGCCTCGAGCTCGTTCTCGCTGATCGCCGGCAGGTTGTTCGGCATCGGCGAGCCGACGATCTCGACGCTGCCGGGAGCAGTCTTCGCCGCGAGCTTGAGCCACAGGAAGCTGCGGCTCTTGTCGCCGGGCTGGACGCGCTTCAGCGGGCTCGACGTCGACGGCGCGTCGAAGATCGAGTCGTAGGCGGCGTCGGCGCGGAGGTCGAGGCCGCCCGACTTCGCGCTGCCGTGGCAGATGTCCTGCGTGCAGCCGTGCTTCTCGAAGACGACGGTCTGGATCGCGTCGAACGTGCCGTCGAAGGACTGCCCGGCCTCGCAGGACGGGCTGCCCGGCGTTGTCGGATCACCGCTGCCGCCGGAGTCGCCGCCGCTGCAGCCTCCCGCGGCCAGCGCGAGCAGCGCCGCAGCGAGCAGCAGGGGACGGGACGGGCGTCGAGCGCGCAGCATGCAGAGGGCCTCCGTGGGCGCGCGGCCGTGCGCCCGACCCCTCTTGAGAGCACAGCCCCGGGTCCGCGGGCAATCGCGTTCCGCTCACGCCGCAGCGGTGCCGGGCCGGAACACGAAGCGCGCCGTGTTGGCCGCTGCGACGATCGCGACTTCCGGCCGCTCCGCCGGGGCCGCGGCCGCGGCGTCGATGACGATCTCCCAGGCGTGCCGCGCGCCTGACGGCGGCGTCACGCCCCGGCAGCGCGCCTTCGGGTTCACGGCCTGCGCCATCGCCTCGAGCGCCGGATGCGGGTCCGCTTCGAGCAGCGCGTACCAGTGGTACGGGTCCGCCTCGCGGAGCGCCTCGCAGTCGTCGAGCCGGATGCGCAGCCTGTCGGGACCGATCACGTCGATCCCGACCTGCGCGTAACCCGGCACGAACGACGGATGCAGTCGCAGGACGTCCGCGATCGCGCGCGCGTCGTCACCCGTGACGCCGAGCGCCGCGCGCAGACGCGTCGCCGCGACCGCACCTGCTCCCGTCCACTGCTTGACGCCGATCGAGCGTGCTGCGTCGTCGCCCGCGAGCTCCGCGACCGCCGTCATCAGCGCGCGGACCAGCAGATGGCTCTGCACGAGGAACTCGCGGCACGCGATCACCAGCGCGCGCCGCGACAGCAGCTCGAGCTCGAACGCGGGCACGAACGCGCCCGCGTAGTCTTCGCGTCCGCCGCCGCCCCGCGCGATCTCCGGCTCGCGGAACGCGAAGCTCGCCAGGCGCGAGGCGCGCACGCGTCCGGTGAGCGGGATCTCGCGCACGGGCTCGCCGCCGTGCTCGATGAAGACGTTCCAGTGGCAGTGCGGCGAGCGGTCTGCCGGCACGCGCGGCGGACGGTGCACCGGACGCACGCGCGCCAGCGGGTTGGTCGCGACCGCCGTTGCGTCGAAGGTCGGATCCTCGATCGCGTGGCACATCGAGCGCACGGCGTCGGGACCGTGCTGCTCGAGCTCGAGCAGCGCACCGCAGCTCGGCAGCCAGAACGATCCGCGATCGCGGCTCTCGAGCGCATAACGGACGTCCATGTATTGATGCGCGAAGCCGACGTCGAGCTGCAGGCCCTTGAAGATGGTCTCGACGTCGTCGCCGCCCGCGAAGCCCATCGCGCGCTGCATGCGCTGCGTGTAGACCGGGCTGGCGCCCATCCACTCCTCGATCGCGATGCGCTCGCGCGCCTCGGCACCCAGCTCGACGTGCACCCACGGCAGCGACGCGCGGTTCACGAGGTGTCCGAACAGCAGGTACTCGCGGCCGAGCGCCGCCAGCGTCGCGTGCGGCAGGCGTTCGAGGGCGGTCGTCATCGTGTCGTCGCTCGCGTGCTCGCTCATCGCGTGGTCCCCCGCGTCGTCGTCCGCGATCCGTGCCACGAGCGGGGAATCGGTTCCTCGATCGTGCGCGCGGTTTCTCTTCGGTATCCGCGGAGGACGGGCTATCGAGGCGTCATGCCAGAGAGCACTGCGGGAAGCGACCGGGAGTATCGGCGGACCGAGCGGAATCGCGTGAAGCGCCTGCCGGCGCGCGCGAGCCACGAGCGCGAGGCGGTCCACGCGATCCTCGACGCGGCCCTGGTCTGCCACCTCGGCTTCGTGGTCGACGGCCAGCCGTTCGTGATCCCGACCCTGCACGCGCGCGTCGGCGACGAGGTGCTGGTGCACGGGTCGAGCAAGTCGCGAACGCTCGAGGCGATGGCCGGCGGCGTCGACGTCTGCCTCACCGTGACGCTGATCGACGGGCTGGTGCTGGCGCGCTCGGCGTTCCACCACTCCGTCAACTATAGGTCGGTGACCGCGTTCGGCCGCGCGCGCCTGCTGGCGAGCGACGCGGAGAAGGCCGCGGCGCTGCACGCCTTCACCGAGCGGCTCTACCCGGGACGCTGGGACGAGGTGCGGCCGCCGAACCCGACCGAGCTGAAGGCGACCCACGTGCTCGCGCTGCCGCTCGACGAGGCGGTCGCGAAGGTCCGCACGGGCGGTCCGATCGACGACGCCGAGGACATGACGCTGCCGGTGTGGGCGGGAGTCGTGCCGCTCGCGGTGACGGGCGGCGCGCCGATCGCGGATCCGCAGCTCGCGCCGGGCCTCGCGCTGCGGCCGACGTCGTTCCCGCCGGACCGGGACTGGCGTCCGCGCTGATCGACCGATGCGCGCGCGTGACGGCTCCCGTCACCGCGCGCCGACCGCTACGGTGCCCGGGATGTCGGACGCGATCTACACGCCGGACGGCGACCGCTTCGTTCCCACCAACTTCGCACGCGGACCGTGGACGCCCGACGCGCAGCACGGCGGCGCGCCTGCCGCACTCCTCGCGCGCGCCGCCGAGCGCTTCGAGGACGGCGCGCGGACGTTCGTCGCGCGGCTGACGATCGAGCTGCTGCGTCCGGTGCCGCTGGCGCCGCTGGTCGTGCGCTCGCGCTTCGCGCGGCCGGGGAAGAAGGTGCAGCTGGTCGAGTCGTCGCTGCTCGCGGGCGACACCGAGGTCGCGCGCTGCACGGCGCTGCGCATGCGGCGCGAGGACGTGCCGGTGCCCGAGGGATTGACGGAAGCTCCGCCTCCGCCCGGTCCGAATTCGGGCGAGGCCAGCGCGCCGCCGTGGTCGCGGCAGATCGACTACGAGGCGTTCCACAACCGCGCCGTCGAGCACCGCTTCGTCGCGGGCAGCTTCGAGTCCGCGGGGCCGGCGATCGACTGGATCCGGCTGCGCGTCGCGGTCGTCGCAGGGGAAGAGACGTCGCCGCTGTCGCGCGTCGCGGCTGCGGCCGACTTCGGCAACGGCATCAGCTGGGTGCTGAGCCGCAACGACGGCTACGCGTTCATCAATCCCGACCTGACGATCTACCTGCACCGGCATCCCGTCGGCGAGTGGGTCTGCCTCGACGCGGCGACGTCGATCGGGCCGCACGGCACGGGGCTCGCGGAGAGCCGGCTGTTCGACGAGCAGGGCGCGATCGGAAGGTCGGTGCAGAGCCTGCTGATCGAGCGCGCCGGCTGACGTCGGCGTCGCGCTCGGCCGTGCGCGAAAGGCGGCTTTTCCGCCCGGCCGAAAGGGCGTAGGAGGCGGAGTCTTCGGGTGCCGGCGACACGGCCGGCGAGGAGCCGCCATGTCGATCGTCGAAGCCCGTCTCCGTGCCCTGCCGGCGCTCGCCGGCGCGGTCCTGCTCGTTCTTGCCGCGGCCGCGTGCAGCCACACGTCGGACTCGTCCCCGATCTCGCCCGCGGCGTCGTGCGAGATCGCGGCCGGCGACGCGGTCGAGGCGTGCGTCCGCGCCGTCGGGTTCACGACGAAGAATTGCTACCTCGCGACCGGCAGCGCGTGCGCGGACGGCGACCGCGACATCGGCGCGCAGATCGCGGCCGCGGCCGCGAAGATCGACGACGGCTGCGCCGACGACCAGGCGGTGCGCGACGCGGGCTACGGGCCGCTGTTCACCAGGCAGACGCTCGCCGATCGCGTGACGTCGGCGTGCGTCGCCGAGGTCCGCGCGCTCGCCGCGCGCAGCTTCGGCGGGCCGCAGGGCGCGGCGTTCGCGAAGGCCGACGAGGCGGGACGCTCGTGCCTCGGCGAGGCGGCGCGCATCGGCGTCGACCTGCTCGCCGGCGCGACCGGGGTCCGCAACGAGTGCCTCGCGGACGAGCGTCGCGGCGGCGCGTGCGACGCGCAGGCCGCGGCGAGCGACATCGCGCAGGGAACGGCGCAGCTCGCGGCCGGCATCGACGACGCCTGCACCGACTTGTCGAAGCTCGTCGCCCTCGACACGAATGCGTTCCTCGCCCGCGCCGAGCAGGGCTCGCAGTGCTTGACGGCGATCGCGCACCCGGACGCGGCACCGCTCGACGTCGCGTGCGGTCCGCGCGACGACGTGCCCGCGCTGCCGCGCGGACGCTGGACGCAGGTCGTGCTCGACGAGGCGAAGTTCGGCACCCGCTGCGGCAACGGCAGCCCGTACGCGTTTCAGGTGTGGCTGCCGCCCGAGGGACAGCCGGTCGAGAACGTCGTGGTCGGGATGCAGGGCGGCGGCGTGTGCGTGTTCGAGAGCGACTGCGCGAGCCGCGATCCCGACCTCTACGAGGCGCTGATGGACCAGCCCGAGGACGCGGGTCCGCTCAGCACCGATCCGGCGCTGAGCCCGTTCGCGTCGTGGACCAAGGTCTACCTGCCGTACTGCACGCAGGACGTCTTCATCGGCGGCGGTGCGACCAGCAACTTCCCGAGCATCACCGTGGAGCGCTTCGGCGCGATCGATGTCCGCGCGGCGCTGCGCTACGTGCGCGACCTGATCTGGCGCGAGCTCGATCGCGACAGCGCGCGCGGCTACGACTCCGAGCGCATGCGCGTGCTGTTCGGCGGCTTCTCCGCCGGCGGCTTCGGGACGCTCTACAACTACCACTACGTCCTCGACGAGCTGCAGTGGCGCCACAGCGCGGCCTATCCCGACGCGGCGCTCGCGCTCGACAACGGACAGGCGCTCGGCGTGCGCGGGCTCGGCGCGATCGCCGGCAGCACCACGCCGCCGCTGGGCTGGGGCGCGCTGTCGCAGCTGCCGCCCTACTGCTTCGCGACCGACTGCGGCGTCGGACCGGTGCTTCTCGCCGCGACCGCGCCGCGCCTGCTCGAAGTCCCCGAGCAGCGCTTCCTGGTGCTGTCGAACCAGGTCGACCAGGCGCAGGTCGAGACGACGTACTTCCCCGACCTCGTGTCGTGGATCGACGCGATGCGGAAGGCGTACTGCGAGACGCGCGGCCTGAACGGGGTCGACTACTTTCTGCCGCCGGTCGCGCAGAGCACCCACGTGATCTCGACGCGGCCCGAGTTCTACGCGCAGATCCCGGTCGACGGCGTGTACCTGCGCGACTGGCTGTCGCGCGGCATCTCGGGCGATCCGTCGCTGGTGAGTCAGGTCGAGGAAGGCGGGCTGGTCGCTGCGTATCCGGGCGTCGAGCCGTTCTCGTGCGACGTCGCGCAGTGACGGTAACGGGCGGAGGTGGGATGGCGCGAGGGGGCCTGCGCGGATAGCGTCGAGCGATGAAGACACGTCGGCTCGGCAAGGACGGCCCGCAGGTCTCGGCGATCGGCCTCGGCTGCATGGGCATGTCGGAGTTCTACGGCGCGCGCGACGACGCCGAGTCCATTGCGACAATTCACCGCGCGCTCGACCTCGGCTGCACCTTCCTCGACACGTCGGACATCTACGGACCGTTCACCAACGAGGAGCTGGTCGGACGCGCGATCGCGGGACGGCGCGATCGGGTCTTCCTCGCCACCAAGTTCGGCATCGTGCGCGACCCGAACGACAAGATGGTGCGCGCCATCGACGGCAAGCCCGACTACGTCAAGCACGCGTGCGACGCGAGCCTGAAGCGCCTCGGCGTCGACGCGATCGACCTCTACTACCAGCACCGCGTCGACCCGGCGACGCCGATCGAGGACACCGTCGGCGCGATGGCCGATCTCGTGCGTGCCGGAAAGGTCCGGCACCTCGGGCTCTCGGAGGCCGGCAGCGAGACGCTGCGCCGCGCGTCGAAGGTCCACCCGATCGCGGCCGTGCAGTCGGAGTACTCGCTGTGGAGCCGCGACGTCGAGGACGACGTGCTCGCGACCTGCCGCGAGCTCGGCATCGCGCTGGTCGCCTACAGCCCGCTCGGACGCGGCTTCCTCACCGGCGAGGTCCGCAGCTTCGACGACTTCCCGGCCGACGACTACCGGCGCATGTCGCCGCGGTTCCAGGGCGAGAACTTCGCGAAGAACCTGCAGCTCGTCGCGCGCATCGAGCAGATGGCGCAGTCGAAGGGCTGCACGCCGTCGCAGCTGGCGCTCGCGTGGGTGCTGTCGCGCGGCGACGACGTGATCCCGATTCCGGGCACGAAGCGGCGCAAGTACCTCGAGCAGAACGTCGCGGCGCTCGACGTCGTGCTCGACAGCGCGGATCTCGACCTCATCGAGGAGATCGCGCCGCGCGGCGTGGCTGCGGGGGAGCGGTATCCGGCTGCGATGATGGCGTTCGTGAATCGTTAGTTCGCGCTTCGCGTTCGCACTCGTTCGTCCGTCCGCTTTGGTTCGCGGTGGAGGGTTCGTGCGAGCGGCGGGGGCGTGGGGGTGTCGGCTTCGTTCCGGTCGCCATGGTTTGCAGGCAATTCAGTCTTCCTTCGGAGCGGCTCCCCAGCAGTACGGATGAAGTGGCCGGCTCACATACGCGCGTACGCGGGTTAGCCTCTCGGAAAACCGAGCGGCCAGAGCCGCAAAGCGTAGGAGCCGGCCATGGACGAGACTATTTGGTTGGGTCTGGACGTGCACGCGGGTTCGATCACGATCTGCAAGCTGGTCGGACAGTCCGACAAGGAGCAGTCGTGGACGATTCCGAATGAGGCGAAGGACGTCCGCCGGACGTTCACGCGCCTGAAGCAGGAGGGACAGATCCGGGCGTGCTACGAGGCAGGCCCCTGCGGCTACCACCTGTTCCGGCAGCTTCAGGGCCTGAAGGTCGACTGCCGGGTGATCGCGCCGGCGCTGATCCCGCGAAAGGCGGCAGATCGTGTGAAGACGGATCGCCGCGACGCGATCAAGCTCGCGCGGCTCTACCGGGCCGGGGAGCTGACGACGATCACCGTGCCGACGACGTCGCAGGAAACTGCACGAGACGTTGTGCGGGCACGAGAGTCGATCCGGCGGGATTTGACGGCGGCGCGGCAGCGCTTGAGCAAGTTCCTGCTTCGGCACGGTCGCCGTTTCAGCGGGACGGCATGGCGGGGCGTGCATCGAGCGTGGCTGCGCGCGCAGGACTTCACCGATGCCGATCGCGTCGTGTTCGATCACTACCACGCGCAGGTGCTGCATCTGGACGACCGGCTTGCGGCGCTCGACCGGGAGATCCTGTCACTGGCACGGAGCGAGCCGTTCAAGCCGATCGTCGATCGTCTGTGCTGCCTGAAGGGTATCGCAGAGCTCGGTGCGATGGTCGTCGTCACCGAGTTGTACGACCTGCGTCGATTCAGCAGTCCGCGGCAGCTGATGTCGTTCCTCGGGCTGGTGTCGAGCGAGCACTCGAGCGGCGAGAAGACGCATCGAGGGCGACTGACGAGGACAGGTAACGGCCACGTCCGTCGCATCCTCATCGAAAGTGCGTGGGCATACCGCTATCGCGCGGGGCGATCGGCTCGCCTGCGCCGTGCCCTCGAAGGGCAGCCGGCTGCAGTCGTGGCGATCAGCGAGAAAGCGGAGCACCGGCTGACCAAGCGCTACGCCCGACTCATCGAGCGAGGAAAAGCGCGCCCCCACGCGTGTGCGTGCGTGGCGCGGGAGCTCTGTGGCTTCGTGTGGGCCATGGCATTGGCCGACGGCCGTGTGGTCGTCTGACGAGAAATCGTGGTGGTACGGGCCAGCAGGTGGGGCCCGGCCAGGGAAAGGAGAATCCTCCGAGTGACAAGGCGCTAGGGGCAACGCTCCGAACGCGCGGCAAGCAGAATGAGGCAGCTCCCGACGGATCACCTTCATGCGGCGCTACCGCTTCGGCGGCAATCCGCGGATCCTAGTGTGATCTACCGTCGCCGACTTCGCCTCGCCTGCTGACCCGTACCACCACGGCAGAGGACGCGAGATTGATAGGAAGCTGACACCAAACCGAGAGGCTCTTGACCGGGCCACTTCATCCTAGTCACTACGCCGACACCCCCACGCCCCCGCCTTCGTGACGCTTGCTTGACACCGCGCGCGCGGACGCCGTCGGCGGCGCGCGCTTCGCGCGTCGCGGCGCTGATGCTTCGCGCGCGTCTGGTCGCGACGTCGTGCATCGTTGGCCCCGCCGCGCACGTTGGGGGGAAGGAAGAAGGACGAGCCGCCGTTGCGAATCGCTCCGCCGCACCTGGCGGTGGCGGGTGCGCGTGCCGGTGGAGCGACTGTTGGGGAGCCGCTCCGAAGGAAGACTGAATTGCCTCCCCACCATGGCGACCGGAGCGGAACCGGCACGCGCACCCGCCGCCGCCTTGCACGGCGTCACCACTGCGGGGTTCAAGCCGAGGCTTGCGCCGGCTCCGCGGGGGCCATCATGCCGGCGACGATGGTGATGATCTCGGGCGTCGCCTTCGCCACGCTGCCGGAGTCGAAGGGCGGCTGCGGGTCGTACTCGATGCCGAGCTGGATGGCCTTTGCGACGTCGTCGCCCGCGATGCGCGCGGCGAGCGTCAATCCCATGTCGATGCCGGACGAAACGCCCGCCGCGGTGACGATCTTGCCGCGGATGACGACGCGCTCGCCGGTCGGCTTCGCGCCGGTGGACTCGAGCTCGGCCATGCAGCCCCAGTGCGTGGTCGCGTCGACGCCCTTCAGGAGTCCCGCGGCGCCGAGCACCAGCGAGCCGGTGCACACCGACGTCGTCCACTGCGTGGTCGCGTCGATCTTGCGCACCCAGGCGAGCAGCGGCTGGTCGTTCATCATCTCGCGCGTGCCCGGGCCGCCCGGCACGACCAGGATGTCGGCGCGGTCGACCTCGGCGAAGCTCGCTCCCGCCTGCACCGCGAGCGAGCCGAGATCCGTCCGGAAGAGGCGCTTCTCGCAGCCGACGAAGACGACCTCCGCGCCGGGCATGCGCGACAGCGTCTCGTAGGGCCCGATGGCGTCGAGTGCGGTGAAGCGGTCGTAGAGAGCGATCGCGATCTTCATGCTCGTTTCCTTTCCGCGAGCGGCGCCACGAAGTGACGCCGGTAGGCGCCCGGGCTCACCCGGAGCGCACGTTGAAAGACGCGGTACAGCGTCGCGGCGGTGCCGAAGCCCGCAGCGTCCGCGACCTCGTCGAGACTCTTGTCCGTGCTCTCGAGAAGGCGCCGCGCGATCTCGACGCGCGTGCGCTCGACGTAGCCGGCCGGCGTGCAGCCGACCTCCTGCGCGAATACGCGCGAGAAGTGCCGCGGGCTCATCGCGCAGCGCGCGGCGAGCGTCGGGACCGAAAGGTCCGCGCGCGGATGATCCGCGATCCACGCCTGCAGGTCGCGCAGCGGATGGCGCTCCGCCGCCTGCGCCGCGAGCTGCACGCTGAACTGCGCCTGGCCTCCGGCGCGCTGCAGGAACAGCACGAGCCAGCGCGCGATCTCGCGCGCGACGCGCGGTCCGTGATCGTCCTCGACCAGCGCGAGCGCCAGGTCGATGCCGGCGGCGACGCCGGCCGACGTCCACACGCGTCCGTCGCGGATGAAGATGGGATCCGCGTCGACGTGCACGCGCGGGTAGCGCTCGCCGAGGTTCTCGGCGGTCGCCCAGTGCGTGGTCGCGCGCTTGCCGTCGAGCAGGCCCGCTTCCGCGAGCAGGAAGGCGCCACTGCACACCGACGTCACGCGCCGGCAGCTGCGCGCGCGACGCTTGACCCACGCGACCAGCTCGCGGTCGTGCACGGCGTCGTACACGCCGGTGCCGCCGGCGATCACGAGAGTGTCGATCGGACCCTTCACCTCGGACAGAACGGTGCGCGGCAGCAGCGGGATGCCCGACGACGTGCGGATCGGGCCGCGCGTCCGCGCGACCAGCTCGACGTCGTAGCCGGACTCTCGCGAGAGCCGGGCCGCGGTCGAGAAGACCTCGGCGGGGCCGATCACGTCGAGCGTCTGCACGTCGGGGTAGGCGACGATGACGACCTTGCGCGGCGTCGTTGGCATGGGGGTCACCCTGCCCGAGCGGCCGGATGGCTGCAATGACGAGGACATTACGGATTCGGCCACACGGCCGGGTCCGACCAGTCGCCCGAAGGATGGTTTCGCGGTTGCTCCGGAGCCCGCGCTCGGGCACGACGGCGGGGTGAAGCGCCCTGTCCGCTCGTCCGCGACGCCCCTCCACCTCTCGTCCGCCGCAGCGGCGCTGCTGCTCTGCGCCGTCCTCGCGGGATGCGCCGACGCGCCCGGCTCCGGCTCGTCGTCCTGCGCGCGGGACGGCGACTGCACGCTCGGCTCGCTCGCCGACGCGCTCGGCGTCCACGTCGGCGCGGCCTTCGTGCAAGGCAACGACGAGCCTGTGTTCCGCACCACGCTGGTCGAGCACTTCAACTCGACCACGGCCCCGCTCTACTGGGAGTCGACGCAGCGCACGCCCGGAGTGTTCGACTTTTCGGTTCCCGACGAGGTCGTGAGCCTCGCGGAGGCGAACGGACTGCGCGTCCGCGGGCATCCGCTGATGTGGGGACGCCTCGGCCTGCCGTCGTACGTCCGCAACGCGTCGTCCCCCGACGAGCTGCGCGCGCTGCTGCGCGGCCAGCTGGAGGCCGTCCTCGGCCGCTACCGCGGACGCATCGCGCAGTACGACGCGGTCAACGAGCCGATCACCTTCCTCGGCGCGGACGAGGGCACCGACGGGCTCGACGGCAACGTCTTCTGGCGCCTGCTCGGCCCCGGCTGGGTGCGCGAGGCGCTCGACCTCGTGCACGAGATCGATCCCGAGGCGGCACTCTTCGTGAACGAGTTCGGCGTCATGACGCCCGGCCCCAAGCAGGAGCGCTTCTACGCGCTGATCCGCGACCTCGTCGAGAGCGGCGCGCCGATCAGCGGCGTCGGGTTCCAGGGCCACATCCGGCCGCCGTTCCTGCGGGACTACGATCCGACGCAGGAGGAGATCGAGGCGACGATCCGCCGCTTCACGGCGCTCGGGCTGCGCGTCGAGATCACCGAGATCGACGTCACCATCGACCCGTCCGTGCCCGGTGCGCTCGACGCGCAGGCGGAGACCTACCGGCGCTTGACGCTCGGCTGCTTCCGCGTGCCGGGCTGCGACGGCCTCACCACGTGGGGCGTGACCGACAAGTACACCTGGATCCGCGACTTCTTCGCGGTGGACGGCGCCCCGCTGCTTTTCGACGCGGAGTTCCGTCCGAAGCCCGCGTACTTCGCGATCGCGGACGCGCTGCAGACGCTGCCACGGGAGGGAGACCGCCGATGATCCCGTTCGTCCGCATGCTGCGCCGCCGCACGGTTGCGCTCGTCAGCGTCGCCGTGCTGAGCGCGCTTCCCCTCGGGTGCAGCGACGCACCCTCGTCGTCGAACGCGGCCTCCGAGGACGCGTGCGCGTCGCCACCGCTGCGCGGCGCGGGCTTCGACGTCTACGGCGGCTGGAAGGGCGTGCAGACGACCGCGACCGGGCGCTTCGCCGTCGCGGAGATCGACGGCGTGTGGTGGCTCGTCACTCCGGAGGGCCACGTGCTGTTCTCGAACGGCGTCACCGGCATCGACCCCGAGGGCGACGTCACCGGCGCCGGACGCACGCCCTACGGCGACAACGTGCTCGCCCGGTACGGCAGCGTGGAGGCGTGGCGCGACTCGACGCTCGGGCGCCTGTGCGACCTCGGCGTCGCGACGCTCGCCGCGTGGACCAACTCCGCGCTCGACCTGTGGCAGAACCTGCGCGCGTATCCGGTGTCGGTCGGCTTCTACGACACGGCGCCCGAGGTCCCGGGCTGGCCGGTCGGCTTGACGGGTCGTCACCTGCGCGACTTCTTCGACCCGTCGTGGCCGGACGCGGCGCTGGCATACGCGCGCGGGTCGCAGCCGCTCGCGCGCTGCGCCGCCGACCCGTGGTGCTACGGCGCGTTCGTCGACAACGAGCTGCCGTGGGGTGCGACGACGCTGTCGACCGGCACGCACCTCGACGCCTACTTGACGCTGCCCGCCGGCGCACCCGGCAAGCGCGCGCTGCAGGACTTCTTCGCGGCGCGCTACGCGGGCGACGTCGCGGGGTTCAACGCGGAGTACGAGACCGAGCTCGCGTCGTTCGACGGCATCCAGCAGCTCGACCGGCTCACCGACTGCGCGCTCGTCGAGCCGCTCGGCGAGGACAACTGCCTCAAGCGCGAGTCCGCGGCGCGACGCGAGAATCGCATGGCCTTCGAGGCCGTCGTCGCCGAACGCTACGCGCGCGCGGTCGAGGACGCCGTACACGCGGCGGCGCCCGGCGTGCTCAACCTCGGCGTGCGCTTCTTCTCGATCTACACGCACCCCGACGTCGCGCGCGCGATCGTGCCGCACGTCGACGTCGTGTCGCTGAACGACTACGACTACGGCACCGTCGAGCGCCCGGCGCTCTTCAACCTCTCCGGTGGACCGGAGTTCGGCTACCTCTTCGGCAACGACGCGTTCAGCGACCTCGCGACGCTGCACGAGATGTCGGACAAGCCGCTGCTGATCGGCGAGTGGTTCTACCGCGTGAAGCGCACCGACGGCGCGAGTGGTGCACTGCCTCCGCTCTTCCCGCAGGTCGAGAGCCACGAGGCGCAGGCCGTCGCGTACCGTGCCTACACCGACCGCATGCTCTCGCTGCCGTACGTGATCGGCTACCACTGGTTCCAGTGGATGGACCAGCCGTTCGAGGGTCGCGCCGCGGGCGGCGAGAACCAGTGGATCGGCGTGGTCGACATCGATGACGACCTGCGCGCGCCGCTCGCCGACGCGATGCGCGACGTCAACGCGGGGCTGATCGAGCGCCGGCTCGGACTCGCCCGGCGCTGAAGCGTCTCAGGGCTGCGCCGGCAGCGTCCTCTGCAGGATCGCGAGCCCCGCGGGCGAGAACGTGACGTCGTCGGGGTGCGCCTGGCGCGCGCGCTCGATCTGCTTCGCGAGCGCGGGCGACGACGGGTCGTCGAGCTGCCAGCGCGCCAGCAGGCGCGCGCACTCGATCGTGCGGTGGCGGCAGCTCTCGCGCACGGCCTGCGTCCGCTGCTCGTCACTCAGCTTGCCGCCGTTCCTCGCGGCGAGACGGTCGAGCAGCAACGGCTCCTGTCCTTCGCCGTGCGCGCCCGGAGGCGCGCCTTCGAGCTTCGCGACGCCGCCGCGGAAGAACGCGCGCGCGGCGTGGTGGCTCAGGATCGGGTGCAGCAACGTGTGGACCTCTTCCCCGTCGCGCGGCTTCGCGACGCTGCCGATCGGCCGCAGCTCGTGCGCGAGCAGCGCCGGCAGGCTCTTGACGCCCGAGCGCTCGAGGCCCGCGTGGAAGTCGGGCTGGAACGCGCGCGCCGCGAGGCGGTCGAGATCGACCGTCGCGTCGGGCTCCTCGAAGCCCACGAGCAGCAGGTCGTTCGACATGGTGAACCACACCGCCACGCGATCGAAGACCGACGCATAGGTGCGCAGCACCAGCTCGAGCGTCGCGTCGTCGGTCTCGTAGCTGTGGAACCACTGCGCGAACACGCCGCCGGGTGCGAGGCGCGCACGCGCGGCGGACAGGAACTCGCGGCTGAACAGCATCTCCACGCCGGTCACCCACGGGTTGCTCGGCTCGGACACGATGACGTCGAAGGTTCCCTCGCTGCGCAGCAGCGCGCGGTACGCGTCCGACACCAGCACGCGCGTCTTCGGATTCGTCGACGCGTGCAGGTTGCCGTCGTCGAAGAGCGGTGCTGCCTGCATGACCGCGGGCGAGATCTCCGCGACGACCACTTCCTTCATCGAGCGCAGCGCCGCGAGCTCGCCGACGCTGACACCAGCGCCCCAGCCGATCACGAACGCGCGCTCCGCCTTCTCGGCGAGCAGCGCCGGGACCAGCGCGAGCAGTGCCGTGGTCGGGTAGTCGAGCACCAGCGAGCCGTCGGGCTTGCCGTTGCTGATGATGCTGCGCGTCTTCTGTCCGCCCCAGATCGGGAACTCCTTGACGGCGATCGAGGCGACCTGGTCGTCGCGGTAGAACAGCAGGTCGACGTCGTGCTTGTCCGCGAAGAAGGCGTCCGGTCCGTGCTGCGTCTCCGGCATCGCCTCCCGGTTGCGGAAGAGGCCGGCCGACAGGCGCTCCGGCGCCCACGGCGGCAGCACGAGCAGCACGACGAGCGACACGATCGGCAGCACCATCGCCGCGATGCGCATGCCGCGTCCGGGCATCTGCAGCGTGAGCAGCGTGGCGCCGAGGATCAGTGCTGCGACCGCGACCCGGAACACCGCGTGCAGGTTCAGCCAGAAGAAGAGCACGTAGCCGCCGAGCAGCGCGCCCAGCAGCGAGCCGACGGTGTTCCAGCTATAGAGGCGTCCCGCGACCGCGCCGACGTCACCGACGCGTCCGCGCAGGTGGTGGAAGAGCAGCGGCAGCGTCGCACCGGAGAGCAGGATCGGCACGGCGAGGACAGCGAGGATCGCCGTGAAGGCCGTCAAGTAGTACGGCAGGAAGGACGCGGCGTCGGTCCCGAACCTCGTGCGCAGGACGTGCGCCCAGAACGGCGCGTCCTCGAGGCGCGCGTACAGCACGAGCAGGCTCGCGACCAGCATCCACTGGCTGGCGACGATCAGCGCCGGCGGGATGCGGCGCAGCGCCGACACGCCGAAGCTGCCGAGCGCGATGCACAGCACGAACGCCGCGACGACCATCGCGAAGGTGAAGTGCGACGAGCCGAAGGCGAGGCCGGAGAGGCGGATCAGCACCGTCTGCGCCGTCATCATCGCGAAGCCCGACAGCAGCGCGACGCACGCGAACGCGGCGAAGCCGGGGACGTCGCGGGCTTCCTGCTCTCCGGGCTTGGCCGCGCTGGACGTGCCGCCCCTCGTCGCGGCGCTCGAGGTCAATCCCAGGACGACGAACGATGCACCGGCGAAGAGGTTGATCGCACCCATCGCGCGCAGCACGCCGACGAGCCCGAGCGCCGGCACGAGCCAGAACGCCGCCGCGAGCGCGCCGAGGAACGCTCCCGCGGTATTGAACGCGTAGACCAGCGCGTGCAGGCGGGTCGCGTCGGCGAGGCTCCGCGACAGCGCCTGCGTGAGCATCGGGATGGTGCCGCCCATGAGCACCGTCGGCGGGCCGATCAGGAACGCCGCGAGCAGCACGTCGACCGCGAACGCGAGACCCGGCGACGGCAGGTGCAGGGCGAACGACAGCGACTGCGCGAGCCCGAAGAGCGTCGGGAACAGGAACGCCCACACGCCGATCGACGCCTCGACCACACCGTACGCGAGAGTCAGCGGCGGGTGCTCGCCGCGCTCCGCCGCGCGCCGCACCAGCGACGACGTCAAGCGTCCGAACAGCGCGTAGCCAACCGAGAGGCCGCCGAGATAGATGCCGAGGACGGCGGCGGTCGCCTCGCTGTGCGAGCCGAGCAGCGTCGCGAGCCAGCGCTGCCACGCGACCTCGTAGACGAGTCCGCTCACGCCGGTCAGCAGCGTGAGGACGAGCGCGATCAGTCGTGCCAAGTGCTTGACGAGGTTCGGGGGTGGAAGGTGGCGAGCCGGCTCAGCCGGAGAAGGTGTCGCAGGAGTCGATCGAGCCCGACTGGAAGCCGCGCTTGAACCACTTCACCCGCTGCTCCGCCGAGCCGTGCGTGAACGACTCCGGCACGACGTAGCCCTGCGTCTTCTTCTGGATGCTGTCGTCGCCGACCGCCGCCGCGGCGCCCAGCGCTTCTTCCACGTCGCCCTGCTCGAGCACCCTCTTCTGACGCTCGGTCTGGTGCGCCCACACGCCGGCGAGGCAGTCGGCCTGCAGCTCGAGCCGCACCGACAGCTCGTTCGCGGCGTCGCGACCCGCGCGGCGCTGCGCGTTCTGGACCTTCTCGGAGATGCCGAGCAGGTTCTGCACGTGGTGTCCGACCTCGTGCGCGATCACGTAGGCCTGCGCGAAGTCGCCGGGGGCACCGAAGCGGCGCTGCAGCTCGTCGTAGAACGAGAGGTCGATGTAGACCTTGTGGTCGGCGGGGCAGTAGAACGGCCCGACCGCGGCCTGTGCGAAGCCGCAGCCCGAGTCGACGCCGCCCGAGAACAGGACGAGGCGCGGCTCCTCGTAGGTGCGGCCGAGGTCGTCACGAAAGGTCTTGTTCCAGACGTCCTCGGTGTCGGCGAGCACGACCGACACGAACTGCCGCTGCTCGCGGTCGTCCGCGGACTCCTGGTAGGGCTGCTGGTCGTACTGCTGCGACTGCGAGGCCGATCCGCCGCCCTGCTGCTGCGCCGCGATTTGTCCCAGCAGATCGAGCGGGTTCTGCCCGGTGAGCCACGCGAGCAGGAGGACGACGACGAGACCGGTGCCGCCGATCCCGACCATGCCGCCACCGCCGCGGCCGCCCATGCGCTGTCCGCGCACGTCATCGACGTTGTCGCTCTCTCTGCGGCCGCGCCACTGCATGCGTTGACCCTATCTCAGTCGGCCGCCGGTGCCACTGCACCGTCGGGCTTCGGCGTCGGAATGATCGTCAGCGGGATGTCGGGGGCCGGGCCCCAGGCGACCGCCGCCTTCGAGAAGCCCTGCGCGATCGCGGTGGTGAGCGCGAGCTCGACGAGCTCCGGCACGCTGAAGGTCTGCTGCAGCTGGTCCGCGAGTACCGCGTCGATCTCGCCCGGTGCGGGACCGAGCAGCACGTCCACGAAGCGCAGCGCCGTCTTGAAGCGCTCGGGAAGAGCGCTCTCCGCATGCGCGTCGTCGATCTGTGCGACGAGGTCCTCGCCGAGACCGCCGTCGCGCGCGCCCGCGAAGCGGAGGTTGCGGCAGATTCCGCATCCCGTGACGCGCGCGTTGCGCAGCCGCGCCACTTCCTTGGTCGGCTGGTCGAGCACGCCCTCGGTCCACAGCGTGCCGTAGAAGCGGCTGAAGGCCGCGAACAGCTCCGGCCGGTGGTCGAGGAAGGTCGTCTTGCCTGCGGGCGGCGAGATGCGCATCGGTCAGTTCCCGGCCGTGTTCTTGACGCCGAGCGCGAGCTCGAGCCGCAGCATCGCCTCGGACAGCGCGAGCCCCATGGTGAACGCCGCACAGCCCGGCTCGCCGATCGCGCTCCGGAGCACGGCGCAGTCATCGTCGGTCATGCCCGACGGATCGAGGAACCACTGCTCCGCGAACGCGAGCGCCGCGCGCTCGCGCGCGCCGAAGCGCGAGCTCGTGGGCCAGCGCGGCAGGTCCGCGATCCACGCGTCGTCGAGGCCCGCCGCGACGGCGGCCGGCGCGAGCGCGCGCGTGGACGGATCGAGACCCAGCATCTGCCCGATCCGCAGGCGGCACAGCTCGAGCAGCAGCGGATCGGTGGCGGGATCGCGCCACACCGCCATTTCGTAGGCGCGCAGCGAGTCCGCCGCCGGCGAGAGCGACAGCAGCTCGTCGAGCGAGCGGGCGCGCGGGTCGCGGATCCAGCTCGTTGCCATGGCCTCGCGCCGGCATACGTCGGCGGGGGGAGACGACGCAAGCGCGGAGTTCGACGCGGCAACGAGGCGCCGCGGGTAGGCAGAAATTGCCCACCTCCATGGGTGATGCGCGCCCGTCAAGTGCCGGGTTCCTGCCCCGCGGGCGGCGGTTCGCATGGCACGGGCGTTGCGTTCGCATCGCCGCATGTCTCGCCCCGGTCACGTCCGCGATCTCTCGCGCGGCCGCGCTTCGCGCTCGTCGCAGGGTGCGGTCGTTGTGGCGCTCACGCTGCTCGCGATCGGCTTCACGCCGTCCGCGGGCGGCGCGTACAACGGCTTCCAGATCGGAATGGACGGCGGGTCGAGCATCATCAGCCGCGACGTCGCCGGCGCGCGCTGGGCGATCACCGAGAACCGCGACGACGGCGTGCTGATCGGCAACGTGTTCTTCCCCGATGGCGGCCCGCCGCAGTTCGTGTGGTGCAGCCCGACGAGCGTCGTGCCGAACGACGATCCCGCGCTCGCGGTCTACACGTACGACTGCTTCGGATCGGAGACCTGCGATCCCACGCAGTGCCCCGACTGGACGTTCATCAGCTCGGTCACGCTGAGCGGCACGTTCTTCGAGCCGCCGCCGATCCAGCCGACGCCGAGCCCATCGCCCGTTCCGACGCCGACACCGGCGCCCGTGTGCCCGACGCCGGCCGTGACGCCGACGCCGACCGCGTCGCCGAAGCCCACTCCGACAGCGACCCCGAAGCCCACACCGACGCAGTCGCCGAAGCCGACCGCGAGCCCGAGTCCGCCGCCGACGCCGTCGCCCGTGCCGACGCCGAGCCCGGTCCCGACGCCGACGCAGAGCCCGAAGCCCACGCCGACGGCGAAGCCCGCGGCCCTCGTGGTCACGCCGAACAAGGCGTCGGTAGACTACGGCAAGACGTTCCTCTTCGTGATCACCGGCGGCGTACCGCCGTACGAGCTGAACGTGACGACGGGCGGCAGCGTGCAGCCGCAGATCGTGCCCGCGGCGGGCGATCCGTTCGTGTTCACGTCGAACGCGGCTGGGACGTCGACGATCATCGTGGTGGACTCGACGACGACGCTGACGACGGTGGAGGTGACCGTCAAGCCGTCGCCGACGCCGGCGCCGACGCCGAAGGCGTGAACGTCCGGCCGATGCCTACGCCGAAAGCCTGACCGGCAGCTCGGCCTCGTTCGCTTCGTCGGCCGCGCGCTGCGTGCGTGCAGCCGCAGGCTTCTCGAGGAAGAGCACGACGCGGAACTCGCTGCCGATGTCAGGCGTGCTGTCGAGCTGCAGCTCGCCACCCATGAGGCGCACCAGGTCGCGGCAGATGGTGAGGCCGAGACCCGTGCCGCCGAAGCGGCGCGTCGAGCTGCCGTCGGCCTGCGTGAAGCTCTCGAAGACGGCCGCGTGGCGATCGCGCGCGATGCCGATGCCCGTATCGGCGACGGAGATGCGCACGGTGGCGCCGAGCGGCGTCTCGACGAGGAGGCGCGCTCTCACCTCGACGCGTCCGCGCTCCGTGAACTTGACGGCGTTGCCGACGAGGTTGGTGACGATCTGCCGCAGACGCACCGGATCGGCGAGAAGCCGCGTCGGAATCGCCGCGCTCACGTCGCACGCGAGATCCAGGCCTTTCGCCTCCGCACGCGGACGCAGCAGGTCCGCGATCTCGAGCAGCAGCGCCTCGAGGCTCGTCTCGACGACGTCGAGCGTCAGCTTGCCTGCCTCGATGCGCGACACGTCGAGCACGTCGTCGACGAGGGCCAGCAAGGTCGTGGCAGCATTGCGCGTGCGCGCGAGGCAGTCGCGCTGCTCGTCGCTGAGGCCGCCCTCCGACTCGACGATCTCTGTCATGCCGAAGATGACGTTCATCGGCGTGCGGATCTCGTGGCTCACGTTGGCGAGGAACTGCGACTTCGCGCGCGTGGCGTCGTGCGCGCGGTCGCGCGAGCGTACGAGCGAGCGGTTGAGCTGCAGCATGCGGCGCTCGGCGGCGGCCTGCGCGGAGATGAACGCCGTCACCAGCGCGAAGAAGGTCCACGCGCACAGGATCTGCACGCCGGCCGTGTAGGCCGGAAGGTTGTCGGCCGGGATCGGGACGGGGAAGCGGACGCCGCGGCTCTCCAGCCACGCGAAGGCCGCGATCTGCGCGCTGAGCAGCGTCGTGTAGACCGCGGCGCCGCGCACGCCGAGAAGCAGCCCCGCGACGATCGGCGGCGCGTAGGTCCACGCCTGGCCGACCATCTCCAGCCCGCCGAGCTCCGCCTGCCGGTACGCGAGGACGACCATGATGAGCCCGACGACGACGTGCGTCGCCCACTCGAGCGGCATCCCGCGCCGGATGCCGGCGTAGACCAGCACGCCGAGTGACGACACGATCAGCACCGGCAGCATGCTGAGGCCGCCGCCGCCGATGACGAGCAGGACGATCGTCATCGGACAGGCCGCGAGGAGGCCGAGGACCATCAGGTTCAGGGTGCGCATGCGGCGCATGTACTTGACGTCGCGGTAGCGCGGGTCGGACGGGCGGACGCCGCCGTCGACGAGGTTGCGCAGGAGTCTGCGAACGCGCTGGCCTGTGGGGCCCATCGAGGAGGAATTCGGCCGTCCCGCTACCCGGGCTTGAGGCGCCGTGCGCTCCGGGCACGCAGATGCCAGGGCGGACGGTGCATCACGCGGGGTGTCCGGGTCAATTCGGGGGCGCGTGCCGCCCGGGGGGCGCGTGTCGCATCCGACCGACGGCCCGCGACTCGTTCAGTCCTTCGCTGCGTCGGGCCGCGCCGGCTTGCCCCTACCCGACGGGTCGGCGCCGCCGCGGTCGTCGCCCGGGCCATCGAGCATCTCCGCGAGAATCATCGCGATGAGGAGGTTCACGTCCTGGGATGGTGTGCCGTGGCGTGCCACGACGCAGTGTCGCGCGTTCGCGAGGCGGACACGATCGAATTGCGGAAATTTGTTCGATGGCGGGTGACGCGCCACGGCGCGGTACGTGTCGCACGAGGGCGAGCGGCCGATGTCGATCCGCTGGCGGCTCACACACGACCTGCCGGGGGACCTGTTCGCGCAGTTCGCCGCGGCGGTGGCGTGACGCGCTGCCGTACTCGTTCCGGCTTGCCACCCTTGGCGATTCAGCGTCGCGGCGCCCATGAACCCGGACGGCGGTGCAGGTGCATGACCGCGATCACGACGACCGCGTCGGCGTCGACGAAAAAGAAGACCCCGAAGGGGAATCGTGGAAGAACCGCCCGACGAACGTCCGTCGTGACCAGAGGAAACTGAAGCGGCGACGCTTCGATGCGAGCCAGAACGCGCCGGAGCGTCTGAAGGAAGACGGCGCCGAGTCCATCTCGCTCCTGCTCGTACCAGAGAGAAGCTTCGAAGACGTCGAGCTCGGCTTCCGGCCGAACTCGAAGCTCGGTCATCGCGAGCTCGACCGAGCCCTCAGCCGTTGCTCGAGGAAGTCGAGAGCCTCGCCCCACGGACGAGCTTCGTCAGGAGACGCCCGGTGCGCGACGAGGCGCTGGTCCAGAACTTCGCGTTGCCAATCCGCAAGCGGCAACTCACCCACGCTCACGGCGATCCGGTCCCAGAGCGACTGCACGTAGTCGATCTGCTCGTCGACGGAGAGATCGTCGAATCCCGGAGGTGGCATCCGAAGAGAATGCGCCATGCCGTCAGCCTGCCCTCACTGCCCGGCCGGCTCAACCGGAATCGCCCGTGTCTCGGCGGCACGGCAGACAAAACCCGCACCCACGCACGTCGACGCGTTCACCCGCCGAGCGTCTCCGCCTCCGCCCCGAATCCCTCCGCATTCGACCACGGCACCAGCAGCCGGTGCGTCGCTCTCGTCATTCCAACGTAGAGCAGCGACTTCGCCTGCGGACGCGCGCCCGCGCCGTCGCGCGGGCGGTCCATGCCGAACAGCACCACGATGCGCGACTCGAGGCCCTTGAAGCTGTGCACCGTGGACAGCGCGACGCCGCCGTGGTCGAGGACCGCGTCGGCCTTCGTGCCGCGGTCGCGCGACAGCCAGTGTAGCGGTACCTGCGCTTCCCCGAACGCCTCCTGAAGGAGCGTCACGAGGTCGATGGCGTCCGTGGCGTCGCGGGCGACCGGCGCGCCGAGCGCGTTCACGTGCGAGCTCGCGTAGAGCACCGCCATCTCGTCCGGCGTCCAGCCCTGCGATGCGAGCTCCTGACAGCGGGCGGCGGCCCACGTCGCCTGCTCGAGCACGTCCGGGCAGCGGCGGACCTCGACCGGCTCGCCGGAGCGGTCGGACGAGAGCGGCACGATGGCACTCTGGTCGCCGACGCGGATCGTCGTACCCTCCTCCGCGTCGCCCCACAGGAAGCGGCGCGAGAACGTGTTGATCTCGCGCGAGCAGCGGTGATTGACCTTGAGGATCTTCGCGTTGCCGCGCGCGCGGACGCCGGCCGTCGACAGCGGGACGTCCGCGCCTTCGTAGATCTTCTGCGCGTTGTCGAGCGCCAGCAGGAACGTCTCGCGATCGGGCTTCAGCGCGGCGAGGCACGCCTGCAGCATCGGGACAGAGAAGTCCTGTCCCTCGTCGACGATCACCGCGTCGTAGCGCTGCGTGATCCGACCGTCGCGGAGCGCGTCGAGAAGGAGCTTCGGAAACGCGTCCTGCTGCTCGTAGATCCGCCGTGCGTACCCGATGCCGGCGCGGTCGAGCAGATCGCGCGCCCACTCGTGGAAGTGCAGGACGGTGAGCGCGTGGCCCTGCAGCTCGCCGCCCTCGAACACGCGCGAGCGCAGCCACGCGGCGAGGCTCACGTTGAAGCAGAGGACGAGGATGCGCCACGCCGGGTTCGCGTCGGCGAGGATGCGGGCGCGTGCGGCGACGACTTCGCTCTTGCCGCTGCCGGCGACGCCCTGCAGCACCTGGTGTCCGCCCGAGAGCTGGAGCGCTACTTGACGTTGCTCCTCCGACATCGGTCGCGTCGTCGCCATCGGTAGCGCAACCTGGTGCGCTGCGGCGGGCGCGCCCTTCACGACGCGCCCGGCGTAGGTCCGCCGGACCGTCGTCTCGGGAGAGAGAACGCTGCAGACGGAAGCGCGCATCTGATCGGTCGCGGTCCACGAGAACCCGACGCCGAACGCGCGCCGCAGCCGGTCGACGAGATCGCGGCCACGGAGCGCCCACGGCGCGGACGTGCCGATCTCGTCGCCGGCGAGCACGGCGCCAGAGGCGTAGCCCGTGCACAGGTCGAGCTGCTCGACGTCGCGCACCGTCAGGTTCGTGAATACGGCGCCCTTCGCGAAGGGGAACTGCAGGTTGCCGCGATGCGCGCCGCTCGCGTGGACGCAGGGCGGCTCGCGCTCGAGCTTCTCCTTGATGGTGAAGAGGTGCTGCTCCGCCTGCTCGACCGGGTGCGTCCTGGTCTTCACGTCCGCTGCGTTCTGCAGGTCGACGCTCCGTGCTGGCGTCACTCCGACGATCGCGTCCGCGGACCAGTCCTTCACCTCGAGGACGAGCAGTCCGAGGTTTGCGCCGAACACGACGACGTCCGGCTTGCTGCCGCCGATCCGCGGCTCGTGCCAGACGTCGAACTCGTCGGGGAGCGCGTCGCAGAGCCACGTGTACGTGAGTTGCTCGCCGCGGGTGGCTTTCGCGAGACGGTCCGGGACTGCGTAACCGGTGGCCATCGCGTGGTTCCTTGCCACGGCGGGGCGCGGTCGCGCCAGACACGAGATGGATCCGGCGAAACGCTCGAACGCTTGCGCCAAGACTCACCCGAGACTACAAACAGTCTCAATCGAGACGAGGAGAAGGATCGATGGTCGGAGCCACGAAGATCGCGCAGGTGATGGGCGGAGAGCGCGTGCTCGGCCGCCGCATCCGGTCGACCGCCGAGTTGATCGACCGGGTAACCGCGGGGCTGCCGGCGGCCGCGCTCGAATCGTGCGTCGAACGCGTGGTCCCGGATCGTGGCGAGCGAACCAGGGCGCTCTACCGCGTCGTCCCGAAGGCGACGCTCGCCCGCAGCCGTCGACGGCTCGGCGCGCACGCCAGCGAGCGCGTCGCGCGGCTCGCTCGCCTGATCGCGACGGCGGAGCTCGTCTGGGGCGACACCGACGACGCACACGAATGGCTGCGTCGTCCGCATCCCGAGCTGAACGGCGCGTCGCCGCTCGAGGCCGCCACGACCGAGCTCGGTGCGCTCGAGGCCGAATCGGTCCTGTGGAAGCTCGCGCATGGCATCCCGGCGTAGCGCCGGCTTTCGCGCCTACCGGATCTGCAAGAGCCTGTTCCCGATCCTCTCGGGAGACGGCGCGGGTCGATACCCGGGCCGCTGGAACTCGCTCGGGAGACCGGTCGTGTACGCGTCCGAGACGTTCTCGGGCGCGATGCTCGAGATCCTCGTGCACGCAAACATCGGACGCGCCCCGCGCGACCTGCGCTTCGCAACCATCACGATCCCGCCGGGCGTCGCGATCGACGAGCTGACCACCTCGGACGTCAAGGACTGGACCGACGTCGAGGCAACCCGTCGGATCGGCGACGCGTGGCACACGAAGCGTCGCACCGCGGTCCTGCTGGTGCCGTCGGCCGTGACGAGGCTCGAACGCAACGTCCTGATCAACCCCGCACATCCGGACTTCGTTCGCATCAAGGCGAGCAAGGCACAGCCGGTGGAATGGGATCCGCGGCTCTTCCATGGGCGATGACGCGATCGTCGGATGCCGGCCGGACGGTGCGTCCGGATCATCGCTCGGCGAGCGCCGCGCGCAGCTCGAGCAGGCTGTCGGCGAACGACTCGATCTCCTCGCGCAGCGCGAGCTTCGCGCGCCACTCCGCCGGGATCCCGCGCTCGCCGTGGAAGGCGCCCGCGATCTGGCCGTAGATCGCGCCCGTCGTGTCCGCGTCGTCGCCGAGGTTCACGGCGAGCAGCGCGCCGTCGCGGAAGGAGTCGCTGCGGTGGAAGGCCCAGAGCGCCGCTTCGATTGACCGGACGACGTAGCCTTCGCCCGTGACGTCTGGTGGGTGCTTGACGGCGAACGACCCCGCGGTGATCTCCGCGATGCGCGGCGCGAGCGGAACGGCGGCAAGTGCACGCCGTTCAGCCGCGGAGAAGTCGGGCGCGAGGATGACCTCCTTCGTCGCGTGCGGGTCGAGCGCGCGCAGCAGGAGGATCGCGAACCAGCGGCACGCATCGACCGCCTCGCGCGCGGCGTGCGTCGTGCGCGAGCTGTCGGCGGCGCGGCGCACCGCGAGCGTCGGATCGTGCGCGTGCGCGAGGACGACCGGCGCGAGGCGCATCAGCGAGCCGTTGCCGGCGGTGTGCGGTGCCTCCGAGCCGCACCACGGCTCGCGCGTGCGCTCGAAGCGCGCGAGCGCGGCGCTGACTGCGTTGCCGATGTCGAAGCAGCGGCCGTTCGAGCTCAGGTGGCCGTCGTCGCGCCAGCGGACGTAGCGCTCGAGCTGGTCGATCGCGTCGAAGCCGCGGCACTCGATCAGACTCTCGGCGAGGCAGAGCGCCATCGAGGTGTCGTCGGTCCACTCGCCGGGGGACAGGTGGAACGGGCCGCCGCCGATCATGTCGTCGATCGGGGTGAAGGTGCCGGGCGGGCGGAACTCGAGGGTCGTGCCGAGGGCGTCGCCGGTGGCGAGGCCGAGGAGAGCGCCGCGGTAGCGGGTGCGGGTGTGGTCCGTCATCCAGGATACGTGTTGTTGGTCGCTCGCATCGGTTCGCAGTGTCGGTCGTGGTCCAAGTGCGTCACGATCCAGCAAAAACGCGGACGCTGCGAGGCAGAGCGCGATCGCGCTGCCAGAACTCCGCCCAAGCGTGGTGGTTCAAAGAGGCATCGTCTCGCCGCGGACGTGCTCTCGGAGTGCAGCGTCTGCGAGCGCGTCGAGCCTGCCATCCTCGACGTCGGAGGCCACCTGAGTATCCCAAGCTCCGCAATCGAACTTCTCGTACCAGGATCGGAACTCCGCAAGCTCACCCGGGGTGAGCAATCTGATCTGCGCCTCCAGCCGCTCGACCTTGCTCACGGGTTCCCCCCTGTCCTCAGCGCGCTGCGATCGGTCGGCGATGACACGAAGAGCCAGCGCCTCGGCCCGCTTGATCGCCTCGTCCTGGGTCGCACCGTACGCGAGCACGCCGGCGAGCGCAGAAACCTCCGCGATCCACCTACCGTCCTGCTCCACCTCGACGAGAAGCCGCTCCGACATGCCCGGACCATGCCTTGACGGAACACTTGGCTCAATCAGGAAGTCCGTGCACCGACGACATCCTTACCGGGCGCAGCCCACAACGGCGTGCACGAGCACGCGTCGTCATCGCCGATGTCGCATCGCACATCGACGGACGATCCAAGGGCTCCGCGAACGCGCCAGGGCTGCGCGAAATGCAAGACG
>JAXLXO010000028.1:0-88917 GCA_046327915.1 Binatia bacterium | reverse complement strand
GCACGCGGGGCACACGTCCTGCCAGCTCCCTCCGGACGGCAGCGCGTAGTCGAAGCCGACCTGCGGCAGGACGTCCTTCAGGTCGCCCATCTGCAGCGTCGACGCGAACGGCGCCGCGCATTCGCTGCAGTGCTGCTGCGGTCCCGCGTCGCCGGCCGCGCGATAGAGCTGCACGCCGAGATTCGCCGGCCGCTGGAAGATGTGGAACAGCTTGCCGAACGGGATGTACATCAGGCCGAGGATCACCGTCAGCGCGTGGGTCGTGGTGAGGAACGTATAGAAGCGTCCGCCCATCCACAGCGTCGAGACGGTCAGCATGAGCCCCGTCACCGACACCGCGAAGAGCCCGGCGAGCGCGAGGAAGTCGGTCGAGCGCTCCACCGCGATCGCGCCGGGATCGCGCACGCGGCGTCCGAGAAAGAGGAACACGCCCGCGAGCACGAGGATCGCCGCGACGTCGAGCCCGTGGAACACGAGCCAGCCGAACGCGCCGCGCGCGTCGAACGCGATGGTGGCGAACGGTCCGACGAAGGCGCGGTACCTCGTCGCGTCGTTGCCGACCGACTCGAAGTGCAGCCAGCCGAAGGTCAGCGGGAAGGTGATCGCGGCCGCGAGCACGCAGCCCCAGAACACCAGCTGGTGTGCGACCCAGCGCGTTTCCGAGCGCTCGCGAATGAAGGTCTGCGCCGCGAGGTTCGACGCTCCGAGCCCGACCAGTTGCTTGACGGCAGGCAGGCCGCCTGCGCGGAGCGCCTCCCAGCCGCGGCGTGACAGCCGTGCGGTCGGCGGACGCCGCAGCCACACCGAGTAGCGGTAGACGGTGCCGAAGATCGCGAACAGCGTGCCGAGCAGGTAGCCGGCGAGGGCCGCGTCGAACCAGCGCAGGCCGCCGCTGCCGAGCCAGCCGAGCGCGAGCGCGGCGGCGACCGCGAGCAGGCCGTTGCGCACGGCGCTCGAGTCCAGTGTCGTCGTGGAGCGTGGATCGACGGGCACTGCGAAATCCGATGCTCTCGTTCGGATCGGGAGTCAAGGCGTTCGGCGGCGGACGTGCCGCGGTGTGCGCATCGCGCTATTGAGGATCCGTCCGCCGTCCGCGGGATGACGGGCATTGCCGAGAACGCCGCGCCATGACCATCGGACAGCCGCCCGCACCGACGCTCCCGGACCGCATCCGCTCGGAGCCGTTCCGCCTGTTCTTCCCCGTCGGCGTGCTGCTCGGCTGGATCGGGGTCGGGCACTGGCTGCTCTACGGACTCGGGCTCGCCGAGACCTACTCGTGCTTCCGGCACGGGCTCCTGCAGACGCAGGCCTTCCTCATGGCCTTCGCGCTCGGCTTCCTGTGGACCGCGCTGCCGCGACGCACGGCGGCGCCGGTCGCGAGCCCGCGCGAGATCGCGCTCGCGCTCGCGGCGCTGCTGCTGACGGGCGGTGCGCTGCTGTCGGACGCGTTCGTGACCGCGGAGCTCGGGTATCTCGCGCTGTTCGCGATGCTGCTCGCGTTCGCCGCGCGGCGCTTCCTGTCCGGCGCGGCGCGGCGCCGGCCGCCGGCGGCGTTCGTCCTGCTGCCGCTCGCGGCCGTGCTCGGCGTGTCGGGCGCGTTGCTGATCCTGGCGCGCCTCGTCCTCGAGGAGCCGCCGTGGACGATCGCGCTCGGCGCGCTCTTCATCGAGCAGGGCGTCTTCCTCTGCCTCGTCATGGGCATCGGTGCGCTCGTGATGCCGCTCATGGGCGGCACGCCGCCGCCGCCCGACCTCGGCTCGTCGCCGCACGAGACGCGCGTCGCGCTCGGCTTCCTCGTCCTTGGCTTGACGGTTGCCGCGAGCCTGGTCGCGGAGACGGCGGGCTTCGTGCGCAGCGCGCCGATCGTGCGCGGTACCGCGGTCGCGATCGCGCTCGGCTGGGGCGGCGGCGCGTTCCGGCTGCCCGGCAAGCCGGGCTTCCACCGCAAGCTCGTCTGGGTCGCCGCGTGGCTCGCGCCGGCGGGACTCGTCGCCTGCGGGCTGCTCCCCGACTACCGCGTGCCCGCGCTGCACGTGCTGTTCATCGGCGGCTTCTCGCTGATGGCGTTCGGCGTCGCGACCCACGTGAGCCTGAGCCACCTCGACCTGAACGAGGCGGCGCTCGGACGCCCGCGTCCGGTGGTCGTCCTCGCGGTGGCCATCGCGCTCGCGCTGCTGGCGCGCCTCGCCGCGGACTCGAGCCAAACCTACTTCGAGCACCTCGCGTCGGCCGCGCTGTGCTGGATGGTCGGCTCCGCGGTGTGGCTCGCGTGGCTGGCGCCGCGACTGCTGCGCCGCTGAGCGCGCGGCGTTACGGCTTCGCCTGGGTGTGCACGTAGCCGAGGCGGCGGCCGGTCGGGACGTGCAGTGCCGTGTCGGTGTACGTCTGGCCGCCCGCGTCGATCGTCAGCTGCATGTCCGGGCCGATGTCGGCGGGCAGCGCGAGATCGTACGAGCGCACGAGCACGCCGGCATTGTTGCGCTGCAGGACGTCGAGCGGGAAGAAGACGTTCAGGCGATCGAGCCCGAACGGACGCCACGCCTTCGGATCCGCGAGACGGCAGCGCACCGCGGCGTTGCCGATGCAGGTGAAGGCATCGGCGGGCAGCGTCACGTCGACCACCGGCGGCGCACCCGCCTCGCCCATGCGGACGCGCATGCCGCTCGACAGGTCGAGCGTGGGCGGCACGGGATCGTTCGGCGACGCCCACCCGACGCGTCCGAGGTCGGCCTCGAACTGGATGCGGTCGCGCCCCGGTGCCGCGCTGAAGTTGACGCGTCCCTTGCGGATCGCGAGCGAGCCGACCGAGGTGTACGCGGTGTGCGTGTCGGTCGGGAAGGCGCCGGAGTCGCTCGACGTCGCGACGACCGTCGCGGCGAGAACCGTTCCGGGCGCGACCGAGCCGTCGACGTGCACCAGCGCCCAGATCGCGGCGCAGGCGGGAATGTCCTTGCCGTTGCAGGACGGCTCCTCGCCGAGGTCGAAGCGCACCTCGTCGCCGACGACGTCGCCGGCGATCGGTGCGTAGTCGGGCTGACGAACGGCCGACACGAAGCTCGTCCCCGGTGGCAGCGTGAGGGTGAGCACGACGTCCGGCGCGGGACCGTCGGAGGTCACGTCGAGGTCGAGCTCGTAGACCATGTCCTGACCGGCCGGGATCGGATCGACGCGGTCGTCGAGGCTGACGTCGAGCGAGCGAGCGCTCGCGGGACCGGCGACCCCGAGCAGGAGGCAGGCGGCAGCGGCGCGGACGAGCTTCGCCACGCGATCCCCGGGAGCGCCGGTGCGGTTCGCCATGCGTTCCGCGGTAGCAGCCTCGCAAGCCCGGAGGCAAGAAGGAATTTCCGGCGGCGCCGGAGCCCTCAGCTGGCGACGGCCTGGCCGCCTTCCGGGGCAGCGGGAACGCGACCGAGCGCGCGGGCGCCGCGCTCGAGCGCCGCGAACAGCTCCGCCGGCCGGACCGGCTTGCTCGCGTAGTCGTCCATGCCGGCTGCGAGGCACAGGTCCCGGTCCTCCCGCATGGCGTTCGCGGTGAGCGCGATCACGTACGGCTGTGGGGCGTCCCCGCCGCGGGCGCGCAGTCCGCGCGTCGCCTCGAGGCCGTCCATCTCCGGCATCTGCACGTCCATCAGCACGACGTCGTACGGGGCGCGCTCCAGCGCCGCGAGCACCTCGAGCCCGTTGCCCGCGACGTCCGCCGCGTAGCCCGCGCGCGCGAGCATCTTCAGCAGGACCTTCTGATTGACGGCATTGTCCTCGGCGAGCAGGATCCGCAGCGGCATGCGACGCGCGAGGTCGCGATCGGCCGCGGACGGCGCCGGATCGGCGCGGCGCGTCCGGGCCCCGTGCGTCCGTCCGACGAGTGCCGTGAAGAGCGCGTTCTGCAGCGACGCGGCCCGTGCCGGCTTGGTGAGCACCGCGGTGAAGAGGTCGGCGCCCGCGCCGCGCGCCGCCGCGAGCGCGCGCGCTTCGGCGGCGCCCGCCGAGCTGAGCAGGAGCATCGGCACCGCGCGGTCGCGAAGGCGCTCGATCTCCTGCGCGACGCCGACGCCGTCCATGTCCGGCATCACGAGGTCGAGCACCGCGACGTCGAGCGGCAGCCCGCCGCGCACCATCGCGAGCGCTTCGCTGCCCGACGCGGCCGCGCGCACGTCCATGCCCCAGCCGCTCAGCTGGCGCAGCAGGATCCAGCGGTTGATCTGGTTGTCGTCGACGACCAGCGCGCGCCGTCCGCGCAGAGCGGACGCGATCTCCTCGCTGCTGCCGCAGGGCAGGGCCGGCGCCTCGGTCGCGCGCACGGTGAAGTGGAACGTCGAGCCCGCGCCCGGCTCGCTCTCGACCCACATGCGTCCGCCCATCAGCTCGACGAGGCGCTTCGAGATCGCGAGCCCGAGTCCCGTGCCGCCGTAGCGGCGCGTGGTCGAGGCGTCGAGCTGCGTGAACGACCGGAACAGCCGGTCGAGCTGGCCGCGCGGGATGCCGATGCCGGTGTCGCGCACGGCGAAGTGCAGCTCGTGCTCGCTCTCGCCGATCCGCGACGAAGAGGCGTTCACGACGATCTCGCCGCGCTCGGTGAACTTGAGCGCGTTGCCGACGAGATTGACCAGCACCTGCCGCAGCCGCGTGACGTCGCCGACGACCGCGTCGGGCACGTCGTGCTGGTGCGCGTGCAGCAGCTCGATCCCCTTCTGCGCGCCCTGCGTGCCGAACAGGTCGAGCGCTTCCTCGACGCACGCGCGCACCTCGAACGGCTGCTGCTCGAGGTCCATGTGCCCGGACTCGATCTTCGAGAAGTCGAGGATGTCGTTGATGATGGTGAGCAGCGAGTCGCCGCTGGTGCGCACGGTCTCGACCAGCTCGCGCTGCTCGCCGTCGAGCGGCGTCGCGAGCAGCAGGCCGGTCATGCCGATCACGGCGTTCATCGGCGTGCGGATCTCGTGGCTCATGGTCGCGAGGAATGCGCTCTTCGCGCGGGCGGCGGCCTGCGCCGCGTCGCGCGAGCGCTCGAGCTCGCGGTTGGTCTCGCGCAGCGAGTCGACGGCGAGGCGCTGCGCGTGCAGGAACGAGAGGATCGACGCGACCAGCACGCCGCCGAACAGCACCTGGGCCGCGGCGGAGAAGAGCGGCTCCGCGACCGGCGGCAGGATCGACGTCAGCTCGACGCCGCGTGCGTGCAGCAGCGCGAAGCCGATCGTCTGCGCGACGCCGAGCGTGGCGTAGCCGAGAGCTCCGCGCGCGCCGAGCACGAGTCCCGCGTAGATGGCCGGCACGAAGACCCACGCCTGCGCGGGTGCGTTGACGCCGCCGAGGCTCGCCTGCAGCAGGACGAACGTCACGAACCCGAGCGCCATGTTGAGGTGCACGATGCGCGCGAGCGGACCACCGCGGGACAGCGCGCGCAGCGAGAACGCGGACAGCGCCGTCGAGATCACGACGACGATCGCGAGCGGCCAGGCGCCGAGGGCCGCGAAGAGGACGACGGTGAACGGCGCCGCCGCACAGAGGCTCAGCAGGCAGCCGCGGACCGTGCGCAGCCTGCGCAGGGTCTGCGGGTCGCGACCGTCGGGATCGGGACCCGGGGCGCCGTCGAGCAGCCGGACGAGCGCGCGCGCGAATGCCGTCACGGGGCGCTCACGCCGTCCCGTCCGCTGCGCGTCCGATCGCGCAACGTCTTGCAGTCCCGGGGCACGTGGCGGAATTCGACCGATCGGCGCGTCGTCTTGAGGAGGCATGCGGCGCGCAGCGGCGTGCGCTCATGCCCGGCACCGGAACGGTCGAAGGTGGCGGCAGGAGGACGTTGCGTCATCCGGAGGGGACACATGAGTCAATCCCAGGACATGCCACCGGTCGAGCGGACCGACCTCGAGCAGTCGTCGCTCGGCGACACGGAGTTCGAGCGCGAGCTGCTGTCGGAGTTCCTCGCCAGCTCGACCGACATGCTGACCTCGCTGGAGGGTGCCGTCGCGTCGAGCGATGCCGTGCGCGTCATGAAGGCGGCGCACAGCCTGAAGGGCTGCAGCTGGACCGTCGGCGCGCGCATGCTCGGCGCCGAGTGCGAACAACTCGAGCAGGAGGCGAAGGGCGGCCACGTCGAGCAGGCCGAGCAGCGGCTGAACCGGATCCAGTCCCTGCTCCAGCAGGTCGACACCTACGTGCGGGAGAACTGGTCCCTCTGACCCGCGCCGCGCGATCTGGTAAGGGCCTGCCATGGCGCAGGCTCGTACCCCGCTGGTCGACGACGGCACCGACCGGCAGTTCTACGTGTTCAATGCCGTCGTCTCGGCGCTGGCGCTCGCGTTCATCGCCTGGATCCTGCTCGGGCGGACCGCCGGGCCCGCCGGTGAGCTAGATCTCCGCTTCCTGCCCGCCGTCAACGCGGCGCTGAACTCGCTCGCGACGGCCCTGCTGGTCGCGGGCCGGGTGGCGATCAAGCGGCGCGCGGTGCGCGTCCACAAGAGGCTCATGGTCGCGGCCTTCGCCGCGTCGAGCCTCTTTCTCGTCGGCTATCTGACCTACCACTACGTCCACGGCGACACGAAGTTCCAGGGCGTCGGAGCGATCCGTATCGTCTACTTCGCGATCCTGATCAGCCACGTGCTGCTGTCGATGGCCGTCGTGCCGATGGCGCTGAGCGCGTTCTGGTTCGCGTGGCGCAAGCAGTTCGCGCGGCACACCCGCGTGACGCGCATCCTGCTGCCGATCTGGCTCTACGTCTCGGTCACCGGCGTGGTGATCTGGTTCATGCTGCGCGGCAGCGTGGCGGCTGCCGTCCCGTGACGCGCGCCACGTTTCGCCACCGCGTGCCGTTCTACGAGACGGACGCGATGGGCATCGTCCACCACTCCAACTACGTCCGCTACCTCGAGCTCGCGCGCATCGCGTGGATGGACGAGCACGACCGTCCGTACCGCGAGTACGTCAAGGACGGGCTCCACTTCTCGACCACGCGCGTCGACCTTCGCTACGTGCGCTCGGCGGGCTTCGACGACCTGCTCGACGTGACCACGTGGGTGGAGTGGGTCGGCGGCGCGTCGCTGTGCATGGGGTACGAGATCGAGCGCGACGGCACGCGCATCGCGGAAGGGATCACCGAGCACGCGATGGTCGACACGACGGGGCGCCCGCGGCGCATCCCGCCGGAGCGGCGCGAGGGGCTCAGCGCGCTCGCGCGGACGAGCGGCGGCGCGAGAATGCGGCGCGGAACGGCAGACCGCTCGCGGTGACCAGAAGCGCGATCGCGCACTCGAGCGGGCGTCCCGTCAGCATCGCGAGCGCGATGCCCGCGTTCGCGACCAGGTACAGCGCCGGCACGATCGGGTAGCCCCACGCGCGGTAGGGCCGCGGGCGGTCCGGCTGGCGCGCGCGCAGCGCGTACAGCGCGCCGGTGTCGGCGATGGTCGCGACGACGATCGCGAAGGTCGTGTAGTCGAGCACGCTCGGGAAGCGCTGCAGGACCAGGATCAGCGCGATCGCGGTCGCCGCCTGCACGAGGATCGCGACGTGCGGCGTGCGGAAGCGGTCGTGCACGCGCTCGGAGCCGGCGAAGAAGACGCCGTCGAGCGCCATCGCGTAGGCGATGCGCGGTCCGACGAGGATGGTTGCGTTCAGGCAGCCGAGAATGGACAGCAGGATCAACGCCGCGACGATGCTGCCGCCGAGCGGTCCGAAGAGTGCGACCGCGGCGGCTTCACCGGCGCGCGGCTCGCCCGCGAGCGTCGTCATCGGCAGCGCGTGCAGATACAGCGCGTTCAGCAGCAGGTAGAGCGCCGTGCAGAGACCGAGGCCGATGAAGAGCGAGCGCGGCAGGTTGCGCTGCGGCTCGCGGATCTCGCTCGCGACGTACACCGACGCGTTCCAGCCGAGGTAGCTGAACAGCACCGGCGACAGCGCGAGCCCGAATCCGGCGAGCGTCGCGCCGCCCTGCGGCAGGGCGGCGGGCGCGATCGCGACGACGGATGCCGGCGTCTGCGGCGTGAACAGCCATCCGAGGACGCCGAGTCCCGCGAGCGTCGCGATCTTGAGCGCGGCGCTCACGTTGTTCAGCAGCGCGCCGGGACGCACGCCGACGTAGTTGATCCACGACGTGAGCAGCGTGATGCCGACGCCGACCGCGACCTTTGCACCGTGGCCGAGCGTCACCCAGTTGCCGAGCGCCTCCGCGAAGCCCATCGCGAGCGTCGCGACGGTGCCGGCGTAGATCACGAAGAACGACAGCCAGCCGACGAGGAAGCCCGCGGTCGGATGGTACGCCTCGCGCAGGTAGACGTAGTCGCCGCCGGCGTGCGGGTACATCGCACCGAGCTCCGCGTTGGCGAGCGCGCCGGCGAGCGACAGCAGTCCGCCGAGCGCCCACGCGAGCAGGAACAGGCCGGGCGAGGGCAGGTTCCCCGCGACCACGCCGGGCGTGAGGAAGATGCCGACGCCGATCACCGACGACACGACGAGCATGGTCGCGTCGGTGAGCGACAGCGTGCGCTCGAGACGGTCGTCGGGGTGCCGGTCGGCGTGCGCTGCGGCCGGCGATGCGTGGCGGCGCTCGGTCACCGGACGCTGTGTAGCAGAGAGCGCGCGGCGGTCCGCACGCGCGGCGCGCGCGCTTGCACGCTTGTGCGCGCGAGCCGGTGCTGGCAGGAGTCCGGCATGTCCGCCGCCGCCGTCTCGCCCGGATCGCTGATCGACCGCGATGCGTACCCCGTCGACGCGGTCGGGGCGTCCGCGCGCGCGGCGCTCGTCGAGCATTGCCGCGCGCAGCTCGCGGCGAACGGCGCCTGCGAGCTGCCGGGGTTCGTGACGCCGGCGGCGACCGCGCGCATGGTCGCGGAGTCGGACACGCTCGCTCCGGTCGCGCATCACGCCGAGGGGCCGATCACGATCTATCTCGACGTCGCCGACCCGCAGCTGCCCGAGGATCACCCGCGGCGCTGGCTCGGCCGCTCGTCGCTCGCCGCGGTCGCGTACGACCTGATCCCGAAGTCGCACGCGCTGCGCGCGCTCTTCGAGTGGGATCCGCTGATGGAGTTCCTCGCCGACGTGCTCGGTCACGCGCGTCTCTACCGCTACGCCGACCCGTTCGGTGCGCTGAACGTCGCGGTGATGCGCGACGGCGACGAGCTCGCGTGGCACTTCGACCAGACCGACTTCGTGGTGTCGATCGCGCTGCGCGACGCGGACGAGGGCGGCGACTTCGAGTACGCGCCGTACGTGCGCAGCGCCGACGACGAGCGCTACGGCGACGTGCGCACGGTCCTCGACGGCGATCCGTCGCGCGTCAAGCGCGTGCCGATGACGCCGGGCACGCTGCTGCTCTTCCAGGGCCGCCACTCGCTGCACCGCGTGACTCCGATCCGGGGCGCGACGTCGCGGCTCGTGGCACTGCTCGCATACGACACGAAGCCGGGCACGGTGAGCAGCGACTTCCTGCGCCTCGCACGCTACGGGCGGAACGTGCCGGTCGGGGCGTGAGCGCCGCGCCTACAGCAGCTTGACGAGCGCCGAGACGGCGCCGATGCCGGCCATCATCATGCCGCCGAGGCGCATGGTCAGGCGGCGCTCGAGGTCGGCGAGCTTCGCGTCGAAGCGGGCTTCCTGCGCAGTCATGCGGCCGCCGAGCTCCGTGAAGCGCGTCTCGAAGCGCGCGGTCTGCTCGGCGAAGCGCGTGTCCATCTGGCGCTCGAAGCTATCGAAGCGCTCCTCGAACATACGAAAGCGTTCGTCGATCCTGGCGAAACGCTCGTCGATCCTCGAGAAGCGTTCGTCGAGTCGCGCAAAGCGCGTGTCCATCCGGAGATCCATCTCCTGGAGGTCCGGTTTGGTGGCGAGCGAGTCGATCATGACGGCGGCGAGGGCTTCGGCCTGGGCCTCGGCCTGCTCCTCGGAGAAACCAGCCTGACGAAGCCGTCTTGCGTACGCAAGCGTGTCGAGCGCGATCATGGGTACCAACGTCGCCGACGACCGCGGACGGCTCAATGGCAGGGAACGCATAGCCTCCCGTGCGGTTGCCCCCGTCGGAAGCGCTTCGCGCTCCGGTCGAGGCGTGTGCCGGGGCTAGATCAGCTTGACCAGGGCGGACACGGCGCCGATGCCGGCCATCATCATGCCGCCGAGGCGCATGGTCAGGCGGCGCTCGAGGTCGGAGAGCTTCGCGTCGAAGCGGGCTTCCTGCTCGCTGAAGCGCATGTCCATCTTGCGCTCGAGGTGCTCGAAGCGTTCGTCGACGCGAGCGAAGCGGTCATCGACCCTCGCGAAGCGCTCGTCGACGCGGGCGAACCGCTCATCGATGCGGGCGAACTGCTCGCCAAGTCGCGCGAAACGCGTGTCCATCCGGAGATCCATCTCCTGGAGATCCGGCTTCGTTGCGAGCGATTCCACCATGACCGCAGCGAGGGCTTCGGCCTGAGCCTCGGCCTGCTCCTCGGAGAAGCCAGCCTGACGAAGCCTCCTCGCGTAGGCAAGCGTGTCGAGCGCGATCATGGGCATCAGCGTCGCCGACGACGGCGGACGGCTCAATGGCACGGACCACATGATCCAGCCGCGACGCTGCGGCAGATCCCCCACCGTTGGGGACATCCCCCACGCGCCCGCTCGTGCACGCGCGAAATCCCGCACGACACGGCGGCATCCCGCTTGCTGTGCGTCAATTCCACCAGCGCCGCGCGATCCGACGCTCGCCGAAGACCAATCATGCTCCGCCGCACGGCCCTTCTCCTCTTCCTGTGCACGCTCGTCGTGGCTTCCGCGGCTCGCGCGGAGACCGGGACCTTCGAAAGCGGGCAGGTTCGTCCGCTCGCGCTCTCCTCCGACGGGAAGCGCCTCTACGCCGTCAACACGCCCGACGATCGCCTCGAGGTCTTCGCGGTCGGCGATCGCGGGCTGACGCCGCTCGCGAGCGTCACCGTCGGCCTCGAGCCGGTCGCTCTCGCGCTGCGTGACGACGGCGAGGTCTGGGTCGTCAACCACCTCTCGGACAGCATCTCGATCGTCGACGTGGCCTCGTCTCCACCGCGCGTGCGGCGCACGCTGCTGGTCGGCGACGAGCCGCGCGACATCGTGTTCGCCGGGCCGGATCGTGGCCGCGCCTTCGTGACGGCGGCGCATCGAGGGCAGAACCGTCCGGGCGATCCGCAGCTCACCACGCCCGGCATCGGCCGCGCCGACGTCTGGGTGTTCGACGCGGCCGACCCGGGCGCCGCGCTGGGCGGAACGCCGGCGACGATCCTCACGCTCTTCACCGACACGCCGCGCGCACTCGCCGTGACGCCCGACGGCGCGACGGTCTATGCGGCCGGCTTCCACACCGGCAACCGCACCACCGCGATCAACGAGGGCCTCGTCTGCGACGGCGGCGCCGCGGCACCGCCGTGTGACGTCAGCGGACACCGCATGCCGGGCGGTCTCCCCGCGCCGAACGCGAACCGCGACGGCGTGACGGCGCCCGAGGTCGGGCTGATCGTCAAGTTCGACGGCGCGGGCTGGCGCGACGGCGACGGCCGCGACTGGAGCAACGCCGTCCGCTTCTCGCTTCCCGACCGCGACGTGTTCGCGATCGACGCGACGGCCGATCCGCCGACCGCGAAGCCGTACGCGAGCGGCGTCGGCACCATCCTGTTCGCCATGGCGGTCGATCCGGCGAGCGGCCGGTTGCTGGTCGCGAACACCGAGGCACGCAACGACGTGCGCTTCGAGGGCCCGGGCACCACCGCGGGCTCGACGGTGCGCAGCCACCTGCACGAGGCACGCGTGACGGTGGTCGAGCGCGACGGGCGCGTGACGCCGCGGCGCCTGAACGAGCACGTCGACTACGCGCGCGTGCCGAGCCCGAAGGGCACGGCGGACAGGAGCCTCGCGACGCCGGTCGCGCTCGCGGTCAGCGCGGACGGTGCGACGACGTACGTCGCGGCGTACGGCTCGGGCAAGGTCGGCGTGCTCGACACGCGCACGCTCGTGGACGGCGCGGTAAGGCCCGAAGCGTCCCGGCACGTCGAGCTGCGCGGCGGCGGTCCGTCCGGTCTCGCACTCGACGACGCGCGCGGTCGTCTCTACGTGCTGACGCGCTTCGACGACGGCATCTCGGTCGTCGACACGCGCGCGCGGCGCGAGATCGCGCACGTGACCATGCACGATCCGGAGTCGGCGGCCGTCAAGCGCGGCCGGCGGCTGCTCTACGACGCGCGCGCGACGTCGAGCAACGGCGAGGCGTCGTGCGGCGGCTGCCACGTGTTCGGCGACGACGACGGTCTCGCCTGGGACCTCGGCAACCCGGACGCGTCGGTGGTCGAGAACCGCAACCCGCGCCATGCCGGCCTGCAGCAGAGCCCGGACTTCCACCCGATGAAGGGCCCGATGACGACGCAGACCCTGCGCGGTCTCGCGGGACAGGGGCCGCTGCACTGGCGCGGCGACCGGACGGGCGGCCTCGCCGCGTCGAGCGTCGCGCCCGACGCGGGCGCATACGACGAGCGCGCCGGACTGCTCGAGTTCAACGGAGCGTTCGTCGGGCTGCTCGGCCGTGCGAAGCCGCTGCCCGACACGGACATGAAGGCGCTCGCCGACTTCATGCTCGCGATCCGCCAGCCGCCGAACCCGATCCGCAATCTCGACGGCAGCCTGACGCCCGATCAGGCGGCGGGGCGGAAGTTCTTCTTCGAGTCCGACCCGTCCGACGTCAGCGGTCCGTGCGTCTTCTGCCACGTCGTCGATGCGGCGCGTGGGCTCTACGGCACCGACGGGCACTCGGTGATCGTGCCCGAAGGTCCGATGAAGGTGCCGGGGCTGCGCGCCGCCTATCAGAAGGTCGGGATGTTCGGCATGCCGCACGTCCCCGGACGCCTCCCGCAGTTCGGCTTCAACGCGACCGACCACCGTCCGCAGGGCGAGCAGGTGCGCGGCTTCGGCTACACGCACGACGGCAGCGTCGACTCGGTGTTCCGCTTTCTCCACACGCGCGGCTTCAACTTCAGCCGTGCGAACCGCGGCGGCTTCACGGTCGACTCCGCGGGCGACGAGAAGCGCAGGCAGGTCGAGCAGTACGTGCTCGCGTTCGACTCCGACCTCGCACCGGTCGTCGGACAGCAGGTGACGCTCGGCGACGCGTCGCTGGCGGACCCGGACGTCGCCGTGCGCTTGACGCTGCTGGTGAGCCGCGCGGACGCGGGCGACTGCGACCTCGTCGCGAAGGGCGTGCTCGACGGCGCGACGCGCGGCTGGCTCTACGACCGAAGCGCGCGCGCGTTCCGGCCGGACCGCGCGTCCGAGCCCGCGATCGACCTGGCGGCGCTGCGCGCGCAGGTGGCGAGGGCAGGGCAGGAGCGGACGTTCTCCTGCGTGCCGCCCGGATCCGGAGCGCGCGTCGGCATCGACCGTGACGAGGACGGTGCGCTCGACGCCGACGAGACGGCGTCCGGCAGCGATCCCGCCGATCCCGCGAGCCGCCCGGTCGCCCACGCCCGCTCCCGCGCCTGAGGCCGGCGGGCCGCGCTGGGGCGCCTCCCCCAGCGGATTGGGGACAAGCCCCACCATCCGCTGCGCGACCCTCGGGCGTCCTGTGCAAGTCCGCGAATTCACGGGGAACACGCTCTGGCACGCGGTCGGCTTTACGCGCCGACGGGACTCCCCCGGCGAACGAAACGAGAGAGAGGGCGACGCGATGCAGAACTGTACGACGAGAGTGCTGGCGCTGGCCGGCCTTGCCACGATGCTGCTGACGGGCACCGGCGAGGCTTCGACCGGCAAGGTGAAGCTGGATCTGAGCCCGACCGCGGCCGCGCCGACGAAGGCGACCGGCAAGGTCGACCTCAAGGTCCGCACGGCGACCGACGGCCGCTTCGAGGTGAGCGTCCGCCACCTCGCGGCGAACACGACCTACGACCTCGTCGTGGGCGGCATCCGCGTCGGCTCGATCACGACGAAGAAGAGCGGTACCGGCCGCGTCCGCTTCGCGTCGCGTCCGCGCGGCCCGTGGCAGCTGCTCGGCTTCGATCCGCGCGGTGACGCCGTGCAGGTTCGCCTCGCGAGCGACGACGTGCTGACCGGCAACGTTCCCTTCGATGCGGGCAGCGACGACAGCGACATCGCCTGCTGCATCGCCGACGATTCCGGCCCGAAGTGCGAGGACCGGACGGCGGAGGAGTGTGCCGCGCAGGGCGGTACGGTCAACGCAGCCGCATCCTGCCTGCCCAACCCCTGCGCGGACACCACGCCGCCGCCGGGCGTCGAGATCGTGTGTTGCCTGCCGGACGACAGCGGCCCGCACTGCGAGGACCGCACGCAGGAAGCGTGTCTCGCGGGCAACGGCGTCGTCGTCCAGGCGACGTCGTGCGATCCGAACCCGTGCGCCGCGGCGCCGACCCCGCCGGACCAGCACGTCCAGTGCTGCATCCCCGCGTACTACAACTGGAGCTGCAACGACCTGACCGCCGCCGAGTGCATGGCCGCGGGCGGCGTCGACAAGGGACCGGGCACCTGCTCGCCGTTCCCGTGCACCGATCTCGGCGAGTCGGAAGGCCGTCAGCTGTGCTGCCTGCCGAACCTCGACGGCAGCGAGATCGAGTGCGAGGACCGCGAGCCGGCGCTGTGCGTCGCGCAGGGCGGCGTCGCGCGCGGCTTCGGCACCTGCTCGGCGACGACCTGCGCCGACATCCTGCCGCCGAACCCCGAGGTGATGTGCTGCCTGCCGAACCTCGCCGGTGACGAGATGGAGTGCGAGGACCGCACCGCCTCGGCCTGCGCGGCGGCGGGTGGCGTCGACAAGGGCGCCGGCATCTGCGCGATCGACACCTGCGCCGACGTGCCGCCGCCGAACCCCGACGTGATGTGCTGCGTGACCAACGCGAGTGGCGAGCCCGAGTGCGAGGATCTCTCCGCGTCGGCCTGCGCGGCCGCGGGCGGCGTCGACAAGGGCGCGGGCATCTGCGCGCCGGACACCTGCGCGCCGGTCGGCACCGGCAACGTCTGCTGCGTGCCGCACAACTCGAACACCGTGATCGAGTGCGAGGACCTCGACACCGCGGCCTGCGCCGCGGCGGGTGGCGTCGACAAGGGCGCCGGTGTGTGCGCGGTCGACACGTGCGCGGACGTTCCGCTCCCCGAGTCGGACATCCAGTGCTGCGTGCCCGACTCGCACGGCGACTCGCGCTGCGAGGACCGCACGCCGACCCAGTGCGCCACGCTCGGCGGCACCAACATCGGCACGGGCGCGTGCCCGGCGGTGGATCCGTGCAACTGATCGCGTAGCGCGGTCGTTGCTCCGGAAGGGGCGGGCGGGGCATCCCGTCCGCCCCTTTCTGCTTTACGCCGTGCGGTCGCGGAAGCGGCCGCCGTCGTGCACGACGTCGGCGAGTGCGCGGCGCGGCTTCCAGTGCAGCTCCTGGAGCATCGGCTGCGAGCGGAACGCGATCGGGTGCCCGACGCAGAGGTACGCGATCGGCTCGACGCCGTCGGGCAGCGCGAGCTCCTCGCGCAACACGCCGGGCTCGACGATGCTCACCCAGCCGACGCCGATGCCCTCGGCGCGCGCCGCGAGCCACAGGTTCTGCACCGCGCAGCACGCGCTGAAGCGCAGCATCTCCGGCGCCGCCGTCGCGCCGAGCACCGCTTCGCCGCGCGGCCGCAGGTCGACCACGACGCAGACGTTCAGCGCCGCGTCGACGATCCCCTCGAGACGGAACGAGCGGTACTGCGTGCGGCGCGGCTCGGGGAAGCGCTCGGCCTCGCGCTCGCGGCAGCGCAGAAAGCTGTCGCGGATGCGCCTCCGCTGATCGAGCTCCCGCACGAGGACGAAGCCCCACGGCTGCGAGAAGCCGACGCTCGGCGCGTGGTGGGCGGCGTCGAGGATGCGCTCGAGGACGTCGTTCGCGACCGGACGGTCCGGTGCGAAGTGCCGAACGTCGCGGCGCGTGCGGATGACCTCGTAGATCGCACGGCGGGCCTCGTCGCCGAAGGCCGCGACCTCCTGCGGAATGAGGATCGCGACGTCGTCGTTCACGCGCCGCCGCCGCTCGACTGGCTGCGTCCGCGTTCCTGCACGGCGGCACGGCGCTGCGCGATGGTCTCGGGCGCCACCGTGCCGACGTGCTTGCGCGACGCCTCCGCCTCGATGCGCATGCCGTCTGCGAAGGTCTGCGCGAAGCCCTCGTCGATGACCTTCTTGTACGAGCGCAGCACGACCGGGTCGCAGGACAGCATGTCGCGCGCGAGCTTCTCGCACGTCGGCAGCAGCTCGGCCGGCGGAACGACGCGGCTCACGAGGCCCCACGCGGCGGCCTGATCCGCGGGCAGGTAGTTGCCCGTCAAGGACAGCTCCTTCGCGCGGTAGATGCCGATCGCCCGCGAAAGCTTCTGGCTGAGGCCCCAGCCCGGCATGATGCCGACGCGCGCGTGCGTGTCGGCGAAGCGCGCCTCGGTCGACGCGATCAGCAGGTCGCAGGCGAGCGCCAGCTCGAAGCCGCCGGTGATGGCGAAGCCGTTGATCGCGCCGATGACAGGCTGCTCGAGGCGTGCCAGCGCCTGCACGAGGTCGCCGCCCGCGACGGCGTTCTCGACTTCGTTCTTCGCCGGGCTCGCGACCTCGCCGCCGAGCTCCTTGAGGTCGAGTCCGGCGCAGAAGGCGCGGCCGGAGCCGGTCAGGATCACGACCCGCGTCTCGGCGTCGTTGCCGAGATCGTGGAAGGTCTTGATGAGCGCGCGGCGCAGATCGCGCGACAGCGCGTTCATCGCCTGGGGACGGTTCAGGGTGACGGTCGTCACGCCGTCGTTCTTCGACACCAGCAGCACGGGTTCGGCCATGCCTCTGGACTGCAACGTGGCCGGGCCCTTTGCAACCGGCCCCGGACGGATCACGCTTCTCGGACGCGGCGCGCGCGTGATAGCCGTTCGGCGCCAGGAAGGGCAGGGAGGACGGACGATGCAGCACGACGAGCAGCACGACCCCTTCGCGGCGTTCGACGCCGCGGCCGGCATCGGCACGGTGCGCGACCCGTACCCGACGTTCGCGAAGCTGCGCGAGCAGGCGCCGTTCTACCGTGGCCGGGTCGAGCAGGCGTTCGGCCTGCCGCCGATGCCGCAGATCATCAGCGCGGCGGACGACCGGTACTACGTCGCGCTGAGCTACGAGGCGGTGTCGCAGGTGCTGCTCGACGGCGAGACCTTCTCGTCGGCGGGCTACGGCGAGACCATGGGGCTCGTCATGGGCCACTCGATCCTCGAGATGGACGAGCCCGAGCACCACCGCTACCGGCTGCTGATCCAGCAGGCGTTCACGCTCAAGGCGATGGAGAAGTGGGAGCGCGAGCTGGTCGCGCCGATCGTGCACCGGCTGATCGACGCGTTCGTCGACCGCGGACGCGCGGAGCTGGTGCGCGAGCTCACGTTCCCGTTCCCGATCATGGTGATCGCGGGCATGCTCGGACTTCCCGAGAAGGACCTGCCCGAGTTCCACCGTCGCGCGGTCGAGCTGATCAGCATCGCGGCCGACATCGAGCGCGGCTTCAACGCCTCGATCGCGCTGCGCGACTACTTCGCGACGATCCTCGCGGAGCGGCGGGCGAACCCGAAGGACGACGTGATCAGCGTGCTCGCGCACGCCGAGCTCGACGGGCAGCGGCTCACCGACGAGGAGGTGTACGCATTTCTGCGCCTGCTGCTGCCGGCGGGCGCCGAGACGACGTACCGCTCGTCGAGCAACCTGCTGTTCGGGCTGCTCACGCACCCGGAGCAGCTCGACGCGCTGCGCGCGGACCGGAGCCTGATGCGCGCCGCGATCGAGGAAGGGCTGCGCTGGGAGCCGCCGCTCACCGGCATCGCACGCAGCTGCACGCGCGACGTGGTGATCGACGGCGTCGACGTCCCTGCCGGCACGGTCGTCGCGGTGTGCATGGGATCCGCGAACCGCGACCCGAAGCGCTGGAGCGATCCTGACCGCTTCGACGTACGCCGCGAGGGCAAGCAGCACATGGCGTTCGCCTTCGGACCGCACACGTGTCTCGGCATGCACCTCGCGCGCATGGAGACGACGGTCGCGCTGAACGCGCTGCTCGACCGCCTGCCGGAGCTGCGGCTCGATCCGGCGGCGGACGACGTGCACATCAGCGGCCTCTCGTTCCGCGCGCCGCGGACGCTGCCGGTGCTGTTCGGCAGGGGAGCCTGAGAGCGATCGTCGAGGCTTCGCAAAGCGCAGAATCCGGCTCGGATCGGATGAGCCGACGTGATAGGTGCGGCATGAACGCGCCGCGGTAAGGCTCCATCGCCCGGCCCACCTGCAGGAGCTCTCGATGACGCGATTCCCGTTGATCACCCTCGTGGCCGTGCTCGCGCTCGGCGCGGCCGCTCAGGACGCGGATGCCGGCGCGCGGCGGAGCCGGCCGCTCAAGACCGGCCAGACGACGTGCTGGGACTCCGTCGGCATGGTCATCCCGTGCGCGGGCTCGGGCCAGGACGGCGAGCTGCAGCGTGGCGAGCCGCGTTCGTACGTCGACAACGGCGACGGCACGATCCGCGACAAGCGGACCGCTCTGACGTGGGAGAAGCAGTCCAACGACGGCTCGGTTCACGACAAGGACACGCTGCTCTCGTGGGCGGCCGCCTTCGCGAAGATCGACGTTCTCAACACGCCGCCGTGCTTCGCGGGATTCTGCGACTGGCGTCTGCCGAGTGCGCTCGAGCTGTTCACTCTCGTCAACCTGGGAACCTCGAACCCGTCGATCTCGGCCCCGTTCAACAGCGCCTGCCCGGTCGGGTGCACGGTGTTTACGTGCAGCTGCACCTTCTCGAACTCCTACTGGACCTCGACGACGGAAGACTTCGATCCGACCCAGGCGTACGTCATAAGCTTCTTCACCGGAGCGGTGGGGTTCGCCGACAAGACGCTCGTCCTCTTCCGCGCCCGCGCGGTGCGCGGGGGCTCGTGAGGTCTCTCGTGCGCTGAAGCCGCCCGACGACGCGGCGCGGCACGGGCTGCGTCGCCGGCGTCGGATGACCGTGGTCGCCGCGAGCGGACTCCGCTATGGTCCGCCGCCTATGGCAGCGTTCACCTTCGAAGCAGCATTCGACCTGGGCTCTCAGATCGAGGCCCGCGCGCAGCATCCCGAGGTCGGTCAGCGTCCGTTCCTGCACCAGCACGACCGCACGTGGACCTACGGCCGCTACCGCGACGAGTGCGTGCGGCTCGCGCACTTCCTGCTGCGGCGCCTCGGCCACATCGACGATGCGCGGCCGGGACACGTCGCCATGCTGCTCGAGAACCACCTGGAGCTGCTGTCGCTCTACGGTGCGTGCGGCTACGCCGGCCTGACGCTGTTCGGCGTCAACACCGGTCTCCGCGGCGAGACGCTCGCCGGCGTGCTCAACCAGTCGCGCGCGCGCGTGCTGGTGGTCGACCAGCGGCTGCAGGACGAGGTGCAGAAGGTCCGCTCGCAGCTGCAGCACGTGCAGCCCGAGAACATCCTCTTCCTGCGCACGGACACCGCGGGCGAGCTCGCGGGTGTCGACCTGATGGAGAGCGTCGACTCCGAGATCGGCGCCATCGGCAAGGCGTTCGCGAGACCGGACGTCAAGGTCGAGGCGACCAACCCGCTGATGGTCATCTACACCTCGGGCACGACGGGACTCCCGAAGGGCATCCTCAACAACCACGCGAAGCTGCTGCTGATCGGCATGGCCGTGTCGGGCAACCTGCAGCTCGGCGCCGACGACGTCGGGTACGCGTGCATGCCGCTCTTCCACTCGAACGCGATGTTCCTCGGCTTCCAGCCGGCGTTCCAGGTCGGCGGCCAGCTGTCGATGCGCGAGCGCTTCAGCGCGAGCTCGTTCGTGCCGGACGTCATCAGGCACGGCGTCACGTACTGGAACTACGTCGGCGAGCCGGTGCACTACGTGCTGGGCGCGATCGAGAAGCAGTACGGCGGCGACGAGGCGAAGATCCTCGCCGAGGTCGCGAACAACCCGAAGAACACGCTGCGCTACGCGATCGGCAACGGCGCGGCGGCTCCGGACATCGAGCGCTTCATCAAGTGGATGGGCCTCGAGGACATGTTCGAGCTCTACGGCTCGACGGAGGCCGCGATCAGCACCTTCCGCAAGAAGGGCGACCCGCGCGGCTCGGTCGGCGCGGTGACCGACGAGGCCGTCAAGATCATCAACGAGAAGGGCGTGGAGTGTCCGCCCGCGGTGCTCGACGCCGACGGCAAGATCACCAACTACGCGGAGGCCGTCGGCGAGATCTGCCGCGTCGCCGCCGACACCGGACTCTTCCAGGGCTACTTCGACAACCCGGGCGCGAACACCTCGAAGTACCGCGACGGCGTGTACCACTCGGGCGATCTCGGCCACATGCTGGTCCGCGACGGCGTGCGCTTCCTGTACTTCGACGGCCGCACCGACGACTGGATCCGCAAGGACGGCGAGAACTTCTCGGCGCTGCAGGTCGCGCGCCTCATCCAGGAGCACCCGGACATCGTGCTCGCGGCCGCCTACGGCGTGCCGTGCTCGGTGTCCGACGAGCTGGTGATGGCGGCGCTCAAGGTCCGTCCGGGCGCGACCTTCGACCCGAAGGCATTCTTCGACTTCTGCGAGGGCCAGATCACCGGCGGCGGCATGGACCGCAAGTGGTTCCCCGACTTCGTGCGCGTGGTCGACGAGTTCGAGTACACGCAGACCGAGAAGATCCTGGTCCGCAATCTCAAGAAGCTGCACTTCGACCTGAACCGTCTCGGCGACGACGCGCCGATCTGGTTCCGGCAGCGCGGCGACACGACGTACAAGAAGCTCACGCGCGCCGACTACGAGGAGATGCGGAAGGAGTTCGCCGAGCGCGAGAAGCTGGAGCTGCTGGATAGGTAATCGTCAGCTGCGCGCGCGGGCGCGCAGCGTGCGCTCGAGGGTGGACTCCTCGTCGAGGCGTCGGTGGTGCGCGGCGAGGAGGTCGCTGCGCGTGAGGATGCCGATGACGTGCCGCGGGTCGGTGCGCTCGACGACCGGCAGGCGGCCGACGTTCTCGCGCACCATGTGATCCGCGGCCTCGCGCAGCGAGCTGTCTGCGAACGCGACCGCCGGCGGACGCTTCAGCAGGTCGCGCACGCGGAGCCGCGGCGCGACGGTGTCGTCGGCGGCACCCGCGTTGCCGACGACGAGGTCGCGACGCGTGAGCACGCCGACCAGGCGTCCGCCGTTCTCGAGGACCGGGAAGCCCTGATGCGCGTTGCCGCTCGCGTCCGAGCGCAGCCACTCGCGGACGTCGCTCAGCGCGCGGTCTGCGTCGAGCGTCACGACCTCGCGCACGGCATGGTCGCGCACCAGCTGCTGGTCGAGATAGTCCGTCGCGTACTCTCCCGGCACCCGCGTGCCGCGGCGCACGATCTTCTCGGTCATGATCGAGTTGCGCATGGTCAGGCACGAGACGAGGTACGCGGCACTGCAGCCGGCGAGCAGCGGCAGCAGGCCCATCGGCTGCTGCGTGGTCTCGAACGCGAACACGACCGACGCCAGCAGCGCGCGCGACGCGCCCGCGAAGATCGCCGCCATGCCGACCAGCGCGCCGATGCGCGGATCGAGCCCCGTCGCCGGGAACGTTGCCGCGGCCCCGGACACCAGCAGCGCGCCGAGCGCGCCGCCGATCGTGAACAGCGGAGCGAGCGTCCCGCCCGACGTGCCGCTGCCGAGCGCGATCGACCACGACAGCAGCTTGGCGGCGCACAGCACGGCGAGCGGCCAGCCGAGGATTCCTCCCGACACGATGCGCTCGATGTTGTCGTAGCCGACGCCGAGCGTGTGCGGCACGAAGTACCCGACGACGCCGACCACCACTGCGCCGAGCGCCGGCCACCACATCCAGTGCACCGGCAGCTCCTCGAACGCGTCCTCGATCGCGTAGACCGCACGCGTGATCGCGACCGCGGCGAGTCCGATCACCAGTCCGAGCAGGGTGTAGGCGACGAGCGCCTCGCCGGACGGCGCTGCGAGCGGCGGCATCGCGAACACGGGGCCGATGCCGGTGAACGCGGCGCGCACGCCGGTCGCGGTCACGCTCGCGAGCGCCACGGGGACGAGCGAGCGCGGCTTGTACTCGAAGAGCAGCAGCTCGATCGCCAGCAGCACCGCGGACACCGGGCTGCCGAAGGTCGCCGCCATGCCGCCGGCGGCACCCGCCGCGAGCAGCGTCTTCCGCTCGTGCGCGGTGATGTGCAGCAGCTGCCCGAGCAGCGAGCCGAGCGCGCCGCCGGTCGCGATGATCGGACCTTCCGCGCCGAACGGTCCGCCGGTGCCGATCGCCACCGCGGCCGACAGCGGCTTGAGGAACGTGATGCGCGGCGGGATGCGGCTGCGGTTGAGCAGTACCTGCTCCATCGCCTCGGGGATGCCGTGGCCGCGGATCGCGTTCGAGCCGAAGCGCGCCATGAGCCCCACGACGAGCCCGCCGAGCACCGGCACGACGATCACGAGAAGCCCGAGCGCGTTGTCCGCGGGCGAGACCATCGCGAACGACACGCGGCCGTAGAAGGCGAGGTTGGTGACGAGGCCGATCAGCGCCGTCAGCACCTGCGCCACGAGGCCGGCGAGAAGTCCGACCACGATCGCGACGCCGGTCACGAACAGGAGCCGCGATGCGACCAGCCGCTGCCGGCGCGGCACGGCGAGGTCGAGCGACGGTGCGACCGGCAGCGCGTCGTGCGTCGCGGCGGTGGAAAGCTCGCTCATCGCCGTGTGCTCCTTCGCTTCGTGGCGGCCGTCGCGCCCTGCGCTGCGCGGGGCAGGGCTGAAGTGCGTTTCGCGCCGGATCGCTTCTCCTCGAAGAACATCCCCGCGACGCCGTCCGCGATGCCCATCTCGCGCACCAGCGCTCCGAGCCCGCGCGCGAGCGCGCGACGTTCGGCCGGCGCCACGCGCGCCAGCGCGTTCACCAGCTGCGACTGTGCCGGCTCCGGCACGCGGCGCAGCAGCGCCCGTCCGCGTGCGGTCAGCGCGACCTGGGCGCGGCGCGCGTCGTCCTCCGCGCGGCTGCGCTCGACGAAGCCCGCGTCGGCGAGCCGCGTCACCACGACCGACACCGAGCTCTGGTGCGTGAAGCTCCGCGTCGCCAGCTCGTTCACCGACGCGGGGCCGTCGCGCTCGAGCACGTGCAGGACGAAGATCTGCGCGGCGCTGAGGCCGTGCCGCTGCTCGGCGTCACGGGCGGTGACGCGCAACGCCTGCACCACGCGGCGCAGACCTTCGAGCACGGTGCGGGTGTCGTCCGCCGGCGTGGCGGGGCGTCGGGAGAATTGCATGGGAGCCAATATGATTGGCTTAGGCGTCGCCGGGCGGGTGCGCAACCGGGGCAGGGCGGACGCGCAGGGCTTGCGCCGGGCGCCGCGGGCTGATGACCTCGCGGGACCGGAGGAACGACGAGATGGCCGACCACTACCACGACCCGTCCGATGTGAAGCGCCTGCGCGAGCTGAAGCAGCTCGCCCCGACCGAGTTCGACGCCTGGCTCGGCCTCGAGAAGACGGTCGCGCGCGAGGACGGCGTGATCCCGCGCAAGTACCGCGAGCTGATCGCGATCGCCGTCGCGCTGACGACGCAGTGCCCCTACTGCATCGAGGCGCACGCCAAGGCCGCGAAGAAGAGCGGCGCCACGCGCGAGGAGCTCGCCGAGGTGACGTTCCTCGCGGCGGCGCTGCGCGCCGGCGCCGCGGCGACGCACGGCACGCTCGCGCTCAAGCTCTTCGACGAGGCCTGAGCGCGGGCGGCGAAGCGGCGGGCCGCGATCCGATGATCAGGCGGCGCTGCCCGGGGCCGGAAGTCCGAGCAGCCGGGCGAGCCCCTGCGTGCAGGTGTTGTTCGTGGCCATGTCGTCGGGCGCGGGCAGCCCGGCCTCGCGCACGAGCTGCGCGATGCGGATCATGATGACCGCGAAGCGGAACGCGGCGAACGCCTCGTAGTAGTGCAGGTGCTCGGCGCGGCGTCCGACGAGCTGCTCCCAGCGCGCGATCGTCTCCCCGCGCGACGGGAAGCCCTCGAGGCGTTCGACGCCGATGCCGCCCGAGTGGTGCCAGTCGAGGAAGAGCCACCAGCCGAGGTCCTGCTCGGGGTTGCCGAGCGCCACCATCTCCCAGTCGAGAACCGCGACGCAGCGCGCATCGCGGAAGATCATGTTGCCGACGCGCGAGTCGCCCCAGCTGAGCGCGACCGGCTCGTCCTTCGGCTGGTTCGCGAGCAGCCACGCGAGGCCCGCGTCGACCGTCGGCTGCGGCTTCCCTTCCGCGCCCCACGCGAGGTAGCGCCGGTAGTACTCGAGCTGCTGCGCGAGCGGCGTCGTGCCGAGGTCGGGGCGCTCGAGGAAGCCGAAGCCGAGCTTCTTCCAGTCGAGCCGGTGGATGCGCGCGAGCTTGTCGACGCCGTCCCACCACAGCGACGCGCGCTGCGCCGGTGTCATCTCGGTGCAGAAGCCGGCGACGTGGTACGGCGGGTAGTCCTGCGGGACCACGCCGTCGATGCGGTCCATGACGTAGAAGCTCGCGCCGAGCACGTCCTCGCCGTCCTCGAACCAGCGCATGTGCGGCACCGGAACGTCGGTCGGCTCGAGCATGCGCATCACGTCGAACTGGCGGCGCAGGTCGTACTCGGGGAAGACCATCGCCTTCGGGCGGACGCGGATGACGAGCGGCTCGTCGTGGCGCTTCCCGTCCCGCACGTACGACAGATCGAGCAGCAGCGTCTCGTTCGAGAAGCCCATGCCGGGCGCGGCGAGGTTCGCGACGTCGACGTCTCGCGCACCGGGCAGGACGCGCCCGAAGTACGAGACCAGGTTCTTCCGTGCGAGGTCGAGGTCGCGCTGATCGCCGATCGCCATGCCGTGTCCTCCGGCGATCCGCGTATCACGGCGCGCGACGCGCGAGCCAACGCCGCGTGACGCGGCGTGCGTCTCGCGCGACTCGCAGGGCCGTACGCCGTGCTTGCGCTCGTCGCGCGGACGCGGGAACTTGCGCGCCATGAAGTTCGTCGACGTCGAGGACGCGCGCCCACTGCAGGGCCTCAGACTCGTGCTCACCACCGGCGTGCCCGGTCCGTGGGGCGAGGCCGCGAAGGGCATCTGCCACGTCAAGCGCCTGCCGTACGTCGCGGTGCGGCAGGAGGGCGGCGGCGAGAATGCGGCGCTGGCCGCGTGGACCAACCAGACCAGCGCGCCGGTCGCGGTGTGGAACGACGAGCCGCCGCGTACCACGTCGCTCGGCATCCTGTTCCTCGCCGAGCGTCTCGCGCCGACACCGGCACTGATCCCCGAGGACGCCGACGAGCGCGCGCGCATGTTCGGCTACTGCCACGAGATCATCGGCGAGCAGGGCCTCGGCTGGTCGCGGCGGCTCATGCTACTGCACCCGATCCTCGCGGCGGCGGGCGACGCGGCACCGTCCGGCGTGCGCCGGCTCGCGGAGAAGTACGGCTACGGCGCCGAGGCCGCCGAAGCCGCGCCGTGGCGCGTGGTCGCGATCCTGCGCATGCTCGCGGCGCAGCTCGACCGGCAGCGTCTCGCCGGGCGTCCGTTCCTCGTTGGGTCGCACCTGACCGCGCTCGACATCTACTGGGCGACGTTCGCGGCGATGCTCGAGCCGCTGCCCGAGGAGCAGTGCCCGATGCCGGCAGGGATGCGCATGCTGTACACGGCGAGCGGTCCGGTGCGCGACGCGCTCGATCCCGCGCTGCTGGCGCACCGCGACTTCGTGTACCGCGAGTACCTGCAGCTGCCGGTCGACTGCAGCGACGACCGTTGACGGGTCGGCGTCGGCCGGATCGTTCCTCCGCCGCGCGCCGCCCGTGCCCATGAATTGGGCACGGGTGGTTTCGTCTTGCCCCCGTTCGGGAGTCGGTGCTTTACCTTCCACCCGCCGAACGCATCCAAGGGGCCGGCACGCACCACACGCGGCAACCGAAGGGGACCCACGATGACCAACACCCGACTCGCGCTCGTCGTCCTGATCACGATCGCTCTTTCGCCGTCGCCGTCCCTCGCCATCACCGCGGGACAGAGCTGCGAGAAGGCGGCGAGCGACGCGCTCCGCTCCTGTGTGAGCTCGGTGAGCCGCATCGAGCAGCAGTGCTACCGCGGCACGGGCAGCGCGTGCGCGCCGGCCGACCCGAAGCTCGTCAAGCAGATCGACCGCGTCGGGACGCGCATCCTCGCGAAGTGCGCGACGCAGCCGGTCGTGCAGGCGGCCGGGTACGGTCCCGTCCTCACGCCGGCCGGACTCGTCGCGCGCGTGCAGAACGCCTGCACGAGCGCGGTCGCGAGCCTCGCCGCGCGCAGCTACGGCGGACCGCAGGCGGCGGCCCGTGCGGCGGCCCTGCCGTCGGATCAGAAGTGCCTCGACGGAGCGTGGCGCGACGGCGCGTCCCTGATCTCCTACGACCTGCGCCAGCAGAGCACGTGCATCCGCAACGAGAAGGCCGGCAGGCCGTGCAACACCGCCGACGTCGCGATCAAGCTCGCCACGCGTGAGAGCGTCACCGCGACGCGGATCGCGGGCAAGTGCCCGACGCCTCTCGCCGATCTGGTGCTGCTCGACCCGCCGGCGTTCGCGTCGCGCACGGCGGAGCAGGCGCGCTGCCTGGTCGCGAGTGCGCACGGCGACACCACGCCGCTCGTGCTCGACTGCGGCCCGCGCGCGAGCGTTCCGGTGCCGGCGCGTGGCGTCAATACCAAGGTGACGCTGCCGTTCGCGCAGTACGGCACGCGCTGCGGCAACGGCAGCGACTACTCGTTCAATCTCCGCCTCGCTCCGGCGGGGCAGCCGGTCGAGCGCATCGTCGTGCACATGGAGGGCGGCGGTCTGTGCATCGACGGTCCGGACTGTGCGTCGACGAGCCCGGGGCTGTTCGAGGCGCAGAGCAACGGGCTGCCGAGCGCGGGCATGATGTCGAGCACGGCGGCGACGAATCCCTTCCGCGACTGGACCAAGGTCGGGTTGCCCTACTGCACACAGGATCTGCACATCGGCGGCGGCGTCACGACGACCTTCACCAACGTCGCTCCGCCGTTCACGGTGCACCGCTACGGCGCGCTCAACGTGCGCGCCGCGATGCGCTACGTGCGCGACCTCATCTGGGCCGAGATGCAGGCGAGCGACCCCGAGGGCTATCGCGCGAACAAGCCGATCGTCGTCTTCAGCGGCAGCTCGGCCGGCGGCTACGGCGCCGCCTACAACTACCACTGGATGCTCGACGACCTCGGCTGGGTGAACACCACCGCCGTGCCCGACGCCGCGCTCGGCATGGACAACGGGACCTTCGGCGTGATCGCGCTCGGCACGATCGTGCAACCGGCGACGTTCCCGGGCTGGAACGTCGCGCCGTTCATGCCACCGTACTGCTCGTCGGCGGACTGCGCGGAGATCTTCGGCAACCTCGGGATCGCGACGGCGCCGCGTCTGCTGGGCACGCCGTACCAGCAGATCCTCCACGTCTCGAACCAGGTGGACACGGTGCAGGTGAACACCACGCTGTTCCCGTCCACCGCCGCGTTCGTGAACACGGCGCGCGCGTCCTATTGCAGCCTGCAGGGGACGCCGGGGCTGCACAGCTTCCTGCGTGGTGCCTCGACGCCGATCCACGGTCAGGTGCTGAACTCCAACTGGGACACCGGCGCGATCGACGGCGTGCTCATGCGCGACTGGGTCGGCAACGCGATGACGAATCCGACGGCGACGACCGACCTCTCGGAGGAGGGCACGCTGGTCGTCGACTTCCCCGGCGTGCAGCCGTTCGCGTGCGACATCGGCTCGCCGAGCGGCGCGTTCGTCGACGGAGCGACCGCGGGCTTCTGAAGCTGCTGCCGCGCGCCGCCGTCAGCTGGCGGCGGCGCGCGACGTCAGCGCGCAGATGCGATCGACCACGCGGGGCCACGCGTCGCGCGGGTTGTCGTGGCCCATGCCCTCGATGACCAGCAGCTCGGCGCCGGGGATCGCGGCCGCGGTGTCGTGTCCGCCTTCGACCGGCACCAGCGGATCGTCGGCGCCGTGGATCACCAGCGCGGGCACGCGAACCTCGCGCAGCTTCTCGCGTCGGCTGCCGTGCGCGAGGATGGCCGCGAGCTGCCGCATCTGTCCCTCGGGGTGATGGCAGCGGTCGTACTGCAGCGCCGCGCGCCGCCGCGTTCCCTCCTCGTCGAACGGGAAGCCCGGGCTGCCGATGGTGCGGAACACGGTGACGCCGCGCTCGATCGCGCCCGCCCGGTCGGTCGGGATCGGGCTCACGAGCACGGCCGCCGCCTCGGGTCGCGGCCCCGGAAGGTCGGGCGCGCCGGTCGTCGACATGATCGACACCAGGCTCTTGACGCGCGCCGGGTGACGGATCGCGAGCGTCTGCGCGATCATGCCGCCCATCGACGCGCCGCAGACGTGCGCGCGTCCGATGTCGAGCGCGTCGAGCAGACCGGCCGCGTCGTCCGCCATGTCGTCGAGCGTGTACGGCGCGCTCAACGGCTTGCCGGCCATGCCGTCCATCATCATCTGCAGGACGTTCGGCGTGCCGTGCGACGCGAACTTCGTGCTGAGACCGATGTCGCGGTTGTCGAAGCGGATCACGAAGTGGCCGCGGTCGGCGAGCAGGCCGCAGAAGTCCTCGTCCCAGACGACCATCTGCGCGCCGAGGCCCATGACCATCAGCAGCGGCTCGGCGTCGGGCCGTCCGAAGGTGTCGTACTCGATCTCGATTCCGTTGGCGCGTGCGGTGGGCATGTCGGTCTCCGATGGTCCGTGCGGCGTGCTCGTTCGCGACGCTCTCAGGCGTGCGCGGCGGGCGCGGCGGTCTCGCGTTGCGACGCCTCCCGTGACGCGGATCCCCCGACGAACCCACGCAACGCGTGCGCGATCTCGGTACGCGTTCCCGCCGCGGAGAGGATGATGTCGACCGCAGTGATCGAGTTGTGGATCTGCCCGCGCGCGTTCAGGTGCCGCGCCTCGACGCCGGCCTTCGCGAGCGCGTCCGCGTAGGCCGCACCCTCGTCGCGCAGCGGGTCGAACTCGCACGTCACGACCAGCGCCGCCGGCAGGCCCGCGAGGCTCTTCGCGCGCAGCGGCGACGCCTTCGGGTTCGCCCGGTCCGCGGCGTCGGCGTAGTGACCGATGAACCAGCGCATCAGCGGCGCGGTGAGGAAGTAGCCCTCGCCGTTCTCGGCGTACGACGGATGCTCGCTGGCGCAGTCGGTCACCGGCGCCACGAGGACCTGCCCCACGATCGACGGACCGCCGGCGTCGCGCGCGAGCTGGCACGCGACCGCGGCGAGGTTCGCGCCGGCGCTCCAGCCGCAAACGGCGAGCCGGCCCGGCACGCCGCCGAGCTCGGCCGCGTGCTCCGCGACCCAGCGCACGGCGGCGAACGCGTCGTCGGCCGACGCGGGGAAGCGCGCCTCGGGCGCGTGCCTGTAGTTGACGGACACCACGACCGCGTCGCCCTGCGCGCAGAGGTCGCGGCAGAACGGATCGTCGGAGTCGAGGTCGCCGAGCACCCAGCCGCCGCCGTGGAAGTACACCACGACGCCGTGCGGGCCAGGCGTCGCGGGGCGGTAGAGGCGGTACGGCAGCGGACCGGCCGCACCGGTGAGCTCGCCGTCGCACACCTCGCCGACGTCCGGTCCGGGCGGACGTCCGATGGTCGAGGCCGCGGCGAACTTGCGCGCATCCGCGACCGACAGCGTCTCGATACGCGGCGCACCCAGATCGGCGAGGACCTCGAGGAAGATCTCGGCGTCGGGCTGCAGGCGGCGCACGACGCCGTCGTTGCAGCGCCGTCCGTCGCGTCCGCCGAACGCGAAGCCGAGCCAGCCGCGTCCGACGACGTCCTCGCAGACCCTTCGGTAGCGGTCGACGCCGCCGATGTAGGGCAGGAAGACGCGCGGCTTTCCGGGGACGTTGGCGCCCATGTACCAGGAGTTCGCGCGCGGCAGCAGCGTGATGTCGGCGCAGTCGTTGACGTGCTGCACCCACGCGTCCTCGGCGGTCGGCGTGGGCTCGACCGTGTCGAGGTGCTCGTCGCGCATGTGCACGAGGCAGTCGCGGATCCAGTCGACGTGCTGCTCGATCGACACCACCATGTTCGACAGCACCGACGGGCTGCCCGGTCCGGTGATGGTGAAGAAGTTCGGGAAGCCGGTGGTCATGAGGCCGAGGTACGTGCGCGGCCCGTGATCCCACTTCTGCTTGAGCGACAGGCCGTCGCGGCCCGCGACGTCGACCGCGACGATGGCGCCGGTCATCGCGTCGAAGCCGGTCGCGTAGACGATCACGTCGAACTCGAACGAGCGCGACACGGTGTCGATGCCCTTCTCTGTGACCGACTTGATCGGCTCGCGGCGCAGGTCCACGAGCCGCACGTGCGGCAGGTTGAAGGTCTCGAAGTATCCCGTGTCGATGCAGGGGCGCTTGGTGCCGTAGAAGTGGTCCTTCGGCGTCAGCACGTCGGCGATCTGCGGATCCTCGACGAGCGAGCGGATCTTGCCGCGCAGGAACTCGCAGACGCCCGCGTTCGCCTTCTCGTTCACGAGGATGTCCGCGTACGTGTTGCCGAAGATCAGCAGATCGCCCGACTGGTAGGCGGCCTCGTACTTCGCGAGGCGCTCGGCATCGGGCACCTGCAACGCACGCAGCGTCGGCTTCTCGACCGGCACGCCGGAGCCCGAGAGCCGCGCCTCGGCGCGGTACGCGCGCGGGTCGGCGTCGAAGCGCGCCTTCTTCTCGCGGTTCACGGGCCCGTTCTTCGCGGGACGCGAGTAGTTCGGCGTGCGCTGGAAGACCGTCAGCTCCTTCGCCTGCTGCGCGATGATCGGGATCGACTGGATGCCCGACGATCCGGTGCCGATGACGGCGACGCGCAGACCCGTGAAGTCGACGCCGTCCTTCGGCCAGCGTCCGGTGTAGTACGACGGCCCCTCGAAGCGCTCGTGGCCGGGGACGTCGGGCGTCTTCGGCACCGACAGGCAGCCCGTCGCCATGACGTAGAACTTGCACCGCAGCGTGTCGCCTTTGTCCGTGCGGACGCTCCAGCGCGACGCGGACGCTTCCCACGTCGCCGACGTCACGCGCGTGCAGAAGCGGATGTCGCGGCGAAGATCGTGCTTGTCGGCGACGTGGCCCAGATACCGCAGGATCTCGGGCTGCGTCGCGTAGCGCTCCGACCACTGCCACTCGCGCTCGAGGTCCGGATCCCAGCTGTACGAGTAGTCGATGCTCTCGATGTCGCAGCGCGCACCGGGGTAGCGGTTCCAGTACCAGGTGCCGCCGACGTCGTCGGCGGCCTCGATCACCACGGTGGAGAAGCCGAGCCGGCGCATCTCGTGCAGCAGGTAGAGCCCGGCGAAGCCGGCCCCGACCACGACGACGTCGACATCCGCGCTTCCCGCGCCTGCTCCGTGCGCTTCCGTCCCGTTCGTGGCTGCCATCTCGCTCCCTCCGTTGTCGTGCCCGGCGGGCGGCACGAAGGCGATTCTCCCACGGAATCTTTCCGCGTGTCGACGTGCAAGCCGCCCCTCCGGACGGCCTCGCCCTTGCGATCCGGCCGCGCGCCCGCGACAACGCCCGGATGAGCGAAGCCGTCCTTTCTGCCAAGGAGCTGTCCGCGTACGCCGCGTCGTCCCGGGCGAGCTACGAGAAGCACCTGCGCGAGCTGGTCGAGATCCCGAGCGTCTCGAACGACCCGAAGCGCAAGGACGACGTCCGCCGCGCGGCGTCCCGCGCGGCGGAGCTGATCCGCTGGGCGGGCGGCGAGGCCGACGTCATCGAGACCGGCGGCCACCCGCTGGTGCACGGACGCCTCGGCAGCGATCCGCGCCGTCCGACGGTGACGATCTACAACCACATCGACGTGCAGCCCGCCGACGAGCCGCAGTGGCGCAGCGACCCGTTCAAGCTGACCATCGAGGGCGACCGCTACCTGGCGCGCGGCACCACCGACGACAAGGGCCCCGCGCTCGCGGCACTCTACGGCGCGCGGTACGCGCGGCAGCACGGCGTCGCGGCGAACGTGAACTTCCTCTGGGAGCTGGAAGAAGAGATCGGCTCGCCGCACTTCGCGGCGACGATCACGAAGCACCGCAAGCGCTTCGCGACCGAGTCGGTGGTGGTGAGCGACACGGTGTGGGTGTCGCGCAGCCGGCCCGCGTGTCCGGCGGGACTGCGCGGCCTGCAGGGCTTCCGGCTGAGCCTTCGTACCGGCACGACCGACCAGCACTCCGGCACGACCGGGGGCGCGGCGCGCAATCCGGTCGCCGAGATCTGCGAGGTCGTCGCGTCGATGCTCGACGCGCGCACGGGGCGCGTCAAGATCAAGGGCTTCTACGACGGGGTCGCGAAGCCGACGCGCGCGGAGCTCGAGGACCTGAAGAACTGCGGCTTCACCGTCGCGGGCTTCAAGAAGGACCACCTGCTGCGCTCGCTGCGCTCGAACGACGCGCTCGACGCGATGAAGCGTCTGTGGCTCGAGCCGACGCTCGAGGTGCACGGCATCGCGGGCGGCTATCAGGGGCCGGGTGTCAAGACGGTCGTGCCGCCCGAGGCGACCGCGATCCTGTCGTGCCGCCTCGTGCCGGACATGAAGCCCGAGCGCATCGTCAAGCTGGTGCGCGAGCACGTGAGGCGCGTCAATCCCGACGTGCGGGTCGAGCCGGAGCACGCGCTGCCGGCGTACAAGGGCCGCACGACGGGTCCGTACGCCGATGCGGTGCGCGCCTCGATGAAGGCGGCGTTCGGACGCGAGCCCGTGTTCGTGCGCGAGGGCGGCTCGATCGGCGCGGTGCTGTCGATGGAGAAGATCCTGAAGGCGCCGGTCTACTTCCTCGGCCTGTCGCTCCCGGAGCACGGCTATCACGCGCCGAACGAGAACTTCGACTGGCGCCAGGCGAGCGGCGGCATGATCGCCTTCGCGAGGTACTTCGAGCAGATCGCGGCGATGCCGCGCTGAGCTGCCGCTACATCGCGATCTCGCGGCCGACGAGGATCACCCGCTGCACCGGCAGCCCGAGCGCCTCGAGCATCGGACGCGACAGCCGCACCAGCAGCGTCTTCACTCGTTCTGCACACGAAAGCGCCCTGCCAAGAATCTCAGCCGGCAGCATCCGCTTAGATCGACGAACGAATCCCGGCGGCGCCCCGGCCTCTGCTTCCAACCCTGGCTCCGTCGAGTTTTGACGCGGTTCGCCAATGCGGCTTAGCTTAGCCGTTGCATCCGATGCCTTGTGTCCGACAGGTAAAACTACGAAAGCCAACTGAATGAGGATGTCGTGAAACAGCTCCTCGAGCGGTCACGGCGAGACGGCGGACGGCGCACTGGCCCATATCGTCGTCATTGCCACAGTGCACTCGCCCTCTGCGTACCTTCCGCGACCTGGCTATTGGGTTGACCGTGTCGCCCATGCTGGGGGGACCGGATCTGATGACCTTGGCAACGTGGATCTCTACCCCTCAATCTGTGGGCCCTCGCTTGGGGTGCCAAGGCCTCTGTTAGGCCCATCCTTAACGGTCTTTTCCGCGCCAGCGTTCTACCCAGCGCCGTACTCATTGGCCTTTTTCTGGAACACCGGCTAAGTGCGCCACTCTTTGCGCCGACTTTCCTCCTCACGCAAAATCCAGTGCTGCGCTCACCGTCATGGCGTGGCTGACCTATCTCTGTCCGCATATTTTACTTTCTTGCTGGCGAGGCGCTCCAAGTCTCTATCCCGCATTCTTCGCTGGATTCCTGTTTGCCTTCTGCTTTGGTCGCTATCTCTCGCCGCTGCATTATCATACGCTTGGCGTTCAATATCTTCCTCTGGTCGTGCTCGGCCTCGAGGCGTCGTTTCGCCAAGGACGCCCCCGTGACGTCTTGGTTACTGTCGGTCGCACTGACTCTGCAGGCACTCGTCGGTGGCTTCACGCGGTCTTTTTCATGTGCTTGTCGTTGGTTCCGCTATTTATTGTGTGGAATCGCTATGTGCGCGATATTGTCAGCCATACCTTCGCGACGATCTTGGCCTTTGCGATCTCAAGTGTCGTTGTTGCGCTGGTAAACATCCCGTACCCAAGGTTGAGATCATACGGGCTAGTACCTACGGCGACAGTCAGCAGACCTCTGCTGGGGCTGATTCCGCTCTCTTCTCGAATTGCTCAGTGGACTATCTGACCAAATATAGTCTCGGCTGGGCCGCTATGCGCTGGCGGTGGTTGGCTTGATAAGTCGCGCCCAACTGGATCGCCAGCTATGGCGATTCCGAAGCCTGTCGCTAATACTGCTGTCACCGGCTGCTTGGCGTCATTTGGCCCTGCGATTCAGCTCTACGGATTCGAAATCCCTAGCCCCTACGCTATCCTGTATGAATGGATTCCCGCTCGCAACAGTGCGGCTGCCTGTGCGCTTTGCCGTCGTTGCGCAACTTGGTTTGGCGCTCTTGGCGGTGGGCGTGGAGCGCATCTGTCGCAAGGTCACCTCGCCTGGCTAAGTCGTTCGCTATCGGCGTGTTGCTTCTCGCCGCTGTCCTCTGGTCCTACTTGCCGTTTCCCGAACTTGCCACGCGTACTGTCACTACCCGGCGCGATCTAGACCCCGCGTATCGCTGGCTCTCGGCTCATGGGGATGGTGGCGCCTTGTTGGAGCTGCCACGCGATTCCAGCTCGCCGGCCGCGCTCGGCGAGTCTATCTGAGTACATTTCACGGACTTCCTGTCTTGAAGGGTACGCTGCAAACGGTCCTCGTAACGTTGCATACTTTCATTGGGTCGCGCTCAGGCTGCCGGCACCCGCCGCGCTTCAGGAACTCGTCGATCTTGTGGATGTCCGATGGATCTTGCTTTCAGTTGACGAACTTTCATCCGTCAAAATAGACGAATGGAAAGCCGCGACGGCGGGTCTGCGGCTGGTGCACCGGATGACAGATTATTGTTTGAGGTTACTCTCGGCCCACGGAATAATCGTCGGGGCCACCTGTTTGATCCGGCAGAGACTATCGACGGCACTCTGAATTAAGGCTGCCACCGAGTGCGCTGGGTCCCTTAAGTTTGTTGGCTGACCTCGGCGCCGAGCGCGCCCGGCACGGATATGCGTGCTGCGATCGAGCTCGTGAATGACAGCAAGGAAGCCTGGCCTGGGTTTAGCTTTCCCGCAGGGGCTTTTGAGATTACCGCCACGATTTACGAAGCCGGCTACGAGGCCGTTCCTACATGGATAATTCCCCTTAATGCTGACGTCCTGCCGCAGGGCAGGGTGACATCGCATGTCAAGGTTACTGCGCCCTCGCGAGCTGGCAGATTCACATTGGCTGTCCGCGTCGTGCAGCATGGAGTCAACCATCGGGTTCCCTGTCTGCCTGTCTGTTCCATTTGTGCTCGGCGGAGATCGAGAGGGTGCAACCTCGTGCCGGCACGAACCTTGATCGTTGGGGCGAATCTTACGTGGTCGCACCACCAAGTTTCTGGGCCAGAGGCCCTGCTGAAGAGTTTCTTACCGGAAGCCTAGCCCATCACCGGCCACAGGAGCTGCGTGACCGTTATCTGGCGAACTCTATCTTCCGGTTTCGCCCCAGCGGGGGAGGCGACCACAGTACCCACTGGTTTTCCGTTTCGAATGCGAAATAATCTCGGGCACAACTTCGTCGTGCCACAGGAGAAGATCTTCCGGACCTCCCCGCTGAGCGTGACCACGGCATCGCCAGAATAGTTGGGCTGCCAGATGCGAGCGGCTGTCTGGATCTCCCGGTAGGGCGTTCGCTGGGTTAATCAGGGGAACTGGTGGGCCCAGGGGCGGCAGTTGCGGCGCGCCCCATTGCCAAAGTGGCCGGAATGTTAGCGGCGTTAGAACGTTAAAGGACGAAGATGCGTAACTCCAGCCGTTTGCTCCTTGAGCGGGGATCTCGCATGGCGTCTGCGGATTTGCACTTACCCCTGCGGTTCGCAGATAAAAGGGCGCGAGCGAGTCCGCGGCGCCGTGGTTCAGCTTTACTCGATAGAGCGTTAGCCCATACACGGGGTCGTAGGTAAATTGGGAACTATAGCAGTTGTCGGGGTTCTCTGCGGTCGTCAGGAATAGCGCATTTCGGCTCTTGTTCGGTGTGGTTGTGCACTGCGTAGCAAAGATTCGACTGGGAACCGTTGGCGGCACCTGGCCAGAACGACCTTGTCGGCGGGGTTCATATTGTTTGCCCAGGGCCACCAAGATGCCGAGGGGGTTGGCTGGGCAATCCTAGCGGAAGGCCGAGGCGTTTGGATACCGGAGCTTCTCGAATGACGGAGGCTCTGCGCACACTGCGCTGCCATTAAGGCACGAGTAAACCACAAGATATCGACGCAGGGCCGCTGAGTAGGTTAAGAAGCCTGTTGGCCCTGATGCCAGCTCCTTGAAGAGCTCCGCCGCTGATGAAGGCGATGAGGCGAATCCGACTGTTGGCCCCGGCATAGCACCGATACTTGCTGATGCTGATGTCGACTTCTCGAACCTGAGCAAGTCGATAGCTGGTCGCATTCTGCCGGTTGGGTTGGAGCCTTGGGGCGTCCACGATGGCGAGACCTCCAATCAGGTAGATCCATCTGGACTGATCCGAGTGGACAAGGGAGACCGGCTCAGTGAAGCCAAGTTCGGGGTTTCCGAAACTGGCGACCTTGCTTGCTGTCATCGATTGGGTGTCGAAGGAGCGAAAGTTCCCTGGGGTCTGGCTGGTGGTAGGCGTAGATGTAGATTCTAATATTCCCTGTGCCGCTAGATCAGCAACAACCGCACCACCGGGCCACGTAAAGTACGACTTTGTAGTCGGGGAATAGGGCCGGCTAGCCCATTGTCGGCCGAGTACTGAAGTGAGAGGCAGTCGTTGCCTGTTCCGTCGGTTGTCTTCGCTACGGTCCCGCGGGTTTCGAAACTTCTTGGGGAATGCCTGCGTCAAACTTGTCTAGCCCGTCATTGAAAAATGGAGCCGCGTAGGCGCAGCTGGCCGGGAATGGCGGGGAGCGATTGTAAGCCATCGAGAATTGTGTCAGCGAAAAACCAATACGTCGTTCCGTTTAGCGTGGCACGGAGCTTGTTATCATGGCCCATTACGCGACCGTTGTTGTTGGGCCTGGGGAGATTGCAGATTTCCGGGAAGTTCTTTGACCTTAAACGGGGGGCTTGTGACGGCCGAGGCCACGATTCGGGGGAGCGCTAGCCAGCGCTATCGTTAGCGAGGGAAGAAGGTGCGACATGTAAGCTCCGATAGTCGGGTGGCCGTTAGCACAATGGGAGTGTGTCGTCGGTCGCGATTATAGGTGCCGGCGAGAGGGCGGCTTCGTTGCTTATCGTCAGATGACCTGTGACCGTACGGAAAGTCACGCAGGAAACCGTTAGCACTGCATGGCCGCCTGAGGATCGATGCGGTCGATTGGATCGATATTGAGCCCGCACTGATGCTTGTAGAGCCCGAAACACCACCGAGCGTGGCGCCCGTGTCGATCGTTCCGAGGATCGACGCGTTGCACGATTCGATTACGACATGACCCCGATCCGCGAGCGCCCTTGGCTGTAATGTGTCCGGTGAGTGACGCCGCCGCCGACGAGGACGACACCGCCGCCGTCGGCGGCTGAGCTGAGTATGCCGGAGACCGCGAGCGAACCGGATGCCCGTAGCTGGATAGTCCCGCCTCTGCCGCCAGGATAGACTGATCCTCCGTTCGTGCGGAGCTCCGCGCTGGCTTGGAGCGTCCCTCCTGCGACGACGACGAGGTCCCCTCCGGCCCCGGTGCCGAAGCCGGATAGATTGATGGGTCCTCCGATCGTCGCATTGCCATTCGCCGCGATCGAAACGCCGCCAGCGACCGCGTCGGGAGCGTTTCCGGTGGCCGAAATCGTCCCACGGTGGCATTTCCGCCGGAGAGGCGCGTGCGGCCACCACTTGCACCCTCGCCGTCGGGTTGACCTGTGCCGTCTGCTCGCAGGAACGCTCCGTTTGCAATGAGCAAATCACTGGATTGGGAGTCGATTACGATCGCTTCGTCAGACGCGCCGAGCTGCCGCGGGCATCGATGTCGCCGCTGATGGTCACTGATGTGCCGCTGAGACGAATCGAACTCCTGTCGCAGTCTGAGCCTCCAGTATTCGCCCGTATCGTCGATGCAAGGGTTACCGGCCCGGCATTGGCCTTAAGCGAGATGTCTCCGGCGTCGCCACACGCAGCTCCCGTGCCGCCCCGGAAACTATAAGTCCAGTGGATAGCGAGAGGGAGGCGGCGGTAACTTCGATAGTGCCGCCGTTCAGCTGTGCCGCTTGTCTCAATGCGTGGACCAGAGCCTCCATGCTAAAGAGCCCGGTAGCGCGAACTGTTGTGTCGCCACCGGGTTCGGAGAGAGTGCCGAGAGATTTCAACTTGCCAGCCTTTAGCGCGACGGAGCCCGCAGTAATAAGAAATGCTCCGCTTGTCGTTGCGGCTTGGAGCGTTCCTCTGAGTTCGATCGATTGCGTGCCGAAATCTAACGCGCAGCCGTCACCGATATCCCACGTTCCAGTGATGATACAGGTGCCGGTCGGCGGACAAGAAAACGAGGACGCATTGCAGACTATCGCGCTTGCGGTGTCGGGGGCGGTGAGAGTTGTCAATGCCACGACAATCACCGAGACGACCATCTGGGCGCCGGCTCGAAATGTGCGCTTTGCGAGCTGTTCCAGGGGGAGGTGTTGGCTCATTGGTCGATCCTTGAAATAGGTGGCTGTTTGGCGGGCACGGTTATCTTGTCGGGGTTCATGCGCACGTGCGGCGTGAGCTGTCAACGGGGAAAGCGAAGAATCCGTGGGGTGGCGCGCGCTTGATACTGTGTGGTCGCGAGTCGTGTCTGCGCGACTTAAGAAAGGAAATCCGAGCTCGGAGTGTTGAGGGCTCACCGGATGTCCATGCAGTGGGCCGGTGCATGGTGTTCGGGCACCCGATGCGGGCGATCGAGGGCTTATCTCTAGGTTGTCATAGGGAGATCTCCTCTCCTACGATCAGACAGTTGTAGGAGCCGAGCCCCAGCGCCTCGAGCATCGGACGCGACAGCCGCACCAGCAGCGTGAAGAGCCGCTTCCGCCAGCGCGCCATCGGCACGTTGCCGGTCGGCACCAGCACGTCGTGCTGCACGAAGAAGTCGGTGCGGGAGCATTCGACCACGAGCCCGCGCTGCGCGGCGCACGCGAAGATGCGCTCGACGTCGGGCTGCTCCATGAAGCCGAACAGCGCCACCACGCGGAACACCTGATCGCCGAGATCGAGCACGGTCACGCGCTGCTCGTCGTCGACGTACGGATCGGTCGCGCTGTCGATCGCGAGGATCACGATGCGCTCGTGGCGCACGTGGTTGATGTGCACGTTGCGCTGCAGGAGTCGCGGGATCGTCGAGGTGTTGGCCGACAGGTAGACGACGGTGCCCGGCACGACGACGGGGTTCAGCTCGCGCATCTCGGCGAGGAACTCGTGCACCGGCTTCTCGATGCGGCCGAGCAGGGTCGTGAGCTCCTTCCGGCCGCGCTTCCACGTGGTCATGACGACGAACACGCAGGCCGCGATCGCGAGCGGCACCCAGCCGCCCGACACGACCTTGTCGAGGTTCGCCGACAGGAAGGCGAGGTCGAAGACCAGGAAGAACGCGGTGAGTCCCGCCGCGGCCGGCCACGACCACTGCCAGTCGTGCCGCGCCACGCGGAAGAAGAGCAGGCTCGTGATCGTCATCGTCCCGGTGACGGCGACTCCGTACGCGTCGCCGAGCGCGTCGGACGACTTGAAGCCGAGCACGGTGAGGATGCACAGGATCATCAGCACCCAGTTCACCTGCGCGATGTAGATCTGTCCGGCCTCGGTGTCCGACGTGTGCACGACGCGCGCGCGCGGCGAGTAGCCCAGCACGATCGCCTGGTGCGTGAGCGAGAACGCGCCCGAGATCAGCGCCTGCGACGCGATCACGGTGGCGATGGTCGAGAGGATCACCAGCGGCAGCAGTCCCCACGACGGTGCCAGATCGAAGAACGGGTGCCGTCCCGCCGAGCCGCCCTCGAGCATCAGCACGCCCTGACCGAGGTAGTTCAGCACCAGCGCCGGAAACACGACGCCGTACCACGCGAGGCGGATCGGCGGCGCGCCGAAGTGGCCGAGGTCGGCGTAGAGCGCCTCGCCGCCGGTGACGACCAGGACCACGGATCCCAGCACGAAGAACGCCGTCGCGCCCTGCGACGCGAGGAACGCCACCGCGGTGCGCGGGTCGAGCGCGTTCCACACCGACGGATGTCCCGGCTGCTCGTGGATGACGGCCCACGCGCCGAGCGCGCCGATGGTCGCGAACCAGACCAGCATCGCCGGTCCGAACACGCGCGCGACGCGTGCCGTGCCGTGCTGCTGCACGACGAAGAGCCCGATCAGGATCGCGACGGTGAGCGGCAGAATCAGCGGCTCGAGCTCGACGGTCACGACCTTCAGCCCTTCCATCGCGGAGAGCACCGAGATCGCGGGCGTGATGACGCCGTCGCCATAAAGGAGCGCGGCGCCGAAGATGCCGAGCGCCGCGACGACAGCGGCCGTGCGCCGGCCGATCTCCGGGTCGTCGGAGCGCCGCCGCGTGCTCGCCAGCGCGAGGAGCGCGAGGATGCCGCCCTCGCCCTGGTTGTCGGCGCGCAGCATGACGGCGAGGTACTTGACCGACACCACGACGAACAGCGCCCAGAACACCAGCGACAGGATGCCGAGGACGTTGTCCGGTGTCGGCGCGAGCGCGCGCTCGCCGACGAAGCAGCTGCGGAAGGCGTACAGCGGCGACGTGCCGATGTCGCCATAGACGATGCCGAGGGCACCCAGCGCCAGCATGCGCAGCGGCGCGCCGGCGCCGGCGGGCGCGTGCGCCGACCGGGCCCGTGGCGCGGCCGGAGCCGCGTCTGCGCTGGCGGTCGGCGGAGCCGTGCCGTCGCCCGCGGGAGTGCCCGTCTCCGCCATGGTGCAGGTACTTCGGCCGAACGGGCCTCGAAGTCGAGCCGACGGGGCCGGCGTCGGGTGCTCGTTCGCAGCGGCTTCGGGCGGTCGGGAATCGTTCGTGGCCGGCGAACCCGGCGCCGACGTCAGACGGCTTCGGTGAACACCGGCGCGAAGCCGCCGCCCGTCGTGCGGAAGTTCGTGGTCTGGCCCTGGTAGAGCCGCGCCGCGACCAGCTGCACGCGGCCGTCGTAGACGTAGTTGCGCAGGTCGAGCTTGAGCTGCCGCAGCTCGCCGCCGACCTCGATCGTGCGCTCGCTCGGCGGCACGATCTGCTGCGCGACGTAGGGCCGCTCGAGCACCTGCTGCCAGGCGCCGCGCGTGATCTTGTCGCCGCGGTAGGCGGCCTTGCCGCCGTAGCCGTCGACCGGCTTGAAGAACCACTGCTTCCGCCGCGCCCACCAGTCGTCGCCGCGTGCGGGATCGACGAGCTCGGTGCGCGGGATGCCGCTCTCGAGCGTGCGGGCGGTGTCCGCGTCGACGCCGAGGGCGACGAGGCGGGCCGCGTCGCCGAGCAGCGCGAGATTGCGCTTGTCGGCGTAGAGCGCGTGCGCGCGCGGATGCGGCGTCACGACGACGTCGTTCGCGAGGTACGCGGCGCACAGCGTGGCGCTCGCGTCGCCCGCGAGCGCGAAGTCGGTGAGGCGGTTGTACACCAGGTCGACCGGCGCACCGTCGCCGAGCAGGAGGCGTCCGCCCTCGTGCCGCAGCTCGCGCCGATCCGCGACCACCGCGGCGAGACCCGCGCGCTCGAACAGGCGGCGGAACAGCAGGAACTCGGGGTGCAGGTACTGCGCCGCGGGCTCGTCGTCGATGATCGCGATGCGCGCGAGCGGGGCTTCACCGCGCGCGAGGCGCCACTCCGCGCGGAACATCGCGACGATCTCGTCCTCGAACGCGTCGAGCCCCGGCGCGCCGCTCGCGAGCGCGCTCGACATCAGCACGTCGACCTCGTCGCAGCACGCCTTCTGCGCCGCGCCGAGCGCGGCGTTCAGCAGCGCGCCGCCGGCGTTGGTGTTGATCTCGATGAGGCGCGGACCGTCGGGTCCGAGGTGGAAGTCGTAGCCGAGGAACACGCCGCGCGGACCGTGGTCGACGCGCGCGATCTCCGGCGCGTACGAGAGCAGCGCGTCGCGTACCGCGGCGACCGCCAGCGCGCGCTCGACCGCCTCGATCACGCCGCGCATCGCGTCCACGTGCGCGCGCGACACGAACACCGGCAGCGACGCGAACAGGTTGGGCTGGTTGGCGCAGATCGAGGCGAAGAGACCCCTCGTGTCGGCGCGCGCTTCGAGCCGCTCCGCGAGCGCGTCGCGGTCTACGGTGATGCAGCGGCAGCTCGCGTTCAGCTGGTCGGCGATCGAGTCCGCCATCCGTCCCCTCCTTGCGCGCGCCGTGCGTCAGGGACGCATCGGCATGGCGCCCTCGGGAACGCTGCGCAGGATCATCGTCTGCGTCGCGAACGCGAGGAGGCGCCTGCGATCGTCCCAGATCTCCGCGCTCGCCGTCGCGTAGCCCGCACGCGCGCGCCGGCAGTGCACGCTCACGAGCAGCCACTCCGCGTCGGTGTTCTCGAGGAAGTGCACCGTCAGGTCGAGGCTCGGCGCGTGAAACGGCTCGTGCTTCGGACCGAGCTTCTGGATCAGCGCCGGCGGCATGGTGTCGGCGATCGGCGGCAGCGCGAACGGATCGAGCGTGCCGTCCGCGCGGCGCTGCGGCACCTTGTAGCGGAACCAGCGCGCGAGCCGCGCCGGACCGGCCTCCCAGTCGGCGTTCCACCACGGCGCGCCGACCACGAGCCGGTTGTCGAAGTTGGAGAAGAACGCGGGACGCATGCGCGAGGTGCCGACCAGCTCGTCGACGTCGGGCGCCTTGTCCGGCGGCAGGACGTCGGGCGGCTCGGTGTCGATGACGTCGACGCCGTCGCGGTCGCGGCCGAAGGTCGCGCTCACCTCGAGCCCGGGGCCCGGCATGCTGGTCGACGACAGCTGCGCGCGCAGCTGCGCCGCCGCACCGCCGTGCCGCAGGACTTCCACGCGGATCTCCAGCGGCCCCGCCGGCACCGGCGAGCAGAAGTGCGTGTTCGCCGAGATCGGCCGCAGCTGCGGGTTGCCGAGCTCCTCCGCCATCGCGCGCATCGCGACGGTCATGAGAACGCCACCCGACGGCGTGCGGAAGTTCCAGTGCTCGGGAACGTTCGCCGTGTACCAGCCGGGCGCGACGCGGAGCCGCGTGACCGCCGTGTCGGCGGCGAGGTCGCGCAGCTCCGTGCCGTTCGTGGTCGTCGTGGCGCTCACCCGGCGAGCCCGCGCAGCAGCATCTCGGTCATCTCGTACGGCGCACCGGTCGGCAGATTGACCAGCGCCATGCCCATGCCGGCCGCGCGCCACTCGGCGAGCTTGTTCTTGCAGTAGTCGGGCGTGCCGCAGATGGCGATCGCGTCGATCAGCTCGTCGCTGACCGCCGCCGCAGCCTCTTTCCTCTTGCCCTGGTTGTAGAGGTCGCGCACGAGGTCGGCGTTCTCCTGGAAGCCGTACTTGCAGAACAGCGCGTGGTAGTAGACGCCCATGCCGCCGATGTAGAACGACACCGTCGGCTTGATCATCGAGCGCGCCATTGCGGCGTCGGGCAGCGGGATCACGGCGACGAACGGCGCCACGTCGATCGACTTCGGATCGCGCCCGGCCTTCGCGGCACCTTCGGCGAGCAGCGCCATGCCGTCCTTGAAGTGCTCGTACGGCCAGAAGGTCGGCACCCAGCCGTCGGCGACGCGGCCGATCTCGCGGATCGCCTTGTCCTGCAGGGACGCAACGTAGACCGGGATGTCGCTCTTGAAGGGCTTCATCTCGAGCTTGAACTGGCGCGCGTCGAAGAGCGAGCTCATCTCGGGCGTCAGCCGCTCACCGCGCCACAGCGCCTTGCAGATGCCGATCGTCTCCTTGAGGCGCGTGAGCGGCTTCTCGTACTTGACGCCGTGGAAGTTCTCGACGACGTTCTTGCCGCTGGTGCCGAGACCGAGGATCGCGCGGCCCTCGGAGATCTCGTCGAGGGTCGCGGCGCTCATCGCCAGCAGGCCCGCCGAGCGGCTGAAGACGTTCGCGATGCCGGTCGCGAGCTTGATGTTCCTGGTCGCCAGCGCGACCTCGGTCAGGAGCTGGAACTGCTCGTAGGACCAGGCCTCGGGGATCCAGATCGAGTGGTAGCCGAGGTCGTCGGCGAGGCGCGCCGCCTTCAGCACTTCCTTGCGGTCGTAGCCCTTCCAGAACGGCACGATGCCGAGACGATGGTCCATTCTTCTCTCCTCCTGCGGTGGATGGCCGGAACGCGTCATCTTGCAGATTGGGCCGAGCCGCGACAACTCCTGGGTGACGTTGCGGCTGCGCGCGTGTCGGGTGATCCGGTCGGAGGGTCGTCCGGGACCGTGCGTTCGCTCAGCCGCCCTCCCGCGTGATGTCGGACGGGGACTCCGGAAAGCCGAGCGCTCGGCGCAGGCTGCGCGCGAGTGCGGCTGCGGGATCGGCGGGTGCGATTGCCCACCGTGCCGCGACGTGACCGTCCGGGCGGACGAGGACGGCACCACCGCCGCGAAGTCCATACAACCGCTCGAGGTCGGCGCTCTCGCGGACGACGTCGTGCGCCGACACGTCGAGGCCGACGCTCAAGGCCGCGGAACGGGCAGCCTCGAGCCAGTGTGCGCCGCCCGTCGCGAGCACGGCGAAGCCCGTGCCGAAGAGGTCGAGGGTCGAGCGGCGCTCGCCGTCGACCTCGAGCCAGAGGTGCGGGGCACGGTGCCCCGGCCGGGCGGTGGGCGCGTAGTCCATCACCGGGTCGTCCACCGGTTCGAGACCCGTGCCGTCCGGTGAGATCGACGCGCCCTCGTAGTGGTAGCCGAACTCCATGCCGAGGAAGTTGCCGTAGCGCCGGGCTGCGGCGACCGCGTCGGCCGGCGCGATGCCCTCCGGGTGCCGCCCCTGCCCGGCGAGCGCCACGTGAACCACGAGGAGGGCATTGTCGAGCGAGCGGTCGGTGTTGTAGCGGGCCACCGGACGTCGCTCGGCCTCGTAGGTGTCGAGGAGCGACGGGTGCGCGCGCCCGTCGAGCACGTGGGCAAGCTTCCAGGCCAGGTTGTGCGCGCCCTGGATTCCGGTGTTGACGCCGAAGCCGCCGGTGGGCGGCATCTGCTGCGCGGCATCGCCGACCAGGAAGACCCGGCCGGAGCGGAAGCGCTCGGCCACGGTGGCGTTCATGGTCCAGGAGCCGACGGAGAGGATCTCCGGGTCGAGGGTCGGGGCTCCGACGGCCTCGCGGATCCAGCGCCTGCAGCCGGCGTCGTCGTGGCGCGCCAGCGCCTCGGGTGAGCCGTCGTAGGCGATCTGACACAACCATCGCCCGCGTCCGTCGAGGGGCTGGAAGACGCCGCGCTGGTCGGGGTTCGCGACCCAGTACATGACGGCGGGCCGGTCACCGATCCACGGCCCGAGGTCGGCGCGGAAGTAGACGTTCACGTAGTGCCCGACGGCGGTCGAGCCGCGCATCGCGATGCCGAGCCGCTGGCGTGTGGCGCTCGACGCGCCGTCGGCCGCGACCAGCCAGGACGCGTGCGCCGTCGATCGGCGACCGGTCGCGCGCTCGAGCACCGACACCCGGACGTCATCCGCGTCGTCGTGGACGTCGACGACCTCGTGTCCGAAGCGAACGTCGACCAGGCCACTCCGCCGCGCCGCTGCCAGGAATACCGGCTCGAACAGGTCCTGCGATGTGAGCAGCGGTGCGGCCGGGCTGACCAGCGGGCCGGCGCCGGCGAACCCCTGCGTCGGCATCCGTCCGTACTCCTCGCCGGCGAGCGTGCGGGTGTAGACCATCTGCGCGGTCCACTCGGGCGGCAGGTTCAGTGCCAGCATCTCGGCATGCGCGGCCGGGTCCCACCCTCGGATGATCTCCATGGTCCGGGTGTTGATGTTGCGAGCCTTGGGATGGACCGTCGTGCCGGAGTGACGCTCGAGCACCACGCTCCGGACACCGTGGCGTGCGAGCTCGATGGCCGTCGCGAGGCCCACCGGACCCGCACCGCAGACGATGACCTGCGGTTCGCCGCCGGTCGCTGTGAGCCGTGCGCTGCTGGCGGAGCTGCTCATGTCGATCGCAGGCGTCAGTTGCTCAGGGACGGTGTGGTGCCCACGAAGTCCGGACCTTCGATCCGCTCGAGCAGGAACGACGCGACCGAAGCCGCCGACACGCTGAGGCCGATCCCCCTGCCGTTCGCGCTGGTGCGCACCGGCTTCACGGGTCCCTCGACGATGCCCACCAGCCGGACCGAGATCCACTCGGCGTCGCTGTCGCGCAGCGCTGCCTCCATGCGGTCCTTGTCCTCGATGATGGGCCGCAGCCAACGCAGGAACAGGGGAATGACGACGCGGTTCGCGATCCATGGCCCGCTGCCGCCCGCGCCGACGTTGGACATGCACACGATCCGCCGGACCCCGTGCCGCTGCATCGCGACGAGGGCCGCCTTGACCGAGTCGGAGATGAGCGTGGTGTGCTTGCCGTCGCCCTTGCCGCCGACGCCGAGGCAGTGGACGACGGCGTCGCTGCCGCGGACGCACGCCTCGACGTCGTCGAGCGACGTCGGGCTTCCCTTGCGCACGGTGAGCCGGGGATGGCTTCGTGTCACGACGGCGGGGTTGCGGACGAGGGCGACGACCTCGTGGCCGGCTGCGAGGGCCTGCTCGACGACCAGGCCGCCGGTGAGGCCGGTCGCGCCGAAGACGGTGATCTTCATCGTGCTGCTCCATGCGTGCGGTCGGCGAGTGCCGCCGCGTCGCGGCGGTCGCGCCGCTGCACCGACAGGAAGGCACGCAGCAGGCCGACGTTCGTGTTCGCGCGTCCGGTCTCGCCCAGCGCGAGGATCTGGAACATGAACCAGTTCGCGACCCCCATGCCGTTGATGAACTTCACGATCCCGATGGGGCTCGCGGGGCCCAGCCAGCGGCCCGGCCCGAGACGCAGCTCCGACTCCCAGGCAGGGCAGGCCCGCTCCCTCCCGTCGAGCAGGCGCGCCGGCAGCCCGGGGTCGACGCACAGCGGGCGCCCGAGGCCGATCATGTCGGTCGCGCGGCTGGCGAGCGCGGCATTCATGCCGTCCGTGCTGCGGAAGCCTCCGGTGACCAGCAGCGGAAGCGTGGTCACCGCCCGGATGTCGCGCGCGTACTCGAGGAAGTAGGCTTCGCGCGCGATCGTGCTGGCACGCAGGTGCACGAGGCGATCCGCGTCCACCGCGACGTCGCCGGGGTCCGACATCGCGGGTCGCTCGTACGTTCCGCCGGAGATCTCGAGGAAGTCGAGGTGCTCGGCGTCGAGCCACTGCGCGACCTGCAGCGCGTCCTCGTGCGAGAACCCGCCGCGCTGGAAGTCCGCGGAGTTGAGCTTGACGCCGACCGGGAAGTCCCGGCCCACGGCGTCGCGGACGGCGCGCACGCATTCGAGCAGCAGGCGCGCGCGGTTCTCGAGCGAGCCGCCCCACGCGTCGGTGCGCAGGTTCACGTCGGGCGACAGGAACTCGCTCAGCAGGTAGCCGTGCGCGGCGTGCAGCTGCACGCCGCTGAAGCCGGTCTCGCGTGCGACGCGGGCCGCGTGCGCGAAGCGCGCGACGACGTCGAGGATCTCCTCCTCGGTGAGCGCCCGGGGCTTGCCGAAGTGTCCCCCGGGTAGCCCGAGCGCCTTCGCCGACGGCGCGACGGGCTCGCGCGTGAGGCTGATCGGCGTCTGGCGCCCGGCGTGGCTGAGCTGCATCCAGAGCTGCGTGCCGCCGCGCGTGCCCGCGTCGGCGAAGGCGCGCAGCGCGGCGAGCGCCTCGGCGCTCTGCGGGCCGTCGATGGCGACGTTGCCCGGACGCTCCATGTAGCGGCGGTCGACCTGGACGTTGCCGGTCAGGAGCGCGCCGGCGCCGCCGTCGGCCCACATGCGGTAGAGGCGCTCGTGGCCGCCGGTCGCGCGGTTGCGCGTGTCGGCCAGCCCCTCGGTCATCGCGGCCTTCACCAGGCGGTTGGCCAGCCGGACGCCGCACGGGAGCTGTAGCGGGCTGGCGATGGTGGGCGGCGGGACGTCGCGACCGGTGATGTTCACAGCGTGCACTTTACGCGGAAAGTGGACGATGTCAACATCGTGCCCATGCGACGTGCGAAGGAGGCGTACCACCACGGAGATCTGCGCAACGCCTTGGTAGCGGCCGCCGGGGAGCTCACCGAGCGTGGCGGGGTCGACGGCTTCAGCCTGCGCGAGGCGGCCCGGGCGGTGGGCGTCTCGGCAAACGCCGCCTACCGGCACTTCGCGGACAAGTCGGCACTGCTGACTGCGGTGGCTGCGAGCGGTTTCGAGCAGCTGTCCCGGCGCATGGCGAAGGCGATGCTCGCCGCGCGCGACGCGCCCGACGCGGAGACGGCCGCGGTCGAGCGCTTCAAGGCCGTCGGTCGCGCGTACGTGGAGCTCGCCGTCGAGCATCCGCACATGTTCCGGCTGATGTACGGGCCGAGCGGACTATGCCGACTGGTGGAGGAGTCGTCCGCGCTTCCTTCGCCGTCTCCGGCCGAGCTGCTGGGACAGGTGCTCGACGAGCTCGTCGCGGTGGGACGCCTGTCGCCCCGGCACAGGGCGGGGGCGGAGCTGCAGGCGTGGGCCGTCGTGCACGGCTTCGCCTCGCTGGTGCTCGACGGGGCGGCACCGCTGCAGCGGCGGGCGGAGCGGGCGGCGGCGCTCGAGACGCTGCTCGAGTCGGCGGTCGTCGGGCTGTGCGGACGTGCCGCGGCGCCGGCGGGCGACGTTGGCGGGGGAAGACGAAGCGTGCGCGATGCGACGCGCAGCCGTGCGGCAGCCCGGTCCGGCCACGGATCCGCGTCGCGCGGAAAGCGGCCGTCGCCAGCGTGACGCCGCGGCCGATCTCGCCTCGCGGTCGCAAGGAGTGGTAGAGCCGGTTCATGCTCACCCCCGCCCGGATCAAGCAGCACGAGGAGCGCATCGCGCGCGACGGCTACAGCATCATCGAGGGAGCCATCGAGCCCGACTTCGTCGACGCGCTCGCGGACGACCTGCTGCGGCTCGAGCGCGAGCACGACGTGCGGCCCGCGAAGAACGACTTCGAGGGGCACCGCACGTGGCGCATCTACAACCTGCTCGTGCACGGCAAGCTGTACGAGCGCATCCCGGTGCACGAGAACGTCCTGCCGGTGGTCGAGCGCGTGCTCGATCCGGGCTGCCTCGTGTCGTCGCTGTCGTCGATCTCGATCGGACCCGACGAGACGCCGCAGCCGATCCACGCCGACGACCAGCTGATGCCGCTCGCGAAGCCGCACGTCGCGACGGTCTGCAACACCATGTGGGCGATCACCGACTTCACCGAGGAGAACGGCGCGACGCGCATCATCCCCGGCTCGCACCTCGCCGACGCCTCACCGGACTACGGCAAGCACTACGACAGCATCCCGGCCGAGATGAAGAAGGGCAGCGTGCTGATCTGGCACGGCAGCCTGTGGCACGGCGGCGGCGCGAACCGCACCGGCGAACGACGCGTCGGCATCGCGATGAACTACTGCGCGGGCTTCATCCGGCAGCAGGAGAACCAGCAGCTCGGCATCCCGCGCGAGATCGCGAAGGGCTTCTCGCCGCGGCTGCGCGAGCTGGTCGGCTACGGCGTCTACAAGATGCTCATCGGGCACATCGACAAGCGGAGTCCGGTCGAGCTGCTCGGTGAGGATCGGCCGAGCTCGATGGTCTGGGATCGGTAGCGCATCGCTGTTCGTGCCGGTGGTCGGCGGGCGGCGGATGGCCGGTCCGCCGATCGGGTGAGCCTGGTCTTGCGAAGCTTCGCTTCGCGAACCCGTCTCACGCTGCGCACGATCTGCGGACCGGCCATCCGCCGCCCGCCTCATTCCGCCGCGCCGCGCGTCCGGCGGCGGAGGGGAGAAGAAAAGGAACGCGGGCGGCCGAGGAGGGCTCGGCCGCCCGCGGGTTCGCTCGCCGGTCGTGGAGGGCACTGTGCGGCGAGCGACGGCTGGGCGCCGCGGTCAGGCGGCGAGCGACGTCCTGCGGCGCGCGAGGTCGCGCAGCCGCTCGACGCGATCCTCCATCGGCGGATGCGTCGAGAAGAGCCGAGCGATCCGCGCACCGCTCAGCGGGTTGACGATGTAGAGGCTCGCGGTCGCGGGCTGCGCAGCCTCCGACGGCATCATCTCGGCACCGCGCGACAGCTTCTCGAGCGCGCGGGCGAGCGCTTCGGGATCACCGCAGATCGCGGCGCCCGACTCGTCGGCCAGGTACTCGCGCGAGCGCGAGATGCCGAGCTGGATCAGCGTCGCGGCGATCGGCGCGACCAGGGCGACCAGCAGGCCGTTCACACCTGAGCCTTCCTCCTCCTCGTCGCTCGAGCCGCCGAGCAGGGCCGAGAACGAGACCGCGTGCGCGACGTACGTCACCGCCGTGGCGATCGCGGCGGCGATCGTCGCCACCAGGATGTCGCGGTTCCGGATGTGCGCGAGCTCGTGCGCGATCACGCCGCGCAGCTCGCGCCGGTCGAGCAGGTCGAGGATGCCCTGCGTGACCGCGACGACGCCCTTCTCGGGGTTGCGTCCGGTCGCGAAGGCGTTCGGCGACGGGTCGTCGATCAGGAACACGCGCGGCTTCGGAATGCCGGCCCGCTCCGCGAGCTCCTCGACCATGCCGTGCAGGCCCGGAGCGTCGGCGACCGCCAGCTCCTTCGCCCCGTGCATGCGCAGCACGAGCTTGTCGGAGAAGAAGTAGGCGCCGACGTTCATCGCCAGCGCGAGTCCGAGGAAGAGCCAGGTGGCTCCCGGCCCGATCGTCCAACCGATCGCGACCAGGAAGGCGGACAGGCCGCCCAGCAGCAGGATCGTCTTCAGTTGGTTGTTGAGTCGCATGGTCTTTCTTTCCTTTCTTCCTTTCCCTCTGGTTGGTTGGTGTTCGTTCGTGCTTTCGCGCTCAGTCGAAGATGTCGCCGAGCGTCTCGAACCAGCGTTTCCGCTTGTGGCCGTAGCGGCCGTTGCGGTACCGGTCGCGGTCGTCGTCATCGTACCGGCGCTCGCGCGGGTGGTCGTAGCGCGGCGGTTCGTAGCCGGGGTCGTGGCGCGGCTCCGGCGCCCGCGCGGGACGCACGTCGCGACGCTCGAGCTGCTCGATCTCGTCGCGGGCGCGCGCCACCAGGCGCTCGAGCTCGCCGCGGTCGAGCCAGATGCCGCGGCAGGTCGGGCAGGCGTCCACCGTGACGCCCTCGCGTTCGCGCTCGTCGAGCACGGCATCCTGGCATCGGGGGCAGTTCATGCGTGCGCCTCCTCGACGGACGCCGCGCCCGGGGTGAGGGCGACCACGAAGCGCCGGCAGCGGTCCTCGCCGCGCGCCTTCAGCACCACGTGTGCGATGCCGCTGCCGAAGCGCCCCAGCGCGAGCCGTGCGCGCCGTGCGGCGCGCTGCTTCAGCGCCTCGAGCGGCTCCGTGTCGCGTCTGCGTGATCGGTCCTGCATCCCGTCCTCCTTTCGCGATCTGTGCCGGCGTCGTTGCCGGCGTGATCAGGAGTAGGTGCGATTCCGACTATGAACAAATAGATAATCGACGTACGATCGATCGGGAAAACAGAAGCGAGGAAGCTCTGATGGAATGGCTCAACTACCACCACCTGCTGTACTTCTGGATGGTCGCGCGCGAGGGCAGCGTGACGCGTGCGAGCTCCGAGCTGCGCCTCGCGCAGCCGACGATCTCGACGCAGATCCGCATGCTCGAGGACTCGCTCGGCGAGAAGCTGTTCGCGCGCCAGGGCCGCAATCTCGTCCTCACCGACGTCGGGCGCGAGGTCTACCGCTACGCCGACGAGATCTTCTCGCTCGGGCGCGAGCTGATGGATGTCGTGCGCAACCGCGCGCCGGGGCGCACGCTGCGACTCGCGGTCGGAATCGCGGACGTGCTGCCGAAGCTGGTGGTCTATCGTCTCCTCGAGCCGGTGCGGAAGCTCGCGCAGCCCGTGCACATCGTCTGCCGCGAGGGAAAGCCCGAGCCGCTGCTCGCCGACCTCGCGATCCACAAGCTCGATCTGGTGCTCGCCGACGCGCCGGTGGGCGTCAATACCAGCGTGCGTGCGTTTCACCACCTCCTCGGAGAGTGCGGCATCACGTTCTTCGCCAAGGCGCCGCTCGCCGCGCGTTACCGCAAGCGCTTTCCCAAGTCGCTGCACGAGGCCCCCGTCCTGCTGCCCGTGGAGGGCAGCGTCATGCGGCGCTCGCTCGGGCAGTGGTTCGACGCCGAGGGAATCCGGCCGAGCGTGGTGAGCGAGTTCGAGGACGGCGCGCTGCTGAAGGCGTTCGGCGCCGCGGGAGCGGGCGTGTTCCCGGCCCCGAGCGTCATCGAGGAGGAGGTGCGCCAGCAGTACGGCGTCCAGGTCGTCGGCCGCGTCGACGCCGTGCGCGAGCGCTTCTACGCCGTGTCGCACGAGCGGCGGCTCAAGCACCCGGCGGTGGTCGCCGTGTGCGAGGCCGCGCGCGAGAAGCTGTTCGGCTGATTCAGCGCGCGTCGCGAAAACTGGACCAGGAGCGTCGCTCGCTTCGAGTGGACCGAAGGGTTCGATCGGAAATATCTGGATTGTCGAGGGATGGCCGATCGCTAGCTTGACGCTCCATGAGCGATGAAGACGTGTCGATCGGGCGGGCCTCGGCGCACGCGGGCGCCGCGTGGACGGTCGAGCCGATGGTCGGTGATGCCGCCGTCGTGCCCGGAGTGGATCCCGTGCAGGAAGCGGTCGAGCTCGGCGCGATCTCCGACCGCGGCGTGCGCGTCTGGCTGCGCATGCCGGGCGTCGCGCGCGTCGCGGTGCGGCTGGAAGTGGACGGCGAAGCGCTCGTCGTGGAAGAAGCGAGCGCCGGACCCGACACCGACTGGACCGCAGCGATCGAGCTCGTCCTCCCCGCGAGCCTCCCCGAGCGGCCGTTCGTCGTGGCCGTCGGTCCGCCGCTCGGGCGGACGCTGCACGGACGCCTCGCGGCCGCGCCGGGCACGCCGTCCTCGTTCACGTTCGCCTTCGGCAGCTGCAACCTGGCGTTCCGCGAGCGGCGCGGGCGCGTCGTTCCGGCCGCCGCAACGCGGATCTACGACGCGATGGCCGACGACCTGGAGCGCGCGGACGCGCGCTTCGCGCTGTGGATCGGCGATCAGGTCTACGCGGACGGCTGCGACGCGCTGTCGGTCGACGCCCTCGTGGGGCGGGACGACGGTGCGGCGGCGGACGAGGGACGCCTGCTCGCGGCCTACCGGTTCATCACACGCTGCTACCTCGGCGTGCCCGGCTTCGCGGCGCTGCGCCGCCGCTTCCCGTCCCTTTGCATGTGGGACGATCACGAGATCGTCGACGACTGGGGCGCGCACGTGGTCGACGGCGCGTACGATCGGGCCCGCCTTCGTGCCGCCAGCCGCGCCTACGCCGAGTACCAGCACGCGCGCAATCCCGGCGGCGACGCGGCGGCGACGCCGCCGTTCGCGTGGCGCTTCACGCACGGCGACTGTGCCTTCGTCGCGCTCGACATGCGCGGTCCGCGCGATCTCGGGCGCCGGCAGGCGCTCGGCGAGGAGCAGTGGCGCGAACTCGAGGGGTGGCTCGCCGGCGAGGAGGCCGAGCGGGTCGCGACGCTGTTCGTGGTCGTGGTGATGCCGGTGGCGCACGCGGCGCGCTGGTTCGTGCGCGCGCTCGAGCACCTGCCGGTGCGGGTCGCGAGCGCGGTGCGCGACCGCTGGTGCTCGTCCTACTTCGCCGGCGAGCGCGACCGGCTGCTCGGCATGCTGCGCGCGTGGCGCGCGCGGCGTCCGGAGCGCCAGGTGATCCTGCTGTCCGGCGACGTGCACGCGGCGAGCGCGTTCACGATCCGCGAGCGCGACGGCGGCGGGCTGATCCACCAGCTCACCAGCAGCGCGCTCGCGAGCCCGATCGGTGCGGTCGCGCGCGTGCTGTCGCGGATCGCGACGCGCGGCGGCAGCCTGCTCGAGCCGGAGATCGAGATCGAGCGGCACTTCCAGTGCTTCGAGAACAACTACGGGCTGGTGCACGTGCGCCCGCGGCCGGGCGGAGGACATGCGGTCCGCTTCGTGGTCCGCGCCTTCGATCCGCGCCGCCGGCAGCTGCGGACCGCCGGCGCCGTCGAGCTCGCTCCGGCGGGCGCCGTCGGGCTCGCGACGGGCCGCGCGTCGCATCCGTTTATTGAATGAGTTGGCCACGGATTATCTTGTTTGTCGAAGCCTGGCGGTCCGCTAGAAGACGCCCGTCCGCGCGGGTCGGCTGGTCGGTTCGGCACCGAGGAATCCCGCGCGAGGGTTGGAGTCCCCGATGATCTGGATGTGGATCGGTTTCGTCGTGTTCGTGCTCGCGATGCTCGCGCTCGATCTGGGCGTGTTCCATCGCAAGGCTCACGTCGTGAAGATGAAGGAGGCGCTCGGCTGGTCGGCCCTGTGGATCGCGCTCGGCCTGTCCTTCAGCGTCTTCATCTACTTCGGCTACGAGAACCGCTGGCTGGGGCTCGGCACCGCGTACGACCAGATGGCGGTCAGCGCGACGAATCCGCAGGGCCTCAACGACGGCACGCAGGCGACCATCAAGTACCTGACGGGCTACCTGATCGAGAAGTCGCTCAGCGTCGACAACATCTTCGTCATCGCGATGCTGTTCGGCTTCTTCGCGGTGCCGCAGATCTACCAGCACCGGGTGCTGTTCTGGGGCATCATCGGCGCGCTGGCGATGCGCGGCGTGATGATCGCGGTCGGCGCGACGCTGCTGCGCGAGTTCTCGTGGATCGTCTACGTCTTCGGCGGCTTCCTGATCCTCACGGCGGTGAAGATGCTGCTCCTGAAGGATCACGAGACCGACCCCAACAACAACGTGATCGTCAAGCTCACGCGGAAGTTCTTCCACGTGACCGAGCGGTATCATGGCCAGCACTTCTTCGTGCGCGCGGGCAGCAACGCGTCGCACGAGGAGGCGACGCCGGGCAGCGGCGTCGAGACCGATCGCGTGGTGGACGGGGCGAAGGCGGGAGCGCTGCTCGCGACGCCGCTCTTCCTGGCGCTGGTGATGGTGGAGTTCACCGACCTGATCTTCGCGGTCGACTCGATCCCGGCGATCTTCGCGGTGACGACCGATCCGTTCCTGGTCTTCACCAGCAACGTGTTCGCGATCCTCGGCCTCCGGAGCCTCTACTTCGCGCTCGCGGGCATGATCGACACCTTCAAGTACCTCAAGCCCGCGCTGGCGGTGGTGCTGATGGTGGTCGGCGTGAAGATGATGACGCACACCTGGCTGAAGGGGCTGCTCGGCGAGCACTTCAACCTCTACGTGCTCGGCGTCGTGCTCGGCATCCTCGCGATCGGCGTGTTCGCGTCGCTCTGGGGCCGGGAGCACGAGGAGCACATGAAGCATCATCGCCCGAGGGGCCACGCGCCCCTCGCCCCGTCAAGCGAAGCTTGACGGGGCCCCTGTGCCATACTCACGGCACCGGTCACTCGCCGGGAGCGCCAATCGGGGCCCTCGTGCTTCGAGCACCTGGAGTGGACATGCGCCTCGGCGAGGTGACCGTGATCGTCGAGGGCCGGTAGGGAGTTCGCGCTTCGAGCGCCAGCACAGGGGATGCCCGCGATCACGGAGACCGGAATCGGAGGTGAGAGATGTCCGATGCCGAGTTCGACTGGTTCGTGGGAATCGATTGGGCGAGTCGCGAGCATGAAGTCCGACTGCTGGATGGGCAGGGGCAGGACTGCGGACGCCGCGCCGTCTCGCATTCTGGCGAGGGCCTTGAAGCGCTGGCCGATTGGCTGACCGAGCAGAGCGCCGGACGGCCCGATCGTGTCGCCGTCGCGATCGAGCTGACGCGCGGCCCGATCGTCGACAGTCTCCTCGCGCGAGGGTTCGCCGTCTTCGGGGTGAATCCCAAACAGCTCGATCGCTTGCGAGACACCTACACGCTTGCCGGTGCGAAAGACGATCGACTTGACGCGTTGGTGCTCGCCGACACGGTTCGCACGAGTCGCAGTCTCTACCGGCGTCTCAAGATCGGGGATCCGAAGCTGATCGCGCTTCGTGCGCTGATCGAGTCGGTCGAGGATCTCGAGACCGAGGAGCGGCGGCTCGCGAATCGGCTACGCACCATCCTCGAGAGCTACTACCCGCAGGTCCTTGCCGTTTGCCCCGCAGCCGATGAGGCGTGGGTTTGGGCCGTCCTCGAAAAGGCGCTTACTCCTGCGGACGTGCGTCGTCTCACCAAGGCTCGCTTGGCGAAGATCCTGCGCGAGCACCGCATTCGGCGACTCGACGCGAGCGACGTGCTGCGCACACTTCGCGAGAAGGCGATCCGCGTCGCTCCGGGCGCAGCTGAGGCTGCGGCCGGCCAGGTCGTGTTGCTCACCGCCCGGCTTCGGCTCACGCACACCCAGCGTGCGCGCTGCGCGAGGCAGATGGAGGCGGCGCTCGCCGAGCTCGAGGAGGACCCGGACGGCGATGCAGCCATCGTCCGCTCGGTGCCCGGAGCGGGGCGATGCGTTTCGGCAGCTTTGCTCGTCGATGCGGCCGATCTGCTCGCTGCGCGCGACTACAGAAAGCTGCGTAGCTACGCCGGAATTGCTCCGGTCACGCGCCAGAGCGGGCGGAGCCGCCTCGTCGTGATGCGGCGCGCGTGCAGCACGCGACTACGAGAGGCTCTCTACCACTGGGCACGCTGCAGCGTGCAGCGCTCGTCCCACTTTCGCGCCATGTACACCGCCGCACGCGCGCGCGGGCAGAGCCATGGCCGGGCCCTCAGAGGCCTCGCAGACCGCCTCCTCAGGATGCTCATGGCCATGCTCCGCTCCCGCACGCTCTACGATCCGGAAAAGCTGACTGCCCCCGCTTGACGGGTAGGGAGTCCACTCCCCGCGCTCGCTTCGCTCGGCCGCGCGCTGTGCGCGCGGAGGTCGTGCGACGCGGCTACTGCGGTGGTAGTCCGCTCGCCAGGACAGAGGCTTCATCGTGCGAAACCAGCACGGTGAAGCCTTTCTCTTTTTCGAGGGACGACAGGAACTGCCGCAGCTCGTGCTGGCGCTCGTCGGACTCGGGGACGATGAACTTCCGGTAGGCCCACGGCTTGGGTACGTCGTGGCGGATGCCGTCGTGGTGATTGACGGTGTCGCCGGCGAAGGCGAGCAGCTTCATGCCCTGCGCGGCCGCGAGGCGGACGAGGATGATCTCGCTGCCCGGCGTGTGCCCGCCGGCGTCGATCACGGCGACGCCGGGGAAGCCCTGCACCGGGTGCAGCGCCGCGACGCCGCCGAGCACGTGCGGGCTCACGCAGGGCGCCTGCTCGAGCAGGTCGAGCCCGGGCTGCGTCGTGTAGTTCGGACGCTCCGCCTGCGCGACGGTCATGAAGGCATCGATGCGCGGCGGCGACGCGCCCTCGCAGAGCGCCACGACGCCGTCGACGTGGTCCGTGTGCAGGTGCGTGAACAGCAGTCCCTTCACGCGCTGCAGGTCGGAACCCAGCGCCTCGGCCGTGGACTTCCGGGGCTCGATCGGACCGGCGCCGCCGAGCCACTCGAGCGGCTTGCCGAACGAGATCGCGGAGTCGGGCCGCATGCCGGTGTCGACGAGGAGGATGCGGCCGTCGGTCCACTCGATCACGAACGCCGGATGGCTCATGACGAACGGCGTCTCCGGCGACGGGTCGCCGGCCGGGTCGAGCACGGCCGAGCGCGGCATCTTCTGCGTCGCGGTCTCGATCCAGCGTGCGCGCACGGGGAGGTCGAAGGTCGGACCGTCGATCCACGCCGCGAGCTCCTGCGCGGTCGGGAGCGGCGCGTGCTCCGCCTCGATCCCGCGGTGCGCGGACCAGAAGAAGCCGCCGACCAGGAGGACGGCGACGAGAAGAACAGCGGCCACGCCGAGAAGGATCGTCTTCGTCACGGGCGGATCTGCGCACTCGCGGGTCGCTTCGGCAAGCTTTCGCACGGGCTCGCGAGCGGCTACGTTCGCGCGCCGTGACGCTGCCGAAGCGAGGAGTCCCGTGGCGCCCGACGCGCGAGCAGATCGCCGCGGCCGAGGGCAAGAAGATCCCCGACGTGATCGCGAACGATCTCGCCGTCCTCTTCTGCGGCATCAACCCGGGGCTCTACTCCGGCGCGACGCGGCACCACTTCGCGCGTCCGGGCAACCGCTTCTGGAAGGTGCTGCACCAGGCGGGCTTCACCTCGCGCCTGCTGACGCCGTTCGACGAGGACGAGCTGGTCGCGAGCCGCATCGGCATCACCAACCTGGTCGAGCGCGCCACCGCCACGGCGGCGGAGCTGCGTCCCGAGGAGCTGCGCGCCGGAGCGCGCCGTCTCGCGCGCAAGGCGGAGCGCCGGCGTCCCGCGATCGTCGCGATACTCGGCATCGAGGCCTACCGGCACGCCTTCGAGCGCAAGACGGCACAGCTCGGCGAGCAGGAGCAGCGTCTCGGTCCGGCGCGCGTGTGGGTGCTGCCGAATCCGAGCGGACTCAACGCGCACTACCAGCTGCCGGACCTGGTGCGCGTGTTCGGCGAGCTCGCGCGCGCCGCGAAGCTGGCTTGACGCGAGGGGCCCGGCTCAGCCCAAGAACCACTCCAGCGCCATCGTCTGGAACTCCGGCTTCGGCCAGTGGATGCCGCCCTGCTCGACGCGCAGGTCGACGTCGTACCCCATGCCGCGCAGCGTCTCGACGTTGGGCTCGCACACGCTCTCGAACGGGAACACCACGTCGTGCGTGCCGTGCTGGAGGAGAATCCGTGGCTTCGGGTCCTCCGGCGTCGACCAGCGCGGGTCGATCGCGACGAAGCCCGCCGCCCAGCCCATGATCGCGCGGAACTTCCGCGGGTTCGACAGTCCGATCGCGAGCGCGTAGCTCGCGCCGTCGGAGTAGCCGATCAGCGCTTGACGCTCGGGGTCGACCGGCAGCCGCTGGTAGATGCCTGCGAAGACGTGCTCGAGGAAGTCGAGGTCGGTCCGGTTGCCGCCCGCGATCATGTCCCAGGTGACGTCCGTCGAGCGCGGGACGAGGAAGAGCGCGTCGCGTGCGGCGGCCTCGCCGCGGTACGCCTTGCACAGCATCTCGTCCTGCCGCCCGGCGCCGTGCAGCACGGTGATCAGCGGGTAGCGCTTCTTCGGGTCGATCTCGGGCGGCGTCAGCAGGAAGGCGTGCGTGGTGCCGTTGCTGATCTTCGCGATGCCCTCGGGCGGCGCGCCGAGCGCCTGTTCGGGCAGCGCGTGCGGCACGCGGAAGGCGAGCGAGTCCACGCGACGGTCCTACGCCACGCGCCGCGGCATGGCCAGCGCGGCCCGCCTGCTGCTAAGGACGCGGCCCATGGCGAACGCCCCGATGCTGCGCGATCTGGTCCTGCTGCTCGCGGCGACGCTGCCGGTCGTGTTCGTGCTGCAGAAGCTGCGCGTGCCGAGCATCGTCGGCTTCCTCGTCGCGGGCGTGCTGTTCGGACCGCACGGCTTCGCCGTCGTGCAGTCGGCCGAGGAGGTGGAGCACCTCGCCGAGCTCGGCATCGTGCTGCTGCTCTTCGTGACCGGGCTCGAGCTGTCGCTGAGCGGCGTCGCGAGCCTCGGCGGACGGCTGATGCTCGCCGGTGCCGCGCAGGTCGCGGTGATGGGCGGCATCGTCGTGTGGCTCGCGCGCGCGGCCGGCGCGGGGTGGGCGCCAGCGGTGATGCTGGGCTTCATCGCCGTGCACTCGAGCACCGTCGTCGCGCTCAAGATCTTCTCCGACCGCGGACAGATCGACTCGCCGCAGGGACGCGTCGCGACCGGCGTCCTCGTCTTCCAGGACCTGTGCATGGTCCCGATGATGTTGCTGATCCCGGTGCTCGCGTCGTCCGACTCGGTGTCGGTCCTCGCGATCCTCTGGGTGCTGGTGAAGGCGACGCTGGTGCTGGTCGGCATCTTCGCCGTCGCGCGCTTCGTCCTGCCGCCGATCCTGCACCAGGTCGCGAGCCTGCGCATCCGCGAGCTGTTCACGGTGACCGTCGTGCTGTTCTCGCTCGGCACCGCCTGGCTCGCCGAGCAGCTCGGGCTGTCGCTCGCGATCGGCGCGCTGCTCGCGGGCCTCGTGATCTCGGAGTCGGAGCACCGGCACCAGGTGTTCGCCGAGATCGTGCCGTTCCGCGACATCTTCTCGAGCCTGTTCTTCATCTCGATCGGCATGCTGCTGCGCGCCGAGTTCCTCGTCACCAACGCACCGACGCTGCTCGCGGCGACGGTCGGCGTGATCGTGCTGAAGATCGTGCTCCTGACGGCCCTGCTCGCGCCGATCATGCGCTCGTTCCGCATGGCGCTGTTCATCGGCGCTTGCCTGGCACAGGTCGGCGAGCTGGCGTTCGTCCTCGCGCGCGCGGCGTCCGAGGCCGGCCTGCTGTCCGACGTCGTCTACGAGACCTGCGTCGCGACCGCCGTGCTGTCGTTCATCGCGAGCCCGCTGCTGGTGAGCCCCGCGGAGCGTCTGGGCTACGCGATCGAGTCGTGGCTCAAGCCGCGCGACGCACGGGGCGACGGGGCCGAGGAGAAGCACGAGAGCCACGTGCTGATCATCGGCTTCGGCCTCAACGGCCGGAACCTCGCGCGCGTCCTGCGCGAGACCGGCGTGCGCTACCACGTGCTCGAGTTCAACGCGCTGTCGGTGGAGAAGGCCGCGAAAGAGGGCGAGCCGATCACCTTCGGCGACGGCTCGCGCCCCGACGTGCTGCACGCGGTCGGGGTGGAGCACGCGCACATCATCGTGATCGCGATCTCCGACCCGGTCGGCACGCGCCGCATGACGGCGCTCGCGCGCGACATGAACCCGACCGCGACGATCCTCGTGCGCACGCGCTACGTCGCCGAGATCGACGAGCTCTACCGTCTCGGCGCGACCGAGGTCATCCCGGAGGAGTTCGAGACCTCGGTCGAGATCTTCGCGCGCGTGCTGCGCCGCCTGCACGTGCCGCGCAACGTGATCCAGCTCGAGGTCGAGATGATCCGCGGCGAGCGCTACGGCATGCTGCGCGGGCTGCAGCTGCCGCGCCAGAGCATGCGCGACGTGCAGGCGATCCTCGCCGCGACGCTCACCGAGACCTACCGCATCGAGGACGGCTCGCCCGCGATCGACGGCTCGATCCGCGAGCTCGACCTGCGCAACCGGACCGGGGTGTCGATCATCGCGCTGGTGCGCGACGGCGAGCCGCACGTCAATCCGGATCCGGACATGCGCCTCGCCGCCGGCGACGTCGTGGTGCTGCTCGGCAGCCACGCGGCGCTGGAAGGGGCGCTCGCGCTGCTCGCGCCCGGGGAAGCCGCGGAGCGCGGGCCCGCCGCCTGAGCGGGCCCGCGGCTCTCTCAGCCCTTCGCGCTCGGACGCTGCGAGAACGCGTCGTACCAGCGCGCGACGTTCTTGTAGCCGCGGTCGAGCGGCGCGCCCGCGAACTCGCCGAACTTGAGCGCCGCGAACAGCGTGCAGTCGGCGATCGTCGGCTCGCTGCCCATCACGAACGGCTTGTCGCCGATCTTGTGGTCGAGCACGGTCAGGTTGTTCGAGAGGCGCGTGCGCGCGGTCTCGACCGCGTCCGGCGACTGCTTGACGCGTCCCGCGAACAGCGGGTTCGTGTTCTGGAAGATGGTTCCGACCGCCGACAGCACGCCGATCTCCGCGATGCGCTCGACCTCGCGCGTGTGCGCGCGCTCGAGCGGCGTGCGGCCGATCATCGGCTTCTCGGGGTGCAGCTCCTCGAAGTACTCCATGATCGCCAGCGATTCGGTGAGGTGGCTGCCGTCGTCGAGCTCGAGCACGGGCAGCCCGCCGAGCGGGTTCTTCTTGAGGAAGTCGGGCTGGCGGTTGGCGCCGGTCGCGATGTCGACGGTCTCGAGCGTCAGCTCGATGCCCTTCTCGGCGAGGTAGACGTGCACCCGGCGCGGATTCGGCGCGAGCGAGAACGTGTAGAGCTTCATGCTTCCCTCCTGAAACGGACGATGCGGTCGACGAAGTGGCGCCGGAAGCGCTCCGCGTCGACCGTGGTGGCGCAGCGCATCGGACGCGTGGCGGCACTCGCCGCGGCGCGCTCGATGGTGCGGAATGGGCCGTCGCCGAGCGACGGCTCGATCGCGAGATCCTCGAAGTCGCAGAACGACTCGTCGTAGACGCTCGCCAGCGCGAGCGGGTCGTGCAGGAACGCGACGTTGTGCGGACCGATCGGCGCGCCCATGCCGCCGAAGATGTCGCGCATGTGCGGCGTCCAGGCGCGGATCGCGGCGGCGATCGCGGCGTGGAACGGCGTCGCGACGGCCTCGATCGCCGCGAGGTCCTCCGGGCGCAGCCAGGTCGCGAGCGTGACGTCGGCCGTGACCAGCCGGATCGGCATGCCCGCGGACAGCACCAGCTGCGACGACGCCCCGTCGGAGCACAGGTTGTAGTCGACGCCGTGCGGGAACTCGTGTGCGCCGTACGCGACGCGCCGGATGTGGCCGCCCATGATCGTCAGGCACGCGATGCGGCGCACGATCGACGGATCGCGCTCGATCGCGGCCGCGACGTTGGTGAGCGGACCGACCGCGACGATCTCGAGTCCGTCGTCCGCGTGCAGCATGCGGATCAGCGCGTCGACGGCCGGCTCCTCGGCGATTCCCGCGACGTGCTCGCCGCGTTCGAGCAGAAAGTCGCCCTCGTCGCCGAGCCACAGGAAGCTCGCGTTCGGCGTGCGCGGCGCACGCGCACCCGCGTGCACCGGGACGTCGCGGCATCCGGCGAGATCGAGCAGGCGGCGTGCGATCGCGGCGCGGCGCCGGGTGTCGGCGCTGACCGTCGTGACGGCCACGACCTCGAGCTCGGGTGCGGCGAGCGCCAGTGCGAGGCAGAGCGCGTCGTCGGCGTCGGTGCCCATGTCGGTGTCGAGGACGATCCTCCGGCGCCCGCTCATCGTGACCCTCCGTGCGCGAACGCACGCAGCTCGCCCGCGAGCGCCTCCGGCGTCGCGCTCGGTGTGCGGATCATGCGCGACGCGAGGTCGACCGCGGCCAGCGCGACGCCGGTGTCCGCGACGGCCGCGACGCGTGCGGCGCCGATCGTGCGTCGCAGGATCTCGATGCCGGCGTGGCGCGTGACGTCCGCGAACGGTGCGACGGGCGCGCCGCTGCCGCACGCTCCGGCGTATGTGTCCCACGCCGCGGTCGCGACGTCCGCGAAAGACGCGAGCGCATCGCGCGCGAGACCCGCGAGCAGGACGTGCGCGAGCAGCATCCCGACGTCGAACGCCGGATCGCCGACGTGCGCGATCTCCGCGTCGAGCAGCTTCGCTCCGCCGTCCGGCGGCAGCAGGATGTTCCCCGCCTGTACGTCGCCGTGCACCAGCGCGCCGCGCGGCTCGCGGTAGCGCTCGTACGCGCGCGCCGCGATCGCGCCGAGCTCCGCGTCCTGCCAGACGCGCTCCGCGCGGGCACGCAGCGCGGGCTCCAGCGGGAAGTCGTTGGGCGCGAACGGCAGGCGGAACACGTGCTCGCCGTGCAGCGTCTGCATGTCGGCGTTCGCGAAGCGGGCGGCGAGGGCGGGGTCGTCGCGGGTCGCGCCGTGCACGGCGGCGAGCAGGCGCGCCACCGCCGCGAGCGCGGGCACGACGTCGGCGCCGCGCAGCAGCGCGCGGTCGAGCCGCTCCGCGTCGCCGAGGTCCTCGAGCACGAGGACGCGCGCGTCCTCGTCGAAGTGCAGGATCGTCGGACAGACGTTCTCCGCGTCCACCGTGCGCGCGATCGCGAACCAGCGCTGCTCGAAGACGATGCGCTCGGTGCTCGCCGAGTACTCGGGGAAGCGCTCCAGCGCCGGCCGCGCCTGCTTGACGATCCAGCTCGCGCCGCGTGCCGGGACGCGTGCGCGTCGCACCCAGTTGATGTTGCCGTCGCCGGCCGGCTCGACCACGACCGCGTCACCCTCGCGCACGATCCCGGCCTTCCGCAGCCACCCGGGCAGCGCGGCGTCGTCGAGCGGTGTCGGGGCGGCGTCGGACATCGGTGATCCAGACGACTTTCCGGACCCGGCCTGCCGACGCAAGGGCGGTCGGGCATTTGACGCGTCGGGGATGCTGCCGATAATGCGGCTCAGTGCCGGGCAACTACCAGGGGCCGCCGCCACGGCGCGGCGACGACGTCCTCGCGGAGGTGACCGACCTCGTCGAGGCGATGCGCGAGAAGATGTTCGGCGGCTCGGGCGGTGGCGGTGCCAACGGCGGCTCCGCGCCGCGGCGCTCGATCAGCCCCTGGCCGTTCGTCGCGATCGCACTCGCGCTCTATCTCGGCAGCGGCTTCTTCATCGTCGCGCCGGACCAGCGTGGCGTGGTGCTGCGCTTCGGGAAGGTCGTGCGCGAGGTCGGTCCCGGTCCGGGCTACCACCTGCCGTGGCCGTTCGAGGAGGTCCTGAAGCCGTCGGTCACGGCGATCAGGAAGGAGGAGTTCGGCTTCCGCACGATCGACGTCGGACCGCCGGCCCGCTACCGCGACGTCGACCCGGAAGCGCTGATGCTCACCGGCGACGAGAACATCGTCAAGCTGCTGTTCATCGTGCAGTACAAGGTGAAGGCCGAGCCCGAGGAGACCGCGCGCTTCCTGTTCAACGTGCGCGATCCGGTCGAGACCGTGCGCGCCGCGGGCGAGGCGGCGATGCGGCAGGTGATCGGCAGCAACAAGATCGACGACGTGCTGACCGAGGACCGCGAGCGCATCCAGATCGAGGCGCAGAAGCTGCTGCAGGAGATCCTCGACGGCTACGACTCGGGGCTCAAGGTCGAGACCGTCAAGCTGCAGGACGTCGACCCGCCCGACCAGGTGTCGGACGCCTTCAAGGACGTGATCAACGCGCAGCAGGACCGCGAGCGCCTGATCAACGAGGCGCGCGGCTACGCGAACGACGTGGTGCCGAAGGCGCGCGGTCAGGCGGCGCAGATGCTGAACGACGCCGACGGCTACCGGCTCGCCAAGATCCAGGAGGCGCAGGGCGTCTCGCAGCGCTTCATCGCGCTGAACGACGAGTACGCGAAGGCCAAGGACGTCACGCGGCAGCGTCTCTACATCGAGGCGATGGAGGACATCCTGCCGCGCATCCAGAAGGTCGTGATCGACGACAAGGCGGGCGAGCACACGGTGCCGTACCTGCCGCTCGACCAGATGATCCGGCCGCGCGCGGCGCAGTCCGCCGCGGAGCCGGAGGCGGGGCGCTGAGCATGGACCGTCGCTGGGGCGCCGTCATCGCCGTGCTCGTGCTGCTGATCGCGGTGTGGAACCTCGCGTTCTTCACCGTGCCGACGTGGATGCAGGCGGTCGTCCTGCAGCTCGGCGAGCCGGTGCGGACCGTCCGCGAGCCCGGGCTCTACGTCAAGATCCCGTTCATCCAGTCCGTCATGTACTTCGACCGCCGCCTGCTCGAGTACGACGCGTCGCCGAAGGAGCTCCTGACGCGCGACAAGCAGCAGCTCGTGGTCGACAACTACACGCGCTGGAAGATCATCGACCCGCTCAAGTACTACCAGGCGGTGCGCGACGAGGCCGGCGCGCAATCGCGCCTCGACGACATCATCTACTCGAACCTGCGCGAGAACTTCGGCCGTCAGACGCTGCTCGAGATCCTCAGCACCAAGCGCGAAGAGCTCATGGCCGACATCACGCGCAAGAGCGACAAGGCGACACGCGACTACGGGATCGAGGTCGTGGACGTGCGCGTCAAGCGCGCCGACCTGCCGGAGAAGAACGAGCAGAACGTCTTCGGCCGCATGCGCACCGAGCGCGAGCGCCTCGCGAAGAAGTACCGCGCCGAGGGCGACGAGGAGGCGCGCAAGATCACCTCGGGTGCCGAGAAGGACGTCCGCGTGCTGCTCGCGGAGGCGCAGCGCGACGCCGAGATCGCGCGCGGGCAGGGCGACGCGGAGGCGGTGCGCATCTACGCCGAGGCCTACGGACGCGACCCGGAGTTCTTCGGGCTGACGCGCACGCTCGACGCCTACCGGCGCGCGCTGCCCGACTCGACCTCGCTGGTGATCTCGCCGAACAGCGAGTTCCTGCGCTTCCTGAAGGGCGTCGAGCCGGCCGCGAAGCCGCCGCGCACCGCGACGCAGCCCTGACGTCCGGGGTGACTTCGCGCGCGCGGGCAGGCAGGATCGTCCCGACGTGCCCGCCGCCCACGACCGCCCCGACGACGCACCCGGACCGCCGATGAACCGGCTCCTCGTGATCGTGCTCGCGATCCTCGCGGTCGCGATCTACGTGCGCTCGCCGATCGACCTCGTGCCCGACGGCGCGGGGCTCCTCGGGATCCTCGACGACCTGCTGGTCGCGCTCGGCGTCATGTGGTGGCTGCGCAACCGCGCCGCGCCGCCGCGCCCGCGGACCACCGCGCGTCAGCGCGCGCGCGGGCCGGGCGAGTTCCACCGCTCGGGGACGCGCGACGGTCACGCGCACGGAGCTGCCGGTGCCGCGACCGCCGACGAGCCGCCGCCGTGGGATCCGCACGCCGTGCTCGGCGTGCGCCGCGGCGCCACGCGCGAGGAAGTCCGCGACGCCTACCGCGCGCAGATGAAGCTCTACCACCCCGACCGCGTCGCGGACTTGGGCTCCGAGCTGCAGGCGGTCGCGCACCGCAAGTCGATCGAGATCCAGCGCGCGTACGACGAGCTGTCCTGAGCGGTGTCTCCGCTCAGGGCGCGGACGAGGCGGGCGCCTGCTGCGCCTCCTCGGCGACACCCGCGACGTCGGATTCGACCAGCAGCAGGTTCCAGGCGAGCCAGCCGAGGCCGAGCGCCGCGACCAGGACGAGCGCGATGATCTGACGGCGGCGCGAGCGGTGTGCCGCGTCGTGGTGCGCGTGGTTCGCGTGATGTGCGTGCTGGCCGTGCTTGCTCATGGTGCGCCCGCTTCTGCCACGCGCGAGCCGGCCGCGCCAGCCGCGTCCGCCGTGCGGAAGGCGTCGACGCCGCCGAGCGTGCCGGTCCAGACGCTCGCGTCGGGGCCGACGGTCGTCGCGGCGTAGAACGAGTTGTGCCTGGTCTCGGACGACGTCGGCGCCCACAGGCGCGCCTCGCCGGTCGCGAAGTCGACGCCTTCGAGACCCCAGACGCCGTCGTGCTGGCCGATGCCGTAGACGAGGTTGGTCGCCGTGCTCATGCTGGGGATGCCGTTCGGAATGGACACCGTGCGGTTCGCCCACACCGAGCGGCAGGTGCGCGTCACCGGGTCCCAGTCGATGCGCTCGAGACCGCGCGGCGCGACCGCCGGATCCCCGCCGGAGATCGCGGCCTGGATGCGGCGCACGTCGGGCGGCAGCTTCGCGAGCTCGTCCTCGTTGGCGAGCTTGTTATTGACGACGACGCTCGCGTAACCGCGCACCAGCACCGACTGCTCGGAGTTCGACGACGTCGCCACCGGATCGCCGAAGGTCACCGGCACCTCGCACGCGATGCGGCGGTCCTTGCCGGGCGCGATCGCGGCGAAGTCGGCGGGCACCGCGTCGCGCCACACGAGAACCAGGTGCATGAGCGTGCGACCGTCGGTGATGACGACGAAGCGGTCGTCGCCGGACGACGTTCCCATCACGGTCGGCGTCGAGCCCGAGCCCTCGCCGAGGCGCACGCCGCCCGCGAGCTCGCTCTCGTACTCGACGCGCCAGCCGACGCGCAGGTCGTGCCCGTCCCACAGCACCTGGTAGAGCGCGCCGCTGGTCACGACGTAGATGCCGCCCTGCTCGTCGGTGGCGATCGAGTTCGAGACTTCCTCCAGCGCGCCGTCGGACGCGCAGCGGTCGCCGTTCAGCGACAGCGAGCGCAGCTCGCCGTCGCTCATGCGCGCGGGATCGCGCGGCACGACGCCGACCACGCCCTGCTCGGTCGCGAACGCGACGAAGCCGTCGAAGGTCATGCCGATGCCGACGAGCTTGTCGTCGGGACGGCACAGCGCGCGCTCCGGCAGCGTGAAGCGCGCGAGGCGCGCGATCTTCGAGAAGTGCTCGCCGGGGACCTCGTCGCCCAGCACGTCGAGCGCCTGCTCGCGGCCGACGATCAGGTGTCCGTCGCGGTCGAGCAGGTTGTAGGCGCCGGTGATCGAGCCGGCGTTGTCGCTCGGCGAGAACGACGCGTCGATCACGTCGCCGGTCGCGACGTCGATCTTGTAGACGCCGCCGTTGTCCGGCGTGTTGACCACCGACGTCCACAGCGCGCGTCCGCCGTCGGGGTAGGGCTCGCTGAAGTCGACGACGATCGGCACGCCCTCCACCGTGGTGCGCGTCGTGGCGATCGCGTCACCGGGCGCGGGGGCGGGGAGCGGCGACGACGCCTGCGCGTAGCTGCCGCGGTGCGAGGTCGCCCACGGCGACTGCGCGAGTGCCGGGTTGCACGGCGGCTCGTGTCCGTCGCTCGCGGCCGGCGTGGTGCACTCGAGTGCGCCGTTCGGCGACGTCGCGTCGCTGCACGCCGTGACGCACGCGAGCAGCAGCGCCGCCCCGATCTTGGTCCAATCCCTGCCGGTCATCGAGCCCTCCGTGTCCGGGCACGCTAGAAGAGGGGCTCCCGGGTGCCAAGGCGCATTCGTGCGCTCCGGCGCGCGTGCGTCCGACGGCAGCGCTTTGACTGCCTCGGCTCGCCTCGCATAGACGGGGTGCGCCATGCAGGACTCCCCCTTCGCCACCGTCGCCAGCATCGACTACCCGATCATCGACGCAGACGCGCACGTCTACGAGCCGCCCGGGCTCTGGCAGGAGCTCGTCCCGGCGGGGCTGCGCGCGCGCGCACCGAAGGTCACGCGCACCGCGACCGGCGACGTGTGGACGTTCAACGAGGGCGAGCGCGAGCGCAACGTCGGCCTCATGGCGGCGGCCGGCGCGAGCTACCTCGGCTTCCGTCCCTCTGGCCTCACGTACGACGACATCCGCCCCGGCAACTACGACGTCGCCGCACGTCTCGCCGACATGGACGCGGACGGCATCGCGGTGCAGCTGCTCTATCCGAGCGTGTGCGAGGAAGGCGCGCGCATCTTCGGCGACGATCGCACGCTGCAGCTCGCGTGCGTGCGCGCCTACAACGAGTGGGTGCGTGACTTCTGCCGCCAGTCGCCGCGGCGTCTGTACGCGCACGCGGTGATCCCGGCGACGAGCACCGAGGACGCGGTCGCGGAGCTCGAGTGGGCGCTGAAGGAGGGCTTCCCCGGCGTTCTGATCTCGCTCTTCCCGAGCGGGAGCGCGGAGCCGAGCGCCGCCGACGATCCGTTCTGGGCGCGCGCGCAGGAGGCGCGCGTGCCGGTCGCGCTGCACATCGGCAGCTTCCACGCCGACGGCCCCGTCAAGAAGAGACGCTTCGATCCGCTCGCGGTGCTGCCGCGGGCCGCGGTCAGCAAGTCGGGAGCGAACACGGTGCCGCTGGTCGCGCGCATGATCTTCGCCGGCATCTTCGAGCGCTTCCCGTATCTCGCGACGCTGCTGGTCGAGGCGAACATCGGCTGGATCCCGGCGATGCTCGAGCAGACCGACGACATGTTCCTGCGCTACCGCTGGTTCACCGAGACCAGTGCGCTGCTGCCGACGATGCCGAGCCGGGCGTTCCACCGGAACTTCTGGGCGACGTTCATGATCGACACCGTCGGCATCGAGCTGCGCCATCGCCTCAACCTCGATCACCTGCTGTGGTCCACGGACTACCCGCACACCGGCACGGATTGGCCGAACAGCCGCGTGACCATCGAGCGCGTGTTCCGCGGCGTGCCGCAGTCGGAAGTGAAGAAGATGCTGCACGACAACGTCAAGGCGCTGTACCGCCTCGACGACGTGCCGTCGCGGCTCGAGGCATGAGGCTCGCCGGGAAAGCGGCGATCGTGACCGGCGCCGGCTCCGGCATCGGGCGCGCGATCGCGGAGCGTCTGGCGCGCGAGGGCGCGGCCGTGACGGTGTCGGGGCAGCGCCTCGCGCGCGTCGAGGAGACCGCTCGCGCGATCGAGGCGGCGGGCGGACGCGCGCTCGCGGTCGCGTGCGACGTGGCGAAGGAAGACCAGGTGCAGCGCATGGTCGAGCAGACCGTCGCGCGCTTCGGGCGCCTCGACGTGCTGGTGAACAACGCCGCGAAGAACCGTCCCGCAGCACCGCTCGCCGAGACCGTCGCGGATCTCACCGAAGAGTGGTGGCACGCGACCATGGACGTGAACGCGACCGGCGCGTTCCTGTGCGCGAAGCACGCGCTGCCGCACATCATCGCGGCGGGCGGTGGTGCGATCGTCAACGTCGCGTCGACGTCGGGTGTCGCGGGCAACTGGAACCAGGGCGCGTACGTCGCGTCGAAGCACGCGATGGTCGGGCTCACGCGCTCGATCGCGCTCGACTACGCGAAGCACGGCGTGCGCGCGAACGCGATCTGTCCCGGCTTCATCGAAACGGAGCGCTCGCTCGGCTTCTCGACGCAGAACCGCGGTGCCGACTGGCAGGCGAAGAAGCTCGCCGAGATCCCGGTCGGACGCTTCGGGCGTCCCGAGGAGGTCGCGGCGCTGGCCGCGTTCCTCGCGTCGGACGAGGCGCCGTTCCTCACCGGCGCGACCATCCCGATCGACGGCGGCACCGCGGCACGGCGCGGCTAGAGGCTCCCCATCCGCGACGTACGCGTCCGGAATCCGCCAGACCACGCTCGTGCTTCCTCGCCGACGGCCGCTCGGATCAGCTGTTCGGTGCGGCGATCGAGTACGGCACGATGAACGGCCTGGTCGCGGGCCGCTGACGCGACGCTCCGCCGGTGGTGTCCGGCTGCGGCCGTGCGCTAGGCTCGCCGCCGCATGACCACCGTCGTTCGTCGTCTGGTCGCGCGCGCGGCGGTCGTCGTGCTCGCGCTCGCGTTGGCCTCGTGCGCCGACGTCCCGCGCGACGGCGAGGGACCGGGTGCAGCCGGTGCCGTGGACGAGGCCTGGTTCCGGTCGCGGCAGCGCGACGCGATCGAGTTCGCGACGCGCACCTTCGACGCGACGAATCCGCTCAGCGTGATCGCGCACCTCGAGCGGGCGCGCGTCGAGCCGGGCTACGTCCTGCCCGGTGCGATCCCCGACGACGCGTGGGACGAGCGCTTCGCGAAGATGGCGCGGCTCGAGGACACGCGCGACTTCGACGCGCTCTATCTCGCGAACGTCCTGCTCGGCTACGGCGACGACCCGGCGCTGTCGTCCACGCTGCTCGCGAGGCTCGAAAAGGCGCTGCTCGACTTCAAGTACTGGTACACCGAGCCGACACACGCGGGCCTGGTCGACGACTCGTACTACTGGACCGAGAATCACGAGGCGATCTACGGCACGCTCGAGTACCTGATCGGCCAGCGCTACCCGGACGCGACCTTCGGCAACGACGGCCGCAGCGGGGCCGAGCACCGCGACCACGCGCGCGCCCGCCTGCTGCGCTGGCTCGAGCTGCGCGCCCGCTTCGGCTTCAGCGAGTGGCACTCGAACGTCTACTACCAGAAGGACCTGACGCCGCTGCTGACGCTGGTCGAGTACGCCGACGACGGAGAGCTGCGCACGCGCGCGGCGATGGTCCTCGACCTGCTGCTGTTCGACCTGGCACTGCACACGCAGCGCGGCGCCTTCGGCACGACGCACGGACGCTCGTACAAGAAGGACAAGATGTCGTCGCTCGACGACGACACCTGGGGCGGCGTCAAGCTGCTGTTCGACACCGCCGAGTTTCCGTACCAGTCGTCGGCGCATCCCGACGCGGTGCTGCTCGCGCGTGCGCGGCGCTATCGCATGCCGGAGGCGATCCTGCGCGTCGCGCGCAGCACGATCCCGTTCACCGATCGTGAACGCATGGGCATCGCGATCGACGAAGACGGTCCGGTCGAGGCGAGCCCGGTCGCGCCCGCCGGCCTGTCGTTCGACGACCCCGCGGACCTCACCGTGTGGTGGGGGATCGGCGCGCTGACGACCTGGCCGGTGGTGCCGCTGACGCTCGCGTCGATGGAGCAGTACGACCTCTGGGACACGACGAACTTCGCGCCGTTCGCCGACCTGCGCGTGCTGGTCGCGAACCCGCCGCTCGCGCAGCAGCTCGCGGTCGGCAGCCACCGCTACCTCGGCTTCGGGCTCCTTCAGCAGGTGAGCACCGTCACGCACCGGACGCCCGACTACATGCTGTCGAGCGCGGTCGACTACAGGCCCGGCTCGTTCGCGGCGCAGATCCACACCTGGCAGGCGACCCTCGACCCGCAGGCACTGGTGTTCACCAACCACCCGTTCCGGCCGATCATCGCGTCGCAGGACTGGGGCTTCGACGAAGAGCAGGGCGGCTACTGGACGGGAGAGGCGTCGGTGCCGCGCGCGGCGCAGCACGAGAACGTCGGCATCTTCCTCTACGCGCCGCAGTGGCCGATGCGGAACCCCGCGCCCTTCGATTACTTCCGCTGGGAGCCGTACACGCACGCGTACTTTCCGCAGGACCGCTTCGACGAGGTGGTGCAGGAGAACGGCTGGACCTTCGGTCGCCTGCGCGACGGCTACGTGGCGCTGTGGTCGTGGCGGCCGACGCGCTGGCTCGCCTACGACCCCGCGGTGTACGCGACCGACGGCATGCAGAAGCCGTTCGACCTCATCGCGGACGGTGGTGCCGACAACGTGTGGATCGTGGAGTGCGGGCGCGCCGCCGAATCTGGCAGCTTCGCCGATTTCCGCGCGGCGATCGCGGCGGCGCCCGTGCGGGTGACGCCGCTCGGACCGGAGCGCGACGACGGCACCTCGGACGGCGTCGACGTCGTGTACGAGTCGCCGAGCCGCGGACGCATGAGCTTCGGCTGGCGCTCTCCGCTGGTGGTGCGCGGTGTCGAGCAGCCCCTCGACGGCTTCCCTCGCTACGACAATCCGTTCGCGCAGGCGGCGTCGGAAGCGACCACGATCGACGTCGCGGCGGAGGGCTTCGGGGTGCACCTCGACTTCCTGCGCGGCGAGCGCGTCCTGCACGCGCCGCGCTGAGCATCGCGGCCGCCGTCAATCAAAGGGGATGCTCAGGGCACCGGTCCCTCGCTCGACACGACGTACTTCCGCACCTCCATCGAGGTGACGCCGAGCCCCGCGATCGCGGCACCGAACTCCGCCATGTGCGGCGTCGCGAAGTGCGCGTCGAGGTCTGCCTGCGAGCGCCAGCGCTCGAAGAGGAACACCGTGCCCGGGTCCTTGCGGTCGTGGTACGCCTGATAGGCGAGGCAGCCCGCTTCTTTCGACGTCGCCTCGCGCATGCGGTCGAAGGCGGCTTCCGCCGCCGCGCGCTGCGCGGGGTCGAGGGTGATCGTTCCGGCCACGACGAGCATCGTCTTTCCTCTCAGTCCTCGGTCATCGCGCGCAGGACGTTGCGCAGCAGCACGTCGCCGACGTGCCGCGACTCGGTGAAGAAGCGTTCGGTGTCGTCCTCGATGCGCGCGACGCCGTCCGGGCCGTTCGCCTGCACGACGTAGTCCGCGTCGGTGCGCAGGAACTCCGCGACGTCGTGGCGACCGACCTCGCAGTGGAACTGCAGCCCGAAGGCGTGGCGTCCGAGGCGGAAGCCCTGGTTCGGGCAGACGCTGCTCGACGCGAGCGGCGTCGCACCGGGCGGCACGTCGAAGGTGTCGCCGTGCCAGTGCAGCACGACGATCTCTGCCGGCACGCCGGCGAGGATCTGTCCGCCGGCGCGCGGATCGAGCGTGATCGGCCCCCAGCCGACCTCGTACACGCGTGTGCCGTCGGCCGCGCGCATCTGCTTGACGTCGGCGCCGCCGGCGTACGCGAGCAGCTGCGCGCCGAGGCAGATGCCGAGCACCGGCGCGTCGATCGCGATGCGGCTGCGGATCAGGTCGATCTCCTGCTGCAGATACGCGGTCTCCGGGTTGCCGCGATCGGCGACGCCCATCGGTCCGCCCATGACGACCAGCACGTCGCCGTCGTCGAGCGCCACGGGCACCGCGTCGCCGCGGAAGGTCGCACGAACGTCGAGCGTGTAGCCGAGATTCTCGAGCAGCTCGCCGACCCGTGCCGGCCCTTCGACCTCCGCGTGCTTCAGAACGATCGCGCGCCGCACCGCCTCACCTCCCCACTTCGCTGCTCTCGATCACTTCGCTCTCGGCCTCCGACGCGGCGGACCAGCGCTGCATCGCAGGGTGCGCGAGCAGCGTGTCGAGGTACTCGCCGGCGGCGCCGTCGCAGGCGACGCCGTAGGTGCGGAAGCGGAACGCGACCGGACCGAACATCGCGTCGGCGATCGTGAAGCCGCCGAAGAGCCACGGACCGTCGCTCGCCGCCGCTACCCGGCACGTGCGCCAGATCGCCCGGATGCGCGCGATGTCGTCTGCGACCTCCGGCGTGACCGGCACCCGTCGGTCGCGCGCGCGGACGTTCATGTGCATGGTGTTGCGCAGCGCGCCGAAGCCGGAGTGCATCTCGGCCGCGACGCTGCGCGCCTGCGCGCGCCGCGCGCGATCGGCGGGCCACGCACCGCGCGCTTCGGGCAGCTCCGCGACGTATTCGCAGATGGCGAGCGAGTCCCAGACCGTCACGCCGCCGTCGATCAGCACCGGGACGTGGCCGGACGGCGAGTACTTCAGGATCTCCGCCCGCGATTCGGGCCGGTACAGGGAGACCCGGACCACCTCGTGGGCGATCCCGAAGTGCTCGAGCAGCAGCCACGGACGCAGCGACCACGACGAGTAGTTCCAGTTGCCGATGACGAGCTTCACCCGACCTCCCGCATCCCGATGCCGGCATCCTGCAGCGTCCGCCCGGCCCGCGCCAGCACCGGGCCGACTCGCAATCCGCCCGTCGTCGATTAAGGAACCGGAGCCGAGCCGAGCCGTTTCCCGGCGAGGCGGGCGGAGGAAGAATGAGATCCGGTGTCGTCAAGGGAATCACGGTCGCGGTCGCGCTGGCGGCGGCGCTTGCCTGTACGCGCAAGCAGCCCGACGACGCCTGGTTCCCGCTCGCCAAGGGGCGCACGTGGGCCTACACGCTCACGCCGCAAGGCGAGGGCATGGAGCCGATCAAGCTGACCGTGGCGGTGGTCGGACCGGAGGACGTGGGCGGGACGAAGGTCACCCGCGAGCGCATCGAGATCGACGGCCGCGAGCACTTCCTGTTCGTGGGCATCGACGAGCGCGGCATCTTCCGCCACGCGACCCAGTCGCCGGACGAGGCGGCACCGTCGCTCGACCGCGACCGCGACTACTTCCTCGAGTTCCCGCTCGAGGCCGGACGCTCGTGGAAGGGCGAGGCGGCGCCGACGTTCCTCGACGTCGCCGACACCGTCGTCCCGATCGAGTCGACGGTGGCCAGCACGACCGACACCGTCCGCACGCCGGCCGGGGAGTTCAAGGACTGCGTCAAGGTCCACGTCACCGGCAGCGCCGAGATCCGCAACGACTTCCTCGACGGCGACGACGCGGACGAGAAGGACGGCGAGACGTTCGATCCCGTCAGCGGAACGTTCTCGCTCGACGAGGAGACCTGGTACGCGAAGGACGTCGGGGTGGTGAAGTCGGTGGTCACCGAGACGTTCAAGCTGAAGGACGGCGGCGACGAGGACCGCGCCCGCGTGACGACGGAGCTGCAGGCGTTCACGCGCTGACGCCGCGCACCGCAGAAGGAGAGAGGGAATCATGGAGCTTCGGGATCTCGATCACGACGAGCAGCTCGCGCTGCTGGGCCTCGTGCAGTTCATCGGCGAGTCGAACCACCAGGTCACCGAGGAGGAGTCGGAGAGCATCGCCGAGATCGTCAAGGCGCTCGGCGCGGCGCACTACCGGAAGGTCGCCGAGGAGGCGGACGACCGCTTCGCCGACGAGGCGGCGCTGCGCGAGTTCCTGAAGGGCGTCGGACGCCCCGAGGCGCGCGAGCTGATCTACGGCGCGGCGCTCGAGGTCGCGCTGTCGGACACCATGGCGCAGGGCGAGTCGGAGCTGCTCGAGTGGCTCGCGAACACCTGGGACATCGAGGTCAGCGTCGCCGACGAGGCCGACTGAGCTCGACGCTCGGACTCAGCGCGGCGATCTGACGCGAGCCGCGCTCGCGAGGATCGCCGCCACCAGCTCCTCCGGGACGTCCTCGGGCAGCAGCTGCTGCTCGAGGACGCCGCCGCTGCCGCGCGCGAGCCGCAGCGCCTCGTCGTACGACCGCACGTACGCGGCGCAGGTCGGGCACTGCAGCAGGTGGGACTCGAAGTGTGCGCGCACCCGGGGCGGCAGCTCGCCGTTCACGTAGTCGGCGAGGAAGTCGATCACCTCGCGGCAGGTCGTCGGTTCCATCTGCCGCTCCGATGCGATGCCCGGGGTGCCGGTTTCACGGGCAGCGCACGTCGCCGCGCTCCCGGCCGTCGCGGATCCGCGAAATCGCGTGGCGCGAGGTCGCGACGGGTCGCGGCGGCGCCGTGACCGCGCCCGTGCCCTTGGCGAAACACACTGATTTCGTTGGGAATTTGTACTGCGTGGCACGGGCCGTGGGCGAGGCACGCCCGTTGCGCAGGGCGGGATGCCATGACGCTCAAGATCACGCCCGCCGCCGATTCCGACGCGATGATGGTGCTCCGCCTCGAAGGACGGATCACCGAGGACACCGCCCGCGACCTGCGCACCACCTGCGCGGCGGCGCTCGCCCAGCCGCGCCCCGTCGTGCTGCACCTGGCCGGCGTCGCGTTCGCCGACGCCGCCGGGGCCGACCTGCTGCGCGAGCTCGAGCGCTCGGGGTGCCTGCTCACCGGCTGCTCCGACTTCCTCGCGACGCTGCTGCGCGGCACGCCCGCGGTGCGTGGCGAGACGGCGGCGGCACTGGACCCCGAGGAGTCGCGGCTGGTCGCCGCGCTGCGCGCGGGCGATGCGGCCGCGTTCGAGGTCGTCGTCCGGAGGCAGAGCGGTCCGATGCTCGCCGCGGCGCGCCGCATCCTCGCCAGCGAGGACGATGCGCGCGACGCGGTGCAGGAGGCGTTCGTCTCCGCCTATCGCGGCATCGCGGGCTTCGACGGCGCGTCGCGCCTATCGACGTGGCTGCATCGCATCGTCGTGAACGCGGCGCTGATGAAGCTGCGCAGCCGCCGCCGTCGTCCCGAGGAGCCGATCGACGATCTGCTGCCGTGCTTCGACGAGAACGGCGCGTGGAGCAGCGGCATGGCGCAGCAGCCGGGATCGCCCGAGGTGCTGGTCGCGTCACGCCAGACGCGCGAGCTGGTGCAGCGCTGCATCGCGCGACTGCCGGATGCGTATCGCGTGGTTCTCGTGCTGCGCGACATCGAGGATCGCGACACCGGCGAGGTCGCGGAGCAGCTCGGCGTGACGCCGAACGCCGTCAAGATCCGTCTGCACCGTGCGCGCCAGGCACTGCGCACCCTGCTCGAGCGCGAGCGCGCCGCGGAGCGGCCATTGCGCGCGGTGGCCGGAGCCTCGGCGGAGCGCCGCGCACTGCAGCGCGAGACCATCGCCGCCTGAGGTCCGCAGCAACGAAAAGGGCCCCGACCTTGCGGTCGGGGCCCTTCGTGCCGGACCGGTCGTCACCGGTCCGTCTCCCGTTCAGGAGTCGATCAGAGGGTCGACGAGCCGTCGACGAACGCACCGCTCGGCGACTGGCAGTACACCGACGCGTTGAAGCCCTTCACGAGGCCCGCGATCAGCGTGCCACCGTTCGGGTTGGTGCAGGGCGGCAGGCCCGGCGCCTTCGCCGCGATGCCGGCGATCTTCGCGTTGTACTTCGGCAGAACGCCCTTGGCCGGATCGTTGAGGCAGGTGCTCACGCCCGTCGGCTTGTTCTTCGAGTAGTTCGCGGCGCCCTTCGAGTAGCACTTCTCGATCGAGGCCGAGAGCTTCGCGCCTTCCGCCGACGCCTTCTGCACGTTCTTCAGGATCGCCGGGTTGGTGGGGATGTAGCCGCCACCGAACTCCGACGGAAGGGGACCGGTCACGTACGTGCCGGCAAGGGCGACCGTCGCGGACAGCGCCACGGCCAGGGTGAGGGTGGTGCTCAGAAACCTCTTCATCATGCTCAAGCCCTCCTGGGAGAGAGGTTGGGGCCCTGGCCTTCGGGGCTCGTGGTGTCCGCCGAAATGCGGGACACCCCGAGGCCAGGAGGCCCGGGCGGCAGCTGCATCGGCGAACGTTCTAGGAAAGATGAAGAGATCCGGTCAACCCATTTGGGAGGGGTCGGACCAGCATAGGCAACAATCGGCCCCCCGATTTGCAGGGAGCGACCGTCAGTCGTCGGCGCGGAAGCGGTAGAACAGCGCGTCGTCGTGGAAGGTGTGCTCGTCGAGCACGTGGTGCAGCAGGTTCCGCTCGACGAGGAGCTCGCCGATCGCGACCGCCTGGTCGCGGCGCAGGCCCTCGTTGCGGACGAGCCAGGCGACCGCGTCCGAGCCGACGAAGCAGCGCGGATAGGCCCGCAGCCGGTGGCGCCGGTCCCCGATCGGCACGCCGGAAGGACCGCGCATGCGCTCCACGAGCCCGGCGAGCGCCTCGTCGCTCCATGCCGGATCGTCGCTCGCGTCGAGACGCGGTGCGGCAGCGGCAGCGCACGCGGCGGCGCGGGCGTCGGCGATTCCGCGGCGCGCGGCCGCGATCTCGTCCGCGGAGAAGTGGCGCTGCGTCAATGCCGCGACGAGCTCGACGAGCTCGGGCGATCCGAGCCGCAGGTCGCGCTGCGGCGACGGCATGTCGATGCCGCTGCGCCGGAACGCGGCGTCGATGCGGTCGTTCAGGTCGGCGGCGATGTCGCGCTGCCGCCGTGGCTCGCGAATCCAGACCTTGAGGTCGAAGTCGAGCCCGTTCTCGCCGAAGCCGGCGAGGTCGACGTCGGGCTGCGGATCGGGAAGCACCGCCGGCTCGCTGCGCGCGGCGTCGAGCAGGACGCGGCGCACGAGCGCCACGTCGCAGCCGTTCGCGGCGCTCACCTTGACGGTGATGCGGCACGTGGGATCGCCGTGCGTCCAGCTCACGACCTCCTGCTCGAGCAGCTTCGAGTTCGGAACGAGGATCGAGACGCGCTCGTTGGTGACGATCTCGGTGCTGCGCGCGCCGATCCGCTGCACCGTTCCCTGGAACTCGCCGACGCGCACGTAGTCGCCCGGCTTGATCGGACGCTCGAGGCTGATGACGATCCCGCTGACGAAGTTGTTGGCGAGGTTCTGCAGCCCGAAGCCGATGCCGACGCCGAGCACGCTGCCGGCGATCGCGAGCGTGCGCACGTCGATGCCCCACGCCTGCAGCACGATCAGGGTGACCAGCAGCATGAGCGCGTAGCGCAGCAGCATGCCGATGGTCTCGCGGCCGGCGTGGTCGCTCGTGCCGGCACCGAGCAGACGGCTCTCGACGAACCGCGTGAGCGCGCTCACCACGCCCCACGCCACGGCGAGCACCGCGGGCAGCGCGACCAGATCGCGCAGCGCGTAGCCGCGTTCGCCCATCGTGAACAGCGGCATCGTGAACGCCATCGCCACGCCGCGCACCGTCATGTCGCGCGCCTCGTGCAGCGCGGGCAGACGCTCGGTCACGTACCACGCGACGCCGAGCCACAGCGCGACCTCGACCGGCAGGATCGCGATCCCGACCACGCGGCGGATCGACGGATCGGGGTGGCTCGCGCCGGACGACACGAAGCGCCGCGTCAGGACGAGGGGCAGGCGGCGTCCGAGGCGCCGCAGCACCCACTCGAACAGCAGCGCCGCCGCGATCGCCGCGACGGCACGCACCACGAGCGCCTGGAGGTCTTCCACCGTTCCTGAGATGTCGGCGCCGTAGCGCGGTGTCGTTAGCTGCTGCGCCGTCACCCTCGGGTCTACGGAACGGGACCCCTGGCGGATGCGTGCGTTGACACCCGGCCGGGGCTGCGCGAGACCGTCGGACGCGATGCCCCGCAAGAGCCGCGTGATCGTGCAGACCGCTCCGCGCCGTCTCGAGATGCGCGAGCTGCCGATCCCCGAGATCGACGCGGACAGCGCGCTGCTGCGCGTCGAGGCGTGCGGCATCTGCGGCAGCGACGCCGAGCAGTACGACGGCACGATCCCGGCGAAGTATCCGGTGATCCCGGGGCACGAGCCGCTGGGCGTGATCGAGCGCATCGGCGACCGTGCCGCGAAGCGCTGGGGCGTGGACGTCGGCGACCGCGTCGCGGTGGAAGTCCTGATCCCGTGCGGCCACTGCGCCGCGTGCATCGGCGGGCGCTACCAGGTGTGCCGCGGCCGCGGCGGGATGTTCGGGTACTCGTACGTGCCGATCGACACGCCGCCCGGACTGTGGGGCGCGTACGCCGACTACCTGTGGCTCGACCCGCACGCGCTGGTGCACAAGGTGCGCAGCGACATCCCGGCGAGCACCGCGGTGCTGTTCAATCCGCTCGGCGCCGGCTTCCGCTGGGCAGTCGAGCTGCCCGACACCGGACCCGGCGACACGGTGCTGATCCTCGGCCCGGGACAGCGCGGGCTCGCGAGCGTCGTCGCCGCGCGCGCCGCCGGCGCGGACACGATCATCGTCACCGGACTCGCACGCGACGCGCAGAAGCTCGCGCTCGCGCGCGAGCTCGGCGGGGACCACGTGATCGACGTCGAGAACGAGGACGCGCGCCGCCGCGTCAAGGAGATCACGAGCGGCCGTGGCGCCGACGTCGTGGTCGAGGTGTCGTCGAATTCCGCCGTGCCGGTCGCGGAGGCGCTGCACTACGCGGGGTTCGGCGCGCGCGTCGTGCTCGCCGGCGTCAAGGGCTTCAAGCCGGTGCCGGACTTCCTGAGCGACCTGATCGTCGTCAAGGAGCTGCGCGTGATCGGCGCGTTCGGCGTGACGTCGCCGTCGTACCGCGCCGCGATCCGCCTGATCGAGTCGGGACGCATTCCGGTCGCGCGCATGCACACGCACGACTTTCCGCTCGAGGACGCGGAGCACGCGATCCGCCTCCTCAACGGCGAGATTCCCGGCGAGCAGAGCATCCACTCGTGTCTCGTGCCGTCGCTGTCGAGGTCCGCATGAACGAGACGTCTGCCGCCGCGCGCTTCGCGGCGGTTCCCTATCACGCGCACCTCGGCATGGTCGTCGAGGCGCTCGACGCGCAGTCCGTGCGGCTCCGCATCCCGTTCGCCGAGAGCAACGCGAATCCCGGCAACGCGCTGCACGGCGGCGTCTACGCATCGGCGATCGACGCCGCGGCGGCGCTGCTCGCGCGCGGCGTCGAGCCGGATCCGGCGCTCGAGGCACGCGCGCTGGATCTGACCGTCAGCTACCTCGCGGCTGCGATCGGTACCGACGTGGTGGCGGAAGGGCGCCTCCTGCGGCGCGGCAAGGAGCTCGCGTTCGTCGAGGTCGCGGTGCGCGACGTCGGAGGCAAGGAGCTCGCGCGTGGTCTCGTCACGCACCGTGTCGCTGCCCCGGCGCCCGCCGATCGTGCGCTCGACGACGTGCCGCCGTCCGACCTCGTGCCGGGTGAGGTGCCGAAGCTCGCCCGCGTGATCGAGAAGGGGCCGTTCATGGCGGCGCGCGGCATGCGCATCACGCTGATGCACGGTGGACGATGCATCGTCGAGATGCCGCTGCGCGATGCGAACGCGGACGAGCACGGCGCGGTGCACGAAGGCGCGGTCGCGGCACTGCTCGACACCGCCGGCGCGATGGCGTCGTGGTCGGTGACGGGCGTGGACCTGCGCTACAAGGCGTCCACGCCCGCCATCCATGCGAGCTTCCACGCGGCCGCGCCGCGCGGCGAGGGCGTGGTCGCGCACGCGCGCACGCTGTCGCGCGCGGACGAGAGCTTCCTCAACGCCGTCACGGTGTACGGAGCCGAGTCCGGCCGCGCGATCGCGACCGGCTCGGTCACGTACCGGATCGTGACTTGACGCGCGCCCGCCGCTCAGCCGGCCTGCGCCGCCGCGGCGCCTTCCACCTCCAGCGCGGTGCGGACGGCGGGACGCGCCTTCATGCGGTCCAGATAGCGTTGCAGCGCGGGCGGCAGATCGAACTTCGCGAGCGTCGCGAGGTTCAGCGCCCAGGTGAGGTAGGCGTCGGCCACCGTGAAGCGCCCGCCGACGAGGAACTCGCGATCGCCGATCTCGGCGGCCGCATACTCGAGCTTCGTCGGGAGCGTTTCGCGTGCGAACGCCTTCGCCTCGGGCGGCGTGGCCGGGTTGAACATGACGCCGAAGCACGCCTTGTGGATCTCGGTGGAGACGAAGCTCATCCACTCGAGGACGCGGTAGCGGTCCGGCGAGCCGACCGCGGGAAGCAGGCCGGCCGCGGGCTTCAGGTCCGCGAGGTACTGGATCACGGCGGTGTTCTCCGTGAGCACGGCGCCGTCGTCGAGCTTCAGCGCCGGTACCTGGCCCTTGCGATTGACCGTGAAGTAGTCACGGCCGTCGGCGGTCTTCTTCGTCGACAGCGTGACCGGCACGAGGCCGACGTCGAGTCCCGCTTCGCGCAGCGTGATGTGGCTCGCGAGCGAGCAGGCGAACGGCGAGTAGAACAGCTCCATCATTCCTCCGGGTCGGGGGTTGGTTAATTTGTACCGTTCGGTAAGATAATCGGCGAGCCATGTCAATCGCATCTCCTCCCGCGCGGCGCGGACGTCCGCGCAAGTACGAGCACGCGGCCGCGCTCGACGCGGCGCTGACGACGTTCTGGTCGAAGGGCTTCGCCGGCACGTCGCTCGACGACCTCGCGTCGGCGATGGGCATGAACAGGCCCAGCATCTACGCCGCGTTCGGCAACAAGGACGCGCTCTACGCGGCGGCGGTCGAGCGCTACGTGCAGACGGTCGGACGCACCTACCTCGAGCCGCTGCACCGCGGCGGCACGCTCGCCGAGGACCTCGACGGCTTCTACGCGTCGGTGACGGGCGTCGTCACCGGATCGCACGGCCCGCTCGGCTGCATCGTCGCGTGCACGCTGCCGGCGGAGGCGGAGACGACGCCCGCCGCGCGCGAGCTTCTCGCCGGTGCGCTCGCCGGCATCGACGACGCGGTACGCCAGCGCCTCGCGCGCGCGGTGGAGCAGGGCGAGCTGCCACGCGACACGGACCTGCGCACGCAGGCGCAGCTCGTCACGAGCGGCATGCTCGCGCTGTCGCTGCGCGCGCGCGCGGGCGCGTCGAAGCGCGAGCTCAAGAAGCTCGCACGCGCGTTCGTCGCGGCGGTCACGGGGTGCGGCTGATCCGTGCCGCCATGTCTCCGCGCACAAGCATTCAAGCGGCTGCGCACGTTCGCGCGGCGATCGGTCTGGACGGGACGGTCCTTGCGGGGGGCCTCGACTCGCCGATAGCGCTTCGTCTCATTCGGCGATGGGCTGGACTTCATCAAACCGAGCTGCGTAGGAATTGGTCGAGCCTCCGGAAAGGTGAACCGCCCGAGCGGATCGACCCGCTGGGCTGAGGATCGAGCATGGGCTTTCTGCCGACGGTCGTGCGGGCCGAGTACCGCGGCGCGCATCGCATTCACCTGACGTTCGACGATGGATCGAGCGGGGTGGTGGATTTCTCGCGCTGGTTGGTCGGCGCGGTGTTCGCTCCGCTGCGCGATCCGGCCTGCTTTGCGCGATTCCTTCTCGACGGTGGCACGGTCTCGTGGCCGAACGGCGCAGACGTCGCTCCCGAGACGCTCTACGCCGAGCTGCGATCCGCGTCGGCCGCCGGTCACGCACCGTAGCCTGACGCGCGTTCGTGGCGGTGGTCAGCGCGCGCGCGTGATGCCGAGCTTCTTCATGCGTCCGCGCAGCGTGCTCGGCTGCAGCCCGAGCTGCTTCGCGGCGCCGTTCTCGCCGTCGATCACCCAGTCGGTCGCGCGCAGGACCTCGAGGATGTGGCTGCGCTGCTTGTCGGCGAGAGTCCGTCCCGCGGCGGCCGCGACCGGCGCCCCGCTCGCTGCCGCACCCGCGTCGGCCGCGCGTGAGTTCGACGCGGCGCCGCTGCCGGGCAGCATCTCCGGATCTACCTCGAGCACCGGCCCGCGCGACAGGATCACCGCGCGCTCGACGACGTTCTCGAGCTCGCGGATGTTGCCCGGCCACGCGTAGCTCGCGAGGCGCTCCATCGTGCGCGGGTCGACCGACGTCACCTGCCGTCCGGTCTTCGCCGCGTAGCGCGCGACGAAGTAGTGCACGAGCAGCGGGACGTCCTCGCGCCGCTCGGCGAGCGACGGGACGGTGATCGGGAAGACGTTGAGGCGATAGAAGAGGTCGGCGCGGAACGCGCCGTCGGCGACCGCCTGCTGCAGGTCGCGATTGGTCGCCGCGATCACGCGCACGTCCACGCGCTGCGTCTTCGCCGAGCCGACCGCCTCGAACGTGCGCTCCTGCAGGACGCGCAGCAGCTTCGCCTGCGTCTCGGGCGCCAGCTCGCCGATCTCGTCGAGAAAGATGGTGCCGCCGTCGGCGAGCGCGAAGCGGCCGATGCGCTTCTCGGTCGCGCCGGTGAAGGCGCCGCGCTCGTGCCCGAAGAGCTCGCTCTCGACGAGTCCGGTCGGCAGCGCCGCGCAGTTCACCTTGATCAGCGGCCGCGCCTTGCGCGGCGACGCCGCGTGCACGGCGCGCGCGAGCAGCTCCTTCCCGGTTCCGGTCTCGCCGAGCAGCAGCACCGTCGCGTCGGTCGCCGCGACCTGGCGCACCTGGTCCAGAACCTTCCCGATCGCCGCCGACGTGCCGACGATCTCGCTCGCGTGGTGTCCCGCCTCGATCTCCTCGCGGAGATACGTGTTCTGCTGCTGGAGGCGCGCTCTCTCGCGCTCTGCGAGGACGCGCGCGGTGATGTCGATGATCATCGTGCGCGTGTGGCGGCCGTCGGGCTCGGGACGCGACCAGCGCTGCACGAACACGGGACGTCCGTCGTCCTTGCGGCGCAGCTCGATCTCGATCGCGCCGCGCTCGTGTCCGCTCTGCTCCGCCGCGAGCGACTCGTGCACGCGCTCCTGCGTGTCGCGCTCCGGCGCGACGAGCGACAATCCGTACGTCTGCGGAACCTCCTCCGGCGTGAGCCCGAGCAGATCCATGAACGCGCGGTTCGCGCTGACGAAGCGCGTGCTGGTCTCCTCGTACACGTAGGCGATCGGCGCCTCCTCGAAGAGTCCGCGGAACGACTCCGCGTCGCGCAGCCGGCGCTCCACGTCGGCGCGCTCGATCTCCGCGACGGCACGCGCGGCGACGACCTCGAGCACATGCGGCCACGCCGCCGAGGCCGCCGGGAGGGCGGCGTCGTGCAGTACGGCTAGAACGCCGGACGTCGTGCCGTCGTGTGCGCGCAGCGGCACTGCGAGCAGACCGTCGACACGATCGAGCCCGGCGTCTCGCGCCACGTCCGCGAGCCCTGCGGCGGCGCCGTCGACGCGACACGTCGCGCTGGCGTCGAGCACGTCGGCGAGCGGCGTGCCCGCGACGCGCCACGTGCGTTCGTCGAGTGCGCGCCCATCGGACCAGCCGGCGACGGTGCGCACGCTGGACGCATCGTCCGGATCGCGCACGGCGAGCATCGCGTGCCGGACGCCGAGCGTGGTCGCGATCACCTCCGGCAACGCGTCCACGAACGCTTCGCCGGACGCGTGCGCGGTGGCGGCGACGATGCGCGCGAGAGGCGGGGCTGCTGCGGCGTCCGGCGGCCTGGCGAGCGGCGCCGCGCCGTCCGCCGCGACGGCGGGATCGCTCGAGGGTGACGCTGGCGTGCGGTCTTCGCTCATCGCTCCGGCCGCGTTCTCTCGCACGTTCGCGAAGGCTCGCCAACCGTGCACGGCCGCCCGTCCGGACTCGCGCGACCGTGCAGGATGGTCATGCGCCGCGCCGCCTTGACAGCACGGCGGCGGCGCGGTTCACGGGAGCGTGGCCGAGGGGGGAACGGATCCGGCGTCGCTCGCCGAGGCTCTCGGCCGGACCAGCGCGCAGCTCGACGAGGCGCGCGCCGCGGCCCGGCTCGCGGACGAGCTGCGCCAGCGGCTGCTCGCCGACATCCGGCGTCTCGAGCGGCGTCTCCAGGACGCCGAGGCCGAGTGCCACGAGCTCGCGGAGAAGGTGAAGCACCGCGACCGCCTGCTGTCGCAGATCTTCGGCTCGCGCAGCTGGCGCTGGACGCAGGCGCTCAGGCGTTCCCTGAAGCGCGAGTAGCGCGGCGTGCCTTCCGGCGCGGACGAAATTCGCCGGACCCGTGTTGCAATCCGCGCGCCCGCGTGGGACTCAAGCGAGGGGAAACGTGCGGCGGTGTCATGCACACGTTTCGTCTGCACCATGCGGGAGGTCGGGGATGCGTACGTTGATCACGGGGGGCGCTGGTTTCATCGGGTCGCACCTCGCCGAGGCGCTCCTCGCCCGGGGTGACGAGGTCGCGATCCTCGACGACCTCTCGACGGGCTCGATCGACAACATCGAGCACCTCAAGGGCGCGCCCGGCTTCCGCTACGTGATCGACTCGGTGATGAACGAGCCGCTGCTCGCCGAGATGATCGACCGCTGCGACGTCGTCTTCCACCTCGCGGCGGCGGTCGGCGTGCGGCTCATCATCGAGGAGCCGACGCGCACCATCGAGACCAACGTCGGCGGCACCGAGGTGGTGCTGCGCAACGCCGCGAAGAAGGGCCGCAAGGTCGTCATCGCGTCGACGTCCGAGGTCTACGGCAAGAGCGCCGACGTCCCGTTCCGCGAGGACGCCGACCTCGTGCTCGGCCCGACCAGCAAGCACCGCTGGGCGTACGCGTGCAGCAAGATGCTCGACGAGTTCCTGGCGCTCGCCTACCACGCCGAGAAGCACGTCCCGGTGGTCATCGTGCGCTTCTTCAACACGATCGGGCCGCGCCAGACCGGACGCTACGGCATGGTCGTGCCGCGCTTCGTCGCGCAGGCGCTCGCGGGCGAGCCGATCACGGTCTACGGCGACGGCACGCAGTCGCGCAGCTTCACGTACGTCGGCGACGTCGTGCGCGCGCTGCTCGGACTGGTCGAGCATCCCGATGCGGTCGGCGCGGTCTTCAACGTCGGCAACGGCGAGGAGATCACGATCCGTGCGCTCGCCGAGCGCATCCGCACGATGACGTCGAGCGCGTCGCCCATCGTCACCATTCCGTACGACGAGGCCTACGAGGCGGGCTTCGAGGACATGCCGCGCCGCGTGCCGGACATCGCGAAGATCCGTGCGCTCATCGGCTACGAGCCGCGCGTCGGACTGCACGACATGCTGTCCGAGATCATCGGCGAGGCGGAGCGCGCGTCGTCGCGCAGGCGCGGCGTCGGGCGTGCGGCGCAGGCCGCGGCCGCGACTGTCTCCGCCGGGCGCTGACGCTCAGCGCGTCGCAGCAGGCGCGGCGCTCGCCGCCGCGTCCGGCGCACGCAGCAGCTCGACGAGCTGCAGCCGGTCGACGACGGCGCGCAATGCCTCTGGTGTGAAGTTGCGCCGCAGGTGGGCGCCGTCGCGGTACAGGAACGCGCCGCCGATCTCGACGTCGCAGCGTCCGTCGCGACAGATGTGCTCTTCGGGCAGGTACACCGCCACGTTCTCGGACCGCGCGGCGACGTCGGCCAGCATGTCGTGCGTCGGCTTCACCATCACCGTCAGGTTCTTCCACGCGACCACGCCGAGATCCGGCGGGCAGTCGCGCAGCAGCGGCGACACTCGCGCCACGGCGCACGCGGCCGGGTCCGGAAGCCCGACGCGCGGAGTGTCGCCGAAGAGGATCACGCGGCGCCCCGGCGCCGCTACGTCCTTCACGAGGCGGTCGAGCGCCTCGCCCATCGCGGCAGTGCCCCCGGCGCGCGGGAGCCGCGGCCCGCCGTCGCGCTGCACCAGGTCGACCAGCGACGCCCACGCGCTCGACAGGATCACGAGCTGCACGTCGTGGCGCGCGGCGAGGTACTCGAGCGTCGCCTTGCGCTTGACGGCGCACTGCGCGTTGAAGGCCGGCTGCTCCGGCCAGTCTCGCCGCAGGTACGCGTCGTCGAAGACCGCGGGGCAGGGGACGACCAGGGCGATCGACGTCCCGGTGTCGCGCCCCGCGAGGTCGAGCAGCGGCAGCACGTGCTCGGCGAAGCTGTCGCCCCACAGCACCGCGCGCGTGCGCGCAGTGTCCCACGGCGCTCCGACGACGCACGGCGTGGCCGTTCCGGGAAACCTCCACACGGCCGGCAGCCCGGTCGGCGGATCGGGCGGACACGACCACTTCCACATCGTGGTGAGATCGCCCAGCTCGCGGACGTTCTCCGGGAGGCGGCTCGCGACGCCGTCGGTCGCGACGACCACCCACGCGGCGATCGCGACGCAGCCCGCCGCGAGCGCCGCACGCGTGAACACCGCCCGGCGAGGCAAGCCGGGCCGCCGGAACGGTTGCTCGATCCAGCGCCAGGACATTGCGGCCAGCACCAGCGACGCCGCGGTGAGACCGGCCGACGCCGTCGAGGTGAGCTTCACCCCGTTGGTGTAGAGGCGCCAGAAGACGATCAGCGGCCAGTTGAGCAGGTAGAGCGAGTAGGAGATGCGTCCGACGAAGACGAGCGGACGCAGCGACAGGAGCCGCCGCGCGAGCGTGCGACGTCCGCTCTCGTGCACGATCAGCATCGCGCCGGCGACGGGAAGGAGTCCGTTCCAGCCGGGATACGGCAGATCGCTCGACAGAGTCGTCGCCGCGCGCGCGATCAACGCGAGGCCTGCGATCGGCAGCAGCTCCGCGAGCCAGCCGGTGACGCGTGTGCGCGGCAGGGCCGGGCAGAGCGCGAGCAGTCCGCCGGCGCCGAGCTCCCACGCGCGCGACTGCAGCAGGTAGAAGGCGGCCTTCGGGTCGGTGCGGACCGTCGTCACGTTGAACGCGAAGCTCGCGCCGACGACGACCAGCAAGGCCGCGCCGATCCATGGCGTACGCCCGCGGCACAGCCGGAACACGAGCAGCAGGAGCAGCGGCCACACCAGGTAGAACTGCTCCTCGACGCCGAGCGACCACGTGTGCAGCAGCGGCATCGACGTCGCCGCGGCGTCGAAGTAGCCGGTGTTGTCGAGGAAGAACACGTTCGACGC
>JAXLXO010000027.1:0-107834 GCA_046327915.1 Binatia bacterium | reverse complement strand
CGCGGCTTCTTCAAGCACAGACAGGCGCTCGGCCGCGCGCTGCGCGCCGTACGCTCTCTCTGATCGCGCGACGCGCGCGGTGCGCTCCCTTTGCGCGGCGGGCGTGGTATCACGGCGCGCATGCGATACCTGCACACGATGGTGCGTGTCACCGACCTCGACGCGTCGCTCGACTTCTACTGCAACAAGCTGGGCCTGAAGGAGCTCGGGCGGCAGGAGAGTCCCGCCGGGAAGTTCACGCTGGTCTTCCTCGCGGCACCCGGGGACGAGAGCGCGCAGGTCGAGCTCACGTACAACTGGGATCCCGAGAACTTGTCGGGCGGACGCAACTTCGGCCACCTCGCCTACCAGGTCGACGACATCTACGAGACCTGCCGGCGGCTGATGGACGCCGGCGTGACGATCAACCGGCCACCACGCGACGGACGCATGGCGTTCATTCGCTCGCCTGATCAGATCTCGATCGAGTTCCTGCAGAAGGGCGCGGCGCTGCCGCCGCAGGAGCCGTGGAAGTCGATGCCGAACACCGGCGTCTGGTGAGTGCGCGCGGACGCGCGCGCGTGCTCAGGCCGCGCGCGCGTCGGTCGCGCGCGGCGCGCGGCCGATGGCGCGCGCCTTGACGAGGAACGGCTCCTCGCACCAGCGGTAGAAGACGCGTCCCGCCTTCAGCACCAGCGGCGTCGACGCGACGAAGATCATCAGGCTCGTCGGGATGCCGTGCGCGATCACGAACGGGCTCGCGGCGATCCATCGCGCGAGCGGCTCGAGCGCGAGCTGGATCGGGCGGTGCACGAGGTAGAGGCTGTACGACCAGACGCCGACGTCGGCGAGCCAGAGCCCGATGCGCGACGGCCGCACCGGACGCGCGAGCTGCAGCAGCGCGAGCAGCAGCAGCCCGAAGGCCGCACCGTACGCCGGCTCGCGCAGGATCCAGATGCCGTAGTGCCAGTTGTGGTACTCGCCGACGTAGATCGTGAGCGGCACGAGCGGCGCCACGAGCCACCACGAGCCGAGCACGCGCGGCAGGCGAACGTTGCCCGCGGCCCATTCCGCCAGCAGCGCGCCGACCGTCCACTCGAACCAGCGTCCGAGGAACAGCTCCCACGACGGTCCCGCGAACCAGTCGGGCAGCGGCAGGACGGTGATGAGCACCCGGTACGCCAGCGCGATCGCGAGGATCGTCGCGAGCGTCCGCCACGGACCGCGACGCCGCATCAGCACGAACACGACGGGGTACGCGAGGTAGAGCTGCGCCTCGACGGCCAGCGTCCACGACGGCGGATTGACGCCGAGGAACGTCGACTGGTGCAGCGTGTGCACGAGCGCGAGCTGCGCGAGCAGCGACCCGAACGACGCCGGCCACGTGCCGGTCGCGAGCAGGAGAAGCAGGACCGCGCCCGCGAGGCTCAGCGCGTATGGCGGATAGAGCCGCCAGAAGCGGCGGCGGAAGAACGAGCCCCAGTCCGGCGGCGCGAGACGGCCTTCCGCGCGCGCACGCGCGTCGGGCCAGTGGATGCAGAAGCCGCTCACGACGAAGAACAGCGCGACGCCGAGATAGCCGAAGCCGAGAATGAACCCGAGCCACGGCAGGAACGGCTCGCCCGCGTTCGGCGCGCCGACGTAGGCCGACACCGACAGGTGGCACAGCACGACGATCAGCGCCGCGAAGCCGCGCACCTGGTCGATGCGCGCGAAGCGCAGGCTCGAGTCGGCCGCGGCGTTCGCGGCGGTCTGCGAGGACGGCGTCAAGCAGCCTGCGCGCGCGCGAACGCCGGCCGCGCGGTGCAGCGCGACAGCCACGCGGCGACCCGCGGCGTCGCCGACAGATCGATGCCGGCCATCGGGGCCCAGTACAGCACCGAGCCGACGTTCACGTCGGCGACCCCGAACCCGTCGCCGACCAGCCAGTCGCGCCCCTCGAGCGCGCCCTCCAGCACCGCGATCGGCTTCCGGGCGCGCTCCTCTGCCCGGTCCGCCCGCTGCAGGTCGCGCTTGCCCTCCGGAAGGTGCTTGCGGTGCACGAGCGCCGTCACGACCGGCTCCTCGAGCTCGGTCATCGCCCAGATCGACCACTGGAACACGCGCCCCTCGTCCGCGACGTCGCGCGGCCACAGCGCGCCGCCGTAGCGACGCGCGAGGTAGAGGTTGATCGCCAGCGACTCGAAGAGCCGCACGTCGCCGTCCTCCAGCGCGGGCACGTGGCCGTTGGGGTTGATCCGCAGGAACTCGGGCGTGCGCGCCTCGCCGCGGTCGAACTCCGTCTTGACGTTCTCGTACGGAACGCCCGTCTCCTCGGCCATCCAGAGACAGCGGAACGTGCGCGAGCGCGGCTTCCCGTAGATGCGGATCATTGCTGCGTCGGTGTTTCGCAGAGACGGCGCGCGGCGTCGAGTCGGAACCCGGGAGATCGGCCGCGCCCCCGCTCGTTCAGCGGAGCGGCTTCAGGCTGGTCTCCTTCGCCCGCGCGGCGATGCGCGCGGCGCGCTCGCGTACACCGATCGTCGGGCTGGCCGCATTCCAGCGCCGCGGCGACGGCAGCACCGCGGCCAGCAGTGCCGCCTGCTGCGGCGTCACCTTCGCGGCCGGCACCCGGAACGCACGCTCGGCCGCCGCCTGCGCGCCGTAGACACCGTCGCCCCACTCCACCACGTTCACGTAGACCTCGAGGATGCGCCGCTTGCTCCACAGCAGCTCGAGGAGCCCGGTGAAGTACACCTCGAGGCCCTTGCGCACCCAGTTGCGGCCGGTCCAGAGGAACGTGCTGCGGGCGCACTGCATGCTGATCGTGCTCGCACCGCGGACGCGGCGTCCGTGCTGCCGTTCGTTGTACTCGCGCGCGCGCTCGATCTCGACGAAGTCGAGCCCGTGGTGACGGAAGAAGCGCGCGTCCTCCGACGCGAGCACCGCCGCGAGCAGATTCGGGCTCACCTTCTCCAGGTCGACCCAGCGGTAGTCGACGCCGACCCACGTTCCGTGCAGCAGCCCCTCCGCCACGCGCAGCACCATCAGCGGCGTCAGCGGCGGATTCACGAAGCGCAGCAGCACCACCGAGCCCACCGACCACGCCACGAACAGCACCAGCAGCCGCAGCAGCCGGCCGAGGATGCGCCGCAGCGGGGACCGCCGCGCGTAGCCGGGCCTCACCATCCGGTCGCGACGTACTTGGTCTCGCAGAACTCGAGCAGCCCGTGGTGTCCGCCCTCGCGGCCGATGCCGCTCTGCTTGACGCCGCCGAAGGGCGCCGCCGGATCGGACACGAGCCCGCGGTTCAGCCCGACCATGCCGGACTCGACCGCCTCCGCGACGCGCAGCCCGCGCGCCAGATCGCGCGTGAACACGTACGCCATCAGCCCGTGCTCGGTCGCGTTGGCCTGCGCGACGACCTCGCCCTCGTCGCGGAACGTCACGATCGGCGCCACCGGACCGAAGATCTCCTCGCCGAGGATCGGCGAATCGGGCGCGACGCGGTCGAGCACCGTCGGCGCGTAGAAGAAGCCCGCGCCGTCCGGACGCGCGGCTCCGGTCACGACACGCGCTCCCGCCGAGCACGCGGCGCCGACCAGACGCTCCACCTTGTCGCGCGTGCCCGCGTCGATCAGCGGGCCGAGCTGCGTCTGCGGGTCGAGCCCGTGCCCGAGCTTCAGCGACGACATCGCGCGCGCGAGGCGGCGCGCGAACTCCTCGGCCACCGGCTCCTCGACGTAGAAGCGGTTCGCCGCCGTGCAGGTCTCGCCGTTGTGGCGCATCTTCGCGATCATCGCGCCCTCGACCGCGGCGTCGAGATCGGCATCGGCAAAGACCAGGAACGGCGCGTTGCCGCCGAGCTCCATCGAGCACTTGACGACGCGCTTCGCGGCTTCCGCGAGCAGGAGCCGTCCGACCTCGGTCGAGCCGGTGAACGAGAGCTTGCGCACGCGCGCGTCGGCGAGGATCGCCTGCACGACCTCCGGGCCGCGCATCGTGGTGACGACGTTCACCACACCCGGCGGCACGCCGGCCTCGGCGAGGATCTCCTGCAGCAGCAGCGGCGTGAGCGGCGTCTGCTCGGCCGGCTTCAGCACCACCGCGCAGCCCGCGGCGAGCGCGGGCGCGATCTTGCGCGTCGCCATCGCCGCCGGGAAGTTCCACGGCGTGATCAGCAGCGCCACGCCGATCGGCTGGTGCAGGACCAGGATGCGGTTCGCGCCGTTCGGCGCGATCGCGAGGCTGCCGGCGTTGCGTACCGCCTCCTCCGCGAACCAGCGGAAGAACTCGGCGGCGTACGCGACCTCGCCGCGTGCCTCCGCGATCGGCTTGCCGTTCTCGCGCACGATCAGCTCCGCGATGCGGCTGGTGTCGCGGATCATCAGCTCGAACACGCGGCGCAGGATCTCGCCGCGCTCGCGCGGCGCGCGCGCCGCCCACGCCGACTGTGCCGCGTGCGCGGTCACCACCGCGTCGAGGCCGTCGGCGACCGTGCCGTCCGCGACCGCGGCCAGCACCTCGCCGGTCGCGGGATCGTGGACCTCGAACCGCTCGCCACCCGCCGCGTCGCGGAAGCGTCCGCCGATCGAGAGCTGCGTCGGGATGCCCTGCATCGTGCCGGTCGTCGCCATGTCCCCCTCCTCCGCTCTCCCACTATCGTCCGCCGGGGTCGGCGTCGAAAGACCTTCTGCTACCGTGCGCCAGATGCCGATCGAGCTGCTCCGGTCCGGGGACGCCGAGCGCGTCCAGCGGCGCGCCGCGGGCGCGCTGCGCGCGCGCGGACTGCGCACGGGCGACCGCGTCGCCGTGATCGCCGGCAGCTCGCCCTCGACCTACGTCGCGGTCGCGCTCGGCGCGCTGCGCACCGGGATCGTTCCCGTGCTGCTGAACCCGGCGCTGCTGCCGGCGGAGCAGCAGCTGCTGCTCGACGACGCGCAGCCGTCGCTGGTGCTGCGCGACGCGGACCTGCCGCCGCTGCTCGACGGTCCGGAGGCGGAGCTCGCGCCCGCGCCGCTCGCGCGCCCGATGCTCTACACGTCGGGCACGACGGGCCGGCCGAAGGGCGTCTATTCCGGAATCCTCGACGAGGCCGATGCGGCCGCACTGCTCGAGGAGGAGCGCGCGCTCTGGGGGTTCCGCGCGGGCGACGTGCACCTGGTCGCGTCGTCGCTCTACCACTCGGCACCGCTGCGCTTCGCGGCGGGCACGCTGCTCGCGGGCGGCGACGTGGTCTTCCTCGGCGGCTTCGACGCGGGACGCATGAAGGACGCGATCGCGCGCCACGCGCCGACCACGACCTTCGTCGCGCCCGCGCACCTGCAGCGCCTGTTCGCGTCGGGCGAGCTGCCGTCGCTGGCGTCGTTCCGTCTCGTCGCGCACGCCGGCGCGCCGTGTCCCGACCCGATCAAGCTCGAGGCGCTGCGGCGCTTCCCCGAGGGCTCGGTCTGGGAGTTCTACGGCTCGACCGAGGGACAGTTCACCGCGTGCCCGGCCACGGACTGGCTCGCACACCACGGCACCGTCGGCCGCGCACGACCCAACCGACGGCTCACGATCGACGACGACGGCATGATCTGGTGCGACGTGCCCCGCTGGGCGCGCTTCACCTACTGGCGCGACGCCGAGAAGACGGCGCGCGCGTGGCGCGACGACGCATTCAGCGTCTTCGACCTGGGCTCGCTCGACGCCGACGGCTTCCTCTACCTCGACGGACGCCGCGACGACCTCATCATCACCGGCGGCGTCAACGTCTACCCGCTGGAGGTCGAGCGCGCGCTGCTCGCGCACACCGGCGTCCGCGAGGCCGCGGTCTTCCCGCTCGACGACGAGCGCTGGGGACAGATGGTCTGTGCCGCGGTGGTCGGCGACGCGACCGACGCCGACCTCGACGCCTGGCTCGCCGAGCGCCTCGCGCCGTACAAGCGGCCGAAGCGCTTCTTCCGTGTCGACGCGATCCCGCACACGCCGACGGGCAAGGTCCGCCGCGGGCGTCTCGCCGACGAGCTGGGCGTCGCCGCACCGGCGGCATCGCCGCGCGCGTAGCGACGACGCGCGCTCGCGCGACGCCCGCTCAGTACGTCGACGCGCGCACCTCGCGCACCAGCTGCTCGATGCGCCGCGCGCCCTCGCCGACGTCGCGGAACGTCTCGAGCTTCGCCTCGCCCTTCGGGTAGCTCGCGGGGTTGGCGAGCTCCTCGGGCGTCAGCAGCTTCCGCGCCGCCAGGTTCGGGTTGGTGTACGGGAACTCGCGCGAGATCAGCACACTGACCTCCGGACGAAGCACGTAGTCGATGAACTCGAGCGCCAGCTCCGGGTGCGGCGCGCCGCGCGGGATCGCGAGGCTGTCGATGAAGCGGTGCGTGCCCTCGGCCGGCAGCACGTAGTCGTACTTCGGGTGCTCGTCGAAGAGCAGCGCCGCCTCGCCCGACCAGACGATGCCGATGTCGGCGTCGCCGTCGAGCAGCGCCGTCTTCGGGCTGTCGGAGTCGAAGAGCTTGATCAGCGGCAGCCACTTCCGCAGGACGGGACGCGCCTTCTCGAGCGTCGCCGGGTCGACGTCGTTCGGACCGTGCCCGAGCGTCGCGAGCGCCCAGCCGACCATCTCGCGCGGATCGTCGAGCACGACGATGCGGCCCTTGTAGCGCTCCTGGAAGACGTCGCGGTAGCCGCGGATCTTCGCGTTCACGCGCTCGGTATTGACGACGATGCCGACGGTGCCGCTCATCCACGGCACCGTGAAGCGCTGCTCGGGATCGTGCGGCAGGTTGCGGTACTCGGCGCCGACGTTGGCGAAGCCCGGCAGCTTCGCGAAGTCGAGCGGCAGCAGCGCGTTCTGCTTGACGAGCACCTCGACCGCGTTCTCCGAGGGCTGGATCAGGTCGTAGCGCGTCGGCTGCGCCGCGAGCTTCTGCAGCATCTCCTCGTTCGAGCCGACCGACTCGTAGATCACGCGCACGCCGTGCTCGTCGCTGAAGCCGTCGATCACGGACTGCGGCACGTACTCCGACCACGCGAGCAGGTGCAGCTCGGGGCGCGCGTCGCGCCCGATGCATCCGGCGAGCACGACGCCGAGCGCGAGCCCGAGGAGCACGCGCGCGGCGTTCCGCGCCGCGCGGCTCACGACAGCGGCGCGAGCAGTGCGACCTGCTCGTCCCCGTGGGGCAGCGCCGCGTGGCGCGCCCACAGCGGCGCCATGTCGTTCGGGCGCTGGTGCGCGCCGTACATCGCGTAGAGCGCCCGCACGACGGCCCGAACCTCGGACGCCGGCATCACGTGCTCGTCCTCGCGTCCGACGCGCCGCACGACCAGCGTCAGCGGCACCGGCTCGACGCCGCTCGCGTCGATGTCGGCCGGCGGCCGGAAGTCGGGCTGGTGATACCCGATGTGGTCGGGATCGACGCAGCGGAAGCCGGCGCGCCCGTAGATGCGCAGCCGCGCCATGCGCTCCGCGATCACCGGGTCGGCGGGCTCCATCTCCGCCACCAGCACGACCCTTCGGCCCGCCGCTCCGGCCTCGGCGGCACACTCCCGCGCGCACGCGAGCGGCAGCCCGCGCAGCCACGCACCGAGACCGCCGCGGCGCGCCGGCGGCATCACCAGCGCGTGCGACAGGTGCACGACGACGGGCGCGGACGGGTCGTCGAGCGGCAGGATCGCCGTGTGGTCGCGCAGCGCCACGATCTCGCCGTCGCGCTCGATGACGAGCAGCTCGTAGAGCAGCGCGCAGCCGCCGACCGGCCGCGTCGGGTGCCACGCGAGGCGCGACGCGATGACGGCGCGCTGCTCCATCTCGTTCTGCGCGCCGAACTCGCCCCACAGGAGCTCGTACGCGGCGGCGAAGCGCACGTCGTCGATCGAGGCGACGCGATGCACGACCAGGTCCGACCAGTCGAGCGTCGCCGCCCACGCGTCGCCCGGAGCGAGGTCGGCAGCGTCGCGGCGGAGCACGCGTGGACGGTACCCGCGGCGCCGCGCGGAGGCAACGTCGTCGCGCGCCGCGCGGCGTCCCGACGCCCGTGCCGGCGCGCGCGGCGCGACTGTCGCGGCACGGGCGCGTGTGCTCTACGAACGCACGTGCGTCCGGACCCCGCCTCCGTCGCGGCGCGCGTCGCGGCCCTGCTTCTGGTCGGCGCGACGCTCGCGCTGCTCGTCGTCGCGCGCCCTGCGCTCTCGCCGCGCGACACGATCGTCCTGCGCGTCCACGCACGCGAGCGGATCGGACGGCTCGATCCGATCTGGGACGAGACCAATCTGTGGAAGCTCTACCTGCAGTTCGGCGTGCAGCAGCCCGATCCCGCGGACGCGAACGGCGAGCGCTGGATCGCGCGGCGCGCACCGTGGCTCGGCTGGGGGCGCGTCAACGCCGTGCTCGGCGGCAATCACGCCGCGGCGATCGCGCCGTGGTGCGATCACGGAACCTCGTCGGACGCGCATCCCGAGGTCGTGCCCGGGGAGTGCGGCGCGGACGGCGTGCCCGGTGCGGCGGCGCGCAACGAGCTCGTGCGCGGCGACCGCGCGGCGCGCACGGTCGACTACGCGCCGCTGCGCACTGCGGTCGAGCGCCTGCTGCGCTCCGGCGTCGCGCCGCACCTGAACGTGTCCGCGGCACCGGCTGCGTTCACCGGCGGCGCCACCGACTTCTTCGCCTACCACTGGAACGGCGCTCCGGTGACCGACCTCGACGCGTGGAGCGCGTTCGTGCGCGGCGCGTTCGCGACGCTGGCCGACCTCGGCACGAACGGCTGGCGCGCGTCGATCGTCAACGAGCCCAACTGCCTGACGCTCGTCGGACGCGAGCGGCACGTGCGCCACGTCGGCTACGCCGGCACGCCGGAGGACTACGCGCGCACCTTCGTCGCGGCCGCGCGCGCCATCCGCAGCGTCGCCCCGGGCATCGCGATCCACGCCGGGAACTTCGTCACCAGCGTGACCTTCGACGGCGAGGACAACCTGCCCGACTACCTGCGCGCCCTGGCGCACGAGCTCGCCGCCTCGCCGGACTTCGGCTGGCAGGACGTGCGCGCGATCTCGACCAGCCTCTACGAGACGCCGGACACGAGCCTCTACGAGTTCGTTCCGCTGCGGCTCGCCCGGCTGGAGGCCGCCGAGCGCGCCGCCGGCCTCGCGCCGAAGCCGGTCAAGATCGACGAGCTCGAGATCCACGAGCGCGCGCGTGGCGGCTACGCGGACGCGGAAGAGCAGCCGATGGACACGACGCTGTTCGCCGCGAGCTGGCACGCGGAGGCGATGCGCGCGTTCGTGGTCTCGGGCAGGGTCGTGTCGAGCGCCGACTGGCTCGCGCACTCGTTCGACACCCGGCACGCCCTCGCACCGTACCCGAAGGCGCGCGTCTACGAGCTGCTCGGCGTCCTCGCCGGGCAGCTCGACGCGGGCACGTCGGACGACGGCACGGCCGCGTTCGCACCGAGCGGCCGCACGCGTGGATGGACGCGCGTCGCGGTCACCGGCGGGCGCACGTGGGACGCAGCGCGCGCCGCGCGCTTCGGGCGCGCGACCACGAGCGGCGCCGCGCGACGCACCGTGCGCTCGCTCGACGCGCTCGCGACGCGGAGCCGCGACGCCGTCCGCGTGCTCGTCGTCCACCACCAGAACGACATGGTCGCGGACGCATCTCCGCGCGCCGTGGCGCTGGCACGCGACGTCGAGCTCGCGTTCGACGGCCTCGGATCCGGCGCGTGGCAGGCGCGCGCGCTCGCGGTCGGCGGTGAGGACGGCGTCCGCTGGGACGGCCGCACCACGCCGGCGCCGCGCTGGCGCGACCTCGGCTGCACGTGCGCCGTCGCCGGACGGGTCACGCTGCCCCCGCGTCGGATGCCGGCGAACGCGGTGTGGCTCGTCGAGCTGCGTCGCGAGCCGCTCAGCCCTTGCGCGGAACCAGCGCCAGCGCCGGCGCGCGCGCCGTGACGGCCGCCGCGACCGGGTCGCGCGCCGCCGACGCGAGCAGCACCACCGCGATCCACAGCGAGTCGGCGAGCAGCAGGTGCACGAGCTGCAGCCACACGGGCGCCAGCAGCAGCAGATTCGCGAAGCCGCAGAAGACCTGCAGGATCACCAGCGACAGCACCACGCCCGCCAGCATCAGCACGTGCTGCGCGCCGCTGCGGAACGCGGTCAGCGCGGCCAGCACCGCGACCAGCACGCCGACACCGACGCCGAGGATCGGGTGCAGCACGCGCAGGCGGAGCAGGAAGTGCGACGTCGGCGAAAAGTCCTGCTGCAGCCCCTCGGCGAGCGTGCGCACCGGGAACAGCGTGTTGCCCAGCGCCGCGACCGCGCCGGTGGTCGCGATCAGCACGAGGCCCACGAGCGCCACGATCATCAGAACCGGCAGCGGTCCCCGCCCCTCTCCGCGCGGGGCCGCGGGGTGGCGGGCCCAGCGCGCCGAGAGCGCGAGCGCAGCGAGCAGGGCGAAGGTGTTGATCAGGTGCGCGATCATCGCGAACGCGCGCGCGCTCGAGGCGTCGTGCGCGACCAGGCGGAACAGCACGAGCCCCGCACCGAGCAGCGCCTCGCTGATCATGAGTGCCGCGCTCGCGGCGACCCAGAAGCGCAGCCGGTCGCCCGCCGGCCGCGTGCGCCACGTCCAGACGACGAGCCCGACGACGAGCAGCAGCGCGATCCCGCTGGTCGCGCGGTGCGTGAACTCGATCAGGGTCGCGACCTCCGGCGCTCGCGGCAGGACCTCGCCGTTGCACAGCGGCCAGTGGTCGCCGCAGCCGGCGCCCGAGCCGGTCGCACGGACGTAGGCACCCCAGAGGACGACGAGAACGTTCGCCACCAGCACGATCGCCGCGTACAGCGCGAGGCTCACGACCCGGTTCCTAGCGCGTCCGCGTGCCCGTGCAATGCCGGAGGGGCTTTACATCGTCTCGTGATCCTGTTGTTCTTCCGCGCGGTTCCGTGTTCCGGCCGCGTGGGCGGGGCAGCCGGGGGAGAGGGGGCTTCACATGAGGAGCGCACGGAGTTCGGGGACGAGGACGATCGTCTTCGCGGTCGTGGCGTCGGTCGGCCTGCTGGGTCTGACCGCGCGTGCCGACGCGCAGCCGATTCCGATCAACCAGTTCGCGCCGACGAACATCGACATCGCGGTCGCGCGCACGATCCTGCAGACCGTGTCGCAGTTGCCGCCGGTCACCAACGTCGGTCTCAGCTACCAGTACGATCCGCAGCTCGACACCTTCGTCGCGCGGAAGGGCTCGCTCGGCAGCGGCATGGTTCCGGCGGCGCGCTTCGCCCGCAAGGGGAGCATCACCGGCGTGCTGTCGTTCGCCTACTTCGGGCTCGACCAGTTCGACGGCAAGGACTCGTCGTCCATCGTGGTGAACGTGCCGTCGGACCGCTTCAATCCGAACAGCCCGAAGTACGACCTCGGCATCTCGTCGCGCGTCACCACCGACGTCTACGTCGCGCGCCTCGCGAGCCGCTACACGATCCTCGACAACATGGACGTCGGCCTCACGCTGCCGCTGATCATCACCAAGGTGAACAGCCGCTACGTCGTGCAGCAGCTGCAGGGACAGCAGGAGATCGGCCGCTTCGTGAACCGCGGCGTCAACTCGCCCGACGTCGGCAACGGGTTGATCGACGCGCCGCTCAACGAGATCGGCCTGCCCGGCGGCTTCAACGACGGCACCAACTTCAACACCGGCAACATGGTGATCGACACCAAGTACGGCATCCCGCTCGACACGCCGGACTTCGGTCTCGGCGTCCAGGTCGAGCTCCGGCTGCCGACGGCGAGCGAGAGCCGCTTCACCGGCGCCGACTCGACCAGCCTGCGCGGCCTCTTCCTCGCGAACTGGCAGTCGGAGATCCTCGGCGCGTACCTCGCGGCGGGCTACGAGCAGGACTTCAGCACAGACGTGCTGTCGAACGGCTCCGTCGCCGCCAGCATCACGGCGCAGGTCACCGACTATCTGCTTCTCGAAGGCGGCATGAACGGCGCCTTCTACGTCAAGGACATCGACCTCTACGACTCGTCGAAGTTCGGCAACGTCCTGCCGGGCACGACGATCGTCGCGGGCAGCTCGAACCTCGGCAAGAACGAGGTCAACGCCGGCGGCGGTCTTCGCCTGAACCCGGTCGGCGACCTGTCGTTGAGCCTCTACGCGACCACGCCGGTGACCGATGCCGGATACCGCCCTCAGGAGGTGATCGCCGCCTCCGTCGACTATCCGTTCTGATTCGGGGAGCATGACGATGAGCGATCGGAAGAACGTCCTCCTGGCGCGCGGGCTGCGTCTCGCCGCGACGGCGCTGCTGCTGGTCACCGCTGCCGCGTGCAGCGGTGACGGCACCTCGAACACCGACACCGTCTACACCGGCATCGTCTTCGTGCCGCCTCCGTCGCAGTGCACGGGCTGCAGCGGCTCGGGCGCGACCGCGCAGCTGCTCGAGCTGGGACAGAACCAGGCGCCCCGCGTCGTCAAGTGCGTGCGCACCAACGAGCGCGGCATCTACGACACGTCGGACCCGAACACCTGCCCCGAGCAGAGCAACGGCGAGCTGCCGTCGGGTGACAGCGACGCGACCGTGATCGTGGTCGCGACGGTCAACGCGCGCGGCGGCCAGATCGGCGGACTGATCTCGGCGCGCCTGCAGCAGGCGACCAGCGCCGACTTCAACGGCACCACGCACATCGCGTGCAAGGCGGGCGTGTTCCTGACCGCCGGCACCTCCGGCGAGGGCGACCTCGGCTGCAGCGTCCGGGCGTCGTGTCCGCCGGGTGCGGTGAACTGCTTCACCACGCTGCCGCCGAACGAGATCGACGACGCGCGCATCAACGTCCTCGAGGAAGCGAGCCAGGTGCTCGAGGCGCAGGTCGACTACACGCTGCCCGAGGGCGTCGACAAGGCGTCGTGCGCGGTGATCACCTGCACGCAGGCGGGCACGGTGTCGGCGTCGAGCGCCTGTCTCGAAGGATTTCTCGCCGGTCGCTGACGGCGAGTCCCGGCCGCCTTCGCGCGGCCGGGACTCCGCTCACTCCGGATCGCAGACGCCCCAGCCGGCACCGCTCGCGGCGTTGCGGCTCGCGACACAGGTCGAGTTCACGAGCCGGGGCGCACGACCCGACTCGACCACGCCCATCGTCGAGTCGCGCAGCACGAGGCGGTTGCGCGCGACCGCATCCGGCAGCGATGCGCTGGTCGGTCGCCCCATCCTCCGGACGGCCTTCAGAAAGACGTTGCGGCCGCCGAACCCGCCGTCGCGAACGAGCACCCCGCTCGCATGCACGTCGCCGGCGGCGATGAAGCTCGGCCCCGGAAAGGGGGCGATGTACTGGCGCCCCGACCTGCCGCCCTCGACGTGCAGGTCCGCCCCCGAGCGCACGTAGCAGCCGGAATCGACGTACACGTCGGTCGCGCGCACGCCCCGCATGCCGAACACGCCACCGGTCAAGCCGGGCGTCCCGCCGCAGGCCGAGAGTTCGACGCCGGTCATGCGCACCCGGCGCGTGGTCTCGATGGATGCGTCCGCGCCGAACACGGTGAGATCGCGCAGCACGACGGTCTGATGGCCGCCGACCATCGCCCGCCCGCCGACCGCGACCAGCGCTCCGGGCCCCTCGACGATGCAGCGGCCGGCGCGCGCGTCGCTGCAGCGGATCAGGTCGCGGCCCGGAACGCCGCGCAGCGAGAAGCCGTTCAGATCGAGCGTCGCGTCGCGCTCGAGAACGATGCCGTCCGGGGCACACGAGTCACCTGCGACCGGGCATTCGTGTGCGTCACCGTCGGACCTGCAGCGCCGGGTCGGATTGGCGACGCAGCGCCAGCCGCACTCGACGTGCCGCACGAGCGTGCCGGTGCTCCCGGCGGCGATCGTGATCCCGCAGCGCTTGACGTCGCGCGCCGCGGCGGCGGACGCCCCCGACGCCATCCACGCGACCGCGACGGCGGCCGCCAGTGCACGTCTCCTCACGGTTCTCCTCATGGCCCGAACTTCCTCCGTCGGCAATGGTGGTGCAGCGATCGGAAAGTGCCGGGCGGCGAGAGCAGGACGCAGTGGGCAGCCGGCTGCGTGTCGGAGGATGAAGGGCGAGGCGCGGCGTGTGCAACCATCAGTCTGCCCGGCGCCACAGGCCGCCCGGCGCGGCCGCCGCACGCGTCACTCTCCGTCGCACACGCCCCAGGTGTCGGCGGTCCCGGTCTTCGTGCTGCGCAGGCACGTCGCATCGCGCAGCACCGGCTTCACCCCCGACGCGATCGAGCCGACGGTCGCGTCGCGCAGGACGAGCCGCTTCGTCGCCTCGACGTTCGCGGCGGACGGCAGGACGTCGGGCAGCGGCAACGGCACCTGCGCACCGCTGAGCACGACGTTCTTGCCGCGGATCGAGCCTTCCCGCGTGGTGACGCCGCTCGCGCGGATGTTGCCGTCCGCAACGAAGCCGCCCGTCGTCGTGATGCCGTCCGCGTACAGGTTGCCTCTCGCGTACAGGTAGCAATTGGAGTCGAAGCGCACGTCGCGCATCCGCACCTTGCCGCCGACGAAGCTCGCGTCGCACTGCGTGAAGGTGACCCCGGTCGCGCGCAGCCAGCCCGCGGTCTCGACGTCGCCGTACGGACCGAAGACGGTGAGGTTCTTCAGCACGACGTCCTGGTCGTTCGACAGGACCGGCGTGCCCTTCGGCGCCTCGAGCCGGCCCGGTCCCTGCACGGTGCAGCGTCCCTGACGCGACGGCGCGCATTCGACGACGTCGCGCTGGTACGCGCCACGCAGCGTGAAGCCCGCCAGATCGAGCGTCGCGTTGCGCTCCAGCACGATGGTCTCCGCGGAGCAGCCCTGCGAAGGATCGACCGGGCACACCCACTCCTCCTGCGCGGCATCGTACGGACAAGCGACGTCGCGGTCGGTGCGGCAGCGATAGCCGCACTCGACGTCCTGCACGAGCGTTCCGGTCTTCCCGGCGCCGATCGTGATGCCGCAACGCTTCACGTCGCGCGCCAGCGCGGCGGACGCGCAGGCCGCGAGCAGCAGCGCCGCCGCAGCGGCCGCAAGGGTACCTCTCTTCATCTGTCGAACCTCCGTCGGCAATGTTGGTGCAGCGGTCGGGAAGTGCGGGCCGGGAGAAGAGGAAGCGGCGGGAAGCTGGCTGCGTGCCGGATGATGAGGAACACGCCACGGCACGCGCAACCATTTTTTTGCTCGCCACGCGCGGCCGCCCGGACGGGCGCCACATGAACGGAAGTTCATCTTCCGGAAAGGTGATCGCGCGGGTCGCGGTCGTATCTACCGGCGAACGGCGGAAGTCTCCGCCCGAAGCCAGGAGGATTCGACCCGATGACCGAACCAGCCGTTGTCTTTCCGACCGAGACGACCCGGCCGCAGGAGCGGATCGCGCGTCTGCGCGAGCACCTGAACACCTGCATCGTCGGCCAGGAGGTGCTGATCGACCGCCTGCTGACGGCCCTTCTCGCCGACGGCCACCTGCTCGTCGAGGGCGCGCCCGGTCTGGCGAAGACCAAGGCGATCCGTGCGCTCGCGCGCGCGATCGAGGGTGACGACCACCGCATCCAGTTCACGCCGGACCTGCTGCCGGCGGACCTGACCGGCACCGACGTCTATCGCCCCGAGGACGGCAGCTTCGTCTTCCAGCGCGGTCCCGTGTTCCACAACCTCGTCCTCGCCGACGAGATCAACCGCGCGCCGGCCAAGGTCCAGTCGGCGCTGCTCGAGGCGATGGCCGAGCGTCAGGTCACGGTCGGACGCCACACCTATCCGCTGCCGCGCCTGTTCCTCGTGATGGCGACGCAGAATCCGATCGAGCAGGAAGGCACCTATCCGCTGCCCGAGGCGCAGCTCGACCGCTTCCTCATGCACGTGCGCGTCGGCTACCCGAACGCCGCGTCGGAGCGGAAGATCCTCGAGCTGGTGCGCGCCGAGGCGCGCGGCGGCGAGACCGCCAACGTTCCCACCGTGTCGCAGGCGACCGTGTTCGCGGCGCGCAACGAGATCCTCGACATGTACGTCGCACCGGCGCTCGAGGAGTACGTCGTGCAGCTCGTGCTCGCGACGCGCGATCCGAAGCCCTACGCGCCGCACCTCGCGTCGGCCGTTCGCTGCGGCGCGAGCCCGCGCGGCACGATCGCGCTCGAGCGCTGCGCGCGTGCGCACGCCTGGCTGCGCGGTGCCGAGTTCGTGACGCCCGAGGACGTGCACGCCGTCGCGAAGGACGTGCTGCGCCACCGCGTGCTGCTCACCTTCGAGGCCGAGGCCGACGGGCTCACGCCCGACGCCTTCGTCGACGCGCTGCTCGCCACAGTGCCGCTCGCCTGAGCGCACCGTCCCCGATCGTCAATCCAAGGGAGGATCGCAATGCACGAGGACTACGGCATCGTCGCGAGCGTCGCCGAGCTGGTGGCGCGACGCGGCGACGCGGCCCGGCTCGACGCGACGCCACGCGGCCGCGTGCGCACGCTGCACGCCGGCGCGTACGCGTCCGCGTTTCGCGGCCGCGGCATGGAGTTCGACGAGACGCGCCAGTACCAGCCGGGCGACGACGTGCGCGCCATCGACTGGCGCGTCACCGCGCGCACCGGACGCGTCCACACCAAGCTCTTCCACGAGGAGCGCGAGCGGCCCGTCCTGATGCTCGTCGACCAGCGGCCGCACATGCGCTTCGGCACGCGCGACGCGTTCAAGTCCGTGGTCGCGGCGCGCGCCGCGGCGACCGTCGCGTGGGCGGCACGCGATCGCGGCGACCGCGTCGGCGGACTGATCGTCGGCGACGGACCGCTGCGCCGCGGCCTGCACGCACCGCAGCGCAGCCGTGCCCGACTCCTCCACTTCCTTTCGGCGCTCAGCGACGCGACCGCGTCGCACGAACGTGCCGGGACCGGCAACGAGCTCCCTCCCCACCCGCTCGCGGATGCGCTCGCCCTCCTGGCGCGCACCAGCCGGCCCGGCACCCTCCTCTGGATCATCAGCGACTTCGCCGACCTCGAAGACGAGGCCGCCCGCCAGCTGTCGCGCCTCGCGCGCCGCTGCCAGGTCGCGTGCGTGCTCGTGCACGACGCGCTCGAGGCGGCGCTGCCGTCGTCGGACGCGTACCGCGTGAGCGACGGCACGCGCGTCCTCGAGCTGCCGACCGGCAGCCGGCGCTGGCGCGAGGAGTACGCCGCGCGCTTCGCCGCACGACGCGAGAAGCTGGAGACGCTGTGCCGCGAGCGCGGCATGGGCTTCGTCGCGATCCGCACCGGGGACGACGTCGCGGCACTGCTGCGCGGCGGCGTGCGTCGCGCGGTGCCGGACGCCGCGAACGCCCGCCGTGTCGCGGCGGGAGGTGCGCGATGAGCGACGTCACGGGCAACGCGCTGAACGCGGCACCGGCAGACGTCACGGGCAGCGCGCCGAACGCTGCACCGGCAGACGTCGCGACCGGCGCGCAGGCCGCCGTCGCGCCGAGCGCTGCGACCGCAGCGAGCCATCCGTCCGCGCCGACGAACGCGCAGTCCGCGTCGCCGCTCGCGGCGCAAGCGTCCGCACCCGCATCCACTACCGCAACGACGACCGCGCCCGACCCGCTCGCGGAGCTGCGCGGCATCCACATGCCGCAGCCGGTCGGCTTCTGGCCGCCCGCTCCCGGCTGGTGGGGACTCGCGGCGCTGCTCGTCGCGAGCGCCGTCGCCACGTCCATCGTCGTGCGACGCCGCCGCCGCAGCGTCGTGCGCCACGCGCTGCGCGAGCTCGACGGGCTCGCGCGCACGTCGCCCGACGCCGACCTGCAGACGCTCGCGACGCGGCTGTCCGTCCTCGTGCGCCGCGTCGCCCTGCTCCGCTTCGGACGCACGCGCGTCGCTTCGCTGCACGGACGCGCCTGGCAGGACTTCCTCAAGGAGACCGCACCGAAGAACCGCCGCCGGCGCGCACGCTTCGCCGACGACGCGGGCCTCGTGCTGTCGCTCGCACCCTACGCACCCGCGGGCGCGCCGTGCGTGACGCGCGACGGCGTCGCGATCGACCGCACGGTCCTGATCGCCGCGACGCGCGCCTGGCTCGAGGAGAACGCATGATCGAGTTGGCATGGCCCTGGATGCTGGCGTTGCTGCCGGTGCCGTTCGTCGTGCGCCGCTTCGTGCCGGCCGCACCGCTCGCACGCGCGGGCGCGCTGCGCGTGCCGTTCTTCGACGGCATCGCGAGCGTCGGCGCGACCGGTGCTGCCGCGAGCCGCAGACGTACGTGGGTGCTCGGCACGATGACCGCCGCGTGGGTGGCGCTCGTGATCGCCGCCGCGCGTCCCGCGTGGGTCGGCGACCCGGTGCCCCTGCCCGCCGAGGGACGCGACCTCATGCTGGTCACGGATCTGTCGGGCAGCATGGCGCGCGAGGACTTCACCATCGGTGGCGCGCCCGCCGACCGCCTGACCGTCGTCAAGCAGGTGGCCGACGACTTCATCGGACGCCGCGAAGGCGACCGCGTCGGACTCGTGCTCTTCGGCACGAAGCCGTACCTGCAGGCCCCGCTGACGTTCGACCGTCCGACGGTGCGCACCCTGCTCGACGAGGCCCAGGTCGGCATCGCGGGCGACGAGACCGCGATCGGCGACGCGCTCGGCATGGCCGTCAAGCGGCTGCGCGACCGTCCGGCACAGAGCCGCGTCGTCGTGCTGCTCACCGACGGCGCCAGCAACGCCGGCACGCTCGACCCGCGCGAGGCGGCCCGCCTCGCCGCCGAGGAAGGCATCCGCGTATACACCATCGGCGTCGGCGCCGACGCGGTCGCGGTGCCGACGCTGTTCGGACAGCGCGTGGTCGATCCGTCGGCCGATCTCGACGAGGACACGCTGCAGGCGATCGCCGACACGACGGGCGGCGCCTACTTCCGCGCGAAGAACGTCGAGGGCCTCGCCAACATCTATCGCCGGATCGACGCGCTCGAGCCCGCGAGCGGCGAGCCGCTGCACCTGCGTCCGCGGAACGAGCTCTTTCCGTGGCCACTCGGCGTCGCCCTCGCGCTGACGCTCGGCCTCGGCGGCGCCCTGACCGTTCCCTCGCACGCCTTCGGCCGCGGCTTCGCATCGATCCCGACCACGGGGGTGAACTCGTGATTCCCGAGACCTTCCACTTCCTGCGCCCGATGTGGCTGCTCGCGATCCTGCCGGTGGCGGCCGTCGCGTGGGCCGCGACGCGCAGCGCGACACGGAGCAGCGCGTGGCGCCGCGTCGTCGACGCGCACCTGCTCCGCCACCTGCTCCTGACCGATTCCGGCCCGGCGCGGCGCTGGCCGATTGCGCTCGGCGCGCTCGCCGGAATCGCGGCGAGCGTCGCGATGGCCGGCCCTGCCTGGGACAAGATCCCGCAGCCGACGTTCAATACCAGCGAGCCGACCGTGGTGGTGCTCGACATGTCGCCGGCGATGCAGAGCGACGATCTCGCACCGTCGCGTCTCGGCCGCGCGCGCCTCGAGCTGCACGATCTCCTCCAGCGCAGCAAGGGCGGCCAGGTCGGGCTCGTGCTCTATACCGACGAGCCCTTTGTCGCAGCACCGCTCACCGACGACGGACGCCTCATCGAGCAGATGATCCCGACGCTCGAGAGCGGGCTCATGCCGCTGCGTGCGCCGCGCCCCGACCGCGCGCTCGTCCAGGCGAAGGCGCTGCTCGATCAGGCGAACGCGCCGTCGGGCCGCGTGCTGCTCGTGACGTCGGGTCTCGGCGAGCACGCCGACGAGACGATCGCCGCGGCGCGCGAGCTCGCGTCGAGCGGTCGCACGCTGTCGGTGCTCGGCGCCGGGACCGAGGAAGGCGCGCCGTCGCGCGACGCGCGCGGCCGCATCGAGAAGGACGCCTCGGGCAAGCCCGTGCTCGCGAAGCTCGATCGCGCGGCGCTCGAGTCGCTCGCGCGGACGGGTGGCGGACGCTTCAGCGAGATCCGCGCCGACGACACGGACCTCGCCATCGTCGCGCCGTCGCATCCGGCGGGCAGCATGCACATGGCCAGCGCGGGCTCGAGCGCGCAGTTCGACGTCTGGCGCGACGCGGGCGTCTGGCTGGTGCTGATCCCGCTCGCGGTGGCGCCGCTCTTCTTCCGTCGCGGCCTCGTCGCGGCGCTGGCGCTCACGCTCCTTGCCGCAGCACCCGCGCGCTCCGAGGCGAGCACGTGGAACGACCTCTGGCAGCGGCCCGATCAGCAGGGACAGGCGGCGCTCGCCGCCGGTGACGCCGCGTCCGCGGCCGGCCTCTTCGAGGACCCGGCGTGGCAGGCGGCCGCGACCTACCAGAGCGGAACCTACGACCAGGCTGCGACGAAGTACGCGAGCCTCGGCGGCACCGAGAACCGCTACAACCTCGGCAACGCGCTCGCGAAGGGCGGCAAGCTCGAGGACGCCGTCAAGCAGTACGACGAGGTCCTGAAGCAGGAGCCGCAGCACGCCGACGCGAAGTTCAACCGCGACCTCGTGCAGCGCCTGCTCGACGAGCAGCGCCGCCAGCAGCAGCAGCAGCAGCAGTCGAAGGACCAGCAGCAGCAGGGTGGCGAAGGCCAGCGGCAGCAGCAGAACGCGGGTGGCTCGAACGACCAGCAGCAGAAGCAGCAGAACGACGACCAGCAGACGGACGGTCAGCAGCCGCAGCAGCAGTCCGGCCAGAATGGTCAGCAGGAGCCGCAGAACGGCTCGCAGGCGGAGTCGCAGCAGATAAAGAGCGACGCCGCGCCGGCCTCGGGCCAGCGAGACCAGCAGCAGGCCGGGAACGACGACGCCGCCGCGCAGAACGACGAGAAGAAGGAGAAGCAGCAGAACGCCGGCTCGGCGTCGCAGGACGCGCGCAACGACGAGCAGAAGAAGGACACTGCGCAGCAGGCGTCCGCCGGCGCCGACGACGCGAAGCAGCAGCCGAAGTCCGACGAAGCGTCAGCATCCGCTTCCGGGACCGACCAGCGGGAGCAGCAGCACGCGTCGCGCGGCAAGGACGGCGAGCAGGACGATACCGGCAAGCAGCAGGACCCCGCCGCCGCCGCACGCAACGCGGCAGCGAAGCAGGACGAGACTCTCGCCCACGACCTCGACCGTCAGCTCGCGGACGAGGCGCAGCCGGACGACCGCCCGCAGGACGAGAACGCCCCGCGCGGCTCCGCGTCGAGCACGGCGAAGAAGCCGCTGACCGAGCAGGAGCAGGCGCGCGAGCAGGCCCTGCGCAACATTCCCGACGACCCCGCCGGCCTGCTGCGCGCGAAGATCCGCCGCCAGTACGCCGAGCAGCGCTACTCGCAGAAGGAGGTTTCCCCGTCATGGTGACCACGAGACATCGTCTCCGCACGCCGCGTGCGCGGCGTCTCACGCCGCTCGCCGCGGCGCTGTGCCTGTCGAGCGTTCTGCCGGTCGGTGCCGCCCTCGCGGCCACCGGCTCGTTCGAGGCGAGCGTGACGCCGAAGGTCGTCGTCGAGGGCGACCCCGTGCGCCTCACGCTGCGATTCAGCGGCGACGCGCCCGCGGCGCGTCCCGACCTGTCGCCGCTCGAGAAGGACTTCGAGGTGCTGGGCAGCCAGCAGAGCCAGCGCGTGTCGATCGTCGACGGCGACGTCGAGCAGACGCGCGAGCTGGAGATCCTGTTGTCGCCGAAGCACGGCGGCGACCTCGAGATCCCCGCGCTGCACGCGGGCGACCTCGCGACCGAGCCCCTGCGCTTGACCGTGCGCGGCGGCGGCACCGGCAACACTCCCGCGTCGCCGTCCGCGTCCAACGGCACGAGCGGCGCAACCGACTCCTCCGACGTCGCCGCGCGCGTCGCGCGCAACGGCGAGATGCCGGGCCTCTTCGTCGACGCGCAGGTCGACCAGGCGAAGCCCTTCGTGCAGGGCGAGGTACGCTACACCGTCCGCGTCTACGACGCGCTCGGCATCCGCGAGGGCGCGCTCACCGAGCCGGCCGCAAAGGGCGTCCGCATCGAGCCCCGCGGCGACACGCGCACGTTCGAGGAGGTCGTCGGCGGACGCCGCTACATGGTGCACGAGCGCGAGTTCGCGGCCTTCCCGCAGAGCAGCGGCGAGGTGGTGATCCCGCCCGTCGTGCTGCAGGCCCGCGTGGCGGACGAGCCGGGCCGCGGACGCCGCTCCGCGTTCGAGGAGATGTTCGGCGACGACGACGAGATGGCGCAGATGTTCGCGCAGATGCAGCGCGGCTTCGGCGGCTCGATCCTCGACCGCATGATGGGCTCCGGCCGCGAGGTGCGCGTGCGCTCGAATCCGGTCACGCTGAACGTCCAGGGACGTCCCGGCGAGGCCGCCCAGGGCTGGTTCCTGCCCGCGACGTCGGTGACGCTGACGCAGAGCTGGTCGCCGGCGCATCCCGCGTTCCGCGTCGGGGAGAGCGTCAAACGCACAGTCACGCTGCGCGCGGACGGCGCGTCGGCGACGCAGCTGCCGGAGATCGCGGCCGGCGACGCAGGCGGCGTCAAGCAGTACGCCGCGAAGCCCGAGACGCGCGCCACCGCGAACGGCGCCGAGCTCGTACAGAGCTTCGACGTCCTGCCGACGACGGCCGGCACCCTCACGCTGCCGCGCATCGAGGTCCCGTGGTGGGACACCGCGAGCAACACGCAGCGCACGGCCGTGCTGCCAGAGGAGACCATCGAGATCCTGCCGGCTGACGGAAGCGCGCCGCTGCAGGCGGCGCAGGCGCCCGCGCCGGCGCCGGCGAAGGGCGCGAGTGCTGCATCGGCGGCGGCGCAGGCGAAGTCCGCCGGCACCACGTCCGCGGGCGCGACGACGCACGTCCCGAGCGCGAACGAGCCGGCGGCGGCGAGCGCCGCGACGGAGGGCGGCACCGCCGACTTCCGCACGTTCGTGTCGTCGCATCCGGCGCCCAGCGCGGGAGCGGCCGCGGCGCTGATCGCGCTGCTCGGCACGAGCGCGTGGCTCGTCGCGCGTCGGCGTCGGGACGGGCAGATCCACGGCACCGCGAACGCCGGACACATGGCGCCCACAGCGGCCGGCGGCACGGGCCGCGTCCCGGCGCGCGCCCTCGTCGACGCGGTCCACCAGGCCTGCGCCGCGAACGACGCGCGCGCGGTGCGCGACGCGCTGGTCGCGTGGGGACGCGCCGCGTGGAGCGACGCGCCGCCCGCGAGCGCGGCGGCGGTCGCGCGCCGCACGGGTGACGCGAGCTTCGTCCGCGCCGTCAAGTCGCTCGACGACAGCCTGTACGCGCCGCAGGCCGCGCCCTTCGACGGCACGGCGTTCCGGCGCGCCTTCGATGCCGCACGCCGCGCCAGCACGAGCGGCGGCGTGGACGCTCCCGAGGTGCTGCCCGCGCTCTACCCCGAATCACGGCTTGCCTGACGGGAAAGGAGCCGGGAGTCCGCACCGCGGACACCCCCCCTCGGCTTCTGCAGCATCCCGTCCGGTGACGGCGCGGGGTGAGGACCCTCCCTCCTCCCCCGCGCCGGCCCGTCGTGGAATCGACGCGCGTTTTCCGGTTGACCAGCGGTGCGCGTCGCCGTGATCATCCGTCGAGAATGCGCGCACCTCTACCGTCGTCCCTCCGCCGAGCGGCCCTCGCGCTCCTGCTCGCGATCGCATCGAGCGCGCACGCGGGACTGCTCTGGCAAGACACGGTCTCCGCGGGAGGCCCCGACGGCCAGGCCAACGCCGTCGTCACCGCCGCCGGCCGCGTGCACGTGGCCGGCTTCATCACCGCCCCCGAATCGTCCATCGCGCTCGTGCGCACGTACGACGAGGCGACCGGTGCGCTGCTCTGGGACTCGCGCGTCCCGATCGCATTCGAGCTGGGCGATCTCGCGATCGAGGACGGCCGACTGTTCGCAATCGCGTTCGTCGCACGCGGCACCGACTCGGGTAGCCAGGAGTGGGCGGTGGTCGCCTATGACGCGGCCAGCGGTGCCGAGCTCTGGCAGGACGTCCGTGACGACGGCCCGTTCGGCCACGCATCGCGCTTCGCGACGGCCAGCGGTCGCTTGTTCGCCGTCGGCACCGGAAGCACGGACGCGTCGGCAGCGGCGTTCGTCGTGCGCGCGCTCGATGCCGCAACCGGTGAGCAGCTGTGGCAGGACTCGCCCGGTCCCGCCGGCACCGACGGGTCGTTCGCCATCGCGACCGGCGATGGGCGCGTGTTCGCAGCCGGCCCCGTCGACGGCCACGTCCAGCTCGTCGCGTACGCGCAAGAGGACGGACGCGAGCTCTGGAGTGCGCCTGGCGCGGCGTTGCCGTACTTCGGCAAGGTCAGCGGCCTCGTCTTCGCCGGCGGACGCGTGCTGCTCGCGACCGACCTGCACGACTCGGTGCTCGTGCAGGCCTACGACGCCGCCAGCGGCGTGCTCGTCTGGCAGCACGACGTCAGCCCTGATGACGCGCGCCAGATCGTTGCCGAGGTCGCGCTCGCCGCGGACGAGCGCGTCGCCGCGATCGGCTACTGGTCGGGAGGGCAGCACCTGGTCGCGTGGGATGCGGCCACCGGTGCGCCGCTCTGGCGCGACGACGACACCCGCGCCACGCGCGATCTGCAGATCGACGCCGGCGTTCTCTGGGCGCTGGGCGGCGTATCGGCCTTCCAGGTGCGCGCCTGCGATGCCGCCTCGGGCAGGGGCTTGTGGTCCAGCACGTTCATTCCTCAGCACAGCTCGCTGGCGCTGGCGCGCAGCGGATCGCGCGCCTTCGTCGCTGGTGTCGCGGGCCCGGGCTTCGGCACCTTCGACGTGACGGCGCTCGACACGTCCGTGCCGGCCGAGCTTCGCGCGATCGCGCCGGGCGCACGGCGTCTCACGACGACGCGCTGACGCGAGATCCCCGCGTCGTGCCGCGTGCGGGCGCGTCGCTGCCAGCGGCTGTCGCCGCTCGCGGCGAATTCGTCCGCTGCGTCACGACAAGATTGACTGACGAGCGGTACTCCGTCATGCGCAACACCGGGAGGGGATCGCATGGCACGCACGATTCTCGCGGTCGCGCTCGCGGCGAGCCTGGCGATCGCTTCGCCGGCGACGTCACGCACGCTCTGGCAGGACACGGTCGTCGGGACCAGCAGCGGTAGCACCGCCGACGACGTCGTCACGACCGGAGACCTCGTCGTCGCGGGCGGCAAGATCCAGATCGGCGACCACACCGAGGCCCTCATCCGTGCGTACGATGCGACGTCGGGGACGCTGCGCTGGGAGAGCCAACCGCACGTCGTCGACGCCACCGAGGCGATCTCCGCGCTCGCCGAGGCCGACGGCCGTGTCTTCGCGACCGTCACGGTCCATCGCTTCACGACCGCCTCCGAGCCCTGGGTCGTGCGCGCGTTCGACGCGGCCACCGGGACGCTGCTGTGGGAGGAGGATCGCGAAGAGAGTCGTGCCGAGCGCGCAACCGGCCTCGCCGCCGTCGGCGGGCGCCTCGTGGTCGCAGGGCGACTCTCCGCCGGCGAGGAAGGGACGTCGACCGTCGTGCGTGCCTACGACGCCGCGACCGGCACCCTGCTCTGGCAGGAGGTGGACGACTCGGACGCCTTCCGTCTCGGCACGAGCGTCGTCGCCGCGCACGACGGACGCGTCTTCGTCGGCAACAGCTCTCCGCCAAACACCCGCGTTCGTGCGTACGACACGGCGTCGGGCGTGCGGCTCTGGAGCGCGGAGTTCCCGTCCGGCTCCCTCGTCGAACTCGGCACCTCGACCGACCGCGTGTTCGTCTCGGCGTCCGTCGCCAAGGGAGGCGGCGAGGTGCGCGCCTACGACGCGAACACCGGCAGCCTCGCATGGCAGATCGCGCTCCCGCCGCGCCAGCGGCCCGATCGCGGCCCGGTCTACGACATCGCGCTCGCCCCATCCGACGACGCACTCTACGTCGGAACGACCCGCGTCAGCCCGGAGTCGTCGGACCTCGCGGCGTACGACGCGGCGACCGGCGACACGCGCTGGAGCATCGACGATTCCGGCGCCGCCTGGGGCCTGACGCTCGATGGAGGACGACTCTATGCGGGCCCCGCGCTGCACGGTGTGGCCGTGCATGCCTTCGACGCCGCGACCGGCGCTCTGCGCTGGCGCAGCCCACGTACCGATCCCGGCCGCACGATCGCGGTCGCCGCACGCGACGGCGTCGCGTTCGCCGCGGGATTCGTCGGTCCGCCACTGCAGTCGTTCCACGTCGCGGCGTTCGACGGCAGCCGCGGCGTCGCGCTGCGTCCGATCGTCCCGAACGGACGGCGTCTGCCGATCACGCGCTGACGCACGCGCACCCGTGCGGCGCACCGCGACGTCGGGTACGTTGCACGCCGCATGAAGATCGCGACCTGGAACGTGAACGGCATCCGCAAGCGCGAGCCCGAGGTCCTCGACTGGATCGCGCAGGAGCAGCCCGACGTGCTGTGCCTGCAGGAGCTCAAGGCGAAGCGCGAGCAGGTTCCGGCGTCGCTCTGCGAGCTCGCGGGCTACTGGTGCTACTGGCACGGCGCGTCCGGCTACTCGGGCGTGTCGCTGCAGGTGAGCAAGACGCTCTGCCCGAACGAGCCCAGGTTCTCGCACCCCGAGTTCGACCACGAGACGCGCATCGTCGAGGCCGCGTTCGACGACCTGGTGATCGCGTCGATCTACGTGCCGAACGGCGGCAAGGACTTCGCCGCGAAGCTGCGCTTCCTGGAAGCGATGGAAGGCTACGTCGCGCGACACCGGCAGAACGGCCGCTCCATCGTGCTGTGCGGCGACATGAACGTCGCGCGCAGCGACGCCGACGTGCACCCCAAGGAGCGCAAGCCCGGCGTCATCGGCCAGCGCCCCGACGAGCGTGCGCTTTTCGAGAAGATCCTCGCGCAGGGCGTGGTCGACGTCGCGCGTGCGCTGCAGCCCGACGCGAGCGACATCTTCACGTGGTGGGCGCCGTGGCGCAGCATGCGCGAGCGCAACATCGGCTGGCGCATCGACTACGTGCTCGCGAGCGAGCACCTCGCGTCGCGCGCCTCGAGCTGTCCGTCGTTCCGCGAGACCGGCACCAGCGACCACGCGCCGCTGCTCGCGACCTTCGGCTGACGCCGCCTCGATCGGCGTCCGGTCGGCAGCTCGCCGACGACGAGCGATCACGCGCGCGGCAGGTCGATGCGGACCACGAGACCGGGACGTCCGTCGGCGAGCGTCACGTCGCCGCCGTGCAGGCGCGCCACCGCGCGCACGAGGCTCAGGCCGAGCCCGCTGCCCGGCGTGGTGCGGCTCGCCTCGACGCGCGCGAAGCGCTCGAAGGCGCGCTCGCGGAACGCGTCCGGCACGCCCGGCCCGTCGTCCGCGACCTCGAGCCGCGCCCGCTCACCCTCCGCGCGCACGCGCACCGCCACGCGTCCCGGCGACGGCACGTACTTGACCGCGTTGTCGAGCAGATTGGCGAGCGCCTGCGCGAGCAGGTGCGGCTCGCCGCGCAGACGCACCGGCTCGCGGGCATCGAGCGAGAGCCGCAGCCCCTTCTCCTCCGCCGCGGGCTCGTAGGTCTCGACGGCGTCGGCGGCGATGCCCGCGAGGTCGACGTCGGCGAATTGCTCGCGCGGCGCGCCGGACTCGGCGACCGCGATGGTCAGCAGCGCGTTGAACATCGCCAGCACGTGGTCGATGTCCTGCACCGTCTGCTGCAGGACGTCACGCGTCGCGTCCGCGTCCTGCGGGTGCATGAGCGCGACCTCGATGCGGCTGCGCAGACGCGAGATCGGGCTCCGCAGATCGTGCGCGATGCTCTCCGACACCGCGCGCATCCCGGCCATGAGATCCTCGATGCGGTCGAGCATCCGGTTCAGGCTCTCCGACATCGCGTCGAACTCGTCGCCGCGCGGCGACACCGGCATGCGCAGGTGCAGGTCGCCCTCGAGGATCGCCTGGCTGTTGCGCGACAGCTCCTCGAGCCGCGACGACAGCCTGCGGCTCAGCACGACGCCGCCGCCGATGCCGAGCACCACGGTGATCGCGAGCGTCGCGAGCAGCGATCCGGTGACCAGCCGGCGCAGCTCGCGCGCCGCGGTGACCTCGCGCGCGACCAGCAGCCGGTAGCCGCCCGGCAGCGCCAGCGTCGTGCCGCGCGCGAGCGGCGCGGCGCCGGCGCCCCGTCCGTCCGCGCCGCGTGCGCCCGCGCCGTCGTCCGTTCCGCCGTCGAGCGGGAACTCCTGCAGCCGGTCGCCGCGGTCGGTGGTCGCGGGCGCCTCGTGCAGCGGCGGCCACGCGCGCAGATTGCCGGCGAGGTACTCGCGGCGCTCGGTCGCGAGCATGACGAGCGTCGTGCCGCCCGCCGCCGTGCGCGAGATCACCGCCACCATCTGGGTCTCGGTGCGTCCGGCGAGCTGGTCGTGCAGGCGCCGCGCCTCCTCCTCCAGCTCGCGGTCCGCGGCACTCTCGTGGTGCACGAGCGTCGTCCACGACACCAGCGCCAGCACGCCGGCCACCAGCACCGAGAACAGCGCCGCGTAGAGCAGCAGCCAGCGCAGGATCAGGCTGCTGCGCCGCTTCACCGGCGGCGGCGTCACGCTCAGGAGTCCTCCCGCAGCCGGTAGCCGGCGCCGCGCACCGTCTGCAGGAGCGGCTTCGCCGCACCGGCGTCGACCTTCTGCCGCAGCCGGCTCATGTGCACGTCGACGACGTTGGTCTGCGGGTCGAAGCTGTAGTCCCAGACGTTCTCGAGCAGCATGGTGCGCGTGACCACCTGTCCCGCGTGGCGCAGCAGGTACTCGAGGATGCGGAACTCGCGCGGCTTGAGGTCGATCTCGCGGCCGCCGCGCGTGACGGTGCGCGCGAGCAGGTCCATCTCGAGATCGGCGAGGCGCAGCGTGGTCTCGACCGCCTTCGGCGCGCTGCGCCGCACCAGCGCGTCGAGGCGCGCCATCAATTCGGCGAACGCGAACGGCTTCACGAGGTAGTCGTCGCCGCCGGCGCGCAGCCCCGCGACGCGGTCCTCGACCGAGCCCTTCGCGCTCAGGACGAGTGCCGGCACGGCGTTGCCGTTCTTGCGCAGCGCCTCGATCACCGACAGTCCGTCGAGCCCGGGCAGCATGCGGTCGACGATCAGCACGTCGTAGGGCTCGCTGGTCGCGAGCACGAGGCCGCGCGGACCGTCGGGCGCGTGGTCGACGACGTGCCCGCTCTCGGCGAGGCCCTTCGTCAAGTACTGCGCGGCCTCCCGATCGTCCTCGATCAGGAGAACGCGCATCGGACGTCCGTGCCGGCCATGCGCCTCTTCTGCAGTGAGAACCGGCGTGCGGTCAAGGGCGGCGCGGGCCGCCCGCTACTTGCAGCGCAGGCTCGTCGCGGTGGCACTGCACGCGACCGGCGCGCTGCTGGCGCAGCGTCCGGCGTCGCCGTCGGCCTGCGTGGCGCCCATGACCAAGGTCGCCCGGAGCGGCCCGACCACCGTACCGAGGCTCGCCTTCTTCGCCTTCAGCTGGACGTCCACGTCGCGCGTGGTGCGTGGACGGTACTTGAGCAGGAACAGCCCGCGCGACGAGCCGGCGGTGCAGGACGGCGGGTCGAGCGCCGTCGAGCCGTTCTTGTACTGCGTGCTCGACGGCGTCGTCTTCCAGAAGTCGCGCCGCAGGTCGCAGGCGCCGGCCGACGCGGGCGGGATCGCGTCGGTATTCGCCTCGCTCAGCTCGAAGACCGCGGCGTTGCCGCTGCCGAGATCCTCGATCAGGACCTGCGCGCCGCTCGTGTACGGCGCCGCGACCGGGATGCCCTGCGCGAAGAAGAGCTTCGCCTTCAGCTGCAGGGTGTCGTCGCCCGGCGTGCCGCCGAGCTTCGTGAGCGTGATCTGCGGCGACAGCAACGATCCCCCCGCCGTGCACAGCGCGTTGCCCGACGTCGCACAGCCGCCCGACACGCCCTGCGGCGCCCACCAGTTGCCGGACATGACGATCATCGACAGCAGCTTGAGCGTGTTCTCGTAGTAGTGCTCCGCACCGAGCGGCGTCGCGACCACGAGGTCCCACACGTCGTTGAGCCACGCCTGGTTCGACGCGTCGACCATCGCGCCGACGCCGAACGGCGCGACGAACGCCATGGATCGGTAGTTCGTGCCCGGCGTGTCGCTGCCGTCGAGCTTCCAACCCGCGGTGATCGCCTCGGGGTCGTTCGCGGTCTTCGCGCGGATCCACGCGTTGATCGCCTGCACCGCGGCCTTCGCCCGCATCTCGCCGGAGATGAGGAAGTCGGTGCCGAGACGCCACGGGTCGCGACACGCGTTGTACGCGTACGAGCCGTCGGTCGCGCCCTCGAGGAAGTTCGCCGGCGCCGGATCGGGCGTGCCGAGCGGGTCGATCACGAAGTCGGGCAGCAGGCCGGTCGCCGGGCTGTGGTTCGCCTGCAGCGCCGCGACGATGTCGTACGTCTGCTCGAGGACGTTCGTCCACGTCGTATCCGACGTCGCGGCGAGGAAGCTCCGGTAGTGGTCGGGCATGAAGTCGGACGAGCGCGTCGAGTCGTCGTACGGCGCATCGCCGGGCGACACCCAGTCGCCCAGCTTGACGAACTGCTTCGTCGGATCGAGCTCGCCGGACTTGATGCCGGCGATGACGTTCTGCGCCTCGGCGAGGTAGTTCACCGCCCCGCAGCTGCCCCACTGCTTGTCGGCGAGCAGAAGCGCGAACGCGATGTCGAGGTCGCCGTCGGACGCGGTGTCGTTGCCGTTCGCGTTGGCGCAGGAGCCGCTCTGGTACCACGACATCAGGCTCGGCGTGATGCCCGACGGATGGTCGCGGAAGTAGGCGAACATGCCGTCGAAGATGGTCTGCGCCTGCGGGTCGTGCCCCGCCATCAGTGCCATCAGCACCATGCCGTAGCCGTGCGCCTCCGACACGGTGAGGTTGCCGCCGCCGGCCTTCGCCTCGACGACGTAGCGGCCGGGTCCGCACACCTGCTTGACGTAGGCCGTCTTCCACTGGTCGTAGAAGTCGCGCACCGACTGGTCGAGCGTGCCCTGCGTCACGTGGCTCGGCTTGATCGAGCCGGCGGCGTAGGTCGCGGGGTGCGAGCCGAACGGATGGTTCGGGGCCGCGAGCGCGGGACCGGCGACGAGGGTCAGCAGCAGCGCGAGCGTCGTCGAGCAGCGGTTCGTCATCGTTGGTGCTCCTGTGTCGGGCGTCTCGCGCCGCTGACACGAGGACCCAACCACGGTTCGCGGACGCGGGGCAAGACGCGGATGCCGGACACGGCTCCGTGCGAATCCGCATGGCCGCTTCCGCGGACCTGGTGTAAGCTTTCGGGATCGCCCGGCGTCCGTTGGTCCGGGCTCTGCTGTCGATGAGGTTTCCGCGGTCGATCTCCCACCCGCGTGCGACGCGCGTGACGTCGCCGCGACGCCTGCGCGCCCTGCGCACGGCCGTCGCGGCGCTGCTCGGCGTCGCCATCGTCGCGGCACCGCGTCCGGCGCGCGCCGGATCGCTCGACTTCCTGAACCCGCCCGCCGGCGCCGAGATGAAGCTCGAGCTGCAGAAGCGCTTCGGCTTCGACGACATCCCCGACACCAGCACCGGCACGGTGCAGCCGTCGCCGAACATCGCGCCGGTGTCGCTCGAGTTCTTCCCCGACGGCTCCGGCGAATCCCTGCTCGTGCAGAGCACCGGCATGATCGCGTGGCTCGGCGCCGACTTCTCGGTGCGCGGCTACTTCGCGGTGCCGTCCGCGAACAGCCTCGTGAACTACCAGAAGACCGGCGAGTTCTGGGACAACGAGGGGCTGCTCGGCCTCACCTTCGATCCCGGCTTCGCGCAGAACCGCTTCTTCTACATCCACACCACGCCCGAGACGCACAAGGGCATCCAGATCTGGCGTCTCACGTGGAACGCGAGCGACGTCGCGAACATCTGGAGCTCGCGGCAGCTCGTGCTCGACATCCCGAAGCCGCAGATCGCGGACGACAAGCGCTACTTGACGAACCACGACGGCGGCAACCCGAAGTTCGGCCCGGACGGCATGCTGTACGTCTTCACCGGCGACGGCGGGATCGGCGGCACCGACGCGTCGAAGAATCAGGCGCAGTCGGAGTCGAGCCTGTGGGGCAAGGTGCTGCGCGTCGACCCGAGCGGCACGAAGGCGCCGGAGATCGTCGCGCGCGGCACGCGCAACCCGTTCACCAGCACCTGGTTCGGCGATCAGCTCGTCATCGGCGACGTCGGCGGCGACTTCGGCTCCGACTGGGAAGAGATCAACCTGATGCCGCGTCCGGACCTGCGGACCGGCCCGATCCCGAACTTCGGCTGGAACAAGTGGCGCGGTCCCTGCTGGGCGTTCGCCACCGACCTCGCCGAGTGCGCCGGCTACACCGATCCGATCCACGGCTACCGCAAGGACGACCCGCTGCTCGAGGACGACCCGTTTGCGGCACCGGGTCCGCCGGGCACGGTCTACGTGACGGCGGTGATCATCGGGCCGGTCTACTCGGGTTCCCGCTACGACGGCTTCCTCGACGACGTCCTGATCTACGCCGATTTCGTGCAGGGCTGGGTGCGCGGCGCGCTGCTCAGCCAGGACGGCCGCGTCCTCGCCGACCGCTTCCTGCTGCACTACGGCGCGCTGATCCCGAACCTGACGCGCGGCCCCGACGGCTACGTGTACCTGCTCGGCAACGACCAGGGGCACATCGAGATCCAGCGCTTGACGGGACCGAACGTCGAGCCGCCTCCGCCGCCGCCCGAGGACGGTCCGCCGCTGGTGGACCACCCGACCGATCCCCTGCCCCGGTATCTCTCGAAGACCGGCTTCTACCCCGCGTTCCCCGACCGCACGCCGCTCGAGCGCGGCATCGTCTACACGCCGAACTTCCCGCTGTGGAGCGACGGCGCGGGGAAGGAGCGCTTCCTGCTCCTTCCCGAAGGCACGTCGGTCGACACCAGCGACCCGGAGCACTGGACGTTCCCGATCGGCACGCTCTTCGTCAAGCACTTCGGCTACGACCTGACGACCGGCGGACGCCGCGAGGTCGAGACGCGGGTCATCCAGAAGCTCGACTCGGGCTGGGTCTACGGCACCTACCTGTGGAACGACGCGCAGACCGAGGCCGAGCTCACCGACGGCAAGCCGATCACGTTCACGATGGAGAACGCGCACGCCGCCGTGCCGCAGAGCTTCACCTACGCGGTGCCGGGCACGGCGCAGTGCCGCACGTGCCACGCGCGCCAGCAGGACGCGGTGATCGGCTTCGAGCCGGTGCAGCTGCAGACGTCCGTGCTGCGCGACCTCGAGAAGCGCGGCGTGCTCGGCACGCCGCAGCGTGCGTCGTGGCAGACGGTCGCCGGGGCCGACTGGCAGGAAGCCTCGGTGCGCGGCTACCTGCACGCGAACTGCGCGCACTGCCACTCCGACGAGGGCGGCCTGTCCGCGACGCTCGGCTTCAGCCTCGAGCACCGTCTCACCGACAGCGTGATCGGCTGGCCGTCGCGGCGCGGCCGCGGCACGCTGGTGATCCCCGGCGATCCGGCGAACAGCCTGATCGTCAAGATGCTGTCCGGCTCGCCGAACGTGCCGCGCATGCCGCCGCTGGGACCGCAGGTGATCGACGTGCAGGCGGTCGCGCAGGTCAGCGAGTGGATCCGCTGGCTCGGCACGCAGGTGCCCGACGCGCAGCACCCCGACGGACGCGACCTGGTCGACCTCGTCGAGCTCTACCAGCCGCAGGACGATCGCTACCTGCTCGTCACCAGCGACGAGGCGGCGTCGCTCGAGCCCGGGCTCACGCCGTCGGGATGGCGCCGCACCGGCTACCGGATGTCCGCGTGGACGCGGCCCGCGACGCAGATCCCGGGACCGCGTGCCGTGCTGCGCTCGTCGCCGGGCGCGGACGGACTGCCGTCGAACGCCCTCGGATTCCGCGTCGTACCGACGCGAGGCCGCCGGACGCCCATCATGCCGGGCGACCGCGCCAGCACCGCCTTCTACCTCTACGCGCCCGAGAGCGGCGCGTGCACGAGCGGCTTCGACCCGGTGTACCAGCTGTCGGTGCGCCGCACCGGCTCGCCATCGCTGCGCTACCGCTACACGACCAGCCAGAGCGTCTACCGGACCATGCAGAAGGAAGGGTGGACGGGCGGCGGCATCGCGATGTGCGCGCCGCGCTGACGTCCGGCACACTGCCGCCATGACCGACGGCAACGGCTTCCCCGCACGCTCGACCAGCGACGACGGCTCCAACGACCTCGCGGCCATCGGCCCGCGTCCGCTCGACGGCATCCTCGTCCTCGACTTCACGCGCGTGCTCGCGGGTCCGTTCTGCACCTCGCTGCTCGCCGACCTGGGCGCGCGAGTGATCAAGGTCGAGCGCGCCGGCGCCGGCGATCCCGCGCGCGGCTTCGGTCCGTTCAAGGACGCGCGCTCGCTCTACTTCGCGTTCGTGAACCGCGGCAAGGAGAGCATCGCGCTCGACCTGAAGGGCAGCGACGAGGACCGCGCCCTCGCACTGCGCATCGCGGAGCGCGCCGACGTGCTGGTCGAGAACTTCCGCCCCGGCGCGATGGACCGCCTCGGTCTCGGCTGGGAGGCGCTCTCGGCGCGCAATCCGCGCCTCGTCTACACGTCGGCGTCGGGCTTCGGGCACACCGGTCCGTGGAGCCGGCTCCCGGCGTACGACACCGTGATCCAGGCGATGTCCGGCATCATGAGCGAGACCGGCTTTCCCGGCGGACCGCCGACGCGCGTCGGCGCGTCGATCGCGGACCTCACCACCGGGGTCTACGCGGTGGGCGCGATCACGACCGCGCTCTACGCGCGCGAGCGCACCGGACGCGGCACGCGCATCGACCTGGCGATGCTCGACGCGATGGTGAGCTACCTCGAGCACGGCTTCATGCACGTCGCGGCGTACGGGCGCCCGCCCGGGCGGATCGGCAACCGCCACCCGTCGATCACGCCGTTCGACACGTTCCGCACCGCCGACCGCGACATCGTGATCTGCGCCGGCGAGGAGCGCCTGTTCGCGAAGCTCTGCGCGACGCTCCAACGCGACGACCTCGCGTCCGACCCGCGCTTCTCCGGCAACGCCGCTCGCACCGACAACGAGCCCGCGCTGAAGAGCGAGATCGAGCGCTCGCTCACGGCGCACGGCGCGGACCACTGGCTCGCGCGTCTCACCGACGCCGGCGTGCCGTGCGCGCCGATCAACGACGTGGCGCAGGTCGCGGCGAGCCCGCAGGTCGCGGCGCGCAACATGCTCGTCACGTCGGACGGCGTCGCGATGCCCGGCAATCCGCTGAAGCTCGCGGGCTACGCCGATCCGGCGACGCGCCCGTCGGAGCCCGCGCTCGACCAGCACGGCGCCGCGATCCGCGCCGAGTTCCGTTGAGAGCTTCGCTGACGCACGACAGCGACTCGCGCGAAGGCCGCTGACACGCGTCCTCGGCTCGCATCGCGAGACGCCGCGCAGAAGCTCACACGAACGTCTTCACGATCGTGCGTGCGCGCGTGCGCCGCGCGTTTTGCCCCACGCATGCGCCCGTCGCTGCGCGAACGGACGATTCGCCGGGCTGAACGGCTCCGCAGCAGCGTCGTGCCCTGTACGTTTTTTGCGCAACGAGCTGCCTGCCGCAGGCAGTATTACGCAGGCAGAAACGGATCATTACCTGGCGTACTGATTTTTGTGCGTACCGACTTGAAATGGCCGGGAGCGCGAGCGAATCTGTCTTGACAGCACTTGCCCGCGACCGAGAGCGGCTCGGACGCGGCGTCCCCCCGACGACCTGGCAACCTGGAGGAGCACCATGACCGCACGCCAGATGACTCTCCGCAGAAGCCGCCCGAGGACCATCACGAAGGGCGAGGAAACCGCCTTCGCGATCGTGATCGCCCTGCTCGGCTTCCTCGTGACCGCGATGCTGGTCGCCAACTTCGACGACTTCCGCTTCGCCTTCGCGGAGTGGGGCCAGGGCGACTCGCCGGCCGCGTCGATCTCCGCGCCCGAGTGACGCGCACGCACCGAAGCTCTACCGATCGACTACGTACTTGACGGCGGCGCGACGCCCACCGCGGCGCAGCCCGTCGCCTCAGCGCCCCGACGCGGCGCGCGCGAGTGCCAGCAGCAGCTGCTCGAAGCCGTAGGGTGCCACCCGCACCGAGCCCGCGAACGGCGTCTGCAGCTCCGCGATCAGCACCAGCGCCGCGCCGATCGTCCCCGCGAGCGCCGCCGTCATCAGCATCTGCGACGACACCTGCCGGAGCCCGAAGAAGTAGCTGAAGCCGACGGTCACACCGCCCGACACGATCAGGAAGGCCCAGACGATCCCCGGCATGCCGACGCGAGAGAACAGCAGCCGGTCGCGGCGCGCGTCGCTGAAGTCGTCCATCTTGCCGAGCGTGTTCTGGAAGATCACGAGCTCCTTGCCGTCACCCGACGGCGCATCGAGAAGCGTGCGCCACATCTCGTCGAAGATCGCCTGCGTGCGCGCGCTCGGACGGTTCTCGGTCATCGCCTGCCACTCGTCGTCGATCACGCCCTTCGCATAATCGAGGACGAGGCCGCGAATCTGCGCGTCGACCGGCGACGGCAGCGCGCCCGCGTGGCGGTAAAGATCGGCGAGCGCGTTCGCCTCGACCTCGGCGCGCTCGCGCGCCTCCTCGAAGCGCTGCCACGACGAGACCAGCACGAACGCGAGCACGATCCCGTACAGTCCGCCGATCACCGCGAAGCATGCGGCCGCGACGTCGTGCTGCTCGCGCAGCAGCTCGAGCGGGACGCGCCGTCGCACCGCGACGAGCGCCAAGAGCGACGCCACCACCCAGCCGGCCACCACCGCGATCCCCACCAGCATGGGCGCCGTCCTAGCACGGGCCACACACCGTCGCTTCACGGCAGGCGCCGGGCGTGCGATGAGAGGCCCGTGGAGCCGCACCCGGACCTCACCGAGCACTACGCCGCAGACACCACCAAGCCGCGGTTTCTCATGGACCTCTTCGACCGCGGCGCGCGGCACTACCCCCTTGCAGAGCGCATCGTCTCGCTGGGCTCGGGCTTCCTGTACCGAAAGAACGCCCTGCACCGCGCCGGTCTCCGACCTGGCATGCGCGTGCTCGACGTCGCGACTGGAACGGGCCTCGTCGCGCGAGGGGCGCTGGGCCTCGGCATCGCCCCCGGCGACCTCGTCGGTCTCGACCCGAGCGCCGGCATGCTGCGCGAAGCCGGACGTCCGCTGCCGTTCCGCGCGGTGCGCGGCGTCGCCGATGCCCTGCCCTTCGCCGACGGCGCGTTCGACTTTCTCTGCATGGGCTTCGCGCTGCGCCACGTCGGCGACCTGGGTCGGACGTTCGCCGAGTACCACCGCGTGCTGCGTCCGGGCGGGACACTGCTGGTGCTCGAGATCTCGCGCCCGTCGTCGGCGCTCGGCTACCGCGTCGCGAAGGCGTACATGCAGCAGGTGGTTCCGTTCGTCACACGCCTCGGCACGCGCGACGACGGTGCGGAGATGATGATGCGCTACTACTGGCACACGATCGACGCGTGCGTGCCGCCGCAGTCGATCCTCGACGCGATGGACCGCGCCGGGCTGCGCATGGCGCCGCGCAAGACGTACTTCGGCCTGTTCAGCGAGTACCTCGGAGCGCGGCCGTGAGCCGCTACGCGGCGTGGCTCGCGCGCGGCGCGCGCGTCGCCGTCGACCTCGGCGGCGAACGTCGCGAGGTCTTCGTCCGTACCGGCGGCAACGGCGGCTGCTGCACGCTGCTGCACGGCTTCCCGACGTCGTCGTTCGACTGGCACCAGCAGTGGGACGCGCTCGCCGGCGAGCATCGCCTGCTCGCGCTCGACTTCCTCGGCTTCGGCGACTCGGACAAGCCTGCCGAGCACGTCTACTCGATCCATGAGCAGGCGGATCTCACCGAGCGCCTGTGGGAGCTGCACGGCGTCGAGCGGACGTCGCTGCTCGTGCACGACTACGCCGTGTCGGTCGCGCAGGAGCTGCTCGCCCGCCGGCGCGACGGCACGCTCGCCGTCGCGATCGACCGCGCCGTGTTCCTGAACGGCGGCCTCTTTCCCGAGCTGCACCGCCCGCAGCCGGGACAGCTCCTCCTGCTCGATCCCGAGACCGGACCGCAGATCGGCAAGATCATGAACGCCGACACGTTCGGCCGCTCGCTGCTGCCGACCTTCTCGCCCGGGCATCCGCCGTCGGCAGAGGACCTCGCCGACGCGTGGGCGAGCGTCGAGCGCCGCGGCGGTCCCGCCGTCGCGCATCTGCTGATCCGCTACATCCGCGACCGCGAACGGCACCGCGACCGATGGGTCGAGGCGCTCGAGAAGTCGGACCTGCCGCGCTCGTTCGTCTGGGGAATGCTCGACCCGGTGTCCGGCGCGCACATGGCCGAGCGCATCGCGAGCGGGCTGCCCGACGCGGAGCTGATCCGCCTCGGTGACGTCGGGCACTGGCCGCAGCTCGAGGCGCCGGACGAGGTCACGGCGCACCTGCGGCGCCTGCTCCGCTGACGCCGCCCGCCGCGGACGCCGCGCTTTGCGCCGCGTCCGCCGTCGCATAGGGTCCGGAGGTCACCACTGCGCCCGCGTGCCGCGGGCGATCGAGGAGAGAAGATGGATCCGAATGCGAAGAAGACCGCCCTGCGGATGATCCCCTACGGCCTCTACGTCCTGACCGCGAAGGACGGCGACGACGTCGCCGCGGCGACGGTCAACTGGGTCACGCAGGCGTCGTTCGCGCCGCCGCTGGTCGTGGTCGGCGTCAAGGCCGACTCGCACGCGCACGCCGTGATCAAGAAGACGAAGGCGTTCGCGCTGAACGTGCTCGGCAAGGGGCAGCAGCAGGCGGCGTTCGCGTTCTTCAAGCCGGCGACCTTCGCCGACGGCAAGATCTCCGGCGAGGCGTTCCGTGCCGGCGAGACCGGCTCGCCGATCCTCGCGACCACGCCGGCGTTCGTCGACTGCAAGCTGGTCCACACCTACGAGTCGGGCGACCACTCGGTGTTCGTCGGCGAGGTCGTCGACGCGGGTGTGGCGAAGGAGCCCGAGGGCCGCGCCGACGACGCGACGCTGTGGCTCAAGGACCTCGGCGAGAAGACCTTCTACGGCGGTTGAGCCGTACGGGGGCCGCGGCGTCCGCGCGCGGCCCCCGCACGCCGCTCAGATCAGAGCGTTGTCGGCCGGCTCCTCGATCACCGGGTTCTCGAGCACCCCGACCCCCTCCACCTCGACGCGCACCACGTCGCCCGCCTTCAGCAGCACGGGAGGCTTGCGCACCATTCCCACGCCCGCCGGCGTGCCGGTCGAGATGATGTCGCCCGGCTCGAGCGTGAACGCGGTCGAGAGATGCTCGATCTGCTGCGCGCAGTCGTAGATCATGTCCTTCGTGTTGCCGTTCTGCAGCATCTCGCCGTTGACCCAGGTGCGGATCGCGAGCTTCTGCGGATCGGCGATCTCGTCCTTCGTGACGACCCACGGACCGATCGGGCCGTGCGTGTCGAACGACTTGCCGATGGTCATGGTCGGCGTGCGCAGCTGCCAGTCGCGCACCGTGACGTCGTTCACGACGACGTAGCCGCCGATCACCTCGTGCGCGCGCTCGAGCGGCACGTGGCGGCAGCGGCGTCCGATCACGATGCCGAGCTCGGCCTCGTAGTCGAGCAGCGTCGAGACGCGCGGGCGGTGGATTGCGTCGCCGGGTCCGATCACGCAGGTCGACTGCTTGTTGAAGAACACCGGGAACTTCGGCGCCTCGAAGCCCGCCTCCGCGATGTGGTCGGCGTAGTTCAGGCCGATCGCGAGGAACTTCGGCGGCCGCGGGATCGGCGCCTCGAGCTTCACGTCGGCGAGCGCGAGACGCGGCGCCTTCGCGGCGGCGTCGGCGAGCGCGCGCAGCGCGTCGGGTCCGCGCTCGAGGATCGACGCGATGCCGTCGGCCGTGCCGGCGGCGCCGCGCAGGTCGGCGATCTCGTTGCCCTGCACCAGGCCGAGACCGGTGCGCCCTCCGTGCGTGAATCGTGCGATCTTCATGGCCTGACGGCCTATAATTTATAAATTATTGAGTCAAGCGCCTTCGCCCGCTATCCTGCGCCGCATGGCGAAGCGGACGGCGGTGCGGCGGACGACGGCAGGACCAAGGAATCGGGCACGGAGTGCAGCGACGGGCTCGGCCTCCGCACCACGCGCGTCGGCGGCAGCACCGCGCCTCGACGGCGACACCGCCCTGCCCGCCACGCGCGCCGACTGGGTCGACCGGCGGCTCCGCGCCGCGATCCTCAGCGGCGACCTGCCGCCGGGACAGAAGCTGGTCGCGGGACCTCTCGCCGCCCGGCTCGCCGTCAGCGCGACGCCGCTGCGCGAGGCCATCCAGCGCCTCGCCGCGACGGGGCTGGTCGAGATCGCGCCGCAGCGCGGTGCGCGCGTCGCCGCCGCGTCGGCGCGGGACGCGGAGGAGATCTACGAGCTGCGCGCCCTGCTCGACCCGCTCGCGCTGCGCGACTCGATCGCGCACGGCGACGCCGAGCACCGCGCCGCGATCGAGACCGCGTTCGCGCGCATGCTGGCCAGCGAGCGCGACGGCGCCGACGTGGTCGAGTCCCTCGACCGGCACGCCGCCTTCCACGCGACGCTCCTCGAGCGCTGCCGCTCGCGCTGGCTGAAGCGCATCACCGCGCTGCTCGCCGACCACTCGCAGCGCTACGCGTTCCTCGCCCTCGGCGCCGCCGACGGCCGCGGCCACCACGACGCGCTCGCCGAGCACCGCGCGCTGCGCGACGCCGCGGTCGCGGGCCGCGCGGCGCGCGCGGCGGAGCTGCTCGAGAAGCACCTGCAGCGCACGCTGCACGCGATCCGCGCGCTCGCCGTGTAACCTTCCGGTGGCGTCGTTCGTGGTGTCCGTGAAGGCCGGGCGCACGGAGCGCCCGCCCGACGGAAGGAGCACACCATGGCACGCATCACCGGCGTCTCGCCGCGGACGCGCAATCCCCTGCTGCGCCTGCTGTTCTGCTACGCGCGCCGTCGCTTCGGGCGCGACGCCTCGCCGCTGTTCGGCTACGCGACCAACGGACCCGTACTCGCGTCGCTGCTCGCCCTCGAGGTCGGCATGGAGCGCGCGCACCGGCTCGACGAGACCGTCAAGAAGCTCGCCGAGCTGCGCGTGGCGGCGCTCGTCGGCTGCCCCTTCTGCCTCGACATCGGCTCCGCACTGGTTCGCGAGAGCGGCGTCCCGGAACGCAAGCTCCGCGAGCTCAACGACCACGCGACCAGCGACGCGTTCACGCCGCTCGAGAAGGCCGCGCTCGCCTGGGCCGATCGGATGACCGCGACCCCGGTCGAGATCGCCGACGCGGACGCTCGCCCGCTGGTCGAGATGCTCGACGAGGCACAGCTGGTCGAGCTCACGGCGGCGATCGCGCAGGAGAATCTGCGCGCGCGCATGAACCACGCGCTCGGCTACGGCGCCGACGGCTTCAGCACCGACGGCTACTGCGTCCTCGCAGCGAACGCCGCGCCGCGCCCCCCGATGCACGGCGTGCGTGCGTGAGCCCGGCGCCGCCGCACGTCACGCGGCGGCGACGCGCCTGAGCTTCCGCGCCGGCGCCGGCGCCGCGACCCCGGCGGCCTCGCGCAGCTCCGCATACGCGGCCTCGATCGCCGCCGCGAGACGCTCGATGTCCGGCAGCAGGTCCCACTCGCCGACGAGTCCGTACGAGAAGCGCCCGGCGTAGCTCAGCAGCGCGATGCCGAGCCCCTGGTTCTCGAACAGCGGCACGTGCGGGTAGCCCGCGACCATCGGCGCGTCGAGCAGGTAGAACGGCACCGGCGGACCGGGCACGTTGGTGACGATCACGTTGAACGCCTTCGACTTGCTGATCAGGCGCACCGCCGCCGCGAGCGGCAGCGCGGTCGTCCACTCCGCGGTCTCGGTGAGGACCTCGGCGCCGCGCTCCTCGTGATTGTCGCGGTACGCCGACGTGAGCCGGCAGATCGCATCGAAGCGCTCGAGCGGCCGCGACTCGGCGAGCGGCAGCGGCGCGATCCACGCCGACACCCGATTGCCGCCGTTGCCGCGCTCGTCGACGGCGCGGGTGCTGACCGGGATCAGCGCGCGGAACTCGCCGTCGCAGGACGCGCCGTGCTGCGTCAAGTAGCGGCGGACCGCGCCGGCGACGGTGGCGAGCACGACGTCGTTGAGCGTGCCGCCGAGCCGCTTCTTGACCTCCTTCATCTCGGCGAGATCGAAGTCGAGCCACTCGACGCGGCGATGCGGGCCGACCGACCCGTTGAGCGGCGTCTCGGCTGCGGTGCGTACGCCCGCACCGAGAAAGCCCGCGAGGCTCGACAGTCGCGACGCGGCGGCGCCGCCGCTCGACGATACCGCGTCGGGCAGCGCACGCAGGAGGCCGAGCGACGCGTCGGCGCGGCGGCGCATCTCGTCGCGCAGCAGCCGCGACGTCGGCGGAACGGCCCGCGGCGTCCACGGCTGCGGCGGCTCGATGCGCGACTCGGCCACCGGGCTCAGCTGCGCCGCGAGCAGCTCGATGCCCGCGATGCCGTCCACCATCGCGTGATGGACCTTGCACAGCATCGCGAAGCGGTTCCCCGGCAACCCCTCGACGAAGTACATCTCCCAGAGCGGACGCCGGCGGTCGAGCGGACGTTCGAGCAGGCGCGCGATCAGGCCCTTCAGCTGCGCGTCGGTGCCGGGACGCGGCAGGTGGCTGTGCCGCACGTGCAGGTCGATGTCGAAGGCGTCGTCGTCCACCCACACGGGGTCGCCGGTGACCGGGACGTAGTGGAGGCGCTGCCGGTAGCGCGGCAGCAGGTGCAACCGCGACGCGACGTGCGCGCGCACGCGCTCGATGTCGATGCCCCCGTCGGGCCGCGCGAGCGAGCCACCCTCGAAGATCGCGGTGAGCGCGACGTGCATGTACGTCGCGGACGTCTCGCAGTGCAGGAACGCGTGATCGAGACCGGACAGCCTGACGTATCCTTCGCCGCTCATCTCGTCCTCCCCTGCGCGGGGCCTGTGCTCAGCCGACCGCGCGCTCCGCCTCGGCGTCGTCGAGCGCCGCCCCCTCCACCGGCTCTCCGGCACGTGCGGCCGCCATGCCGCGCTGCAGGAACGCCTCGATCTCGTCGATGCGCGCGCTCGCGTCGCGGTAGCCGATGTCGACCAGGGTGCGGGTGTAGAAGGAGTCGAACAGGAGGTAGCTCATCAGGTCGGCGCTCTGCGCGTCCGGCGTTCCGAGTCCGTCGAGCATGTAGCGCACGAGGCGCGGCATGCGGTGCGCGAAGCGCTGCGCGATCAGCGCGAGGTCCTCCGACGGGCTCACCACCAGCGGCGACACCACGCGCATCGGCTCGATCGTCGTCGCGTCGCCCGGCGGACGCGGCACGGGCGGCGGCGCGCTGCCGGCGTAGGTCTGGATCAGCTCGTTCATGCGCTTGAGGTGCTCGAGGTCCGCGTCGAGGTGATCGAGGAAGATCGCGTTCAGGAACACGCCGCAGATCTGCGCCATCGGCGGCGTCAGGATGCCCTGCGCGTGCTCCGACGCGCCCGCCGCGACGCCGAGCTCCTCCTGCCACAGCGAGTCCGCCGCGCGCTGCGAGCGGATGCCGATGCCGAACACGTGCGTCGCGCCGAGGCGGATCGCGGGGCTGAACGGCGTCACGAGGCGCAGCGCGCCGTCGCCGAAGTAGACGTCGCCCACCGCCGACGGCAACGCGACCGGCGGGAACACGATCGGGATCGCGGCCGACGCGCACACGTGCTCGACGGTGAGCCGCACCGGCAGCACCACGCGCCTGCTCTTGACCCAGATCGGGTGTCCCGGCCGTCCCTGCACGAAGGTGAACGAGCGACCCGAGTGGTAGCTCGTCGCGAGGATCGCAACCGCGTAGAGGTGTCCGTTGCGGATCGAGTCGGCGATGCCGTCGAGCGGCAGCGCGCGCGCGAGGAACGCGCGCAGCGGCGTCGCGTCGAGCAGCGCCTGCGACAGCGTGCTGCCGAGAACCGATCCGAGCGCCATGTCGCGCACGAAGCGGAGCGCGCCCATCGACAGCGAGAAGGCGTCGGTGTGGAACACGTGCTCGGGCTCGAGCCTGGCCCACAGGCGCGCCAGCTCCTGGGTCGCCTCGCGGAAGTCGCCGGCGCGCGCCGCGATCATGGTGCCGTTGATCGCCCCGGCCGACGCGCCGGTCACGATCGGGAACGGAGAAGCGGATCCGGCCAGCGAAGGAAGCTCGCCGATCCTCTTCAGCACGCCTGCCTGATACGCGCCGCGCGCGCCCCCCGCGGTGAGAACGAGTCCGAGCATCGACGCGGGATCAAGCAACGCGCACGCCAGCCGAAACGGCCGAATCGGCCGCGTTCGCGGCGGCCGATTCCGCGCGCGAGGCCGCGTGCCGCCCGATTCGGCAGCACGGTGGCGCGCGATTGCGCAGCAGCCGCGGCGCGCGGCCTGCGCTCAGCGGGCGTACAGCGCGGCCGCAGCGGTGACGCTGCGCTTGACGAAGTCGCGCAGGTCCTTCGGCTCGAGCACCTCGACGTCCGCGCCCCACGACAGGATCCACCACGCCAGCTCCTGCCAGCCGCGGACGTCCATGCGCATCAGCGTGCCGCCGCCGTGCAGCGGCGTGAACGTCTGCGAGGGGTGGATCAGGCGCTCCGGGATCTGCTCCTCCGCCCGGTTGCGCAGCTTCAGCGACACCGTGACCTCGGGGCCCGACCAGATGCCCGGCACGCCGGCGGTGAGCCCGCGCGGCGAGTAGCTCGCCGGAACCGCGAAGCGCTCGCCGCTGCGCTTGACGCTCTCGATGCGGTCCACCGCGAGGTAGATCGGCGTCTTGTGGCGGTGCGACATGCCGAGCAGATAGAGCGCGTCGCGGTAGAGCACGATCGTGTACGGGTCGAAGCGGTGCTTCGTCTTGCGCCCGTTCGTGTGGCGGTAGTCGATCTCGAGGCGCTCGGGCTTCAGCACCGAGCGCAGGATCGTGTCCATGTGGTCCTCGAGACGCGAGTAGTCCTTCGCCGCGAACGGCACGTAGAAGAACTTTCGCTCGACGTTCTCGAGCGCGCGCCGCGTGTCGCTCGGCAGCTTCTGGACGTACTTGCTCCAGACCTCCGAGGCGCTGTCGTGCAGCACCGTCCCCTGCAGAACGCGCAGCGCCGCGAGCGCGAAGAACACCGAGGCCGCCTGGTACGTGTTCGAGTCGACGCTGCCGGCGACGCCGCGCAGACGGAGCATCGGGCGTCCGTTGGTCTTGACGAGCTCGATCAGCGGCAGCCCGTCCGGCGCGGGCACCTCCTGGATCATCACCTTCGCATAGCGCTCGGCGGTCTTGCGCGAGATCGACAGCTCGTCGGCGAGCGCGCCGAGCTCGCGTCCGTGCGGCGATCGCAGCAGTGCGACCAGCGCGCGCATCATGCGTCCGGCGGAGCCGTAGTTGGGCACCCGTGACACCGGGCGCCGGCGGGGGGCGCGGGACGACGCCGTTCGCGGCATGAGCGGTCCTGCCACGGACCTCCGCCACGCAGCAAGCGGCCGACGCCCGGCTGCGGCGCGCGCGACGAGGCGCGCGGCTTCGTTGACGCTGTGCGGCATCCGCACGGCTCAGCACGTGCCGTCACGCGGCGGAAACGCTCGCACCCGAGGCCGGCGACCTGCTACGAGTGGACGGTTCCTCCCGCCCAGCGCGGGACCGCCGCCCCTTGGGACGGCGGATCAACAAATCATTCATGAGGTGAGCGCGTGCGTGCAGCAGTCTTCGTAGGAAGCGAGCAACTGGCGATCGAGAACATCACCCCGGCGGAGCCGGGACCCCAGGACGTCGTGGTCGAGATCCAGGCGAGCGGCGTCTGCCACTCGGACCTGTCGCTCGCTCGCGGCTACGTCCCGCTTCCCCCGGGCTTCGTCCTCGGCCACGAGGGCACTGGCAAGGTCATCGAGGTCGGCAAGGAAGTGTCGCGCGTCAAGAAGGGCGACCGCGTCATCGCCTCGTTCATCCCCGCGTGCGGCAACTGCTGGTACTGCCAGCACGACCAGTCGAACCACTGCGACCTCGAGGCGGAGACCGCCTTCTCGCCGCGCGGCACGCGCCAGGACGGCTCGCCCTACTTCGCGATGACCGGTCTCGGCACGTTCGCCGAGGCGATGACCACCAACCAGCACTCGCTGGTCAAGGTCGAGACCGACGTTCCCGCCGAGCAGCTGTCGCTGATCGGCTGCGGCGTCACCACCGGCGTCGGTGCGGCGCTCAACACGGCGGAGGTCCAGCCCGGCTCGACGGTCGCGGTGCTCGGCTGCGGCGGCGTCGGCACGGCGGTCATCCAGGGCGCGCGCATCGCCGGCGCGTCGCGCATCATCGCGGTCGACGGCCAGCCGCTGAAGCGCGAGCAGGCGAAGAAGTTCGGCGCGACCGACGTCGTCGACCCGGCGAACGGCGATCCCGTGCAGCAGGTCAAGGACCTCACGCAGGGCCGCGGCGTCGACTACGCGTTCGAGGTCGTCGGCCTGCCCGAGACGATGATCACGACGTACAACATGGCGCGCAAGGGCGGCACCGTGTGCATCGTCGGCATGGCGCGCGCGGACGCGATGGTGACCTTCCCCGCGTTCCAGCTGTTCTTCGAGGAGAAGCGCATCCTCGGCAGCAAGTACGGCACGGCGCACGTCCGCCGCGACTTCCAGCGCTTCGTCGACCTCATCGAGACCGGACGTCTCGACGTGAGCCACATGGTCTCGCGCAAGATCAAGCTCGATCAGGTCAACGAGGCGTTCCGCGCGATGGAGGCCGGCGAGGTCATCCGCAGCGTGATCATGCCTGGCTGAGGCACGCATCCGGCGCGCCGTCCGCAAGGGCGGCGCGCCGTGCGCTCCACCGCCCGGCCGGCCGCGGGGAGCGCGCTACTTCGCCGCCGGGCCGCCCCGCTCCGCCTTCAGGACGTCGAGCAGGTCGGCCGCGAGCGCACGCAGACGCTCCGGCAACGCGGGTTGCGCGTCGAGAAGTGCGGGCAGATGCCGCGCCACGTGCGCCGCCGCGGCGTCGGGTGAGCGACGCAACGTCAGCGCCTCGACCTCCCACGCGCGGTACGACAGCATGCGCGCGCGCGCGTCGTCCGCAGGCAGCCCGCGCGTCGCCCAGTCGCGCAACGCGCCCGCGATCTCGAACCCGCGCACGCGCGGACAGCTGCGCTCGTCGAAGCCGAGCCCGCGCACCGGCTTGCCGAACATCGTCCCGGAGATGCGCACCGGTCCGCTCCACCACTCGATCGGGAACGCGTGCGCGGGTGCGTCGGTGAAGGGCTCGCACGACAGGTCGAGCTCGAGCTCCGGCGCGAGCAGACGGTAGCGGTACGGAAACCAGCGCGGACCTTCGCTCAGCATCAGCATCCCGCGCACGACGCCGGGGCTCTTGACGTACTCCGGCACGGCCAGCTCGACGCGATGCGTGCCGCGGATCTCGAAGTCCGGACCGGGGCCCTGCGCGGAGATGCCGGTCCACGGCACGACCGCGTTGCGCTGGTCACGAAGATATTGATGGAAGCAGCTCAGGTCCCACCCGTTGTCGAGCTGGATCACGCGCCACTCGTTGCGGTAGCGCGAGCTCTCCGGGTCCTGGTGCTTCGCGAAGTCGTCCTCGGCCCACTGCCGGTCGATCCAGCCGACCTCGCCTTCCACGTCCTCCTGCACGTCGCCCCACGTCAGGCGTCCGCGCATGCGCAGGCCGCTCTGGAAGTACGAGAACGTGCGCTCGGCGCCGAGGAACATCATCTCGCCGCCGAGCTCCGGTCCGCCGAGCGGCGCCGGCGGACGGATCGCATCGACGTCGAGCTCGAGCGCCATGCGCGCGCCGTGGTGGTCGACGCCGTACAGCTCGATCGTCCACGCGAACGGGATCAGCGTGCCGCTCGCGTCGCGACGGTTGCGCCACGTGCTCGTGCCGGCGTCTCCCTTCCAGCGCAGATCGAGGTGCTCGGGCGCGGTACCGAGCTTGTCGGTGTCGGGCGACTCCGGGTGCGGGAAGTCCCAGTCGGTGGACGTCCCGTAGTGGCGCCGATCGCAGTCGAAGAGTGCCAGCGAGAAGAAGCCGAAGCGCTGCGTGCGGTTGGCGAGCCGCGCGTCGGTGAATACGGTGAGGAACGCGTACTCGGTTCCGGTCGCCGCGCCGCGCAGGAAGCCGTCGACGAAGTAGGTCTGCACGCCGAGCCGGCGCGCGTCGCCGTCACAGCGCGGGAACGTGAACCAGTCGGGGTCGCCCCACGGCGCAGCCCACGGATAGCGGCACCATTCGCCGCGCGCCTCGCGGCTCACGGCGCGAACGCGAGCGGCAGCCGCTCGATGCCGCGCACCAGCAGCGACGGCTGCGCCACCGCGTCGCCCGTGAGCTCGATGCGACGCCAGCGCCAGAGGATCTCCTCGAACGCGACCCGCGCCTCCATGCGCGCGAGCGCCGCACCGAGGCAGAAGTGCTCGCCGAAGCCGAAGGCGACGTGTCCGCTCGCATCGCGCCCGATGCGAAAGCTCTCGGCGTCGTCGCCGAACACGCGCTCGTCACGGTTCGCCGACGCGTAAAGCATAAAGAGACGGTCACCCTCGCGGACCTGCGTGCCGCGCAGCTCCGTGTCGCGCGTCGCCGTCCGCATGAACGCGAGGATCGGACTGCCGAAGCGCAGCATCTCCTCGACCGCGCGCGGCAGCAGCGTCGGGTCGGCGACGAGGCGGTCCATCTCGGCGGGGTTGCGCGCGAGCGCGAGCGCGCCCTGCGACAGCAGGTTGCGCGTGGTCTCGTTGCCGGCGACCAGCAGAGTCATGCAGAACATCAGCAGGTCGAACTCGTCGAGCTTCTCGCCGTCGATCTCCGACGCGACCAGCGTCGAGAGGATGTCCGGACCGGGCTTCACGCGCCGCTCGGCGAGCACGCTCGCGAAGTAGGTCAGCAGCTCGGCCGCCTGCTCCATGCTCTCCGGCGACGCCTCGCTCGCCGCCTCGATCGCCGCGTCCGACCACTTGCGGAACTGCTCGAGGTCCGAGCCCGGCACGCCGAGCATCTCGGCGATCACGAGGATCGGCAGCTGCACCGAGAAGTCCGCGACGAACTCGACGTCACGCGCGTCGCCGAAGCCGTCGAGCAGACGGCGCGTGGTGTCGCGGATCCAGCCTTCGAGCGCGCGCAGACGTCCGGGGCTGAAGGCCGGCTGCACGAGCTTGCGATACTTCCCGTGCTCGGGCGGGTCGATGTAGAGGATCGACTGTCGCGGCATGATCGGCCGCTCGAGGTCGGACAGCAGCGTCCCGCGGCTCGAGCAGAACGTCGCCGGGTCGCGCGATACCGCGACCACGTCCTCGTGCCGCGACACCGCCCAGAAGCCCGGCGTGTCGCAGCGGTAGAGCGTGTCCTGCGCGCGAAGGGTGCGGTAGACCGGGAACGGGTCGCCGCCGTGGAATGCCGGGTCGGCGAGCGGCAGGACACCGAGCGGGGATTGCGTCACGACGTTCCTTCGGCGCCGCTCAGCGGCGCGCCTCGACGCCCCCGAGGAACGCCTCGATGAGCTGCTCCGGCGACGGCTGCTGCCGTCCCGGATCGGCGAGACCGATCAGGAATCCGACGAGGTTCCCCATGAAGAGCAGTGCCACGTCGCGCGGGGTCAGGTCCTGACGGACCTCGCCGCGGTCGCGTGCTGCGGCGACGAGGCGCTCGATCGCATCGATCACCGGGTGCCCGTCGCGTATCGCCATGTGGCGGACGTGCAGCGCGACGGTCTCCAGCAGCAGGCGGCGCTCGGACGGCACCGCCTCGATCGCGGTGAACGCGGACACGATACCGGTGAGCGCGAGACGCAGCGGCACGCCGTGCTGCAGGACCGCCTGCAGCACCTCGACGATCTCGAGCTCGCGCCGACGGTCGTACTCGATCAGCACGTCTTCCTTGGTCGGGAAGTGGAAGTAGAACGTGCCGCGCGCGACGCCGACGGACGCCACGATGCGGTCGACCTGCGCGCCGCCGACGCCCTCCTGCCGGATCTCGTCGAGGGCGGCCTGGAAGAGGCGCTCGCGCGTCTCCGCCCGCTGGCGCTCTCTCGCCGAGCGTGCGGACACCTCTTCCTGCACGTCCCTCTCCATCCGGCGCCGCGTAACAGGGTACGGGTCGGTGCGTCAACGGGCATTCGTCCCACCGGACCGACGCGGTGGTCGATCTGCACGAGCTTCGCAGGAGCTTTGCCCGCGCGCCTCGGGATGCGCTCGCCCCGCATCGCGATTCCTGCCACGGTGCGCGCGATGGCGCTCGAAACACCGGCCCTGCTCGACGCCGCGCGCAGCGCGACCGGCCTCGACGACTTCGGCGACCCGAGCTTCCGCGAGGGCCTGGACGTCCTGCTGCAGGCGATCGACGGCGAGGGCCGGCTGAACGAGATCGGGGGCTTCGCGCACGAGGCTCTGCTCGGCGGCTACCTGCAGCAGCGGCTGCGCATCGAGGACTGGTATCGCCGCCATCCCGAGATCGCGCGCGAGGAGATCGGCGGCCCGCTGTTCGTGACCGGCCTGCCGCGCACCGGAACCACCGCCCTCTCCCACCTGCTCTCGGCCGATCCCGACACACGCTACCTCGCGATGTGGGAGTCGCAGGAGCCGACGCCGCCACCCGAGCGCGCGACGTACGCCACCGACCGGCGCATCGCCGAGGCCGACGCGCGCAACGCGTTCTTCCGCAACGACCCCGACTTCCTGCGCATGTACGACGGCACCGCGACCAGCCCGAACGAGAACATCGACCTGCTCGGGCAGCACTTCGCGACCGAGCACTTCGAGGGCATGGCGCACGTCCCGTCCTACGTCCGGTGGTGGCTCGGGCACGACATGGTGCCGGCGTACCGGCACCACGAGCGCGTGCTGAAGCTGCTGCAGTGGCGCTGCCCGCCGAACCGCTGGTTCCTGAAGAGCCCGCCCGATCTCTGCCACCTCGACGCGTTCTGCACCGTCTACCCGAACGCGCGCATCGTCTGGACGCACCGCGACCCGGTGAAGGTCCTCGCGTCGGTCTGCAAGCTGATCTTCATCGTGCGCCGCATGCAGACCGACCACGTCGACCTGCACGAGCTCGGCCGCGAGCAGCTCGGGCTGTGGTCGGAGGCCGTGCGGCGCGCCCTCGCGTTCCGGAAGACGAGCGCAGAGGCACGCTTCACCGACGTGTTCATGGACGACCTCGTCGCCGATCCGATTGCGACCGTCGCGTCGCTGTACGGGCGCGTCGGCCTGCCCTTCACCACGCCCGCCGAGCGCGCGATGCGCGCGTGGTCGGACGAGCACCCGCAGCACAAGCACGGCGCCATGCCCTACACGCTCGAGGAGTTCGGGCTGTCGCGCGACCAGGTGCGCGACGCGTTCCGCGACTACACGCAGCACTTCGACCTGCGCCTCGAAGCCTGACGCGAAGGAGGTCCACGTGGCCGACGACGGCTCGCCCCAGGCGAAGGACGCGGCACTCGGTGCGCAGCTCATCGCCAACGACAAGTGGCTCAACTGGAACATCCTGCGCGCCGACGAGTGGGCGCAGGGCACGGCCTCTGACCTGCTCGAGGGCGATGCCTGGCAGCGCTTCTGCTCGCGCCTCGGCGCACTCGAGGCGCGCGTCCGCGCGACCGCCGTCCCCGACGACGCCGCGACGCGCGCCGACGGTTTCCGCTACTTGACGATGCTGCTGCGCAACGCGCTCGACGTCGCGATCGAGGACCTCGACCCGCTGCGTCCGACGGTGCGCTGGATGGACCGGCGCAACAAGTTCGGCTGGGACTGCCCGGACGCGATCTACGCGACGATCCCGGTCGACGAGAGCGCGACCTACCGCCTCACCGGACGCCGCGGCAACGTCCACTTCTACGGCTTCCAGGTCGCGGCCGGCATCCGCACGCTCGCCAACGCCGACGCCGACGACTTCACGTGCGACGCGGACGGACGCTTCGAGGTGATCCTCGGCGGCCCTGCGCGCGAGAAGAACTGGATTCCGCTCGAGCCCGGCGCACGCTGGGTGTTCGTGCGGCAGTTCTTCTACGACTGGTCGCGCGAGGAGCCGGCGCCGCTGTGGATCGACCGCATCGACGGCGGCGTGCCGAGCGCGGCGTCCGGGCTGCTCGACCCCGCGTCGTTCGCGCGCCGTCTCGACGCGGTCGCGACCAACGTCGAGGCGAGCATCGAGCTCTGGCTCGGCACGGTGTGCGCGCTGCGCGAGCGCTTCCTGAACGCCTTCCCCGCCGAGGCCTTCGGCGGCACCGCGATGGGCGCGATGAAGCACCAGGCGGCCGGCACCTGCTACTACCGCGTGCGTCCGGACGAGGCGCTGCTGGTCGAAGTCCCGGTGCCGCGCGCGAAGTACTGGAGCATCGACCTGTGCAACTTCTGGCTCGAGTCGCTCGACTTCGCGGGCCATCAGTCGAGCCTCAACGGACAGCAGGCGACGGTCGACGGCGACGGCGTGTTCCGCGCCGTCGTCACGCACGACGATCCCGGCGTCGCGAACTGGCTCGACCCGGTCGGCCACACGGAAGGATCGCTGATCTACCGCTGGAACATGGCCGAGGACACGCCGATCCCGACCATCCGCCTGCTGCGCCGCGACGAGCTGGCGAGCGCGCTGCCCGCCGACACGCGCCGCGTGTCGCGCGACGAGCGCGCGCGCACGATCGAGATGCGCCGCGAAGGCGTGCGCCGGCGCTTCGCGCGTCCGGGCTGGTAGCCGGCGCCGCCGGGCGGAAAGGAAAAAGGGCGCCGGTCTCGCGACCGGCGCCCTCTCTCGTTCAGACCTCGGGAGTCTTCAGCGTCCCGCGGCGATCATCGACGCGACGGTGAAGTAGTCGGCCGACGTGCCCGACTTCGCACCCTGGTTGAAGTACCAGCCCATCTCGTTGGGGAAGCGCGTGCTCGGCAGCGACGCCTTGGTCGCATGCGATGCCTGCGTGTCCACCATGACGATCGACGGCAGGAAGGGCTGCTCGTCCGGGTAGCTGATCGCGGCGCCCGGGAACGCTTCCTTCCTGAAGCTGAAGTCGTTCAGCCACACCTTCCAGAGGTTGCCGGCGCGGTCGAAGATGTCCGAGTAGAGGATCGCGTAGGTCTCCTTGTCGATCCACAGGATGCGCTTCGAGTACGCGTACTGCGCGAGCTTCGGCGTGCCCTCGACCACCCAGACCTTGCGCGGCTCCCAGACGTCGTCGAACGCGAAGTTCGCGCTGCCCGCCGCCCACTTCACCGGGTAGTTCTTGGCGTGCATGACGCCGAGCATTTCCTTCTCGCCGACCAGCTTCCAGTCGAACCACGCCGGGTTGCCGGCGTAGCCGTAGTAGCTGTCCACGTCGGTGTCCTGGCCGAAGAGCGCGTCCGAGCGCTGCGCCGACGACAGACGGCGCACGCGGCGCAGGCTGGGCAGGTACAGCCAGGTGTCGTCCTGCTTGTCCGCGTCGAGGTAGCGGAACGACAGCGTGCCGACGCCCTTCAGGTCGAACGGCTCGAGGATCGGGTACAGGGCCGACTTGCCGCGCACGCCGTCACCGTTCGGCTCGTACGCCGGCTTCGGGTCGACGTAGAGACGGCCGATGTACGACATGCTGCGCAGGTGATCGAGCAGGAAGTGGCGCTCGATCGACAGCTCGCTGCCGCCCGTGCCCATCGTGCCGGTGTCGGCATCGAAGTTGCGCAGGTCGACGTCGTCGGTGACCAGTGCCTTGTTGTCGAAGTTCCACATGATCTTGATCGCGACCTGCGGGTCGGACGGGTCGATCTTGGGGAACGGCAGGCCGGCGACGTAGTTCTCGACCTTGCGGCCGTCCGCCGAGAGCTTCACCTGGCCCGAGAACTTCTCGGTCGCCTCGAGATACGCCTTCGGCATCTCGATCTTCTTGTACTCGCCGACCGTGATCGGCATGCCGTGCTCGACGCACCACTTCACGCCCGGCGAGATCATGTCCTGGATCTGCGACACGTTCGACGCGTTGAACGTGTCCCCGGGGCTCACCGCGCGGCTCGTCGCGGCCGAGCAGAGCAGCAGGGCTGCTGCGATCATCCAAGTGAAACGGGTCTTCGTCATCGTGTCCCTCCGGGGCCGAGTCCCTCCCCTGCAGCTACTGCGCAAGCAGGCTCCAGCGCAAGAGGTCGGCCCGATCGATCGGATCGTTCGTTCAGGTCGGAAGCGCCGCCCGGTCAGCCGGGGCGCGCGAGGGCTCCGCGCTCGACGAGCCAGCGCACCGTGGTGCGCAGCCCTTCGGCGATCGGAACGGGCCGCCAGCCGAGCTCGCTGCGCGCGCGGTCGGCGACCGGAGTTGCACCGGAAAGCAGGAACTCGAGCTGGCCGGCGGGCAGCAGCGGCGGCCGCCGCGTGAGCAGCGACAGCGTCTCGGTGATCCACGACACGCCGCGTGCGACGATCTCGGGGAGCACGGCCGGCAGCTTGACGTCGACGCCGAGCACCGACTGCACCGCTCCCGCGATCTCCGAGGCGAGCGCGGGCAGGCTCCACACCGACTCGCTCAGGATGTACCGGCTGCCCGGCGCGGCCTTCTCCGCGGCGAGGTGCCCGCGCGCGACGTCGTCGGCGAACACCACCGGCATGGTCCCCGGCAGCAGCATCGGGATCTCGCCCTTCACGAGGCGGCACAGCAGGTCGTTCACGCCGGGCGACGTCGTCGGCGAGGTGCCGTAGACCGCCGACGGGTGCAGGAACACCGCCGGGAAGCCGTGCTCGACGGCATCCTGCACGAGCAGGTCGGCGGCCTGCTTCGAGCGCTCGTAGTGCGTGTGCTTCGGCGCCGCGTCGATCACCGACTCGTCGAACGGCTCTCCCGCGCGCCACGCGAACACGTCGATCGTGCTCGTGTAGACGAAGCGCCCGACACCCGCCTCGCGCGCGGCCTCCAGCATGGTGCGCGTGCCGCCGACGTTGACGCGCGTGAAGGTCTCCGGATCGGGCAGCCACTGCTCCGGCAGACCGGCCGCGTGATAGACGACGCCGACGCCGGCCATCGCCGCCGCGACCGACTGCGGCTCCGTGACGTCGCCGCGGGAGAGCTCGACCTCGGCGGGCAGCAGCGTGCGCGCGCGCTCGGGATCGCGCACCAGCGCGCGCACCGGACGCCGCTCCGCGACGAGCGCGCGGGCGATCGCGTTGCCCACGTTGCCGGTCGCTCCCGTCACGAGGGTCGGCTGCATGGCGCGGCCACTTATCAGCTTCCCGTCCGGACGACGAGAGGCGCGACATTCGAAGTTGACTGGCGCGCCTCCGGCGACGACAATCCGCCGCGCGCGAGGGGTCCGGAGTCGGCGGCCCTCGGGGGGTGATGGGGATGAAGACTTCCGGATCGACGGCGCTCGCCGTCCTGCTGGTGCTGCTGTGTGCGGTGTCCGGCGCACACGCGGGCGACGCCTGCCTCGTCGGCGAAGGCGCGCTCGCCGATCCGGCGCAGGTCGCGACGGCGCGGGCAACGGTCGACGCGGCCTGTCCCTGCGCCGACTACGACGGCACGGCCGGACGCTCGCGCGGCGCCTACCAGAAGTGCGCTCGCGGCGTCGCCGACGAGCTCGTCGGGCTCGGCCTGCTGCGCGCCGAATGCAGGGCGCTGCTGCGGCGCGACGCCGCCGTGTCGGTGTGCGGCCGCGATCCGGACTCCAGTGCCGTCCCGTGCGTCCGCCGTACCGACAGGGGCGACGTCTCCTGCACGATCAAGGCGCCCGCCGAGCGCTGCGAGGACCGTCCGGGAGCGTACACGCAGGTCGCCTGTCCGGGCTTCGACGACTGCCTCGACGCCGCCGACGGCAACCACGACCTGCGCATCGACGAGGCCGACGACGGCCGCTGCAGCACCACGTCGACGCCGACGCCGCAGCCGGCCTTCACCCCGACGCCGACGCCCGCCCCGACGCCGACGCCACCGCCGGGCCTCGATCTGCCGTGGCCGACCGGCGCCAATGGTGCGCGGCTCGCGCAGCTCGTGAACGAGTACCGGGTCGCGCACGGCAAGAAGGCGCTGCCGATCACGCCGACGATGTCGGCGGTCGCGGGAGCGCACGTCTACGACCTGCTCGCGAACCCCGGCACCCTCACGTCGACCTGCAACCTGCACAGCTGGTCGTCGACCGCGCCGTGGTCGGGCTGCTGCTACGACGCGAACGGCACGCAGGCGTCCTGCATGTGGGTCAAGCCGAGCGAGATCGGCAGCGCGGCCGGCTTCCCGCGCTACACCGGCAAGGGCTTCGAGATCACCTACCGCGGCTGGTTCGCGACGCCCGAGATGGTGATCGACTTCTTCGACTCGAGCCCCGGCCACAAGGCGGTGCTGCTGAACTCGGGATCGTGGGGGAACTACGATCCCTGGCCCGCGATGGGCGCCGCGATGCGCGGCGACTTCGCCGTGGTCTGGTTCGGCAGCACGACCGATCCGGCGCACTGAGGCGCGTCACGCGCCGTCGTCCTCCGGGCCGCCGACGCCGCGCAGGAAGACCACGAACGCGTCGAGCTCGTCGTCGGCGATCGGCCCGGCGTGCCCGCCCGTCCCGCTCGCGCGCCGGAATGCCGCGCGCAGGTCGGTGGGAAACGCGCCGCCGCGATCGCGCAGCTCCGCGAACGAGCCGAGCCAAACGATCTCCGACCAGCCCTCGAAGCACGCCGACAGCATCTCGCCGTCGACGCGGGCCAGCGTGGTGACGCCGCGCAGCACGCGCTGCACCGACGCCTTCATGCGCAGCACGTCGTCGCCGTCGAAGCGCAGCAGGTCGATCTCCGGCCCGGCGAGGAACGCGAACATCTCGGCCGGGCTGCGGAACCACACGAACGAGCCGACGGCCCGCGTCGCGGGATCACCGGCGAGGTAGCCGCAGCCGGCCTCGCGGGGATCGCGGCTCGCGGCCTCGCCGTGGGCGCGCAGCGCGCGAGCGAACTCGTCCTGGTTCGAGGGTGATTCCGAATCCATTGCCTGATACCCGAAAGCTGTAGCCAAATGCCCTCCGGCGCGCGATCACGCGTACCCGATTTTTCTACCTGCGACGGAGGAAGGTGGCACGATCCGGCAAGTGTCGCCGTGCCCGACTTCTAGCGGCACCGCCGTCTCAACCGCTGTCCCGCGCGACCGCCGCGGCCGCCCTTACGGCAGCTTGCGTCCTCCGTTAGATTGCGCGCCGCGGGAGCAGCCCGGGGAGGTCGCAATGGCAGAGCCGTCACAGAAGTCCGATTCGCGCTTCGGCACGCATGGTCGCGTGCTGATCGTCGATCTCGGCACCAGGACGTCACGCATCGAGGCTATCGACGAGTCGGTCTACAAGAGCTTTCTCGGTGGCTACGGGCTCGGCGCGTACCTCATGTGGAAGCACTTCCCGGCGCGCGCCGATGCGCTCGCACCGGAAGCCTGCTTCGCGATCGTGTCGGGGCTGCTCACGGGAGCACGCACGCCGTTCTCGGGCCGCATCCAGATCGTCGGCAAGTCGCCGCTCACCGGGACGTGGGCCGACTCGAACTCCGGCGGCAGCGTCGCGAGCCAGCTGCGCCGCGCGGGCTACGACGGGCTGCTGGTCAGCGGACGCGCGAGCGAGCCTGTGGTGCTGGTGGTGCGCGACGGCGAGGTCCGCTTCGACCCCGCGGGCGACCTGTGGGGCCAGGAGATCCCGCCGGTGTTCGACGCCCTGCGGACGCGCTACGGCGGCAAGTCCGAGGTGGGTGTCAGCGCGATCGGTCCGGCGGGCGAGCAGCAGGCGCGCATCGCCAGCGTGATGAACGACCGCTACCACGCCTTCGGCCGCCAGGGCTTCGGCGCGATCTACGGCAGCAAGAACCTGAAGGCGATCGTCGTCGCGGGATCGGGCGAGGTTCCCGTCGCGAACCCGACGCGCTTCAAGGATCTCTGCAACGCGATCACGTCCGAGTATCGCAGCGCCCTGTCGCTCAAGACGCGCTTCATGGTCTTCATGGCGAAGCCCAAGAAGTCGATGGCGTGGATGTACCGCATGATGACGCGCTTCGGGATGAAGGTCGAAGCGCCGCAGCAGGCGATGCGCCAGGTGTGGAGCGATCGCGGCACGACCAGCGCGGTCGCGATCAGCATCGAGAACGGCGACGCACCGATCAAGAACTGGAAGGGCGTCGGCTCGGTCGAGTTCCCGATGCGCACCAAGAGCTGGAAGCTCGACGGCAAGCAGGTCGACAAGTACATCACGAAGAAGCTGTCGTGCGGCGATTGCCCGATGCCGTGCAAGGGCATCGTCGCCGTGAAGAAGCGCGGCCTGTCCGACGTCCGCCGTCCGGACTACGAGACCATCGCCGGCTTCGGCGCGAATCTGCTCAACGACGACCTCGAGGTCGTCACCGCCTGCCACGACGCCTGCAACCGCTACGGCATCGACGCCGTCAGCTCGAGCGCGACCCTCGCCTGGCTGTGCGACCTGATGGACGAGGGCATCATCACCAGGGACGACCTCGACGGCATCGACATGCGCTGGGGCAACGGCGAGGCGGCGCTCGCGCTGACCGTCAAGATGGGCACCGGTGAGGGCTGCGGGAAGTGGCTGCAGAACGGATCCGCCGCGGCCTCACGCCACCTCGGACGCGGCAGCGAGAAGTTCGCCGTGCACGTGCACGGCTCCGAGCCCGCGTACCACGACACGCGCTTCACCTCGCTGATGGGCGTCACCTACATCGCCGATCCGACGCCGGGCCGTCACACCGCCGGCACCGCGTCCTGGAACGAGACCTTCAACTCGAAGTTCCCGATCCCGGGCGTCGTCGACGACAAGGACGTCACCGTCACCTGGCACGGCGACGACGGCAACAAGGGCACCGCGCAGGCGCACTTCTCGAACGCGCATCAGGTGCTCAACGGCCTCGGCCTGTGCATGTTCACGAATCTCACGGGCACGCTGCCGTGGCTCGACCTCACCAACGCGCTCACCGGCTGGAACATGAGCGCCGCCGAGCTGCTGCTCGCGGGCGAGCGCATCCAGAACCTGCGCGCGGCGTTCAACCGGCGCGAGGGCATCAAGCCGTCCGATTTCCAGCCGCACCCGCGCATGCTGGGTCAGGGCGACGGCAACCTCCAGGCCGGTCCGCTCAAGGGCATCAGCGTACCGCTGAACGAGCTCAAGGCGGACTACTACCGCGCCATGCAATGGGACCTCGAGACCGGCAACCTGTCGCGGTCGCGCGCGGACGCGCTCGGCATGACGGAGCTGCTCGAAGGCTACGTGCAGTGATCGCGGAGCCGCTCCGGAGCCGCGACCGGCGATGACTCTGCACGGAACGCTGCGCCGCCTCCTCGGCCGCGTCGGGGACGGCGGCGACGCGATCCGCGTGCGGGTGCTGCTGAAGGGCCGCACCGGCAGCGGCTGGCACGACTGCGACGAGCAGGTCGCCCTGCCCCGCGGCGCGACGCTGGCCACGCTGATCGAGGTCGCCGACCGGCGCGGCATCCGCCTGCGCGAGGCGCTCGAGACCAGCCCGCATCTCAAGCACACGCTGATGCTCAACGGCGAGCGCTGTCCCGTCGACGACAACGCCGACCGCCCGATGGCGGACGGCGACGAGGTCTACCTGCTCGCACCGTTCGCCGGTGGCTGACGGCGCGGCGGGCTGCCGCGTCACCGCCGTCACCACGAATTTGGTGCGACGTCGCCGTGTAGAATCTACACGGCCGGCGCGAGTGCGCGCGGTGAAGAGCGCGTCTTCCGCAACGCTGCGCGCTGGTGGTAGAGCGACGGCGTGCACCAACGACGCGCGCAGTTCACCAGCGTCCGCGGTCGCACGCCGCTCCTCGGACGCGCGGCGGAGGTCGAGTTCGCACAGGGCCTGCTCGAAGACGCGATCGCGGGTGTACCGCGCGTCCTGATCGTCACCGGCGAGCCCGGGATCGGGAAGTCGCGGCTGCTTCGCGAGATCCGGACCATGGCGCGCGGCGAGCAGTTCGAGATCGGCGCGGGGCGCGCCTTCGACCAGGTGGCCCTGCCGTACGCGCCAGTCACGAGCGCGCTCGAGCCGCTGCTGCGCGGCCTCGACGAGCGTGAGGCGAGCGGCTTCGGCGGCGTTCTCGCCCGCCTGCGCGGCACGGCTCCGCCCGAGACGGATGCGATGGCGGCGGGTTTCACGGCACGCACGTCCACCGAGCGCAGCCGTCTCTTCGACGGCGCGACCGAGCTGCTGCTGCGCGCCGCGAGTCGGCGTCCCACCCTGCTGACGCTCGACGATCTGCACTGGGCCGACGCCGCGTCCCTCGATCTGCTGGCGCACGTCGTCGTGGCGCTCTCGGCGCGCTGCGAGTCCGAGGCGGTGCCGCTGCTGATCGTGTGCGCGCACCGGACGCTCGTTGCCGACGATCCCGCGGCAGCGACCCTCGCGCGCGTCCGGCGCGAGGACGTCGCGGTTGAGATGCACCTCGGGGGTCTCGACGAGAGCGCCATCGCCGACATGCTGCGCGCGCTCGGCAACGACCGCGCGACCGGAGCGCTGCTGCGCCAGATCGCCGACCTCACGCTGGGCAATCCGCTGCTCATCGAGGAAGTCCTGCATCAGCTGCGCAAGAGCGGCCGAGCGGGTGTCCTGCCCGCCGACGTCGCGGCGCTCGACGGCGCACTGCCGCTGCCGCTCGACGTCCGCGCAGCACTCGCCGGCCGTGTCCTCGACTTCGATGCGCGGAGCCGCGAGCTGCTCACCGTCGCCGCGTGCATCGGCGACCAGTTCGATGTCGATGACCTCGCGCGGGCATCCGGACGCGACGCGTCCGACGTGCGCGACGTGGTGCACGCCGCCGAGCGCGCACGCGTTCTCACGTCGGACGGCGACGCGTGTGCGTTCAGCCACCCGCTGATCCGGCACGCACTGACCGACACGATCGACCCGGCAGCGCGTGCCGAGCTGCACCGCCGCATCGCCGACGCGCTCGAGAGTCGCGCGAACAACGACGACGCGGTGCTCGCGATCGCGAGCCACCTCACCGCCGCGCGCACGCTCGTCGAGCCCGCCCGGTTGCTCGACGTCGCGCGGCGCGCCGGCGATCATGCGATGGCGGTCTGCGCGTGGACCGAGGCGACCCGATTCTTCGACGCGGCGATCGGCGCCCTCGACGACGTGCCCGGCGTCACCGAGGCGGACCGCGCAGCCGTGCACCACCGTCTCGCCCTCGCCTGCGCGCGCTCGCTCGACGCCGACCGCGCGTGCGCGGAGTACCGGATCGCCAGCCGCTCCTACGAGGCGGTCGACGACCGCCGCGGCGTGCTGGTCAGCGAGATCGAGCTGACGCGGATGTTCGTCACCCTCGCGTCGGTCGCCTACGGCAGCATGGTCGACGTCGCGCGCCTCGAGTGGGCGATGGACCGGGCCGGCGCCGCAGAGGAGATCCTGCGCGGACACGCGCTCGCCGTGCTCTGCCAGGTACACTGGACCGCGCGCAACCCGGAGGAGGCCATCGCGTGCGGCAGGCGCGCGCTCGCCATCGCCGACACGACCGGAGACGCGCGGCTCGGCTGCGAGGCCGCGACCGCCCTCGCCCTCGCGCTCGGACAGACGCTCGAGCTCGAGGAGGCAGAGGCGATCCACCGGCGCGCGATCGCCTTCGGCCACTCGGCGAACGACTCGTGGCTGGAGACGTACGGCGTGCACCGCTTGCCGCTCACGCTGACGTGGCGCGGCAAGCTCGACGAGGCCGACGCCCTCGCACGCCGATCGCCCGAGTACACCAGGCGCTCGCAGGAGTGGGCCGGCGCGTCGATGGCGCTCGCCGCGCGCATCACGGTCGCCGTCATCCGCGGACGCTTTGCGGAGGCCGCGAGCCTCGGCGACCAGGTCAAGCTGCTGGTCGAACGCTCCGGCTATCCGTGGGGCGGCTACAATGCGCTGCCGGCGGTCGCGTCGGGCTCCTACCTGCGCGGCGACGCCACCGAGGCGGAGCGCATTCTCGACCGTGTCGTCGAGCCCGGCGTCCTCTTCCGCGAGCCCGGCACGACGATCCAGCTCGCCGTGTGGACGTTCCGGCAGCTGGTCGGCGCACGCGCCGGCGTCAACGCCGAGCAGCGCCAGCAGCTGCTGGGCGTCCTCGGCTCCATCGCGCCACCCGACCGGATCGAGATCGGCGCGGTGCCGAGCTTCTGTGCGCTCGGCGAGATCGCCTGCCGGCTCGACGCGCCGGAAGCGTCGGAGGCGGCTTTTCGAGCGGTCTCGTACGCCTGGTCACGCGGCGTCACGTTCACGAGCGCGTGGGTCTTCCTGGTGCCCCGCGTGCTCGGGATGCTGCTCGCCCTGCGGGGCGACACGGCCGGCGCGAGTGCCATGCTCCAGACTGCCGCGAAGATCGCCACCGACGTCGGCGCGCATCCCGAGATCGCCCTGACGCGCCTGGCACAGGCGCGGCTTCTCGTGTCGCGCGGTGACGCAGAAGCGGCGCGCGAGATGGCCGGTCGCGCGCTCGAGTCGTTCGAGGCGCTCGGCATGACGCCGTCCGTACGCGAGGCATCGACACTGCTCGCCGCCCTGCGCGACCGCTCTTCCGATGCGCACGCTGCGACCCGGAAGCCGGCTGCCGATCGTTCCGACGGTGACGAGGCTCTCGCCGACGACCGCGACGCGCCGGGTTGCCTGCTCGCCACGCTCGAGGAAGCCTCGCTGCCACGACTCGCCTCGGGCGGTGCTGCGCGCCCGGCACGCCGCGAGGCGCGCGCCTTTCCCCTGGTGACGCTCGTGACCGACATGGTGGACTCCACGGCGCTCCTCCGCCGACTCGGCGAGCGCGCGACGCAGGAGCTGATGCGCGAGCACAACGACCTCGTGCGCGCCTGCTTCCGCGAGTTCGGCTGCCGCGAGGTCAAGTTCACGGGCGACGGATTCCTCGCGACGCACGCGTCCGCGATGCGCGCGCTGCAGTGTGCCGTCGCGATCCAGGATGCCGCGGCGCGGCGCGGCACCGGTGCGAGCGTGCCGATCCGCATGCGCGTCGCGCTCGACGCCGGCGAGGTGCTGATCGACGACCGCGATCTCATCGGCAGCGCCGTCAACGCCGCGAACCGGCTCTGCGCCGAGGCGAGCCCCGGACAGATCGTGGTCTCGCCCGCGGTGGTCGCGCTCGCCGGCGACGACGCGTTCACCTTCGTCGCGCTCGGCGAGCGGGTGCTCAAGGGTTTCGAGGAGCCGATGGCGATCTACGCCGTGCGCGCACCGGCACGCGACGGGGCTCGCGTCGAGCCGACCTGACGCCTGCGATCACGAGTCGTCGCGACCATCCGGCGGACGCGTCGCGTCCCGAGCCGCGTCGGCGCGATCGAGCTCGAGGTAGCGCGCACCCGCGGCGCGCACGAACGCGCGAAGCCAGCCGCCACGCTCGAGCTCCCGCTCCACCATCGCCGGCGTCACGACGAGCAACCGCACGTCGGTCAGCGCACGAATGTTGGCGGTGCGGGGCGCGTCGGTGAACAGCGCGATCTCGCCGAAGACGTCGCCCGGCCCGACCTCGCGCAGGACCCGCCGCTCCGCACCGTCGCCGCGGAAGATCTCGCAGCGTCCTTGCTGAACGATGTACGCGGTCTGCTCGCGCACGCCCTCGCGCGCGACGAGCGCACCGGCGTTGAAGCTCGTCGAGGGAAACCAGCCGCCCATGCGCAGGAAGTGGTCGAGGCGCGCGCGCAAGGCGGCCACGCTCGCTGGACGAGCGGCCGGGTCGAGCGCCAGCCCCTCGCGGACGATCGCGCAGATCTCGTCGGGAAGCTGCAGATCTGCACGCACGGCCTCCGGAGGCTCGACCGCGCCCTGCCGCGTCTGCGCGACGATGTCCTCCAGCGTGCGGCCGGAGAACGGCGGTCGTCCGGTCAGCACCTGGTACAGGATCGCCGACACGCCGAAGACGTCAGAGCGCTCGTCGACGAGCTCGCGCTGCGCCCACAGCTGCTCGGGCGGCATGTAGGCGGGCGTGCCGCTGAGCCCGGGCAAGCATTCGAGTGCAGCCCCGCGCAGATCGTCGCGCGTCGCGGCGAGCCCCCAGTCGGTGACGTAGACCTCGCCGAAGCTGCCGACCATCACGTTGCGCGGGTTCAGATCGCGGTGCAGGAGGCCGCGGTTGTGCGCGAACGACACGGCGTCGCACACGTCGAGGACGATCGGCAGGACGCGCTCGAGGAGCAGATCGGCGGTCACGCGCAGGTCGCGGCGGGCGAGGACGTCGTCGAGCGTCTCTCCCTCGACGACCTTCATCGTGAAGGCGCGCGGCGCGCCGCCCTCGCGATAGATGTCGTACACAGGGACGATGTTGGGGTGTGCCAGGCGCGCGGTGACGCGCGCCTCTTCGCCGAACCGGTGCGCGTCGTCGGGCGAGAGATCCGCGTGCGCGATCTTGAGAGCCACCATGCGCTCGACTTCCCTGTCGTACGCACGCAGCACCACGCCCATGCCGCCACGTCCGAGCTCGCCCTGCTCGACGAAGCGCTCGCGCAGGTACTCAGGAAGCATCGCTTCCTCCGCTCGTCGCGACGTACCGCACGTCGCGTTCACATCGCAGCGCGACCGGATTTGCAAGACGGGCGGCAGGACGCGCCGCCGGCTCCGTCAATCACGCCAGCCGCGCGGGTTCCGGAAGAAGTCGTCCTCCCACGCGTCGATCGCGGCGCCGAGGCGCGCCGTCACCTCGGGATGGCGCCGGGAGACGTCGTAGGACTCGCCGCCGTCGACGGTGACGTCGAACAGCAGCGGGTCGTGCGTCACCAGGTGCGCGGTCTCGCCGGTCTCCGGATCGGTGTACGTGTAGGCGTGCGCCGAGCGCCCGGTGATCGTGTTCGGCTTGTCGAGCGGAACCGGCCACGTGTACAGGTTGACCCAGCGGTAGAACTTCCACGGGCCGCTGCGCGCGCCGTCGATCACGTTCGCGTTGAAGAAGAACAGCGCGTCGTGCGGATCCGCGTCGGAGGCGCCGCTCAGCAGCGGCCACAGGTCCTTGCCGTCGATCGCGCGGTCGCGCGGCGGCTCGAGACCCGCGAGACCGAGCACCGTCGGGAAGAGATCGAAGTTCATCGTCGGCGCGGCGATCTCGCGTCCCGCGGGAACGTGCCCTGGCCACACGGCGATCGCCGGCACGCGCTGGCCGCCTTCCATCGGCTGGCCCTTGCGTCCGCGCAGCCCGCCCGCGCTGCCGAGGTGCCACGGACCGTTGTCGCTGGTGAAGAAGAGCAGCGTGTCGTCGAGCAGGCCGCGCTCGGCGAGCGCGTCGACGATGCGGCCGACGCTCCAGTCGAGCTCCTCGACGGAGTCGCCGTACTCGCCGGCGCCGGAGCGTCCGGCGAACTGCGCCGACGGCACCAGCGGCGTGTGGACGTTCTTGGTCGCGAAGTAGAGGAAGAACGGACGCGCGCGATTCGCGTCGATGAAGCCGATCGCCTCGTCGGTGAGCATCGCGCTGACGCCGCCCTGCCGCAGGCCGAGGTTCTCCTCCACGCGCGTCTCGCCCTTCCAGTACGAGTACGGAAACTCGTCGTTCGACCCGGGAAAGCCCGCGAAGAAGTCGAAGCCGTGCCGCGTCGGGAAGTACTGCGGGTCGAACGTGAAGTCGCCGAGGTGCCACTTGCCGACGATCCCGGTGGCGTAGCCCGCCACGCGCAGCGCCTCGGCGAGCGTGATCTCCGACGCGGGCAGACCCGGCACCGCCGACTCGCCCGCCTGCACCAGGTCGGTCGCGCCGAGCGCCGCCGTCCACCGCCCGGTGCGCCGCGCGAGCGCACGCTTCCAGTCGTCGTCGCCGCGCTGGATCGGGAAGTTGATGCCCGTGCGCAGCGGGTAGCGCCCGGTGAGCATTCCCGCGCGCGACGGCGAGCAGCTCGAGTGGCTCGAGTAGAAGCCGGTGAAGCGCGCGCCCCGCCGCGCGAGGTCATCGATGCGCGGCGTGCGCACGAGCGAGTTTCCGTACGCGCCGACGTCGCCGTAGCCGAGGTCGTCCGCCATGATGACGACGACGTTCGGTGGACGCTTCGGCTGCGTCGCGCTGTGCGCGACGACGTCCGTCGCCGGCACCGCGTCGTGGCGCGGATCGTCGTAGACCGACAGATCGAGCGTCGCTTCGCCGACCTCGACTCGCGGCACCCGTCGCGGCCACACCCACCACGCGGCAACCAGCACCAGCAGCACGAGAAGGATCCGCTTCCGCATTGCGGCGGGATACTGCGGATGTCCGGAACCAGCAACGCACACGGCCGGGGCCACGTCGGGTGGCGCACCGCCCCGGCGCTCCGATAGACGAACCTGATGGCCACTCCGCGGGCGTCCCAGCTTTTTCTGCTCTACGAGCTGGGCTGCGCCTTCGCCGGCCAGATCGAGCTCGACGAGCTGATCCCGCTGGTCATCGACAAGTGCCGCGACGTGCTCGACGCGGAGGGCGGTTCGGTCCTGCTGCTGGACGAGGCGCGCGGCGAGCTGTTCATCCCCTACGTCGTCGCCGAGAGCACCGAGGCCGCGGATCGCCTCTCGGCGCTGCGCGTGCCGCTCGCGGGCAGCATCGCGGGCGCCGTGGTCACCAGCGGAACGCCGCTGCGCGTCGACGACGCGACCAGCGATCCGCGCTTCTACGGTGGCGCCGACCGGCAGACCGGCGTCACCACGCAGACGCTGCTCGCAGCGCCGCTACGTGCACGGCACGGCATCATCGGCGTGATCGAGGTCGTGAACCGGCGCGGCGGCGCGCGCTTCGCGGACGAGGACCTCGCCTTTCTCGACGCGCTCGCCGGCAGCATCGCGGTCGCGATCGAGAACGCGCGCCTCTACGAGCAGGTGAAGGCGTCCGAGGAGAAGCTGCGCACCGAGGTGGGCGTGCTGCGCCGCGACCTCGCGCGCCGCGACCGCTTCACCGAGATCGTCGGCACGGGTCCGGCGATGAGCGACGTCTTTCGCTTGATGGAGAGTGCGGCCGCGTCACCGATCGCGGTGCTGATCGAGGGCGAGACCGGAACCGGCAAGGAGCTGGTCGCGCGCGCGGTGCACCGCGAGAGCGCGCGCTGCGACGGTCCGTTCCTCGCCGTCAACTGCGCCGCGTTCCAGGACACGCTGCTCGAGAGCGAGCTCTTCGGACATCGGCGCGGCGCCTTCACCGGCGCGACGCACGACCGGCGCGGACTCTTCGAGGCCGCCGAGAAGGGAACCGTGTTCCTCGACGAGGTCGGCGAGATGCCGGCGTCGATGCAGGCGAAGCTGCTGCGCGTCCTCGAGCAGGGCGAGGTCATTCCGGTCGGCGACACGCGTCCGCGGCGCGTCGACGTGCGCATCGTGTCGGCGACCAACCGCGATCTGCGCGTCGAGGTCGCTGAGCGGCGCTTCCGCGAGGACCTCTACTACCGGCTGTCGGCGTTTCCGATCCATCTGCCGCCGCTGCGCGCACGGCGCGAGGACGTTCCCCTGCTCGCGCAGTCGTTCGTCGCCGTGGCGGCCGATCGGCACGGCAAGCGCGTCGCGGGGATCGAGCCGGCGGCGCTCGACGACCTGCTGCGTTTCGACTGGCCCGGGAACATCCGCGAGCTGCGCAACGAGATGGAGCGAGCGGTGGCGCTCGCACGCGAGGGCGAGACCATCGCGCCGGCGCATCTCTCGGAGCGGGTGCGGAGCGCGAGTCCGGAGGGCGGCGACGCCAACGTCTTCGCGGCCGCGACCACCCAGGGCCTGCCACTCCTGCAGGCGCGCGACCAGTTCGAGGCGCGCTACATCGCCGAGGTGCTGCGCCAGCAGAACGGCAACGTGTCGCACGCGGCCAGGGCGCTCGGCCTGTCGCGCGTCATGCTGCAGCGGAAGATGAAGTCCTTCGGGCTGCGCTGAAGCGCCGCTGCATCCGATCGTATGCACGCGCCCGGCGAGCGGGCCTCCAGCTGCATACGAAGCGCAGCACCTCGACTGCGGCACGAGCCGCGCCGCCGCCGGATTCGCCAGTATTCACGGGTGTTTCTCCGCCCGACGGCACGGGGGCACGGCCATTGCGAAAGGCCACCTGCAGGAGGGTGTAGCCATGATGAACCTCGCAATGATGAGCTTCGATGTCGTTCCGGGCGTGATGGTCGGCGTGCTCGGCCCCGTGGTGGGCGTGATCACCGCAGCGGCCTTCGCCGGCGTCGCCTACGGCTTCGCGGTCCTCGGCTACGCGGCGCTGCACCGCAACGAGCGCCCGACCGGCGGCAGGGCCCGCGTCGCCCCCGTCGCCCCGGCGAGCCCCGCTGCCTGGGAGATGACTCCGGCGATCCGGCAACTGCTGCGCAGCGCGAGCGACGCATCGGGCGCGCGCAGCGAGCGGCGCCTCGACGTTCAGAGGATCTCTTCGCCTCGCGCGGCCGTGTAGGTCTTCCAGTCGACCCAGCCGTCCGACGTGCGGAATCCCCAGTCGCGGCTCTTTCGCCGGTGCAGGAACAAGGTGGTCGCGGGCTCGCCCGCCGGCAGCACCAGACGGTGCAGGTGGGCGGCCCGGCGGAACACGATCGAGCCGGGCCCGTACCACCGGCGTCCCGCATCGGTGATCTCCCAGTAGCCGCCGCGCAGGATCAGGCTCCCGTAGTCCCACGGGTGGTCGTGCAGGTCGCGATCGTTGTCGCTGCGCAGGATGCGGTGGATGCGCGCCGACAGCCAGGGCGTCCGGAAGATCCAGAAGCGCTCCATGTACCCCTCGAGGTGCAGGTACGGACGCTGCGCGCCGATCCGCTCGAGCACCGTCGCGAGCCGGGCGCACAGCGCCGCCACCACGGCGCTCGGCCGCGCCCCGGCCTCCTCGAGCCCTGCCCCCGCTTCCGCCTCGTGCACGCCGTCCATCGCGGCGGGCCTCTAGCAAAGCGGGCCTGCCGGCGTAAATGAACAACGCTGTTGACTAGCCATCCCGGCCCCGGATAGACGGGGCCGATGCGGACGGCGAGCGGGAACGGGTCGGGACGCGCGCGCGTCCGCGATCCCGGCGCGACGCACGAGCTGATCCTCGCGGCCGCGCAGGCCATGATGGCCGAGCAGGGTCCGGGCGGCCTCACCGTCAGCGACGTCGCGCGCCGCGCCGGCGTCAATCGCGGCACGGCGTATCAGCACTTCCCCACCCGCGAGCGCCTGGTCGCCGCGGTGATCGAGCGGGTCGGGCGCGGCACCAAGGAGCTGCTCGACGCGACCGCGCCGCGCGGCCTCGACGAGCGCATCGACGCGACCGTCGAGCACTTCGTCGGCAACCCGGAGCTGGTGCGGCTGTCGCTGTTCCGCATGCTCGGCGGAATCCCGCACCCGAGCGCCGAGCTGTGGGAGGGCTACGTCGAGCGCGTGCGCGCGCTCGCGGCGAGCGCCGCGGCACAGCCCGACGCCGACGGAGACATGCTCGCCGTGATCCTGCTCGGCGCGACCATGCTGTGGTCGTTGCGCGTGCAGAGCGGTGGCGCGAGCGCCGCGGCGACGCAGCGCTACCTGCGCGAGCTGAAGCGCATGATGCTCTACGGCGTGGTCCGGCCCGAGCGGCATCCGGACGTCGTCGCCGCGGTGGGCGACGGCGCCGTCGCGCGCGCCACGAAGCGCACGGAGCCGGGCCGCGCGCCGAAGAGCCGAAGCACCACGCCCGCTGCGCGGCGCACGCGTCGCGGCGGCGGCAGCAACGTCAAGAACAACGGAGCCGGCGCGCGCGCCGGCCGGGGAGCAACGTCATGAAGCTGGAAGACCTCGTTCTGGTCAGCGTGGACGATCACGTCGTCGAGCCGCCCGACATGTTCGAGCGCCACGTCCCCGCGGCCTACAAGGACCAGGCGCCGCGCGTGATCCGCACCGCGAAGGGTGACGACGTGTGGAGCTTCGAGGGCACGCTGCGTCCGAACGTCGGGCTGAACGCCGTCGCCGGCCGCCCGCCGGAGGAGTACGGCTTCGAGCCGACCAGCTTCAAGCAGATGCGCAAGGGCTGCTACGACGTGCACGAGCGCATCCGCGACATGAACGTGAACGGACTGTTCTCCTCGATGTGCTTCGGCTCGTTCCCGTCGTTCTGCGGGCTGCTGTGGGCGCGCGCCAAGGACAAGAAGGTCGCGAACGTCATGCTGCAGGCCTACAACGACTGGCACATCGACGACTGGTGCGCGGCCTACCCCGGCCGCTTCCTGCCGCTCGCGCAGCTGCCGCTGTGGGACATCGGCCTCATGACCGCCGAGGTTCGGCGCATCGGGAAGAAGGGCTGCCACGCGGTCGCGTTCCCCGAGAACCCGGCGATGCTCAACCTGCCGAACATCCACGACCGCGCGTGGGACCCGTTCTGGGAAGCGTGCGTCGACGAGAAAGTGGTGCTCGCGATCCACATCGGCAGCGTGTGGCAGCCGTCGCCGCCGTCGCCGCAGTCGGCCCCCGAGACCATGATGGCGGGCGTCCCGGTGGCGTCGCTGCACACCGCCGCCGACTACGTGTTCTCCGAGATCTTCCGCCGCCACCCCGACCTGCGCATCGCGCTGTCCGAGGGCGGCATCGGCTGGATCCCCTACTTCCTCGAGCGCATCGACTACCTGAACGAGCGCCACGCGAAGTGGACGCGCTGGGACTTCGGCAGCGAGCGCCCGAGCGACGTGTTCCGCCGCCACTTCCTCACCTGCTTCATCGACGACGCGACCGGCATCCGCGACCGCGCGGCGATCGGCGTCGACACGATCTCGTGGGAGTGCGACTACCCGCACTCGGACAGTACGTGGCCCAGTGCGCCCGAGCGGCTCGTCAAGAGCCTCGCCGGCGTGCCCGACACCGACGTCGAGAAGATCACGCACTTGAACGCGCTGCGCTTCTTTCACGCCGAGGACTCGCTGGCGAAGGTCGGCGGACGCGCCAACGCGACCGTCGGCGCGCTGCGCGCGCAGGCGCGCGACGTCGACCTGACGCCGATCAGCGACCGCGGCGGCAAGCCGCCCGCCGAGGACCTGCGTCCGATCACCGCCGGCGACGTCCTGCGCCAGCTCGCGACGGCGCTCGACGGCAACGCGCTGCGCGGCAACTGACGTGCGCGAGTTCGATCCGTTCGCGTGGGAGTTCCACGAGGACCCCTACCCGACCTACCGCTGGCTGCGCGACGAAGCCCCCTTCTACCGCAACGAGAAGCTCGGCTTCGTCGCGCTGTCGCGCTACGACGACGTGCTCACCGGCTTCAAGGACGTCGAGCGCTTCTCGAACAAGGACGGCGTCGCGCTCGAGCAGTCGAGCCAGGGCGACCCGAGCGACACCGCGTCGTTCCTCGCGATGGACCCGCCGCGCCACGACGCGATGCGCGGGCTCGTCGCGCGCGGCTTCACGCCGCGGCGGGTGATGGACCTCGAGCCGCGCATCCGCGCCATCGCGACGCAGCACATCGACCGCTTCATCGAGCAGGGGCGCTGCGACTTCATCCAGGACTTCGCGGGCAAGCTGCCGATGGACGTCGTCAGCGAGATGATCGGCGTCCCGCCCGAGGACCGCGACCGGCTGCGCTTCTGGGCCGACACGCTGATGCACCGCGAGGACGGCGTGATCGACATCCCGAAGGAAGGGATGGAGGCCGCGCTCAACATGATCGTCTACTTCCAGGACCTCGTGGCGCAGCGGAAGAGGCAGCGCACGACGGACCTCGCGAGCGCGCTGCTCGACGTGCAGCTCGAGGGTCAGAGCCTCACCGACAGGGAGGTGATCTCGTTCCTGTTCCTGATGGTGATCGCCGGCAACGAGACCACGACCAAGCTGCTCGGCAACGCGAGCTACTGGTTGTGGAAGCATCCCGGGCAGCGCGCGCTGGTGCGCGCCGATGCATCGCTGATCCCGGCGTGGGTCGAGGAGACGCTGCGCTTCGACGGCTCGACGCAGCTGCTGCGCCGCACCGCGCGCGGCGAGCCCGAGTTTCACGGGCAGAAGATCCGCGACGGCGAGCGCGTCGTCCTGCTGATCGGCGCCGCCGACCGTGACGAGCGCGTGTTCCCGAGCCCCGACGTCTACGACATCCGCCGCGACACCAGCCAGCACCTCGCCTTCGGCAAGGGCACGCACTTCTGCATGGGCGCGTCGCTCGCCCGGCTCGAGGCGAAGGTCGCGCTCGAGGAGATCCAGCGCCGCCTGCCGGACTTCGAGCTCGACGAGCCCTTGCTGAAGCGCGTGCACTCGGTCAACGTGCGCGGCTTCGCGTCGATGCCGATGCAGTTCACGCCCGGACGCAGGGAGGGATGACGATGGCCGAGCAGACGCAGCCGAAGCAGCGCCGCGCGCGCAACGAGTTCGAGCCCGTCAAGGTCGGCTGGCTCGGCGCCTGCCTCGACGGCGAGGGCGGCGGCTACGACAGGATCCACCGCATGGCCTTCGACGAGGCGCTCGAACAAGGAACTCTCACGCGCCAGGTCGAGCACGTGATCCACGTCGAGGACGGGCTGCCCAACGGCTCCGCGAAGAACGCCGTCGACGGCTACAGGTGGCTCGTCGACCAGGGCTGCGTGATCATCGCCGGCGCGTACTCGTCCGACAACGCGATCGCGGTGGCGCCGGTCGCGAACGAGCTGAAGGTTCCGATCGTGTCGTGGTGCGGCACCGAGCGCTACTCGGGCGAGTACTGCTTCCGCCTCGGCAACGGCGACTGCGGCGGCGACGCGGCGCTCATGGCCGGGTGGCTCAAGCGCAAGGGCCACAAGCGCATCGCGGTGCTGAACGAGGTGTCGCCGAACGGCGAGGAGTACTTCCGCTTCTTCCGCCAGGAGTGCCGGCGTCTCGGCATCGGCGTCGGTGCGGTCGAGACCGTGCCGCAGCAGCCGAAGGACCTCGCCGAGAACCTGCTGAACCTGAAGCAGTCGAACTGCGACGCGCTCGCGTACATGGGCTACGGCATGCTCGTCGCGCAGGGTCTCATGCGTCCCGCGCTCGAGAAGATCGGCTGGGATCCGCCGCGCATCATGACCACCGCGTTCATGTTCTACCTGGTCGGCTTCGAGCACTTCGAGGGCTGGGTCGGCATCGACCAGCTCTGTCCCGACAACGCGCTGGTCGAGCCGTTCCGCGCGGAGTTCCACAAGCGCCACGGCGCGAATCCGCCGATGTGGCCCAACGCGATCCCGGTGCTCGCCTACGACACCGCGCGCGTGATGGTGGAGGCGCTGCACCGCGCGCCGATCCTCACCGGGCCCGGCCTGAAGGACGGACTCGAGCGCATCCGCTTCATGCCGTCGGCGACCGGCGGTCCGCGCACGCACATCGCGGCCGCGCCCGGCGACCACAACATGTTCAAGGGTGACTGGCTGCTCTACGGACGCGTGCGCGACGCGAAGCTCGAGTTCGAAGGGCTCTACGAGCCCGTGCCCGGAACGTTCTGACCTTTCATCTCGCCCAGGAAGGCTGCCCATGCCGAACCACCCGACCCATCCCGCGATCCGCCTCGTCGACGGCGCCTTCTACGGCGGCGCAGGCCCGCACGAGAACCTGAAGTGGATGCGCGAGAATGCGCCGGTCTACCGGGACGAGGCGGGAGGAGTCTGGGGCATCACGCTGCACGAGGACGTTTTCGCACTGTCGAAGGACAACGCGACGTTCCGCTCGAGCGGTGGCATCCGTCCGGACACGCCGGCGATGCCCTACATGATCGACATGGACGATCCCGACCACCGGAAGCGCCGCTCGCTGGTGAGCAAGGGCTTCACGCCGCGCCAGGTGCTCGATCGCGAGCGTCGCGCGCGCGAGGTCAGCATCGACCTCATCGAGCGCGCGAAGGTCAAGGGCCGATTCGACTTCGTCAAGGACGTCGCCGCGTGGCTGCCGCTCATCATGATCGGCGACATGCTGGGCGTCGATCCCGACGACTATCCCGCGCTCCTCGAGTGGTCGGAGACCATGCTCAACGCGACCGGCCAGATGGAGGGCGAGCGCGCCCTCGCCGCCGGCAAGGCCTTCGAGGACTACACGGCGTACCAGCGCCGCGTGATCGACGACCGGCGCCGCAACCCCGGCGAGGACCTGGTCAGCATCCTCGTGCACGCCGAGGTCGACGGCGAGCGCCTCACCGACGACGAGCTGATCATGGAAAGCCTGCTCATCCTGATCGGCGGGGACGAGACCACGCGCCACGTGCTGACCGGCGGCATGTACCAGCTGCTGCTCCACCCCGAGCAGCGCGCGGCGCTCGCCGCCGATCCGGCAGGCCTGCTGCCGACCGCGATCGAGGAGATGCTGCGCTGGGTGAGCCCGATCCAGAACATGGCGCGCACCGCGTCGCGCGACGTCGAGCTGCGCGGCGAGACCATCCGCGAGGGCGACAAGCTCATCCTGCTCTACCCGTCGGCCAACCGCGACGCGAAGGTCTTCGCCGACCCGTTCCGCTTCGACATCGCGCGCAAGCCGAACGACCACATCGCGTTCGGGCTCGGCGGACACTTCTGCCTCGGCTCGAACCTCGCGCGCCTCGAGCTGCGCGTGTTCTTCGAGGAGGCGCTGCGCCGCCTGCCGAAGCTCGAGCTCGCGAGCAGCGATCCGCCGCCGCTGCGCCCGTCGAACTTCGTGAGCGGCATCGAGAGCCTGCCGGTCGTCTGCTGACGACCGGCGTTCAGCGTATCGCGAACACCGCGTTGCAGCCGCGGTCGACCCAGATGCCGCTCCAGTCGACGCCCCAGTTGTTGCCCTGAACGCAGCGCTTGTCGCTGAGCTGGCGCTGCACCCACACGTTGCGGCCCCACACCGGGACGTCGCAGTGCGCGTAGGAGTAGTCCTTCGACGTGCACGTCACGGTGCCGGGCCGGCCGCCGCCGTGATGGTCGTTCCATCCGCCGCCACCGCCGCCACGAACGACGACGAAGACGCCGCGACAGCCGTTCTTCACCCAAACGCCGCTGCCGTCGCCGTCGGAGCCCCAGGTGTCGTACTGCCGGCACGGTGTCTTGCTCAGCTGGCGCTCGAGCCGGACCGTGCCGATCGCGTGCGTCTTGCAGTAGGAGTACCGGTCGCCCAGCGAGCTGCACTCGATGCGGACGCCCTGCCCGCGCTTCGCCTCCGCCGCGTCGGCTCCGGCCAGCAGCGCGATCAGCGCCGCTGCCGCCACGAGAAAGGTTCGTGCGCCCATCGTCGTCGTGCCCTCCTGCGGCATCCGACCACGGAAGCCCCGGGTGCGAAAGGGTTTCCGATTCGGGAAATCGATTGACCACGGCCACACCGCCGGAATAGGTGGCGGCACGATGACCAACCGCCCCGCCGGTGTCGTTCTCCTCGCGGCCGTCCTCGTGGCGGCATCCGCGTCCGCGGCGCACGCCGCCCCCGCCTGCCCGGCCGGCGAGATCACGCTCGACGCGAGCCTGCTGCGCCTTCGCGCAGGTGCCGGCAGCGGCTCCGGCGGCACGCAGGGCGCGCGGTTGCACCTGCCGTCGGGGGTCGCGCTCGCGCCGGACGCCGAACCGGTCGCGATCGCCATCGAGGCCGACCACCAGCCCGTGCTCGAAGCGGACCTGCCTGCGGGCGCGCTGCGCTCGCTGCGCGGCGGCGACCTCTTCGCCTACGACGAGAAGAGCGGACGGCCCGGCTTCGGCCGCGGCTCGCGCGTCAAGCTGCGCCGCACCGGTGCGAGCTTGGGGCTCACGATCCGCCTGCAGAACACCGACGTCCCCGACGCCGGCGTGCCGGCGCACGCGAAGCTGCTGGTCAAGCTCGGCGACGACTGCTTCTCGACCGTGCTGGCCTGCAGCGGCTCCGGAGACGGCAGCCTGCGCTGCACGCCCGAGCGCAACGCGCGACTCCGCGGACGCGTCACGGCCGCGGGCTCGCCGCTCGCCGCCGTCATGATCACCGCGTTCGACGACTCCCGGCTCGAGAGCGTGTCCGTGTTCTCGCAGGAGGACGGCCGCTACGCGTTCCCGCCACTCCGCCCCGGCGCGTGGCGCGTGCGCGCGCGCCGCATCGGCTGGGAAGACGTCGTTCGCGACGACGTGACGCTCGTCAAGCACCGCGTCGCGAGCGAGAGCTTCTCGATGACCATCGCGGCGGACACCAACGCGCTGCAGCCCGCGACCGCGTTCCTCGCACGCATCCTCGCGCAGTATCCCGATGCCACCACGCGCGGCGACTTCACGCTGTCGTGCGGCAACTGCCACCAGATCGGCGGCCCGCGCTTCGTGGGACCGAAGATCCTCGACGAGTGGGAGGAGGACGTCGGCCGCATGCTGACCTTCCTGCCGCCGTACCACGCCGAGACGCGGCCGCTCGTCCTGCCCGCGATCCTCGCGGCGGTCGGCCCGGATGCGAACCTGCCGCAGCTGCCGCTGCCCGCGCCCGCGAGCGGCGACGCGCTGCGCTCGGTGGTCTACGAGTACGGACTCGGCGACGCGAGCAGCCGTCCCGGCTGCCACGACCTCGAGCTCGGCACCGACGGCATCCTCTACGCCGATTCGGGCATCCGCTGGATCGACCCGCGCACCGGCGAGCGCGGCACGTTCCCCATGGTGAGCAGCGGACACTCCATCGAGCGCGCGCCCGACGGCACGATGTGGATCACGCAGACCGACACCGACACGCTGACTCACCTCGACCCGAAGACCGGACAGTTCACCTACTACCCGCTGCCGAAGATCGGCGACGACCAAGGCTCGTACCCGCACACGCTGCGCTTCGCGCCCGACGGCAAGATCTGGTTCACGGTCACCAAGTCGAACCACCTCGCGCGCTTCGATCCCGCGACGGGAGAGTTCAAGTACTGGCGGCTGCCGAGCGCGGATCCGGCCGAGACCGGCCTCTCGATCCCCGTGCCGTACGGCTGCGACGTGGCACCCGACGGCACGATCTGGTGGACACAGCTCTTCGGCCAGCGCGTCGGCCGCTTCGATCCCGTAACCGAGACGCTGACCGCGTGGCGTCCGCCGTTCTACGGACCGCGCCGCGGCCACGTCGACCAGGACGGCATCGTGTGGGTTCCGGGCTACGGCACCGGCGTGCTCGGACGCTTCGACCCGAAGATCGAGCGCTGGAAGGAGTACGCGCTGCCGACCGGCGTCCCCGGCGCTTTCGGGACGTCCGAGCTGCCGTACGCGCTGAACGCGAATCGCAGGAACGGCGAGGTCTGGGTCACGGGCTCGAACTCCGACACGCTGATCCGCTTCCGTCCGTCGAGCGAGGAGTTCGCCGTCTTCCCGATGCCGACGCGCGGCAGCTTCACGCGCGAGATCGAGTTCGACCCCGACGACAACGCGTGGACCTGCACCTCGAACGAGCCCGACGTCGCCGGCACGCGCGGCCGCGGCAAGTTCGTCAAGATCGAATTGGCGCCGCGCGACGCTGCCTGCGGCAACGGCCGCGTCGAGCCGGGCGAGGACTGCGACGACGGCAACGACGTCGACTGCGACGCGTGCTCGAACGGCTGCACGCGAGTCACCGGCTGCGGCGACGGCGTGGTCTGCGGCGGCGAGCAGTGCGACGACGGCAACGGGGACGACTGCGACGGCTGCTCGACCGGCTGCACGACCGAGAGCGGCCTGCGCTGCGGCGACGGCGTGGTGAACGCGTCGTGCGGCGAGATCTGCGATCCGCCGACACCAGGAACCTGCGGCTCCGACTGCGGGCGCGTCCCGCAGTGCGGCGACGGCTTCGTCGACCCCGGCGAGCAGTGCGACGACGGCAACGACGTCGACTGCGACGGCTGCACGACTGCGTGCGTCGTCGAGACCGGCTGCGGCGACGGCGCCGTGTGCAGCAGCGAGGCCTGCGACGACGGCAACGGCGCCTCGTGCGACGGCTGCTCCGCGTCCTGCGAGGTCGAGGTCGGACAGGTCTGCGGCGACGGCGTGGTGAACGCGCTCTGCGGCGAGGAGTGCGACCCGCCCGGCCCCGGCGATCCCGAGTGCAACTTCCTGTGCACGCTGGGCGCGCCGCCCGCGCTCGGCACGCGCCACCTGTCGTTCGGCGGATCGTCGTACTCGTCGGCGCTCGGCACGTCGGTCGCGATCGCGAGCCTGATCGGCGAGCTGGACATGGTCGGCGGCGTGCCCGACGCGAGCGGCGTCGCGCAGGTCACGGTCGCGGGTCCGCTCTACTACCGCGGTCCGATCCTCGGCGGCGCGTTCGGGAATCTGTGCACCCGCGTGACGTCGTGCAGCGGCCTCGTCGACTGCGACGGCGGCACCGCGGTGGACGTCGACGTCCTGCAGGACAGCGCCGGTCCGGGGAGGCAGGGCAACCCGATCGTCGTCACGCCGAACCTCGGCAGCGACGGCGGACCGGGAGCGATCGCGCTGACCTGCCAGCAGAGCGTCGTGCAGACGGGACCGTCGGTCACCGACTGCTCGACCGTGACCTACCCTGCCGACACGACCGCGATCTACACGACGGGCACCACGACCGCGCACTACCTGAACGCGGCGCCGCTGATCGGCAGCGCTGCCATCACGGTCGCCGGGGAGCCGTTCTCGTGCGGCGCATGGCCGGTCGAGAACGGTCCGGGCAAGCTCGCGACCACGTTCCTCTTCGAGGAGGACCCGCAGGCCGGCGACACCGCGAACGCCAACGTGCTCGACGACTGACGTCCGCAGCGGAAGCAGCGGCATCCTCGACCGGCCGGCTCCGGTGGGCGCACGCGACGGCGGGCGCCCACCGGACACTCCGGCCATCCCTCGGCTACGCGGCGCTGACCAGCGCCTGGCTCGGCAGCGACGGCTGCACGAGGTCGCAGAAGCGAACGTCCTCGCAGCACGCCAGCAGCGCGTCGGCGATCTCGTCGAGAATCGGCGCCTCGGCCGCGTGCGGCGCGCGGTGCGGCAGCCCGATCTCGCTCAGCTCCTCGCGATCGAGCACGAAGCCGTGCGATGCGTATCCGGTCACCAGCCGGTGCGCGACCCGCTGCACCAGCTCGGCGTCGAGCGTCGGACGGAAGCGGCGCAGCACGCGCGCGATGTAGTCGCCCGAGAGCTGCACGCCGTGCGACTGTTCGGCCAGGCGGACGAGATCCACGCGAGCATACAGCGGCGCGAGCGCGCGGCCGACGAAACGGGCCGCGCGCTCGGCCGCGTCGTAGGGGCGCATGCGATCCGCGCACGAGAGCCGGTCGAGCGCCTCGCCGAACAGCTGCAGCGCGCAGTCGTTCAGCTCGCTCAGGGTGCGTGCCGACGTCAGCGCCGACGTCGGCATCGAGACGTCCTCCACGCGATGCTCGTTGCGCTGGGGGTCGAGCGGCCCGAGCTCGCCCAGATCGCCGACGACGAGCTCATCGGCGGCGAGGCAGATCAGCGTCGCCGCGCTCTTCGCGCACAGCGGCACCCACACGGTGACGTGCGCGACGCGCCGCCTGATCTCGCGCGCGATCAGGTACGCCGCGTCGATCTGGCCGCCGTGGCTCGCCAGCAGGACGTCGAGCGCGTCGCCCGTGACGTCCTTCAGCGTGTGGCGCAGCGGCCGGACGAGCCCGCGCTCGACGTCGATGCCGACCAGCGCGAGGCAGGGACGCTCGCGCAGCGTCGCGAGCGCGTGCGCGGCGGCCGCGATGCGTTCGGCCGCGGGTGCTTCCGGAGATTCCTCTTCGTGTACGTCGTTCTCTTCCGACAATGAGACCTCCTTTTCGTGCGGGTTTCCGCGCACGCGGGTGCGGTCGATCGCGAGACCGCGGCACGCGCGCGATGGCGGCGCGCTTGCTCTGACGTCACGCGCACCGGTGCGAGTGTTCGTTGTAGCGGACGCGCTCGCCAACGGTTGACCAGGAGAGCCCTGACCGGGTGATCAGATCGAGAAAAAAGTGCAAGGGCAGTTCTGCATTCGTTTACGACCGCGGCGTAATCCGCCACAGTGCGCCCGCGATGGAGATCGAGGTCGCCCCCCGGAACGCGATGCGAATCATCATCGTTCACCGGAACCAGCGCGCCAAAGCCCCGAGCGCCCGACCCCGGAGCAACGCCCGGGACGAGCGCGCGGGAACCGGATGGTGGCGCTCGATCTTCTGACCGCAGCGCCGGCGGTATCCGACGGCAGGCAGCGCGCCCTGCCCGGACCGGGCCCCCCGACCACCCTGCGGCCCGTCCGCACGTGTCATCCCGAGGAACTTCATTGAGCACCACGAGCACCACCCGGAGAAAAGCCACCTATCCCGCGGCCCGACGGATCGCGCGTCTCGTGCACGAGCTTCCGGCGCACCCGCACGGCTGGAGCTTCGACGCGATCCAGCGGCAGCTGTCGATCGGCGAGCGCACGCTGCTGCGCTACGTCGAGGCGTGCCGCAACGAGCTGGTGAGCCCCGAAGGCGAGCCGCTGATCGAGGTGGTGCAGCGCGGACCGCGCCGCATGCTGCGCTTCAAGGACAACGGCAGCTATCCCGACCCGCAGACGATGTCGGCCGTGTCGATGTTCTTCACGCTGGCGATGGTCCGCTTCCTCGAAGGCACCGTGCTGAAGGAGAGCGTGGACGCACTGTGGGACAAGCTGCTCGAGCGCGTGCCCGCGGCGACGCGACCGCAGCTCTCGCACCTCGACCGCAAGTTCTACGCGATCTCGTTCGTGCCGAAGGACTACGCGGAGCACAGCGAGATCATCGACGACGTCGTGCAGGCGCTGGTGCGCGAGTACCGCCTGACCGTCGACTACGCCGGAGTGCTCGGTGAAGGCAAGGAGCACGACCTCGAGCCCTACACACTGCTGTCGTACCGCGGCGGGCTCTACCTGGTCGGCCGCAGCCACACGTACGACAAGGTCATCTGGCTGGCGGTCGAGCGCATCCGCAGCGTCAAGCCGACGCCCGGCGACGGCCCGCGCGGCCGCGCGCGCTTCACGTACCCGCAGGACTTCCGCCCCGACCGCTACACCGACGGCATGTTCGGCGTCGTCGACGGGCCCGAGGCCGAGGTCGAGCTCGCGATCGCGAACGCGCAGACCGAGTCCTATCTGCGCAGCCGCACGATGCATCCGTCGCAGCGCTTCGTTCCCGGCAGCGACGGCCGCGTGCGCCTCTTGATGACGGTGCGCGGCACCGTCGAGCTCGCCAACTGGATCATGAGCTTGACGCCGTGGGTCGAGGTGATCCGTCCGGCCGAGCTGCGCACCGAGGTGGCGCGTCGGCTCGACGACGCGGCGTCGCGCTACGCGCCGCGACAGGAAGCCGCGGCCCGTCGCGGATGACGAGCGACCACACGCCTGCGCGGCCCGTCACGTCGAGCACGCCGGTCCTGCATTGCTGCGAGACCTGGCACGCGCTCGCCCGCGACGGGCGCGTGCTCGAGAACCGGCCCGTGCAGCTGCAGACGTGGGCGGCGATCGAATGCCTGCAGAACGAGCTGCTGCGCCCGCTCGAGGAGGAGTTCGGCCTCGTGCAGCTCACCTACGGCTTCGCCTCCGCCGAGCTGGTGAAGGCCGTCAAGCAACGCGCCGCGGCCTGGGGCTGGCTCCCCGGCGTGTTTCCCGCGGGCGACCAGCACGCCGGGTACGAGCTCGACGCGCACGGGAAGCGCATCTGCGCGAAGGACGGCATGGCCGTCGACCTGTGCGTCCCGGGACGCAGCGCGGACGACGTGCGCGCGTGGATTCTCGGCCGACTGCCGTTCGACAGGATGTACTTCTACGGCAGCGATCGGCCGCTTCACCTCAGCTGGGCGCCCGATCCCATCGGGCAGGTGATCGAGATGCAGCCGCTCGCCTCGGGCAAGCTGATGCCGAAGGTCGTCGTCAAGGGCCGCGCCGGCTGATCGTGGCGGCGCTCAGCGCGCGGCGTCGGCGGCGCGCACCGCGGCCGCCGCACGAGCCCGCTGCGCGCGCCGCAGCCGGTAGGACAGCGCCCCGACCGCCTCGGTCACGCGCAGCATCTCGGTCGCGCGCGGTACCGGCCGCGACCAGTGGCCGGAGGGCTTCGGCGCGGCGCGACGGCGCGCGGGATCGATCGTGACGTCGGCGACGACGAGCCCCTCCTCGTCTTCGAGCGCCGCGAGCACGCGACCGTCCGAGTCGACGACCTTCGACAGACCGGGGAACGTCGAGTCCTGCGTCGCGAGCGGGATCATCGGGATCGGGCTGAGCCACGGGCCGCTCTTGTTCGCCATCACCACCGGCACCCCGAGCTCCGCCGCGAACCACTCGGGAATCGTCCGCAGCCGCTCGTCGTAGATCGCGGCCTTGCGTGCCGTGACGCGGTTGCTGCGCGTCGGCGAGGGCGCGGAGTGCGGCATCAGCACGAGGTCGGCGCCCTGCTCCGCGCACAGCCGCGGCAGGTACGCGAGCTGGTTCTCGTAGCAGATGCCGACCACGATCCGGCCGAGGCCGGTGTCGATGACGTGCGGCCCCGCGCGGCCGCGCGTGACGAACGCCTCGAAAACCGCGGGGGTCTGCTTCCAGACGCGCCCCGCCTCGCTGCCGTCGGGTGCGGCGAGCACGAAGGTGTTGATGAAGTCGTCGCCGTCGGCCTCGAGGAAGCTCGTTCCGACGAACACGCCGTGACGCAGCGCCTGCGCCGACAGCCAGCGTACGGTGGGGCCGACCGCGGGCTCCGCCGCGTGCCAGATCTCCGGCGCGAGCAGGTAGCCCGTCGGCAGGAACTCGGGCAGCAGCACCAGCGCCGCGCCCTGTCGCGCGGCCTCCGCGACGAACGCCTCGGCGTGCGCGAGGTTCTCCGCGATCGCGCCGTTGCGCGACGGTACCTGCACGGCCGCGACGCGCAGCGTGCGCGCACCAGTCGCGGGTGTCACGTTCGCTCCTGCATCACCGCCACACGCGTCTTCGGACGAACCGCGCGTGCGGCGTCAGAACACCGCGAGCGCCACGCGGATCGTCAGCACCGCGAGCGCGATCGTCGACAGCGCGAACATCGCGAAGCGCGCCGCCACGACGTTCACCGTGCACTGGATCAGCGAGTGCACGACGCGCAGGATCACGTAGGTCCACGCGAGCGCCACGTTCACGCCGTCGGCCTGCCCGGCGACCTGCGCCGCGAGCGCCGCCGCATAGAAGATCGTCGGCTGCTCCATCAGGTGATTGTAGTTGTCCGAGACGTACATCACCTCGGGCGGCAGCTTGTCGGCGAGCACGCCCGTGCGCGCGGCCGACTGCGGATCGATCTGCGCCTTCTGCATCGCGGGCACGCGCGTCGCGATCATCCAGAGCCAGACGACGAGCGTCCACAGCACGAGCGCGACGACGGGTCCGATCAGGGCGTGAGTCTCCATGCGTTCACCTCCGCGGCGCTCGTAGACCGCGGAGGCGGCACGCCGCAAACGGATGCGTCCGACTAAGCCGCGGATCTTCGGCCACAGCACCAGCAGCGCGCCGGCGAGCAGCAGCACCGCGCCGACCAGGCGCGCACCGGTCACCGGGATGCGATCGGGGACGCCGTAGTGGTCGAGCGCCAGCGCCGAGCCGAGCTGGGCCGTGACCACGAAGGCCGTGGTCGCACCCGCGCCGAGGCGCGGGAACACGAACGCCGCACAGCCGAGGATCGAGATGCCGTAGAAGCCGCCGAGGTAGAGGAACCACGGCGTCGGCTCCGGCGAGATCAGCGGCTTGCGGTCCGACAGCCAGAGCAGGCCGGTACCGATCGCGACCACGAGTCCGTTCAGGAACACCGCCGCGAACAGGCTGGTACGCGCGGCGAGCGCGCCGTTGGTCACGCCCTGAAGGCAGACGCAGAGACCGGTGAAGAGTGCGAGGAGGACGAGGCCGACGATCATGCGGCAGGATCGCAAGTCCGGGCCGTGCGCGCGAGCCCGGGCCGCTTCTCTCGTGGTGGCCGGGACGATAGCGTCGATGCATGACGTCTGCCGGCGACGCGACGCGCGCTCCGGTCCCGCGGGGCGCGACCGAGACGGCGCGCCAGGCGATCCGCCGGCTGCTCGTCGAGGCGCCGCGCACCGCGCACGAGCTGTCGGCGCTCGTGCACCTGCCCGAGAAGGACGTCGGACCGCACCTCGAGCACCTCGCCCGCTCCCTGCGGCACGGCGACGAGCGGCTCGACTTCGATCCCGCGCGCTGCCTCGACTGCGGCTTCGTGTTCCGCGACCGCCGCAGGCCGACGCGGCCGAGCGCCTGCCCGAAGTGCCGCGGCCAGCACCTCGCAGCGCCCGTCTTTCGCATCACGAGGAGGTCGTCGTGAAGGTCGAGCTCTACTACTGGCCGATGATCCAGGGCCGCGGCGAGTTCGTGCGCCTGGCGCTCGAGGAGGCCGGCGCGCGCTACGTGGACGTCGCGCGCGGCAAGGGCGGCATGCGCGCGATGCAGCGCTTCCTCGACGGCGCCGAGCCCGGCGCACTCCCCTTCGCGCCGCCGTTCGTCAAGGTCGGCCGGACCGTCGTGTCGCAGACCGCCAACGTGCTCGCTTTCCTCGCGCCGAAGCTCGGCCTCGTGCCGGACGACGAGGCGTCGCGCGCCGAGGCCGCGCAGATCCAGCTCACGATCGCCGACGTCGTCGCGGAGGCGCACGACACGCACCACCCGATCGCGTCGAGCCTCTACTACGAGGATCAGAAGAGTGCCGCGAAGCGCCGCGCGCAGAGCTTCGTCGACCAGCGCATGCCGAAGTACCTCGGCTGGCTGGAGAGCGTGCTCGCGCACAACCGCCGGAGCCGCGGACGCTGGCTCGTCGGGCGCGACCTGACCTACGCCGACCTGTCCGCGTTCCAGCTGGTCGCGGGGCTGCGCTACGCGTTCCCGCACGCGATGGCGAAGTGCGAGCGCCGGCTTCCGAAGCTGGTCGCGCTGCACGACCGCGTCGCCGTGCGGCCGCGCATCGCCGCCTACCTCGCGTCCGAGCGGCGCATCCCGTTCAACGAGAGCGGCATCTTCCGGCACTACCCCGAGCTCGACGCACCGGCTCCGAAGGCGCGCGCGGCGCGCCGCTGACGCGAGACACGCGCGTTCCACCCTCGTCGCAACCAGCACCTGGACCGTGCGCGCGGCGCGGCGGTATGCTCGGCACCGCATCGCAGCCGGCGGCACCGCCGCCGCCACGGAGGAAACTGATGCACTCGAGCCTAGCACGCCCGTTCGTCAAGCACCGCGCCAGGCGTTCCGCCGCCGTCGCTCTCGCGGCCGTCGTCACGCTGCTCTCGTTCGCACCGTTCGCGCGTGCCCAGGCGGACACCCGCTTCCGCTGGCTCGACAGCTACGAGTCGCCCGGCACGCCGTCCGCGTACAACCGCGTCGGCGTGCTCGAGATCGGCCCGCGCAGCGCGCAGAACGTCCTCGTCCTGATCCCGGGCACGTCGGCGAGCGCTGCGTATTTCGCCCCGCTCGCGCGCCACCTCGTGTCGCGCGCGAAGGGCTGGCAGGTGTGGGCCGTCGAGCGCCGCGAGAACCAGCTCGAGGACCAGTCGGTCTTCGACCGCGTCAAGCTCGGCACGACGTCGGCCAGCGAGGCCTTCGACTACTACCTCGGCTGGCTCGCCGACCCCTCGATCACGAAGCACTTCGAGCTGATCCCCACCGCCGACGTCACGTACGCGCGCGAGTGGGGCATGAAGGTCGCGGTCGAGGACCTGCGCCGCGTGGTCGACGACGCGAGGAAGCGCGCGACGCACGTCGTCCTCGGCGGGCACTCGCTCGGCGGCTCGATCACGACGGCGTACGCGACCTGGGACTTCGACGGCCGGGCCGGTGCCGCGGACCTCGACGGTCTCGTCTTCATCGACGGCGGGTCGAGCCCGACGCCGGTATCGGCCGACGACGCGCAGGCGTCGCTCGACGCCCTGAACGCGGGCTCGCCGTGGCTCTCCTTCGGTGGCATCGACGCGCCCTTCGCGGGACTCTTCAACACCTCGGGCTCGCTCGGCGCGCTGCTCGATCCGGACTCGCCGTCGCGCGGCCAGGCCTTCCCGCTGCTGCCCGCGAACCTGAAGCCGCCGATCCCGGTGACCAACCTCGGCCAGTACGGCTACGCACTCGACACCGAGACCTCGCCGTCCTCGCTGCGCGCGGCGCAGGCGCACCTCGGCCACCTCGCCGAGAGCGGCGATCCGCGCGGCTGGGACAACGCCGGCGAGCTGACGCCGATCGCGCGCTTCGCGACCATGTTCTCGGGCTACGGACTCCAGAGCCGCGACGGCACCGCGTGGTACCACCCGCTGCGCCTGACGATCGACGCAGGCGCGGTCGCGGCGGGGAATCCGAACCCGGCGCAGGAGGTCCTCGACGTGCACGCGACGCACGGCAGCGACCTGCCGCGCGACCTCCAGATCTACGCCTTCGGCGCCGCGCTCGGCGGACAGCGCGTGCTCGACGCGGCCAGCGCGCTGGCGGAGCAGTCCGGCATCCCGCGCGCCAACCTGCTGCTGATCGCGCGGCCCGACACCTACGCGCACAACGATCCGAACTCGGCGTACCCGCGCAACGAGTTCGTGGACGGGCTGGTACGCGTGCTCGGCAAGGTCGCGCGCTCGGCGGGGCACCCGCGGCTGCCGACCATCGACTGACGCGACGCGGAATCCGCGCTTGCGCGCGCCCGGGCGCGCGTGGCATCCGGGATCTGGCAGAACTGCTGCCAGATCCTCGATCGCCGCGCCCGCCCGGGCCCGGCGTCCTCCCGGGACACCACGTTGCGCCTCTTCCATGCCCTGCTGCATGCCCCGCTGCTGCACTTCGTCGCGGGCGGCGCCCTGCTCTTCCTGCTGACCCGCGCCGTCCACTCGGAGGACGCGGCGCCGACCGCCGTGCCGGTCGTCGTGACCGCGGCCGACGTGGCGCAGCTGCGCCGCGCCTATACTGCCGAGACCGGGCTCGAGCCGAGCGAGCGCGACGAGGCGGCGCTCATCGACGCCGCGATCGACGAGGAGCTGCTGTTCCGCGAGGCCGTCGCGCGCGGCCTCGACCGCCACGACCGCAGCGTGCGCACCTGGCTGGTCGAGCAGATGCAGATCCTCACCGAGGATCCGAACGCGCCGCAGGCGCAGTCCGAGGAGCAGCTCTACCAGCGCGCGCTGGAGCTCGGGCTCGACAAGCACGACCTCGTCGTGCGCCGCATCCTGATCCACAAGGTGAGGCTGCTCGCCGGCCGCGTCGAGGACGGCGAGGCGTCCGACGCCGATCTGCGCGACTGGTACGCGCAGCACGCGGCCGACGCGCTGCCGTCGCGCGTGACCTTCTGGCACGTCTTCCTCGCCGCCGACGGCCGCGATCCGGTCGCCGTGCAGCACGCGGAGCGCGAGCTCGCGGCGCTGCGCGAGCGCCGTCCGTCGCCGCGCGACGCCGTGCGCGAGGGCGACTCGTTCGCGATGCCGGCGCATCTCGTCGGGCAGTCGCAGCCGCAGCTCGACAAGGTCTTCGGCGGGCCGTTCGCGCAGCAGGTGCTCGCGAGTCCGGTCGGCGAGTGGAGCGGACCGTTCGCGTCGCCCTACGGTCTGCACCTGGTGTTCGTCGAAAGCCGGGAGTCGGGCACGCCGCCACCGTTCGACGACGTGCGCGGACGCGTGCTCGAGTCGTGGCGCGAGGCCGAGCGCGGGAAGCGCCTGAAGAGCCTGCTGCGCGGCCTGCGGGCGCGCTACCCGCTCGAGGTCGACTCGGCCGCGTGGCACGCGAAGGAGAGCGCGAAGTGACCTCGCAGCTGCAGCGGGCCGTTGCAGGGCTCTTCGCGACCGTCGTGATCCTGCTCGCGAGCGCGGGCCCGGTGCGAGCGCACGGCCTCGAGCCGGCGCTGCTCGCGCTGCGCGAGCAGCAGCCCGGAGTCTTCGCCGTCGCATGGAAGTCGTCGAAGATCCGCCTGCCCGGCGCCGACGTGAAGCCACGTCTGCCGGCGCGCTGCACGGCGGTCGGATCGGGCGAGGAGATCGACCTCGGCGATCGCACGGAGGCGCGCTGGACCATCGACTGCGGCCCCGAGGGACTCGTCGGCGAGAGCGTCGGCGTGGACGGCCTCGAGGTGTCGCGCATCACGGCACTCCTGCTTCTCGATCGCGCCGACGGGACCAGCACGCAGGCGGTGCTCAACGCGCGCATGCCGGTGCTCGTCGTGCCCGCGGCGCCGAGCCGCTGGACCGTGCTGCACGACTACGTCGCGCTCGGCATCGAGCACATCCTGTCGGGCCCCGACCACCTGCTCTTCGTGCTCGGTCTGCTGCTGCTCGTGCCGACGACGCGGCTCCTGGTCGAGACCATCACCGCGTTCACCGTCGGCCACAGCATCACGCTGTCGGCGGCGGCGCTCGGCATCGCGCACGTGCCGTCGCGTCCGATCGAGGTGCTGATCGCGGCGAGCGTGCTGCTGCTCGCGGTCGAGCTCGCGCGCGAGAACGTGCACGACACCCTGCTGCGACGCCTTCCGTGGATCGCCGCGCTCGCGTTCGGACTGCTGCACGGCTTCGGCTTCGCCGGAGCGCTCGCCGAGGCCGGGCTGCCACAGCGCGACGTGCCGATGGCGCTGCTCGCGTTCAACGTCGGCATCGAGCTCGGCCAGCTCGCGTTCGTCTTCTTCGTCCTCGGCGTGACCGCGCTGCTCGCACGCGTCGCCGCCGGCCGCGGCGCCTCGCGAACCCGCCACGCGGTCATCTACGCGATGGGCATCCTGTCCGCGTACTGGGTCCTCGAGCGCGCGGCGCTCTGGCTCGGCTGAGACCGGGGGCGGCGCTGCAGCCGCCCCCGGTTCACCTCAACTCGCGGCGACCAGGCGCGGGCCCTTCACGCGCCAGAGGCCGTTCTTCTGCACCTCGAAGTCGCCGGCCTTCAGGGTGACCTCGAAGAAGTGGTCGACCTTGTCGGCCGCCGCCAACGAGCGCGGCACGGTGCGAACGCGCAGCACCGAGCGGCCGTTGCCCTGCTTGGCGAGCAGCACGCTGCGCAGCCCGCCGACCGCGCCGCTCTCGTCGCGCAGCACGAGACGCTCGTTGCCGATGGTCTCGAGCGTGCCCGCCGGGATGGTCACGGTGTAGACGTCGTCGTCGTCGCGGACGGAGATCGTCAGGTCGTTGTTCGCGACGTCGAGCGCCGACGGCAGCACGCCGAGCTTGAACTCGAGGCGCAGCACGTCGGTGCCGGCGTTCTTGCCGTACGTCACCTGGCCGCGCAGCTTGCCGAGGCCCTCGGGGCGGTACCAGATCGGCGACGACCAGGCGCGCTCCTGAATGGTCTTCGGCACCGCGGCGTTGCAGCACTCGGCGTACTCGGGCGGGACGGTGCCGCTGCAGTCGACGCCGACCGAGTTGCAGACGTACTGGCTCCAGCGGCAGCTCGGATCCTCGACGATGCGCGCGTAGTAGAAGGCGCGCTGGCTGCGGTCGAACTCCGGGTCCTCCCACACGGCGCACAACGAGTCCGCGCCGGTGCCGGACGGCGTGCAGGTCGCGGTGTCCACGGTCGCGCCGTTGCTGGCGTCTCCCGCGACGTCGAAGACCTTCTCGTGCGAGACGCCGGACGCATCGACCCAGCCCTTCACGATCTGCGCGCGCTGCAGCTTGCCGCCGGGAAGTCCCGGGCTGCCGGGATCGCGCTGCGCGAGCAGACCGAAGCGCGGGCTCGCGTTGCCGCGCACCGCGCCGATCTCGGCACCCATCGGCACGCCGCCCGCGTACGCCGACTCCACGAACGACGGGTCGCCGCACTTCAGGCCCTGCTCCTTGCCGGCGAAGAAGCGCAGGATCGGCCGCGTGCCGCTGGTCGCGTAGACCTCCTTGCGGCGCATCGCGGCGAACAGCGCGTCGCGCGAATTCTCCTCGGCCCACACCACCGCGAGTCCGCCGGGGCTGCCCTCGATGCCCGCCGGCGTGATGCGCGCGAGGATGGTCTGCGGGTTGCGGTCACGGTTGCCGATGTGACCGCGCGCGCCGAAGTCGGGCTCGTCGGTGTCGCCTGGCGTCGACTTGTGATCGTCGGTGCTGCCGAGAAGTCCGAACTGGAACGGATTGACGCCCAGACGCTGCTCCTGGACGAGGCCTTCGCGCAGCGCGTTGCGGACGTAGTTCAGCGGCGGGAACGTCTGGTTGGGGTTCGAGACCGGGTTGAAGAGCTGCAGGCGGTTGTTCTTCTCGAAGCCGCACAGCTCGTCGGTGGCGCCGTTGACGCCGGGCCGGCACTCGGAGTCTCCCTTGTGCTGGTTCATCTCGACCAGCGGCTCCAGCCCGTGGCGCGTGATCGCCTCCGGGACATCGATCGGCGAGCCGTCCGCCTTGACGGGCGCGAACATCAGGCCGCCGCTCACGTTCGGGTTGTGCGGGATCGCGAGCACGTCGCAGCCGGTGTTGGTGTCGAGGCACTGCGCGTGGAGCTGCGTCCACAGGCCCTGCGGCGTCGGCTGCTCCATGAAGCTGATCGGCAGGTCGACGGTCTTCTCGTTCCGGAAGATGACGTTGCGGTGCAGGTTGTTGCCGCCCGGCTGACCGCTCCACTCGTAGCCGACGAAGGTCGTGAAGCTGCACGCCGAGGTGCGGTCGTAGAACTGCTCCGCCGCGGCCTGCGTGTCCTGCCAGACCAGCGACGCCTGCTCGAGGCAGTTCTCGTTGTTCGTGCCGCACCACGAGAAGCGCTGCGGAGGGTTCGAGACGCCGTAGCCGAGCAGGAACTGGATCACCGGCAGCGGCGGCAGCAGCGTGGGCGTCGTCGGAAGCGGCGCCGCGAGCTGGTCGCGTGCCGACACGCACTCCGCCGAGTCGTAGCCCGGCAGGCCCGGCGTCAAGCAGATCTGGATCTCGCCGAACTGCTCGGCGTGGTCGGTCACCGCGGTGAAGTCGAGCGGACGCCGCAGCTGCGCGGTGCGCGTCGGGTTGTCCGACGCGTCGTACGGCGGCAGTCCGAGCACCTCGCCCTGCGCGAAGCGGTACGCGCCGCGCGGATCCTCGCGCGTGCCGGCGAACACCGCGTCGGACGAGTACGCCGTGTGGACGTGCGTGTCGCCGAAGTGCGGCTGGCGGAAGATGTCGAAGCTCGAGCACGCGGCGCGCGTCTCGGTCCGCGACCACGGCGCCGGCGTCGCGTTCGCGGCGCCGGCGAACGACAGGACGAGGGCCGTCGCCAGGAGATGCAGCGGCAGCTTGCGAGTCGTCGGCATGAGTCCCTCCAGTCCTTCTGGTCGGTTGCGGTGTGAGTCGGTGCGGTCGTCGGCTGGTGTCGTCGTTCGTTCAGCGTGCGGCGCGGTCTTCGTCGCGCAGCCCCGCGATCGCCTCGCGCGCGACGCGCACCCAGAGCGTCACGCCGCGGCGGCGGCTGATGGATCCGTCGGCGATTCCGTCCGCGAGCCCGCCCGCGGCGTTCACGAGCATCCACGCGACGGCGCGCGCCTCGCCGCCACGCAGTCCCGTCTGGTGCTCGACGTAGGGCGCCCAGAGCTCGGTGATGCGCGCACGGAGCCGCGTCTTCGCGCGCCCCATGCGGCGGTGCGACGGCTCGACCTCGGACGCCAGCGCGCGCAGCGCGTTGCGCTCCTCTGGCGCCATGTCGACGAAGAGATCGAAGGCGCGCGCGAGCGTCGTCTCGAGATCGTCGCCCGCACGCACGACCGCCTCGGTCGCCGCGTGCACGCGCTCGAACAGGTGTGCCAGGGTCGCGAGGTAGAGCTCGTCGGCGCTCTCGAAGTGCTCGTAGACCAGCTGCCGGCTGACGCCGCCCGCGATCGCGAGCCCCTGCATCGACAGCGAGCTCCAGCCGCCCTCGCGCACGAGGCGCCCCGCCACGTCGAGCAGCTGCCGCCGCCGCTCGGGCGAGGTCAGGTAGGGACGCGGCGTCTGTCTCTTCGGGATCGGCACGGGAATCTTACACCCCGTCTACTTTCGCCCGATCACCGCTGTCAACGCGGATTTGACGCGCGTTGCCCTCCGTGGGCGAGCGGACGACGCTCAAGCGCGCGACGCGGTGCGTCCGCCGTGCACGCGGCCGAGAAACGCGATCACGACGTCGGCGAGCTCGGTGCCGCGATCCTCCTGCAGGAAGTGTCCGCCGCCGGTGATCGTCGTGTGCGCCTGTCCCTGCGCGCCGGGGACGCGCTTCTCGAGCGCCTTGTTGCCGCCCTTGTTGAACGGGTCCATGTCGCTGAACGCGCACAGCAGCGGCTTGTCGAAGCGGTCGAGCGACTCCCACGCGCGCAGCATGTCGGGCACCGCAGGGTTATCCGGCGTGATCGGGATCAGCGCGGGGAAGCTCTTGGCGGCGGCCTTGTAGCTCTCGTCGGGGAACGGCGCGTCGTAGGCCGCGATCTCCGCCTCGGTGAGTCCTCCCGTGCAGCCCATGCTCACCATCTGGCCGACCGGAAACACCTTCATCTGTCGCGCCATCTCCGGCCACTTGCGGAGATCCTCGCTGACCGGCGTCTGGCCGGTCGGCACGCCGGTATTCGCCGCGACCACCGACGCGAAGCGCCCGGGATGCTCGGCGACGAGGCGCAGCCCGATGACCCCGCCCCAGTCCTGGCAGACGAGGTTCACGTCGCGCAGGTCGAGCCGGTCGAAGAGCGCCGCGCGCATCCACTCGACGTGGCGCGCGACCGTGTAGTCCTCGAGGCGCGACGGCTTGTCCGAGCGGCCGAGCCCGACGAGATCCGGTGCCACGCAGCGGTAGCCGGCAGCGACGATCGGCGGGATCATCTTCCGGTACAGGTACGACCACGACGGGTTGCCGTGCATCAGCAGCACGACCCTCGCGTCGCGCGGCCCCTCGTCGAGGTGGTGCAAGCGCAGCGTGCCGCCCTCGCCGTCCGGGATGTCCACGTAGTGCGGCGCGAACGGGAATCCGGGCAGGTTGGCGAAGCGCTCGTCGGGTGTGCGGAGCACGTGCATGGTCGGACCTCCCTCGGCGGGGCGCGCCGATTCCGTTTGCGTCGCCCGCCGTTAGTGGCATAGCTTCTGCCACTACTCGAAACGGCACGCAAGGAGAGGAATCCGGATGGAGATCGCGGGACGCGTCGCGGTCGTGACGGGTGCGGCATCGGGCATCGGCCTCGCACTCGCCGAGCGCTTCGTCGCGGAAGGCATGTCGGTGGTGCTCGCCGACGTCGAGAACGATGCGCTCGAGCGTGCCGCGACCCGGCTCGCGGCAGACGGCGCACGCGTCCTCGGCGTCCGCTGCGACGTCGGCGACCCGGCGCAGGTCGCGCGCCTGCGCGACCGCGCGGTCGAGGCCTTCGGCACGGTGCACGTGCTGTGCAACAACGCCGGCGTCGCCGCCGGACGGCCGAGCGTCAAGACGAAGCCGGAGATGTGGCGCTGGATCGTCGACGTGAACCTGCTCGGCGTCGCCTACGGCATCAACGCCTTCGTGCCGCTGATGGTCGCGCAGGGAGAAGGCTACGTCGTCAACACGGCGTCGGAGGCCGGGCTCGCACCGGGCGGACTGATCGGTCCGTACCACGCCACCAAGTACGCGGTGGTCGGGCTCTCGGAATCTCTGTCGCTGGAGCTCGCGGGCACAGGCGTCGGCGTGTCGTGCCTCTGCCCCGAGCTCGTCGATACCAAGATCTTCGAGTCGACGCGCAACGCGCCGCCGTCGCTCGGGCTGCCGCCGCCGGCGCAGATCCCGATGGCGCAGATCGAGCAGCTCATGAGCTCGAAGGCGCTGAGCCCCGCGGACGTCGCGGGACGCGTCGTCGACGCGATCCGCGCCGACCGCTTCTGGATCATCACGCACGAGATCTCGATGCGGCGCCTCAAGCAGCGCAACGAGGATCTCGAGGCCGGTCGCAACCCGCGCCCCCCGGTGCAGCCGTGAGCGGCGTCGTGATCTGGGCCGTCGCGGCGGGACTCTACGGCTGGTTCCGCTGGTTCTACGACAACCGTCGCCCGCCGCTCACGAAGGCCGAGATCGACGAGATGATGCCGCGCCTGCCGGAGCACGCGCGCTCGAACCCCGACGAGATGGCGGCGCTGCGGACGTTCCTCGACAGCGACGACGGCCGCGAGTTCGTCATGCTGAACCTCGTCAAGCTCGCGCCCGAGAAGGTCCCGCATCCGAAAACGGGCGAGGCGATGTCGTCGGGCAAGCTGCTCGAGAGCTACACGCGGGTCTTCTTCCGCGCGCTGGTGCGCAAGGGCTGCCACCCCGCAGTCGCGGCGCGCGTGATCGGCCCCTACCTCGACAGCTGGAACGTCCCGCCCGATCCCGGCTGGACGATCATCGGCTACATGCGCTACCGCAGCCGCCGCGACATGCTGGAGCTGGTGATCGACCCGCGCTTCGCGGACGCGCACCTGTTCAAGATCGCCGCGACGCCGGTCACGATGTCGTTTCCGACGAAGCCGATGATCCTGTTCTACGCGAGCCCGCGCGTCACCGTCGGGCTCGCGATCGCGCTGGCCGCGGCACTGCTGCACCTGATCCTGCGCTGAGGCTGCGCAGCAGCGCGAGCACGGAGGTCTCGACCGCGGACGTCGCGGCCTTCGTGCCGAGCTGGCGGTCGAAGCGCAGGCGCTCCCACGCCTCGAAGGACGTCGCGAGGTCGACCGCCTCCACGAGGGCGGGCGCCGCACCGGAGAGCTCGGGGAACCAGCGCAGCAGATCGGCGCGCAGCAGCCGGTGCATGCTCACGTGGCGCTCCTGCAGGAACGGCGAGCGCCAGCGCACCAGGTTGCCGGAGCGCTTGAAGGGCGCGATGCGCTCGAAGAACGTCGCGCGCTGCCGCACCAGAGCCGCGACGCGCTCGTCGAGCGATCCGCCGCGCTCCGCGCCGGCGAGCAGCGGCCGCGCCTCCGCCTCGAGGCGCGCGTCCATGGCGCGGTACAGCGTCTCCATCTCGGAGAAGTGGCGGAACACGCTGCGCACGCCGACACCAGCCCGCTCGGCGACCTGCTGCACGGTCGGCTGCAGGACGCCGCGTCCGACGAGCTCCATGAGCGCCGCGACGATCGCCTCGCGGCTGCGGACGCCGCGACGGACGCGTCCGTCGGCGGCGGAGAGCGTGTCGGGCACGGGACGCGGCTTCATGGCGGCGGGATGTTGGCAGATCGACGCGCACGTTTCGAGCGCCGCGCGGCACGACGTCCGCTTGACCGGCCCCGAGTATCGGCATAACGAGTGCCAGAATCCGGCGGCCGCACGGGCCGCCCGCTCTGCGGAGAATCACACGATGGCGAAGTCGCTCGACTTCAGCGTGCGGCGCGACGACTGGAAGACCTCCCGGTTCACGGAGGCGGAGCTGCCCGCGGCACTCGCTGCCGACCAGGTGCTGCTCGCGGTCGACCGCTTCGCGCTCACCGCGAACAACATCACCTACGCGCTCACCGGCGACATGCTGGGCTACTGGACGTTCTTCCCCGCCGACGACGGCTGGGGACGCATCCCGGTGATGGGCTTCGCCGACGTGCTGGAATCGGCGCATCCGGCGGTGAAGGCCGGCCAGCGCTTCTTCGGCTTCTTCCCGATGTCCACGCACCTCGTCGTGCAGGCCGGCGACGCCGGTGCCGCGTCGTTCGTCGACGTCGCGGCACATCGCGCCGCGACGGCCCTCGCCTACCGGCAGTATCTGCGCACGGGCGCCGACGCGCTCTACGAGACCGCACGCGAGGACACGCTGCTGCTCCTGCGCGGGCTCTTCATGACCTCGTTCCTGGTCGACGACTTCCTCGCCGACAACGGCGACTTCGGCGCGCAAACGTTCCTCGTCACGAGCGCTTCGAGCAAGACCGCGATCGCCCTCGCCTTCTGCCTCGCGGCGCGCGGCGCCGGCGAGGTCGTCGGCCTCACGTCGGCGCGCAACGCCGCCTTCGTGTCGCAGCTCGGCTGCTACGACCGCGTGCTGCGCTACGACGAGGTCGCGTCGCTCGACCGCATGCGGCCCGCGGTCCTGATCGAGCACTCCGGTGACGGCGCGGTGGTGAACGCGATCCACAACCACTTCGCCGACGCGCTCAAGCACAGCGCCGTGATCGGTGCGACGCACTGGAGCGGCTCGCGTCCGGCGCGCGACCTGCCCGGCGCCGCGCCGACGTTCTTCTTCGCGCCGACGCAGATGGAAAAGCGCAACAAGGAGTGGGGTCCGGCGGCATTTCAGGAGAAGCTCGGCACGACGTGGCGCCACTTCGCCTCGTTCAGCGACGGCTGGCTGCGCGTCGTGCGCGGTGCCGGACGCGACGCGCTGGAGCGCGCGTACCGCGAGGTGCTCGAGGGACGCGCGCGTCCCGAGGACGGTCACGTCCTGTCGCTCCGGCAGGCGGGGATCGAGGCATGAACGTCGAGAACAAGGTCTACCCGAGCCGCGAGCAGCGCGAGGTGCTCGCGCAGCCTGGACCCGACGGCCCGATCGTGATGGTCAACCTGCTCAAGTTCCGCGAGCGCGCGGAGTACCCGGACGGCCGCGACGCGCAGCTGAGCGGCCGCGAGGCGTATCTCCGCTACGGGCAGAGTCTCATGCCGCTGCTGCAGAAGACCGGCGCCCGCCTGCTGTTCTCGGGCAACGTCAACTATCTCTCGCTGGGCGTCGTCGAGTCGCTCTGGGACGAGGTGGCACTCGTCGAGTACCCGAGCCGCACCGCGTTCGTGCAGATGACACTGACGCCGGAGTACGCGGAGATCGCCGTGCACCGCTCGGCGGGTCTCGAGGGACAGCTCAACATCGAGACGGTGCGCGGCGCGATCCCGCCGGCGCGTCGCTGAGAGTTCGCGCGAAGCCCGACGTGTCGCGTCTCCTGCCGCCGTCCACCAATGCGCAGTACGCCGGCTCGCCGGGCGCACCGCGCATCCTCGCCGCGCTCGCGGTGCTGACGATCCTGCCCGCCTGCATTCACTCGTTCCTGCCCGACGGCGGCGCCGGCGTGATCGCCGGCCTCGACATGGCCGCGTGCCGGCAGCTGGTGGTGGCGCTGTTCCACTGGGCGGGGGCGACGCAACTGGTGTTCGGGATCGTCATGCTGCTGGCGGCGATGCGCTACCGCTCGTTCGTGCCGCTGGTGCTGCTCCTGCTGCTGGTCGAGCGCGGGCTGCACGCGCTGCACTTCTGGGGCGGCGCGCCGCCCCAGAGCGGACACCGTCCGCCGGAGCACTACGCGCTGCTGGTCGCTCTGCCGCTGATCGCGTACGCGCTCCGCCTGTCGCTGCGCGACCGCGCCTGACGCGCGCGGCCGGCGCCTCGGCTTCCCGGCGCTCGGACCGTTCCGCGCACCACGTTCCCGTCACTGGGAAGGCGCGCGCCTCGCCGGTCGCACGGCGTCTGCCTCGTCGTGGCAGCCGGTTTGCTCGACCCCCGGCAGGAGGGTCCGACCATGGCGAACACCAGGACCGGCAAACGGACGGTGCGCAAGACCGCGAGCAACGGCCTGCCTGCGCTGCTCGCACGCCTCCCGGACGACGCACGCCGGGCGATCGCGCACAATCGCGCCGAGCTCGAGAAGGCCGTGCGCGGCGTCCGCCGCGAGGTCGAGCGCCGCGCCGAGGCGATCGTGCGCGAGGCCGAGCGCCGCCTGCTGCGGCAGATCAACGCCGCAAGCGAGGAGCAGGTCCGCCGCCTCGAGCGCCGCGTGGCGAAGCTCGAGCGCGCCGTCGCCGCGAAGGCCTGAGGCGATGCCCGACGAGGGCGCGTTGCGCACGATCGCCGTCGCCACCGACTTCTCGCACAACGCAATGCCCGCGTTCGCGTGGGCGCTGGAGCTCGCGCAACGCCACCACTCCGAGCTCGTGCTCGTGCACGCGCTTCTTCCGGAAAGCGCGCCCGCGCCCGACTTCGCGCCGATGCCGGAGCACTACTACCGGTCGGTGCGCGACGAGGCGCGCGCGAAGCTCGAGGCGCTGATGGCGGAGGTCCGCCCGGCGGGCCTGTCGATCTCGCTGGAGCTGGTCGTCGGATCGACCGCTGCCGGCGTGGTCGCGGCGGCCGAGCGTCGCAGTGCGGACGTGATCGTCGTGGGGACGCGCGGGCGGAGCGGCTGGCGTCGGCTCGTCGTCGGCAGCACCGCAGCGCAACTCGTCCGCGACGCGCCGCTGCCCGTGCTGTCGGTGTACCCGGGCCATCGCGGCCGCGGCGAGGTCACGCGCACCGTGCTGGTGCCGACCGACTTCTCCGCCGGCGCCGCACGCGCAACGGAGGGCGCGCTGCGCATGCTCCCGCCGGCGCAGGCGGCGCGTCTCGTTCTCCTCCACGCGCACCGGCCGGACGAGCGCTCGGCGCGCGACGCCGCCGCGGCGGCCCGCGCGGCGCGCGACGACCTGCAGGCACGCGCGCACGCCTGCGCGCGACCGAACGTCGTCGTCGACGCGGAGATCGCGCCGGGCGCACCGGCCCCGACGATCGCCGAGCGCGCGGCGCGCATCGGCGCCGACCTGGTCGCCATGGCGACGCGCGGACGTCCGGCGCTGGAGCGCCTGTGGATCGGCAGCACGGCCGAGCGCGTGATCGCGGCCGCGCCCTGCCCGGTCCTCACCGTGCGCGCCCCCCGGCACTGAGGTGCACTTGTCGCGCGCGCGCGCGTCGTGCATGAGGGGAACGCGCCGCGTCGGCGCGAGAGGAGCAGCACCCGGATGAGCGCCCGACAGCAGACCACCCCGACGTCCTCACGACGGCAACGCCTCGCGCGCGTGGCGCGCGGCGCGCTGGCGATCGCGTTCGTCGGCGCGGCGGCCGATGCGGGCGCGATCGCAGCGGCGGCCGGCGACGAGGGCGCGAAGCTCTACGCGACGCTGTGCGCGTCGTGCCACGGCGTCGCGGGGCGCGGCGACGGTCCGGCTGCCGGTGCGCTGGTCCCTCCGCCGACCGATCTCGGGAAGTCCACGCTCAACGTCGCGGAGCTGATGCGCGTCATCGACGGCCGCCGCACGGTCCGCGCGCACGGCAGCGCCGCGATGCCGGTCTGGGGTCGCGTGTTCGAGCAGCAGCTGGAAGGAAGCGGACGCGCGCACCGCGACTCGCTGCGCCAGGTCCAGATGCTCGCCGAGTTCGTCCAGGCGATCGAAGGGAAGTAGCCTCCCTCCGCGCCGCCGCGGAGTCGTTGGCGGGTGCGAGCCGGGCGGCGCCGCGCGCGGGGCGGTCAGCCGGCGCTCGCGTCGCCGCGATAGAGCCAGCCGCGGCGGACCATCCACTTCTCGATCTCGACCCCGACGAAAACGATCGAGGACGCCGCAAAGCAGAGCGCGAGCTCGCCGCCCGTCAGCGGCTGCGTCTTGAAGATCGGCCACGCCGCCGGAAGGTAGATCACCGCGCATTGCAGCAGGATGGTCAGGACCACCGCACCGAGCAGCGGCAGGTTCGACAGCAACCCCTGCGTGAGCAGCGAGTCGTGCTCCGAGCGCACGGCCAGCACGTGCCCCATCTGGGACAGGGTCAGAACCGTGAAGGTCATCGTCTGCCAGTGGGCCAGTCCCGTTCGCAGCGCCCACGCCTGCGTCGCGAGCGTCACTCCGCCGAGCAGCAGCCCCACCCAGACCGCGTGCTGCCACAGTCCGTGCGCGAAGATGCTCTCGCGGGGAGGACGCGGCGGACGCTGCATGATGTCGCGCTCCGCGGGCTCGAGCGTCAGCGCGAGACCCGGCAGACCGTCGGTCACCAGGTTCACCCACAGGATGTGGATCGGCAGCAGTGGAATCGGCAGGCCGACGAACGGAGCGAGGAACAGCGTCCAGATCTCGCCCGTGTTGCTCGCGAAGGCGAACTTGATGAACTTGCGGATGTTGTCGTAGATCCGCCGCCCCTCGCGCATCGCGCGAACGATCGACGCGAAGTTGTCGTCGAGCAGAACCATGTGCGCCGCCTCGCGGGCGACGTCCGTCCCGCCCTTGCCCATCGCGACGCCGATCTCGGCCTGTCGCAGCGCCGGTGCGTCGTTGACGCCGTCCCCGGTCATCGCGACCAGCTCGCCGTGCTTCTGCAGGGCCTCGACGATCTGGATCTTCTGTTCGGGTGCGACGCGCGCGTAGACGCGAATCGACTCGACCTGGGCGGCGAACGCGTCGCGGTCGAGACGCGCGAGCTCCGGCCCCGACACGACGCGGCCACCCTCGTCGACGATGCCGAGACGCGTCGCGATGGCACGCGCCGTGGCGGGATGGTCGCCGGTGATCATCACCACCCGGATGCCCGCGGAGCGGCAGAGCGCCACCGCCTCCGCGGCCTCCGCACGCGGCGGGTCGATGAGTCCGACGAGGCCGAGCAGCGTCATGCCGCTCTCGATCGTCTCGAGCCGGCCGTCCTCCGGGATTCGCTCGAGACGCCGCGACGCGAACGCCAGCACGCGCAGGCCGCGGCGCGCCATGTCGTCCGCGGCGGCGAGCATCGCGGCAGGATCGACTGCGTCGCCGGCTCCGCAGTCGCGGCACGACGGCAGCACCTGCTCGGGCGCACCCTTCGTGAAGGCCACCAGGCCGCCGTCGGGATCGCCGTGGATCGTCGTCATCCGCGCACGCTCGGACGAGAACGCGACCTCCGCGAGACGCGGCATGCGGACGGCGAGCTCGCGCTTGCCGACGCCCGCGCGGGCCGCCGCGAGCAGCAGCGCGACCTCGGTAGGATCGCCCTCCGCGCCGTCGCCACGCGGCTCGGCGTCGTTGCTCAGCGCGAGCGCAGCAAGCAGAAGATTCCACGCGACGGACCGCCCGCCGGGTCCGGGCGGCGTCGCGGCATCGCGACCGTCGACGTGGAACCCTTCGACCTGCATGCGATTCTCGGTGAGCGTGCCGGTCTTGTCCGAGCAGACGTACGTCACCGAGCCCAGGGTTTCGACGGCGGGCAGACGACGGATCAGCGCGTTCGCGCGCACCATCTTGCGGGCGCCCAGCGCGAGCGCGACGGTGACCACCGCGGGCAGCGCCTCGGGAATCGCCGCGACCGCGAGGCTCACCGCGGTCAGGAACATCAGCACCGCCTCCTCGCCACGCAGGACGCCGACCACGAACAGGACCGCGCAGAGCGCGATCACCGCCAGCGCAAGCCGGCGCCCGAACTCGGCGAGGCGCCGCTGCAGCGGCGTCCGCCCGTCCTCCGCCTCGCCGAGAAGTGCCGCCACGCGGCCGAGCTCCGTCTGCATGCCGGTGGCCACGACCACGCCGCGCCCGCGCCCGTAGGTCACGAGAGTTCCCTTGAACGCGAGGTTCGTCCGGTCGCCGAGCGCGAGATCGCCACCGACGAGCGCGTCGGTCCGCTTCTCGACCGGCTGTGACTCGCCGGTGAGCGCGGACTCGTCGATGCGCAGCTGCGCCGCCTCGACGATCCGGACGTCCGCCGGCACGGCGTTGCCCGCATCGAGCAGGACGACGTCGCCCGGCACGACGTCCTCGCCCGGCACCACGGCGATGCCGCCGTCGCGCCACACGCGCGCATGGGGTGCGCCGAGCGCCTGCAGCGCGCGCACCGCCCGCTCGGCACGGTACTCCTGCGCGAACCCGAGCACGGCGTTCAGCGTCAGGATGGCGGCGATGGCGAGCGAGTCCTGCGGCTCGCCGAGGATTGCCGCGAGCACCGCCGACGCGAGCAGCACCAGCACCATGAAGTCCGTGAACTGGTCCAGCAGCATCCGCAGCGGACCGCGGCGCCGTCCCTCGTCGAGACGGTTCGGTCCGAAGCGGGCGCGCCGACGCGCGACCTCGCCGGCCGACAGCCCGTCGGCCGGCGTGACCGAGAGCGCGCGACAGACCTCGCCCGCGGAGCGGACGTGCCAGTCCCCGTCGCGCCGGCCTGGCTCACTCACGCGCGCTTCGCGACCGTTGCGCCTCTCGTCCGCCTCCGGCGCGCCGCGCCGCCTCCCGACCGATCGTCAGCACGGGCACCGGCGCGTGCCGGACGACCTTCTCTGCGACGCTGCCGACCAGCAGGTGCGACAGCGCGCCACGGCCGGTGGTCGCCATGACGATGACGTCGGCGCGCGCCGCGGCGGCGAGGATCACCTCGAGCGGCGCGCCGACCACGACGTTCGCCCGTGTCGCGAAGCGTCTCCGCCCGCGGACCTCGGCGACCTCCTTCTCGAGACGCTCGCGCTCGGAGTCCACGAGATCCTCGGGCGGGTACCAGATCGGTCCGCCCGGCGGACGGATGCCGGCGAGCGAGCTCACCGGCTCGAGCGCGCACAGAGCCGAGACCTCGCCGCCGTTGTCGGCCGCGAGGTCGCACGCCACCTCGAGCGCGTGCCGCGAGTGCTCGGAGAAGTCGTACGGGACCAGGATGCGCTGAAAGAGCTTGGCCATGACGCGAGAATGAGCAATCGCGTGGCCACGACGCAATCGTCGCGCGCGAGGCTGCGCCCGTCCCGACGACGCGTCCCTGCGACGCCGGGCGGGGCCGGATTCGCGTCTTCGGGAACCCCTGTCCGGACGCGGACCGGCGGCCTGAGGGGCGACGCTTGCGGGTCGTATCCGACAGCCTGTAAACCGCCTCCCCGTGGGAGTCGAGATCCTCATCGCCGACGACGAGCCGGGTGTCCGGGAGAGCCTGGCGGAAGTGCTGCGTGACGCCGGCTACGAGGTCGAGACGGCATCCGACGGATCGGCCGCCCTGCGCGCCATCGAGGCGAAGGATTTCGCCGTGGTGGTCACCGACATCCGGATGCCCGGTGCCGACGGGCTCGCCGTCCTGCGCCGCGCCCGCGAGGTTTCGCCGCAGACCGTCGTCATGGTGATGACCGCGCACGCGAGCATCGAGACCGCGGTCGAGGCGCTGCGCGCCGGAGCGGCCGACTACGTGCTCAAGCCGGTGCTGTTCGACGACCTGCTCGCCAAGGTCGAACGCATCCTCGAGCACCGCGAGCTGGTCTGGCAGACGCAGATGCTGCGCCGCGAGATCGAGCAGCACGTCGACCTCGATCTGGTGGGCAAGAGCCCGGCGATGCGCGAGGTCGGGAAGCTCCTCGGCAAGGTCTCGCCGACGCAGAGCACGGTGCTGATCACCGGCGAGAGCGGTACCGGAAAGGAAGTCGTGGCGCGCGCGATCCACGCCGCGAGCCAGCTGCGCAACAAGATCTTCCTGCCGGTGAACTGCGCGGCGATCCCCGAGTCGCTGCTCGAGAGCCAGCTGTTCGGCCACCTGCGCGGCTCGTTCACCGGAGCGGTCACGTCGCAGGAAGGCCTCTTCAGCCGCGCGCGCGGCGGGACGATCTTCCTCGACGAGATCGGCGACATGCCGATCGGGCTGCAGTCGAAGCTGCTTCGCGTCGTGGAGTCGCGCGAGATCCTGCCCGTCGGCGCGGCGACGCCGATCAAGGTCGACGTCCGGCTCATCGCCGCGACCAACCGCGATCTGCGCAAGATGGCCGACGAGGGCACGTTCCGCGAGGACCTCTACTACCGCCTGAACGTCGTCAACATCCACCTGCCGCCGCTGCGCGAGCGCCGCGAGGACATCCCCGGCCTGATCGACTTCCTCATCCAGCGCCACCGGCGCGATCTCAAGCGCCCGTTCAAGGGCGTCGACAACGCGGCGCTGAAGCTGCTCATGTCGCAGCCGTGGAAGGGCAACGTGCGCGAGCTCGACAACGTGATCGAGCACGCGATGATCGTCGGCGAGAACGAGTGGATCACGCTCGCCGACCTGCCGCGCGCGCTGCGCGACAAGGACGGCGACCTGGCGCAGATCGTCGGTGACGACCTTCGCGAGGCGCTGCGCGCCTACGAGAAGATCCACATCGAGTCGGTCCTGCGGCGCACCGGGAACGACAAGCGGGCCGCGGCCGAACGGCTGGGCCTGTCGCTCTCGTCGCTGTACCGCAAGATCGAGGAACTGAGCATCGTCCTTGAAGGCTGACGACGACGGCCCGAAGGGTCGCGATCTCAGCAAGGCGCTCGGGCTCGACGCCGAGCGGCTCGCGGAGCGGCTCGCGTTCTACGAGATCTCGGGACGCGACGAGGAGCTGCTCGCGCAGATCAGCGACGTCTGCGATCCGCGCCTCGACGAGGTGATCGCCGACTTCTACGCGCACCTGCTGCGCTTCCCGCAGCTCGAGGAGCTGCTGCGCGCCGTCCCGGGCCGCGTCACGCGCCTGCAGGGCATGCAGAAGGAGTACTTCCGGCAGCTGACGCGCGGACGGCTCGACGCCGACTACGCCGAGAGCCGCCTGCGCGTCGGACACGCACACCAGCAGATCGGCCTGCGTCCCGAGTGGTACATCGGCGGCTTCAGCCGCCTGCTGCGCAACTACCTCGACGTGATCTACCGCAACCGCGGCTTCGAGGACGGCCTCGTGCCCGAGGCGGACGCGCTGCTCAAGGCGGTCTTCCTCGACATGTCGCTCGCGCTCGACACGTACATCCAGGGCGGCTTCGTCGACCGCGAGTCGGCGGCGCGCATGCAGCGCGCGACCGAGATGGCCGAGCAGGCGCTGAAGGCGCGCGAGGAAACCGAGCGCCTGAAGGACGACCTCACCAGCATGGTCATCCACGACCTGAAGAACCCGGTGAACGGGATCGTCATGCTGGTGCAGCTCGCGCTGCGGAAGAGCGCGTCGCTGCCGGAAGCGCACGTCGGCTACCTGAGGAACATCGAGCGCACCTGCAGCGAGATGATGCGCCTCATCCAGAACCTCCTCGAGATCGCCAAGATCGAGGAGGGCAAGATGCCGGTCGAGTACGGCGTCGTGTCGATCCGCGAGCTCTCCGACGAGCTGAAGCGCGAGTACGGTCCGGTTGCCGAGCAGACCGGACGCGAGCTGCAGATCGACGTCCCGCTCGACGTGCCCGAGGTGATCGCCGACCGCGCGCTGCTGAAGCGCGTGCTGGTGAACCTGGTGAGCAACGCTCTGCGCCACAGCGGCAGCCCGGAGGTCGTGCTGTCGCTGGCCGACGGCGGCGACCCGGAGGTCGTCACGCTGCGCGTCACCGATCGCGGCACGGGCTTCCTGCCCGAGGACCTCGAGCGCGTGTTCGAGAAGTTCCGCAGCGTGCGCCGCTCGCCGACCGCCGAGCCGGCCACCGACACCGGGCTCGGCCTGCCCTTCTGCAAGCTCGCGGTGGAGCTCATGGGGGGCCGCATCGGCGTCGACAGCACGCCGGGCGAGCTGACGAGCTTCTGGCTCAGTCTGCCACGGAGAACCCGCTGAGCGGACGCCGCGACGGATCCGGAACCACCAGCACGGGGTGCGGCGCGTAGCGCATCACGCGATCCGCGACGCTGCCGAGAAGCGGCGTCTTCGCCGCCGACGCGCCATGCGTCCCGACCACGATCACGCCGGGCGTGTGCGCGGCGGCGACGCGCAGGATCTCGCGCGCCGGATCGCCCGGCCGCAGCATGACGCGAGCGCGCACGCCCTGCTCCTCGAGCATGCGGCGGCAGCGGTCGAGCTCGACACGGGCGACTTCGCGCCGCGCCGCGCCGGGCTCGTCGAGCGGCGCGCTGGTCGACGAGTCGTCGACGTGCAGCAGCACCACCTCCTCGTTGAAGCGGTGCGCGAGCGTCGCCGCGAGATCGAGAGCCAGGCCCGAGTTCGTCGAGAAGTCGGTTGCCATCAGGATCGGTCCGATCTGGCCCATTGGGCGCTTCGCGCAGTGCAATGCGCGCGCCAACCTGCGGATGGTCGATCGCGCAGGAACTTGCAGGTTTCCCGAACGGCGGGCTTCGCAGGACTCGGAATCGCTCTCCACGCCGATTTCCACGGATGCGACGTCTCGCCGCCGGCGCGAGCGCATCGCGACGCCGTGCGGCGGAGCCCGTGCGGAGCGCGTGCCGGGGGCGATCCGCCATGGCTCACGGCACGGGCGTTGCTCCCATGCTGTTTTGACGGGCGTAACGAGAGCCCGCCGAATCGAGGCATGGAGATGCTGGACGTTGGAAAGATCTGCTCCCGCGACGTCGATCTCGTCGAGACCGGCGAGAGTGCCTACGCGGCCGCGAAGCGGATGCAGGCGCGCGGCGTCGGAACGCTGATCGTTCTCGACGAGAGTCGCACGCCGTGCGGCATCGTGACCGACCGCGATCTCGTCACCCGGGTCCTGGCGACCAGCCGCGATCCGGAGACGACGTGGGTGCGCGACGTGCTGAGCACCCCGGTGCACGAGATCCGCGAAGACGCGGCGCTCGAGGACGCGGTGCGGGCGATGCGCCAGGCGCACTGCCGCCGGCTCGCGGTCGTCGACGCGCAGCGGCGTCTGGTCGGAATCGTGAGCCTCGACGACGTGCTGGCGGTCATGGCCGAGCAGATGCACGCCGTAGCCGCCCTGCTCGAGTCCGAGGCGCCGCACGCGCTCGAGGGCGGCGTTCAGCTCGGCTGCTGAGGGGAGAACTCAAGTCATGCGTTACATGAACGAACCAGGCCTCGAACTGCAGCTCGCAACGGGAAGCGATCCGGAAGGACTCGTCCCGGCCCAGTGGGAAGAGCGGCTCCGTCCGCAGGCTTCGCCCGAGCTGCGGCTCATGGCCGCGGTGATGATCGACGCCATCCGCGACTACCGCAACGGCGCGCGCGCGCGCAGCGGCCGCGCGCGCCACCTGGCGCGCCTCGCGGCGCGCTGGATCGCCTCGCGCGAGCGTGCGTGGCCCTACTCCTTCGAGACCATCTGCGCGGTCTTCGACATCGACGCCGACGGCCTGCGCCACAAGCTCGCGTGCGAGCGCGTGCGCGGCATCGAGGCCGAGAAGACCCGCAAGCGCCGCAACCTCGTCTTGACGGGACCGCGTCCGAAGGTCGCGCGCCGCCGGCACGTCGCGACGCGCCACCTCGACGAGCCGCACGCGAAGGTCGCGTAGCGGGACGTCAGGGCGTCCCGCCGAGCAGCGCGGCGAGATGGCGGAGACAATCCGTCTCGCTGAGCAGCCCGACGAGACGCCCGTCCTCCACCACCGGCAGGCAGCCGACGCGCTCGCGGAGCATCATCTCGACCGCGTGTCCGACGTCGGCGTCCGGGTGCGCGGAGAGCACCTCGCGCGTCATCGCGGCACGCACCGGGATGCGCGCGAGCCAGCGCTGCTCGTCCTCCGGTGAGCGCGTCATCGCGGACGACAGCGCGGCGTGGAACAGGTCGCGCTGCGACACGATGCCGACCAGCGCGCCCTTCGACACCACCGGCAGGTGACGGATGCGATCCATGCGCATCAGCCCTTCGGCGATCTCGAGGTGCGCCTCCGCATCCACGGTCACCACGTCGGTCTGCATCAGATCCCGGACTCTCATCCTCGTTCTCCTCCCACGTCTCGTTCGCTACCGCAGACGCCACGTGCAAGTCCGGAACCGACCCGGCGAGCGCGTCGGCGCGCACAAAGTGGCTTCCGTCGTCCCTGCCGCCGGGCGATTCTGCCCGCCGTCGCGACGGCGCGGGGGAGCGCGCCGGAGGGAGGGGATGTCGACGTGAAGGCGATGGTTCTGCGCAACGTGTGCGATCTGCGGCGCAACATGAGCCCGTTGTCGTACGAGATCGTCGCGGAGCCCGAGCCCGGCCCGGACGAGCTGCTGCTCGACGTGTCGGTGTGCGGCGTCTGTCACACCGAGCTCGACGAGATCGAGGGCCGCACGCCGCCGCGCCGCGTGCCGATGATCCTCGGTCACCAGGTGGTCGGCAAGGTCGTCGCGCGCGGCGCGGACGCGACGCGCATCGAGGTCGGCGCGCGCGTCGGCGTCGCCTGGATCCACTCCGCCTGCGGCAAGTGCCGCGCGTGCCTCGCCGGCAACGAGAACCTGTGCCCCGACTTCGTCGCCACGGGACGCGACGTGAACGGCGGCTACGCGCAGCAGATGGTCGTGCAGGAGCGCTTCGCGCACCCGATCCCGCCGTCGCTGAGCGACGCGCACGCCGCACCGCTGCTGTGCGCCGGCGCGATCGGCTGGCGCTCGCTGCGCTTGACGGGCCTCGGCAACGGCAAGCGGCTCGGGCTCACCGGCTTCGGCGCGTCGGGGCACCTCGTGCTCTCGATGGCGCTGCGCCGCTTCCCGTTCATGGAGATCTACGTCTTCGCCCGCAATCCGGAGGAGCGCGCCTTCGCGCACGAGCTCGGCGCGGTCTGGACCGGCGACACCGACACCCGCCCGCCGGTGCAGCTCGACGCGATCATCGACACGACGCCGGCGTGGAAGCCGGTGCTGAAGGCGCTCGAGGCGCTCGCGCCGGGCGGCCGGCTGGTCGTGAACGCGATCCGCAAGGAAGCCACCGACCGCGAGCTGCTCGCCGGCATCGACTACGCGCGCCACCTCTGGCTCGAGAAGGAGATCAAGAGCGTCGCGAACGTCACCCGCAGCGACGTCCGCGAGTTCCTCGCGCTGGCGGCGGACACCGGCATCCTGCCCGAGGTGCGCGAGGTTCCGCTCGAGGACGCGAATACCGCGATCCTCGACATCAAGCGTGGCATCGGCCGTGGCGCACGCGTCCTGCGCGTCTCCTGAGCAGCGCTCGAACGAC
>JAXLXO010000026.1:0-108305 GCA_046327915.1 Binatia bacterium | reverse complement strand
CCTCGCGCCGGCGTCACCTTCGCGATCCGAGAGGTCCCGCCCGAGCAGTCCCAGGAGATCTCCTTCCTTGGCGGCGCCGAGTGGGAGCACATCGAGTCCTTGTTCACGGGACCGTTTCCGAGCGACGGAAAGGTGTACCCGTACCGGCTCGACGCAGAGCCACGGAACCCCTGGTCCGCCCTGCTGGCGATCAACTATCGGAACCTGCTCGGCATCATGGGCATCGGTGGATTCGACCTGACCCTGGAGGGACAGGTGGGCAACCGCACCGGCGTCAACCTCACCGCGCGCTATCAGTTCGACGTCCCGATCCTCTGACGGCGGCTTCGATCATCCCGCTTCCGGCGACGATGGCTCCGATCGCGGCGGCGAGGTGGCTCTTGACGGCCCGCCGCAGCTCCGCGTCCCCCAGATCACGCCCGAGCAGCTCCCGGTACCGTGCCTGCGACGTCACGTGCTGGTGCAGGATGCCCTCGATGGTGATCAGCAGCAGGCTGCTCTCGACGTCGTCGCGCGACGAGCGTCGCGAGCTGCCGCCGCGCGGACGCACGTCCGAGAGAAACCGCACCCACACCGGATCGCCGCTCGCGACGCCGCGCGGCAGGCCCTCGCCGAGGCGGCTGCGCATGTTGAGCGTGACCCAGTCACGCTTCGCGAGCAGGAAGTCGAGCAGCTCGTCCACCGTGTCGCCGAGCTCCTGCGGCGCACTCGCAGCCGCGCGCGCGTCGACGGCCGCGGCCGAGCCCGCGTGCCGCAGCGTCATCGCGCGAATCGGCTCGTCCCAGCGGCACAGCACGGCCTCGTAGAGCTTCGGCTTCGAGCCGAAGTGGTGCTGGATCGTGTACGGGTGCACGCCGCACGCGCGCGCCAGCTCGCGCGTCGACACCGCGCGATAGCCCTTCTTCGCGAACAGCTTCTCGGCGCGGTCGAGGATGCGCTGCCGCGTCCGCGCCGCCTCCTCGCGCGAGCGGCGGCCGCGCGGGCGCGCGCTCGAAGCGCTCGTCGCGGCGTCGTTCGCGCCGGCATGCTTGACGCGCCCGGCGGCGCGCCGATCGCCTCTCGCCGTCATCCGGCGCCGCCGCCCGAGCCGCTACCCGGCGAACCGGATCCGCCGCCCGAGCCGCCGCCGGTGGACGCCGCCGCCCGCGCGCGCGCCTTCGCGATCACGTCCGGCGCGACCGGCTCCATCCACGCCATGCCGCGCAGCAGCAGCGACGGTGCGAAGAAGCGCAGCAGGTGCGCCGACACGAGCTGCGCGCTGAAGCGCGGCACGACGCGCTCGTGGATCTTCTTCTCGATCACCTCGAAGATCGCGTCGGTCACGATCTTCGGGGGGTACTTCGGGCCGTTGTAGCCGCTCGGCGTGTCGTCCTTGCCCCAGATCTCGGTGTCGATCGGGCCCGGCACGACCAGCGCCACGTGGATGCCCGAGCCGGCGAGGTCGCTCCACAGACCGGCGGTGAAGCCGTCCATCGCGGCCTTTGCGGCGGTGTAGGGCGTCTCGCGCGGCGGCGCGACCTTCGCGGCCATCGACGACACGTTGATCACGTAGCCCTCGCTCTGGCGCAGCAGGTACGGGATCGCGGCGAGCGTGGTCCAGACGCTCGCCATGAAGTTGACGCGCATCTGCAGGTCCATGTCCTCGGGCGTGACGTCGTAGATCTGCTTGTGGATCGGGATGCCGGCGTTGTTGATCAGCACGTCGAGGCGTCCGTGCCGCGCGACGGTGTCGTGGATGACGCGCTCGGCGAAGGCGCGCTCGCCGAGGTCTCCCGCGAGGTAGCTCGCGTCGGACGCGTGCCGGCGGCACTCGTCGGCGAGCTCCTGCAAAAGGCTCTCGCGCCTTGCGACGCCGACCACGATCGCGCCGCGCTTCGCGAACGCGACCGCCGCGTCGCGTCCGATGCCCGACGACGCCCCGGTGATGACGACGACCTTGCCGCGATAGTCCATCGAACTTCCTCCCGTTTCCGCCGACGCGCATTGACGAGACGCGGCCGACGCGCGTAATTAGGCATCTGGCCAGCAAAGGATCAAGCGCCCGCCGGCCGGAAGGAGTCTCCGTGACGAAGACGATGAGCCCGCTCGCGGCGCGCGACGCGGCACACCTGATCCACCCCGTGACGCCGCCGCGCGAGATGACCACCGACGGTCCGCGCATCGTCGTCGAGGGCGACGGCCCGTACGTCACCGACGACCGCGGGCGGCAGCTGATCGACGGCTTCGCCGGCCTGTGGTGCGTCGCGGTCGGGCACCGGCGCCGCGAGATCATCGACGCGGTCACCCGGCAGATGGAGACGCTCGAGTACTTCACGACCTTTCACGGCCAGTCGACGCCGCCCGCGATCGAGCTCGCGGAGAAGGTCGCGTCGATGTTCCCGCCCGAGTACGGGCTGAACCACGTCATGTTCGGATCCGGGGGCTCGGAGGCGAACGAGACCAACTTCAAGCTGGTGCGCCTCTACTGGTCGCTGCAGGGCCAGGAGCGTCGCAAGACGATCGTCGCGCGCCACCACGGCTATCATGGCTTGACGCTGGCCACGATGAGCGCGACCGGCATCATGCCGATGCACTGGAACTTCGGTCCGGAGCCGGCGGGCTTCGCGCACATCCCGGCGCCGTACTGCTACCGCTGCGAGCTCGGGCTCACCTATCCCGAGTGCAAGCTCGCCTGCGCGCGCGCTCTCGAGGAGATGATCGAGCGCGAGGGCGCGGACACGATCGGTGCCGTGATCGCCGAGCCGGTGATCGGCGCCGGCGGCATCATCCCGCCGCCGGCCGACTACTTCCCGGCGCTGCGCGCGATCTGCGACAAGTACGGAATCCTGCTGATCCTCGACGAGGTCGTCACCGGCTTCGGACGCACCGGCACGATGTTCGGCTTCCAGCAGTGGAACGTCCGCCCCGACATCGTCACGCTCGCGAAGGGCATCACCAGCGGCTACCTGCCGCTCGGCGCATCCGTCGTCGCGGACCACGTGTGGCACACGATCGCGAACGGCCTGCCGGGTCCGATGCCGTTCAACCACGGCTTCACCTATTCGGGACACCCGACGTGCTGCGCCGCGGCGCTCGCCAACATCGCGATCATCGAGCGCGAGGACCTGCCCGCGAACGCGAAGAAGATGGGCGAGTACCTGATGGGACGCCTGCGCGAGCTCGAGCGCTTCGAGTCGGTCGGCGAGATCCGCGGGATGGGCCTGATGATCGGCATCGAGCTGGTCGCCGACAAGGCGACGAAGCGCGGCTTCACGATGCCGCACACCGCATGCACGCGCGTCGAGCACGAGGCGTGGGAGCGCGGCCTCTACTGCCGCGCGCTCGGCATCGAGTGCGTCGGCATCGCGCCGCCGCTCGACATCGACCGCGCGACCGCCGACCGCATCGTCGACGTCCTGATCGAGTCGTTTGCGGCGATGGAGGCCGCCCTGATGCCGGCCGAGCGTGCGCGGACCGCGCTGCTCGACCGCGCACGCGTCGCGTCCGTCGAGGAGTTCTTCTCGCGCACGCTGCAGGAGCGCTTCGACCCGGCGCAGGCGGACGGCGCCGACGTGCTGGTGCAGTTCGCGCTCACCGGCGACGGCGGCGGCTGCTGGCTGGTGCGCGTGACCGCGTCGGTGCTCGCGGTCGAGCGGCTGGAGGGCGAGGGCGGCGACGCGCGCTGCACGATCCGCGCGACGGCCGACGACTACCTGCGGATCGTCAACGGCGAGCTGTCCGGTCCCGACGCGTTCACCGCGCAGAAGCTCGCGCTCGACGGCGACCTGAATCAGGCCGCGACGCTCGCGACGCTCGGGCTGATGTAGGTCGTGCGGCCGGCGCGGCCGTCAGCCGACGCCGAGCGCCGACGCGACCAGGATCCAGACGCCGAGGGCCGCCGCGAAGCCGAGCGCGATCACGCGCTCGGCGGCGGCGTCCCGCGCCCGCGAAGCGCCGCCGATCATCGATCCCGTTCCCGATTCTGCCTGCACCATCGAAAAGCTCCCGCTGAGATCCGGAGAATCCTGCCGAAACGTCCGCGGCCGGCTCTTGCGAATGTCGTGCCAGCGGGGACGCCAGCGTCCTTGCGGGATTTCCGGGGCGTCCCGGCGGCCGATCGTCCGGGGTGTCGCAGCGGTCGGAACGGGATCAGCGTCCGATTCGTGGATTCGGGACGGCGCGGATTCCGGCCGCGCGACGCCGCGGCAGCTCGTCGGGACCGATCACGTGCGCGCCCGGGTGCGGCTCGTTGCGGGTGATGCGGCGGACGCGGCGGCAGGTGGCCCAGATGTCGTCGACCACCGCCTCGCTCTCGTTGCCGACGAGGCGGGCGACGCCGATCCTCTTCTGCAGCCCCTCGCCGCGCTCCGCGTGCTGGAACGACAGCATGCTCGCGAGGTGCATGTGGTGCCGGTCGCAGACGCCGAGCAGGCGCCGGATGATGTCCTCCTCGCGGTCCATCTCGAACGACACGCGCAGCCCCGACTCCTCGCAGCCGGTCATCTCGAGCAGCACGTCGAGCAGGTCGCTCTCGGTGATGATGCCGACCAGGACGCCGTCGCGGATCACCGGCAGCGCTCCGATCTTGTGCTTGCGCATGAGGCGCGCGGCGTCCTCGATCGGCGTGTCCGGCGTGGTCGTGTGCACGGCCGGCGACATGATCGAGCCGACGCTCGGGTCCTCGGCCGCGGGCCAGTCGCTGGCCGTGAGCGGGTGGAATCCCGGCGGGCACGACTGCCAGACGTCGTGCGAGGACACGATGCCGAGCAGCGAGCGGCCCTTCGATCCCGACGCGGTCACGGGAAGCCGCCGCACGTGCTTCACGGCCATGAGGCGGGCGACCTGCGACAGACGGGTAGCGGGCTCGACCGTGATCGGGTCGGGCGTCATCCACATTCCTACTTCCACACTCTGTTGATCGACCGATCGGGGGCCTCGGATAAGCCGCTCCCGGGCCGCCGGCCCGGCGAGAAATCCCCTTGACCGGGCCGCGCCGCTGCACGAGCCTCGGGACTCCTCCCGATCCCGTCCCTGGCGTCCGCGACGGAGCGCGGCCCGCCTTCCTCCCTCGGAATTTCCCTTCTCCAGCGGAGAAATCGATGAGCTCGAGGTACGCGTTCGCGTGTGTCCTGCTGTGCGGTCTGCTCGGAAGCGCGAGCCGCGCGGCGGCGTCGCCGATCCAGTGGAAGGTCGAGGACGGCGGCAACGGCCACTTCTACAACGTCGTCGGGGTGACCAGGGGCATCTCGTGGACCGACGCCGACGAGGCCGCGACGAAGCGCGGCAGCGGCTGGCACCTCGCGACCATCACGTCAGCCGAGGAGAACGCCTTCGTCTACTCGCTGGTCGCCGGCAAGCCGCAGTTCTGGAAGATCGGCGACGGCGGCGCCGCGACCGGGCCGTGGATCGGCGTCAAGCGTGCGGGACTCGCCGGCGCGTTCTCCTGGGTCACCGGCGAGACGTTCGACTACACCAACTGGGCTCCGGGTGAGCCCGCCGGCGGCGACCGCGTCACGCTGTTCGCGGCGAACGCGCCCGACGGTCCGCAGTGGGACGCGATCGCCGGCACGCGCACCGACGTCGTGTCCTACGTGATCGAGACCGAGGAGGCGGAGAAGATCGTGGCGGTGATCGAGGAGCCGTCGTGCGCCGGATCGTCCGGCATCTCGAACATCCGCGGCTTCGCCTACAGCTCGATCAACGGCATCTCGCTCGACCGCGTGGTGTCGGTGACGTTCGACCGCGGCACCAAGCAGTCGTCGAAGACCGACCTCGCGTGCTGCTCGAGCCGCCGCGACGTGCAGACCGCCGATCCCGTCGCACCGCAGCGCAGCGGCTTCTCGGGCATCTTCAACTGGTGCCTGCTGACCCCCGGCAAGCACACGATCAGCCTCGAGTTCGAGAGCCCGAGCGGACAGACGCTCACGTTGACGCGCGACTTCGTCTCGCACTGCGAGCATCCGTCGGACGCGTTCGTCGAGCCGGGTGCGTTCGACTGGACCGGCGCCGCCGACGCGTGCGTCGCGGGCGCGGGCGGAACGCTGGTCTGCCGTCCGAAGAGCGAGGTGTGCAACGGCGAGGTGCGCTACCGCTGGAGTGCGGCGTCGCAGGGCCTCGTGCTCGACACCGACTGCGTCGCCGACGCGTCGAGCCCGCCGCCACCGCCGGCGTGCAGCGACACGGTGATCGAGGAGGTCGGCACGACGAACTGAGTCAGCGCAGTGCCGCCGCGATCCGGTCGTCCGCGGCCGGCGCATCGGCGGCGTCGGCGATCCGCACCTCGTAGAGCTCGCGCAGGCGGGCGAGGCCGCGCGCGAGGTTCGCGCGCGCTCGCTCGTGTCGCACGATCTCGACGAGTGCTGCGCGCGCCTCGTCCACCGTCGGAACGTGGTCGGGCCGCCGCTCGACGACGCGCACCAGGTGCACGCCGAACGGCGAGCCGATCGGCCCGGACCAGGTGCCCGTGTCGAGCGCGAACACGGCGTCGGCGAACTCCTTGCCGAAGCGCGCCTGCAGCCGGAGCCGTGGCTGCGCGCGCAGGTCGTCCGCGAGCGGCAGGGCATCGCCCTGCGCCGAGGCACCGTCGGCGTCGAGCGCGCCGGCGCGAAGCCTCGAGAGCAGGCGGCGAGCGTCGCGCTCGGCGCCGTCGCCGCGGCGATCGCTGCTCAGAAAGACGTGCTCGATCGTCACCGTCTCGGGCTGCACGAGCTGCGCGCGGTTGCGCTCGAGCGCTTCGGCGAGCTCGGCATCGCCGAGCGGCTCGGCGCCCGCGTCGCGCTGCAGCACGAGGCGCATCTTCTCCATCAGCAGGCGGCGCACGACGACGTCGTCGTCGAGCCCGAGGCGGATCGCGTCCGCGACCAGCGCGTCGTCGTCGCGTCCGCGGCGCGGCTCACCGAGGGCGCGCAGCAACTCCAGCAGGCGGCGGCGGATGCTCGCGTCGTCGAGACCGAGCTGCAGCACGCGCGCTTCACGATAGAGCATCTCGTCCTGCGCCGCCTCGCCGAGCAGCGCACGGCGCTCGGCGGGCTCCGGCGGACGCCCGTTGCGCGCGGCGAAGCCGCGCTCGAGCGCGCGCACCGCGGCGGCGGACAGGACGATCGGCTCGCGCACGGGCACGCCGCGCGCGGTGCTCGTCGCGGCCGCGTCGTCGGCCGCCGGCGCGCGCCACGCGTCCAGCGCGCGGCTGCCGAGGAAGAGCACTGCTCCCGCGGCGACGAGGCGCGCGAGCGGACCCGTCAAGGACGGACGGAAGGCTGCGCCGCGCGTGTCGGCCGCGCTCACGACGCGCCATCCGCGCCGGTCGGCCGGTACCAGATCGGCGACGTCCACGCGCGCTGCTGCACGGTCTGCGGGACCAGGCCGGAGCAGCACTGCTGGTGCTCCCAGAACGAGTACGACAGCGGCGTCTCGCACACCCCGCCTCCGCACTCGGCGTCGGCGTTGCAACCGCGTCCGTTGAACGCCGGGTCGGTCGAGCCGCAGGTCCCCGCGGGACGGCTGCAATCGACGCCGCGCGCGTTGCAGTAGTACTGGTTCCAGCGGCAGCTCGGCTGCTCGAGGACGCGCGCGTAGTAGAACGCGTGCTGCGCCGGGTCGAACTGCGGGTCCTGCCAGACACCGCACAGGCTCGCGTGGCCGATGCCGGTCGGACGGCAGGTGCGGAGGTCCACCGCGGCCTGATTGCCGCCGGGCAGCGGCCGCGTGTCGGGCAGGATCGGCGTCGTGCCGGCGCCCGCGGGGACGTCGTACACTTGCTCGTGCGACTCGCCGCTCGCGTCGACCCAGCCCTTGATGATCTGGATGCGGTCGAGCTTCGTGCCGGGGTGGTTCGGCCAGCCGGGATCCATGAGCGCGCTCACCGCGAAGCGCGGTGCCGACGTGCCGTGCGCGAGCGTACCGCCCATCGGGACGCCGCTGGCGTAGCCGCGCGCGGCGAAGTCGCCGCGGCTGCACAGGTCCGACGGCACGTTCGGACCGCCGAACAGGCGCACGATCGGACGCGTGCCGCTGGTCGCGTAGGTCTCGCGTCGCGCGAGTGCCGCGAAGATCGCGTCGCGCGAGTTCTCCTCGGCCCACGCGACGGTGAGGCCGCCGCCCGCGGTCTCGAGACCGAGGAAGAACTTCTCGTTGAGGATCTGGCTCGAGGTCGCGAAGCTCTGATTGCCGTGCGCGCCGTGCCGCGCGTAGTCGATCGCCTCGCTCTGGCCCGGCGTGCCGTTGTGGTTGTCGAGGCCGCCGACGAAGCCGAGCCGGAACGGATTGACGCCGTTCGCGGCGTCGTACGCGATGCCGTTCTTCAGCGTGTTGCGCACGAAGGAGTTGGGCGGGATGTTCTCCGGCGTACGATCCTCGGGCGCGATCCACTCCGCGGTGAGCCGGCTGTAGTTGTAGTTCTCGAAGCCGCACTCCTCGTCGGTCGCACCCCACGCTCCGTTGACGGCGCCGAGGAAGCGGCACTCCGACGATCCCTTGATCTGCACGATCTCGACCAGGGGCTCCATCTCGCTGCGCACCCGCGCCTCGTCGAGGCTCTCCGGCACGAGGAACATCGCGCCTCCCGAGACGTTCGGGTTGTGCGGGATCGAGAGCACGTCGCAGCGCGGGTGATCGGCCGGATGGTCCTTGCAGCGCGCGCGCAGCTCCTCGAGCATCTGCTGCGGTGAGCCGATCGGGTAGGGCTGCGGGCGATCGCAGTCGCTGCCGGTGCCGCAGCCGACGGGCGCCTCGACGTTCGAGATCGGCAGCTCGAGCACGTCGTCGTTCCGGAAGATGATGTTGCGGTGCATGTTGTCGAAGCCGCCGCTGCCCGGATACGTGCCGACGCAGAGGTTCGCGCCCGGCTCCGTCGCCGGGCAGTCGACCGACGGCAGGCCGGTGTCGAGGTTGTCCCAGCAGGGCAGGCCGGTCGCGTTCTCGCAGCGGCCGGCGGTCATCATCGCGGTGTATTCGTAGGCGACGAACGAGGTGAAGCTGCACGCCGCGCTGCGATCGTAGGCCGCCTCGGCGTCGTTGCGGATCTGCTGCCAGACGTCGCTCGCCTGCTGCAGGCAGTGCAGACCATCGCCGGAGTACGTCGCGTCGCAGAAGGCCGGACGCGACGGGTTCTCGTTGCCGTTCTCCGGGATGCCGATGATCGCGCCGACGGCACCGGCGGTGAGCCGCGTCAGCTCGTCGCGCGCCAGCACGCAGGTCGGGCTCGTGTAGCCCTTCGGGACGCAGAAGCCCGCGGCCAGCGTCGTGCTGCACTCCTGGCCCAGCGGGCACTGCGACGCCGGCCCGTCGGGGTTGCACGCGAAGACCGGGTCGAACAGGCAGATGTTCGACTCGCCGAGCTGCTCCGCGTGGTCGGTGATCGCCGCCCAGTCGAGCGCGCGGCCTTCGGGCAGCTGCGCGATGCGCGACGCGGTGAACTCGCAGCGCGCGGGCGGCAGGCAGTAGGGCGACAGCGCGACCAGCGGCGCCGTCGCGGGCGGCGGCGGCTCGGGATCGAACTGCCAGCGGGTGTCGATCCACGGCGGCAGTCCGACCGGCCCGCCCTTCGCGTAGCGGTACGCGTCGGCCGGCGTGTTTCGCGTGTCGAGGGTCGCCGCGTCGAACGAGTACGCGGTGTGCAGGTGGGTCTCGCCGAAGAACGGCTGGCGCAGCGGATCGTAGTGCGCGCACGCCGCGCGTGACTCCGTGCGCTCGAACGGCGGATCGGCGGCCAGTGCGGCCCGGGCCGCGACCAGCAGCCCCGTCACGAGGAACGTCCCGACCGTCCGCTTCCCGATGCACAGCATGATTCCCCCTCGTTCGCTGTTCGAAGCCGACGGACTCGACGCCCGGGCGCACCCCTGCGTGCCGCGCCGACGGTGACGCGCAGATCGTTGTCGCCGGTCCGTGCGTCGGGTATCGGCGCCGCATGGAGAAAGCTGTAGGGCCGCTCGTGCCGCATCCCGCCGCGCCGCCGTCGCCGGGCGTCGAGGTGCTGGCGTCCGCAGCCCTCGACCCGCGCGGCCTCGTGCTGCGCTGGTCGGTGCGCGCGGCGCCGCACCTGGTCGCGACGGCACCGCGCGCCGCGCGTCCGGGGCGCCGCGACCGCCTCTGGGAGCACACCTGCTGCGAGGCCTTCGTCGGGCGCGCGGACGGTGACGCCTACCTCGAGGTCAACATCGCGCCGTCCGAGGACTGGGCGCTGTGGGCCTTCGACGGGTACCGCGCCGGGATGCGCGCCGCGGCGTGCGAGGCGCCGCGCATGCGCGTGCTGCGCATGCCGCGCGAGCTGCGCGTCGACGCGATCGTCGACCCGCTCGCGGTGCAGGGCTTTCTCGGCGAGCCGCCGTACGTGGTCGGGCTCACTGCGGTGGTCGAGGAGCAGGACGGACGCCGCTCGTACTTCGCGCTCGCGCACGCCGGCGAGCGGCCGGACTTCCACGCGCGCGCGTCGTGGACGTCCGAGGTTTACGCCGAGGCGTCCGCGTGACAGGTTCCGCGCCGTGAGAGTCGGGATGGGGACGGGGGGCACGCGGTGAGGCTCGGCATCGGGACGGAGTGCACGCCGTGAGGCTCGGGATGGGGACGGAGTGCACGCGGTGAGGCTCGGCATCGAACGTCTGCTCGCGGAGCCTGCGCTGCGCGCGCGTCTGCGCGGCCGGCGCCTCGCGCTGCTCGGCCACCCCGCGTCGGTGACGCGCGACTTGACGCACTCGCTCGACGCGCTCGCCGCGTGCGACGACCTGAAGATCGTCGCGGCGCTCGGTCCGCAGCACGGCATGCGCGGCGAGAAGCAGGACAACATGATCGAGACGGCGGACTTCGTCGATCCGCTGCACGGCATCCCGGTGTTCAGCCTTTACGGCGAGACGCGGCGTCCGACCGACGCGATGCTCGACGGCGTCGACGTCGTGCTGGTCGACCTGCAGGACCTCGGCACGCGCATCTACACCTTCGTCACGACGCTGCGCTACGTGCTGGAAGAGGCGGCGAAGCGCGGCAAGGCGGTGTGCGTGCTCGACCGCCCGAATCCCATCGGTCGTCCGGTGGAAGGGCTCCGTCTGCGGGACGGCTGGGAGAGCTTCGTCGGCGCGGGGCCGCTGCCGATGCGCCACGGCTTGACGATGGCGGAGCTCGCGCGCTGGTTCGTGCGCGAGCAGAGCATCGACGTCGAGCTCGACGTGATCCCGATGGACGGCTGGGATCCGCACGCGGCACCCGGCTTCGGCTGGCCGTCGGGCGAGCTGTCGTGGGTGAACCCGAGCCCGAACGCGCCGAACCTGTCGATGGCGCGCTGCTATCCGGGCACGGTCATGATCGAGGGCGCGTTGCTGTCGGAAGGGCGCGGCACGACGCGGCCGCTCGAGGTCGTCGGTGCGCCCGATCTCGACGGACCGGCGGTGATCGCCGAGATGCAGCGTCTCGCGCCGCAGTGGCTCTCCGGCTGCACGCTGCGCGCGTGCTTCTTCGAGCCGACGTTCCACAAGCACGCCGGCACGCTGTGCGGTGCGGTGCAGATCCACGTCGACCATCCGGCGTACGATCACGCCGCGTTCCGTCCGTGGCGCGTCGTCGCGCTGCTGCTGAAGGCGTACCGCCGGCTGCGTCCCGACGCGCCGGTGTGGCGCGACTTCGCCTACGAGTACGAGCACGACCGGCTCGCGATCGACCTCATCAACGGCGGCCCGCAGCTGCGCGAGTGGGTGGACGATCCGTCGGCGACGGCGGCGGACCTCGATCGTCTCGCCGTGCCGGACGAGCGTGCGTGGGACGACGAGCGGCGGGACCTGCTGCTCTACCCGTGACCCGCGTCGCGCGTGTGTGGCCGTCGCGTCAAGCGAAGCGCGCGAGGATCACCAGCGAGCCGACGCCCATCACGATGCCGAGGATCTCCATGGCGGAGATGCGCTCGCCGAAGCCGATGGTCCCGATCGCGGTCAGCAGCACGACCATCGCGACGCTGTAGAACACCCCGATGGTCGCCAGCTTCAGGTGCTGCATGACGAACACCCAGCCGAACGCCGTCGACGCGTAGAGGACGAAGCCGATCAGGAACCAGCGCGTCCGCCATGGCACCGGCTGCTCGCTCGCCAGCTTCAGGAACGTGTCGCCGACGACGCCGATCGCGCTGAACATCATGGTGACGAGGATGGCGAGCGTGCTCTGCGACATGGTCGCCACGCCTAGCGTCCGCGCGCGCCTGCGCCAAGGCCGGCCGTGCCGGGTGCCGCGCCGAAAGTTCACCGTGACCCCGCGTCCGCGTCTTCAATCGGCCCGCCGAGGTGATAGCGTCGCGGGCCATGGACGTCGCGGTTCCGAAGGAGATCAAGGCCGAGGAGAAGCGCGTCGCGATCACGCCGGCCGGCGTCGCGGCGCTGGTCGCGCACGGACACCGCGTGTTCGTCGAGCGCGGCGCGGGCGAAGGCTCGGGACTCCCCGACGCGCGCTACGAGGCGTCCGGCGCCGCGATCTGCGCCGACGCCGACGAGACCTGGGCGCGCGGCCAGCTCGTGCTCAAGGTGAAGGAGCCCGTCGGGCCCGAGATCGGTCGCCTGCGCAGCGACCTGATCCTGTTCACCTACCTCCACCTCGCGGCGAGCGAGGAGCTGACGCGACAGATGCTCGACAGCGGCGTCACCGGCTTCGCCTACGAGACGCTGCAGCTCGACGACGGCTCGCTGCCGCTGCTCGCGCCGATGAGCGAGGTCGCGGGACGCCTGTCGGTTCAGGTCGGCGCGTGGTGCCTGCAGCACCAGAACGGCGGCCGCGGCGTGCTGCTCTCGGGCGCGTCGGGCGTGCGGCCTGGCAAAGTCGTGATCCTCGGCGCCGGCATCGCGGGCACGAGCGCGTGTCAGGTCGCGGTCGGCATCGGCGCCGACGTGAGCATCCTCGACGTCAATCCCACGCGGCTGCGCTACGTGCACGACATCCTCGGCGGCCACGTCACGACCGTCATGTCGAACCGTGCCAACATCGAGGAGGAGGCGCTCGACGCCGACCTCGTGATCGGCTCGGTCCTGATCCCGGGCGCGCGCGCGCCGAAGCTGCTGTCGCGGCAGGTGATCGCGGGGATGCGCCCCGGAGCGGCGCTGGTGGACATCTCGATCGACCAGGGCGGCACCGCGGAGACGTCGCGTCCCACGACGCACGTCGACCCGATCTACGTCGAGTCGGGCGTGGTGCACTACTGCGTCACCAACATGCCGGGCATGGTGCCGCACACCTCCACGCACGCGCTGACCAACGTCACGCTCGGCTACGCGCTGCAGCTGGCGGACCTCGGTACCGACGGGGCGCTCGAGGAGAGCGCGCCGCTGCGGCGGGCGCTCAACGTGCGCGAGGGGCGGATCGTGCACGCGGCGGTCGCGGAGGCGTTCCCGGCGCTCGCGTCGCGCAAGCGCTGATTTCGAGGTGACGCGCGGGCCTCGCGGCTCGCGTCGAGCGTTTGCGTCGCCGCCCTCGCGGCGTGTACATCGGCGCCGCACTGCGTGCGGTGCGCACCATGTCGGTGCGCGCGGGGGAGGGAACACGCTCATGCGCCGGAGGAAGCACTGGATTCCGCTGGCGGGCGCCGTGGCGGCGCTCGCCCTGTCCGCGATGGTCGACGTGCGTCAAGCACGTGGCGACGACGAGACCGAGCCGGCGCCGCCGGCGACCGAGACCGGGTCGGACGTCCTCGGCACGCCGCAGCCGCAGGAGAAGGAGGACGACGCCAAGGTCAACAAGGGCCGCATCTCGCTGAGCGTCGTCAACGACTTCACCACGGCGTACATGTTCCGCGGCATCCTGCAGGAGCGAAACGGCTTCATCTGGCAGCCGTCGGCGGAGATCGGGTTCAACCTCTACGACGGCGAGGGCAGCGCGTTCCCGAGCATCGAGCTCGGGCTCGGCGTCTGGAACAGCTTCCAGAGCAACAAGACCGGCGCGGTGAGCGGTCCGAGCAACCTCTACGAGACCGACATCTACCCGAGCCTGACGATGGGCTTCGACAACGGCCTCGAGTTCTCGATGACGTACTACGTCTACACGAGCCCGAACGGCGCCTTCGACACGGTGCAGAACTTCGACATGGGCCTCGCCTACGACGACACCGAGCTCTGGGGCGGCAACTTCAGCACCGGTCCGTCGATCACCGTGAGCTTCGAGACCGACGGCACCAACTTCGGCAACCGCCAGGGCTCGTGGCTCGGCCTCAACGCCGCGCCGACCTACGTCGCGTTCTCCGAGGACGCGTACCCGCTGACGCTGTCGCTGCCGCTCGCCCTCGGACTGTCGCTCAGCGAGTACTACGAGATTCCGGGGCAGGGCGACGACACCTTCGGCTTCTTCTCGGTCGGCTTCTCGACCAGCGTGCCGCTCGCGTTCATCCCGGCCGACTACGGCGCGTGGAGCGCGTACGCGGGTGTCAACGTCTTCGTGCTCGGCGACAACCTCGAAGAGGCGAACCTCGGCGACAGTCCGTTCGCCGTTGGCACCGGCGGAATTCGTTTCGACTATTGAGTGCGAGGCGAGGGGGCACGGCCCCCTCGCCTGACGGCTCGGCCACTCGGCTTCGCCGTCGCGGGTGGGCCGGTGCCGCACGCGTGCGGGCCGTGGCGACGGGGCCGGTCGTTCCGAGCGGGCGGCTCGTGCTGCTCGGAGCGTCAGGGCTCCATCAACCCGGGTGGCCGAAGGTCAGGATGCTCCTTCAACACGGGGCGGATGACCTCGGCGAACAGTTCACCGAGCACCTGGGCAATGGCGCGGCGCAGGTGTTCGTATTCGTCCGGGTCGACGCGGTCCTTCAGGTCGTAAACGAGCTTCGTCAGCTCGTCGGTCTGACGTAGCGCGACTTCGATCACTCGGGACGCGACATCCTGCTTCATTGTGAGCTCGCTCTTGACGCTCGCCGCGGATCAGCGTTCGGACCGAGGTGGATCGGGCAAGGTCGCCAGCCACGCCCGGATCGCGACGGAGAAAGCGCGGAAGTCGGCGGGAGCGTGCTCGGCGAAGCGTCTCACTCGCGCGGGGTCGAGGCTCAGGTACCCGTGCACGAGGATGTTGCGGAACCCGCCGAGACCACGCAGCCGGTCGCGAAGATCCGTCGGCAGCACGCCGACGGTCGCTGCGCTGGCCCGACTGCTTCCACTGCTCGTCGCGGAAGGGCTGCCAGTCCAGGTACCGCGCACGCGCACGCACCACGAACTCCGTCTCGATGTCGGACGATCGAGCGAACAGGCAGCGTCCCGAGTCGACGATCTCGTGCGCCAGAACGATCGGCGCCTCGTTGAGGCTGACGAGATCGATCCGAGCCCCGGTCGACGCTACGAGATCGGCGCGCAGGCGGAGAAGCTCTTCGAGATCGAGCGAAGGCTCGGTCAGGATCGCGAGGTCGACGTCGCGCACGTCGCGCCGGTCGGGATCCACGGTGGAACCGAAGAGGAAGACGAGCTGCACCCGTTCGTCTCGGGCCAGTACCGCGCTGGCACGCTCGGCAGCGACGCGAGCGTCGTCTGCAGGGATGGGCGCCGCGAGAGTCACTCCCGGCTTCTTATGACGGACCGCACGGCCCTGGGCACCCGATCCGCGGGCTGCCTACTCCGCGCTCTTCGCCGGCAGGAGCCGCGCCGAGTCGCGGTCCCACGACGCCCAGCCCTGCTCGCCGATGCCGGGGCGCGCGATGCGGCGGTCCGAGGCGAGGTGGGCGACGATCTCGTCCCCGGTCGCGTCGCGCAGCACGCAGCGCACGACGGGCCCCTGGAAGATCAGCTCCACCACGGTCGCGGGCAGCGCGGATTCGCCCTCGGGACGCGTCGTCGACACGCGCACGCGCTCGGGGCGGATCATCACCATCGCGTCCTCGCCGACGCGGAAGTCGTGGTTCTCGGCGAAGATCGGGATCTCGAGGATCCGGTCGCCGGCGAGGCGCACCGTCGCGACGTCGCCGTCGATGCGCTCGACGCGCGCAGGCAGCAGGTTCGCCGAGCCGATGAAGCCCGCGACGAAGGGCGTCTCGGGCGAGTCGTAGATCTCCTCGGGCGTGCCCACCTGCTCGACGTGGCCGTTGCTCATGACCGCGATGCGGTCGGACATCGTCAGCGCTTCTTCCTGATCGTGCGTGACGAAGATGAACGTGATGCCGACCTCGCGCTGGATGCGCTTCAGCTCGAGCTGCATCGCCTGGCGGAGCTTCAGGTCGAGCGCGGACAGCGGCTCGTCGAGCAGCAGCGCGCTCGGGTGATTGACGAGCGCGCGCGCCAGCGCGACGCGCTGCTTCTGTCCGCCCGACAGCTGGCTCGGGTAGCGGTCGGCGAAGCTGCCGAGGCGTACGACCTCGAGCATCTCGCCGACGCGGCGCTTCGTCTCGCCCTCGTCGACGCCCTTGGTGCGCGGCCCGAACGCGACGTTGTCGGCGACCGTCATGTGCGGGAACAGCGCGTACTGCTGGAAGACCGTGTTCACGTTGCGCCGGTACGGCGGCACGCGCGACACGTCGGCGCCTTCGAGACGGATGTGGCCGCTGGTCGGCATCTCGAAGCCGGCGATCATGCGCAGCATGGTCGTCTTGCCGCAGCCCGACGGTCCCAGCATCGAGAAGAACTCGGCGCGGCGGATGTCGAAGTCGGCGCGCGCGACCGCGACGAAGTCGCCGAAGCGCTTGGTCACCTCGTCGACCTCGATGACGACGGGGGCCTCGTTGTTCGCCGGATCGGCGACCGGTTCGGCGGTCACGTGAGGTCTCCTGTCAAACGCGCCGCGCGGCCGCAAGCACGGAGCGCGCTCGGACGACGGACCAGCGCCGTCACCGCGCCGTGTCCGCCTTGCCCGGCACCGTCGGCGGCGGTGCCGCCGCGGCCGCATCGGCGGGCTCCGGCGTCGGCGTGCCCTCCCAGGCGACGTCCTTGTCGCGGCTGCCGTAGACGTACGGCACGCGGGTCTCGAGGCGTCGTGCGATCGCGGCCAGCTGGTCCTCGAACCAGCGCGGATTCGTCTTGAGCTTCGGGCGCACCTCCTCCAGGTAGGGCAGGGTCGCGGGGTCGCCGGCATAGAAGCGCTGGTAGACGTCGTGCCGGAACACGCGCTTGAGGCGCTGCAGGTCGCGCGATCCGGTCGGCAGCGGCAGCAGGTCGACGTGCGCCTTGCCGCGGGTGCGGCGGTCCTCGAGTCGCGACAGCACGACGTCGAGGCTGTTGGCGAGGAACTCGGGCGCGCAGAAGAACGCGAAGTCGTCGTAGAGCAGCCGCATCACCGCGCGCGCCTCGTCGAGCGGCAGCTTGGCTTGACGCTCGCGTCCCATGCGGCGCAGCAGCAGCATGAACGGGATCGGCGTGTTGCCGGTCTCGGCGATCATGGCCGGGGGGCGGAAGTCGGGCTGGCGGTACGGGAAGTGCCGCGGGTCGATGACGTCGAAGCCGCCGCGTCCGTAGAACAGGATGCGCTGCAGCGAGATCGGATCCTCCGGAGAGAAGTATTCCATCTCCGCCGCGAGATCGACGCGCATGCCGTAGTACTTGCCCGGCTGATCCGGTTGCGGAAGCGCGATCCTCCCGCGCGCGTGCAGCTCGTGCAGGTACTGCAGCGCGAGCTCGACCGGCGCGATGCGCAGCCAGTACGTGAGCACGGTGCCGCGCGCCTCGGGCAGCACGAAGATGTGCGACAGGTAGACGAGGCAGAGGTCCGGGTCGTACGCGGGATTGTAGAGCACCGAGCCGTCGCGGACGCCGCGTACCACGCCCTTCTCGTCGCGCGCGATCAGCAGGAAGTAGCGGATGTACGTCCCCGACGGCACCGGCTCGTACGGGTCGTCGACCAGGAAGCCGCGGATGGCGTCGATCGGCTCCATCTCGCCGGCGGCGCCGAACGCGTCCCAGAGGATGCCGTACGCGCGCTCGAAGTCCGGATGGCTCGGGTGCTCGATGGCCTCGAACTGGTAGCGGCGCGTCTCGCGCTCGATCATCTCCACCACGTCCTGGTGGTAGAGGTCCTTGAGGCACAGCCGGACGCGTTGGCCGACGTTCACGGGGGCTCGTTTCCGCGGCGTGGATGCCGCGGCGTCAAGTTGGCAAAATGGCCGCGGCCTTGCAAAGGATCGTGTGCGCATGCGGATCGCGGACATCGACGTCAATCGCTCGATCTGGTCGCTCGACGCCGAGCCGTACGAGCCGTCGGCGACGCTTGCGGGAAGCGTCGCCGCGGACGTCGCCATCGTCGGCGGCGGGCTCACCGGGATGTCGGCCGCATGGCACCTCGCACGCCGCTTTCCCGGGCGTCGCATCGTGATTCTCGAGGCCCGTGGGATCGGCAACGGTGCGAGCGGCCGCAACGGCGGGCAGGTGCTCAACTGGCTGAACGGCGTCGCGCACGACACGCCCGACGAGGCACGGCGCGACTTCGCGTTCACGCAGGCCGGCGTGAAGCTGATCGAGGACATCGCGGGCGCGCATGCGGCACCGGGGACGTTCACGCGCAACGGCTGCCTCGAGCTGTGCACCGACGCGGGACGAGCGGAGGCGGCGCACGCGGCGACCGAGAGCCTCGCGTCGTACGGCATCCCCGTGCGCTGGCTCGGGCGCGACGAGATCCGCGTTCCCGGCGTCCACGGCGCGACGCTCGATCCGACCGCGGGCCGCGTCGATTCGCTCGCGCTTCTGCGCGCGTGGAAGCCCGTACTGGTCGCGGCGGGCGTGGCGATCCACGAGAACACGCACGTGCGCCGCGTCGAGGACGGATCCTCGTTGCGCATCGTGACCGACGCAGGCGAGGTCCGCGCCGGAGCGCTCGTGCTCGCGACCAACGCCTACACGCCGTCGCTCGGCTTCTTCCGGAATCGGATCCTGCCCCTGCACGCGCACGCGCTCGCGACGCCGGTGCTCGACGATGCGACCTGGAGCGCGCTCGGCATCGGCGCGTTCGACGGCTTCAGCGACGACCTCGACCGCATCGCGTACGGCTGCCGGACGGAGCGCGGGCGCCTCGTGTTCGGCGGCGGCAGCAACGCGGCCTACGCGTACCGCTACGGTGGCGCACCGGTGTTCGCGACGTCGCCGGGCGCGTCCGCGCGCTCGTTCGCGGCGCTGCGCACGTCGATGGCGCGCTACTTCCCGCCGCTCGCGTCGCTCGAGCCCGCCGCGTGCTGGACCGGCCTGCTCGATCTCACCTTCGACCGCGCGCCGAGCATCGGCACGACCGGCTCGCGCGGCAACGTCTACTACGCGCTCGGCTACAGCGGGCACGGCCTCGCGCTCGGCATGCAGGCCGGGCGCGTGATCGCGGATCTGTACGCCGGCGACCACGACGCGTGGCGCGGCTTCCCGTTCTTCCAGCGGCGGATGCCGCTCATCCCGCCGGAGCCGTTCCGGTGGATCGGCTATCAGGCGTACACGCGCTTGACGGGACGCTCGCCGCGGCGCTGACGGCGCGCCGTCAAGCGGCCTTTCGCCGGCCCACCCACTGCGCGATGATCTGCTCGAGCATCGCGAACTTGACGGGCTTCGCGAGATAGGCGTCCATCCCGGCCGCGATGCAGCGTTCGCGGTCGCCCGCGAGCGCGTACGCCGTCAAGGCGATGATCGGCATCGAGGCCGCGGCGCCGCCCAGCTTCCGGATCGCCTCGGTGGCCGCGAAGCCGTCCATCTCCGGCATCTGGCAGTCCATCAGGACGAGATCGAAGCTCGATCGCCGTACCGCCTCGAACGCCTCGTGTCCGTTCGAGACGATCTCGTACTCGACCCCGATCCGCTTCAGCTGCGCCTCGATGATCCTCTGGTTGGGGATGCTGTCCTCCGCGACGAGCACGCGTCCGCGGATCGGGCCGGACGGCGCGGACGGGGTAGCGGGCTGCTCGTCGCCCGGCACGACGAGGGCGGCGTCACGGACGACGCGCTGCAGGCGGAGGCGCAGCCAGAACGTGCTGCCTTCGCCGAGGACGCTCTCGACGCCGACCGTGCCGCCCATCAGCTCGGCGAAGCGACGGCTGATCGCGAGGCCGAGGCCGGTGCCGCCGAACTTGCGCGACGTCGAGCTGTCGGCCTGCGTGAAGGGCTGGAAGAGCTTCTGCATGGCTTCGGCCGACAGGCCGATTCCCGTGTCCTCGACCGAGAAGCAGACGACCAGCGACTCCTCGTCCTGCTCGTCGACGCGTGCGCGCAGCGTGACGCTGCCGCGCTCGGTGAACTTGATGGCGTTGCCGACGAAGTTGAGCAGGATCTGCCGGATCCGCGCCGGGTCACCGACCGCCTGCCGCGGCAGCTCGTCGTCGATCTCGACGCGAAGGTCGAGCTGCTTCTCGCGCGCGGTCTGGCCGAGGAGCTCGCCGACGGGGGAGATCACCTTGCGGAGGTCGAATACGGTGTTCTCGATCTCGATCCGCCCGGCGTCGAGCTTCGAGAGGTCGAGGATGTCGTTGATGATGACCAGCAGGCTGCTCGACGACGTCAGGACGATCGACGCGAGCTGACGCCCTTCGTCGGTCATCGGTGCGTCGACGAGCAGCGCCGCGGCGCCGACGATGCCGTTGAGCGGCGTCCGGATCTCGTGGCTCATGACCGCGAGGAACTCGGTCTTCGCGCGCGCGCCGTCGAGGGCGGCATCGCGCGCGGCCTCGAGCGCCGTCTCGGCGGCCCGCAGATCGTCGATGCACGTCAGCGAGCCGGCCATGCGCACCGGCTTTCCGCTCGCGTCCCAGATCGCCTGTCCGCGCGACCGGAACCAGGAGTACGATCCCGCCTTGGTGCGCAAGCGGAACTCGGAGTCGTACGGAGATCGCTCGTGTTGCAGATGACCGAACACCGCTGCGAGCGCGTAGAAGCGGTCGTCGGGATGCAGGTGCTCGACGAAAGTGGTGAAGCTCTGGCGCAGCTCTCCCGGCGCATAGCCGAGAACCTCGTCGATCCGGTCCGAGAAGAAGGCGTTGCCGGTACGGACGTCGAAGTCCCAGATCGTGTCCCGCGATCCGGCGACGGCGAGCTGGTGGCGCTCCTCGCTCTCGAGCAGCTGCCGATGGACCTCGCTCAGGCGTCGCTGCGACGCGCGGCTCCGGTCGGCGGCCGCGAGCGTCACGCCGACGAGCAGTCCGAGCAGAACTCCGAATCCCGCGATCAGCGCGGGGACCCAGGTTCCGCCCTCGTCGTCGGAGGTCGCCGGGCCGGTGGTGACGACCCAGTCCTCGAGCGGAGGCTGCAGGTCGAGCGTGACGGTGGCCGCAGTGTCGGAGGGCCGCGAGCGGTCGAGCTTCAGCTCTCGCCCGCGGAAGGCGAGCGAGATGCCGCTCTGCGTGGGCGCCTGCTCGAGGATGCCGCGCAGCATCGCGGCGAGGTCGAGCTGGGCGAACAGGTACTCGCGGAGCGCGCCGTCATCGGGGACCGGGACCATGACGATCAGGCTGGACTCCGAGCCGTCGTCCGGTTGCGTCGAGCGCAGCGACGTCACGTCCGGCGGCGGCCACTGCCCGGTCATCCGGGCGACCAGCTGCGGATCGATCCGATCGTCGGGCGCGCTCGCGAGCACGTCCGGCTGCGCGCCGCGATCGCGGACGATGGCCAGCGCCTCCAGGCCGTGCATGTCCCGGAGATAACGGCCTGCGTCGGCCTGCCACTCGGCCATCGGCGGATGGTACTGCCAGCGCCGGGCCATGCGCTGAAGTGCCCCGAGCCGCTCCGTCAGCTGGTGGTTGACGGCCTCGTCGATCGCCACGGAGCGCGACCAGCTGCGCTCGAGCGTGCGGGCCAGCTCGTGCTCCTGCACCGTCGAGGCGACGAGCACGCTGGTCGACGCGACGAGCACGGCAAGCGGCAAGGCGAGCGTACCGATCCTGCCTCGTCCGGCGGAGACGGCCCGCTCGACACGCAGCGCCAGCATGCCGACCGACAGCAGCAGCAGCGCCGTGCTCGCGAGGGGCGGCAGCGTGCGGGTCGTCGACGCGAAGATCGCCGACTCGAGGCCCTGCGCATGATCGCGGAGCGAGAAGAGCGCCGCGGTGGCGAGCGACGCCGCGGCAACCTCCGCGAGCCATTCGACGCGGCGAAGAGAGAGCAGGATCAGCGCGACGCCGGCGAGGCCCAGCGCGATCGCCAGATTGACGGGAAGCCACGCCCCGATCGCGTCGACGCGCACGATCGGGGCCGCGGTCGGGTCGACGACCGGGGCCGTCGCGAAGGCGTGCGCGAGCGAGAGGCCGCACGCGACCACGTCGACGCAGCCGATCACGAGCGGCGCACGTGTTAGGCGATACCGCAGAAGCGCCAGTGCGAACCCCGAAGCCGCCAGCAGGAGCGGCACGGCCGCGTGCGTGGTGACGCGTCCGGCCATGTCGCCAACGAGGTGCGGAAGACGCTGCGCGATGCCCGGCACGTCGGACAGTGCGATCGCGACGCAGCCGATGGCTGCCGCGAGCACGACCTTCCGGGCGCGCCGCGAAGCTCCCGTGGGATCGGCGCCAGCTGCCGTCATGCGCGCGTTCACGCCCGAAACTCGACCATCTTCGTTCGCCATATGAGGCCCGTTTGGGTGTGGTGTGCGAAGATCTCGAACGCCCCTGCGCCGTCAGGCGACGGCCTGCGCGCGGGCCGATTCCGTCGCGGCCCGTCGCGCCGTGACCGTGCGTGCGACGATCTCCTCGGAGATTCGGGGCAGGGGCGCGATCACGTCCGCGAGGCCGGCCTTGGCGACGGCTCCGGGCATTCCCCAGACGACCGACGTCGCTTCGTCCTGAACCACGATCTGCGCCCCGGCCTCGTAGAGCCGGCGGCTTCCCTTCAATCCGTCGACGCCCATGCCGCTGATGACCACGGCGAGAGCGCGCGCTCCGTACACGTCGGCGACCGACCGGAACAGCGGGTCCGCCGCCGGACGGCAGCCGTGCTCCCGCGGCTCCTCGTTGATGCCCAGCACGACGCGACGATCGTTGCGCGCCACCACCATGTGGTACCCGCCGGGCGCGACCCAGACTCCTCCGGGAACGAGCTCGGCGCCCGCCGTCCCCTCGCAGACGCGGAACGGCGTGTTGCGGTCGAGACGCTCTGCGTAGAGCCGTGTGAACTCCGGCGGCATGTGCTGCACGACGACGATCGGCACGGGCAGATCCGCGGGCAGCGCGGCCAGAACCTTCTCCACCGAATCGGGACCGCCCGCGGAGGCGGCGATGGCGACGACGGCCACGTCGCCGGGGCGCTGCGGGGCTCGCCGGGTCGGTGGCGCGGCCTCGGCGGCGGGTCGTCGCGGCGCGCGCTGCTCGACCGCGCGCTTCAGGCGCGGGAGGATGTGCTCCCGCATCCAGGCGAGCGAGCTCTTCATCGCACCGCCGGCGGGAATCTTCGTGACGCAGTCGTCCGCGCCCATGGTGAGGACCTCGAGCTCCTCCATCCCGGGGCGTGCGAACGCGCTCAGGACGACGACCGGCAGCCCCGGGTGCCGGCGACGGATCTCGACCAGCGTCTTCATCCCGTTCATCACCGGCATGTCGAGGTCGAGCGTCACGACGTCCGGCTTCTCCGCGTCGATCGCCGCGAGCGCCATCGCTCCCTCCGACGCCATCCGGACCGGCGCGAACGCCTGATCGTCCTTGAGCGCGGTCGCGAGCATCGTGCGGTAGACGACCTCGTCGTCGACGATCAGTACCTTCAGGCGGGACATCCGCTGGCCCGATCCACTCCGCCGTCGCGCTCCTGCGCCTCGAAGCACGACGGGCATTCGTCGGGGCGCTCCGGCGGCGGCATCGTCGCCACGAAGCTTCGCATCGGCATCCAGCGACCATCCGGCCTGCGCACGGAGTGGCAGGAAGGGCAGGCGCCGAGGAAGCCCTCGAGGTGCTTCATGCCGCGCTCGAGGTGCAGCGTGTGCTCGGCGACGCTCAGCCGGGCGACCAGCTCGTCGAACGTCGCGGGCTTGGTGAGAAAGTCGTCCGCGCCGGCTTCCAGTCCCTTGATGTACCACTGCTTGCCCTTCAGCGTCGTGATGAGGATCACGACGGTGTAGAACGGCGGGCTCGAGGACGTCCGGATGCGTCGGCAGAGGTCGAGCCCGTCCATGCCCGGCATCAGGATGTCGGAGATGACGAGCTCCGCCGGCTCGCGCTGGAACTGCTCCCACGCTTCGAGCCCGTCCTCCGCGGCGACGACCTCGTAGCCGAGCCTCTCGAGCTGCTTCGTCAAGTAGGTGCGGCTGACGAGCTCGTCCTCGGCCAGCAGGATCTTCATTGCGTCACGTCCTCGCTCTTCAGGAGCTGTGCGACGGCAGCGTGGAGCCGCGTCAGCTCGGTCAGAAGAAGTTCCAGTACGGTCGACGCCGCGGTCAGGTCCGCGTTTCGACCGATGTCCTCGAGCCGCGACGCCGCGTCGGCAGCCGGGCCCGCTCCGAATGCCACCAGCGCGCTCTTGAGCTTGTGCGCGGAGTTCGCGAGCGCCGAGCAGTCCCGTGCGCCGTACGCCGTGCGGACGAGCGCCGCAGACTGCGTGGTGCTTTCGACCATCAGCTCCAGCAGCTGACGCCGCAGCTGCCGGTCTCCGCCGAGCTCGTCGAGCAATTCGTCGTAGTCGAGTGCGTCGGGAGGGGTGTCCGTGATCACACATGAGACTCGGCCCGCAGGGCACGATCACTTGAGTCGCGCGGGTGGTTTTCTCGCTCACGCGCGACCGCGAGCGGTGTTGCGCCGCGCAAGAATTTGCATGGTGCAATCTGCGTTTTTCCGTTCGAGATGCCTTCAGTGCCTTCGTTTCTTATCCGACATTTTAGCATGACGACGCGGTCGGAGGTCGACGGCGCGGAGAGTCGAATCGTCCTGAGAGCGGCGAGATCGCCGGGGAGAAGTCGAGAATGAGCACCAGGCTGAAGCGCAACGAGCACGTCCCTCAGTCGGCACACCTTCGTTCCGCAGCGGCGAGTGGGGACGAGGGGCTCGGCCGGCTCCGCGCGATGCTCGACGCGGCACCGATCAACGTGATCTGGGCCGACAAGAGCCTGGTGATCCGCTACCTCAACGCGGCGTCGGTGCGCACGCTCGAGACCATCGAGCACCTGCTGCCGGTGAAGGCGAGCCAGGTCGTCGGACAGTCGATCGACATCTTCCACAAGCACCCGGAGCACCCGCGCCAGGTGCTCGCGGACCCGGCGAATCTGCCGCACAAGGCGGTGATCACGCTCGGGCCCGAGAAGCTCGAGCTCAACGTGCGCGCGATCCGCGACGACCGCGGCGAGTACCTCGGTCCGATGGTGACGTGGGCCGTGGTCACCGAGACGCTCGCGCTCGAGGCGAAGAACGTCGACTACGCCGGCCAGATCCAGGCGATCGGCAACACGCAGGCCGTGATCGCGTTCGACCTCGAGGGCACGGTGCTCGACGCGAACGCGAACTTCCTGAACGCGCTCGGCTACACGCTCGACGAGATCAAGGGCCGGCCGCACGGCATGTTCGTCGACGACGACTACCGGCGCAGCCCCGAGTACCGCGAGTTCTGGGCGGCGCTGAACCGCGGCGAGTTCCAGGCCGGCGAGTTCCGCCGCATCGGCAAGGGCGGGCGCGAGGTCTTCATCCAGGCGTCGTACAACCCGATCCCCGACGCGAGCGGCAAGCCGTTCAAGGTCGTGAAGTACGCGATCGACGTCACTGCGGGCGTGCGCGAGCGCAACGCCGCCGCCGAGCGCGAGCGCCGGCAGGCCGAGGAGCTGCGCAGCAAGGTCGACGCGATGCTCGACGTCGTGACCGCGGCGACGCGCGGCGACCTCACGCGCGAGGTGTCGGTGCGCGGCGCCGACGCGATCGGGCAGATGGGCGAGGGGCTCTCCGCGTTCCTGGCGGATCTGCGCACCAGCGTGAAGGGCATCGCGCAGAACGCGCAGTCGCTCGCGAACTCGGCCGAGGAGCTGTCGTCGGTGAGCCAGCAGATGAGCGCCAACGCGGAGGAGACCTCCGCGCAGGCGGGCGTCGTGTCGGCCGCCGCCGAGGAGGTCAGCAAGAACGTCGGCACCGTCGCGACCGGCGCCGACGAGATGGGTGCGAGCATCCGCGAGATCGCGAAGAACGCGTCGGAGGCGGCCAAGGTCGCGACGGCGGCGGTCAAGGTCGCGGCCGATACCAACGCCACCGTCGCCAAGCTCGGCGAGTCGAGCAGCGAGATCGGCAAGGTCATCAAGGTGATCACGTCGATCGCGCAGCAGACCAACCTGCTGGCTCTGAACGCGACCATCGAGGCTGCGCGCGCGGGGGAGGCGGGCAAGGGCTTCGCGGTGGTGGCGAACGAGGTGAAGGAGCTGGCGAAGGAGACCGCCAAGGCCACCGAGGACATCGGGCAGAAGATCGAGGCCATCCAGGTCGACACCCGAGGGGCGGTCGAGGCGATCGAGCAGATCACCGGGATCATCAACCGGGTCAACGACATCTCGACCACCATCGCGAGCGCGGTCGAGGAGCAGACGGCGACGACCGCCGAGATCTCGCGCAACGCGGGCGAGGCCGCGCAGGGCAGCCACGAGATCGCGCAGAACATCGTCGGCGTTGCCCAGGCGGCGCAGAGCACGACGTCCGGTGCCAACGACACCCAGAGTGCGGCCGGCGAGCTGGCCCGCATGGCCTCGGAGCTTCAAGGCCTGGTGGGGCGCTTCACCTACTGAGCGGTCCGCAGGCGGCGATCGCGAGCGAGGCCCGGCGGGTGCATGCGCGCTCGCGCGGGCCCGCGATCGCCGTCAATCCCAGAGCCGGTCGAGACCCTCCTCGACCGCGGCGAAGATCCGGTCGACCTCCTCGTGCGTCACGACGAGCGGCGGCGCCAGGGCGACCAGATCGCGGATGCCGCGCACGATCACGCCTTCCTCGCGGACCAGCGCCGCGGCCTTGACGCCGAGCAGCGTCGTCGGGGTGAGCTCGGCGCGTCCGCCGCGCGGCAGGCACTCGAGTGCGCCGATGAGTCCGAAGCCGCGCGCCTCGCCGACCGCGCGGTGTCCCGCGAGCGACTGCAGCTTCTTCTGGAAGTAGGGACCCACGTCGTCGCGCACGCGCTCGACGAGCTTCTCCTTCTCGAGGATCTCGAGGTTGGCGAGCGCGGCGGCGGTCGCGGCGGGGTGTCCCGAGTACGTGTAGCCGTGCGCGAGGTAGCCGCCCTTGGTGAGCGCCTCGGCGATCTCGTCGCGCACCAGCGTCGCGCCGAGCGGCAGGTAGCCGCTGGTGATGCCCTTCGCGGTGACGATCAGGTCGGGCTCGAGGTTCCACAGCTCCGACGCGAACCACGTGCCGAGGCGTCCGAACGCGGTGATGACCTCGTCGGCGACGAACAGGATGTCGTGCCTGCGGCACAGGTCGCGCAGCGCGCGCAGGTAGCCGGGCGGCGGGACGATGACGCCGCCCGCGCCCTGGATCGGCTCCGCGAAGAATGCGGCGATCGTGTCCGGACCTTCCTTCAGGATGATGCGCTCGGTCTCGGAGAGGCACCAGTCGCCGTACTGCTCGGGTGTCATGCCGTTGTTCGCGCCGTACGTGTACGGCCCGGGCACCTGGACGAAGCCGGGCAGCGGCAGGTCGAACGGGTCGGTGCACGACGGCAGTCCGGTCATGCTCGTCGTCGCGAGCGTGACGCCGTGGTACGCGAACGAGCGCGTCACGATCTTCTGCTTGGCGCGCTTGCCGCGCAGCTTCTGGTAGCCGCGGATCAGCTTCAGTGCCGACTCGTTCGCTTCCGATCCGGAGTTCGAGAAGAAGACGTGCCCGAGTCCCTTCGGTGCGAGCTGCGCGAGCTTGCCGGCGAGCAGGATCGTCGGCTCCGTCGTCGTGTTGAAGAACGACGGGTAGTACGCGACCGCGGTCATCTGCTCGTACACGGCGTCGGCGATCTCGCGGCGCCCGTAGCCGACGTTGACGCACCAGAGTCCGGCCAGCGCGTCGATCAGCGGACGGTCGTTCTCGTCGATGACGGTGCAGCCCGACGCCGATCGGATGATGCGCGTGCCCTGCCGGTGCAGGTCGCCATGGTCGGTGAAGGGGTGCAGATGGTGCGCCTGGTCGATGCGGCGCAGCGTCTCGAGGCTCAGCGGCTCCATGCGCCCTGTAAAGCACGCTCGCCGGGGTGGGTCGATCGTGCTGCGGGTGATACACCGGGCGTCGAAACGCCGAGGAGACCGCCGTGACGATCACCGCCTACTACGACCCCGGGTACGCCGCGCCGATCGGCAAGCACGTGATGCCGATCACCAAGTTCTCGATGGTCGCCGACGGGCTGCGCGAGCGCCCGGGGATCCGGCTCGAGCGTCCCGAGCCCGCGTCCGAAGCCGACCTGCTGCGCGTGCACACGAAGGAGTACGTCGACGCGGTGCGCACCGGCGAGCCGCGCGCGCTCGCCGAGTCGCAGAAGTTCCCGTGGACGCCGGAGCTGTATCCGTCGGTGTGCTTGACGAACGGCGGTGTGATCGCGGCGTCGCGTCGTGCGCTGCGCGATGGCGCTGCGGCGGCCGTCGCGAGCGGCTTCCACCACAGCCACGCCGATCACGGCGAGGGCTTCTGCACGTTCAACGGGCTCGTGGTCGCGGCGGAGGCGCTGCGTACGGCGGGCGAGCTGTCGACCGTCGCGGTCTTCGACATGGACCTGCACTACGGCAACGGCACCGCGGCACTCGCGACGACGCGTCCGTGGCTGGTGAACGTGTCGCTCTACGGCAACGACTATCACCAGAACAAGCCGTACTCCGACGTCACGGTCCTGCACCACGCCGACGGCCCGAACCACCGCTCGATCGCGCTGCCCAACGGCTGCAGGCGCGACGGCATGCTCGCCGTGATGGAGCAGGGGCTGCCGCTGCTGCTCGAGCAGGGCAGGCCGGACCTCGTGATCTACCAGGCCGGAGCCGATCCGTACCGCGAGGATCCGTACTCGCCGCTCGACCTCGACCACGACGACCTGCGCGAGCGCGACCGTCTGGTGTTCGCGTTCGCGAAGGCCGAGGGCCTGCCGATCGCGTGGGTGCTGGCCGGCGGGTACACCGAGGACACGCGAAAGGTCGTGCAGGTGCACCTCAACACCTTCGACGCCGCGCTGGACGTGTTCGGGGCATAACCTCGAGTCACGCAGTCGGTTCGCGGGCCCGACATTTCTCCGGCGGGCACCGTTCGGCTCGGGCAAGTCCGAACCTTCGGACGGGTGTCCGTATGAGCGCACGGTTTCGCCGCCATCGCCCGGGTATTCGCTCGGTTGGCGACCGGTTCGCGTTTTGCACGGGGATCCCGCTGCCTTGCGCGTTCTCCGTATTGCCGTGCTCGGATACCGAGCCCCGGCCATCCCACTCCGAATCCCGCCAATCCTGAAGGAGAGGACATGAGAGAAATCGATGTGATCGATGCGATTCGGTCCGAAGCGTCCGGCGCCAAGCAATGTTTCACGCAGTATTCGTTTCAGTCGCTCGCCATCGCTTCGACCGTTCTCGGAATCAGCCTCGGCGCGATGGGGCGCGTTCCAGGTGCCGCGTACGCCCCTCTGCCCGCCATCGCGCTTTTGATGGCGGTAAGCCGGATGAGCATCTTCAAGTACGCAACCGCCAATCGAAACTGTGGATACGAACTGCACTTGGCTCGCACGGAGCGACTCAACTACGCGTTCTTGCGCGGTGAAAAGCCCCGCTGGCGATCCGAGATGCGGGAACTTGCTTGGGAAGAGGCGGTGCGTGCGTGGCGGGTGGTTCAGCCGACTCTCTTCCGCGCGATCTACCGGACGCCCGAGGGGACCCTCGTCGGACGATGGCTCGAGGAAAACCACCTCGGGTGGGTCAACTGGTTTCGGGGTGGACTCTACCACCTTCACCCGAGCGTCGCGGCTTGCCTCGCTCCTCGGTGCGGATCGAACTCCGGATACCCCTGGTTTCTCCCTCAACGACTCGCGAGTTCGGTCAATCGTCAAGGGCGGCCGAACGCGGTGTATTACGCAGGAAGCTATCTCAGGACGATCCTTTCGGTGCTCGCGTTCACTCAGTTGCTGATGCTCCTGCCCCTCTTCCTGCAGACGCTCTCGTGTCCCGCCCTGATCCCTATTTCCATCTTGTCATCGACGTTCGTTCTGATCGTCGTCAGAACCCTGCGGATCACGCGACGACGCACCATTCTCGAAGACGAACTCCTCTCCATCCACTCCTGCGCGATCGTTTGGCAGGCCGTGGTCATGGCGCACTTCGCCGCCGTCGACCGCACGGCCGGGACGTACGACCACTATACGGAGTACCTCGCTGAAGAGGCCCAGGACATTGCGGAGCACGCGACCGAGTTGCATCAATGGCTCGGACAGTCGAAGAAGGTCGGGTAGTGGCGTTGTCTCCCGATGGGCCCTGGGCGGCGACTGCCGGATGTCAGGGGGAATGGTGAAGCAGAGACGGTTCATGGTTCTCATCGCGGCTGTGTTGCTGACGGCGACCGCGGCCCGTGCCGACCTGATGAGCCTGCTGCAGAAGACCACGCCGCAGGAGCGCGCCGGCATCCAGACCGAATTCCTCGTGAAGAAGCTCGGGCTCTCGCCGGAGGAGAGCGCGAAGATCGGCGCGATCAACCTGAAGTACGCCGAGAAGACCGAGCCCGTCATCAAGGGCGACGACGGCATGTTCTCCAAGGCGCGCCAGATGAAGGCGATCCAGGCCGAGAAGGACGCCGAGCTGAAGACCGCGCTGTCGCCCGAGCAGTACCAGGCCTACGACGCCTCGAAGGACGAGCTGAAGCAGAAGTTCGAGGACGCGGTGGCGAAGAAGGTGGCGCAGCAGGGCGCTCAGTAGCCGGACCGCGGCTTTGATTTGACGACGCGGCCGCCGCGATTGTAAGCCCGGCTCGTGCCGGACGGGCGGAAGCGACGCAGCGCGATCGCCGATCGCGAGCGAGACCACGCGGCTCTGCGCGAGGAGGCGGCGTGAAGACGGTCCAGCGCCTGCTCGGCTTCTGGACCGTGCTGGTGATGATCTTCTTCTACCTGCCGATCGTCATCCTGATCGGCTACTCGTTCAACTCCTCGCGCCTCAACATCGTCTGGCAGGGCTTCACGCTCGACTGGTACGCCGCGATCTGGCGCGACCAGGTGCTGGTGCAGTCGCTGTACAGCAGCCTCTACGTCGCGGTGGTCACGACCGTGCTGTCGGTGGCGCTCGGCACCGCGGGCGCGTGGCTGCTGTTCCGCTACCGCTTCCCCGGCGTGCGCATGCTGAGCACGCTGATCTTCATCCCGATGATCATCCCCGAGGTGATCATGGGCGTCAGCCTGCTGATCTTCTTCGTCGCCGTGCACCTCGAGCTGGGCTACTCGACGATCATCATCAGCCACGTCACGTTCTGCTTCCCGTTCGTGATGGTCGCGGTGCAGGCGCGCCTCGCCGGCCTCGACCCGTCGCTCGAGGAGGCGGCGCAGGACCTCGGCGCCACGCCCTGGCAGGCGTTCCGCAAGATTCTCGTTCCCTATCTCGCGCCCGCGATCGTCTCGGGCGCGCTGATGTCGTTCACGCTCTCGCTCGACGAGCTCATCGTGACGTATTTCACGGCCAGCGCCGGCACGCGCACCCTGCCGCTCGAGATCTTCGGGCGCGTCAAGAAGGGTCTCGATCCGACGCTGAACGCGATCTCGACGGTGTTCATCCTGTCGACGGTCGTGCTGGTGATCGTCACCGAGCTGCTGAAGAAGCGGGAGCACTGAGGAGGGATCATCCGCGCGCGGCCGCGGGCCGGCGCCGGACGGAGGCATGATGAAGCGAAGCAAGTCGTTCTCGATCGCGGGGCAGCGTGGACTCGTGCTCGCCGTCGTCGGCGCGGTGGCGCTGATCGGTGCGTGCAGCAAGAGCCCGAGCGAGGAGAAGAAGCCCGAGACGGCCGCACCCGCCGCACCCGCGGCGGCACCGGCTGCGGCGGCGAAGGCCGAGGCGGCGAAGCCGCTGCCGAAGGAGCTGAACCTCTTCGCGTGGTCGGAGTACGTGCCGCAGGGCGTGATCGACGGTTTTCAGAAGGAGACCGGGATCAAGGTCAACTACGAGACCTACGCCTCGAACGAGGAGATGCTCGCGAAGCTGGTCTCGGGTGCCACGCGCTACGACCTGATCCAGCCGTCCGAGTACACCATCGAGGCGCTGGTCAACGAGAAGCAGCTGCACGAGATCGACTGGTCGAAGGTGCCGAACGCGAAGAACATCGCGCCCGAGTACCGCGGCCTGCCGCACGATCCGCAGAACAAGTACACGGTGCCGTGGATGGCCGGCACGGTCGGCATCGTCGTCAACACCGAGAAGATCCCGGCCGGCACGGTCAAGGGCTACGGCGACGTCTTCCAGGACAAGTACAGGGGCCGCATCGTCGTGCTCGACGACCCGCGCGAGATCGTGACCTGGGCGATGGCGACCAAGGGCATCCCGGCCAACGACGTGACGCCGGAGAACCTCGAGAAGGTGAAGCCCGTGCTCCAGAAGTGGCTGCCGCTGGTCAAGGTCTACGACTCCGACAGCCCGAAGACCGCGCTGCTCAACGGCGACGTCGACCTCGGCGTCGTGTGGTCGGGCGAGGCCGCGATGCTGTTCAACGAGAACGAGAAGTTCGCCTACGTTCTGCCCGCCGAGGGCGCGCACCAGTTCATCGACAGCCTCGCGATCCCGGCCAACGCCAACAGCCCCGAGGCCGCGATGCTGTTCATGAACTACATCCTGCGCCCCGAGGTCTCGAAGCTGATCTCGGCGGACTTCCCGTACACGAATCCCAATCTCGCGGCGCGCAAGGAGCTCACGCCCGAGGAACTCGCCAACCCCGCGAGCTACCCGCCCGGCAACCCGAAGCTCGAGACCTTCCGCGACATCGGCGACCGCGCGGTCCCCATCGACAAGATGGTCACGGACCTCAAGGCGGACAGCTGATCGCGCAATGCGCACGGGAAACACCAGCGTCGCAGCGCCGACCGGCTACCAGCGGCCACCCGGGCTCACCGGGTGGCTGCTGCTGTCGCCGCTGCTGCTGTGGGTCGCGCTCTTCGTGGTCGCGCCGACCGCGATCATGCTGGTCTACAGCTTCGGACGCCGCGGCACGCTCGGCGGCGTGGTGCTCGACTTCACGATGGACAACTACGCCGCGGTCCTCGATCCGACGTACCTGAAGATCGTCGTGCGCTCGATCCTGTACTCCGGGCTCACGACGATCATCTGCCTCGTGATGGGCTACCCGGTCGCGTACTACATCGGCCGCGCCGACGCGCGCTGGCGAAACCTGCTCCTGATGATGGTCATGATCCCGTTCTGGACGAGCTTCCTCATCCGGACCTACGCGTGGGTGACCATCCTGAAGAACGAGGGCCTGCTGAACGGCCTGCTGATCCAGTGGCAGCTGATCACGCAGCCGTTCGAGATGCTGTACACGCCGGCCGCCGTGATCCTCGGGCTGGTCTACACGTTCCTGCCGTTCATGATCCTGCCGATCTACACCAGCGTCGAGAAGCTCGACAACGCGCTCGTCGAGGCTGCGTTCGACCTCGGCGCCGGACCGGTGCGCGCGTTCTCGCGCGTCATCGTGCCGATGACGTCGCCGGGCATCACCGCGGGCATCCTGCTGGTGTTCATTCCGGCGCTCGGCCTCTACGCCGTCAACGACATCCTGGGTGGCGGCAAGGTCGACATGATCGGCAACATCATCGAGAACCAGTTCAAGGGAAACGCGCGCAACTGGCCGTTCGGCTCGGCGCTCGGCATCACGCTGCTGCTCGCCTTCGGCGTCGCGTTCTGGTTCACGGGGCGCCGGCAGGAGGAGTAGTCAGCCGCCGAGCGCGATCGTGATCGCGACCAGCGCGATGCCGATCAGCATCATGATCAGGCCGGTGCCGATCGCATGCCGTCCCGCGAGGCGTCCGAGCGCGTGTCCGGTGAGGAACAGCATCGCCAGCGCGATCGCGTTCGAGACGCGCAGCGCCGTCTGCGCCTCGTGCATCAGCAGGAACGGGACCGCGACCGGGAAGGTCGAGAGGAAGACCAGCAGGAAGACGCCGAGCGCACCGCGGAAGTCCCTGGCGACGAGTCGCGGTGTCGGCGGCGGCTCTGGCTGGCTCCGCAGCCGCTCCCGGATCGCGTCGAGCTCGCCCGGTGTCATCACCGCGGCCACGATCGGTGGCAGCGCTTCCGCGATCGCCCGGCGCGCGCGCTCCGGGTCGCCGGAGTGCCGCGCGGTGCGGTAGGCGAGGAGGCCGCGTCCGCGCTCGGCCAGCTGCGCCATCAGGAACATCGCTGCGTCGACGACCCCCCAGGCGAGATTGCAGCCGATCGCTCCGATGAGCATCGTGCGGATCTCCTCGCGTCCCGCGGTCGCCGCGCCGAGCGAGCCGGTGAACGTCAAGACCATGATGAGCCCGAACAGTACCTCGGAGAGGCGCTCCATCGGGTCGAGGACGCGCTTGCCGGGAGACGGCGTGGTCGCCGGGGACTTCGGCGCGGGCTGCATGACGGCCGCATCCTCGCACGGAAGCGGTGCGGTCTGCCACGGACGCGCGCGTCGCCGACCTCAGCCGCGGCGCACCGGCTCCTCGTAGATGCGGTACGCGGTCTCCTCCATGCCCATCCGGCGGTACGTCTGCTGCGCGTCGGCGTTGTCGCGCTCGACGTAGAGCCGCAGCCCGTACACGCCGTCGGTGCGTGCGGCCAGCTCGCGCACGTGCTCGTGCAGCAGCCGGTAGAGCCCGCGCCGGCGCTGCGCCGGGACGACGTAGACGCTCTGGATCCACCAGAAGAAGCCGTTGCGCCAGTCACTCCACTCGTAGGTGAGCATCAGCGTCGCGGCCGGGGCACCGCCGACCTCGGCGACGAGCACGCGACCGCGCGTCGCATCGTCGAGCAGGGCCGCGACACCCGCGCGGAGCGTCGGCAGGTCGAGCTCCTTGTGCTCGGTCTCGAGCGCCATCGCGCTCGCGCAGTCGACGAGGAAGTCGCGATCCGCGGGTGTCGCCTCGCGAACGTGTGCAGCATGCCCGGTCATCGTCCCTCCGCAGGCGCCGCGTATGCGTGCACGCCGGCGAGCGCGCGATCGACGACCTCGCGAGCGCGCAGGCAGACGGCCTCCTGCCAGTCGGCGTCGTCGAGGAAGAAGGCGTCGCGCATGCGGCGCGCGATCGCGCGGCCCTGATCCGAGTCGCGCACGCCGTGCGCGTCGAGCCAGTGGTCGGCCTGCACCGCCTGCAGGACCTCGGTGAGCTCGCGCGTGCCGAACTCCAGCACCAGCCCGACCGCCGCCACGTGCGGCAATGCCGCGACGAACGCCGGTCCGATCAGCCCCGACACCAGTGCCGCGTCGCCGCCCTGCGCGGGCTCGGCGCGGATCACGTCCGGCCAGCACGCGCGCGCGAGCAGGTCCGCCGTGCTGCCCTCGCGCGCGGTCTGCAGCAGCATGCCCATCGCGCGCGGTCCGAGACCCGAGTGCAGGTCGACGAACGCCGCGACCTCGGCCGCGCCGGCGTGCCGCTGCCACAGCGCGCGCAGGGTGCGGTTCGACCACGTCGGCGCGGTGCCGCCGAACTGCACGCCGCGCGGGTGCCGGTACTGGCCGCCGGACAGCGCGCGGTACATCGCGGCCCAGCCGTGCTCGTCCTCGAAGCGCTTCAGCTGCGCCATGCCGTCGGCGATCGCGGCCGGATCGAGCGACGGCAGGTTGAGCACGTCGTACAGGCGATCGTAGTCGGGGTTGTCGGGGTGCGGCGCGTCGTGGTCGAGGAAGTTGCGGTTCAGGTCGACGTTGTCCTCGTTCACGCGCCTCGTCCACGCGAAGCCCCACGGATTGACCGCGTGCACGAGGACCAGCGCGACGCCTTCGGGCAGCCGCGACGCGAGCCCGTCGGCGAGCAGGAAGCTCTGGATTCCCGAGCCGCAGTAGCCCTCGACGCCGTGCGTGCCCGACGCGACGAAGAGCACGCGGCGCGCGTCGTCGGGCCCGAAGCGCGCCTCGTCGAGAGACAGCGCGGCGCCGTCCGGGCCGGGCAGGGGATGCGCGTGCGACGCGACGCGCGCACCGGAGGCCGCGCAGCTCTCGAGAAAGAGACCGCGCGCGTCGCCGTACGACGCGCGGAACGACTCTGCGATGGTCGAGGTGCTCACCGGGATTCTCCTCGTGCCGCGACGTCGTGCACGACGCGGCCTGCGACGACCGTGCGCAGCACCCGGATCGCGGCGATCTCGTGCGGCGCGACCGCGAGCGGATTCGCCTCGAGCACGACGAGGTCGGCGCGCTTGCCGGGTGTCAGCGTGCCCTTCTCGTTCTCCTCGAACTGCACGCGGGCCGCGTCGCGCGTGAACAGCGCGAGCGCCTCGTGCGGCGTCAGCGCCTGGCTCGGCACGAAGCCCTCGCGCGTCACGCAGCAGGCGATCGCGTGCAGCACGTCGGTCGACTCGACCGGCGCGTCCGACGCCCCGCCGACCAGCACGCCCGCGTCGGCGAACGCGCGCAGCGGATAGACGTGCCGCGCACGCTCGGCGCCGAGCCGCCGCTCGAGCCAGCTCTTCTCCGAGTGGATGAACAGCGGCTGCGTCGAGACCGCGATGCCGAGCCGCGCGATGCGCGCGATCAGCGCGGGATCGGCGATCGACGCGTGCTCGATGCGATGGCGATGGTCCGGGCGCGGTGCCTCGGCGAGCAGCCGCTCGTACAGATCGACGCAGCGCTCGACCGCCGCGTCGCCGATCGCGTGCACGCACACCTGCAGCCCGGCGTCGTGCGCCGCGCGCATGCGGGCTTCGATCTCGTCCTCGGGCAGCGTCAGGAAGCCGCGCTCGCCGGGGCGGTCAGAGAACGGATCGCGCATGCAGGCGGTGCAGCTGCCGAAGGTGCCGTCGGCGAAGATCTTGAAGCCGCCGACGCGGCGTCCCGCCGCCGGATCGTGCAGCGCGCTCGCGCGTGCCGCGACCGCGGCCTCGACGGTGCGACCGATGAGGATCGCGTAGGTCGCGAACGGAACCTCGTCGAGCAGCATCAGGAAGCCGAGCGACTCGAGCGCGGCTCCGGCGCCGCCGGGCCCTTCCTCGTCGGTCTGCAGGACGACGCCGGCGCTGGTGATGCCGTGCGCGCTCATGCGCGCGAAGGTCGTCCGCGCGGTGTCGCGGAAGCGCTCGAGCGACGGCGACGGCGCGGCGCCGAGCAGCATCTGCGCCGCGCTCTCGAAGGCCGCGCCCGACGGGCGTCCGCTCGCGTCGCGCGCGAGACGTCCACCCGGCGGATCGCTCGTCATCCGGTCGAGGCCCGCGGCCGCCAGCGCCACCGAGTTGCCCGCGGCGCTGTGCCCGTCGTGCTCGAGGACCACGACCGGGCGATCGCTGCACACCGCGTCGAGCTCGCCGCGCGTCGGCAGGCGCCGCTCGGCGAGGCTCTCGTCCTGCAGGCGCAGACCGACCACGCAGGGATCGTCCGGATGCGCAGCCGCCGCCGCGCGCAGCACGTCCTGCATCTCCGCGATGCTCGCGACGCGGCTCAGGTCCGCGTGCAGGTCGAAGTACAGCAGCCCGACCGGGTGCAGGTGCGTGTCGATGAAGCCCGGCACGACGCAGCGGCCGGCGAGGTCGATCTCCTCGACGGAGCGCTCGCCGGTGCCGGCCAGCGCGAGCGCGGCGCGGCACTCGTCCTCCGTGCCGACCGCGACGATGCGTCCGGCACGAGTCGCGAGCGCCGTCGCGTGCGGACGCGCGGCGTCCATCGTGACCACGTCGCCGCCGCGGTAGAGGACGCCGGCGTCGCCGCTGGCGTCGCGGCCCGCACCCGCTGCGGCACTCATCGCCGCAGCACCACCGGCGCCGCGACGCGGTAGCGCTCGAGCGCCGCCTCGTCGAGCGTCACGCCGAAGCCGGGCGCGTCCGGCACGCGCACGCGCCCGCCGGAGTAGTCGATCGCCGTCGTGACGAGGTCGTCCTCGAGCATGACATGCCCGAAGAGCTCCATCGCGTGACCGAGCACGGACGCGCGCGCCGCGCCGAGGTGGATCTGCGCCGCCGAGCCGATGCCGAGCGGCTGGTTGTGCAGCACGGTGCCCATGCCGCGCCGGGCGCAGTAGTCGATCGCGCGCAGCGCGTGCGTGATGCCGCCGGGGCGCTCGCCGTTCACGCCGAGCACGCCGATCGCGCCGAGCTCGACCAGGGCCGTCACGTCGGTGAGCGAGAAGCAGCCCTCGTGCGCCATCAGCGGGACCTTCATCGCGCGCTGCACGCGCGCCATGCCGAGCCAGTCGTCGGCACGCACCGGCTGCTCGGCGCAATCGATGCCGTACGGGGCGATCGCGTCGATCGCGCGCACCGCCTCGTCGGCGGTGTAGGCCTGGTTGTAGTCGACGCGGAGTCGCGCGTCGGCGCCCAGCGCCTCGCGCGCGAGCGCCACGATCTCGCGGTCGCGGACGATGCTCTCGCCGAGCTTCAGCCGGAAGCTCGCGGTGCCGCCGCGCCGGAACGCGAGCGCGAGATCGACCATGAACTGCGGACCCGCGAGCGGGATCAGCGCCGCGAGCGGCAGCTCGTCCGCGGCCGCACCGCCCATCAGGTCGCACGCACGCCGTCCCGCGATGCGGCCCATGAGGTCCCAGCACGCCATGTCGAGCAGGCCCTTCGCGACCTCGCTGCGCGCGACGTTGGCGTCCATGCGGTCGCGCAGCGCGCCGACCGCGAACGGCGAAGCGCCGAGCACGTAGCGGCCGAGCGCCCCCTGCACCGCGTCGACGATCTGCGCGGGCGAGACACCGGTCTCGGGCAGCCACACGAACGCCTCGCCGAGTCCTTCGCTGCCGTCGTCGGCGACCAGCCGCGCGATCACGAAGTCGCCGCCGGTCCACGGCTCCTCGGCGGCGATCGCCATGCCGAGCCCGCCCGCGGCGGCCGCCATGGTCTCGCGCACGGCGGCGTGAAACGGCACGTGCAGCGCGTGGAGCTCGATGCGTTCGATGGTCGGCGTGGCGGACATGCGGGAGTTCGCGGCACCGATCCGTTTGCCGCGCGCCGAAAGCTATCGTATCGTGCGTTCCAGTCAAGCGACATGAGCGGAATGAACGTTACGGAACGGATCCGCGCGGCGTCGGTGCGACTAAGCCCCGGCGAGCGGCGCGTCGCCGACGTGGTCGCGTCCGATCCGGAGGCGGTCGCCTTCGGCACCGTCGCGTCGGTCGCGGCGCGGGCCGGCACCAGCGGCCCGACCGTGCTGCGCCTCGCGACGCGGCTCGGCTTCGCGGGCTTCGTCGGACTGCAGGCGGCCGTGCGGGACGGGCTGTCGCAGCGCCTGCGTCCGGCCGTGGAGCGCATCCGCGGCGCGTCGCCCGCGCCGGTGCTCGCCCGTGTGCTCGAGGTCGAGCTCGCCAACGTGCGGCGCACGCTGGAGGCGGTCGACGCGCGAGCCTTCGCCGCGACCGTCGCCTTGCTCGCCGACCTGCGCCGCGACGTGTTCGTCCTGCCGAGCGAGCAGTGCCGGCCGGTCGGGACCTCGTTCGCCGTCGACCTCGGCTTGATCCGCGATGGCGTGCGCCTGATCGGTGGCTCGGAGTTCCGCGTCGTGAGCCAGCTGGCACGCGTCCGGCGCGGCGACGTGGTGCTGCTCGTCGACCTGCAGCGCCACGAGCGCTGGATCGTCGCGGCGTCGCGGCGCGTCGCCGCGACGGGTGCGCGCGCCGTCGTGCTGTGCGACGGTCCGCTGTCGGCGCTCGCCGACGGTGCGCAGCACGTCTTCACCGTCGCCGCCGACGCCGCCGGTCCGTTCGACAGCAGCGTCGGCATCGTGGCACTCCTGAACGCGTTCGTCGCCGGTGTCGGCGACGCGCTGCGGTCGCAGGCGATGCGACGCCTCGAGCGTCTGGAGAAGACCTGGGTGGAGAGCGGCGCGCTGCTCGACTGAGATCGGCTGGCCGGGTCGGCGGTCGTTCTCTCTCGGCTGCGCGGGACAATCTTCTTGACAGCGAGGAGCGCGCTCTGACAATCCGGAAGTCCAGGAGGGGCGCACGATGACGCGACGGATTGCGATCTTGGTTCTCTCGACAGCCGTTGTCGCGAGCGCGGCTCGGGCTTCTGCGACCGACTATCCGGTTGCCGGCAAGCTGCTCACGCTGCGCCACAACGAAGCCGGAAGCGGTGCGCTCACGATCGAGCTGCGCGACCCGGCGATCCCCGTACCGGCCGTCGATGGACCCGATGACCCGTCCCTCGCCGGGCTGGGCATCACGGTGTTCGGTGGCGGCCAGGGCGACATCGTCCCGAGTGGTGCGCTCCCCGGCCGTCTGCCGGGGGGCTGGCTGACGCCGCGGGTCTCGCCGAAGTCCGTCGTGTTCAACTACCACGCTACGGCGGCAGCCGGGGATGGGGTGCGCACCGTCGTGTTGCGCACGGGACCGGTCTTGAAGCTGCGCATCGCGTCGTCGCTGCTGAACCTGGTCCCGCCCGAGGGTGCGGTCGCGGTCCGGCTCACGTGGGGCTCGGTACGCGTGTGTGCGCTCTTCGACGGCGCCGCGGTGCGCTTCAACGACACCCACCACTTCGTGGCACGCGATGCCGACGCCCCCGCCATCGCCGACTGCGACAACGCGACGCTGCTCGGCGTCCTTCAGTAACGCGGGGCCGTTCAAACCAGCCGTCGTGTCCGGCGGCGGGCGGTTGGCGGCGGGCGCGGCCTCATGCATGATCCCGCGGATGAGCACCACCATCCGCCCCGCGACCGAGTCCGACGCACCGTTGGTCGCGTGGGTCCAGCAGGAGGCCGCGCGCTCGCACCTGCCGTACGGCTTCTGGGATCTCGTGTTCCTCGGCTCCGACGCGTGGCGCCTCTCGCAGATCGAGAAGATCGTCCGCGCGGACGCGCGCTCCTTCTGCCACTGGTCGAACTTCCTGATCGCGGAGGTCGACGGCGAGCCGGCGGCGGGACTGTCGGGCTACGAGAACCCGTCCGTCACCGCGGGCGAGCTGCTGTTCGCGGCGATGAACGAGGCGTTCCGCGCCATCGGCTGGACCGACCTTCAGGCGGGTGCCCTGCAGGAGCGCATCCTGCCGTTCCTCACCTGCGTTCCCGAGGCCGCGGAGGAGGACTGGATCGTCGAGTGGGTCGCGACGAAGCCTCGATACCGCGGCAGGGGGATCATGAAGCAGCTGCTCGAGGCGATCCTCGCGCGCGGCGCCGAGCGCGGCCACGCGCAGAGCCAGATCGCGGTGCTGATCGGCAACACCGCCGCACAGCGCGCTTACGAGGGCGTCGGCTTCCGCGTCGTGGACGAGAAGACCTCGACGCCGTTCGAGGCGACGTTCGGCATCCCGGGCATCCGCCGCATGCTGCGCTGATCGCGCGCGGCGTCAATCCAACGAGAGAGGTCGAGAAGAGATGAAGGACTATCCGGTCCAGGTCGGCAGCATGCTGCTCACGATGGTCGATCCGCTGCCCGGACACGAGGTGGCGTACAATCGCTGGTACGAGCGCGACCACTTTTACGCCGGCTGCATGGTCGGACCGTGGCTCTTCGCCGGCTCGCGCTGGGTCGCGACGCGCGACCTGAAGGCGCTGCGCTTCCCCGAGGACAGCCCGCTCGCGAAGCCGAGCGTCAAGGCCGGCTCGTACGTCGCGATCTACTGGATCCACGAGGGCAAGCTCGACGAGCAGCGCGCGTGGGGCAACACGCAGGCGCACTGGCTCTACAAGAACGACCGCGGCTTCAACGAGCGCACGCACGTGCACACGCTGATGTACAACGTCGACTGGGCGTACTACCGCGACGACGATCCGGTGCCGCTGCCGCTGGCGCTCGACCATCGCTTCCCGGGGCTCGCGATGATCGCCGTCCTGCGCAACGAGGGCGTCGCGCAGGAGACGCTCGACGCGAAGCTGCGCGGCGAGATCCTGCCGAAGTTCATGAAGGGCTCGCCGGCCGCGATCTGCTCGACGTGGTCGCCGATCCCGCAGGGCGAGGCGCCGATGGCGATCCCGAAGGTCGAGAACACCGACCGCCTCGACATGCAGCTCTGGTTCCTCGACGAGGCCGCCGCGAACGGCTGGCAGCGCTTTCGCGACTACGCGAAGCAGGTCGAGGCGACGGGGCTCGCGAAGGTCGTGTTCGCGTCGCCCTGGCTGCCGACCGTCATCGGCACCGACACGTACACGGACCAGTTGTGGTAGGCGCGTGAACCGCCTCCGCACGCGAAGCGTGCGGCCGAGCGCAGCGAGCGCGGGGAGTGCGGCCCCGGCGAGCTTTGCTTGACGGGGCGAGGGGGCGCGTGCCCCCTCGTTACGACAGCAGCCGGTCCGCTTCGCGGAGGCCCGAGATCATCGCGGCGGCGACGGTGCCGTAGTAGGCGGGCACCGTCGCCTCGCCGGCGAAGAGCAGGCGCGCGTCCGCGGGCTCGCCGAGTGCCACCATGTCGTCCGGGGTCGCGCCGACCGGAATGTACGAGTACGAGCCGCGCGCGAACGGATCGGCGAGCCAGCGCGTGCGCACCGCGAGCTCCGGATCGGGGACCGACGCGCCGCGCACCTCGCGCAGGATCGCGAGCACGCGCGCGAAGACCTCGTCGTCGCTGCGGTCGGCCAGCGAGCGTGCGAAACGTCCGCCGGAGAAGCACAGCAGGTCGGACCGTCCGGTGAAGCGCGACAGGTCGAACTGGATCGGGAACTCGCCGTAGGTGTCCGAGAACCAGACCGTCGTGTGGTTGCCGGCGTCGAGCCAGAACGGACGCGGGAAGCGCAGCACGACCTTCTCGAAGTTGCCCATGTCGAGGCGCGCGATCGCGCTGCTCTTGCGCTCGGGGAGCTCGGGCTCGAAGCGGATCGTGCCCGACTTCAGCACGCCGAGCGGCAGCGTCACGATCGCGTGCGTGCCGCGGTGGGTCGCGCGTGACGTCTCGACGGTGACGCCGCGCTCGTCGCGGCGGATGGTCTCGACGACCTCGCCGGTGCGCACGTCGAGCCCGCTCGCGAGTGCCGCGACGACGCGCGTGTAGCCGCCGTCGGGGAACTGGTTGCCGCCCTCGAACTCCGAGTCCTCGAAGATCGCGTCGAGCGAGGTGAGGTCGGCGGGGCCGCCGTAGAAGAGCTCGACGATGCCCTGACGGATGCCGAAGTCGGCCCAGCGGCGGCGCGCACCGGAGAGCCCGATGCGATCGAGGTACAGGTCGATCGCGGGGGCGAGGCTCGCGCCCGGTCCGAGCGCCCTGCGCAGATCGCCGACCGACTCCTCGAAGCCGCTCTGTGTCGCCGCGACGTACTCGACCAGGTCGGTGAGCGACACGAAGCCCTCGTGCGGGTCGTACGCCGCGATGGTCTCGTCGATCACCTCGGCGGGACGCCACCCGATGTCGTTGCGGCGCGCGAAGTCGGCGACCGGGTTGCCGTCGGTGCTGTGCATCCAGGCGGCACCGAGGTCGACCGGCGCGCCGCCGAAGTCCGTGGTCCAGGTGCGGCCGCCGATGCGGTCGCGCGCCTCGATCACGACCACTTCGCGTCCCGCCGCGCGCAGAGCGCTCGCGGCCGCGAGTCCCGACACGCCGGCGCCGATCACCAGCACGCGTCCGGCGTCACCGCCGCTCCCCTCGCCACCGCTCGCGCCGCCGCCGCCGCCGCAGGCGGGCAGGGCCGACGCGACGGGGCCGAGGCTCAGCAGACGGAGAAGCGCACGGCGCGACAGCGAGGACGACATGGCGCCGGGCTTATCATCGACGATCGGCCGGACCCAAGCCGGAAACCGGTCGCGTCAAGCGGCGCGCGGCAGTAGCCGCACTCCGCGGCTTCAGCCCGGCGTGCGCAGGATCAGCGCGTCGATGCGTGCGCGCACCGTGAAGCCGAGCGCCTCGTACACGCGACGTGCGCCGTGATTGTCGTCGGCGACGTGCAGGAACGGACGCTCGCCGCGCGAGAGGATCTCGCCGACGAGCCCGCGGACGAGCGCCGCCGCCAGCCCGCGCCGCTGGTACGCGGGATCGGTGCACACGGCGCTGATCTCGGTGGCGCCCGGGACGCGCAGGCGCTCGCCCGCCATCGCGACCAGACGTCCGCCGTCGCGCACGCCGACATAGCGTCCGAGCTGGTGCGTGCGCGGTCCGAACGGGCCGGGGCGCGTCGCCGCGACCAGTCCCTGCATCTCCGCCGCGTCGTCCGCGCCGAGCGTGACCGGCGGTGCGTCGAGCTCCGGGCCGGCGGGCGGTGCTGGACGGTCGTACGTCATCTGCGCGCACGGCATCCGCGCGACGACCTCCCACCCCGGCGGCGCGTCGAGCGGATGCCGGAAGAGAACCGCGATGCCTCCCGGTCCTGCGGCCACGCGCGCCGCGTCCCACGCCGCGTCGTTCACCGTGTCCGGCAGCGCGCCGAACGGTGCGACGTCGTCGGGGAAGCGCAGCGCCGGCGGCGTTCCCGTCGCGAAGCGGGCGAGGGGACCGGTCAGCGCGTGCCAGACGGCGTTGTCGAGGAGAGCATCGAGCGGCTCGGACATCGACCTCGCACCATGCGCGATCGCGCGCGCGGATGCGAGCCCGTGCCTGCGGCCGGAGCGTCGATCCGGCGCCGTGGCTTGCGCCGGACGGGCCGCGGCGGCATGGTCGCGTTCTCGCGAGGAGGAACGGTGCAGACGGCAGCGACCGACGACGACGGCCTCGAAGCGCATCTCGAGCGCATTGCGCGCGACGGCTACACGGTCGTCCGCGACGCGGTCGATCCCGACTTGACGGCGGCGCTGCGCGACGCGATCCGCCGCCTCGAGCGCGAGCTCGGCGTCGAGCCGCGCAACACCGCGGCCGAGGGCAAGGCCACGCGCCGCATGTACAACCTGCTCGCGAAGGACCCGATCTTCGCGGAGATGCCGGCGCACCCGTCGATCCTGCCGATCGTCGAGCGCCTGCTCGACCGCGGCTGCCTGCTCTCGGGCATGACCGCGATCGACATCGGACCGGGCGAGGATCCGCAGCCGCTGCACGGCGACGACATCGTGATGTCGCGGCACCTCAAGCGTCCGCACGCGCCGATGATGGTCACGTCGATGTGGGCGCTCACCGACTTCACCGCGGCCAACGGCGGCACGTGGTACGTGCCGGGCTCGCACCTGTGGCCGCAGGCGCCCGGCGATCCGGACGCGCCGGAGGACGTGGACGTGCGCAAGCTCGAGATGCCGGCCGGCAGCGTGATGGTGTTCCACGGCAGCCTGTGGCATGGCGGCGGCGCCAACACGACGGCCGACGAGTGGCGCTGCGGCGTGAACGTGCAGTACTGCCCGGGCTTCGTCCGGCAGCAGCAGAACCCGTACCTCGGCATCCCGCGCGAGGTCGCGGCCCGGCTGCCGGACCGCGTGCTCGGCCTGCTGGGCTACCGGCTCTACAAGGGCATCATGGGGCACGTCGACGGACGGAGCCCCGGCGAGGTCGCATTCGGCGAACGGTTCGCCGAGACCGCATATCGTGATGCCGAGCGCCGGCGCGCCGAACGCGACGGCGCTCGCTGACGTCCGCCAGCGCAAGCTCCTCGTAGAGCGCAAAACTCGGTTGCGTGGCGTCGGTCCGCTGACGTAACCATGCGGTCGATGTCTTGCCGCAGACTGGGCCGCCGCTTCGTCTGGCTCGCGCTCGCCGCGGCCGTGGTTCTCGTGCCGTCGGCGGCGCGCGCGCACCGCTCGAACGTCAAGGCGAACCTCGTGCGGGTCGTCGGCACCGGCGGCGGCTACCTGAACGTGCGGCCGAGCCGCGGCGGCTGGGTCGAGCTCGACTTCCCCGGCCATCCGCAGAACGGCAAGCTGAGCATGGACTTCCGCATCAACGGGGTCCCGACGATCGGCGTCGTCTACCCGATCGACAGCGACAAGGAGGTCTGGCGCCTCGCCTTCGGCGTGCGCGACCAGGACAAGCTCGAGATCTCGAACGTCCGCGTCCTCGACGGCAACGGACAGACCTACGCCGTCCTCGGCAGCGACATCGGCGCGCGCGGCCGCGACGTGTTCTCCTCGCCGCTGGTGTGGGTGGTCGACACGCTGAGCGACGTCGGCTTCACGCGCGGCGGCGACACCATCCTGTCGCGCAGCGGCAAGTGGACCATCGGCTTCGACGCGCTCCGCTCGCGCGCGACCAACTCGCGCCTCAACAACGCCGCCAACCGCGCCGAGATCGAGTATTCCGTGAACGGCGGTCCGTGGCTGGTCGACACGGTGTCGTTCGACGTGCAGAGCGGCAAGTCGCGTCCCAACGGACGTCCCGGCAAGCAGCTCGCGATCCTGTCCACCGACCACGTCGAGGTGCGTCGCGTCGACGTGCTCGACTCGGGCGGGCGCAAGTTCGCGACGATGGGCGTCCGCATGGGCAACCAGGGCCACTACCTCGAGAGCGTGCCGACGCTCGTCCCGACGCCGTCGCCCACGCCGAGCCCGAGCCCGTCGCCGACCCCGACGATCACGTACCACCCGACGCCGACGCCCACTCCGTCGCCGACGCAGACGCCCGAGGTCACGCCGACCTACGATCCGACCGAATCTCCCGCGCCGACGCCCACGCTCGAGCCGACCGCGACACCCGATCCGACGCCGACGGACGAGCCGACCGCGACCCCCGGTCCGACGCCGAGCCCGGATCCGACGCCGGCTCCGACGCCGGATCCCACGGCGTCGCCCGACCCGACGCCCGATCCCACGCCGAGCCCGGACCCGACGCCCGATCCGACACCGAGTCCCGACCCCACGCCGGATCCCACGCCGAGCCCCGATCCGACGCCGGATCCGACGCCGACCGAAGAGCCGACCCCGACGCCGTGAGGGTGGTCGCGCGGCGCGTTACTTGACGCCGAGCGCGAGGATCGACAGGCCGCCCGGGAGATCGTGCGTGCGCAGCCAGCGCCGCTCGAGCGCCGCGACGCCGCCGAGGATCGTTCCGGCGAGGCCCTGTCCGGTGTCGAGATCGCTCGCGGTCTCCTCGCGCTCGAGCGCGGCCTTCACCAGCGCCGGCGGCACGAGGAACGCGTAGGCGCCGGTCACGCGCCGCGGACGAAGCCCCGCGTCGATGAGCAGGGCCGCGAGGTCGGCGCGCGCGAAGCGGCGCGCGGTGTGCGTGATCCGGTCGTGCGCGCGCCGCAGCCGGCGCACGCCGGGCTCCAGCAGGCACAGCACGCCGCCCGGCTTGACGACGCGTGCCAGCTCGCGCACGGCGACGCGCGGATCGGCGATCTGCTCGTGGTAGAGCACGGTCACGCACAGCGCCGCGTCGAAGCTCGCGTCGGCGAACGGCAGGTGCTCGAGCGTCGCGGCGGCGAGCAGCGCCTCGTGGCCCTGCGCGCGGTGCAGCTGCAGCGCCAGCGGCTCGACGTCGGCCGCGACGAGGCGTCCGTGGCGCGCGAGCCAGCTGCCGGTGGCGCCCGGTCCGCAGCCCGCGTCGAGCACGCGCGCGCCCGGCGGCAGCAGCGGTGCGAGCGTCTGCTCGAGCAGCGCGCGCGTCGCCGCGTACCACCAGTGCGCGGCCTCGACGGCCGCGATGCGCTCGTACTCGTCACGCCGCATCGTTCGCTCGCGATCGGCTCAGCGGTCGCGCCCGGTCACGACAGGGGCTCGCGATCGGACGGAACGGCGGCCAGCGCCTCGCACACGCGATCGACCTCGTCGTCGCGCAGCTCGGGGAAGCAGGGCAGCGTCAAGCACTCGGTGGCCCATGCTTCGGCGCGCGGGCACGCGGTGCGCGTGAAGTGCCGGTAGGCCGGCTGCTGCGTGACCGCGAGCGGGTAGTGGACGGCGGTCGCCGCGGGAAGCGATCGCGCGAAGGCCGCGCGGTCGGCGATGCGCAGCACGCACAGGTGGTGCACGTGGCGCGGATGATCCGCGTGCCAGGCGAGGTGCGGTGCGGCCTCGCGGTAGCGTCGCGCGACGTCGCGGCGGCGCTCGTTCCACGCGGGCAGGTGTGCGAGCCCGACGCGCAGCACCGCCGCCTCGACCTCCGACATGCGCGAGTTCGTGGCGACCCTCTCGTGGACGTACAGCTCGCGCATGCCGTGGTGGCGCAGCAGCCGGATGTCCGCGGCGAGCTGCGCGTCGTCGGTGAGGACGGCGCCGCCGTCGCCGATGCCGCCGAGGTTCTTGGTCGGGTAGAAGCTGGTCGCGACCGCGCGACTGCTGCCGTGCTCGAGCGCACCGTGCGCCTGCGCCGCGTCCTCGATGACGACGAGTCCGAGCGCGCGCAGCGGCTCGACGTCGCACGGGCGTCCGTAGAGGTGCACCGGGATCACGGCGCGCGTGCGCGGCGTGCACGCGGAGCGCGCCGCGTCTGCATCGATCGCCGCGGTGGCGGCATCCACATCCACCGGCACCGGGGTCGCGCCAGCGGTGCAGACCGCGGCGACCGTCGGCACCGCGGTGAACGCGGGCACCAGCACCTCGTCGCCGGGGCCGATGCCCGCCGCGCGCAGCGCGAGCACCAGGGCGTCGGTGCCCGAGCCGACGCCGACCGCGTGCGCGTAGCCGGACCACGCCGCGAGCTCCGCCTCGAGCGCTTCGACCTCGGGGCCGAGCAGCCAGCGTCCGGAGTGCAGCGCGCGCGCGATCGCGGCGTCGAACTCGTGCGCGTGCGCCGCGTGCCGCCGTGCGAGATCGACGATCGGGATGGCCGGCGTCATCGGTACCACTCGTGCGAGAGCGTCGGCGTCATCGGTACCACTCGTGCGAGAGCGTCGGCGTCATCGGTACCATTCCCGGTGTGCGCGGAAGAAGTCGATCGTCTGCCGCATGCCGTCGGCGAATGCGGTGCGCGGCTCCCAGCCGAGCACCCGGCGCGCCGCGCCGAAGTCACTCACGAAGTCGCCGATGTCGATCGCGGCGCGCTCGCGCGGCCACGGCACCAGCTCGACGCGTCCGCTGCCGGCGACGCGCGTCATGATCTCCGCGGTCTCGCGCAGCGACAGCGTCTCGTGGTGTCCGACGTTGAACACCGCGCCGACCGCCGCCTCGCACAGCGCGGCGCGCAGCAGCGCTTCCACGACGTCGTCGACGTAGAGGAAGTCGCGCACCTGCGCGCCGTCGCCGTAGACCGTGATCGCCTGGTCGTCGAGCACGCGGCGCAGGAACACGCCCAGCACGCCCTGGCGGCTCGGCGAGATGCGGATGCGCGGCCCGTAGACGTTCGTCAGGCGCAGCGAGCAGGCGCGCAGCCCGTACACGCGCGCGTAGAGCAGGTGGAACTGCTCGCCGGCGTACTGCGAGATGCCGTTGACGTCGACCGCCTGCACCGGGTGCTCCTCGTCGACCGGCAGATAGCGCGGACGCCCGTAGAGCTGGCGCGTCGACGAGTAGACCACGACCGGATTGCCGCCGACCGCGCGCAGCGTCTCGAGGAACGCGAGGTGCGCGCGTGCGTTCAGGTCGAAGTCGGTGAGCGGGTCCTCCATCGAGTCGAGGTGGCTGATCTGGCCGGCGAGGTTGAAGACGTAGTCGACGTCGCGCAGCAGCGGTGCCGTGCGCGTCGCGTCCGCGATGTCGCTGACCACGAGCTCGATCGGCCGTGCGGCGTCGGCGATGTTGTGCGGGTTGCCGCCGTGCGACGGGATCAGCGCGTCGACGACGCTCACGTGCGCGCCCGCCGACGCGAGCGCCAGCGCGAGGTTCGAGCCGATGAAGCCGAGCCCGCCGGTGACGAGGCAGCGGCGTCCGGCGAAGCGCGCGGCGCAGGCCGTGAAGTCCGCGTCGGGCGTCGAGGATGGATCTCCTGCGCGTCCCTCCTGCGTCACGGCATGTGCTCCGAGCGCAGCACGCGCACGCCGAGCGACAGCAGCCCGAAGGCGAACGCCGCGAGGATCGCGGCGACGGCGCCGCGCGGCAGACGCGCGAGCGCCATGCCGCCCGCGACGAAGACCACGAAGCAGGCGGCGGTGTAGCGCGGCATGCCGAGGATGCCGAGCCCGAGCGACGGCAGCAGCGTGAGCGCCGCGAGCACCAGCCAGCCGGCGGGCAGGCGCCGCCACGCGAGCCCGATGACGAGCACGGCGAGAACGAGCGGGGCCGCGTCGAGCTTCGGCAGCGAGTCGGCGCCCGAGAGCAGCGACACCAGCGTGACCTCGTGCCACGCGGCCTTGGCGTGCACGAAGGCGAGCGGGTCGCCGGCGCGCAGCCAGAGGAAGGCGAGCCACGCGGCGACGCAGGCGGCGGCCGGCACGACCACGCCCGCCGCGCGCCGCCAGGACCCGCCCGCGAGCAGGACGGCGGCGCCGAGGCTCGCCGCGAGCACCGCGCCGTTCGGCCGGACGAGTGCGGCGACCGCACCGAGCAGCGCCGCGGTCGTGTCGCGTCCGCGCTCGATCGCGAGGAAGGCCCACACGCCGCACGCGAGGAAGAGCGCGTCGGGATAGAGCAGGGTGAGCGCGACCGTGCCCGGGAAGAGCCCCAGCGACCACGACGCCAGAGCCGCCTCGCGGCGCGTGCCGTGCGCGGCCGTGATCGCCCACACGCCGGTCATCGCCAGCAGCAGGACCAGGTGATTGACGATCAATCCGGTCGCCGCGGCCGGAACGCCGAGCCGCTCGCCGACGTTCAGGACCGCCGGGAACAGCGGGAAGAACGGCCACGGCATCTCGCCGCGCACCGAGGTGAAGCCGTAGCCGTCGCGCGCGATCTGCGCGTACCAGGCGCCGTCCCAGACCGCGTAGCCGGCGAGAAACGTCTTGCCGCGGTAGCGTGCCGCGCTCGACGCGACGAGCAGCAGCATGCCGCGTCCGAGCAGCCACGGCGCGAGCACCGCCGTGGACCACGCGGCGACGTCCGGCAGCGCGAGCGCGCGCACCTCCGTTGCCACCGGCCGCGACCCGCTCTGCATGGCGACCGCGTATAGCGCGCCGATTCCGGACGGGCGAACCGGCGCGCGAGAAGCAGGCACCGCGTGCTCACCGTTTGGGCTCGGAGGCGCTCGCGCGCGCGCCGCGCGCTCGGGCGACGGCGCTTCGCGGCTGCGTGCCGGTGGCGCAAGCCTTGCAAAGGACGGGGTGTCGCTGGCGTCGAGCCGGTCGCAGGACGTCGCGGGAAGGCACCATTTGTCCCAGGTCACACAGAAGGTCCCGCCCTCTCCGTCGCCGCGAGACCTCCGCGTCCTGATCGTCGACCGCACCGTCGACCGGTCGCACGCGCTGCGCGAGGCACTCGAGCGCGAGGGGTACGTCGCGCTGACGCCGCCGTCCGGAAGCTTCGACCTGCTGCGCTGCGTCCGCGAGCTCGAGCCCGACGTCATCATCGTCGACATGGACTCGCCCGACCGCGACATCCTCGAGGACTCGCGCCGCGTGTTCCTCGAGCAGCCGCGGCCGATCGTGATGTTCGTCGACGAGAGCGACAGCGCGTCGATCCGCGCGGCGGTCGAGGCCGGCGTCGCGTCGTACGTCGTCAAGGGCGCCAGCCCGGAGCGCGTTCGTCCGGTGGTCGAGGTCGCGCTGGCGCGCTTCCGCGCCTTTCAGAGCCTCAGGATCGAGCTCGACGAGGCGCGCAACTCGCTCGCGGAGCGCAAGCTCGTCGAGCGCGCGAAGGGCATCCTGATGCAGCGCCGCGGCTGCAGCGAGGACGACGCGTACCGGATGCTGCGGCAGATGGCGATGAGCCGCGGCCAGCGCCTCGCCGACGTGGCGCGCAACGTCATCGAGATGGCGACGCTCCTGTGAAGAGGACACGCGCATGCTGACGATCCGATCCGCCGACTGGGCGGCTGCCGACGAGGATCTCGAGAAGAGCACGCTCCGGCTCGGCTTCGTCCCGCTGCTCGACGCGGCACCGCTGGTCGTCGCGAAGGAGCGCGGCTTCTTCCGCAGGCACGGCCTCGACGTCACGCTGTCGCGCGAGCGCTCGTGGGCGAACGTGCGCGACAATCTGGAGGCCGGCCTGCTCGACGCGGCGCAGATGCTCGCGCCGATGACGCTCGCGGCGACGCTCGGCGCGGGCGCACGCGCGGTGCCGATGGTGACCGCGCTGTCGCTCGGTCTCAACGGCAACGCGATCACGGTGTCGACCGACCTGCACCGCCGCATGCGCGAGGCCGATTCGCAGGCGGCGCGGCAGGACCCCATGCCGGCACGCGCGCTGCAGGCGGTGATCGAGGAGGGGCGCCGTCGCGGGCGGCCGCCGCTCGTGTTCGCGGTGGTGTACCCGTTCTCGGCGCACAACTACGAGCTCCGCTACTGGCTCGCGACCGGCGGCATCGACCCGGACCGCGACGTCGAGATCCGCATCCTGCCGCCGAGCGCCATGGTCGCGGCGCTCGCCGACGGCACGATCGACGGCTACTGCGTCGGCGAGCCGTGGGGCGCGCACGCGGCCCACCTCGGCTGCGGGAACACCGTCGTGCGTTCGTACGACGTCTGGAACAACGCGCCGGAGAAGGTCCTCGGCGTCACGCGCGCCTGGGCCGAGCGCCACCCGCACACGCATCGCGCGCTGGTGCGTGCGATCGTCGACGCCGCGCGCTGGATCGACCGACCCGAGAACCACCTCGAGACGCTGCACGTGATCGCCGGCGAGAGCCACGTCGACGCCCCGGTCGAGGTCATCGAACGCGCGCTCGCGGGTGCCGTGCGTCCCGGGGACGAGCCGTCGTCGCGCGCGGGTACCTTCTTTCGCGGTGCCGCGACCTTTCCGTGGCGCTCGCACGCGGTCTGGTTCCTGACCCAGATGCTGCGCTGGGGACAGATCGAGTCGCCCGTCGACTTCGCCGCGGTGAGTGCCGCCGTCTACCGCTGCGACGTGTACCGCGAGGCCGCGGCCCCGCTCGGGATTCCGGTGCCGCTGATCGACGCGAAGGACGAGGGCGTCCACGACGGTCCGTGGCTGCTCGGCGCGGCGACGTCACCGATCGTGATGGGTGCGGACGCGTTCCTCGACGGACGCACGTTCGATCCCGACCAGCCGCTCGCCTATCTCGCGGCGCTCGGCGGGGCCGGGATCTGCAGCCACGCGAGGCACTGACGTCCGCACCGGCTTCGCCGATCACGACGGGAGGAAGACGCGGCGGGCGTCGTCCTCTGACGGGCCGACGACGGTCCAGATGACGGGCAGACTCCCGGCGCCCGGAGTTCCCAGCCGCGGGAACGCGAGCCGGCCGGGTTCTCAATGTCGCTATTTGGAAGCGACAAATCGGGCGCATAAGCGGCGATGATCGGCGGTTCGTCGGGGCATGAGCGTTGCTCTGGCAGACGCCGTGGCCGCCATTCCCGGAACCCCTCGTCTGGACGTCGACGTTCCCGACGAGAGCCACCATCGGCAGCTGATCTCCTGTCAGGTCGCGTGCCCCGTGCACACCGACGCGCGCGGCTACGTGCGCGCGATCGCGGAGGGGCGGATCGCGGAGGCGTATCTCATCGCCCGCGGCCCGAATCCGTTCGCCTCGATCTGCGGGCGGATCTGCGGTGCGCCGTGCGAGGCCGCCTGCCGGCGCGGCCGCATCCCGCGCATCGCGCCGGACGGATCGTATCTCGGCACCGATCAGCCGATCGCGATCCGCGCGCTGAAGCGCTTCGCCTGCGAGAGCTTCGGCGCCGAGGCGCGCGGCGCGCGCGCGACGCTCGACGCCCTGCACGGCCACGACCCGAAGGTGTGCGCCGGACCCGAAGAGATGGCGGCGCTGGTGCGTGCGTGCGCGCGCGGCGGCTTCCGTCCCGTGGACGGGACGCCGGTGGCGATCGTCGGCGCCGGACCGGCAGGTCTTTCGGCGGCGCACGACCTCGCGCTGATGGGCTTCCGTCCGGTGGTGTTCGAGATCGAGCGCATCGCGGCCGGGATGCTGGCGCTCGGCGTTCCGTCGTACCGCCTGCCGCGCGAGGTGATCCGCGAGGAGGTCGCGGTGATCGAGGCCCTCGGGGTCGAGATCCGCACCGGGGTCGCGATCGGGCGTGACGTCTCGTTCGCCGCGCTGCGCCGCGACTTCGCCGCGGTCGTCATCGCCGTCGGCGCGAAGCGTCCGCGCGCGCTCGGCCTGCCCGGGGAGAGCGGTCCCCGCGTGTACGGTGGCGTCGACCTCCTGCGCGCGGTCGCTCTCGACGAGCCGTTCGACCTCGGCCGGGAGGCGGTCGTGATCGGTGGCGGCAACGTCGCCTACGACGTCGCGCGCACCGTCGTGCGGCAGGCGGCGCTCGACGCCGCACGCACGGCGGCACGCCTGATCGGCGGACGCCGCGTGCACCTCGTGTCGCTCGAGACGCTCGAGGAGATGCCGGCCGACACCGTCGAGATCGTCGAGGGCGACGAGGAGGGCATCGAGCGCTGGAGCGGCTTCGGCCCGGTCGAGATCCGGCGCGACGAGGACGGTCGCGTGACCGGGGTCGAGGTCCGCCGCTGCCTGCGCGTGTACGACGAGCAGCGCCGCTTCTCGCCGGTCTTCGACGACGCCGATCGCCACGTGATCCCGTGCGACACGGTGCTGATCGCGGCGGGGCAGGCGCCGGACCTGTCGTTCCTCGCCGACGGCGGCGGCGACGTCGAGGAGCTCCGCCCCGGCTGGCCGAAGGTCGACGCCGCGACGCTCGCCAGCAGCGCGCCGGGCGTGTTCGTCGCCGGCGATCTCGCGCACGGCACGCGGCTGCTCATCGATGCGGTCGCGTCCGGCAAGCGTGCGGCGCGCTCGGTCTACGAGTTCGTCACCGGAAGCCGGCTGCAGCCGCGCGCCGTCGAGGTGCACGTGCCGCTCGAACGGTACCGGCGCGAGCAGCAGTACGAGTCGGTGCCGCGCCAGGAGGTCCCGACGCGGTCGGTCGCGGAGCGGCTCGGCGAGCCGGGAACGTCCGTCGAGCGCGGCTTCGACGAGGCGCTCGCACGGCGCGAAGCGTCGCGCTGTCTCGATTGCGGCGTCGCGCCGGTGTTCGACGGCACGCGCTGCGTGCTGTGCGGCGGATGCGTCGACGTCTGCCCCACGTCCTGCCTGAAGCTCGCGCGTCTCGCCGACCTCGAGCCGACTCCCGAGATCGATGCCGTGCTCGCGGCGAGCCTCGCGCACGACGGTGCGCCGTGCGCGGACGACGCTCTCGAGATCACCGCCATCCTGAAGGACGAGGACCGCTGCATCCGCTGCGCCCTGTGCGCGATGCGCTGTCCCGCGGACGCGATCGAGATGGAGCGCGTCCGCTTCACGACCGAGTGGAGCCACGCATGAGCCAGACCCGATCGGCAGACGACGCTCCCGCAGCGGCCGGCTCGCGCCTCGCGCCACCACCGGTGGCGCGCCGCGACTTCCTGGGCCTCGCCGCGCTGTGGTCGGCGGTCGCGGCGCTCGCGGTCGCCGCGGTCGGCGCCCTTCGCCTGCCGCGCGCCGCGGTGGTGCCGGTGCCGTCGCGCAAGTTCCGCGTCACGCTGCCGGAGACGCTGGCCGCCGGCGAGCCGTTCGTGCCGCAGGGCCGCTCGGTCGCGGTGTTCCGCGACGCGAGCGGCGTGTGGGCGCTGTCGACCGTCTGCACGCACCTCGGCTGCATCGTCAAGCAGGAGGGCGCGGGCTTCGCGTGCCCGTGCCACGGCTCGCAGTTCAAGCTCGACGGCGCGGTGACGAAGGGGCCGGCGCCGAAGGCGCTGCCGTGGCTCGCGGTATCGTCCGCGGGAGGCGGCAGCTACCTCGTCGACGAGAGCCAGACCGTCGCGCCGGGAACGAAGGTGACGACGTGAGCGCCACCGGCCTGCAGCGCTTCGGCACCAACCTGCGCACGCTGCCGCAGACGCTGCGCGGCGCGGTGTCGCGCACCGGTGCGCCGACCACCGACCGCGCGCGCTCGTCGTTCGTGTTCGGCAACCTCTTCCTGCACCTGCACAGCGTGCGCGTCCACCTGTGGACGTTCCGCTGGAGCACCACGTGGGGGCTCGGCATCGCGGCGCTGTCCGCGTTCCTGGTGACGCTCGGCACCGGGATCCTGCTGATGTTCTACTACAAGCCGTACCCCGAGGTGGCGTACTGGTCCGTCAAGGACATCCACTTCGTCGTCCCGACCGGCAAGCTCATCCGCAACATCCACCGCTGGGCGGCGCAGGTGATGGTGTTCGTCGTGTTCGCCCACATGGCGCGCATCTTCTACACGGCGTCGTACCGCAAGCCGCGCGAGTTCAACTGGGTGATCGGGATGGGTCTGCTGGTCCTGACTCTCGGCCTCTCGTTCACCGGCTACCTGCTGCCGTGGGACCAGCTCGCGTACTGGGCGATCACCATCGGCGCGAACATCGCGCAGTCGCCGCGCGAGATCACCGACGCGCTCGGCTGGACGTCGCACTTCGATCCCGGCGGCATGGTGAAGTTCATCCTGCTCGGCTCGGAGGAGATCGGCGAAGAGGCGCTGATCCGCTTCTACCTGCTGCACGTGATGGTGCTGCCTCTGCTGCTCGGCGTGCTGCTCGGCGTGCACTTCTGGCGCATCCGCAAGGACGGCGGGCTCGCGCGGCCCGCGGACGCGGACCTGCGCGTCGCGGACTCGCCGGTTCCGGTGCAGCCGGTGTTCACCGACGCGCCTCGCAAGACCTACCAGCTCGCGGCCCTGGTGCGCGGCACGTCGCCGGCGGTCGGGCGCGCGCCGGAGAAGACCGTGCCCGCGATGCCGCACCTGTTCTACGCCGAGCTCGCGGTCTTCATGCTCACGGTGCTGGTGTGCCTCGCGCTGGCGCTGTACTCCGACGCGCCGCTCAAGGAGCTCGCCAATCCGGCCGTGCCGGAGAATCCCGCCAAGGCGCCCTGGTACTTCCTCGGCCTGCAGGAGCTGGTCGCGTACTCGGCGTTCATGGGCGGCATGGGCCTGCCCACGCTGGTCATCCTGGGATTGACGCTGATCCCGCTGCTCGACCGCGAGACCGAGGGCACCGGCGAGTGGTTCGGCGGCCCGGGCGGCCTGCCGCTGGTGCTGCGCTCGGCCGTCTTCGGGCTCGCGACGGTGATCGGCATCGAGGCGCTGGCGATCCGCTTCGGCTGGCTGCGCGAGTGGTTCCCCGACATCCCGCAGCTGGTCGTGACGTTCGTCAATCCGGGAACGCTGCTCGCCTTCGCGTACGCCGTCTGGTCGCTCTGGTGCGTCAAGCGCTACGACTCGACGCGCGCCGGCGCGCTCGCGCTCTTCACCTGCTTCCTGTGCGGCTTCATCGTGCTGACCATCGTCGGCGTCCACTTCCGCGGACCGAACTGGCACTTCTTCTGGTCGCCCGCGGACTGGCCGGCGCACTGAGGGAACGGCCGTGCGCGCGAACAAGATCCTCCTCCTCGTCGCGAGCCTCGGAACGCTCGCGTTGCTGCTGGTCGCGATCTGGCGCGAGAACGTCGACCGCGACTGGCGCCGCATCCAGCGCGGCTACCAGGCCCGGCTCGCGCCCGAGCAGGCGGCCGCGTTCGCGGTGCAGCTGCGGCAGAGCTACGTGCCCGCGCTGGGCGCGACCGACCGCTGCATCAGCTGCCACGTCGGCATGGCGCCCGGCGAGCACGGCATCGCGGGCGACCCGGTGCTCGGTCCGCACCCGGACGTCGCGCACGATCCGGCGGACTTCGGCTGCGTCGCCTGCCACGGCGGTCAGGGGCGCGCGACCGAGACCGGCGATGCGCACGGCACCGTGCCGCACTGGCCGGAGCCGATGCTGCCGGCACGCTACGCGTGGGCGGGCTGCGGCAGCTGCCACACGCACGTCGCCGTGCCGCGGCGCGCCGATCTCGCGCAGGGCCTCGCCGTGCTCGAGCGCAACGACTGCCTCGCCTGCCATGCGCTCGACGGACGCGGCGGCACCACGCGTCCCGGCACCGCCGGCATCCCTTCGCCCGACCTGTCCCGCGTGGGGGCGCGCGGCGTCGATCCGCGCTGGTACGACGAGCATCTCGCGCGGCACGAGGCCGCGACCGAGGGGCCGTGGCGCTCGTCGTTCGGTCCGATCCCGGCGCACGATCGCGACGTCATCCGCGCCTACCTCGACTCGCGCGTCGGCGCGCCCGATCTCGTCGCCGCGAAGGCGGCCTTTCACGAGCTCGGCTGCCGGGGCTGCCACAAGATCGCCGGCGTCGGCGGCGACGACGGTCCGGATCTCACGCACGTCGGCGACAAGGACCCCGGACAGACGAGCTTCCACGGCGTGCCCGAGCACACGCTGTCGAGCTGGTTCGGCGCGCACTTCCGCGATCCCGCGGCGGTGGTGCCGGGCTCGCGGATGCCGGTCCTCGGCCTCGACGACAGGCAGGTCGACCTGCTGACGTTCTACATGCTGTCGCTGCGCCGCAGCGACCGGCCGGAGAAGTTCTGGCCGCGCGACCGCATCCGCGCCGAGCGCTTCGGCGAGCGCGAGTTCGCGGCCGACGGCGCGACCCTCTGGGGCACGTTCTGCGCGGCCTGCCACGGTCCGTCGGGCGAGGGCATGCGCTACGGCGGCGCGGCGGCGTTCCCGGCCGTCGCGAATCCCGACTTCCTCGCCGTCGCGTCCGACCGCTTCCTGCGCGAGACCATCACGCACGGACGTCCGGGACGGCGCATGCCGGCGTGGGGCGAGGGATCCGGTGGCCTGCGTCCGGAGGAGATCGACGCGGTGATCGCGCACCTGCGGACGCTCGCCGGTGGCGTCGACGCCCCGGTCGACGCGCAGCCGCTGCGCTGGCTCGGCGGTGACGCGACCACCGGCGCGCGCCTGTACGCGGAGTCGTGCGCGTCGTGTCACGGCGCGAACGGCGAGGGCAAGGAAGGCCCGGCGCTCGCCAACCGCCGCTTCCTCGCCGCCGCGAGCGACACCTACCTCGTCGAGACGATCCGCCGCGGCCGCCGCGGCACCTCGATGCCGGCCTTCGGCTCGGCATCGCCCGCGCACCGCGTGCTCGCCGACGACGAGATCGTCGCGATCGCGACGTACCTGCGCAGCTGGGAGGACCCGAGATGAAATCCAACGGCCTGTCGCGGCGCCAGTTCCTCGAGGGGGCGAGCGCGCTCGGCTTCGGAGCGTTCGTGCAGTCGGCGACGCGGGCGTGGGGCCTCGACGCGGTCGAGAACCCCCTCGCGCGCTACCCGAGCCGCGACTGGGAGAACGCCTACCGCGATCTCTGGAAGACGGACTCGAAATTCACCTTCCTGTGCGCGCCCAACGACACGCACAACTGCATCCTGAACGCGTACGTGCGCTCGGGGGTGGTGACGCGCATCGGGCCGACCATGCGCTACGGCGAGGCGACCGATCTCGACGGCAACAAGGCGTCGCACCGCTGGGATCCGCGCGTCTGCCAGAAGGGGCTCGCGCTCACGCGCCGCTTCTACGGCGACCGGCGCGTGCGCCACCCGATGGTGCGCAAGGGCTTCAAGCAGTGGGTCGACGCGGGCTTCCCGCGCGACGAGAACGGACGTCCGCCGAAGGAGATGTTCCAGCGCGCGCGCGACGAGTGGCTGCGCGTCACGCACGAGGAGGCGGCGGCGATCGTCGCCGCGGCGCTGGTCAACATCACCGAGACCTACAACGGCGAGGCGGGCCAGAGGCTGCTGCACGCGCAGGGCTACCAGGACGAGGTGGTCGCGGCGACGCAGGGCGTCGGCACGCAGGTGCTCAAGTTCCGCGGCGGCATGCCCCTTCTTGGCTTGACGCGCGTGTTCGGCATGTACCGGCTCGCGAACTCGATGGCGCTGCTCGACGCGAAGATCCGCGGCGTCGAGCCGGACAAGGCGATGGGCGCGCGCGGCTTCGACAACTACTCCTGGCACACCGACCTGCCGCCGGGTCACCCGATGGTGACCGGCCAGCAGACGGTCGAGTTCGATCTCAGCTCGGTCGAGCTGTGCCGCACGCTCGTCATCTGGGGCATGAACTGGGTGACGACCAAGATGCCCGACGCGCACTGGATGACGGAGGCGCGCCTCAAGGGCACGCGCATCGTCAACATCGCGTGCGAGTACTCGTCGACCTCGTCGAAGGCCGACGACGCGATCGTCGTTCGGCCCGGCACGACGCCGGCCCTGGCGCTCGGCCTCGCCAACGTCGTGCTGCAGGAGAAGCTCTACGACGCCGACTACGTGCGCCAGTGGACCGACCTGCCGGTCCTGGTCCGCATGGACACGCTGAAGAACCTGAGCGCGAAGGACGTCTTCGGCGGCGATCCGGCAACGCTAACGAACCAGACGAAGATCCTGCCCGCCGGCGAGAAGGCGCCGCCGCCGGGCAAGCAGAACGACCAGATCCTGCCCGCGGCGCTGCGCGCCGAGTGGGGCGATTACGTCTGGTGGGACGCCGCGGCGAAGGCGCCGCGCCGCCTGGTGCGCGACGCCGTGGGAGCGCAGTCCGACGTGACCAGGGACGCGCTGCTCGAGGGCTCGGTCGAGGTCACGCTGCAGGACGGGAGCAAGGTGCGCTGCCGTCCGGTCTTCGACCTGGTCAAGGAGTACGCCGCGCACTTCGATCCGAAGACCGTCGAGGACATGACGTGGGCGCCGGCGGACGCGGTGCAGCGCCTCGCGCGCGACATCGCGGCCCACCCCGGCACGACGCTGTTCGCGGTCGGCATGGGACCGAACCAGTTCTTCAACAACGACAACAAGGACCGCGACATCTTCCTGCTCGCGGCGCTGACCGGCAACGTCGGCCGCTTCGCCGGCAACGTCGGCTCGTTCGCCGGCAACTACCGCGTCTCGCTGTTCAACGGCGTGCCGCAGTACATCAACGAGAACCCGTTCGACCTCGAGCTCGATCCGTCGAAGCCGGCGCGCGTCAAGCAGTACTGGAAGCCCGAGTCGGCGCACTACTACAACCACGAGCACCACATCCTGAAGGTCGGTAACCGCACGCTGACCGGAAAGGGCCACATCCCGACGCCGACGAAGTCGATGTGGTTCGCGAACGCGAACTCGATCCTCGGCAACGTCAAGTGGCACTACAACACGGTCGTCAACGTCCTGCCGACGATCGAGATGATCTGCGTCAACGAGTGGTGGTGGTCGACGTCGTGCGAGTGGGCCGACGTCGTGTTCGCCGTCGACTCCTGGGCCGAGCTCAAGTACCCGGACATCTGCGCCTCGGTCACCAACCCGTTCATCACGGTCTTCCCCGAGACGCCGATGCCGCGCCTCTTCGACACGCGCGGCGACATCGAGGTGCTCGCGAACGTCGGCCACGCGCTCGCCGAGCGCACCGGCGACAAGCGCTTCGACGACTGCTGGAAGTTCGTGCGCGAGAAGCGCGTGCAGACCTACCTGCAGCGCATCCTCGACGGCTCGTCCTGCGCGGCGGGCTACGACATCGACGACCTGCACGAGAAGGCGAAGAACGGCATTCCCGCGCTGCTCATGTCGCGCACCTATCCGAAGGCCGTCGGCTGGGAGCAGGTCGAGGAGAACCGGCCCTGGTACACGAAGACCGGACGGCTCGAGTTCTACCGCGACGAGGACGAGTTCATCGAGGCGGGCGAGAACCTGCCCGTGCATCGCGAGCCGATCGACTCCACGTTCTACCAGCCGAACGTGATCGTCGCGCCGCGCCACGAGGCGCTGCGTCCGAAGGGGCCCGAGGACTACGGCGTGTCGCGGGACGCGCTCGACTGCGAGACCCGGCAGGGCCGCAACGTGGTGCTGACGTGGGCCGAGACCCGCGCGACGAAGCATCCGCTCGCCGACGACGGCTACCGCTTCGTCTTCCACACGCCCAAGTACCGGCACGGCGCGCACACCATGCCGATCGACACCGACTTCGTCGCGATGCTGTTCGGCCCGTTCGGCGACATGTACCGGCACGACACGCGCGCGCCGTTCGTCGCCGAAGGCTACGTCGACATCAATCCCGAGGACGCCCGCGCCCTCGGCGTCGCGGACGGCGACTACGTGTGGATCGACTCCGATCCCGCCGATCGTCCGTTCCGCGGGTGGCAGAACAACGCGAAGGACTACGAGTTCTCGCGGCTGCTGTGCCGCGCGCGCGCCTACCCGGGCACGCCGCGCGGCGTGACGCGGATGTGGTTCAACATGTACGGCGCGACGCCCGGCTCGGTCGAGGGAGCGAAGAGCCGTCCCGACGGTCTCGCGAAGAACCCGCGCACCAACTACCAGGCGATGTTCCGCTCCGGATCGCACCAGGCGGCGACGCGCGGCTGGCTGAAGCCGACGTGGATGACCGACTCGCTGGTGCGCAAGGAGCTCTTCGGCCAGCAGATCGGCAAGGGCTTCCTGCCCGACGTGCACTGCCCGACCGGCGCGCCACGCGAGTCGATCGTCAAGATCACCAGGGCCGAGGCCGGCGGCATGGGCGGCGAGGGGCTGTGGCGTCCCGCGAAGCTCGGGCTCCGTCCGGGCACCGAGAGCGACGTGATGAAGCGTTACCTCGCGGGCGAGCTCGCTCCGCAGGATGCGGCGGACGCGAAGAAGGAGAACGTCTGATGGCCCGCGTGCACAACTGGCAGATCGGTCGCGAGATGTCCTACTGGTACCCGGAGTCGCGTCCGCAGAAGCAGTTCGCGGCGGTCTTCGACACCAACAAGTGCATCTCGTGTCAGACCTGCACGATCGCCTGCAAGACCACCTGGACCTCCGGCAAGGGCCAGGAGTACATGCTGTGGAACAACGTCGAGTCGAAGCCCTACGGCTTCTACCCGATGGCGTGGGACCTGAAGCTGCTCGAGAAGCTCGGCGGGCAGCAGTGGAAGGACGGCGCCTACGAGGGGCGCACGCTGTTCGAGGCCGCTGAGGCGGGCGAGCGCGTGCTCGGCTGGCGTCCCGAGGAGATCGACTACGCGCACCCGAACGTCGGCGAGGACGACTGCGCCGGCGGCGACGTCGAGCGCGGCGCCGAGTACCAGCTGCCGCACGACAAGTGGTTCTTCTACCTCGCCCGCATCTGCAACCACTGCACGTATCCCGCCTGCCTCGCGTCGTGCCCGCGCGCGTCGATCTACAAGCGGCCCGAGGACGGCATCGTGCTGGTCGACCAGGAGCGCTGCCGCGGCTACCAGGAGTGCGTCAAGGGCTGTCCCTACAAGAAGGTCTTCTACAACCCGATGACCGGCACGTCGGAGAAGTGCATCGGCTGCTTCCCGAAGTTCGAGCAGGGCATCCAGCCGCAGTGCTTCGTCAACTGCATCGGCAAGATCAGATTTGCCGGAACCGTGTCGACGCCGGAGCACGCGCGCGAGGACAACCCGCTCGACTACCTCGTGCACGTGAAGAAGGTCGCGCTGCCGCTCTACCCGCAGTTCGGACTCGAGCCGAACGTGTACTACGTGCCGCCGATCCACGTGCCGCGGCGCTTCCTGCACCAGATGTTCGGTCCGCGCGTCGACGCCGCGATCGAGACCTACCGCGGCGCCGCCGACGACCCCGACCTGGCCGCGCTGTTCTGCCTGTTCGGCTCGAGCGAGCGCGTCATGCCGCGCTGGAAGCGCAGCGGCGACGTCGTCATCGGCATGGAGGAGGACGGCACCGAGATCGTCCGCGTGCCGGTCACCGAGCCGGTCTTCGTCCGCAAGGCGTTCGACGCCGGGCGCGGCGTCACGCGCACCAACACGCCGTGAGGAGGTGTGCCATGAGACGCTGGCATCGGCTTCTCCCGATCTTCCTTCTGCTCGCCGGCTGCGGCGGCAAGCCGGCGCAGGACACGCCCGCGACCGAGGTCCGCGCCGTGCGGCGCGCCGCGATCGCGACCGATCCCGCCGACGCCGCCTGGCAGGACGCGCCGGAGTACCGCGCCGCGCTGCAACTGCAGGACATCGTCGAGCCGCGCCTGCTCGCGCCGTCGACGCCGGAGGTCCGCGTGCGCGCCCTGACCGACGGCACGAAGCTCGCCGTCCGCCTCGACTGGTCCGATGCGAGCCCGAACGACGTGCCGGGGCCGGCGAAGTTCGCCGACGCCTGCGCGCTGCAGACGCCGGCGAAGCGCTCGCCCGACGCTCCCGCGCCGCAGATGGGCGAGCCGGGACGCCCGGTCGAGATCACCTACTGGCGCGCCTCGTGGCAGGCGAACGTCGACGGACGCCCGGACGACATCCGCGCGCTCTATCCCGCGGCGGGAGTCGACGGCTATCCGTTCGACGCGGCGAGCCTCGTCAAGGGATCGCCCGAGCAGGTGGCGATGGCGAAGCGCTACGCACCGGCGCGCGCGGTCGGCAACGACGTCGCGGGGCCGCGCAGCGAGCCGGTGCAGGACCTCGTCGGCGAGGGGCCCGGCACGTTGCGCCCGGCGGAGCACGCACGGTCCACGGGCCGCGGCGTGCGCACGCCGTCGGGATGGTCGGTGGTTCTCGTGCGGCCGCTCGCCGGAGGCGGCGGCGACACTCCGGACGTGATCGCGTTCGCGATCTGGTCGGGCGAGCACGGCGAGGTCGGCGCGCGCAAGATGCGCACCGGCTGGGTGCCGCTGCGTGTGACGGAGGCACCATGAGCACGGCAGGCAACGGACACGACGCGGGCGCCACCACCCGCGTCGCCGACGGAATCGCCCGCGCGGCGCACTGGCGCCTGCTCGGACTTCTCCTCGAGCGTCCGCGCGCGGGCTGGAGCACCGAGATCGACCGCCTCGCGGACGAGATCGACGATCCGCCGCTGCGCGCGGTCGTCGCCGCCGCGCGCGGCATCACCGAGGGCGAGTACCACGCGCTGCTCGGTCCGGGCGCGCCGCTGTCGCCGCGCGAGGCGAGTGCGCTGGGGTTCGGCGATCCGGGCTGGATGTTCTCGGAGCTGGCGCGCTTCTACGAGGCGTTCGGCTACGCTCCCCGTGCCGAGGACCCGCCCGACCACGTGGCCGTGGAGGCGGGGTTCGTCGGATTTCTGGAGCTCAAGGAGTCGCTCGCCTGGGCGAACGGGGACGCGGAGGCGGCGCACACCGTTGCGGCGGCGCGTGCCGCGTTCGTGGCTGCGCACCTCGCTCCGCTGGTCGCGCGCCTCGGCGAAGCCGCGGATCTCGCACCGGATTCGCACGTCGCGCTGGCCGTCGATCTGCTTCGGGAGCGCGTCCATTCTTGATGTGACGGCGAGAGCATGATTCGTGGTGCGGCTCGTGCGCACACGGATCGCCATCAGGCGAGAGGGGGAACGATGGAGGAGGGACTCGTCGAAGGGCCGGCAGCGCCCGTGCCGGAGCGCCGCGATCTGCTCGCGCGCATGCTGAACCTCGGCCTGGTGGGTGCGCTCGCCGCCGCGTACGGCACGTTCGCCGCCTACGCAGGGCGCTTTCTCTACCCGGCCGGACCGGCGCGCCGCGCGTGGACGTACGTCGCGCGGCTCGACCAGCTGCCCGCGGGAGGCTCGCTGCGCTGGACGGCGCCGACCGGCCAGACCATCAACGTGACGCGGCTCGGTCAGGGCTCCACCGCGGCCGACTTCGTCGCGCTGTCGAGCACGTGTCCGCACCTCGGCTGTCAGGTGCACTGGGAAGCGCACCGCGACCAGTACGTCTGCCCGTGCCACAACGGCACGTTCAACCCCGAGGGCCAGCCCACCGGCGGACCTCCGAAGGAAGGCAACACGCCGCTGCCGCGCTATCCGCTCGAGGTACGCGGCCAGCTGGTGTTCATCAACGTGCCGACCGAGGCGCTGGTCTCGCGTCCCGGCCGCACGCAGGGCGTGTGATGAGCCGCGTCGCCGCGTGGTTCCAGGAACGGGTTCCGGTCTCGGGCGCGGAGCTTCGCGAGCTCACCAACGAGCCGGTGCCGAATCACCTGAAGCGCTGGTGGTTCGCGCTCGGCGGCACGCCGGCCTACCTCTTCATCGTCCAGATCGCGACCGGCATCCTGCTCGCGGTCTACTACCAGCCGTCGTCGACCAGCGCGTACCAGTCGGTGCGCTACATCAGCGAGGAAGCCGCGTACGGCTGGTTCATCCGCAGCGTCCACAAGTGGGGCGCGACGCTGATGATCGCCGCGGTGATCCTGCACCAGATGCGCGTCTTCTTCACCGGCGCGTACCGCAAGCCGCGCGAGATCAACTGGATGGTCGGCATGTGCATCCTGCTGTGCACGCTGGTGCTCGGCTTCACCGGCTACAGCCTGGTCTTCGAGCAGCTCAGCTACTGGGGCGCCACGGTCGGCGCGAACATCGCGGCCAGCGTGCCGATCGTGGGCGAGCCGATGAAGGAGATGCTGCTCGGCGGCGAGGTCTACAACGAGCACACGCTGCCGCGCTTCTTCGTGCTGCACGCGGCGGTGCTGCCCGTCCTGCTGGTGCTGCTGCTCGCGATCCACATCGCGATCATCCGCATCCAGGGCGTGACCGAGTTCCGCTTCGAGGGCGACGACGACAGGACCGCGAGCGGACACTTCAACTTCGTGCCGGACCACCTCATGACCGAGCTCACCATCGGCATCCTGCTCATGGTGCTGCTGTCGGTGCTCGCGACGGCGCTGCCGGCGCACCTCGGGCCGCAGGCGGACCCGCTCTCGACGCCCGAGGTGATCAAGCCGGAGTGGTTCTTCTACGTCGCCTTTCGCTGGCTGAAGCTCTTCTCCGGGACCGTCGCGGTCCTCTCGACCGGGTTCATCGTGTTCGTGATGTTCGCCTGGCCGTTCATCGATGCGTGGATCCGACGCCACACGCGCTTCAGCGAAGCGAGCGTGTGGATCGGAATGTTGGGCGTGCTCGCGATCGTGGCCCTCACGATCTGGGAAGCCGCGGTGGAGCATTGACATGACGCTGAACCAGAAGCGCTGGGTGCTGATCGGCGCCTCGCTGATCTTTCTTCTTTCCCTCGTCTACGTGCAGCGCCGGGAAGTCATCCGCCGCGCCGAGGAGGCCGGGCTCGAGAGTCCGCACATCGCCGTGCCGGCGGCGTCGCAGGAGTGCGTCCGCTGCCACAACGAGAGCAACCCCGGCATCGTCGCGCAGTGGGAGGGCAGCAAGCACGCGCGCAGCGGCGTCGCGTGCGTCGAGTGTCATCAGGCGTCGAAGGAGGACGCCGACGCCTTCGAGCACTACGGGCAGCTGATCGCGACCGTCACGACGCCGCGTGATTGCGCGCGCTGTCACGCCGACGTGTCGCAGGAGTTCGAGCGCAGCCATCATGCGGCGGCGGGCAACATCCTCGCCTCGCTCGACAACTTCCTCGCCGAGAACGTCGAGGGGGCGCGGCAGCCGTTCAATCCGCACGGGCAGACTCCCGGCATGGAGGTAACCCAGGTCAACGGGCTCGCCGCCGCGTTCTCGGGCTGCCAGCAGTGTCACGGCAGCAAGGTCGCGTTGCGCTCGAAGAACGGCGGCTCGATCAACGTGGACCAGCTCAAGCCGAACGCCGAGGGCATCCCGACCGACAAGGACGCCGCGGCGAACATCCTGCGCGACGACAAGGGCCGTCCGCTCTTCGACCGCGAGACGTGGCCGAACACCGGCATCGGGCGCCTGAACCTCGACGGCTCGCGCGGCTCGTGCTCGGCGTGCCACAGCCGCCACGACTTCTCGCCGCGGCGCGCGCGCCAGCCCGAGAACTGCGGCAAGTGCCACCTCGGTCCGGATCATCCGCAGAAGGAGATCTACGAGGAGTCGAAGCACGGCGTCGCCTTCCGCGACCTGCACGACAAGATGAACCTGAACGCGGAGAAGTGGGTGCTCGGCGAGGACTACTCCGCGGCCCCGACGTGCGCGACCTGTCACATGTCGGCGAACACGCGCAACGGACGGAAGATCACGCACGATCCCGGCAGCCGGCTGTCGTGGACCAACCGTCCGCCGGTCAGCCTGCTCATGGACACCGACGCCAGCGGCAAGATCGTGACCGCGACCGATCCCGCCGAGCGTCGGGAGAAGATCACCGACACCTGGGAGCAGAAGCGCACGCGGATGAAGGAGGTGTGCGGTCACTGCCACACCCCGGATTACGTCAACGCGTTCTACTCGCAGTACGACAGTCTGCTGCTGCTCTACAACGAGAAGTTCGCCAAGCCGGGCCAGCAGATCATGAGCACGCTCGCGAAGGAGAAGCTCCTCACGCCGACGCAGTACGACGAGGAGATCGAGTGGACGTGGTTCTACCTCTGGCATCACGAGGGACGCCGCGCCCGCATGGGTGCCTCGATGATGGCACCCGACTACACGCAGTGGCACGGCATGTTCGAGGTCGCCGACCGCTTCTACATGGGGCTGATCCCGCAGGCGCGCGAGATCACGAAGCACGCCGCCGAGAACGGGCAGGGCGAGGCCGCTGCGCGTGCGAACGCGGTGATCGACGAGATCCTCGCGCGACCCGAGCACGCCTGGTTCCAGAAGGGCGCCGAGGAGCAGATGCAGGCGATCAAGCGGTCGATGGCGGAGCGCTACGGCAGCTCGGGCGCGCGCGCTGCGGGGCAGACGGCCGAGGAGAGCGATCACAAGGCCCCTTGAGCCGATCCGAGGGAGGGAGCAGACGATGATTCGCCGAAGGGGAGGAGGTGTCCTCATGGGAGCGTCGCCGCGGCGTCGCGCGATCGTTTCCGCTGTGTGCTTGACGTCGCTGTCGTTGCTCGTGCTGCCGCCGGTTTCGTCGGCGCAGAGCTCCGGGGCCGGGGCGGCAGCGCCAGCCGCAGCGCCGGCGGCGCCGGCTGCGGCGTCGGCGGCGCCGCGGATCGAGACCGACGGTCCGTGGGACAGCAGGATCCGGCTCGAGATCTTCGACCGCTTCCGCGCCGAGTTCGTCGACTGGTTCCAGCCGCCTTCCGACTCGCCGACGCCGGACTCGCGCTACAACTTCGTCGGCAACAAGCTGCAGGTCGGCGTCCGCGTCACGCGCGCGCCCTACGAGATGTTCGTCCAGGTGCAGGACTCGACGCTCGGCAACGTGCCGTCGGGCGCGGTCGGCGTCGGCGGGACGTACTACGCCAACACGATGAGCCACACGCAGAACGGCGTGATCCTGCGCAATGCGTGGGCGCAGACGAAGAGCCTGTTCGGTCTCGACGGCCTGTTCCTCAAGGGCGGGCGCCAGCTCTACTACGACGGCGTCGACGTGGCGGCGAAGCAGCCCAACCTGAAGTGGCTGCAGGCGAACCGCATCGGGCAGCGCCTGATCGGGCCGTTCGACTACACGCACGTCGGCCGCAGCTTCGACGGCGGCCAGGTCGGCTTCGGCAACGACCTGATCAACGTCACCGGCTTCGGCTTCCGCCCGACCTACGGCGGCTACGAGGTCGACGCGAACCGCGAGCTCGACATCGACCTCGGCGGCGTCGCGCTGAACCTGCCCGACTCACCGCAGCTCGGCAACACGATCGGACGCCTGTTCTGGTTCGTCTACCACGACTACCGCGACGTCGTTTACACCGACAATCGTCCGCTGCCCGTGCGTCAAGCGGCGAAGGGCGAGTCGTCGACGATCCACACCGTCGGCGCGAACGTGATCCACGTCGAGGAGCTCGGCCCGGGCTTCGCCGACGGCCTGGCGTACGGCTACGGCCAGATGGGCAACTACCAGAACCAGGACCACACCGCGTGGGCCTACGGCGTCGAGGCGGGCTACCAGCTCGCCGAGCTGTGGTCGCGGCCGTGGCTGCGGCTCGGCATCGACAGCGCGTCGGGTGACCCGAACCCGAACGACGACCGGCATCAGACGTTCTTCCAGATGCTGCCGACGGCGTGGCTGTACGCGCAGTTCCCGTTCTACAACATGATGAACAACCAGGACGTCTTCGTGCAGGCGCTGATGGACCCGCTGCCGATGGTCACGGTGCGCACGGACTTCCACTGGCTGCGCGTCAACAGCTCGCAGGACCTCGCGTACTTCGGCGGCGGCGCCACGAAGAACGACTTCTTCGGCTTCGGCGGCGTCCCGGCGAAGGGCCGCTACGAGCTGGCCTACCTGGCGCACGTCAACTTCGAGATCCGGCCGACGTCGTTCTTCAAGATGAACGCCTTCTACGCGCACGCGTGGGGACAGGGCGTGATCGATCAGAACTTCGTCGGCAGCGACGGCAACTACGGGTATCTGGAGGGCATCCTCTCGTTCTGATCGTGCCGTCGTGATGGGCAGCTGCCTGCGATCGCTGCCCGCGCGATCGGCAGCGCGCAGATCGCGGCGCTGACCGCGACGAAAAAACCTCGCGAGGACGGGCGTCGCGGCGAACGCGATCGTGGCCCCCCGTTTGCGTGCCTGCGCGGCGGCGGTCGATTGCGACCGCCTCGCGGGGTGGCGGTCAACGACGACCGTCTCCCCCTGGCGGCGGTCGACCGCGACCGCGTTCTCGAACGACATAGACGATCACCGGTCCTCGACGGCCCGGTGACGGGACAACGGCGTCCCCGGCACGACGAACGGCCTCCTCGTCGCGCCAGGGGCGCCGTTTCTTTTTTCCGGGGTGACGATGAGCGAGCGGGACGACGGCGACGGCGACGAACGGCGCACGGTGGTCGTGGTCGGCGACGGCATGGTCGGGCATCGCTTCTGCGAGCTGCTCACCGAGCGCGACAGCGGCGAGAGCTTCCGCCTCGTCTGCATCGGCGAGGAGCCGCGGCCGGCGTACGACCGCGTGCACCTGAGCGCCTTCTTCGCGGGCAAGACCGCCGACGACCTGCAGCTCGAGACGCGCGGCTGGTACGCGGAGCAGGGCATCGCGCTTCACCTCGCGGAGCGCGTGACGGAGATCGACCGCGCGGCGCGCACGGTGGTCACCGCGACGGGGCGCACCCGGCGCTACGACGCGCTCGTGCTCGCGACCGGCTCCGCGCCGTTCGTGCCACCGCTGCCCGGAATCGCGCGACCGGGCGTGTTCGCGTACCGCACGATCGAGGATCTCGAGGCGATTCGCGCGTGGGGCGCGCGTGCTCGCAGCGCCGCGGTGATCGGCGGCGGGCTGCTCGGGCTCGAGGCGGCGAAGGCGCTGCTCGACATGGGCATCGAGACGCACGTCGTCGAGGCGGCGCCGCGCCTCATGCCGCGTCAGGTGGACGGCGGCGGCGGCGACGTGCTGCGCCGCGCGATCGAGAGCCTCGGCGTGCACGTTCACGTCGCGGCGCAGACCGAGGCGATCGACGGCGCCGTCGCGAGCGATGCCGCCTCACCGGTCGCGGCGCTGCGCTTCCGTGACGGCGTCACGATCGCGGTCGACATGGTCGTCGTCTCGGCCGGCATCACGCCGCGCGACGAGCTCGCGCGCGGCGCCGGCCTCGCGGTCGGCGAGCGCGGTGGCATCGTCGTCGATCCGACGCTCGCGACCGCGGACCCGCGCATCTTCGCGATCGGCGAGTGTGCGCTGGTCGGCGGCATGATCTACGGCCTCGTCGGACCCGGCTACGAGATGGCGGAGACGCTCGCCGCGCGCTTCTGCGGCGAGGACCGCCGCTTCACCGGCGCCGACCTGTCGACGAAGCTCAAGCTGCTCGGCGTCGACGTCGCGAGCTTCGGCGGCTGCTTCGCCGACGAGTCGGCGGGCACCAGCGTGCACCGCGTGGTCTACGAGGACCGCGCGCGCGGCGTCTACCAGAAGCTGATCCTCAGCGACGACCGGCAGCGGCTGCTGGGCGGCATTCTCGTCGGCGACGCGGGGCCGTACGCATCGCTGCTGGCGCTGTCGAAGAGCGGCATGCCGCTGCCCGAGCGCTCGCACGAGCTGCTGTTCGGCAGCAGCGGGGGCGTCGGCGCGGCGGGCGTCGCGGGCAGCCTCGGCGACGACGCCCAGGTCTGCTCGTGCAACAACGTGAGCAAGGGACGGATCCGCGCCGCGATCGCGGAGCAGGAGCTGACGACCGTCGGCGGCGTCAAGTCGTGCACGAAGGCCGGCACGGGCTGCGGCGGCTGCGTCCCCCTGGTCGCGCAGATCCTCGACGCCGAGCTCGCGCGTGCGGGGCGCGAGCCCAACCGCGACCTGTGCGAGCACTTCGCGTTCACGCGCCAGGAGCTGTTCCAGATCGTCAAGTTGAAGCGCGTGCGCAGCTTCCAGCAGCTGCTCGCGAGCCACGGCACGGGGGCCGGCTGCGAGGTGTGCCGTCCCGCGATCGCGTCGATCCTCGCCAGCAGCTGGAACGACTTCGTCCTGCAGCACGCGTCGATCCAGGACACCAACGACCGTTTCCTCGCCAACATCCAGCGCGGCGGGACGTACTCGGTGATTCCGCGCATTCCGGGCGGCGAGATCACGCCCGACAAGCTCATGGTGATCGCAGAGGTCGCGAAGAGGTTCGACCTCGCCTGCAAGATCACCGGCGGGCAGCGCATCGACCTGCTCGGTGCGCGCGTCGAGCAGCTGCCGGAGATCTGGGAGGCGCTGGTCGAGGCCGGCTTCGAGAGCGGACACGCCTACGGCAAGGCGATGCGGACGGTGAAGAGCTGCGTCGGCTCGACGTGGTGCCGCTTCGGCGTGCAGGACTCGACCACGCTCGCGATCCGCATCGAGGAGCGGTACCGCGGCATCCGCGCGCCGCACAAGCTCAAGTCGGCCGTGTCGGGGTGCATCCGCGAGTGCGCCGAGGCGCAGAGCAAGGACTTCGGCGTCATCGCGACCGAGACCGGCTGGAACCTCTACCTTGGCGGCAACGGCGGCGCGCAGCCGCGACACGCGGATCTGGTCGCGTCCGACCTCGACGAGGACACGCTGATCCGGCTGATCGACCGCTTCCTCATGTACTACGTCCAGACCGCGAACCCGCTCGAGCGGACCGCGCGCTGGATCGAGCGCATGGACGGCGGCATCGAGTACCTGAGGAGCGTCATCGTCGACGACGCGCTCGGACTCTGCGCGGATCTCGAGCGCGACATGCAGCTGCTGGTCGACGCCTACTCGTGCGAGTGGGCGGAGGTCGTGCGCGACCCCGCGAAGCGGGCCGCGTTCCGGCACTTCGCGGACGGCAACGCGCCGGATCCGCGCGTCGCGTTCGTGCGCGAGCGCGGCCAGCGGCGCCCCGCGGATTGGCCGTCCGCGCCGCCGGCCGGTCCCGCCATGCTCGCGCCGCCCGCGGGCGGACGCACGTGGGTGCGCGTCGCGCGCGCCGAAGACGTACCGCCCGACGGCGGCGTCAATCACGATCACGGCGGCGTGCAGATCGCCGTCTTCCGCTTCGCGAGCGCCGGCGCCTGGTACGCGACGCAGGCGACGTGTCCGCACCGCGGCGACGCGGTTCTCGCACGCGGGCTGCTCGGCACGCAGGACGGCGAGCCCAAGGTGGCGTGTCCCATGCACAAGAAGACCTTCTCGCTGCGGACGGGAGCGGGGCTCGCGGACCCTCAGTACGCGATCCGCACGTTTCCGGTCGAGCTCCGTGGCGACGACGTCTGGGTCGAGCTGCCGCCCCCGGAGCAGCTGCAGCGTGCGGGCTCGTGCGCGTCGGCCTGCACCGCGGCGGAGGCCGCGACGGCCCCGGGCGGTGGCGCATGAGCGCGCCGGTGCGGGACGCGTCGCTCGCGACGGCGCTGCTGCTGCTCGCGATCTTCTTCGGCTCGGAGCGCGGCGCGGCACTCGATCCGGCGCTGCTGGGCTATCTCGGTGCGACCGTGGCGGCGTTCGCGGGAGCGGCGTTCCGGGCAAGCGCGTTCTGGCGGCGTCCTCCGTCGGCGTTCCACGCGCGCGCTCTCGCCGGCGCGCTCCTGCGTGCACTTCGGCATCCCGCCGAGCTGCGCGCGGTGCTGCGCTCCGCGACGTCGGACCTGGTGGCGCAGCGCTTCGTCGCACGGCGCTCCCGCGTGCGCTGGGTCGCGCACCTGCTGCTCTCGCTCGGCACGCTCGCGAGCTTCGCGATCACGGTTCCGCTGGTGTTCGGCTGGCTGAGGTTCGCGGCCGACGGTCCTGCGCACTACCGCGCCGTCGTGCTCGGCGTCCCGGCCGCGCGCTTCGCGGTGGACGGCGCGATCGGCTGGCTCGCGTTCCACGGGCTCGCGCTCGCCGGCGTGGCGGTGCTGCTCGGTGCCTCGATCTTCCTCGTGCGGCGCGTTCGCATCCGCGCCCTTCCGGGAGAGACGTCGTCGTTCCACCTGGCACCCCTCGTGCTGCTCCTCGTCGTCGCGGCGACCGGTCTCGCTTTGCCGGCGACGCGGCACGCGCCGCGGCTCTTCGACGTGGCGTCCGCCGCGCACGAGGTCGCGGTGATCGTGCTGCTGGCGGCGATCCCGTTCTCGAAGCTGCATCACGTACTGATCCGGCCGCTGCAGCTCGGTGCGCGCGCGGTGCGGCGCTCGGACGACCGCGTCGGGTGCGTCGGCTGCGGAGCATCGCTCGCGCCGCGCGTCCAGCACGACGCGGTGCGCGCGATGCTCGCGGCGCGCGGCCTTGCGCTGGACGCGCTCGACTGGTGCCCGGCCTGCCGTCGTCGTCGGCTCGCGACCACGCAGGCGGCGCTGGTCGGCGCGCGCTTCCACCCGCACGTTCTCGGCACGCACGCCGAGTCGGACCCGGCACGGAGGGCTGCGTGATGGCGAAGCCGACCGCACCGCTGGAAGAGCTCGTCGACCGCTACGGACCGCACCGCTCCTACGAGCCGCCCGGCGGCTTCGCGGCGCGCGCCCACGCGGACCGCAAGGTGCAGACGCACTGCTGCTTCTGCGGCCAGCAGTGCGGCGTCAAGCTGCTCGTCCGGGACGAGCGCGTGGTCGGCGTCGAGCCGTGGGAGGAGTTTCCGTTCAACGGCGGCAAGCTCTGCCCGAAGGGCGTCAAGCGCTACCTGCAGAACAACCATCCGGACCGCCTGCTGCAGCCGATGGTGCGCACCGGCGGCGGCTTCGGCCGCATCCCGTGGGACGAGGCGCTCGACCTCGTGGCCGAGCGCGTGCGCCGGCTGCAGGACCGTCACGGACCGGACTCGGTCGCCGTCCTGTCCGGCGCGTCGCTCACCAACGAGAAGGCGTACCTCATGGGCAAGTTCGCGCGCCTCGCGGTCGGCACGCGGCACATCGACTACAACGGGCGCCTCTGCATGGTCGCGGCCGGGGCCGCGAACCTGAAGGCCTTCGGCATCGACCGGGCTGCGAACCCGTGGGCGGACATCCCGTCCACGGATCTGGTCCTGGTGCTGGGCGCGAACGTCTCCGAGTGCAGCCCGATCACCACCGACTACATCTGGCGCGCGCGCGACCGCGGCGCGAAGCTGGTCGTCGTCGATCCGCGCCTGACGCCGATCGCGCGCACCGCGGACCTCTACCTCCCGGTGCGTCCGGGACGCGACTCGGCGCTGCTGAACGCGATCCTGAACGTCGTGATCCGGCTCGGCGGCGTCGATCACGCCTTCGTCGCCGCGCACACCACCGGCTTCGACGAGGTGCTGCGCACCGTCGAGCGCTACACGCCGGAGAGCGTCGCGCGCGAGGTCGGCATTCCGGCCGAGCGCATCGTCGAGGCGGCGACGATGTGGGTGCAGGCGCCGCGGACGTTTCTGCTGCACGCGCGCGGCATCGAGCACCACACCAAGGGCGTCGAGAACGTCCTCGCGTGCATCAACCTCGTCCTCGCGACCGGCAGGATCGGCAAGCCCGGCTGCGGCTACGCGACGATCACCGGACAGGGCAACGGGCAGGGCGGACGCGAGCACGGACAGCGCTGCAACCAGCTGCCCGGCGCGCGCGACATCGAGAATCCAGCGCACCGTGCGCACGTCGCCGCGATGTGGGGCGTCGAGCCCGACGTGCTGCCCGGCAAGGGCTACACCGCGCCGCAGATCGTGGAGGCGATCCACCGCGGCGAGATCCGGGGACTGATCTCGCTCTGCTTCAACCCGCTGGTCTCGCTGCCCGACGCGACGTTCACGCGCGAGGCGCTCGAGCGGCTCGAGTTCTACACCGCGATCGACTTCTTCCTGTCCGAGACCGCACGCCACGCGGACCTCGTCCTGCCGGGCTCGCTGCAGGAGGAGGACGAGGGCACCGTCACCAGCGCGGAGGGCAGGGTGATCCGCATCCGCAAGGCGGTCGACCCGCCCGGGGAGGCGCGCGCCGACTGGCGCATCGTGTGCGATCTCGCGCGCCGTCTCGGACAGGGCGAGCGCTTCGCCTTCGCGGGACCCGAGGAGATCTTCACCGAGCTCGCGCGCGTGTCGGCGGGCGGCGTCGCCGACTACGCGGGTATCACCTGGGAGCGCATCGAGCGGCAGATGGGCGTGTTCTGGCCGTGCCCGACGCCGGATCATCCGGGCACGCCGCGGCTCTTCGAGGGCGGCCGCTTCGCGCACCGCGACGGACGCGCGCGGTTCCACGCGGTCGAGTACCGGCCGCCCGCCGAGACCACCGACGACGAGTATCCGATCCTCCTCACGACGGGACGCGTGGTCTCGCAGTTCCTGTCGGGCACGCAGACGCGCCGCATCGGCCCGCTGGTCGAGCAGTACCCGGAGCCGAAGGTCGAGCTGCACCCGAAGCTCGCCGCGAAGCTGGGCGTGCGCGACGGCGACCGCGTGCGCGTGTCGAGCCGGCGCGGCGCGCTGGAGCTCACCGCTCTCGTCGTGGCGACGATCCGCCCCGACACCGTGTTCATTCCCTATCACTGGCCCGGCGCGCAGTCGGCCAACCTGCTCACGAACCGCGCGTACGACCCGGTCGCCGGCATCCCGGAGTTCAAGGTGGCAGCGGTGCGCATCGACAAGCTGGAGGCCCCCCGTGCAGCAGCTTTTCATTGACGGCAACCGGTGCATCGGCTGCCGGGCCTGCGTCGAGGCGTGCAGCGAGTGCCCCGGCCACGGCGGCTTCTCGATGATCCACCTCGACAGCCTCGAGCGTGCGACCACCGTGCAGACGTCGCCGACGGTCTGCATGCACTGCGAGGATCCGGCGTGCGCGAGCGTCTGCCCGGCGGACGCGATCAAGACCGACCCCGACGGCGTCGTGCTGTCGGCGGCGGTCGAGCGCTGCATCGGTTGCGGCAGCTGCGCGCTCGCGTGTCCGTTCGGCGTCCCGAAGATCGACGTCGAGCGCGAGCTGATGATGAAGTGCGACCTCTGCCACGACCGCACGTCGGTCGGGCTCGCGCCGATGTGCGCGACGGTGTGTCCCTCGGGCGCGCTCTTCTACGGCACCCACGAGGACGTCCAGGACCGCCGGCGTGCGCGTCCGCTCGACGTGTTTGCATTCGGCGAGCACGTCGTCGCCACCCGCAACGCGGTCATGGTGCCGGCGCCGACGGCGCGCATCGAGGTCGGCGCGTGGAGCGTGCCGGCACGCTCGCGCGCCGAGCTGCAGCTGGAGGAGGCGTTGTGCGACTGAGGACGAAGACCGGCGGCGACGACTCGCGTCCGCCGCGGACCGGCGATGCGTTTCCCGTCGCGGCGGCGGACGAGCAGCGGCTCGACCGGCGGCGCTTCCTCTGCGCCGCCGGTTCGGCCGCCGTGCTGGCGGTCGGGGGTGAGTGGTCGGCGCGCCGGGTACTCTCGCGCGCCGAGCCGCCGCTCGAGGTCGTTCTCGACGACGGCGACGTGCCGGCGGTCGGCGAGGCGCGCACGCTGCGCGCCGCCGACGGCCGCGAGGCTCTGCTGCTGCGCGTCGGCGACGATGCGACCATCGCGTTCGACCGCAGGTGTCCGCACCTCGGCTGCCCCGTTCTGTGGTCGGCCGAGCGCACCCGTTTCGAGTGTCCCTGCCACCATGCCGCATTCGACGCGCGCACCGGCGAGGTCCTGTTCGGACCGCCGCGGCGCGGCCTCGCACCGGCGATCGTGAGGAGAGCATGAGCTTCAGCGAATTCCGCAGGAGCGGCCACTGGCCGACGCTGCTGGCCGCGTTCGTCTACTTCGACGTCAGCTTCTGTATTTGGTACTTGCTCGGGCCGCTCGGCAACTTCATCGCCGACGACCTGCAGCTGAGCGCCACGCAGAAGGGGTTCCTGATCGCGACGCCGCTGCTCGGCGGCTCGATCTTCCGCATCGTGCTGGGCGCGCTCGCGGACCATCTCGGGCCGCGCCGGACGGGCCTCGTCGGCATCGCGCTCACGTTCGTGCCGCTGCTGCTGGGCTGGCAGTTCGCCGACACGCTGCCGCGCCTGCTGCTGGTCGCACTGCTGCTGGGCGTGCCGGGCGCGAGCTTCGCGGTGGCGCTTCCGCTCGCGTCGCGCTGGTACCCGCCGCGCCATCAGGGGCTCGTCATGGGCATCGCGGGTGCGGGCAACTCGGGAACGGTGCTGGCGTCGCTCTTCATGCCGCGGCTCGCCGCGGCGTGGGGCTGGCACGCGGCGATGGGGCTCGCGATGCTGCCGATGGCGGCGGCCGGAGCCGTGTTCCTGCTGTGCGCGAAGGACAGCCCGAGCCAGCCGGCGCCGAAGGCGCTGCGCGACTACGTGCAGGTGCTGCGCGAGATCGACACGCTGTGGTTCTGCCTGTTCTACGGCATCACCTTCGGCGGCTTCGTCGGCCTCGCGAGCTTCCTCGGCGTCTTCTTCCACGACCAGTACGGCGTCGACAAGGTCGTCGCCGGCGACTTGACGGCGCTGTGCGTGTTCGCCGGCAGCTTCATGCGTCCGGTCGGCGGCCTGCTCGCCGATCGCCACGGCGGCATCCGCATGCTGTCGCTGCTCTACGGTCTGGTCGGGGCGCTGCTGCTCGCGATCGCGACGCTGCCGGCGGTGTGGCTCGCGACGCCCCTGTTCGCGGTGGCGCTGGCGCTCCTCGGCGCCGGCAACGGCTCGGTCTTCCAGCTGGTGCCGCTGCGCTTCCAGCGCGAGATCGGCGTCGTGACCGGGCTCGTCGGCGCGGCGGGCGGGCTCGGCGGCTTCTTCCTGCCGTCGCTGCTCGGCCTCGTGCGTGAGGTCACCGGGACCTACGCCGGGGGCTTCGTGGTGCTGGCGGTGCTCTGCTTCTGGGGCATGAGCCTGATGCTGGCGGTCGCCGGCGGCTGGCGGCTGACCTGGGCCGCGAGCCGTGGCTTCGAGAGCGCAGCCCGGGAATCGCTCGCGTAGGCCAGGGAAATGCGAGGCTTGACTCCACGGCAGAATGCGTAATAGCAGTACGTACTACGCAAAATGCAGCCGGCCGCGAAGGCCGGGGAGGAGAGCCGAGCATGTCGACCGAAGAGCGCTACGCAGCGGACCGGGGCCCGATCGAGTGGGACGTGAAGCAGGACTACGCGACCACCTTCCGCTGGGAGTACGACGACGGCCGCGACAAGCTCCTCAACCTCTACGCGAAGGGCAAATCCCTGCAGTGGGACGCGGCGGAGCGCATCGACTGGTCGGCCGAGCTCGACCACGACAACCCGGCGCAGCTGCCCGACGAGATGATCCCGATCCACGGCTCCGACATGTGGAGCCGGATGACCGACGGCGAGCGGGCGAATCTGCGTCGCCACTTCCAGTCGTGGCAGCTGTCGCAGTTCCTGCACGGCGAGCAGGGCGCGCTGATCTGCACCGCGAAGATCGTCCAGCAGGTGCCGAGCATGGACGCCAAGTTCTACGCCGCGACGCAGGTGATGGACGAGGCGCGCCACGTCGAGGCGTACTCGCGGCTGCTGCACGAGAAGTACGACCTGATCTACCCGATCAACAAGCACCTGCAGTCGCTGATCGGCGACACGCTGTCCGAGTCGCGCTGGGACTTCACGTATCTGGGCATGCAGGTGCTCATCGAAGGCGTCGCGCTCGCCGCCTTCGGCGTGATCCGCGACTACGCGCAGAACCCGCTCGCCGCGTCGGTGAACGCGTACGTCATGCAGGACGAGGCGCGGCACGTCGCCTTCGGACGGCTCGCGCTGCGCGACTACTACCCGCAGCTCACCCAGAAGGAGCGCGACGAGCGCGAGGAGTTCGCGGTCGAGGGCTGCTACCTGCTGCGCGACCGCTTCCTCGGTGAGGACGTCTGGGAGACGCTCGGGCTGCCGGTGGAGGAGTGCAAGCAGTTCGTCGAGCGCTCGGAGATGATGAAGGTCTATCGCTCGGGCCTGTTCTCGCGCATCGTGCCGGCGATGAAGGAGATCGGGCTCTGGGGCCCGCGCATCCAGAAGGCGTACGCCGACATGGGCATCATCGGCTTCGCCGACACCGACGTCGAGGCGCTCGCGGCGCACGACGAGGCGGTCGCGATCGACTTCGACCGCAGGCGCGAGGTCGAGCGCGTCGCAGCACTCGGCGCGGGTGCCACGGCGGCGGATCTGGCGGAGGCCGCGCTGCAGTGACGCGCGACCCGGCACCGCACGCGCCGCGTCCGCGGCACGTCAAGATGAAGGATCTCGAGCGCGCGACCGGAGTCTCGCGCGAGACGATCCGCTACTACATCCGCGAGGGGCTGCTGCCGGAGCCGGAGCGCCCCGACCGGAACGTGGCCTGGTACGACGCGTCGTTCGTCGAGCGCATCCTGCTCATCAAGCGCCTGCAGAGCGAGCGCTTCCTGCCGCTCTCGGTCATCAAGGGCATCGTCGGCGACGCCCGCGAGCTGACCGAGATGGAAGCGCGCGCGCTGCACGCGCTCGACGGGCAGATCGCGCCGGCCGCCGCGCGCGCGGAGGCCGGGCCGCACCCGGCCGAGACCCTGACGCGCCTCGCGAAGCGCGTCGGGCTGCCGGTGAAGGAGATCCGCGAGCTCGCCGACGCGGGGGCGGTCGAGGTCGTGGTGCGCGACGGAAAGCCGTCGCTGGAGGGCACGTCGGTGGCGATCGTCGAGAGCTGGGCGCGCCTCCGCGAGGCCGGCTTCACCGAGGAGATGGGCTTCTCCCCGAGCGAGACGGCGCTCTACGTCGAGACGCTCACCGGGCTCGCGCGCGAGGAGCTGCGCCGCTTCGGCGCGCGCATCCCGGCGAAGGTCGACGCCGACACCGCGCGGCGGCTCGCGCGCGAGGGCATCGACCGGGTGAACGAGATGATGGGCCTGCTGCGCGAGTCGATCGTGCTGCGGCTGCTCGCGGCGGGGGGCCAACCGGCGGACGTCGCGGACACCGGCGACGCCGGCTGACGCAGGCCAGAGCGACACCCGTCGCGCCTGCGCTCATGCGTCCGGGGTAATCGGCCGATTGGACATCGGTCGGCTTTTCACGTTCAAGCATCCGGCCGGCGCGGGCGTCCCCGGGGCCGCCCGACGTCGAAATCCGACGAGAATCCCCACCATGCGAAGACGTCTCGGCTTCTGGGTCCTGCGCGTGCTCGGCTGGCGCACGCAGGGCAGCTTTCCACCCGGCTGCGAGCGCTGCGTGCTCGTCGCGGCCCCGCACACGAGCAACCTCGACCTGTTCTTCATGCTCGCGTTCGCGATGGCCTTCGAGCTGCGCGTGCGCTGGGTCGGAAAGCACACGCTGTTCCGCTTCCCGCTCGGCATCATGATGCGCTTTCTCGGCGGCATGCCGGTCGACCGGCGCTCGCGCCAGGACGCGGTCGCGCAGATGGCGGCGCACTTCGCGCGCGAGAAGAGCCTGATCCTCGTGATCGCGCCGGAAGGAACGCGCGCGCACGGCAAGGCGTGGAAGTCGGGCTTCTACTGGATCGCGCACACCGCGCGCGTGCCGATCGTGCCGAGCTTCCTCGACTGGTCGCGCAAGATCGCCGGCTTCGGTCCGCCGATCACGCCGAGCGGCGACCTGCGCGCCGACATGGACCGCCTGCGCGCGGTCTACGACGGCATCCGCGGGCTCTATCCCGAGCAGCAGGGCACGGTGAAGCTGGCCGAGGAGGACGCGCCGCCGCCCGACATGCGCGCCGCCGGCGGCAGCGCCTGAGGTCCCGTCACCGCGCGGCCGCGGCGTTCTTCCGGGCGAGCTGCCGCAGGAGGTGCGCCGTGACCTGGCCGAACACCGCCTTCCGGCTGACCTCGTCGCCCAGGTCGCGGTGCGCGTCGGCGAGATTGCCGTAGCACTCCAGGCAGTCGGGGTTGAGCTGGATCGCGCGTCGGACGAGCGGGACCGATTCGCCCGAGCGCCCCTGGCGGCGCAGCTCGTACGCGAGGTTGTTCATGGCCATCCACGCGGTCGGGTTGCCCGCGACGGTGTCGCGCCACAGGTTCTCCGGGTTCGCGAACACGTGGCTTCGCCGCCACGTGAGGACGGCGAGCAGGACGCACACGGCGACGGCGAGCGCCGTCGCCGGCCGTCGCCAAGAGGTGCCGAGTCGGCGCGCGCCGACGGTCGCGATCGCGGCCCCGAGCGCGATCGCGACCGTGCTCGCCAGGTACTGGAAGTGGTCCGCGACGAACGAGTAGCGCATCGGGTAGACGTCGAAGAAGCCGAGCGCGGGGACGAGAATCCCGGCGAACAGCAGCACGGCGGTGAGCGGGCCCCTCCCGATCGCGTCGCGTGCCCGCCACAGTACCGCGACCACGACGAGCAGCGCCCCGGCGAAGAGCAGCTGCCACGGGGCCGACCTGGCGGAGGGCCAGCGCGGGTAGATGAAGACGAGGCGCTCGGGCCACGCGAGCTTTCCCGCGTAGAACCAGACTGCGCGTCCGGCGATGGCGATGCGGTCGAGCGGCTGCAGAGTGAACTCGTCGCCCTTGGCGCCCACCGTGTGGACCTCGAGCCAGACGGTCAGCGCCGCGAACGCGACCCCGATCACGAACAGCGGCGCCAGCCACGCGACGATCCCGCGGTCCACGTGGCCGCGCTTCCACCAGACCAGCAGCAGGATGACCGCGGGCAGCGAGCAGGCCACCGTCTTCGCGAGCAGCGCCATGACGAAGAACGCGAGGCACGCCCCGTACCAGCCGCGATGCACCATCCGGTCCTGGGTCGGCGGGCTCGCGCGGAGCCAGGCGAGAACGGCGGACAGGAAGAAGAACCCGGACAGGACGTTCTTGCGCTCGCTGATCCATGCGACCGATTCGGCGTGCACCGGGTGCAGCGCGAAGATCGCGGCCGCGAGCGATGCGCCGGGAACCCCGAGGGCGCGCAGCACGAGCCACAGGAGCAGGGCGTTGGCGGCGTGCAGGACGACGTTCACGACGTGGTAGCCGAGCGTGTCGCTGCCGAAGAGCCGCTGCTCGATCCAGTGGCTCGAGTACGTCAGCGGGTAGTACTGGCTGGTCGTGCTGGGCTCGAGCCAGATCTGGCGCAGCCCGTCGTCGGCGCGATACCAGCTGGTCTCGACGATGAAGTCGATGTCGTCCCAGACGAACGCGCCGCGCAGCGCCGGACCGTAGACGACGAGCAGCGTGAGCAGCACGACGGCCGGCGCGGCGAGGCGACGCCATGACGATCGCGAGGATGTCATCGCCGTCGTCTACGCGCCGGCCGGGTTTGCGCGCAAGCAATTCCTGAAGGAGTCGTCGCGCGCAAACTCTTCCACTACGATGCGCGCACGAGCTTGCCCGGCATGGCGCCCGTCGACTCGCCGTTCTCGAAGGTGACCGCGCCCGACACCACCGTCGCGCGGTAGCCGTCGACGCGCTGGATCAGGCGCCGCCCCTTCGCCGGCAGGTCGAACACCATCTCCGGCCCGTAGAGGTGCAGGCGGTCGAAGTCGATGACGTTCAGGTCGGCCTTCCTGCCGACCTCGAGGGTGCCGCGGTCCGTCAAGCCGTAGACGCTCGCGGTGTTGCCGGTCTGCAGGCGCACCACCTGCTCGAGCGGGATCGTCGCACCGCGCTTCCGGTCGCGCGCCCAGTGCGTCAGCAGGAACGTCGGCATGCTCGCGTCGCAGATCAGCCCGCAGTGTGCGCCGCCGTCGGAGAGTCCGAGAACGGTCCGCGGGTGCAGCATCATCTCGCGCAGCGCCTCGAAGTCGCAGTCGACGTAGTTCGCGAGCGGCGCGAACAGGAAGCGCTTGCCATCGCCCTCGAGCAGCAGGTCGTACGCGATCTCCTCGGGACGCTTGCCGGTGCGCGCCGCGGTTGCGGCGACGCTGGTTTCGGGCGCCGGCTCGTAGTCGGGCGGCTCGCCGAGCGGGAACATCTGCGCCCAGTTGGATGCCAGGGCGCGCACGATCGGGCTCTCGTGCGTCAGCTCCTCGGACAGCAGCCGGGCGCGCATCTCCGGCGTGCGCATGCTTGCTGTGCGCTGGTCGAGCGGCAGTGCTGCCAGCTCGCGCGCGTAGGTCGGGTGGAAGAAGAACGGGTGGAACGAGCTCTGCAGCCCGAACAGCATGCCGGTCGGACGGCACGGCACCTGCGGCACGATCTTCATGCCGCGCGCCGACAGCTCGTCCACCTTTGCCAGCGTGTCGCGCCACTGGTGCGGCGCGTACGGCAGCTGCGCGAGCGCGAACGTGATCGCGCGATTCGTCGTGGTGCAGAACTCGCGCATCCAGCTGAGATCCGGCTCCTGGCCCTGCAGATCGGCGACCATCTCGAACACGCCGTGTCCCGCGTCGCCGAGCGCGCGGCCGATGCCGAGCAGCTCTTCCGCCGTCGACGACGTGCCCGGCACGAGGCCGTGCTTCGAGCGGTGCAGGATCGTGCGCGAGGTCGAGAAGCCGATCGCTCCCGCCTGCAGCGCCTCGCGCGTCAAGCGCGACATCTCGGAGATCTCGTCGTCGGTGACGTCGACGTCGTGCGCGCGCTTGCCGAGCACGTAGGCGCGCAGCGCGCAGTGCGGGACCTGTGCCGCGACGTCGAGCACGCGCGGCATGCGGTCGAGCGCGTCCATGTACTCGGGGAAGGTCTCCCACTGCCAGTCGATGCCCTCGTGCAGCGCCGTGCCGGGGATGTCCTCGACGCCCTCCATGAGCTCGATGAGGAAGTCCTCCTCGCCCGGACGCCGCGGCGCGAAGCCGACGCCGCAGTTGCCCATGACGAGCGTCGTGACGCCGTGCCAGCTCGACGGCGCGAGGATCGGATCCCACGTCACCTGGCCGTCGTAGTGCGTGTGCACGTCGACCCAGCCGGGCGTGACGAGGTGATCGCGCGCGTCGATCTCCGTCCGGCCGCGTCCGCCGACGTTCCCGACGGCGCTGATGCGCCCGTCGTCGATCGCGACGTCGGCGTGCTTGCGCTCACTGCCGGTGCCGTCGATGACCGTACCGTTCCGAACCACGAGATCGTGCATGACCCGTCCTCCGATCCGGTGGTCGTACCGGGGTCGGCGTGGCCTGTCGAGCGCTTCCGCCGCCCCGGCGCGGGTGGTGTCGCGCGATGCGTCAGGGCATGCCGAGCGGCCCGTCGTCCGGCGGCGGCGGACCGCCCGGGCCGTGTCCGGGGCCGCCCGGAGGGCCGGGGCGGTCGTCGCGGCAGCGGTCCTTCTTCTGGGCGCGCAGCTTCGCGATCTGCGCCGGCGTCAGCACGTTCTTGATCTGCAGCAGGAGCTTCAGATGCTCCTTCTTGATCTGCCCCTCGAGGTCGATGCCCTGCGAGGCGGCGGCGAGTGCTGCGTCGACGTCGATGCGGTCGGGTGCGACGAGCTTCGCGACGGCGTCGTTCTTCGCGGCGAGGTCCCACTGCAGCGTGTTGAGCCGGTCCTGCGTCGCCCGGATGGCGTCGGTGATCGCCGTGCGCTGCTCGCCGGTGAGCTCGAGCTCGCCCTGGCTGCGCATCAGCTGCTCGGGACGGAACAGCTCGTCGAGGAACTGCGGCCGTCCGAAGCCCATCGGCGGCTCGCCCCTGGGCTGCGCGAGCACCGGCGGTCCGAACGCGGCGACGAGCGCGCTCGCGAGCGCGGCGACGATCAGGCTTGCACGAATCACGACAGGGCCCTCGCTTCCTCGAAGATCACTTCGGTGCCCCCGGACAGCGGGTCGAGGGGCAGGGGATTGTTCTTGACGCAGCCGAGATCGCCCTCGCTGCAGCCGTGCCAGGGATCGGCGCCGTAGACGTCGTCGAGGCCGGCGAGCTCGCCGAGCGCGTCGTCGGGCGCCTTGTAGCTGGCGAGCGCCGCGCGGAGGTCGTCCTCGCTGGCCTCGCGCGCGTGCGGCACCGCGGTGGCGTGGCCGGCGCTCGCGACCTGCTGCGTCGTCGCCGTGCGATCGCCGCGCGCGACCCACAGCGCGAGCGCGGCCGCCGCCGCGAGCGGCAGCGCCGCCGCGAGCAGCAGGCCGCGACGCGGACGCCCGACGGCACGCCGCACGCGCGCGCCGTCGAGCGACGCGACGCTCGCGGCACGAGCCACGTCCTGCGGCGTGTGCTGCGCGGCGGCGAGGATGCGCCCCTCGAGGCCGCTCGACGGCTCGGCCGCGGGGAGGAGGTCGAGTGCGGCGTCGAGACGCAGCGCCTCGTCGCGCAGCAGGCGCGCGTCGGCGCTGCGCGCGAGCAGGTCGAGCGCGGGCTCGCGCTCGGCGTCCGGCCAGCGATCGGGATCGCCGCCGTACGCGTCGAGGATGTCGCGCAGCCGCTCGAGCCCCGCGACGTCGGTGTTTCCGCTCTTCATGCCGCCCCCAGAAGCTCGGGTGCGAGCGCGCGCAGCTCCTCGCGCAGCCTGCGGCGCCCCCGAGCAAGCAAAGATTCCAACGCCTCGACCGTCACGCCCATGACCTCCGCCGCCTCGATGTTGCGCATGCCCTGGTAGTGACAGAGCGTGATCGCCCGGCGCTGCGCGTCGGGCAGGGTGTCGAGCGCCGCGCGCACGTGATCGGCGGTCTCGCGCTGCTGCAGCGCACCGCTCGGACCCGGCGACGGGTCGGGCGCGTCGGGCGGGTCGCCCGGATGCTCCTCGCGGCGCTTCGCGAGCTTGTCGAAGCACAGGTTGAGCGCCACGCGGTGCAGCCACGTGCCGACGCGGGCCTCGTTCGGACGCCACGTCGGAGCGGTGCGCCACAGGCGCAGGAAGGCCTCCTGCGCGACGTCTTCCGCCTCGGCCGGATCGCCGAGCGTACGGCTGCCGAGCGCGACCACGCGCGCGAGATAGCGCCGGCTGAGCGCCCGGAACGCCTCGGTGTCGCCGCGGGCGACGGCCGCCATGAGCGCGTCGTCCGAAGCCGGCGGGTCGTCGGGAAGGCGCGCCATCGTCGGGCGGAAGCTAGCCGTCTCGCCGCCGGATTCCCATGCCGGGTCACCGGGGTCGCCTCGGGACGCGAGGTCCAACGCTCAGCGCCGTGCGTGCCGCCGAACGGATGTCGTGCGCCCGCGGCGGGAATGTCCGTCACGTCTGCCATGGCCGTCGTCTCGCTCCATCGTCACCGTTCCCTTCGCCGGTGATACGGGTGGCGCGCGCGATTCCGTCGCGCGCGGGCCTCCGGCGTTGCGGGAGCGGGGCCTCGTGGCTCTAATGCCGGCCGTGCCGAGCACCGCCGACACGCCGGTCCGTCCGGCCGGGCGTTCGCCATGGCGCCGCGCCGCGCTCGCGCTGCTCGCGGTCCTCGTGCTGGCCTGGCCGGTCGGCTGGATCGTCGGATCGCGCATCGCGCGCGGCGTCTTCGTCCGGGAAGCCGAGCGGCTGTTCGACGCGCGCCTCGAGGTCGGCTCGGTGCAGTTCCTGCCGCCGTGCTGGCTGATCGCGAGCGACCTTGCGCTCTCGAGCGGGCTCGGCGGCGAGCGCATCGACTGGGTGCGTGCGCAGAGCCTGCGCGTGACGCTGGCGGGCTGGCCGTCCGGCGGGCTGCCGCCGATGCACGTCACGGTGGACGGCCCGGTGCTGACGGTCGTGCGTACGCCGGACGGCCTCCTCACCGTGCTCGACCGCTGGCGCGGCGGTGACACGATCGTCGCCGACGCCGGGGCAGGCGCAGCGCCGGGACCCGCGGCGTCACCGGCCGACGGCACGTCGGACGGCGGACGCCTGCCGATCACGGCGCTCGAGCTCGCGAGCGCGCGTCTCGACTTCGTCGACCGCACGACGCCCGCTGCATCACCGCCGCCGGTGCCGCTCGGCGTCGGCGGGTTCGACGTCTCGGCGTGGCCGGGCGAGGGCGGCGTCGTCGACGTCACGGTGTCCGGCGGCGACGCGCACCTGCGTCTCGACGGCCGCGGCTCGTACGATCTCGCGACGCACGGGGTGGCGATCGCGTCGCTCGACGCGCACGTGCGGGTCGGCGCCGCGGCGGCGGGCGCGGTCGCGGAGGTCGACGTCGAGCACCTGACGGGCTCGGTGCAGCCGGACGCGCGCAGCGCGCGCATCGACGGCGCGTCGGTCACCATCGCGGGCGAGCCGCCGATCGTCGCCGACGGCGTCGAAGCGACGCTCGCGCTCGGCGACGGACGCCTGGATGCGAGCGACGTCGCCTCGCGCGTCGCCGGCGGCAACGTGCACGGCACGTTCGGGATTCGCTGGGACGAGGCGCCGTCGTGGCAGGCGAGTGGCGAGGCGAGCGGACTCCGCCTCGCCGACCTCGCGCGGCGCTTCCCGCAGCTCGGCGGCGACGGCGTGCGCGGCGCGCTGAGCGCGAGCGGAACGTTCTCGGGTGCGATCGGCGCGCGCGAGGATGCGTGGCTCGCGTCGCTCGAGGGCTCGGGCCGGATGCGCGCGCGCGACGGCCGCTTCTACACCATCCCGCTGGTGTCCCGGCTGCTCGAGCAGGCGGGGCTGTCCGACGCGGGCACGACGCTCACGGAAGCGTCTGCCGAGTTTCGCGTCGCGGACGGCACCGTCCACCTCGACGAGGCCGCGCTGGGCTCGACGGCGGTCGGCGTGCAGGGCCACGGCGACGTCGGCTTCGACGGCAGGGTGCAGCTCGACATGGTGGTGCTGCCGTTCGGCAGCTGGCGGAGCGCGGTCGAGCGCGGCAACGTGCCGGTCCTCGGCGGCGTGCTCGCGAAGCTCGCCGGCAAGGCGCAGCAGATCGTCGGCAAGGCGAGCGGCGCGCTCTACGCGTTCCGCATCACCGGCACGGTGCAGGATCCGCGCTTGACGCCGGTGCCGGTGCCGGCACTCACGAAGTCCGCGACCGACGCGCTCGAGCGGCTCGCGTCGGACGCCGCGAAGGACGAGTAGAGCTGCGCGCGGCGCGAACGCCGCACCCCGTCACGCGTGCGCGCGCTCGCCCTCGGCGAGGCGCCGCAGATTCTCCTCGTGGCGCGCGCGGCTGATCGGGTACAGCGCGAGGAAGCCGATCGACACCAGGTACAGCGCGACGATCATCGGCGTGTAGACGATGCCGAGGCTGCGCACGACGTCGGCTGCGACCTCGCCGGGCTTCGCACCCTGCGGGAAGCCGATCAGTCCGAGCAGCACCGTCGAGGCGAAGATGCCGAAGCCGCCGACGGTCTTCTGCACGAAGCTCATCGCGGCGAAGAACGTTCCCTCGGAGCGCCGGCCCGTGGTGAGCTCGCTGTCCTCGACGATGTCGGCGATCATCGACGAGCTGACGATGCTCGACGCGATGGTCAGCGTGAGCGCGACCAGGTTGGTCACCAGCAGCGACGGCAGCAGCAGCGGCGATCCGTTCTCGGGGAACCAGCCGAAGAGCCGCAGGACGACCGGCAGCGGTCCGAGCACGATCGCCGCGAGCGCGATCGACACCGCCGCCGCCTTCTTGCCGATCGAGGCCGACACGCGCGGCGCCACCGCGAGCGCGATCGCGGCCGACACGAAGCTCGTCAGCATGAGGAACGCCATCTGGTCGGACGTCAGCTCCCAGAAGAAGGTGTTGAAGTAGATGTTGAGCGCGGCCGAGAGCCCGCCGGCCATCGAGCCGAAGATCATCGCGCCGAACAGCGACAGGAACGAGCGGTTCGCGAGCGTCTCGCGCATCTCGCGGAACGTCCGCCCGAGCTCGAACGGCTGCTTCGGCGGCGGCTTTCGCAGGTGCGGGATGTACGAGTGCGTTCCGCCCGCCGAGATCAGGATGGCGAGCGCCATCACCACCGACGCGGCGAGGCCGTACGCGCGGTAGCCGTCCGCGTTCAGCACGCCGACGGGGTAGGCGGCACTCGGCTGCAGGAAGACCTGGAAGGCGACGATCGCCATCGCGAGCCCGCCCGACCAGCCGAAGAAGTAGCGGAAGCCGAGCAGCGAGGTGCGCTCGTCGTAGTGCGTGGTCAGCTCGGGGACCAGCGACGAGCTCGGCACCTCGTACAGCGAGATGCAGGCGCGGATCACGATCGAGAGTCCGACGAAGTACGCGAACAGCTCGCCGTGCGAGAGTCCCTCCGGCGGGCTCCACAGGAAGCGGTAGGAGACCGCGACCGGGATCGCCGACAGGTACATCAGAGGGTGGCGGCGTCCCCAGCGCGTGTGCAGGTTGTCGGAGACGTAGCCGACGATCGGGTCGAGAAACGCGTCGGCGATCAGCGCGATCATGATGCCGAGCCCGACCCACTTCTCGGGCATGCCGAGAACCTGGTTGTAGTAGAGCAGGAGCAGGAACGCGAAGCCCTGGTCCTTGACGCCGAAGGCGACCGAGCCGAAGCCGTAGAAGAGCTTCGTCGAGAGGGTGGGAGCGGGGCGCGACATCGGCGGCGAGAGCCCGGACCCTACTGCCGGACGACGCGCCCGCGCAAGCCGCGCGGGCGCGTCCGGTCAGGAATGCGGTCGACGGGTCGCGGTCGGCGGCGTCAAGGCGCGCAGCGCAGCAGGCCGGGCGCGGTCTGGCAGGTCGCGATGCTGCCCGTGCGGTTGATGCCCGCGCCGTGCTGCAGCTGGATCGAGAGCGGCGCCTGGAACGTCGGCCCGATCTCCAGCGCCTTGAGCGTGACGGTCAGGATCTGCAGCCCCGAGGTGTCGCGCGGCCGGAACGGCTTGACGCGCAGATTGAAGCGGCGGTCGGAGCTCTTGCACGTGACGATCCCGCGCCGCGCCTTGCAGTCGGCGGGCTGGAACGTCACGTCGACCGCCAGCGTGCCGCCGTCGCGCACGCGGATGCCGATCGGGCGCGAGATGTCGAACTCGCCCGGAGATCCGGTCGGCGCGACGAAGCTCGCCTTCGCGACGACCTTGCCGTTGTGACGCAGGTTGCCGCTGTCGCGCACGACGCGGCCCTTCTCGATCGACAGCGGGAAGTCGCAGCTCGGGCAGTCGTCGTCGGCGTTGCAGATCCCGTCGCCGTCGGAGTCCTGCGCGCCGGTGGGCGCGACGCAGGAGCCCGAGGAGCACGCCTCGGAGACCGAGCACGTCGTGCCGAGATCGCACGCCGTGCCGTCGGTGACCGGGATCGCGACGCAGCCGAACAGCTGGTCGCAGGCCGCGACGTTGCACTGCGGGTCGACGCTGCCGAGCGTGCAGGTCTGCGCCGTGCCGGCCACGCACTGGCTGATCACCGTGTCGCAGGTCTCGGTACCGTTGCAGAACAGCCCGTCGTCGCAATCCGCGTTGACCGCGCAGGTCGCGCAGTCCGGCACCGCGGTCAGGAACGGCATGTATTCCACGTTCTGGCCCGCGACGTCGCAGCCCGGGTTGCCCGGACCCGCGGCGCAGCCCCACCAGTTCTGCGTGCCGTCGAGCTGGAAGGGCGGATAGTTCAGCGCGCCGATCGCGTTGCCCGAGATGGTGTTGCCGCGCACCAGGACGCCGTCGGCGCTGGTCTGCGTGATCTCGATCAGGATGCCGAAGTAGTTGTCGAGAAACGAGTTGCAGCGGAACGTCGTGTCGCGCGTGAGCGGACGGTTCGGATTGCCGGTGAGCAGCACGCCGGCGCCGCGCGGATAGTTCTGCACGGTGTTGCGCTCGACGATGGTGTGCAGCAGCGCGCCCGCGATGCCGGCGCCGAGGTCGATGTCCGGATAGTCGCGGAACACGTTCCGGCTGATCACCGAGAACTGCATGTAGCCGTTGGCGCCGACGTTCGCGTCGACGACCTCGTTGTCCTGGATGAGCGCCACGCTCACGACGTCGTCGCTGGTCACCAGCGTGTCGTTGTCGCTGCCGGCCGCGATCGCGTCCTCCTCGATGTCCTGGATGAGGCTCAGGACGACGGTCGCGCTCTGCGCGCGGTCGAGCGCGACGCCGCGCTTCGCGGTGAGCACGCGCACGTTGCGCACCACGGCGCTGGCGGCGTTCTCGTCGGCATGGATCGCGATCGCGCCGGGGTTGGTCACCGTCACGCCGTCGACGATCGCGCCCTCGGCGCGGATCCGCACGCCGAGCGAGATCGTCGTCTCGCCGAGCAGCGGATCGCGCGTGCGACCGTCCTCGCCGACCCGCACGCCGAGCAGCTGGATGCCGTGCGCGACGGTCACGGTCTCGGCGAAGTCGTGCGCCGTCGGTCGCACCTCGGCCGCGACCTGCGACGCGTCGACCGCGGACTGGATGGTCGCGAAGTAGCCGGTCGTGTCGACGAAGCCCGTGAGCAGGTTGCTGGTCGCGTACTTGACGAGCGCGACGGTGTCGACGGTCGCGTTGCGGCCCACGTTCACCACGAGCCACGGCACGCCGGAGAACGCCGTGCCGAGCTCGCTCACGGTGCTCGCGGTCGCGTTCACGATCACGCCCGCCTGCGCGTTGACGTAGGTGTTGCCGGTGACCGAGACGCCCGACGACGGCGTGAGCGGCACGCCGAGCAGGTCGTCGGTGCCGAAGTCGATCGCCACGGCCGTTCCGATGCTCGGGTAGACGTCGCGCGTCGCGAGCGAGCGGAAGACGTTGCCGGTGATCGAGGCGCCGTCGCCGGGAGCGGCGCCCGCGACCGTCGCGACGTGGACCGCGACGCCCGCCACGGCGTTGCCGATGCCGAGCGACGAGAAGTCGTTGCCCTGCACGACGAGTCCGCTGATCGTGTTGCGCGTACCGGGAAGCCCGGTGATGGCGAAGATGCCGTGCGCGAGCTGCGCCGACGGCGTCGCGGGATTCGCGAGCGCCATGCCGCGCACGAACGAGTCGCGCACGGTGATGCCGGCGAGGTCCGCGCTCGCCGTGATCTGCACGCCGGTGTGCGTCTGCGCGTCGCCGACGACGTCGAGGCCTTCGACGACGACGCCGCCGCTCGACACCACGATCGCGGTCGGGAGGCCGCTCGCGTCGATGATGGTCTCGCCGGCGCTGCCTGCCGTGCGGCTCGCGACGGGAATTCCGGCCTGCGCGCCGCGCAGCGTGACGGCCTGGCCCAGCGTGACCGTTCCGGGGAACGTGCCGGCACCGACGTTGATCACCTCGCCCGCGGTCGCGAGCGTCGCCGCGTACGGGACGGTCGCGCACGGGGTTGGCGAGCTGGTGCAGTCGTTGAGCAGGTCGTCACCGCCCACCGCCACGAAGCGGTCGGCCCGCGCGGGCGTCGCCGTCCCGGCGATCGCGAGAATCAGGGCGAGCGCCGGAAGCAGGGCAGAGCCCGGGCCGGGACGTGGTACGCGGCGGACGAAGTGCATGGGATTCCCTCCGTGAGACAGCTCGGGCAGAGGCAAAGGGATAGTTTCCGCGTCGAAGGGTAGTCAATTCACTAAATTGGGCGAGGAGGATGACGCATGGAGCCGGTTCTCGACCACGTGGTCCTCGCGGTCCGCGATCTCGATCACGCCAGGGCGGACTACGTGGCGCTGCTGGGCCGTGGGCCGTCCTGGCACGGGCGGCACCCCGCGTTCGGAACGCGCAACGTGCTGTTCCGGCTGGCGAACACGTACGTCGAGTTGCTCGCGCCGGACGTCCCGGGCGGGCCGCTCGCCGACGTGGTCGTGGCGTCGCTGCACGACCGCGCCGAGCGTCCGTTCGCGCTGGCGCTCGGGGTGTCCGACGTCGCCCGCGCGGTGGACGAGGCGCGGGCGCGTGGCCTGACGCTCTCGGACCCGGCCCCGGGCGAAGGCCGCGACGACGCGACCGGCGCGGTGCGCACCTGGCGCAGCGCGTTCGCCGATCCGGCGTCGGCGCGCGGCGTCCGCCTGATGCTGATCGAGCACACGACGCCGCCCGACGCGCTGCCGCCGGCACCGCTCGCAGGGCCGGCCGACGCCGCCTGCGACGCGGTCGATCACGTCGTCGTGTTCACCGACGACCTCGACGCGAGCCTCGGGGTGTGGACCGGCCGCGTCGGGCTGCGCGAGGCCTGGCGGCGCGACTTCCCGGAGCGCGGCACGCGCAACGCGGGGCTCGACCTCGGCGGCACGGTCGTCGAGCTGATCCAGCGCACGGACCGCGCGCCGGCGGGCCGGCCGGACGTGCTGTGGGGCGTCGCGTATCGCGTTCGCGATGCCGATGCGGCGGTACGCCGTCTCGGCGCTTCGGGCGTCGAGAGCGACGCCGTGCGCGCGGGGCTCTTTCCCGGAACGCGCGTGGCGACCGTGCGCTGGCCGCGCACCGCGACGCTGCTTCTCGAGAAGACGCACGACGAGCACGCGTTCGTGCGTGGTTGACCGTCGCTCGCCGGCGTTGGAGGATCGCGCCTCGCGCGCACCCGCGTGCCTTCGGAGCACCCTCCCATGACCCGATTCCTCGTCGTCGCCGTCCTTCTGCTGTGCGCGGCGTGCAGCGGCACGCCGGCGAAGCCGAAGGAGCAGGCGAACATCGTCTTCGTGCTCGCCGACGACCTCAACACGCGGCTGCTGCCGTATCTGCCGGGGCTCGACAAGATGCTGCCGGCGCGCGGGCTCGCGCTGCAGATGACGGTGCCGACTCCCGTGTGCGCGCCGTCCCGCGCGACCATCCTCACCGGACGCTACGCGCACAACACCACCGTCAAGGGCAACGGCCCGCTGCGCGGCGGCATCTGGGCGTTCGAGCGGACCGGCGCGGAGAAGAGCACCTTCGCGGTGTGGCTGCGCGACGTCGGCTACCACACCGGCTTCTTCGGCAAGTACCTGAACGAGCAGGACCAGGCCGACCAGGCGGTGCCGCCCGGCTGGGATCGCTGGGTCGGCTACGGAAAGATGACGCTGTCGCGCGTCGGCTACTCCGTCATCGAGAACGGGAAGCCGATCCGCGTGGTCGAGAAGGAGTACGACACCGACTTCTTCGCGGCGCGTGCGAACGAGTGGCTCGAGACCGTCCCGGAGCCGTTCCTCGCCGTGTGGTCGCCGATGACGCCGCACGGACCCTTCGTGCCGCCCGAGCGCCACCACGGACGCTTCGACGACGTCAAGCTCAAGTGGCCGCCGTCGTTCGCGGCCAACGAGCAGGAGGTCGCGCAGCTCACGCGCACGCGTCTCGAGATGATGCTCGGGCTCGAGGACGGGCTGCGCGCGCTGCTCGCGACGCTCGAGAAGCGCGGCCTGCTCGACCGTACGTACATCTTCTTCACCAGCGACCACGGCCTCTTCATGGGCGAGCACGGCTTCCCGGCGGGGAAGGGCGAGACGTACGACGAGACCACGCGGGTGCCGCTCTTCGTGCGCGGCCCCGGCGTGCCGGTCGGACGCAGCGACGCGCTGATCGCGAGCACCGACCTGGCGCCGACGTTCGCGGCGATCGGCGGCGCGACGGTTCCGGACAACGTCGACGGACGCTCCGTCCTGCCGCTGCTGCACGGGCAGAAGGTCGATCAGCCGCGCCGGCGCATGCTGCTCGAGTGGTTCGACCAGGACGGCACGGCACCGTGGCTCGCGATGCGCGAGGCGGACGACAAGTACGTGCGCACGAAGGACGGCTCGTGCCTGCACTTCGACACGAAGAACGACCCGTACGAGATGAGCCCGACGCCCTGCGACGCGGAGCAGGCGAAGCGCACGTCGGCGACGGTCGACGCGCTCGCGACCTGCGCCGGCGCGACGTGCGTCGAGGTCGAGCACCGCTAGACACGGCCGCGGGACCACCCGGGTCGCCGCGGCCGGGCGTTCGAAGCGCTACTTCCAGCCCTTCATGATGTGCTCGATCCACCACTGCGGTGCGGCGCCGAGCAGCTTGTTGAGATCCGGGTAGTCCCACCAGCGGACGATCCGGCCGTCGCGGAACTCGTGAACCGAGACGAACGGGATCACGACTTTCTCCCCCGACGGCCAGTGCCACTCCTCCTCGTGCTCGGTCATCACGAGGTTGCCCTCGGCGATCGTGTGGCGCGGATGGTGGTAGATGCCGGCGAGCGGCTCGAGTCCGAGGCGCAGCCGCGCCGCGATCTCGGCGGGGCCGCGCGCGACGTCGTCGGGCGGCGTCGGGATGTCGGTGTACTCGCCGTCGTCGGCGAAGTAGCGGCCGACGGCGTCGAAGTCGCGCGCGTACAGGTCGCGCCAGAACTTCTCGATGATCTGCTTGTGGACGGCGGGGCTGCTCACGATGGTCTCTCCGTGCGGCGGACGAACGCGGCCGGCATGTGCCGCACGCCCGTGTGCTTGTTGCTGCGCGCGAGCTCGATCGGACCGTCGAGCGCGATCTCGTCGAAGCGCTCGAGCAGCCCCTCGAAGACGAGGCGCATCTCGACCCGGGCGAGGTTCGCGCCCAGGCAGAAGTGGTTGCCGTGTCCGAAGGTCAGGTGCGGGTTCGGATCGCGGCGGACGTCGAAGCGGAAGGGATCGGCGAACACGTTCTCGTCGCGGTTCGCCGACGCCCACCACAGCGTGACCTTGTCGCCGGCGCGGATCGTCGTGCCGCGGATCGTGACGTCGCGCGTGGCCGTGCGCCGGTTGTAGGGCGTCGACGAGCCCCAGCGCAGCATCTCCTCGACCGCGCGCGGCACGAGCGCGCGGTCGTCGCGCAGCGCGCGCCACTGCTCCGGGTGCTCGACGAGGGCCGCGAAGCCGAGCGCGATCGAGTTGCGCGTGGTCTCGCTGCCGGCCGCGATCAGCAGGTTGAACAGCATCTGCTGCTCGAGCTCGGAGAGCAGCTCATCGCCGCCGCCGTCCGACGGGACGCGCCCGTGCACGGCGGCGGACAGGATGTCGTCCGCGGGACAGCGCCGCTTCTCCGCGAGCAGCGCGCTGCCGTACTGGAAGAGCTCCGCCTGCGCGGCCTGGACCTTCGCGCTGCTCTCGCCGAGCTGGCGGTCGTCGTAGTCGAGCGTCGCGTTCGCCCAGCCGAAGAGGCGGTGCCGGTCCTCCTGCGGCACGCCGAGCAGGCGCGCGATCGCCTGCAGCGGCAGCTCCGCCGCGACGTCGGTGACGAGGTCGCACGCGCCGCGCTCGGCGACCGCGTCGAGGATCGCGGCCGTGCGCTCGCGCAGCTCCAGCTCCATCGCCGCCAGCGCGCGCGGCGACACGCTCGGCGTGACGAGCCGGCGGAAGTGCCGATGGCGCGGGTCGTCCATCATGTTGAGCAGCACGCCGGCCGCGAAGCCCGACGGCAGATCCTCGATCAGCGTGCCGCCGCCGTCGCGCGCGCCGCCGCGGTGCGACGAGAAGGTCGCCGCGTCGAGCGCCGCGGCGACGATGTCCGCGTGGCGCGACAGCACCCAGAAGCCCTCGCCGCCGGGCGTGTGCGCGGTCGGCGGCTGGAACCACACCGGCGCCTCGCGGCGCAGCGTGGTGAACAGCTCGTGCGGAAAGCCGTTCGCGAAGCGGTCGAGGTCGGTGAGGTCGATGTCGGGGAGCATCGGGGCGAGCAACGGATAGCGCGTCCCCCGCCGCGGACCAAGCACCGGCCCGTCCGCGGACGTTTGACGCGCGGCGACGACGGCGATAGGCGCGCCGCATGCTTCGTGTCTTCCGGATGGCGGCGGTCGCCGCCGCGCTTCTCGTGACGCTCGGTGTCGCCGCGGCCGCGACGCTCGGCGTCGGCAGCGACCTGCCCGCGATCACGCTCACCGACCAGCACGACGCGAAGGCCGTGATCGGGCCCGACGTACGGATCGTCGTGCTGACGCGCGACATGGCGGCGGGCGACGTCGTCAAGGACGGATTCGCCGGCATGGACCAGGCGGCGCTCGACCTGCGCGGCGCGGTCTACGTCGCGGACATCGGCGGCATGCCGTCGATGGTCGCGAGCATGTTCGCGATCCCGAAGATGCGCGACCGCTCGTACCGCATCGTGCTCGATCGCGACGGCACCGCCACGCGTGACTTTCCGTACGCGGAGGGGCGTCCCACCGTGCTGCTCGTCGAGAGCGGCAGGATCGCGCGCGTCGCACAGCCGGCGAGCGGCGACGAGCTGCGCCAGCTGCTTCAGCCGCCGTCGCAGCCCTGACGCCGCCGCACGGCGTCGATCACCTCGCGCGGCACCGGGTCGAAGAGCGCCGACGCCCAGCGGTACACGCCCGGCAGCGCCAGGCGGAACGCGTACGCGAGCGCGAAGCGGCGCGGCACCCAGAGCTCGTGACGTCGCTCCTCGATGCAGCGCAGCACCGCGCGCGACACGAGCTCCGGCGGGAAGCGCCGGCCGCGATAGCGCGACGGCTCGTCGGTGGAGCGCCAGATGTCGGTGTCGATCGGCCCGACGTGCACCACCGCGGCGTGCACGCCCGAGGCCTGGAGATCGAGCCAGAGGCCTTCCGTGAAGCCCTCGAGCGCGAACTTCGACGCGGCGTAGACGGTTTCGCGCGGCGGCGGCAGCTTGCCCGCGACCGACGAGACGTTGACCACGAACCCGTCGCCGCGCGCGGTCATCGCGGGCAGAGCCGCGAGCGTCAAGCGCGCCGCGGCGAGGAAGTTGACGCGGAACACCTGCTCGAGCTCGTCGGACGTCACGTGGTGGATCTGCTTGTGCTTCGCGATGCCGGCGTTGTTCACCACGACGTCGATGCGTCCGAAGCGCGCCAGCGCCGCGGCGGCGAGCGCGTCCGGGAACGAGGGGTCGGCGAGATCGCCGGGGACGACGTGCACGCCCGCTCCGTCGGCGATGCCGAGCGCCGACTGTCGCGCGGCGCACTCGCGTGCGGTGTCGCGCAGCTCCGGCTCGCGGCGCGCGGCGAGCACGACCCGCGCGCCGCGTGCGGCGAGGTCGAGCGCCACGCAGCGGCCGATGCCCGAAGACGCCCCGGTGACGATGGCGACGCGGTCGCGGAAGTCCATGCGTCGGTCTAGCACCGGAGCCGGTGCACGGGACAACGCGTGTCGGACACGTGCGCTATTCTCTTCATCGAGGAGATGAGATGAGGAGAAGCGAATGAGCGAGAGATCGAAGAGTCCGAAGCTGACGAGCCGGTTCGAGGAGGCGCTGACGTACGCCGCGCGCGCGCACTGGGATCACATCCGCAAGGTGACGCCGCGCAGGAAGGGCGAGGCGGAGCCCGCGCACGACCCGGCGAAGGAGATCCCCTACGTCGCGCACCTGCTCGGCGTGACGAGTCTCGTGCTGGAGAACGGAGGAGGGGAGGACGAGGCGATCGCCGCGCTCCTGCACGACGCGATCGAGGACACCGGCGGACCCGCGCGCCGCGAGGACATCCGCGGGCGCTTCGGCGACGAGATCGTGCGCATCGTCGAGGCGTGCTCCGACAGCGACGGCGAGAACAAGGCGCCGTGGGATGAGCGCAAGCGCGCATACCTCGCACACCTCGCGGCGACGACGGACTCGAAGATCCGTCTGGTGACCGCGTGCGACAAGCTGCACAACACGCGCGCCGTGCTTTCCGACTACGAGAAGGTGGGCGAGGAGCTCTGGAAGCGCTTCAACGGCGGACGCGAAGGGACGCTGTGGTACTATCGCGCGCTCGCTGACGAGTTCGCGCGCGGTGGGCCGGCCGACGTCGCAACGGAGATCGGCCGTGCGGTGTCCACGCTCGAAGAGCGGGTCCGCACGGCCGATCTGAAGAGGACGACGTGATCGCGGGCGTCAGGCCGTAGCCGTCGCTCCGTTCTGCGCCGCCGGCGCCGTCGCCATGAACTGCATCAGGAGCTCGACCAGCTCGTGCGGTGGCGTCATCTCGGGCTCCTCGACGGAGTCCTTCATGTGCTCGAACTTGAGCAGGTCGAGCTTCTCGTACTCGGCGCGGACGCGCGGCGTCAGCAGCCCGAGGCGGCGCAGGTTCGGCACGATCTTCGAGAACATCATCTGGCGGAAGCCGACCATGAACGGCGTGTTCTTGGCCCACTCGATCCACAGCGGCACGTCCCAGTCGAGCCGCTGGAAGACCGCCTCCATCAGCAGGCGGTCGCGCAGCAGGTGCGTCGCCTCGATGACGAACTCCTCGCGCTCGCGCAGCTCGGTCGACGACATCTCCTTCGTGTAGAGGTCGGACAGGGACAGCACGCCGAAGGCGACGTGGCGCGACTCGTCGGCCATGACGCGGCCGATCAGGTCCTGGATGAGCGGCTCGTCGGCCATCTGCATGCGCGTCACGCCGAACGCCGCCAGCGCGAGCCCCTCGACCATGATCTGCATGCCGAGGAAGGTGATGTCCCAGCGCGAGTCGCAGAGGATGGTGTCGAGCAGCTGGCGCAGCTGGTCGTTGACGCCGTACGAGATGCCGAGCTTCTCGGTGAGGTACCGGTGGTACACCTCGACGTGGCGGGCCTCGTCGGCGACCTGGTTGGCGGCGTAGAACTTCGCCTCCTCCCACGGCACCGACTGCACGATCTTCGCGGTCGCCAGCAGCGCGCCCTGCTCGCCGTGCAGGAACTGCGACAGCATGAACGAGTTCATGTGCAGCTGCATGCGGATGAGCTCGTCGTCCTTGAGCGGGATCGGCGGCGCCATCAGTGCGTTCATCAGATTGGCGGCGCCGTTGGCGGCGCGCTCGCCCATCATCTTCTCGATGTCGACGTCGATCGACCAGTCGAGGTCGTTCGCGTTCCACGCGAGCGTCTTGCCCTTCTCGTAGAGCGCGAGAAGGTTCTGCTTCTTGAGCTCGTACTGCCAGTCGAGCACGGTCTCGATGGTCGCGTTGAGCGACTCGTAGGCGCCGCTCTGCGGGATGGGCAGGGGGTTGTGCTGGCGGTATTCCATGGTTCCCTCCGTCTGGCGCGCTTCGTCGAGCGGCTCAGGCAGTTCTCTTCTGCTTGACGTTCTTCCGGCGCGGGCGCGCCGCGGGGGACTCGTCGGCGATGCCGACGTAGGCGACGAAGAGTCGCGCGATCTCGCGCTTCAGGTCGTCGATCGAGAGGCTCCGTCCGGCGGCCTGGGTGCCGTCGAGGAGCACGTGCTGGTTCATGAGCGAGAACGCGGCCTGCACGCCGAGGTCGATCGCGAGCACCGGCTCGGGATGCGTGAAGCCCGGCGACTTGCCGACCAGCACCGCGGCGATGCGCTCGGCGGCGCGGTTCCGGAAGCGCACGGCGTCGTCGCGCGTCTGCGCGTCCACCGTGGCGCGGAACATGAAGACCTTGATGAGCGCGCGGCGCGCCTCGGTGACGGTGACGAGCTCGTCCACGGCCGCCGCGACGAAGTCGCGCACCGGCGCGCTCTCCCAGCGGCGCTCGTCGGCGAGCGCGTCGAGGCGGCTCTGCACCTCGAGGAAGAAGCGCTCCTCGAGCGCGCGCAGCAGCTCGTTCTTGTCGCGGAAGCGGGCGTAGAAGCCCCCCACCGACGACCCCGCGCGGCGCACGACCTCGGGGATCGAGAGTCCCGCGAGCCCCTGCTCGACGATCAGTGCCTCGGCCGCGTCGAGCAGCCGGTAGAGCGTGCGCTCGCTGCGGGCCTGCTTCGGGCCCGAGACGGTCTCGAGGACGGTGAGGGGGGCGGCGCCGTGCATCGTTCGGGAGGATCGGAAACCGAATCCGATTCGGATTCCCTATCCGAGGTGCACGGGCCGGTCCAGACCGACCGTGAAAAAAGTTGCGCGCTCAGACCGCGAGCGCCGGACGCGGGTCGGGGGCGCCGCCGTGCAGCTGTCGCGCGCGCTCGAGCGCCGCGTGCACGTGCGGCTGGACGTTCTCCTCGCCGACCAGGGCGCCGAGCCCGCCGCGCCGCAGGACCTCCGCGGGCTGCTTGCGGGCGCCGCACAGGACCAGGTGACGCCCCGCCGCGCGCAGCTTCGCCGCGAGGTCCGCGATGGCGCGCATGCCCGTCGCGTCGAGTGCGGTCATGTTGCGCAGCCGCAGCACGACGATCTCCGGCAGGTGCGCGACGTCGGACGTGACGGTCTCGAGCTTGTCGGTCGAGCCGAACAGGAACGGCCCGTGGATGCGGAAGATCGCGACGTACGGCGGGATGTCCTTGTCCTGCAGGATGTGCGCGCGGCCGCTCTCGACGTACTCGGCCGTCACGCGCTCGACCGTCGTGGTGTCGGCGACGCGGTGGATGAAGAGCAGGGCGGCCATCACGATGCCGACCTCGACGGCGACGGTGAGGTCGGCGAACACGGTCAGCGCGAAGGTCACGAGCCACACGCCGACGTCGGTCTTGGTCAAGCGCAGGAGCTCCGGGATCTCGTGCCACTCGCCCATGTTGAACGCGACCAGGAAGAGGATCGCGGCCAGCACCGTCAGCGGCACGTAGCTCGCGAGCGGGGCCGCGAAGAGCACGATCGCGAGCAGCGTGAGCGCGTGCACCATGCCGGCGACCGGCGTGCGTGCGCCCGAGCGGATGTTGGTCGCGGTGCGCGCGATGGCACCGGTCGCGGGCAGTCCGCCGAAGAGCGGCGACACGACGTTCGCGACGCCCTGCGCGATCAGCTCGACGTTCGGCTCGTGGCGGTCACCCGACATGCGGTCCGCGACCACCGCCGACAGCAGCGACTCGATCGCGCCGAGCAGCGCGATCGTCACCGCCTCGGGCACGAGGCCAGGCAGCAGCTCGGGGCGGAACGTCGGCACGTGCAGCGGCGGCAACCCCGTCGGGATGCCGCCGAAGCGGCTGCCGATGGTCGCGACCGGCAGCCCGAGCGCCCACGCCGCGAAGGTTCCGCCGATCAGCGCGACGACCGCGGGTGGAACGCGATCGGTCATGCGGCGGACGCCGAACAGCACGACCAGCGTGACGACACCGAGCGCCGCGGTCGCGGGCGCGACGGTCGGCAGCGCGCTCCACAGGATCTTCATGCGCTCCGCGAACTCGCCCGGCGAGCTCTCCGTCGTGAGTCCGAGGAAGTCCTTGATCTGCGTGCTCGCGATCAGCACGGCGATGCCGTTGGTGAAGCCGATCACGACCGGACGCGGGATGAAGCGCACCGTCGAGCCGAGGCGCGCGACGCCGAGCGCGATCAGCATCACGCCGGCCATCATCGTGCAGGTGAAGAGCCCGTCGACGCCGTGCCGCTGCACGACGCCGGCGATCACGACCACGAACGCGCCGGTCGGTCCGCCGATCTGGCAGCGCGAGCCGCCGAGCGCCGAGATCAGGAAGCCGGTGACGATCGCGCACGCGATGCCCGCTGCGGGCTGCAGTCCCGACGCGATCGCGAACGCCATCGCGAGCGGCAGCGCGACGAAGCCGACGGTGATGCCGGCGAGCACGTCGGCGACCAGCGTGCCGCGGTCGTAGTGGCGCAGGCACAGGACCGACTTCGGCAGCCACGGCCGCAGCCACTCCGGGAACTCCGACGGATCGGCGATCGGCACGGCGGACGGCGCGTTCATCGCGCCTCCCGGCGGAGCGCGCGCAGCATCGCGGTGGTGTCGGTGAGGCGGTTCTCGAAGATGCGCCGTGCGACTGCGAGCAGATCGACGAGCAGCGGATCGCGCAGCGCGTACACCACGTTCGCGCCGGACTTGCGCGTGCTCACCAGCTCGCGTCCGCGCAGCACCGCGAGCTGCTGCGACACCAGCGGCTGCGGGATGCCGAGCGCCTGCTGCAGCTCGGCGACGGTGCGCTCGCCTTGCCCGAGCTCCTCGACGAGGCGAATCCGGACCGGATGCCCCAGGGCGCGGAAGAAGTCAGCCTTGAAGGCCTGCAGCTCACCAATTGTTGGCATATGCGAATAAGACTATATTCGCGTGCGCGCAGGATGCAAGATGCGAATTTCCGGTGCGCGGCCCGGTCCGGGAGTCAGCCGTGCGCGGTGCGGCGCGCGGCGAGATCGTCGGCGTAGCCCTTCGAGAGGGTGCCGAAGACGCGGTCGGTCCAGGTGAGGAAGCCCGCGTAGTTGCCGCGCACGCGCGCGTGGTGGACGTCGTGGTGCCGCGCCCCGTCGTTGAACGGCAGGAAGTGGGTCGGCGTCCAGGGAAAGTCGTAGCCGCAGTGTCCCTCGGCGGCCTCCCATTGACGGAACGTGATCCACACCCACACGGTGACGATGTGCGAGCTGAGCAGCAGCGGACCGATCAGCGCGACCGATCCCGTGAGAGCGTACTCGATCGGGTGCATGTAGTGCCCCGTGACGGCCCACGGCGTGAGGATGCGGTGGTGCCAGCCGTGGATGCGCTTGAAGAGCCACGGCACGTGGAGCGTGCGGTGCATCCAGTAGAACAGGAAGTCGTCGAGGTAGATGAAGAGCACCACCTGCGCGGCGATCACCCACACCGGCGGCAGCGGTCCCGCGTGCACGCCCGACTCGCGCAGCAGCGGCCACGCCAGCACCGCCCCGACGAGCGTCCACAGGTTGTTGACGATCCACGTGCGGATCGACGGTCCGACGAGGTCCTGCGCGCGCGGACGCCGGCTCTGGATCTTGTACGGCCGTGCCCACGCGGGATCCTTCGCGGCGAGCAGCGTGAGCGGCGCCGCGAACAGCATGAACGTGAGCATGCTGACGAGCATCGTCCCGACCGGGAACAGCCAGAACATGGGGTCGTCGTAGATCCGCAGCAGCGACGCCATCGTTCGGCCGGGTAGCACTCTGGCGCGGAGTGGGCCAACGCACGACGCAGCGCACCGCACGGCCACGTCCGACACGTTTTGGTGTTGACGGCTCGGGCGGACTGCGCGTACGGTCGTCGCGAAATCACCGGGCAAGGCCTCGTCGAGCTTCATGCATCATCCGCAAGCCGCCATCGCCCCGGCGTTCCGCCGGATTCATCCGCACCGATGCGCGGCTTTGCGGTCGTGCGGATCGGGCAGGCGCGCACGATGAGCCGCGTCTACGAGGCGCTGAAGCGCGTCGAACTCGAGCGCGAGCACGCGCCCGTCGAGGAGATCGTGGCGCCGCGCGCGGGTGCCGACGCGGCCGACGGCGCCGCAGCGGACGCGTGGTGGCGCGGCGCGGGATGCGGCTTCGCCGCGGGGCTCGTCGTCGCGTGCGCGGTGCTCTGGGGCGCGGTCTCGATCGGGCGCGTGGCGAGGCTCGAGTCCGTGACGACGCAGACGGCGCGTCCGATGCCGGACGCCGGCTCGGTCCACGCCGCTTCCCGCACGCTTGCTCCGGATGCCCCCGACGAGATCCCGGCCGCCGTGCCACCCGCGAGCACCGCGGCCGATCCGGTCGCGAGCGCCGACGTGCCGCCCGATCCGCAACCGCCCTCTGCTCCGGAGCGGCCCGCCCGCGCACAGCCGTCGATCATGCTGCAGGCAGGCAGCTTCCGCGACGAGGGCAACGCGGCACGTCTCGCGGCGGCGCTGCGCGCGGGTGGCTATCCGGTCGAGGTCGTGCGGCGCGACGGCGAGCCGGCGACGTGGAACGTGCACGTCGGCGCGTGGCGGGACCGTCGTGCCGCGGCGGCCGCGCGCGCGGCGCTCGAGCGCGACGGACACGCCACCTTCGTGGTCGTCCGCGGCGCACGCTGAGCGCTGCGGGATCTCCCGCACCCGGTTGGGGAGCCGGCCCGCGCTCGCGGCCGCCGATCCGGGAAAACGTCGTGCGGGCAGGGGTTCCGGTCGCGGTACGGGGCTTGCTCTCGTGTGCTCCCGACCCGCGCGAGAGCGCCGAGACGGAGAACGGAACGGACCATGCACACGACGGAGAGAATGTTGGGAATGACGGGAGCCGTCGCCGCGCGCCGCGCGGCCGGCCGTGCCGCCGCGGCGCTCGCGCTGATGGCGGCGGCACTGGGGGCGGGGACTCCGGCGCACGCGCAGGCCGGCTACACCGCGATCGACCTCACGCCGGACGCCGGCTGGGCGTTCGCGCGCGGCGCCGACGGCATCGTCTCCGGGTACGCCGGAGCGACGTCGTCCACGACGCACGCGATGCTCTGGGGCGCCGATGGCGCGCTCGACGTCCATCCCGCGTTCGTGACCGATCCCGCGACGGGGCTCGGCGGCCGCTCGGTGATCAACGGCGCGGGCGGCGGACTGCAGGTGGGCAGCGCGGCGGGGCCGGGCTCGGCGAACCGCTCGGTGCCCACGGTGTGGCGCGGAGACGCGGCGAGCGCGACGGCGCTCGCGATTCCGTTCGTCAACAACGGCGCCGAAGCGCTCGCCACCGACGGCGTGCAGATCGCCGGCTGGTCGACCGCGCTCGATCGCGACGGGACGACGTTCGGGCCGACCCACGCGGTGGTGTGGGACGCCTCGACCGGTGCGGCGATCGACCTCGGTGACGGCGGCAATGGCGCGCGCGCGAACGGCGTCGCGAACGGCCAGCAGGTCGGCTTCGTCGTCAAGAGCCAGGCGGTGGCGGCGGTGTGGTCGTCGTCGGCGAAGTCGCTCGTGACGATGAACCCGAACGGGGCGGTGCTCTCGGTCGCCAACGCGACCGACGGGACGCGCCAGGCCGGCTACGCGGGTTACGACATCCGCGTCCGTCAGGAGGCCGCCAAGGGCAACAAGACGCAGCGCTTCACCTGGGCGACGACGTGGCAGGGAACGGCGGCGAGCGCGCAGAACATCCACCCGGCACCGGTCAACGCGAACGTGGCGTTTACCAACAGCTGGGCGCTCGGGATGTCGTCGACGCAGATCGCCGGCTACGCGACGGAAGCGAACGGTGTCAATCACGCCATCGTGTGGAACGCCGACCTGAGCTCGGTCGACCTCAACGCGTTCCTGCCCGCCGGCTTCACCGCAGCGCAGGCGTACGCGGTGGACGCGAACGGCACGGTCGCCGGGGTGATGGTGGACGCGGCCGGGCACCGTCACGCGGTCGCGTGGGTGCCGAACGCCTGAATCGACGCGCGCAGCGGAGGGCGAACGACGGGCCGCCGGCGACACACGCCGGCGGCCCGTCGTCGTTCCGGCCATGCTGCACGCGCCCGGGCGACGCGCGAGCGGAGGTCCGGCGGTCCAGCATGCCGTGCGCGCGCGTCGCTCAGTCCAGCAGGCCCTGCGCGCGGTACCACGCCGCCGACGCGGCGATCGCCTCGCGCGCCGGGCGCGGACGGTAGCCGAGCTCGCGCTCGGCCGCAGCACTCGAGACGCGCACGCGCAGCGTCGACTGCAGCGCCATCTCCTCGCTGAGCAGCGGCGCGCGCCCGCGCAGTGCGGCGATCGTCTCGAGCGTTCGCCCGAGTCCGCGCGTCAAGCCGGGCGGCAGCTCGGCGACTGGCGGACGCCCGCCCGCGTTCGCGGCGATCGCCGCGAACAGCTCGCGCACCGTCATCGACTCGCCGCCGAGCGCGAAGCGCGTGCCGGGACGTGCGAGCAACGCCGCCGCGACGTGCGCGTCCGCGACGTCGCGCACGTCGCAGATCGTGCGCCAGCCGGCCGGAACCATGCGTCCGAGCAGCGTGCGCGGCGCGCGGAACAGCGGCAGGAGGTTGGCCTTCCAGTCGCCGGGACCGAAGACGGCGGTCGGATGCGTGACGACCGTGTCGAGGCCCGCGTCGGCGCCGCGCCGGACCTCTTCCTCCGCGAGCCACTTGGTGTGCGGATAGACCATCGCCGCGCGTGCCATCGCGGCGTCGTAGGGCGTCGACTCGTCGATCGTCACCGGCTCGCCGCGCACGTGGTCGAGCGGTCGCGCGAGCGTGGCGGCCGACGACGTGAAGACCAGACGCTGCGGCCGCGCGCGCAGCGCCTCCTCGACGATGCTGCGTGTCCCGTGGACGTTGGTGCGCAGCGACTCGGCCCAGTTCGCGCGGTACATGCGCACGTCGGCGGCGACGTGGAAGACGAAGCGCGCGCCGTCCATGCCGCGGCGGAGCGCGTCGCGGTCGGCGAGGTCGCCGGTGACGATCTCGACGCCGTCCGCCGCGGCGGGATCGCCGGGCAGGCGCCCGTCGCGCAGCAGGACGCGCACGCGCGCGCCGCGCGCGCGCAGGAGCTGCACGATCGCGTAGCCGAGCAGGCCGCTCGCGCCGGTGACGAACGCGATGTCGCCGACGAGGTCCGTGGTCGTCGCTTCCGACCGTTCCGCGTTTCCCGGGAGCGTCACGTCAGCGCGCTCCGCGGAGCGCGTCGCGCAGCCCCGAGCCGCGCTCGGTGCGGCGCGCGACGGCCTCGGCGATGACGGCCTCCGTTGCGTACAGCGTGACCTTCTTCTTCGCGCGCGTGACCGCGGTGTAGAGCAGCTCGCGCGTCAGCAGCGGCGACGAGCGGTCGCCGAGCAGGACGGCGACGTGCTCGAACTCGGAGCCCTGGCTCTTGTGGATGGTCATCGCGAACACGGTCTCGTGTGGCGGAAGGCGGGCGGGGGAGTAGTGGCGCTCCGTTCCATCCTCTGCCTCCGTTCGACTCGCTTCTCCCGACTTCGCCGAGGCGACGAATGCCGCGAGCAGCTTCCCGTCCTTCTCGACGATCGTGCCGACGTCGCCGTTGAAGAGCTGCAGCTGGTAGTCGTTGCGCGTGATGATGATCGGACGTCCGGCGTAGGTCGGACCGCTGCGGCGGACGAGACCGGCATCGGCGAGCAGCGCCTCGATCTCGAGATTGGCGTTCACGACGCCGTGCGGGCCCTGGCGATGTGCGCACAGGACGCGGAAGCATTCGAGCGCAGCGAGGCGCTCCTTGCCGGTGTCGGGCGCGAGATACGCCCGTCCGCCCTGAAGCACCTCGCCGCGCAGCCGATCGGACAACGCGGCACCCGGCGCGGGATCGCTGCGCTCGACGTCGCCGTAGGCGGGATCGGCGAGGATCTGCAACGCCCGTTCGGCCTCGCCGCGGTTGATGGCGTTGGCGAGCGCCTCGATGCCGCTGCCCGGCAGGTAGCGGTAGCTGCGCGTCAGCTCGACGATCGACGCCGCGATCGCGGACGCCTCCGGCGAGACGTCGGCGCCACGTCCGGCGTCGGTGGCGAGGCTGCAGAGCTCGCCCAGCACGGCGCCCGCTTCGACGGACGCAAGCTGGTCCTTGTCTCCCAGCAGGATGAGTCGGGCATCCCGCGGTACGGCGTCCACGAGGCGCGCCATCAAGGCCAGGTCCACCATCGACGCCTCGTCGACCAGCACGACGTCGGCGCGCAACGGATGGTCGGCGTGGTGATGGAAGCGGGTGCTGCTGCCGCCGATCGAGCCGAGCGCGCGGTGGATCGTCGCCGCCTCCTCGGGAATCGCCGCACGGACGTCGTCGCCGCAC
>JAXLXO010000025.1:0-111384 GCA_046327915.1 Binatia bacterium | reverse complement strand
GGAGCCGAACGCGACGATCCTGAAGAACGCGTCGCAGACCATCGCGGGCTACGCGTCGAACAACACCGCGACGATTCCGTCCGGACAGCCGGGGCCGATGAAGTTCACGGTCACCAGCACCGACGCGTGCGGCGTCGCGGTCTTCGACGTTCCCGCGAGCGTGTTCTCGAACGGCAACGTGCAGCAGATCGAGCTCGACCCGGGCTCGGCGTCGACCATCATCATCAACGTGTCGGGTGCGAGCGTCAACTGGACCAGCGGCAACATGGTGTCGCAATTCACGAGCGCATTCTGGCGCGCGCGCGTGCTGTGGAACTTCCATCAGGCGACCTCGATCGCGTTCGGCTCGCACAACATGATGGGCGCGGTGCTCGCACCGCTCGCGAACGTCACGACGAGCGCCAACGTCGACGGCAGCATCGCGGCGAACTCGCTGACGACGTCGTCGGAGGTGCACCTGCCGACGTTCGTCGGCAATCCGCAGTGCGTGAGCCCGACGCCGACGCCGAAGCCGACGGCGAGCCCGACGCCGGTCGTGACGCCGACGCCGAAGCCGACGGCGAGTCCGACGCCGGTCGTGACGCCGACGCCGAAGCCGACCGCGAGCCCGACGCCGGTCGTGACGCCGACGCCGAAGCCGACCGCGAGCCCGACGCCTGTCGTGACGCCGACGCCGAAGCCGACGGCGAGTCCGACGCCAGTCGTGACGCCGACGCCGAGGCCGACCGCGAGCCCGACGCCGGTCGTGACGCCGACACCGAAGCCGACCGCGAGCCCGACGCCTGTCGTGACGCCGACGCCGAAGCCGACCGCGAGCCCGACGCCTGTCGTGACGCCGACGCCGAAGCCGACCGCTAGCCCGACGCCGGTCGTGACGCCGACACCGAAGCCGACCGCGAGTCCGACGCCGGTCGCGACGCCCAGCGCGACGCCGCCACCGACGAGCACGCCCGCGCCCACGCCGACCGCAGCGCCGACGCAGACCCCGACGCCCGCGCCGACCGGCACGGCGATCGTTCCGCCGACGCCGTCACCGACGCCGCAGGGACCGGCCGACGTCTGCCATCACGCCTGCCCGGACTCGATCAAGTTCGCGAAGAACGCGAGCCTCGACCAGCTGATCATCCGCAGCGCGTTCCCCGTGAACGTGGCGCTCGATCCGGCGCACGAGGCGTTCCACGTCGTCGTGCGCAACGCGAACGGCGTCGTCTACGAGGGCTTCCTGCCCGCCGGCGCGCTGGCGTCGAAGGGGAAGAAGTTCCAGTTCGTCGACCGCGCGGCGCGCAAGGGGCTCGGCGCGCACGACGGCCTCTTCAAGGTCGAGGTCGCCGCGGCGCAGGCCGACCTCGGCACGCGCGTGACGATCCAGGCGTACGCCGATCTGTCCGCGGCGACGCTCGCCGACATGACGGTCACGATCACGCTCGGCGACGACTCCGTGCAGCGTGCCGACGTGTGGACCACGAAGGCCTACGGCTGGATCAACCGGCACCGCTGAGCGCGCGTGCGGCGGTGCGGCGTCGTGGAAACGCCGCACCGCCTTCGCGCGTTCCCGCATGCTAGATCGGACGAGGTGCAGGTCCTCCTCCTCGACCTCGACGAGACGCTCTACCCGCGCGGCAACGGCGTGCTGCGCCGCATCGACGGGCGGATCAACTCGTTCATGACCGACCGTCTCGGCATCGACCCGGCGACGGTCGACGCCGAGCGCGCGGAGCTGTGCGCGCGCTGGGGCACGACCATGCGCGGGCTTCTCGAGCGCTTCGCGCTCGACATCGACGACTACCTCGCGCACTGCCACGGCGTGGACCTGTCCGACCTGCTGGCACCCGATCCGCGGCTGCGCGCGCTGCTCGAGCGGCTGCCGCTGCGCAAGGCGGTGCTCACCAACGCGCCGCGCCGCCACGCGCGCCAGGTGCTCGACCTGCTCGGCATCGCGGACCTGATGGAGCGCGTGTTCGCGCTCGAGGACATCGGCTACGTGCCGAAGCCCGCGCCGAGCGCGTTCGCGACCGCGACGGCGGCGCTCGGCGTCGATCCCGGCGCGTGCGTGTTCGTGGACGACATGCTCGCGTCGGTTCGTGCCGCGGCGGGACACGGCCTGCACGCGGTCTGGCTCGCGCCGCCGGACGCCGAGCCCGCCGACGACGCGGAGCATCACGTGGTGCGCGACGTCCACGAGCTCGAGACGCTGCTCGGGCGCCTGCTCGATCGCTGACGTTCGAGACAGGCCCGGAGCGGCGTCCGGACCGGGCGGTCAAGAGTCCGCGCCGGACGGCCGATGCACGAGGAGGTGGTCGGGTGACCACCGATGGGCAGCATCGTGGCCCGAGGAGGCCCCATGACCACGTCCGTCGATCCGAACCGCAAGCTGCTGCTGCTGGCCTGCGCCGGCGCCGAGCTGCTGGTCGCCGCCGCGATCCTGGCGCTGCTCGCCACCTGACCGCCATCTCCGCAGTTCGCCGCGAAATCCCCGCACGGGGCGAGCTTTTGCGCTTCCCCCGGGCCCCGGGATTTGCGACGAAGCGCGGGTGAGGAGATCGAGCCCGGTCCGGTTCGCGGCGATCGTGGCGCTGGCCGCGGTGGCCCTGTCGAGCAACTCGTGCAGCGACGCGCCGAAGTCGGCGCCGAGCGAGACGTCGGACACCGGCGCTCCGTGGCAGCGCACCGAGGAGCGCGCCGCGTGCCGCAGCTTCGATCCGCTGCGTCAGCCGTACTTCGGTGACCTGCACATCCACACGCGCTACTCCGCCGACGCGTACATCTTCGGCACGAAGGTCGGACCGCGCGACGCGTACGCCTTCGCGCAGGGCTCGAGCATCTCGCTCACCGACGACCAGGAGCAGCAGACGCGCAGCACGCGCCTCGACCGGCCGCTCGACTTCGCGGCGGTCACCGACCACTCCGAGTTCTTCGGCGAGGTCAATCTCTGCATCACGCCGGGCACGCCGCTGTACGACACCGAGATGTGCCGGAACCTGCGCAAGCCCGACGATCCGGGCGACCGCTTCAACGTGACGGTGCAGTGGCTCTACCCCGCGGGCATCGACGATCCGCCGAAATCGCACGCGTTCTGCAATACACCCGGCGTCGACTGCGACGCCGAGGCCGTGTCGGTCTGGAACGAGATGCAGGCCGCGGCGGAGGAGGCGTACGACCGCAGCGACGCCTGCACGTTCACGAGCTTCGTCGGCTACGAGCACACCGCGAGCCCGTTCGGACGGCACAAGCACCGCAACGTGATCTTCCGCAATCACGTCGTGCCGACCTTCGCGTCGAGCCAGCTCGAGACCGCGCCCGAGGGCTGGCCGCAGGGCCTGTGGAACGCCGTCGAGCGCGACTGCCTCGACGCGGGCCTCGGCTGCGACGCAGTGATCATCCCGCACAACACCAACCTCTCCGGCGGCGAGCAGCTGGTCGATCCGGAGGACGCGGCGAGCGCGCAGCGCCGGCAGGACCGCGAGCCGCTGGTCGAGATCCACCAGATCAAGGGCAACTCCGAGTGCCGCTTCGACCTGCTCGCGGGCGAGGGCGTCGGCACCGCGGACGAGCTGTGCTCGTTCGAGCAGCTGCACTTCTCGCACGAGGGCCCGGACAACGATCCGCCGCCGGACGTCGAGTCGTGGCCGCGCCGCAACCTCGTGCGCAACGCGCTCGAGGACGGGCTGTCGCTCGAGGAGCGCCTCGGCGTCAATCCGTTCCGCATGGGCTTCACCGGCAGCACCGACAACCACGACGGCGCGTCCGGCAGCACGGAGGAAAAGGACTGGCAGGGCGGGCAGGGCAACGGTGACTCGAGCCCCGAGCGCCGCATCGCCGACGAGTTGCGGACGAATCCCGGCGGCTTGACGGGCGTGTGGGCGGAGGAGAACTCGCGCGACGCGATCTTCGCGGCGCTGCAGCGCCGCGAGACGTTCGCGACCAGCGGCACGCGGTCGCTGGTGCGGCTCTTCGGCGGCGCGCTCGACGGCGTGTCGTGCGACGCGCCGGATCTGGTCGCGCGCGCGTACGCGACCGGCACGCCGATGGGCGGCGAGCTCGGCGACGTGCGCGGCGGCGCGAGCCCGCGCTTCGCGGTGCTCGCCGTCAAGGACCCGGGCACGCCGGACGCACCGGGCGCCGACCTGCAGCGCATCCAGATCGTCAAGGGCTGGACCGACGCCAGCGGCGCGCCGCACGAGCGCGTGTTCGACGTCGCGGGCTCGGTGAGTGCCGGTGCGAGCCTCGACACCGCGAGCTGCACGCCGGCCGCGGCCGCGAGCGAGCTGTGCACGGTGTGGGAGGATCCGGAGTTCGACCCGTCGCAGCGCGCGTTCTACTACGCGCGCGTGCTCGAGGTTCCGACCTGCCGCTGGAGCACGCGGACGTGCCGCGAGCAGGGCGTCGATCCGTTCGCGTCGGACTGTGCCGCGCAGGCGGCGCGCGCCGGCGACGCCTTCGCCGCGTGCTGCACGGCGGAGGAGAACGGGATCGCGCTCACCGTGCAGGAGCGCACGTGGAGCTCGCCGATCTGGTACCGGCCCGAGTCGATCGCGCGGGTCACCGGCGGCATCGCCCGGGCGCGCGATGCGCGCAGCGGTACCGCGGATCTGGTGATCGTGCCGGGCCGCCTTCCGGACGACGTCGTGCGCGGCGCGGCGCCGCTGACCGTCACGCTGTCGAGCGGCGGGACGCTCGCGCGCGTCGAGTACGCGGCGGGCAGCGTTCCGCTCGAGTCGGACGGGAACGGACGCACGGTGCTGCACGTGGTCGCGGACGGCGTCGGCGTCGCGTCGCTCGGGACGGGCGACGCGACGATCCGCGTGCAGCTCGAGTCCGGGCTCTATCGCGCGGAGCACGTGCGGCGCTGGCGCGCGAGCGACACGGGGTTCGCGCCGGCGGAGGGCGGCGCCGCGTGAGCCGATCGTCCGCGAAGAACGGCGCCGCGACGATGCTGCGTGCGCCGCTCGCGCGGCTGCTCGCGGGCGGGGCGCTGCTTTCGCTCGCGCTGCACGCTTTCGGCGGCGCGCCAGCGTCCGGGCCCGTGCGGACCGTCGCCGCGTCGGGCCTCGGTGCGTCCGCGACGACGAGGAGCGACGACGATCTGCTCTACCGCACCGCTGCGGCCGCCGTGTCGGTCGACGACCCCGTCGTGCGCGGACGGCTGCTGCGTCTCGCGCAGTACCTCGAGATGGGCGGCACCGCGGAGGAGCCCGACGACGAGTTGGTCGCGGCGGCGCGCGACGTCGGGCTCGCGGGCGAGGACGTGGTGCTGCGCCGCTACCTCGCCGAGCTCGCGCGCCTCGCGCTCGCGCAGCCGTCGGCGAGCGACCTGCCGAGCGAGGACGAGCTGCGCGCCTGGGTCGTGGCGCACCCGGAGCGCTTCACCGCTCCGGCGAGCACGCGCGCGCGGCAGGTGTACCTGAGCACGTCGCGTCGTGGCGCACGCACGGTGGACGATGCGGCGCGGCTGCTCGACGGTCTGCGCACGCGGGGCGCAATGCTCGACGCGGCCGCCGGGCTCGGCGATCCGTTCGCGCGTGGTGCCGTGATCGACGGCACGCACGCGGAGATCGCTCGCGGGTACGGCGAGGACTTCGCGCGCGCGCTCGACGCATTGCCCGCGGGCGGCTGGCAAGGACCGGTCGCGTCGCCGTTCGGGCTGCACCTGGTGTGGATCGAGGAGCGCACCGCCGCGCACGTGCCGCCGTTCGACGAGCTGCGCGGGCGCGCGCTGCACGCGTATCTGCGCGAGAAGGGTGCTGCGCGCGCGAAGAGCAGGATCGCCGTGCTGCGCTGCAGAGAGGCCGGCGACGCCGCTTGCGCGGGATGAGTGGCTGCGCGATCGTCGCGCGATCAACCTGAGCCGGGAGGGAACGAGAATGACGCTCGAGGGTGGATGCTACTGCGGCGCGCTGCGCTACCGCGCGGAAGGCGATCCGATCTTCAAGGGCCAGTGCCACTGTCGCGAGTGCCAGTACGTCTCCGGCGGGCACCCGAACGTGATCACTGCGATGCCGGAGTCGGGCTTCGCGTGGGTGAAGGGCACGCCGAAGCAGTTCCGGCGCGGCGACCTGCCGACCCCGGTGACGCGCGAGTTCTGCGGCGAGTGCGGGACGCACGTGCTGACGAAGTCGCCCGGACTTCCGGGCGCGGTGCTGATCAAGGTCGGCACGTTCGACGACCCGACCGTGTTCGGGCGGCCGGACATGGTGATCTTCACCATCGAGAAGCAGAGCTTCCACACGATCCCGGAGGGGATTCCCGCGTTCGAGCGCTATCCGGGCTGACGACGGGGACGTCCGCATTGCCCGAGAAATAATCAACCACATCCCCCGGGCGTGGTAGTGTCGTGGCGGACCCGGCGGCATGACCACTCACCTGCGCGCACTCCTCGTCGAGGACTCCGAAGAGGACGCGTTCCTGCTCCTCAGGTACCTGAGGAAGAGCGACTACGACGTCGATTCGGAGCGCGTCGACACCCCCGAGGCGCTCCGCGAGGTGCTCGCGCGCGGCCCGTGGGACATCGCGTTCTGCGACTACGTGATGCCGCTGCTGCGCGGGGAGGATGCGCTGCGCATCCTCAAGGTCGAGGCCCCCGACCTGCCGGTGATCACGGTGTCGGGCAACGTCGGCGAGGAGTTCGCGGTCGACGTGATGCGCGCCGGCGCGAAGGACTACGTCCGCAAGGACAATCTGTCGCGCCTGATTCCGGCGATCGAGCGCGAACTGGCGGATGCGGCCGCGCGCCGCGAGCGACGCGGGCTCGAGGATCGGCTGCGCGAGGCGGAGATCCGCGCCGACACGCTGTTCGCCTCGATGCAGCAGGGCGTCATCTACCGCGATGCCGAGGGTCGGATCATCGCCGCCAATCCGGCGGCCACGCGCATCCTCGGTCTCGGTCTGGAGAAGCTGCTCGGGAAGATCGATCCGGGCTGGCGCCTCGTGCGCGAGGACGGCTCGCCGCTCTCCGCGGACGCTCACCCCGCTCTGGTGAGCCTGCGTTCCCGCCGGCCCACCCACGAGCTTGTGATCGGCGTCTACGCCGGCGACGAGCTGCGCTGGATCCTGGTCGATGCCGTGCCCGAGTTCAGGCCCGGCGAAGACGCCCCGTATCGCGTGTTCTCGACCTTCACCGACATCACGGAGCGCAAGAACGCCGAAGCGGCCCTCCGTGCCAGCGAAGCCCGATTCGAGGAGATGGCCGAGGGCCTTCCGGAGGCCGTGTGGATCACCGCTCCGGACGGCACCACCCGCTACACCAACCGGCGCTGGACCGAGTACAGCGGTCTGTCGGAAGACGAGAGTCGCGGGAACGGCTGGCTGCAGCAGGTCCATCCGGACGATCGCGACTCGCAGCAAGCGGCATGGCAGGCCGCCGTCAGCGGCATGGCGCCGTTCGAGTTCACCTCGCGGTTCCGCCGTGCGGACGGCGCGTATCGCTGGTTCAAGACGTCGGCGGTGCCCGTGCGGGACGCGCGCGGGACGATCGTTCGATGGGCGGGCATCAGCGCCGACATCGACGAGCAGAAGCGTCTCGAGGACGAGGTCCGGCGGATGAATGCCGAGCTCGAAGCCCGCATCGAGGACACGGTCGGCCAGCTCAGGGCGAGCGAAGAGCGCATGACGCTCGCCTTCGAGGCGTCGCAGGACGGCATCTGGGATTGGAACGTCGAGACCGGCCACGTCTGGTACTCCGACCACTGGGGCGAGATGCTCGGATACGCCCCCGACGAGATTCGTCCGACGTACGACATGTGGCGCGAAGCGGTTCACCCCGACGACCTCAAGTCGGTCGAGGAGTCCGTGGCGGAGCTGATGCGGGGCGAGCGGCCGTACGACACCGTGTACCGCCTGCGTCACAGGGACGGTCATTACCTCACCGTGCAATCGAGGGGCGTGGTCCAGCGACGCAACGCCACCGGAGAAGTGGTGCGCGTCATCGGCACGCACCACGACATCACGAATCTGAAGCGCGCCGAGTCGGCGCTGCGCGCGGCGATCGACGACCTCCAGTCCTTCAACGACTCCGTGTCGCACGACCTGCGCGCGCCGCTGCGGCACATCCACGGCTTCGCCGAGATCCTCGCGGACGAATACGGGGCACAGATGCCTGCGAACGCGCGGGACTACGTCGCGAAGGTGCACGCCGGCACGGAGCGGATGGGGCGAATGATCGAGGCCCTGCTCCATCTGTCGCGGGTCGGCCGCGCCGAGCTGGAGCGCCGCAGGACGGACATGACGGAGCTCGCGAAGACCGCGTGGGCGGACGTGTGCTCCACGGCGGATGCCGGGCGGGTCGCGTTCACCGTGCGCGAGCTGCCCGAGGCGGACGCGGATCCGATGCTGCTGCGGCAGGTGCTCGGCAATCTGCTCGACAACGCGCTCAAGTCCACGCGGACGGTCGCGCAGCCTCGCATCGAGGTCGGCATCGAGTCGGACGGCGGCGAGCCGGTATTCCACGTGCGCGACAACGGCGTCGGCTTCGATCCGGAATTCGCGGACCGGCTGTTCTCCGTGTTCCAGAAGCTGCACGCCGAAACCGACTTCGAGGGCAACGGCGTCGGTCTGAGCATCGTCAAGCGCATCATCGAGAAGCACGGCGGTCGCGTGTGGGCCGAGAGCTCGCCCGGCGAGGGCGCGACGTTCTTCTTCACGCTTCCGCCGCGCGCGGACGCAGGGGCTCGCGGCGACGGATCGCCTCGCGTCGATCCGTGATCGACGGTCCCGCGGTGCTGCCGGACCCCATGGCCAGACCGCTGCGCGCACTGCTCGTCGACGACTCGGAAGAGGACGCGTTCCTGCTTCTGCGCCACCTGCGCAAGAACGACTACGACGTCGCGTCGGAGCGCGTCGATACCGCCGACGGGCTTCGCGCCGCGCTCGCACGCGGCCCGTGGGACATCGCGCTGTGCGACTACGTGATGCCGCTGCTCAGCGGCGAGGAGGCACTGCGCATTCTCGCCGAGGAGGCGCCGGACCTGCCGGTGATCACGGTGTCCGGCAACGTCGGCGAGGAGTTCGCGGTCGCCGTGATGCGCGCCGGCGCGAAGGACTACGTCCGCAAGGACAGCCTGTCGCGCCTGATCCCGGCGATCGAGCGCGAGCTGGCGGACGCTGTCGAACGCCGCGAGCGCCGTGTCCTCGAGGATCGGCTGCGCGAGGCCGAGGTCCGCGCCGAGACGCTGTTCGCAACGATGGAGCAGGGCGTCGTGTACCGGGACACCAGCGGCAGGATCATCGCCACGAACCCCGCCGCCATGCGCATCTTCGGCCTCACGATGGACCAGATGCAGGGGCGCGCTCCGCTCGACCCGCGCTGGCGCCTGGTGCGCGAGGACGGCTCTCCGTTCCCCATCGAGGACCATCCCGCGATGACGAGCCTGCGCACGCGGCAGCCGACGCGCGGTGTCGTCGTGGGGGTCGAGACGGACCGTGACGACGAGCGGCGCTGGATGCTGATCGACGCCGTGCCGGAGTTCCGGCCCGGCGAGGACGTACCGTACCGCGTGTTCTCCACCTTCACCGACATCACCGCGGGCAAGAAGGCGGAGGCGGCCGTCCGTGCGAGCCAGGCCGAGTTCAACGAGATGGTCGAGGCGCTGCCGCTCGTGGTCTGGGTTCTGGGATCCGACGGGACGCTGCGGTACGCGAACGGGAGGTGGGTCGAGTACACCGGAATCCCGGAGGGCAGTGATCACGACGGCGACTGGTTGCAGACGGTGCATCCGGACGATCGCGATCTGCTGCCGCCGATGTGGCCCGCGGGGAGTGACTCGCCGTGCAGGATCACGTGGCGTCTCCGCCGCCACGACGGCGAGTACCGCTGGTTCGAGTCCTCGGCGACACCCGTGCGCGATGCGCTCGGTACCATCGTCCGCTGGATCGGTGTCGACATCGACGTCGACGACCAGAAGCGGCTCGAGGAAGAGGTCAGGCGCATCAACGAGGGGCTCGAGGTGCGTGTCGCCGAGACCGACGAGCGGCTCCGCGAGAGCGAGGAGCGGATGACGCTCGCGTTCCGCGCATCGGAGGACGGCATCTGGGATTGGCAGGTCGGTGGAGAGACCTGGTACTCGGATCGCTGGAGCGAGATGCTCGGCTACGCGCCCGGCGAGCTCCGGCCGGACATGGCGACCTGGCAGGACGCGCTTCATCCGGACGACCGCGGCTGGGTGAACGAAGCCGTCGACGAGGTGCTTCGCGGCGACCGTCCCTACGACCTGGAGTTCCGCATCCGTCACAAGGACGGCCACTACCTCACGGTGCAGTCGCGCGGCTTCCCGGTACGTCGCGAGCCGGGTGGTCCGGTGGTCCGCATGGTCGGCATCCACCACGACGTCACCGACCAGAAGCGCGCCGAGGCCGCGCTGCGCTCCGCCGTCGACGATCTCGAGTCGTTCAACTACTCGGTGTCGCACGATCTGCGCGCGCCGCTGCGGCACATCCTCGGCTTCACCGAGATCATCGAGCAGGAGTACGGCGGACGGATTCCGGACGAGGTGCGACGCTACGTCGCGAAGGTGCACGACGGCAGCGAGCGCATGGCCGCGATGATCGAGGCGCTGCTCAAGCTGTCGCGCATCGGACGCGCGGCGCTCGAGCGCCGCGCGACCGACGTGGCCGCGATGGTGAGGACGGTGTGGGCCGAGCTGTCGTCCGCACCGGGCTGCGGCGCGGCGGAGCTCGTCGTGCGGGAGCTTCCGGAGGTCGACGCCGATCCCGAGCTGCTGCGCCAGGTTCTGGAGAACCTGCTCGGCAATGCGCTCAAGTTCTCGCGGCCGGTCGCCCGGCCACGGATCGAGGTCGGCGTCGAGCCGAGTGGCGGTGAGCCCGCGATCTTCGTTCGCGACAATGGCGTGGGCTTCGATCCGAAGCGCGCCGACGGTCTGTTCTCGGTGTTCCGACGGCTGCACGCGGATGACGAGTTCGAGGGCACCGGAGTCGGTCTCGGCATCGTCAAGCGCATCGTCGAGAAGCACGGCGGCCGCGTCTGGGCCGAGAGCGCGCCGGGAGAGGGCGCAACGTTCTTCTTCACGCTGCCGGCGCGCTCCGAGGAGGCGTTGCGGCCCGGGAGCGGGTCGCGCAAGCCGCAGCCGACGAGGGCGTAAACAAAATTTCGTTCGATCTCGTAGCGTGATAGGGTTCGAAGGCATTCCGATGGCGAAACCCCTCCGCGCACTGCTCATCGACGACTCGGAAGAGGACGCGTTCCTCCTCGTGCGCTATCTCCGCAAGAACGACTACGAGGTCGAGTCCCAGCGCGTCGAGACCGCCGACGCCCTGCGCGCGGCGCTGAAGCGCGACTCCTGGGACATCGCGCTCTGCGATTACGTGATGCCGCTGCTCGGCGGCGAGGAGGCTTTGCGCATCGTCGCCGCCGAGGTGCCGGACCTGCCCGTGATCACGGTGTCGGGCAACGTCGGCGAGGAGTTCGCGGTCAGCGTGATGCGGGCCGGAGCGAAGGACTACGTCCGCAAGGACAACCTGCCGCGCCTGATCCCGGCGATCGAGCGCGAGCTCGCGGACGCCGCCGCGCGGCGCGGCCGCCACGAGCTCGAGGATCGGTTGCGCGAAGCCGAGATCCGCGCCGAGACGCTGTTCGCGGAGATGGAGCAGGGCGTCGTGTACCAGGACGCGGAGGGGCACATCATCGCCGCCAATCCCGCGGCGACGCGCATCCTCGGCATGAGCCTCGACCAGATGCAGGGCCGCACGTCGTCGGACCCGCGCTGGCGTGCGGTGCGCGAGGACGGGACGCCGCTTCCCGGCGAAGAGCATCCGTCGATGCAGAGCCTGCGCACGCGGCAGCCTACCCGTGGCGTGATCATCGGTGTCGGGATCGACGGATCCGAGGAGCGGCGCTGGATCCTGGTCGACGCGGTGCCGGAGTTCCGGCCCGGTGAAGAGGCACCGTTCCGCGTGTTCACGACCTTCACCGACATCACCGAGCGGCGCGCGCGCGAGGAGCAGATCCGCAAGAGCGAGCAGCGCTTCCGCGCGCTGATGCAGGCGGGCTCCGACGCCGTGTACGTGCTGAGCGCGGACTGGTCCGAGATGCGCGAGCTGGTCGGCCAGAGCTTCCTCGCCGACACGAAGGAGCCGAGCCGTGGCTGGCTCGAGAAGTACGTCTATCCGGAAGACTATTCCTTCGTTCGCGAGAACGTCGCGAACGCGATCCGGACGAAGAGTGCGTTCGCGGTCGAGCACCGGGTGCTGCGCGTCGACGGCTCGGTCGGATGGACCTTCTCGCGCACCGTTCCGATTCTCGACGCGCAGGGCGAGATCCTCGAATGGGTCGGCATGGCCAGCGACGTGACCGACCGCAAGAGGGCTGATGACGAAGCGCGGCGGATCAACGCCGGCCTCGAGGAGCGCATCGCGGACACCCTGCAGCGGCTGCACGCGAGCGAGGAGCGCCTGTCGCTCGCCTTCCGCGCGTCGCAGGACGGCATCTGGGACTGGAACATGGAGACCGGCGACGTCTGGTACTCCGACCGCTGGGGCGAGATGCTCGGCTACGCTCCGGGCGAGCTCCGGCAGCACGTCAGCACGTGGCAGAGCGTGCTCCATCCCGACGACCGCCCCTGGGTGGAGGAGGCGGTCGCGGCGGTGATGCGCGGCGAGCGTCCGTACGACCTCGAGTTCCGCGTCCGCCACAAGGACGGCCACTACCTCACCGTGCAGTCGCGCGGCTTCCCGATGCGCCGCGGCGCCGACGGTCCGATCGTGCGCATCGTCGGGACGCACCACGACATCACCGACCTCAAGCGTGCGGAGTCCGCGCTGCACGCGGCCGTCGACGACCTGGAGTCCTTCAACTACTCGGTGTCGCACGACCTGCGCGCGCCCTTGCGGCACATCGTCGGCTTCACCGAGATCATCGAGCAGGAGTTCGGCGCGCAGCTGCCCGCCGAGGCCCAGCGCTACTTCGCGAAGGTGCACGCCGGCAGCGAGCGCATGGGCGTGATGATCGAGGCGCTGCTCAAGCTGTCGCGCATCGGACGCGCGGCGCTGGAGAGGCGTCGAACGGACGTCGCCGCACTCGTCGAGCAGGTGTGGGCGGACGTGTGCTCGAGCGAGGAAGCGTCGCGCGTGGCGCTGACCGTCCACGACCTGCCCGAGGTGGACGCCGATCCTGCGCTGCTGCGTCAGGCGCTCGACAACCTGCTCGGCAACGCGCTGAAGTTCACGCGTCCGGTCGCGGAGCCTCGCATCGAGGTCGGGGCGGAGCGCGGCTCCGGCGAGCCCGTGTTCTACGTGCGCGACAACGGGGTCGGCTTCGACGCGGCGCACTCCGACCGGCTGTTCGCGGTCTTCCAGAAGCTGCACCCGGAGGCGGAGTTCGAGGGCGCGGGAATCGGGCTCAGCATCGTCAAGCGCATCGTCGAGAAGCACGGCGGCCGCGTGTGGGCCGAGAGCGCCCCGGGCCACGGCGCGACGTTCTGCTTCACTCTGCCGCCGCGGTCGGAGGCGTAGCTGTGCCGCGCGCCGCGGCCTTGCGCGCGTGCGCGACGCCGGCCTCGATCGCGGCCTTCATGATGCGGTCGTTGTCGCGCGAGATGAACGCGTGCACGCGCTTCTCGAGCAGCACGCGCAGGATCGGATTGAACGCCTCGTAGGTCTCGCGGAAGTGCACGCGCGTGCGGCCGCCGCCGAGGTCCTCGAGGCGCGTCCAGCCGGTGGCGCGCGAGTACAGCGGCTTGCCGACCGCGTCGTAGCGCCACGACTCCATCGGCTTCACCTCGGTGAGCCACTCCCACGACAGGCCGACTCCGCCCGACAGCAGATAGCGCGGCACGCGGAAGCGGCAGTGGCGGATGCGCCCCTCGCCGGTCTCGTCACCCCAGTGCAGGTACTCGATGCGCACGTCGCCGTGCTCGATCACGCGCTGTCGGCCGCCCCAGAAGAGCCGCCAGATCTCCTCGCGCGTGGCGTCGACGTCGAAAGCGAACGCGTGGTCCTGCATGGCGATGCATCCTGCCACGGCGCGGCGCGCGGGTGTAGCGGCCGCGGCGCGGCGCGCGGGTCGAGAGCCCGCGAACGCCGCGCCGTCCGTCGTCGGTCACGGCGCGCAGGCGACAGGCACGCTCGTGTAGCGGCACTGCTTGCCCGACAACCCCTCGGCGACGGGATCGAGCGGGACCTCCCAGTCCTTCTTCACCTCGGAGTTGGAGAAGTCGTCCGCCGGCGGACGGTGATGGTCGGGCGCGTCGTCCGGCGTGTAGTTCTCGAACGCGATCTGGAGCGCGGGGCAGCCCTTCGCGGGGCAATCGAGCTCCTTCACCGACCAGCTGCAGATCGCGTCCTGATTGTCCGCGTTCTTCTCCTGGCAGGCCTTGTAGCGGGGGTCCTTCGGGTCGTCGATCGCGCACTGGCAGGCGCCGGCGCCCTGGTCCCACCGGCACATGGTCTTCGGCTTGCAAAGCGTCTCGCCGAGCGTCGGTGACTTCGGGTCGTTCGCGTCGACCGGCTTCTTCAGGTCGAAGTCGTCCTTGAGCGAATCCATGTCGATCGTCATCGTCAAGTATCCGGACTCGGGATCGTAGAGGCTCTCCCAGCCCTTCGGCAGATCGCCCGCGCTCTTGCCGCCCGGCGGCGTCGCCGCACCGAAGCGGTACTTCGCGGTGTCGATGTTCATGTAGCCGAACTTGACGTTGGTCGTGCCGTAGTCGCGGCTCTTTCCCGGTCCGACGTACATCTCGTAGGTCTGCTGCGTGGTCTTCTTCGCGTAGAGGAAGAACAGGTCGTACTTCTGCCCGCCGACGAAGGTGTTGATGCTCTTCGCGCCCTGCGCCTCCTGCGTCGCCGCCGAGACCGTGGTGTCGATGTAGTAGACGCCGTGGTTCGCGGTGAGGCCGCTGCGCTGGAAGGTGTTCTGGCCCATCATGCGCTTCAGCTGCCGGTTGCCGAACGGGTCGTCCTCGTCGAGCAGCAGCTGGCGGTACATGTTGACGCCGACGCAGCTGTTGACCTGCGACGGATCCGACGTCGTGCAGTTGCTGCCCCAGACGTACGGATCGCACTTGCGGAGCGGCGCGTCCGAGTCGGGCACGGCGAGCGCGCACTCGGGGTAGATCGCCGTCGTGACGTACTCGTAGGGACTGGTCTTCGCGGTGGCCGGCGCGCACTTCGCGTCCGCCGCCTTGTTCAGAGGCAGGTCCGACGCGCATTCCAGCGTCTCGACCGGTGCGTCGAAGAACGGCTCCTTGTTGACCGAGATGGTCTCGACCCAGTTGCCCTTGCTGACGAGGCCGGTGAGCGTGCCGTCGTCGTCGTTCAGCACCGTCTCGCGGTCGATGTCGGTGAAGCCCTGGAACAGGCCGGGCTTCGGCTGATCGGTGCCGCGGTAGCAGTACAGATTCTTCACCTCCTTGACGTCGGTGTCGAAGGTGTCGTCCTTGAACAGCGGCTCGGTGACGAAGTGGCGGATGTCGACCGAGCGCGCGCCCTCGCCGAAGAACAGGTTCTTCGAGTGGAAGGCCGGCGCGTAGTAGAAGCCGTTGGGCTGTTTCCAGCCGATCGCCGCGTTCGGCAGGTAGCAGCGGTCGTGCAGCTTGTCCGCGAGCACGCCCGGCGAGCCGCCGTTCATGTAGCCGGAGAACGGGCACGGGTTCGGGTTGTTCTCGTCCGGCTTGCAGCCGCCGATCACCGCCCCGCCGACGGTGCCGGTCGTCGTCAGGTAGGTCGGGTGGATGTCGAGGTAGGCGTTCGACTCCTGGTAGGCCGGACCGTCGTACACGCTGAAGAAGCGCTGCGAGGCCGAGAAGCTGCCGAGCTGGATGCTGACGCCGTCGTCCTTCGACAGGCAGTACGAGACGTTGTTGACGCCGCTCACCGGATCGACGCCGCACTTGAGCCCGGTCACGGGGTCGCCCTTGACGGTCTTCAGCGTGCTGCTGGCGATCGGGTTGAACGGACCCGCGTTCGACGTGAACGGATTGTCCTTCTGCGTCGTGCCGATGAAGACGGTCTTCCGCGCCAGCGCCCAGTAGCCGGTGATCACCGACGCCTTGCTGAAGTCGCCGCTGGTGACGAAGTTGACGCCGCCGTTCTGCACGTCGGTGACCGTGCTGTCGTTGACCAGCGACCAGAACGGACGCATCCACACCGCCGACAGGTTCTTCTCCGCCCAGTTGAACGACGTCGTGAACCTGTCCACGACGGTGACGTCGCAGTTCTCCTCGAAGCCCTCGCCGCAGCGCGGGACCGTCGAGCAGTCCGACGTGACGTCGAGGAACGGCGCCTTCGCCTGCGCGTCGGCGTCGGCGCAGCGGGTCGCCAGGCGTCCGCCGCCGCCGACGGTCGGCCAGTAGCTCTCGTCGATCAGCGGGCCCTGGCCCGGACGGTCCTTGTACGCCGCCGTCGCGCCCGCCGACGGCAGCATGGTGAGCATCGAGTTCGGCTTGTACTTGCCCGGATCGCGTTGATTGACGCCGTTGCAGGTCGCGGTCGTGCTGTTGACCGTGAACGCGGTCATCGCCGACGAGCACGAGTTGCCGACGAACTCCCTGAGGGGGGTCAGCGCCGCGCGCGCCTGGCCGCGCTGCTCGCTCGCGTAGCCGAACCACTTCTGGTCGCGCGACGGTCCGCTGATCGCGCCGGGAACGAGCCAGTAGCAGGCGCCGCAGGTGCCCGCGCCGGCCGCCATGTTGTACTCGAACTCGTTCCAGCCGTTCATGATCCAGAACACGGCGGGGTTGTTGGAGTCGGAGTAGTACGGGAAGTTGTCGAAGCCGGCGTTGCTCTTCTGGTCCGCCGGCGCCGTCGCCGTGAGGATGCCGGGAACGCGGCGCGGATTGTTGTCGTTGTCGACCGCCGCGCGCGCGAACACGCCGAGGTTCGCGAAGAACCTGTTCTCGGTCTCGGTGCCGTCCTCGAGGTAGTAGCCGTGTCCGATCGACAGGTAGCCGACGTTGCGCGCCAGCGTGACGCCCTGCGTGGCGTGGATCGTGATCCAGCGGGTCATCGAGTCGTCGACCGACGAGTCCTTGACGAAGGTGATCGGCTTGTCCGGGTCCGTCGGCGACTGCGGCGTGCGGCGCGCCATGTGGAAGTGGACCGGGTAGTGCATGATCGCACCGCCCTGTCCGAGCTGGTGAAAGCGAACGCCCTGGATCTGGTAGGTGTCGAAGCCCTGGCGGACGATCGTGTGGCCGCCGAAGTATCCGTCGGTGAACGACTTCGCGACCGGCTGGTCGCCCTCGGACACGATCTCGATGTTGCGCGACAGCAGGGCCACGGCGGCGCGCGTCTCCGCGCTCTTGCGCTGGATGCCGAGCCGCGCCGGCAGCGTGCCGAAGTCGTAGACCTCGCCGTTGTGCGGCCACTTGACGCCCGGCGTCTTGCCGTCGGCGTTCCTGTAGGTGATCGTCGTCACGCCGTTCGCGACCACCGGTGTGCCGACGACGACCAGCTCCTCGGAGTGGCTCGGCAGATAGTCGGTCGTGGTCACGACGAAGTGATCCTCGTCGCGCCAGTCGACGACGCCGTCGAGCTTCAGCTCCTTCGTCGTGTCGCCGGGCTGGATCGAGCCCTTCAGGCGCACCCAGCTCGTGCCGGTGCACGAAGGCTCCTTGTCCTTGCACTTCGAGCGCTCGCGTCCGTCGTAGATCGCGCCCTTGTCGCCGAAGAGCTGCAGCGTGCCGCCGTACGACAGCGCCAGCACCTTGTGTCCGAAGTAGGCATGCGGGTCGCTGTCGCTCTTGTCGAGCTTCTCGTAGCGGTAGAAGCAGTCCTTCGACGGCGCGCGGTCGCGCCGCTTCCCGAGCTGCGAGGAGTCGCCGCCGATCACGCCGCCCGACGACGTCTCGTCGGCCGGGATCTCCATCGCGTTGCACGACTTCGGGTCGGGAGTTGCGTTGGAGTTCCACACCTCGTCGGGGACGCCGCACTGGTCGTCGGTCTTGCACGTGATGCCGGGCGCGTTCTCCGGTCCCCAGAGGTGGATCGTGACCTTGCCCTCGGGACCGATCGGCTGCGTCGGCGTGCCGGCGATCAGGCTGCCGTGGTTCTCGACGACGATCGACTGCGCGAAGAAGTCGGTGTTCTCCCCCTTGCGCGGATCCAGGAACTTCAGCGTGCCGCCGTACTTGCGGTCGGGGTCGGTGCGCCGATCACGAAAGACGTTCACGTTGCGGAACGTGTAGGTCGCACCCGGCTTGACCTCGCACGGTCCGGTGACCTCGAGGTCGGTGGTGCTGCTGCCGGGCGGGAGCCGCAGACCGCTCTTGTCGTCGCAGACGACGACGTCGGCCCGCGCGATGCCTGCAGCGCCGAGCAGCAGCACGCAGAGCAGCAGCGACGACGACACGGGCGCACGGCGGCCGCGCCGGGCGAACTCGATGGGTTGCATGGAAAATCCTTTCGTCCGGCGCGGGACTCCCCCGATTCCCCCGTCTTGACGGCACTATCCGGCCACCCCGATAGACCAGTCAATCCGGCTTCGGACGATGCGTCCGCCGCTCCGGGCGGGCGCCTTGCGCCGTCCTGTGCGGTCCGGACCGTGCGGGCCCGTCGGGGGCTTCTCCTGGGCCCCGCGACGGGTGTACAGGTCGCCGATGCACGATCTGGTGATTCGCGGCGGCACGGTCATCGACGGCACGGGCGACGCGGCACGCGAGGCGGACGTCGCGATCGACGGCGGCCGCATCACGGAGGTCGGCCACGTCGCGGCCCGCGGCCGCGAGGAGATCGACGCGCGCGGCCTCGCGGTGACGCCCGGCTTCGTCGACGTGCACACCCACTACGACGGCCAGGCGACGTGGGATCCGCAGCTCGCGCCGTCGTGCTGGCACGGCGTCACCACCGCGGTGCTCGGCAACTGCGGCGTCGGCTTCGCGCCGGCGAAGCCCGATCGCCACGACTGGCTGATCGGTCTCATGGAGGGCGTCGAGGACATCCCCGGATCGGCGCTCGCGGACGGCATCCGCTGGTCGTGGGAGACGTTCCCAGAGTACCTCGACGCGCTCGCGACGATGCCGCGAACGATGGACGTCGGCGCGCACGTGCCGCACGGCGCGCTGCGCGCGTACGTCATGGGCGAGCGCGGCGCGCGCAACGAGCCCGCGACGGCCGAGGACGTCGCCGCGATGGCGCGCCTCGTGCGCGACGCGATGGACGCGGGCGCGTTCGGCTTCTCGACGTCGCGCACCATGGGACACCGCGCGATCGACGGCGAGCCCGTGCCCGGCACGTTCGCGCGCGAGGACGAGCTGCTCGGCATCGGCCGCGCGCTCGGCGAAGCCGGCCACGGCGTGTTCGAGGTCGCGGAGGCCGGCGTCGGCGGCAACGCCGGCGGCGACACCAGCGGCTCCGCCGTGCGCGAGCTCGGCTGGATGACCACGCTCGCGCGCGCGATCCGTCGTCCGGTGACGTTTCTCGTCCTGCAGAACGACGCGGCACCCGACGAGTGGCGCGAGCTGCTGCGCCTCGCGGACGAGGCGGCGGGGCAGGGCGTCGAGCTCGTGCCGCAGATCGCGGCGCGTCCGTTCGGCATCCTGCTCGGCCACCAGTCGCGCGTGAACCCGTTCGCGGCGCGTCCGTCGTACGCCGCGCTCGCGAAGCTGCCGCTCGCCGAGCGCGCGCGCCGCCTGCGCGATCCCGACGTCAAGCAACGGCTCCTCGCCGAGCGGCCGCCGGCGGGAACGACCGGCATCGCGATGATGCTCGGTCCATCGACGTATCCGCGCATCTTCCCGCTCGGCGACCCGCCCGACTACGAGCCGTCGCGCGACGAGAGCATCGCGGCGATCGCGGCACGCGAGGGGCGCAGCGCGGACGAGGTGCTCTACGACCGCATGCTCGACGACGACGCCCGCGCGCTGCTGCTGTTCCCGCTGCTCAACTACAGCCAGCTCGACGGCGAGCCCATCCGCGAGATGCTGCTGCACCCCCGGACCGTTCTCGGCCTCGGCGACGGAGGGGCGCACTGCGGCGTCATATGCGACGCCAGCATGACGACCTACATGCTCGCGCACTGGGTGCGCGACCGGAAGCGCGGCGCGCGCATCCCGCTCGAGGTCGCCGTCCGGCAGCTGACGCTCGATCCCGCCGCACTCTACGGCTTCACCGATCGCGGCGTGCTGCGGCCGGGCATGAAGGGCGACGTCAACGTGATCGACCTCGATCGCGTCGCGCTCCGTCCGCCGGAGATGGCGTACGACCTGCCGGCTGGTGCGCCGCGTCTCCTGCAGCGCGCGCGCGGCTACGCCGCGACGATCGTCGCGGGCGAGGTCACGTTCCGCGAAGGCGAAGCGACGGGAGCCCTGCCGGGGCGTCTGGTGCGCTCGCGGCCGACGCAGGCCGGCTGAGTTGCAGTCGGGCTCGGGCGCGTGGATGCGCTCGTTGATCGGCTTGGTGCTCAGCGCCGTGATTCTGGCCAGCCTCCAGACGCGATACCTCTGGGAGTACTGGGTGCGGCCGCCCGCGAGTCTGGCGTCGGACGCTTGCGCGGGCGGGCCGGTCCGGTGGGCAGTGGTTGGTGTCGATGACGAGCCCCTGGATCCGCGCGTGCACGTGCCCTCGGCTCTGGATTCGGAGCTCGCGCAAGAAGCCTGTCGCCGCGGGCCGGGAGAGTGCGGTCGGACGAACGTCGAGATCGCTGCTGTCCAGTGCAGTGGGGGCACGATGCCGGCCTTGCTCGATCAAGATCGTGCGATGGAGCTCTGGCGGACGGTGCGCGAGTCGGACGACTACGGACGCCTTTGGCGGGACGTCGAACCGGCGTGGCGTGGCACGTATGCGACCGTCGTCCTCTTCGGGGAAGGCGGCAACGAGCGTGCCGTCGTTGCCGCGAGCGGTGCGGTGCATCCGACGAGGGTTGGTGATGACACCTACCGCTTCGCGGAATGGCTGCTGGCGCAAACCGACCAGGGTCTACGCGTCGTTGCCGGGCACACCTACCGATTCGACGTGGCGGGCGTGGAGTTTCTGACGTGGCCGGTGCTGTTCTTCGTCGACGTCGTCTTGCTCGTGATCCTCTGGGGCGTCGCGCAGGTGGTGCGCGCGTTGTGCTCGGTCGTGGTGGGGCGCTGAAGAAGTCGTCGCAAGCTCACTGACGGGGGAAGGCCGCGTCGATGTCTTCGGAATGCCGAGGCACGCTCCGAATGGCGCCACGGCCTCACGACTGCAGCGGCATCGTCACCTCGCCGTCGCGACCTCGGACTCCGAAGGCAGGTCCGCCGCACTCCAGCCGCCGCCGAGCGCCGCGACGAGCCTGACGCTCGACGCCATGCGCCGGCCGAGCACGTCGACCGCGTTGCGCTCGTTGCCGAGCGCGATCGCCTGCGTCGTGACGACGTCGATGTAGCTCGCGACGCCGGAGTCGTACTTGTTCTGCGTCATCTGCACGGACTGCCGCGCCGAGCGCACCGCGGACTCCTGCACGCGCGCCTCGCTCTCCAGCACCCGCAGCGCCGCGAGGCCGTCCTCGACCTCCTGGAATGCGCTCAGCACGCTCTGCCGGTAGCCGGCGACGGTGGCGTCGTACGCGGCGCGCGCCTGCTCGGTCTGCGACGCGCGCAGCCCGCCGTCGTAGACGGTCTCGGTGATCGCCGGACCGACCGACCAGAAGCGGCTCGGCCACGTGAACCAGTCTGCGAAGTGCGACGCCTCGAAGCCACCCGATGCGCTCAGCGTGACGGTCGGATAGTAGGCGGCCTCGGCGACGCCGATCTGCGCGTTCGCGGACGCGACGCGGCGCTCGGCGCCCGCGACGTCGGGCCGCCGCTCGAGCAGCTCCGACGGCACGCTTGCGGGGATCGCCGGGGGCGGCGTCTCGAGCGGGCGCGCGGCGAGCGAGAACTCCGCCGGAGGGACGCCGATCAGCACCGCGATCGCGTGCTCGAGCGCCGCACGCTGCACACCGAGGTCGACCAGCTGCGCGCGCGTGGTCTCGAGCTGCGTCTCGGCCTGTGCGACGTCGGCGCCCGACGCGATGCCCTGCGCCTCGCGGTTCTTCACGACGCGCAGCGACTCCTCGTACGCCTGCACGGTCTGCTCGAGCAGCCTCGCCTGCGCTTCGACCGTGCGCAGCTGGAAGTAGTCGAGCGCGAGCTCGGACTGCAGGCTGAGGCGCGTCGCGGCGACGTCGGCCGCACTCGCCTGCGCGCTGGTCTCGCTCGACTCGACCGAGCGCCGCACGCGTCCCCAGAGATCCAGCTGCCACGACACCGCGAGCGGCATCGAGTAGTCCTCGACCTTGTTGCCCGAGCCGCCGAGGTTGCCGAACAGGTTCGCCGACTGCAGCGAGCGGCTCGCCGACGCACCGATCGCGACCTGCGGGTACCACGCCGATCGCGCGGAGCCGACGAGTGCTTGTGCCTGTCGGAACTGCGCCTCGGCCGCGGCGAGGTTCTGGTTCGACACCGCCACGCGCGGCTCGAGGTCGTCGAGGTCGGGATCGCCGTACACGGTCCACCACGCGGCCGACGCGACGGCCGCGACCTCGGGCTGCGCGACCTTCCAGCCCGGCGTCGCTTCCCTGAACGCGGGCGGGATCTGCGCGGTCGGACGGACGTAGTCGGGGCCGACGGTGCAGCCCGACGCGAGCAGCGCCACGACCAGCAGCGGCGTGACGGCGCCCGCGCCGCGCAGCGCACGCCGCGCGAGGCCGCTGCGCGCGCGCGCGAACCACAGCCGGAAGCGGTCGAGGTACAGGTAGACGACCGGCGTCGTGTAGAGCGTCAGCGCCTGGCTGACGATCAGTCCGCCGACGATCGCGATGCCGAGCGGACGGCGCAGCTCGCTGCCCATCCCGGTGCCGATCGCGAGCGGCAGCGCGCCCAGCAGCGCCGCCATGGTCGTCATCATGATCGGCCGGAAGCGCAGCAGACACGCCTCGCGGATCGCGTCCTCGGGCGATGCGCCGTGCGTGCGTTCCGCGTAGAGCGCGAAGTCGATCATCATGATCGCGTTCTTCTTGACGATGCCGATCAGCAGGAAGATGCCGATCAGCGCGATCACGCTGAGGTCCGTCCCGCACAGCAGCAGCGCCAGCAGCGCGCCGACACCCGCGGACGGCAGCGTCGAGAGGATCGTGATCGGATGGACATAGCTCTCGTAGAGCACGCCGAGCACGATGTAGATCGTCAGCAGCGCGCCGAGGATCAGCAGCGGCTCGCTCGCGAGCGACGCCTGGAACGCCTGTGCCGTGCCCTGGAAGCTCGCACGGACCGACGCCGGCATGCCGAGCTCGCGCGTGGCCTGGTTCACGAGGTCGACGGCCTGCCCGAGCGAGAGCCCCTTCGCGAGGTTGAACGAGATCGTCACCGAAGGGAACTGCGACTGGTGCGCGACCGCGAGCGAGGTCGCGCGCGGCTCGTAGTGCGTGAACGCCGCGAGCGGGACTTCCGCGCCGGTGGACGAGCGCACGTACAGGTCGCGCAGCGTCTCGGGGTGCTGCCAGTACTGCGGCGCGACCTCCATCACCACGTGGTACTGGTTCTGCTCCGCGTAGGTGACCGCGACCTGCCGCTGTCCGAACGCGTCGTAGAGCGCGTCGTCGATCTGCTGCGTGGTGAGCCCGAGCCGCGACGCGGTGTCGCGGTCGACGACCAGCGTCGCCTCGAGGCCGCGGTCCTGCTGGTCGCTGTTGACGTCGAGGATGCCCGGCACGCTGCGCAGCTTCGCGACCAGCTTCGGCGCCCATGCCGCGAGCTCGTGCACGTCCTCCGCCTGCAGCGTGAACTGGAACTGCGCGTTGCCGACGCGTCCGCCGATGCGCAGGTCCTGGACGGACTGGAGGAACGTCGGCGTGCCGGGCAGCTTCGCGAGCTGGCCGCGCAGCCGCGCGATCACGCCGTCGGCGTCGAGGCCGCGCTCGGCGGGCGGCTTCAGCGCGACGAACATGCGCGCGCTGTTCTTCGCCGAGCCGCCGCTGCCGCCCGTGAACGCGAGCACGTTCTCGACCGCCGGGTCCTTGCGGATGATGTCCACCACGTCGGCGAGCTTCCTCCGCATCGCCTGGAACGACACGTCCTGCGCGGCCTGGATCGCACCGGTCAGGCGTCCGTTGTCCTGCTGCGGGAAGAAGCCCTTCGGCACCACGGTGAAGAGCCACACGTTCAGCACGATCATGGCGAGCGTCGCCGCGAGCATGAGGCGTGCGTGGCGCAGCGCCCAGTCGAGGCTGGTCGCGTACGCGGACGTCATCCCGTCGAGCACGCGTCCCGTTGCGCGGTAGAGCCATCCGCGGCGACGCGCGCCGCCCTCGTCGTGCCGCTCGCGGCGTAGCAGGACGCCGCACATCATCGGTGTCGTCGTCATCGACACCACGAGCGAGATCGCGATCGCGATCGTCAGCACCGCCGCGAACTCGCGGAACAGGCGTCCGACCATGCCGCCCATGAGCAGGATCGGGATGAAGACCGCCACGAGCGAAAGGCTCATCGACAGCACCGTGAAGCCGATCTCGGCGGCGCCGCGCAGCGCGGCTTCGCGCGGCGGCAGCCCCTGCTCGACGTAGCGGCTCGCGTTCTCGAGCACGACGATCGCGTCGTCGACGACGAAGCCGGTCGCGATGGTCAGCGCCATGAGCGAGAGATTGTCGAGGCTGTAGTCGCAGAGGTACATCGCGCCGAACGTCCCGATCAGCGACACCGGCACCGCGACGCTCGGGATCAGTGCCGCGCGCACGTTGCGCAGGAAGGCGAACACCACGAGCGTGACCAGCAGCACCGCGATCACCAGCGTCCGCTCGACGTCGTGCAGCGAGCCGCGGATCGCGGGCGTGCGGTCGAGCACGATCTCGGTGTGGATCGCGGCCGGCAGCGCCGCGACGAGCTGCGGCAGCGCGGTACGCACGTGGTCGACGGTGGAGAGGATGTTCGCGCCCGGGCTGCGGAACAGCACCACGAGCACCGCGGGACGTCCGTTCGCGATGCCGCCGGTGCGCACGTCCTCGACCGAGTCGGAGACCTGGGCGACGTCGTCGAGCCGGAGCGCGGCGCCGTTGCGGTACGAGATCACCACCGGGCGGTAGTCCGCGGCGTGGCGGAGCTGGTCGTCGGTCTCGACCTCCCAAGCGGTGTCGCCGTCGTTGACGTGGCCCTTCGGGCGCAGCAGCGAGGTCGCCTGGATCGCCTTGCGCACGTCGGCGAGCGCGAGCCCGTAGTGGGCGAGCGACGTCGGATCGACGTCGACGCGCACCGCCGGCAGCGAGCTGCCGCCGACCACCACCTGGCCCACGCCCTCGACGCGCGACAGGCGCTGCTGCAGCACGGTGGACGCGGCGTCGTAGAGCTGCCCCGTGGTCATCGTGTCCGACGTGAGCGCGAGGATGAAGATCGGCGCGTCACCGGGATTGACCTTCCGGTAGCTCGGGTTGCTCGGCAGGTTCGCGGGCAGGTAGCCGCGCGCCGCGCTGATCGCGGCCTGCACGTCGCGTGCGGCGCCGTCGATGTCGCGGTCGAGGTCGAACTGCAGCACGACCGACGTCGCACCGAGGAAGCTGGTCGACGTCATCTCGGTCACCCCGGCGATGCGTCCGAACTGGCGCTCGAGCGGTGCCGCGACCGACGTCGCCATCGTCTCGGGGCTCGCGCCGGGCAGGCCCGCGGACACCTGGATGGTCGGGAAGTCCACCTGCGGCAGCGGCGCGACGGGCAGCAGCGTGAAGCCGACGAGACCCGCGAGCGTCAAGCCGACCGTCAGCAGCGTGGTCGCGACCGGACGGCGGATGAACGGCGCCGAGAAGCTCACGGACGCTCCGCCTCCGGCGTGGAGCCGAGGTCGCGCGCCGCGAAGAACGCGCGCGCGCGCTTCGCGAGCCGGTCGAACCACAGATAGATGACGGGCGTCGTGTACAGCGTCAGCGCCTGGCTGACGATCAGTCCGCCGACGATCGCGATGCCGAGCGGACGCCGCAGCTCCGAGCCGACCCCCGTGCCGAGCGCGAGGGGCAGGGCGCCGAGCAGCGCCGCCATGGTGGTCATCATGATCGGCCGGAAGCGCAGCAGGCAGGCCTCGTGGATCGCGACCTCCGGCGGCTTGCCGTCGTTGCGCTCCGCCTCGAGCGCGAAGTCGATCATCATGATGGCGTTCTTCTTGACGATGCCGATCAGCAGCAGGATGCCGATCAGCGCGATCACGGTGAGCTCGGTGCGGCAGACCATGAGCGCCAGCAGCGCGCCGACGCCGGCCGATGGCAGCGTCGACAGGATCGTGATCGGGTGGATGTAGCTCTCGTAGAGCACGCCCAGCACGATGTAGACGGTGACCAGCGCCGCGAGGATCAGCAGCGGCTCGTTGGCGAGCGACGCCTGGAACGCCTGCGCCGTGCCCTGGAATGCGCCGCGCACCGACGGCGGCAGGACGAGCTCGCGCGTCACCTGGTCGACGAGGTTCACCGCCTCGCCGAGCGACACTCCGGGTGCCAGATCGAACGAGATCGTCACGGCGGGAAACTGCCCGCGGTGCGCGATCGACAGCGGTGCCGTGGTTTGACGCGCCTTCGTGATGGCGGCGAGGGGAACCTGTCCGCCGGCGGTGCCGCCGACGTAGATGCTCTTCAGGGCATCGGTGTCCTGCTGGTACTCCGGCGCGACCTCCAGCACGACGCGGTACTGGTTCAGCTGCGTGAACATCGTCGACACCTGGCGCTGCCCGAAGGCGTCGTAGAGCGTGTCGTCGACCAGCTGCGGCGTGACGCCGAGGCGCGCCGCCGTGGTGCGGTCGATGTCGAGCGCGAGGCGCGGACCGTCGTCCTGCTGGTCGCTGCTCACGTCGCGCAGCTCGGGGCGCGCGGCCAGCGCCGCGACGAGCTTCGGCGCCACGCGACGCAGCTCGGCCGCGTCGGGGTCCTCCAGTGTGTACTGGAACTGCGTGCGCGTGAGCTGGCTCTCGACGGTCAGGTCCTGGACCGCCTGCATGTAGAGGCGGATGCCCTGCACGTCGGCGAGCTTCGGTGCGAGACGCCGGATCACGTCGCTCGCCGAATCGCGGCGTTCCGCGTGCGGCTTCAGCGTGATCAGGATGCGGCCCGCGTTCATGGTCGCGTTGGTGCCGTCGACGCCGATGAAGGACGACAGGCTCGCGACCGCGGGATCGCGTGCGATGACGTCCGCCAGCGCCTGCTGCCGCTCGGACATCGCGGCGAACGAGATGCCCTGCGGCGCGTCGGTCGTGCCGACGATGACGCCGGTGTCCTCGACCGGAAAGAAGCCCTTCGGCACGATCGCGAAGAGAACGACGGTCAGCACCAGCACGCCGGCCGCGACCCACAGGGTCGGCCGCTGGTGCGCGAGCACGTACGTCAGCGTCCGGTCGTAGAAGGCGATCGCACGATCGAAGGCGCGCTCCGACGCGGCGGCGATGCCGCGCGGCGACTTGGCCTCGTGGCGGCGCAGCAGGCGGGCGCACATCATCGGCGTGAGCGTCAGGGAGACGACCGCCGACAGCAGGATCGCCGCGCCGAGCGTGATCGCGAACTCGCGGAAGAGCCGTCCGACGACGTCGCCCATGAAGAGCAGCGGAATCAGCACCGCCACCAGTGACACCGTCAAGGACAGGATGGTGAAGCCGATCTCCGCCGCGCCCTCGAGGGCCGCCTCCAGCGGCGACATCCCCTGCTCGACGTAGCGCGCGACGTTCTCGATCATCACGATCGCGTCGTCGACGACGAAGCCGGTCGCGATGGTGAGCGCCATCAGCGACAGGTTGTTCAGGCTGAAGCCGAGCAGGTACATGACGCCGAACGTTCCGACGAGCGACAGCGGCACCGCGACCGCGGGAATCAGCGTGCCGGCGAGGCTCCTGAGGAACAGGAAGATCACGCCGACCACGAGCACGACCGACAGCACGAGCTCGAACTGCACGTCGGCGACCGAGCCGCGGATGGTCGTCGTGCGGTCGGTGAGCTGCGTGATGCGCACGCTCTGCGGCAGGGTGCTCGCGAGCTGCGGCAAGAGCTTCTGGATGCGATCCACGACGCCGATCACGTTGGCGCCCGGCTGGCGCTGGACGTTGAGGATCACCGCGCGCGCGGAGTGCTGCGCGTCCGCCATCCACGCCGCCTGCTCGGTGTTCTCGGCGTCGTCGGTGACCTCGGCGACGTCGGCGAGGCGCACGGCGGCGCCGTTGCGGTACGCGATCACCAGCGGTGCGTAGTCGCGGCTCGACAGCAGCTGGTCGTTGGCGCCGATGGTGAACGAGCGCGCGGGGCCGTCGAAACTGCCCTTCGCCTGATTGACGTTCGCCGCCGCGAGCGCCGCGCGCACCTGCTCGAGCGTCAGGTCGTAGCCGGCGAGCGTGGTGGGGTTCACGCGGATGCGCACCGCCGGGCGCTGTCCGCCGCCGATGCTGACGAGTCCGACCCCAGGGACCTCGGCGATCTTCTGCGCGAGGCGCGTCTCGGCGAGGTCCTCGATCTGCGGCAACGGCAGCGTGTCGGACGTCAGCGCGAGCGTCAGGATCGGCGCGTCGGCGGGATTGACCTTGCTGTAGACCGGCGGGTTCGGGAGATCGCGCGGCAGATAGGTGCCGGACGCGTTGATCGCCGCCTGCACCTCCTGCTCCGCGACGTCGAGGCTCAGATCGAGCGCGAACTGCAGCGTGATCAGCGAGCTGCCGGCGGAGCTCGTCGACGTCATGCGCGCGAGGCCCGGCATCTGTCCGAGCTGGCGCTCGAGAGGCGCGGTCACCGACGAGGTCATCACGTCGGGGCTCGCGCCCGGGTAGAACGTGACCACCTGGATCGTCGGGTAGTCGACCTGCGGCAGCGCCGCGACGGGGAGATTCCGCCAGGCGAGGGCGCCGCCGAGCAGCAGCGCGACCATCAGCAGCGTGGTCGCGACCGGCCGCAGGATGAAGGGCCGCGAGACGTTCACGAGCTGTCGCGCGCCTCCTTCCGCGCGTCCGCTCCCTGCTGCACGACCTTGACGCCGGCGCGCAGGTCCTGCGTCCCGTCCACGACGACGAGCTCGCCCGAAGCGAGGCCCTGCGTGACCGAGGTGTCGTCGTCCTCCTCGGGACCGAGCGCGATCTTGCGCAGCTCGACGGCCTGATCGGCGCCGACGACGTACACGAACGCGCCGTCGTTGCCGTGCTGGATCGCGGCCGACGGCACGAGCGTCGCGTTCTCGCGGACCTCCAGCAGCAGGCGCGCGTTCACGAACTGGTTCGGGAAGAGCGCGCCGTCCGCGTTCGGGAACTCGGCCTTGACGTGGATCGTGCCGGTCGCGGGGTCGATCGCGTTGTCGATCGTCAGCACGTGCCCGGTCGCCAGCACGTTCCGGCCGTCGCGGTCGCGTGCCTCGACGGGAAGCGGCGTGCCGGCACGGAGCTTCGGCAGCAGCAGCGGCAGGTCGTCCTCCGGCAGCGTGAAGACGACGGCGATCGGGGCCACCTGCGTGAGCGTGACGATGCCGCCCGTGTCGCTGGCGTGGACGATGTTGCCCGGATCGACGAGGCGGAGACCGAGGCGTCCGGTGAACGGCGCGGTGATGCGCGCATAGTCGAGCTGCAGGCGCGCCTGGTCGATCTGCGCCTGGTCGCTCGCCAGGGCCGCGTCGTACTGGCGCACCAGCGAGTCCTGCGTGTCGAGCTGCTGCTTCGGCACCGAGTTCTGCTTGACGAGGGTCCGGTAGCGCTGCAGGTCGACCTTCGCGTTCTCGAGCAGCGCACGGTCGCGCGCCATCTGGCCTTCCGCCTGCTCCAGCTGGACGTTGAACGGCCGCGGGTCGATCTCGGCGAGCAGCGTTCCCTGCTGGACGGTGTCGCCCTCCCGGAAGTGCACGGCGACGAGCTCGCCGTCGACGCGGGTGCGCACGGTCACGGTGGCGAGCGCCGTCACGGTGCCGATGCCGTCGAGCCAGACGTGGACGTCGCCGTCGCGCGCCGCGACGGCGCGGACGGGGATCGCGCGCGCCGCCGCCTCGCGTCCGTGCGCGGTGGCGCCGTCGTCGCGTGCCGCGGTGGATGCGATCCGCCAGCCGCCGAGCGCCGCGATTGCGAGCACGGCGAGGACGATCCAGCGTCGCCGCGTCATGCCGGTGGAACGCACCGGCCGCGGGATTCCGTCGCTCACGAGCCGCGCTCCTTTCCGCGCCCGCGAAGGCCCCGCGCCGCGGCGAGCGAGAAGCGCGTCACGTGGTCCGCGATGCGCTCGATCTCGCGAGCCGGCGCCAGCTCCGGATACAGCCGCGCGACGATGGGCGCGCTGTGGCGGTAGAACGTGCACTGCGCGACGACGCTCAGCGTGCAGAGCCGCACGTCCTCGTCGGTCGCGCGCGAGCCGAGCAGGTCGCGCAGGATCGCCGCCAGCTGCTCGTGGTTGGCCCGCATGCGCCGCCGTACCAGCCGGTCGAGCGCCGGCGTCGGCTCGATCATCTCGCGCGCCAGCAGCCGCGCGAACCACGCCGGCCGCCGCGGATCGAGCAGCCGCGTGAGAAAGGCCGTGACGTGCCGCCGCAGCCGCTCCTCCGCCGGCAGCGCCGCGTCCTCCGCGTCGTCCTGCGGCGGCCGCAGCTCCGCCATGCGTCGCTCCGCGTACTCGAACACCGCCGCGTAGAGCCCTTCCTTGTTCCCGAAGTGATACGCGGTGGACGCGACGTTCGCGTCCGCCCGCCGCGCGATCTCCTGCAGCGTGGCCCCGCGGAACCCTTCCTCCGCGAATACCTCGACCGCCGCCTCCAGCAATCGCCTCCGCGTCTCCGCCGCCCGCGTCGCCTGTCCCGACTCCATTTGAATGTACATTTAAAATGCCCGTTCAACCGAGACAATGGGGTTCACGGCGGAAGTACGTCGAACGTCACCAGCGCGGAGCGAAGCGACCGCTGGGAGTGGTGTCCTGCGGGCCTCGCCCAAGCGGCCAAGGGGCGTCGCCACCGCGGAGGGCGTCCTCAAAAGCGCAGATCGCCAACATCGGCACCACCGCGTGCACGCGAGGCAACGCCGAGCGCGGAGCGAAGCGACCGCCGGGAGTGCAGTCCTTCGGACCTCGCCCAAACGGCCAAGGGGCGTCGCCACCGCGGAGGGCGTCCTCAAAAGCGCAGATCGCCAACATCGGCACCACCGCGTGCACGCGAGGCAACGCCGAGCGCGGAGCGAAGCGACCGCCGGGAGTGCAGTCCTTCGGACCTCGCCCAAACGGCCAAGGGGCGTCGCCACCGCGGAGGGCGTCCTCAAAAGCGCAGATCGCCAACATCGGCACCACCGCGTGCACGCGAGGCAACGCCGAGCGCGGAGCGAAGCGACCGCCGGGAGTGCAGTCCTTCGGACCTCGCCCAAACGGCCAAGGGGCGTCGCCACCGCGGAGGGCGTCCTCAAAAGCGCAGATCGCCAACATCGGCACCACCGCGTGCACGCGAGGCAACGCCGAGCGCGGAGCGAAGCGACCGCCGGGAGTGCAGTCCTTCGGACCTCGCCCAAACGGCCAAGGGGCGTCGCCACCGCGGAGGGCGTCCTCAAAAGCGCAGATCGCCAACATCGGCACCACCGCGTGCACGCGAGGCAACGCCGAGCGCGGAGCGAAGCGACCGCCGGGAGTGCAGTCCTTCGGACCTCGCCCAAACGGCCAAGGGGCGTCGCCACCGCGGAGGGCGTCCTCAAAAGCGCAGATCGCCAACATCGGCACCACCGCGTGCACGCGAGGCAACGCCGAGCGCGGAGCGAAGCGACCGCCGGGAGTGCAGTCCTTCGGACCTCGCCCAAACGGCCAAGGGGCGTCGCCACCGCGGAGGGCGTCCTCAAAAGCGCAGATCGCCAACATCGGCACCACCGCGTGCACGCGAGGCAACGCCGAGCGCGGAGCGAAGCGACCGCCGGGAGTGCAGTCCTTCGGACCTCGCCCAAACGGCCAAGGGGCGTCGCCACCGCGGAGGGCGTCCTCAAAAGCGCAGATCGCCAACATCGGCACCACCGCGTGCACGCGAGGCAACGCCGAGCGCGGAGCGAAGCGACCGCCGGGAGTGCAGTCCTTCGGACCTCGCCCAAACGGCCAAGGGGCGTCGCCACCGCGGAGGGCGTCCTCAAAAGCGCAGATCGCCAACATCGGCACCACCGCGTGCACGCGAGGCAACGCCGAGCGCGGAGCGAAGCGACCGCCGGGAGTGCAGTCCTTCGGACCTCGCCCAAACGGCCAAGGGGCGTCGCCACCGCGGAGGGCGTCCTCAAAAGCGCAGATCGCCAACATCGGCACCACCGCGTGCACGCGAGGCAACGCCGAGCGCGGAGCGAAGCGACCGCCGGGAGTGGGGACCCGTTGGGCTCCGCCCAACGGGGCGAGGGGTCGCGAGACCCCTCGTTACTACTGATGCGTAGTGCAGGTCAGCCGCAGCTCGGTGCGGACGACCCAGGCCCCGTACATGTCCACGTACTCGTAGTTGCAGCGCGCCGGATCGAGCGTCGCGTTCGAGAACAGCCGCGCGTCGGGCGCCTTCGCCTTCGGCAGCTGGCTCTGCGCGACCGCGATCGTGCCCGGCGTCACGCTGCCGGAGCGCACCTCGTGCAGGGATGCGTGTGCGGTGCCGGAAAGCAGCAGGACACCGGCACTGATCGTCGCGAGATGGAGCATTCGCATGGTGTTTCCCCCGTCCCCTCCGCCAGAACGCCGGCCGACGATGCCGACCCCGCGCGCCGCGGTCAAGGCGCAATCACGGGGGCGACACAACGGGGTTCGGCGGCCACGAGAGGAAACTTCAACGTGTCCGCGCGCGTGGGCGGAAGAATCTCAGCGGAGCATCCCGACCAGCAGCGGAACGACGGTCTCCACCCGCAGCACCCGTGGTCCGAGGCTCACCGGACGAAAGCCGCGCGACGCCAGCAGCTCGATCTCGAACGGTACCCAGCCGCCTTCCGGGCCGATCGCGAGCGCCACGCGACGCGTGTCCTCGCGGTGCGGGCAGGGCGCGGCCGCGGGCGGATGCGCGACCAGGCGAAGCTCCGTTCCCGCAAGCAGCCGGTCGCACTCGTCCTCGACGAACGGTCTGAACAGCGGACGCACCAGCACCTCCGGCGGCACCGTGTCGCGCGCCTGCTCGAGGCCGAGCCGCAGCAGCGCGTCGACGGACGCAGGCTCGAGCACGCCCGCGGTGAAGTAGCTCTTCTCGACGCGGGCCGCGTTCAGCAGGACCAGGCGGTCGACGCCGAGGGACGCGACCGCGGGCAGCAGCTTCGCGAGCGCCTTCGGCCGCGGCACGGCGAGCAGCAGGTCGAGGCCGGCACGCGGCGGCGGATCCTCGGTCAGCGAGGGCGGATCGAGAACCAGCTCCAGCGCCGACAGCGCGGCGACGCGCGCCGTGCCGATCCGCCCGCCGACGACGCCGACGCGCAGCGTGCCGCCCGCTTCCGGCGCGAGCACGCCGCGCACGTGTGCGAGACGGCGTCCGCCGATGCGGACGGTTCCGTCGGCCGCGAAGTCGCCGGGCTCGAGCAGCAGCAGGTTCACGCGCTCGGCGTAGCGGTCGCAGACGGCGGCGCGCCACGTCACCCGCGGTCCGGGTGCGTTGGCCGACGCGCGTACGCGAATCGCGATGGTCTCGCGCGCCGGTCCCGTGCTACTCGCCGCCGATGCGCGCTGCCCGCCTCCTCCAGGGTCTCCTCCTTCTGTCGTACGCCGCCGCATTGTCGGGTTGCGGTGACGCCTCGACCGCACCGGCACCGCCGGCGACCGCGGTCGCGCGTTTCGCGCCGTCGCTCGACACGACGATGGACTGGGGCGACGTGCCGTTCCCGAACGATCTCTACCGCGACGCGACGGGTGCTGCGCGGATCGGTGCGCTGCCGACGCCGCTGTCCGACACGCCGCTCTTCGCCGCGATGCGCGCGACGGTCGCGGCGCGCGACGGCTTCTGCGCCACGTGCAACGTCTACTTCGCGATCGACGGTGCGCTCGCGCCGGGACGGCTGCCGGCCGACGATCCGTCGCGTGCGGCGTCGCCGTCGGACGCGATCGTGCTCGCCGACGTCGATCCCGCGTCGCCGGAGCGCGGACGCCTCTTCCCGCTGCGCCTCGAGTGGAACGCGAGCCTCGGCGTGGTGGCGCTCCGTCCCGAGCGCGGCATCGCGCTGCACCGCTCGCGCCGCTACGCGGCCGCGATCACGAGCGACCTGCTCGCCGACGACGGCACGCCGCTCGGTGCGAGCGACGTCTTCCGCCGCGCGCGCGACGGCGAGCGCACCGGTGACGCGCTCGTGCTGCGCGTGCGCGACGCGATCGCGCCGGCGCTCGACGAGCTCGAGCGTGCCGGCGTCGCGCGCGAGCGCGTCGTCGCACTCGCCGCGTTCACCACCGAAGACGTGACCGCCGACGTGCAGCGCGTGCGCGCGGTCGCGCAGGATGCGGGCGCGCAGACCGTGCGCGTCGACGCGGTGATCGAGGGCGCCGCGCTCGACGAGCTGCTCGGCACGCCGTTGGAGGATCGTCCCGGCATCGACGTGCCGCCCGTCGCGGGCAGCGGCGGCACGCGCTCGATCGGGCACCGCCACCTCGCGGCCGTCGTGCGCGGCGTGTTCACGGCACCGCGCTTCGTCGAGGGGACCGGCAAGGAGACCGGTGTGGTGCGCCGCGATGCGGACGGACGCATCGTCGCGGGGCCATTCGAGGAGGTGCCGTTCCTGCTGACGATCCCCGCCGACGCGGACCGCGCGAATCTCCCCGTCGTGGTCGCGCACCACGGCTTCAATGCGAGCCGCACCACCGGCTTCGCGAGCGCCGACACGGCCGCGCGCGCCGGCGTCGCGGTGCTCGCGGTCGACGCCTTCCAGCACGGCGACCGCGCCGTCACCGCGCGCGACGAGGTGAACGCGATGCGCGGCGGGCTGCCGGGCGCCGACGGCTTCGCGGAGGCGGAGGCCCTCGACACGTCGGGGCGCGTGTTCGGCGTACTCGGCACGGCCCCCGGTCTCGCGGGATTCACCGCGTATCCGCACGCGACCCTGCTGCAGTTCGCCGCCGACGTGTTCTCCGCGGTGCGCCTCGTGCGCGACGGCACGCTGGCGCGCGGGCTGTCCGGCGCGCTCGGCGACGGGATGCCCGGCTTCGACCCGGGCCGCATCGGCTTCATCGGCAACTCGCTCGGTGCGGTGGTCGGCGCGTCGGTGATCGTCGCGGAGCCCGACGTCCGCGCGGCGGTGCAGAACGTCCCGCCGGGATCCGTCGTCGAGACGCTGATCGAGTCGCCCGAGTTCCGCTCGCTGGTCGAGGCGATCTTCCTGCCGCTTCTGGGATTGACAGGGCCGTACGACGAGGTCGAGCGCCACCTGATCCTCGACCCGGTCACGGACCTCACGCGCTGGGTGCTGGAGCCGGTCGACCCGCTGGCGCTGGCGCCGTACCTCGTGCGCGATCCCGTGATCGCGCGGCCGGCGGAGATCCTCTTCCAGGCGGCGGCGCTCGACGAGGTCGCGGCCCCGTTCGCGACCGCGTCGATGCTCGACGCGAGCGGCGCGCCGCGGATCACGCGCTACGACCCCGCCGCGCACGGCATGCTCGAGGTGCTCGACCAGGAGTCGAGGTACGCGCCGCCGGTGCTGCCGCCGTTCCGGCTGCGCGACACGGTGCTGCCGATCGCGAACCCGCTGGTCGCGGAGCACGATGAGATCGCGGCGTTCCTCGCCTCCGAGCTGGTGGCGCGCTGACGTCGCGTCGCGCGCGCGGCCGTCAGCGCGCGCGGCGCAGCACCCAGGAGCGCACGCGTCCGATGCCCTGCAGGTGCACCGGACGCAGGTGGCGCAGCGCGAAGCCCGGCGCCTCCTGCAGCGCCGTGCCGAGCTCGTCCGACACCAGCACCGAGTGCGCGTGCGCGAGGTTCACCAGCCGGCTCGCGAGATTGACGGTCGAGCCGTAGAGGTCGCCTTCCCACGACAGCACCGGGCCGAGCGCGAGCCCGACGCGCACGCCGGGCAGGTCCTTCTCGCGCTGGTAGGCGTCGGCGAGCGACAGCGCGATCTCCGCGGCGGCGACGGCGTCCTCGCTCGCGAACATCACCTCGTCGCCGATGGTCTTGACGACGCGGCCGCCGTGCTCGGGCACGTGCTCGTAGGCGATCGCCTCGAAGCGATCCACCGCGACCGCGAGCTCGTGCGGCTCGAGCGCCTGGCTGAGCGACGTGAAGCCGACGAGGTCCGCGAAGCCGACCGTGAGCGTGCGGTCGCCCTCCGACGGCTGCAGCGAGCGGCTGCGCAGCGACGCGAGCAGGTGGCGACGCCACACGTAGGCGAGGAACTGCTCGAGGCGCGGTGCGAGCTGCACGACGCGCTCGGCGATCGCGTTCGCGTCGAGAGCTTCCGCGCCGCGCTCGCGCAGCGCCTGCTCGAGGCGCGTGGCGCTCGCGGTGATCTGCGCGTCGGCGACGCGCGCCAGCGCCTGTCCGACGACGCGCGTCAGCTGCACGACGTCGTCGCGGTTCGCGACGTCGACCTCGAGCAGGGCGCGCACCTCGCGCAGGATCGCGACGTCGGAGCGCGTGAAGTGTCGGTCGTCGTCGGACACCGGGGGGAAGCCGAGCGCCTGCCAGAGGCGGCGCGCGTCGTCGGGGTCCATGCCGGACGCTGTGGCGACCTCGGGCGCGGTCAACTCGGCGGGGCCGAGCAGCGTGTCGGCGACGGAGCGCCACGGGTCGGGTGCGGACACCGTCCGGTTGTAGCGGTGTCGGGTGGCTCGGGGAACCGCGACCTGCGCATCCGGTCGCGCGGGTGGTTGAACGATCCGTCGCAGGCGGGCAGCGTCGATCCTCGATGGCGAGGACCGACGACGAGTTGCGCGCGATCACGATCGGCGAGCCCGCACGGCTCGACGGCCCGGTCGTGCTGCGCGCGTACGACCCGGCGTGGCCCGCGCTCTTCGCGCGCGAGGGGCGCCGCATCCGCACGGCGCTCGGCGCGCGCGCGCTGCGCGTCGAGCACGCGGGCTCGACGTCCGTGCCCGGGCTCGCGGCGAAGCCGATCGTCGACCTCGTGCTCGAGGTCGCGTCGAGCGCCGACGAGCGGGCGTGGCTGCCGTCGCTCGAGGCCGCGGGCTACGTGCTGCGCATCCGCGAGCCCGACTGGTTCGAGCACCGCCTGCTGAAGGGCCCGGACACCGACGTGAACCTGCACGTGTTCCCGGCGGGCTGCCCGGAGGTCGCGCGCATGCTGCTGTTCCGTGACTTGCTGCGCGCAAACCCGGAAGAGCGCGAGCTGTACGAGCGCACCAAGCGCGCGCTCGCGGCGCGCACGTGGAGCCACGTGCAGGACTACGCCGACGCCAAGAGCGACGTCGTCGCGGAGATCCTGGCGCGTGCGGAGGCCGCGTCCCGTCCTGCTTGACGCGCGTCCGCGGGCGGCGTCGCGCTCACGCCATCTCGGACGGGACGCTCGCCCACGTCTCCGCGTCGTGCCCGAACACGACGCGCGCTCCGGCGTCGCGCAGCGCGCGCAGGCGCTTCAGCGACGCGAGCATCGCGTCGCGGTCGAACGGGCTCGGCGGCAGGTGGTCGGTCTCGAGCGTGCGGCGCAGGTAGCAGGCGTCGGCGGTGAGCACGACGTCGCCCGAGTCGAGGCGCACGCGCAGCGACTGGTGTCCCGGCGTGTGGCCGTGCGTCGGTACGCAGACGATTCGTCCGTCGCCGAAGAGGTCGTGCTCGCCGTCGATCAGCTGGACGTCGTGGCCGTGATCGAAGTCCTGGCGCGCGAAGGTCAGCGCGCCCGCCATGTCGGCGTCGTGACCCGCCTCCCAGTCGCGGCGCTGCACGACGACGCGGGCGTTGGGCAGGCTCGCGAGCCCGCCCGCGTGGTCGAAGTGCAGGTGCGACAGCACGACGCGACGGAGGCGCTCCGGCGTCACGTCGAGCGCCGCGAGCCGCGCGCCGACGACGTCGTCCGTGCCGAGCTCGGTCGCGAACACGTCGGCGAGGAAGCCGAGGCGTCCCTTTGCGTCGTGCGCGACGTCCGGATGCAGGCCGGTGTCGAACAGCACGTCGCCCTGCGGGTGCCGGATCAGGAACACCGGCACCGGCATGCGGATGGTGCCGTGCTCGCCGTCGAGGAAGAGGCCGGTCGGGCCGGTCAGCCAGCCGCAGGTGAAGGCGAAGAGTCGCACGACGGCCTCCTCTCGTGTCGCGTCACGCGGCCATGCGGCGCAGAAGCGCCTCGGCCTCGCCGAGCTTCATGATCTTCGGCACCGGGTAGTCGCGGTACGCCTCGATCATCGCGGCCTCCGCGATGTGCGGGATGTCCTCGACCTTCAGCGCGTCGATCTTCTCCGGGATGCCGACGGTGCGGTTCAGCTCGCGCACGCGCGCGATGAAGCGCGCCGCGAGCGCGGGATTGCCGTCGGACGCCGTGCCCGCGCCGATCGCGATCGCGAGCTCGGCGAGGCGCTGCTGCGCCCAGCGCTGGTCCTGCAGGAAGTCGAGCACGTAGGGCAGCGTGATCGCGTTGCCGAGGCCGTGCGGCACGCCGTACATGCCGCCGACCTTGTGCGAGAACGCGTGCACGTAGCCGACGTACGCCTTGGTGAACGCGAGCCCGGCGTAGAACGACGCGACCGCCATCGCCTCGCGCGCTTCCAGATCGTCGGGGTGCTCGTACGCGCGCGGCAGGTTCGCGAAGATCATGCGCACCGCGGCGGTCGAGTGCCACGCGGTCTCGTTGTGCGGCCACAGGTTCGTGTAGGCCTCCACCGCGTGCGTGAGCGCGTCCATGCCGGTCGCCGCGGTGATCGGCTTCGGCATGCCGGTCATGAGCGTGGGGTCGAGTGCGGTCGCCATCGGCACGAGCTTCGGATCGATGACCGCGGACTTCGCATGCTTGACGGGATCGGTCACCACCGCCGCGACCGTCACCTCGGAGCCCGTGCCCGCCGTCGTCGGGATCGCGAACAGCGGCAGCATCGCCTTGCCGACCTTCATCACGCCGACCAGGCGCTCCGGCGTCTTGCCGCTCACCGCCATCGCGTCGATCACCTTGGCCGCGTCGATCGCCGAGCCACCGCCGATCGCGAGGATCGCGTCGCTGCGGTGCGCGCGCACCGCCTCGTAGCCCGCGGTCAGGACCGGGTAGGTCGGATCGGGCGTGATGCCGTCGTGGATCGCGACGTCGAGGCCCGCGTCGGCGAGCTTCTGCCGGATCGGCTCGACCAGGCCGAGCTTCACCAGCACGGCGTCGGTGATGATCATCACGCGCTTGACGCCCGACTGGCCGATCATCGTGCAGAGGCGGAGCGCCGAGCCCGGTCCGACGAATGCGGTCGGACGCGGGATCGCGATCAGGCGCGAGGTCGGCCACTGCAGCGGCTTCGCGAGACGATAGGCGAGGAGGCGGTTTTCGATCGACATGGCCATGGGATGTCCATGTCGAATGGGAAGCCGGGCTGCAATGCGCCCTCGGCCGCTATCCGGGTCCCTCCTCGCCCCGGTCGACGTCGGGCTCGAGGAAGATCCAGCGTGCCGCCGGGACCACCGCCCGCACGCGCTGCTCCGCCTCGTCGATCGCGACCGCGAGGCGCCGCACCGTGAGATCGGCCGGAATCGCGATCTTTGCGGCCACGAGGATCTCGTCCGGGCCGACGTGCTGCGTGCGCAGATGGATCACGCGCTGCACGTCGGCGCTCGCCGCGAGCGCACGCTCGATGGCCTCGACCTGGCGCGGCGTCGCGGCCTCGCCGATGAGCAGGCTCTTGGTCTCGACCGACAGCACGTACGCGATCGCGACCAGCAGCACGCCGATCGCGAGGCTGCCGGCCGCGTCCCAGCGCGCGTCGCCGGTCCAGGCGGCGAGTCCGACCCCGGCGATCGCGAAGGCGAGTCCGACCAGCGCACCGGTGTCCTCGAGCAGCACGACCGGCAGCTCCGGGCTCTTCGAGCGCCGGATGAACGCCCACCACGAGGCATTCCCGACGTGCGGACGCGCCTCGCGCACCGCCGTGCGCAGCGACGCCGCCTCGAGCACGACCGCGACCCCGAGGATGCCGAGCGCCCACCCCGGCGACTCGACCTCGACCGGATGGATGAGCTTCTCGATGCCCTCGAAGATCGAGAACAGACCGCCGAGGCTGAACAGCACCAGCGCCACGACGAACGCCCAGAAGTAGCGCTCGTGGCCGTAGCCGAAGTTGTGCTCGCGGTCGGGCGCGCGGCGCGCGACGCGGCCGCCGAGGAAGAGCAGGCCCTGGTTGCCGGTGTCGGCGAGCGAGTGGATCGACTCGGCGAGCATCGCCGCGGAGCCGGTGAAGAGGTAGCCGGTGAACTTCGCCACCGCGATGCCGAGGTTCGCCAGCAGCGCAGCAAGGATCGCCTTCGCGCTGCCCTCGTGCATCGCGCGACGATCGTACGGATCCCGTGCGTGCGTCAAGAGCTTCGCGGCTCGCGATCTGCAGCAGCGCGGGCGTTGCGCGGCGCGCCGCCGGTGCGATAGGCCGGGCGTCATGCTGCGCGACGAGGACGTGGAAGGCTTCTGGCGGGACGGCGTCGTCTGCCTGCGCGGCGTCGTGCCCGCGGACTGGACGGCGCGGCTCGCGGTCGCGGTCGAGGAGGTGATCGCCGCGAGCGACGGCACGGACCTGTCGGCGATGGCGTCGCAGATCGACCGCGGCGGCGGTGCGGTGCTGCGCGACGCGCAGACCGCGGGCGTGCCGCGCGGGCGCTTCTTCGCCGGCACCGACCACTGGCGCCGCCACGCGACGTTCCGCGCCTTCGCGCTCGAGTCGCCGCTGCCGCGCGTCGTCGCGGCGCTGCTGCGCGCGCGGCGCGTGACGCTCTACGAGGACAGCCTGCTGGTGAAGGAGCCCGGCACCAGCGAGCGCACCGCGTTCCACCAGGACATGGCCTACTTCCACGTCACCGGGCAGCAGGTGTGCACGACGTGGTGCCCGCTCGACGAGGTCTCGCTCGAGACCGGTGCCGTGCAGTACGTGCGCGGCTCGCACCTCTGGACGACGGAGTTCAAGCCCAACTTCTTCGTCAGCACCGCGACCATCCCGGGAACGGAAGGCGAGGACGTGCCGGACGTCGCCGCCGATCCCGACAAGTACGACGTGGTCTCGTTCGAGACCGGACCGGGCGACGTCGTCGTGCACCACGCGCGCACGATCCACGGTGCCGCCGGCAACGCGTCGGCGACGCGCAGGCGACGCGCGATCTCGGTGCGCTACTGCGGCGACGACGCGCGCTTCCACCGCCGTCCGGGCGCGCCGCTGAAGCCGTGGCAGGAGAGCGCGTGCGAGGGCGACGTGCTCGCGTCCGACGACAGCCCGGTCGCGTTCGCCGCGGACTGACGCCGCGCGCCGCGCTGCCCGGGCCGACGCGGGCTCAGCGTTCGCCGGTGCGCGGCAGGTCGCAGGCGCGCGGCGGACGCGCCGCCAGGATCGCGTCGATCCGCGGCGCGACGGCGCTCGCCGCCGGCTCGGACACGATGTCCGCGAAGGCGACGAAGAGCTCGCGCTCCTCGCGGCGCACGTGGCGCTCCAGCGTCGTCGCGAACGCGTCGAGCTCGTCGGTGAGTCCCGCACCGCTCGCGAGCGCCGCAGCGATCGCGTCGCGCTGCCGCTCCATCGTGCGGTGCTCGGCAATCAGCTGCGCGACCAGCGTGCGCCACGGATCGTCCGCGGCCGGCGACGCGACGATCGCGGGGAAGAGCGCCTCCTCCTCGGCGGCGAAGTGGCCGTCGAGATGCGCCGAGAAGAAGTCCAGCGTGTCGCGCGCGCGGCTCTCGGGCGTGCTCGGTGGCGTGACAGCGGTCGCCGGACCGGGCGGCGAGGGGTGGCGCAGGCGGAACGCGAGCGCGAGCGCGTCGTGATGGTCGCGCGACAGCGGGATCAGGCTCGGGTGGCGTCGTGCCATGCGGCGGAGCGTGGCCGATGTCCGCGCGTGAATCCAGCGGCTCGCGCGTCGCGCCGCGACGTGGACCGCGGGCGACGTGCTTCAGCCGGCGAGCATCGCCGCCGTGCCCGCGGCGATCACCGCGACGGTCACGGCCACGACGCGCAGGCGCAGCGCACGCGACGCGAGCCCGATCACGAGCCCGCACTTGACGATCGTGTTGGTGAAGGTCGCGACGGTGATCGCCTGCGCCGCGAGCGCGGCGGCGCCGCCGTCGCGCGCGAAGGTCGCCATCGACAGCGTGATCGCGTCCACGTCGGTGAGCCCGGCGAGCGCCGCGACGACCACCTCTCCGCGCCCCGGCGCCCAGCGCTTGACGACGGCGACGGCGAGCAGCACCAGCATGAACACGCCGGCGAACTTGATCGCGGAGGTCAGGCTGAACGGGTTCCGCAGCTCGAGATCGCGGGCCTCGTCCGGCACGCGGCGGCTGCGCCGGTAGAAGGCGGCCGCCGCGGTGCACGCGACGCCGAGCATCGCCGCGAGCGGCAGGAGGACCGCGCTCAGCAGCGGCGGTGCCACCACCGCGACCTCGATCGCGACGCGCGCGAACATCACCGCCCACGCGAGCACGATGCCGGTCGCGAGCGCGTCGGTCTGGCGCTCGCCGCCGCTCTCCACGCTGCGGCGCGAGAACGTGAGCGTCACCGCGGTCGACGACGTCATGCCGCCGAACAGGCCGGTGAGCGCCGTGCCGCGTCCCGTGCCGAGCAGGCGCACGGCGACGTAGCCGATCAGCGAAAGGAACGAGATCAGCACGACGAGCAGCCAGAGCTCGTGCGGATTGATCGCGCCGAGCGGGTCGAGCGCACGGTCGGGCAGCAGCGGCAGGACGATGAACGACGCGATCAGCAGCTTCAGCCCGGCGTAGAGGTCCTGCACGTCGAGCCGCCCGACGAGCCCGTGGATCGGGCGCTTGAAGGCGAGCAGCGCCGCGGTGAGGATGCCGAGCGCGCTCGCGATCCCGGGGTAGCCGTAGAGCGCGAGCGCACCGAGCAGCGTGGTCGCGACGGCGGCGGTCTCGGTGGTGAGGCCGGCGTCCTCGTCCGCGGCCGAGACGCGGCGGTGCAGCACCGCGTACGACACGCTGATCATCACGCTCACGCCGAGGATCGCGAAGGCGAGCGGCCAGGCGCTCGTCATCTGCCGCGACAGCCATGCCGCGACCGCGCCGATCAGGCTGAACAGCACGAACGTCCGGATGCCGCCGACCTCGTGCACGCCGCGCTGCGTCTTCCGCATCTCGCGCTCGACGCCGATCAGCGCCCCGATCGCGAGCGCGATCGCGAAATCGCGGGCGAGCAGCGGGTCCAGCGCGAACGAGCCTCCGTCCATCACCGCGAGCAGACGGCAACGGCGCCGGGATTTCAAGCACGATACGGCGTCCGCCCGGCGGAGAGGGGCTGCTTGCAATGGCGGGCCCGAGGCCGTAGCTGCGGCGGGGAACGGGTTTTCGTCGATGTCCGAATTCTGGTCCAGACGACACGCCGTCGGCGGGGCGCTTCTGCGCAATCCGCTGGGGGCGTCCTTCGCGGTCGGCGTCGCCTACCTCGCAGCGGCGTTCGCGGGCTGGGGGCTCTCGTCACCGGGGGCGTTCGCGACGTTCTGGCCGCCGAACGGCGTGCTGGTCGCGGCCCTGCTGGTCGCGCCGCGCCGGCTCTGGCCCTACGTCGCGTTCGCGACGTTCCCGGCGAACCTGGTCTTCAATTGGGCCGTCGACCAGCGGACGATGGTCAGCCTCGCGTGGTGGATGGTGAACGCCTTCGAGGGGCTGGCGATCGCGGTTGCGCTGCAGCGTCTCGGCACCGATCTGCGCTTCGAGCGGCGCCGCGTTCGCGGCGTCGTCGGGCTCGCGCTGGTGGCGATCCCGTTCACCGTGGCGAGCGGCTTCCTCGGCGCGCTGTCGACTCTGCTCGTGCAGCCGCAGCACTCCCTGCTCGGGTTCTGGGCCTCGTGGACCATGGCGGACCTGCTGGCGATCCTCGTCGTCGTCCCGCTGCTGGTCACGGCGTTCGATGCCGTGCAGCGCACGCGTCCGGTGTCGCGCGAGTGCCTGCTCTTCGGCGGCGCGCTCCTCGCGATCACGGCGGCGGGCACGCTCGCGCTGCTGCTCGACGCGGAGAGGGACTACGTTTTCGAGCCGCTGATGGTGCCGCTGCTGGGCTGGGCGGCGCTGCGGCTCGGCGTGCCCGGCACCGCGTGGGCGGTCGCGGTGACGACGGTGCTCACGATCGCCAACTCGGTGTACGGCACCGGCCAGTCCCTGCTGCCCGACGGCTTCACGCCCGAGCGCGCGGTCGCCTTCCAGGCGGTGCTGAGCGCGCTGTCCGCGACGTTCCTGGGCATCGCCGCCGCCGTGGCGGACGCGCGGCAGGCGGAGGAGGACCTGCGCAAGAGCGCAGCCGCGCGCCGCGCCTACGTCGTGACCATGAGCCACGAGATCAAGAATCCGCTCGGCGTCATCCTCGGCGCCGTGCAGCTGATCGGCGAGGACGACGACGCCGCCATGCAGCATCGCTTCGACGCAGTGGGCACGATCGAGCGCGCGGCGCGGCAGATCCTGGAGGTGGTCGAGGAGCTGACGCGCAGCGGACAGGACGCGTCGCGACCCCCCGTCGTCGCGGACACATACTGGCTGCCTGCGCTGTGGCGCGAGCTCGGCGACTCGTGTGCGAGCGTGGCGCGGCCGGGCGGAGTCGCTCTGCACTGGGTTGCGCCCGCGCCCGACGTGACCCTGGTGAGCGACCGCTGGCGCCTGCAGGTCGTGGTCCAGAACCTCGTCCTGAACGCGCTCAAGTTCACGGAGCGCGGCTCCGTGACGGTTGCGTGCCATTCCGAAGGCGGCACGCTGACGGTCGTCGTGCGCGACACCGGAATCGGTATCGCGCCCGACGAGCAACGGCGCATCTTCGAGCTGCACGCGCGCGCTGGCGACACGGCGGCGCACGCGGGATCGGGCGTCGGCCTGTACACGGTCACGCGCTTCGCGCGCGAGCTCGGCGGCACGGTGTCGATGACCAGCGAGCTCGGACGCGGCAGCGAGTTCCGCGTCGCGCTGCCGCTGGTGCTGCCGCGTCCCGCGCTGGCCCGCGACAGCGCGTGAGCCGGGCGCGCCGCCGCGGTGCGCGCGTCAGAAGGTCGCGATCGGATTCACCGGCGACGCGGTGCCGCGCTCGAGGACCAGCGGCGCCACGGTGAGCAGGAATTCCCAGCGCTGCTCGGCGGCGCACGCCTCGGCGAGACGTCCCAGCTCGAGGTTGTCGATCAGGTGCAGCCCCATCGCTACCAGCGCGACCGAGTGCACCGGCAGCGCGACGCCGTCGATGCGCGACGGCAGCACGTCGGACACGCCGTCGCAGCCGAGCGCCGCGACGCCGCGTGCGTGCAGCCACGGCAGGCAGGACGCATCGAGTCCGGCGAGACGCTCGTGCGCCTTCCAGCCGCCGTGCTTCGCGCGGTGGCGCCAGCGTCCGGTGTGCACGAGCAGCACGTCGCCGTCGCTCGCGCGCACGCCGGCCGACTCCTCGGCGCGCTCGAGGTCGTCGACGAAGATCGGCTCGCCCGGCTCGAGCGCGTCGGCGCCGCGTGCACCGGCCGCGTCGAGCAGCACGCCGCGCGTGACGATGCCGTCGCGCAGGGCGTCGATCGCGAGCTCCAGCGCGCCGCGCGCCGTCACGCGCGTGGCCGGGTAGCCGTTGTACATCCGGTCGTCGTGGAAGATGTGGCAGAGCGCGTCGATGTGCGACGTCGAGTAGCCGTGCGGGGCGAGGGCCACGTAGTCGCCGCCGTAGCCCTCGGTCGCGGTCGCGGTCATGAGGTGCACGACGGGCGTCTGGTTGTCGGCGGCGGGGACCGTCGGCAGCGGCCGCGCGCACGAGACGCTGCGTCCGCTGCGCACCAGCCGTGCGGCCGCGACGCGCTTCTCCGGCGTGATCAGGTTCAGCGCGCCGAGCTGGTCGTGCGCGCCCCAGCGGTTCCAGTTGGACAGCGTCCGGTGCAGGTCGAGGAACTGGTCTCTCGTCAGCGGCTGACGCATGGTCTCGTGCTCCTTCGTCGTCGCGCGGATTCTTTCCTCGACAGGCGCGGGCCGCCGTGGTCTTGTCCGCCGTGGCGAAGGGAGGATTTCCGATGCGGGTCGTCGTCGCAAGCCGTCGGGGTGTCCGGGGCGTGCTGCCGATCGTCGTGATCGTCGCGCTTCTCGTGTTCGCGTCCGTGGGCGGCGCTGCCGCGGCGCGCTGCGACGAGGCGGACGGTGACGCGTTCGCGATCGCGGCGCTCGTCGTGGACGCGCGCGCCGCGTGCTCGTGCGAGTCGTTCGCGAGCCGGCAGGAGTTCCGCGACTGCGTGCGCACCGTCGTCGACGGCGCGATCGCCGGCGCCACGCTGCCCAAGCGCTGTCGCGGCGCCGCGATGCGCTTCGCGCGCAAGTCGACGTGCGGCGCCGGGCCGGCGAAGGTCGTGTGCTGCAGGGCGGGCGGTGGGTGCAGCGTCGCGGCGTCCGAGGCGCGCTGCGCGGACATGGGCGGCGGCTCGGGGCACGTCGGGAACACCGAGTCGTGCTACGACGCGTGCGCTCCGCAGCCGACACCGACGCCGGCGGCCAGCCCGACGCTCCCGACACCGGGTCTGTGCTGCGCGTGCGGGTGTCGACCTCCGTACTACGAGGGCTGCAGCGGCACGCACCAGTGCAGCGCGCCGCTCCCCGGTGCCTCGTCCGGCGACCAGTGCGACACGCTCGACGACGCGAAGAAGGACTGCGCGCACTTCTTCGTCGCGTGCGGCGGATCGAGCGGCGGCATTCCGTTCCCGCTCTGCAACTGACGCCCGCTGGACACCCGGCACGTTCCGCGCGAGGAACGCTCGTCGGCACGGTGCCGGCGGAAGGAGCGGCACGTGTCGGGCCCGAACGTCGTCCTGCACCAGTTCCTGTACTCCCACTACAACGAGAAGGCGCGCTGGGGGCTCGACTGGAAGGGCGTGCGCCACGAGCGTCGCACGCATCTGCCGGGACCGCACGGGCCGCTGATCACGCGCCTCTCGGGTCAGACGCAGACGCCGGTGCTGCTGATCGACGGCGCCGTGGTCGCCGGCTCCGCACGCATCCTCGACGAGCTCGAGCGCCGCTTCCCGGAGCGACCGCTCTTCCCCGCGGACCCGGCGCTGCGCGCGAAGGCGGCCGCGATCTGCGACGAGTTCGACCGCGAGGTCGGCGTCGCTGCGCGCACCGTGCTGTTCTCGGAGCTGATCCACGAGCCGACGTACATGTGCGGCGTGTTCGCGAAGGAGAAGCCGTGGGCGGTGCGCGCGCTCTATCGCTTGACGTTCCCGCTCGCGCGCGGCTTCGTCGCCAGGGGCAACGGGCTCGTCGATCCGGCGAACGTCGCGCGCTCGTTCGAGGTGACCGAGCGCGCGCTCGACCGCGTCGCGCGCGAGACCGGGGCAACCGGTCACGTGGTCGGTGACACGTTCACGATCGCGGACCTGACCTGCGCGTCGCTGCTCGCGATCCTCACCGCGCCACCGCACCCCGACATGCACCGTCCCGAGCCAGTTCCGGAGCGTGTCGCGGGCCTCCTCGCGCGCTGGGAAGGACACCCGGCGATCGCGTGGGTGAACGAGACCTACCGCAGGCACCGGCCGCCCCGGTCCTGTGTTTGACGGCGGTGCGGCCCGACGGGCCGCTCAGGAGTGCGGCAGGTCGCCGCGCATGCGCGCGAGGAAGGTTTCGGCGAGCGCCTCGTAGAGCGCGTTCGGGCACACCACGCGCGACACCTCGTACGCGACGATCGACGCGGTGATGAGCGGCAGGGTCAGGAAGCGCGCCGAGGTCATCTCGAGCAGGATCACCGCGGCGGTGATCGGGCTCTGCACGACGCCGCAGAAGAAGCTCACCATGAAGAGCAGGATCGTCTCCTGCTGCGTCAGGATCGTGATGAACGGCGCGGCGAGCGCGCCGATCGCGGCGCCGCTCGTCAGGCTCGGGTCGAAGAGTCCGCCGGGGATGCCGCTCACCAGCGTGAGGAAGCTCGCTGCAGCGTGCGTCGGCAGGAACCACCACGGCAGCGACTCGCCCTGCATCAGCACCTGCTTCGCCTCGGGGTAGCCGCTGCCGTAGGACATCCCGTTCGACAGCAGCCCGAGCGCGCCGAGCCCGAGGCCGAGCACGAGTGCGGCGAGGGCCGGGCTGCGCGCGTAGACGCGTGCGTAGCGCGGCGTCACCTCGAGCAGCGCCCGCGAGAACAGCCCGCCTAGCAGGCCGCCCGCGATGCCGATCGCGGGGACGTACAGCCACTGCTCGACGGTCAGCCGCGAGGCGGAGATCACCCCGTAGAACAGGTAGTCGCCGAGCGCCACGATCGACACGAGACACGCGACGATCGCGGTGCGCACGATCATGCTCGCGTTCTCCTTCTCGAAGGAGCGGCCGATCTCCTCGAACGCGAACAGGATGCCGGCGACCGGCGCGTTGAACGCGGCCGCGATGCCGGCCGCGCCGCCGGCGAGAATCAGGCCGCGCTCGACGTGGTACTGGGGGAACACCGCCCAGCGCCGCGACAGGTACATGAAGCACGCGCCGACGTGCACCGACGGTCCCTCGCGGCCGATCGTCGGTCCGAGGCACAGCGCGCACAGCAGCAGCAGGATCTTGCCGAAGGCGACGCGCGGCGACAGCACGCGCACGCGCGCCGGACACTCGCCGATCTTCAGCGCGGCGATCGCCTGCGGGATGCCGGTGCCCTCGGTGCCGGGGAAGAAGCGGTCGCGCACCTGGCAGAGGAACACCATGCCGAGCGACACCATCGCGAACGGCAGCCACGGCGAGATCGCGTGCGCCTGTCCGACCAGCCCGGCGCCGTACTGGTCGGCGTAGTTGAAGAGCAGGGCGCCGCTGCCCGAGAGCAGCGCCGCGACGAGCCACACCGCCTGACGGCGCAGCAGCCCCGACACGACCCGCGCGCCGGTGGCGGACGCCGCGCCGCCGCCCTGGTGCGTTTCGTCGGCCACGGACCGCCGCTCAGCCGCGGCGGAGCTTGCGGTAGCGCTGGATCAGCGTGTTGGTCGAGCTGTCGTGGTCGAGCTTCGGTACGGCGGCCGACTCGAGCTGCGGGACGATGCGGTTCGCGAGGACCTTGCCGAGCTCGACGCCCCACTGGTCGAACGAGTTGATCTGCCAGATCCAGCCCTGCGTGAACACCTTGTGCTCGTAGAGCGCGATCAGCTGACCGAGCACGTGCGGCGTCAATTCGCGCTTGACGAGGATGGTGTTGGTCGGGTGGTTGCCGCGGAAGGTGCGGTGCGGCACCTGGAACGCGGGCACGCCTTCCTTCGCGACCTCCGCCGACGTCTTGCCGAAGGCGAGGGCTTCCGTCTGCGCGAAGAAGTTCGCCATCAGCAGGTCGTGGTGGCGGCCGAGGTCGTTGTTCGGCTTCGCGAAGCCGATGAAGTCGGCCGGGATCATCTTCGTGCCCTGGTGGATCAGCTGGTAGTACGCGTGCTGTCCGTTGGTGCCCGGCGTTCCCCAGACGATCGGCCCGGTCTGGTAGCCGTCGATCGGCCGTCCGTGACGATCGGTGGACTTGCCGTTGCTCTCCATGTCGAGCTGCTCGATGTACGCCGACAGGCGGTCGAGGTACTGAGAGTAGGGCAGGATCGCGACGGTCTCGGCGCCGAAGAAGTCGTCGTACCAGAGGCCGATCAGGCCGAGCGTCATCGGCAGGTTCTTCTCGGGCGGTGCGGTGCGGAAGTGCTCGTCCATCTGGTGAAAGCCGGCGAGCATGTCGCGGAAGGCGTCGCCGCCGATCGCGAGCATCAGCGACAGGCCGATCGCCGAGTCGTAGCTGTAGCGGCCGCCGACCCAGTCCCAGAACTCGAACATGTTCGCCGTGTCGATGCCGAACTTCGCCACTTCCTTCGCGTTGGTCGACACGGCGACGAAGTGCTTCGCGACGGCGCGCTCGTCCTTCAGCTTCCGGAGCGCCCACTTGCGCGCCGAGTGCGCGTTGGTGAGCGTCTCGAGCGTGGTGAAGGTCTTCGACGAGATGATGAACAGCGTCTCCTCGGGATCGAAGCCGTGCACCGCCTCGACGAAGTCGGTGCCGTCGACGTTCGACACGAAGCGGAACTGCATGTCGCGCTTGCTGAACTGGCGGAGCGCGTCGTAGGCCATCGCCGGTCCGAGATCGGAGCCGCCGATGCCGATGTTGACGACGTTCCGGATGCGCTTGCCGGTGTGGCCCTTCCAGGCGCCGCTGCGGACGCGCTGGGCAAACGCGGCCATCTTGTCGAGCACGGCGTGCACCGCGGGCACGACGTTCTCGCCGTCGACGACGATCTTCGCGTTGCGGGGCGCGCGAAGCGCGACGTGCAGGACGGCGCGGTTCTCCGTGATGTTGATCTTCTCGCCGGCGAACATCGCGCGGATGCCGTCGCGGACCTTCGCGCGCTCGGCGAGCGCGTAGAGCAGCTTCAGCGTCTCGCCGGTGAGGCGGTTCTTCGAGAAGTCGAAGTAGAGGTCGCCTGCCTCGAGGACCATCTTCGTCCCGCGCTGCGGGTCGTCGGCGAAGAGCTTGCGGAGGTGGAGCTTCTCGATCTTCGCCTTGTGGCGCGCGAGCGCCTGCCACTCGCGCAGCTCGGTCGGGCGGGGCGGTGCCGCGGCGGACTTCTTCTTGACGGGCGCCGCGGCGGCGCGCTTCCCCTTCGGGGCGGCCTTCTTCGCCGCAGCCGCCTTCACCGCCGGCTTCTTCGCCGCCGTCTTCCCCGTGCTCCGCTTCGCCATCGCGCGTCCCCTTCCGCAGCCACCACGTGGGCTCCGGCGGGGATACCACCATCGCCGTGACGGGCCAAGGTCGTCGCGCGGGGCCGCCGGTGAGCCGGCGGCCGGGAGCGCGCGGCACACCCGGGACGGAGCCTGCGGCTGCGGTACGGGGCCGGGCCCGACCGGACCACCGCTACCCGTCCCGGCGGGAGCGCCGCTCAGCGGCGGCGATGGCGGGAGGCGGCTCGCAGCTCCTTCGGGAGCTGCTTCGCGCCGCGTGCCCGATCCGGATCCTCGCGCGTCGCCTGGTAGGCGAGCTCGCCCTGCAGCTTGACGTAGCTCTCCCAGCGATCGGCGGGCAGCGTGCCGTCGGCGAGAGCGGCGGTGACGGCGCAGTCCGGGTCTTCCTCGTGCCGGCAATCGGTGAAGCGGCACGCGGCCGCGACGGCGGCGACGTCGGCGAACGCGCGGTCGAGCGCGTCGAGCGCGCCGACGAGGCCCACCTCGCGCATCCCCGGCGTGTCGATGAGCATGCCGCCGCCGTCGAGGAAGAGCAGCTGGCGCGCGGTAGTGGTGTGCACGCCGCGGTCGTCCTCCATCGTCGCGCGGACCTCCTGCAGCTCGCGTCCGGCGAGCGCGTTGACCAGCGTCGACTTGCCCACCCCCGACGAGCCCAGCAGCACGCCGGTCCGACCGGTTCCGAGCGCCGCGCGCAGCGCGTCGAGGCCGGTGCCCGCACGCGCCGACACGACGTGCACCGGCAGGTCGAGGGAGATCGCCGCGACCGCCTCCCGTCGCACGTCCGGGTCGTCGCACAGGTCGGCCTTGGTGAGCACGACCGCGGGCGCGGCGCCGCTGTTCCAGGCCAGCGTCAAGTAGCGCTCGAGACGACGCGGGCTCAGGTCGCGGTTGAGCGACGTCACGACGAACACCTCGTCGACGTTGGCGGCGACGACCTGTGCCGTGTCCTGCCCGGCGGCCCTTCGCGTGAACGCCGAGCGCCGGCCGAGCACGCGGCGGATCGTCGTCTGGCCGCCTTCGCTCGACGGCGGCTGCACCAGCACCCAGTCGCCGACCGCCGGCAGCGCGGTGGCGTCGCTCGCGGCGCGGCGCAGCCGGCCGGGCACCACCGCCCACTCCTCGGGACGCTCGCCGACGACGCGGTACGCACCGCGATGCTCGGCGACGACGCGGGCCGGCAGGAAGGCCGCGTCCTCGCCGGTGAGCTGATCCGCGAAGAACGCGTCCCAGCCGAGATCCTCGAGCGTGCGCTGCAACGCGACGGACATAGCACGGCGCCGAGGCGACCTGCCCGGGTTTCGGGCATTTTCGCTCGCGCACGTGTACCGTCGGAGGGTGATCCCGACCCCCATCCCCGGCGGCCGCACGCGCACGGCCGTCCCGCCACGCGTCCGAACCGCGCTCCATGCGTGAATCCGCGGCGCAGGCCGTCCTGCTCGCGCGTGCGTTCGAGGAAGCCGACGATGCCGGCGTCCTGCTGAGCGCGGCGCAGCGCCAGGAGGCGACCGAGGCCGCACGGGCGGCCGGGGGCACGGACGACGAGCGCGCCACGACCCGCGCGACGCACCTGCTCGCGTCCCTCGAGGCGGCGGTGCCTGCGCTCGCGGCGGTGCGGCGCGGAACGCGGCTGCCGCTCGGCCTGCTGGCGCCGCTGCCGGTGATCGCGTTCGTCCTCGGCGCGCTGACCAACGAGCTCGGACCCGAGCGCCACGTGAACGTGCTCTCGTTCCCGATGCTCGGCCTGCTGGTGTGGAACCTCGCGGTCTACGCGCTGCTGATCGGCTGGGACGTCGTCGTTCCTCTGGTGCGCCGCGGCGCGGGCGACGGCGGCTCCGCCGACGCTCCCGCGAGCGCCGGCTGGCGCGGCGTTCTCGGCCGTGCGGCGAGCTGGATCGCGGAGCAGTCGCTGCGTCGCGTGCGTCTGCCGGACGCGCCGCGCGCGACCGTCGCGGCGCGCGCGCTGAACGCGTACTGGCGCGGCTGGTCGCGTCTCGCCGCACCGCTGGTCGGCGCGCGCGTCAAGCTCGCGCTGCACGCGGGGGCGGCGTTCCTCGTGCTCGGAGCGGTCACGGGGATGTACGTCCGCGGTCTCACCTTCGAGTATCGCGCGACCTGGGAGAGCACGTTCATCGGTGCGGGCGCGGCTTCGGCGCTGCTGCGCGTGGTGCTCGGACCCGCGGCGTCGCTGCTCGGCGCGCCGCTGCCCGACGCCGCGACGCTGGAAGCGATGCGCGCACCGTCGGACGCGCCCGCCGCGCTGTGGATCCACCTGTGGGCGGTCACCGCGGCGATCGTCGTGCTGCTGCCGCGCACGCTGCTCGCCGCACTCGCGCTCTTCCACGAGCGCCGCCTCGCGCGCGCTCTCGCGGTCGAGCCGCTCGCGGGATCGTTCCGCGTGCTGCTCGCGCCGGATCGTGGCGCCGGCACCGCGATCGACGTGCTGCCCTACAGCTACGGCATCACCGGGCGTCCGGCCGACACGCTGCGCGAGCTGCTGCACGACGTGTTCGGTCTGCGCGCCGACGTCCGCGTGCGCGACGCGCTGCCGTACGGCGTCGAGATCGAGGACGCGGTCACGGCGAACGGTGCGACGCCCGCGGCGTGCGCGGTGGTCGTGTTCGGCTTCGTGCAGTCGCCCGAGCGCGAGGTGCACGGACGCTTCGCGCGCGAGCTGCTCGAGCACGGCGGCGACCGCGTGCACGTGCTCGCGGTCGTCGACAGCTCGGCGTGGCACGCGCGCTTCCGCGAGGGCGACGCGCGCCGCGAGGGCGAGCGCCGCCGTGCGTGGGACCGCGTGCTGGACGAAGCCGGGCTCGCGCCGCTGCACGTGAACCTCGCGTCGGCGCTCGAGACCGACGTCGTCGAGCAGGCGGAAGCGCGCCTCGGACGCGCGCACGGCGAGGGCTCGTGAGCACGGTCACGCTGAGCCTCATCTCGCACACCAACGTCGGCAAGACGACGCTCGCGCGCACGCTGCTGCGGCGCGACGTCGGCGAGGTGTTCGACCAGGCGCACGTCACCGAGGTCAGCGAGGCGCACGAGCTGGTCGCCGCCGGCGACGACCGCCTGCTGTTGTGGGACACGCCGGGGCTCGGCGACTCGGCCCGCCTCGTCGCGCGCGTCAAGAAGGAGGGAAATCCGCTCGGCTGGCTGCTGCACCAGGTGTGGGACCGCACGCGCGACCGCGCGCTCTACTCGAGCCAGGAAGCGGTGCGGAACATCCAGTCCGACGCCGACGTCGTCCTCTATCTCGTCAACGCGTCGGAGGAGCCGGGCGACGCCGGCTACGTCGCACACGAGCTCGAGCTGCTGGGCTGGATCGGCAAGCCGGTGATCGTGATCCTGAACCAGACCGGCGAGGCGACGCCGTCACCGCTCGCCGACGATCCGGTCGCGCGCTGGGAAGAGGCGATGCACGCCTGGCCGATCGTCAAGCACGTGCTGCCGCTCGACGCGTTCACGCGCTGCTGGGTGCAGGAGGGGCTGCTGCTCGAGAAGGTGGCCGACGTGCTGCCCGAGAGCGGACGTCCGGTGATGCAGCGCCTGCTGGTCGAGTGGCAGCGCCGCGGCCGCGAGACCTTCGAGCAGTCGGTGCACCGCATCGCGCAGTACCTCGCCGGCGCCGCCGCCGATCACGAGCGCCTCGCCGAGGAGCCCGCCGGACGGAACGAGAAGCGCCGCGCAATGCGCGTGCTCGCGATGCGCCTCGACCAGTCGACGTCGGACCTGATGGCGGCGCTGCTCGACCTGCACGGTCTCAGCGGACGCTTCCAGGAGGAGGCACGCGCGCGCCTCGAGGAGGACTTCCGCATGCCGGGCGAGGTGGTGTCGTCGGGGCGTGCGGCGGTGTGGGGGGCCGCGATGGGCGGCGCCGCGGGCGGCATCGTCACCGACATCCTGACCGGCGGGCTGTCGTTCGGTGCCGGCGCGATCGCGGGCGCGGTGCTCGGCGCGATGGGGGCCGCGGGACTGCTCAAGGGCTACCAGATCGCGCTCGGCGAGGATCAGCCGACGGTGCGCTGGTCGCAGGAGTTCCTGCGCGACCTCGTCCAGCAGGCGGCACTCCGCTACCTCGCCGTCGCGCACTTCGGGCGCGGCCGCGGCGAGTGGCGCGAGCTGGGCAACGCGCAACGCTGGACGCAGCTGGTCGAGCGCACGCTCGCCGCGCGCGCCGACCGCCTGCAGAGCTGCGTGTGGGCCGCGCGCGACGACTCGGGCTTCGTCACCGACGCCGACGCGCGCTTCGCCGACCTCGTGCGCGTGCTGCTGCGCGAGGTGTTGTGCACCGTCTATCCACAGGCTGTGCACATCCTGCCCACACGGGCGCGCTGAGCCTGCTCAGAACCGGAACAGCGTCGTCAGGTCCCCGATCGCCGGGCTGTTGGTCGGGAAGTACGGCGTGTCCGCGTTCGCGACCGGGTTCGGCAGGTTGTCGCGGCTGCGATCGGTGAGCGGCTGGAGCTTCCAGTTGTGCTCGATGAACTTCAGCACGGACGCGTGGTCCGCGTAGGTGTGGTCGATGCGGCCGCCCTTCGAGAAGGGCGACACGGCGATCATCACCGTGCGCGGGCCGTCGCCGAAGAAGTCGATCGGCTGGATGTAGCCCGAGTCGTAGAGACCGCCGCCCTCGTCGAAGGTGATCAGGATCGCGGTCTTCGACCACAGCTCCTGGTTCGCCTGCACGGCGCCGATCAGCTTGCGCAGGAACGCCTCGTAGAGCGGCGGCGTCGACGTGCCGGGATGGCCGTCGAGGTTGGTGTCGGGCTTCACGTACGACACCGCGGGCAGCGAGCCGTCCTGCACGTGCGCGTAGAAGGCGTCGATGTCGAAGATCTTCTCGCGCTCCGACGTCGTCATGATCGACGTCGTGTACTGGAACGGGTTGCAGATCTCGCAGTAGAGGAAGTTCTGCGGCGGTGTCGCGTCGGCGCGCGCCGAGCCCTCGCCGTAGAACGCCCACGAGACCTTCGCCTCGTTGAGCGCGTCGGCGATGGTGCGCACCTTCGACGGACCGACGGTGTAGTCGGGACCCGCCGGGAACTCGTTCGACTCCGACGTCACCAGGCTGCCGTCGAGGCGGTAGCTCGGGTAGTTGTTCGTCACGACGTAGTAGCGGCCGGGATCGCAGTTGCCGCCGCGGAAGGGCGCGTACGGCAGCGAGTCGAGGTACTCGGTGATCGCCGCGACGCCGGGCTGGGTGTCGTCCGAGCAGTCGACGTACGCCGACTGGCTCGTGCTGCCGGGATCGGAGTTCCGGCCGAACGCGGCGCGCTGGTAGAAGTTGTTCGATCCGGGGACGGGGTCGGGATCGAGGATGGTGCTCTCGGGCGGCGTCGCCGGATCGCCGTTCGCGTCGCTGTAGACCAGCACGTCCGCGGTTCCGAGCGCGTACGAGTTCGCCATCGTGCCGCCCATCAGGAACTGGTGGTAGTTGTCGCTCATCGAGTAGGTCGCGGCGAGCTCGCGAAAGAAGGGCAGGTCGCCGGCCGCGATGTTGTAGAAGCCCATCGGCGTGCCGCCCTGGGCGGTGTCGAGCTCGTTCGCGGGCGGACGTCCCACCGCCCAGCCGACCGACACCGCGACCCACGTCGTGAGGTCCGCGAGGCAGCCGCTCGGATTGTCGGCGCTCGCGTACGCCATCGAGCAGTCGCTCTGCTGCCACATCTGGAAGAAGCTGTGCACCGGGTCGCCCGCGGTGTCGATCGGGTCGACCGGCAGCAGGTCGGGACACGACGACGCGCGCGTCAAGGGCGGATACGGACCGGTGATCTGGTACGGGCCGTTCGGCAGGTCCGTCGGGTAGCGGCAGTCGGCGCGTGCCTGTGATTGACCGGTGCCGCCGAGGAACAGCAGGCCCTGGTCCTCCTCGGACAGGCCGGGATCCGGGCACAGCGACGGCGAGCCCGCGCAGACGCCCTGCTGCAGCCCGCCGAAGGTCGTGTTCGGCTGCGGCAGCGTCGCGTACGCGCCGGTCTTCACCGGGCTGATCTCGAAGCGCGTCAGGACTTCGGCCTGCTGCTGCGCCGCCTTCGCGAAGGACGGACCGGGCAGGCCGTTCGCGTCGACGATGCCGCGCGAGCGCAGGTTCCACACCTGCTCGCCCGCGGGCGGATCGTACGTCCCGAACAGGGCGTCGAAGCTCTGGTTCTCGCCGACGACCACGATGACGTGCTCGATCGGCGTCGCCGGCTCCGGCGGACCCGAAGCCTTGTCCGCACATCCCGCGACGATGCCCGCGATCGCGAGCACGACCAACGCCCGGAAGGGAATCCGCTCTCCAGCCACGATCATCCTCCTCGCGTGGGCGGAAGATCGTGCTCACGCTGTCCCGACGAGACCCCTCGCGGCGCGCCCGGCGCCGTCCCTCGGTTGCCACGGCGTGTCTAGCGCCCGCCGCCTCGAGATCGCAAGCCGGGAGCGGACCGCGCCGCGGCTGTCGGGACGCGGCGCGAAGCGGTATCGTCGCGCGGTCGTGAGCGTACCCGCCGAGCCGCTGGTGTCCGTCGTCGTGCCGACCGCCGACCGGCCGTCGCTCGTCGCGCGCGCGGTGCGGAGTGTGCTGGCGCAGACGCTGCACGAGATCGAGGTGGTGGTCGTCGTCGACGGACCCGACCCGGCGACGACGCGCGCGCTCGCGGAGGTCGTCGATCCGCGGCTGCGCGTCGTCGAGCTGCCGCGGCGCCACGGCGTCGGCGGCGCGCGCAACGCCGGCGTCGACGCGTCGCGTGCGGCGTGGGTGGCGCTGCTCGACGACGACGACGAGTGGCTGCCGGACAAGCTCGCGCTGCAGCTCGCGGCCGCGCGCGCCTCGTCGCACGCGCGTCCGATCGTGTCGTGCCGCTTCGTCGCGCGCGACTTGCACGGCGACGCGATCCGGCCGCGGCGCGTCGCCGATCGCGGGGAGGAGCCGAGCGAGTACCTCTTCTGCCAGCGCGGCCTGCGCGGCGGGGAGGGCGTGGTGCTGCCGTCGACCGTCCTCGCGCCGGCGTCGCTGCTGCGCGAGGTGCGCTTCCGTCACGCGCGTCTGCCGTACGAGGGCAGCGACTGGGTGCTGCGTGCGCTGCGCGCGGACGGCGCGGGGATCGAGTTCGTGTCCGACACGCGCCCGCTCGCGATCTTCCACGGCGAGGACGCGCGCCCGCGGATGAGCAACGCCGGCGACTGGCGCGCGGCACTCGACTGGGCCGACGCGAGCCGCGACCTCCTGACGCCGCGCGCGTACGCGGCCGTGCTGCTGATCCGCGCGAGCCTCGAGGCGCGGCGCGCGCGCGACCGGCACGGGCTCGGCGTCCTGCTGCGCGCAGCGTTCCGGAGCGGTCGTCCGACCGCGGCGAGCCTCGCCGCGCACGCGCTGATCCGCTTCGTCCCGCCCGGGCTGCGCCTCCGTCTCGCCGAGCGGATGGCGCGCACGGTGCCCGGGCTCGCGGCGACGCGGGGGCGCGCATGAGCACGGAGCGCCCGCGCGTGTCGGTGGTGATCGAGGGCTACAACGAGTCGCGCGACCTGGGCTCCGCCGACGACGTCATGACCGCGCTCCTGCGCCAGGACTTCCCGATCGGCGCGATCGAGGTGATCCTGGTCGGCAGCCGCGAGCAGGCCGCGGCCTGGCGCGCGCGCTGGGGGACCGGCACGCCGTTCGCGCGCGTGCTCGCGGTCGAAGCCGACGGCGCTCATTACTACGCGCTCAAGAACGAGGGCGCCCGGCACGCGACCGCGGACGTGCTCGCGTTCCTCGACTCCGACGCGTGTCCCGAGCCGGGATGGATCGGCGCGCTGGTCGGCGCGATCGAGCGCGGCGCCGACGTGTCGGCCGGAATCACGCTGTTCCGCGGCGACGACGGACGGAGTCCGGACGACCCGCTGCTGCAGGTCGCGGCGGCGATCTCGTGGGGCTTCGTCGTGCCGCGGCACGCCGGTCCGGACGCTCCGCCCGCGGGCTTCCTGAGCCACAACGTCGGCTTTCGCGCAGCGACGTTCCGCCGCCACGCCTACCGCACCGACCTCGGCCGGACCTGCGCCGGCTCGTTCCTGTTCGCGTCGCTGCGCGACGCGGGCGAGCGCATGGTGCTCGAGCCGCGGCAGCGCGTCGCGCACGTGTACGCGCTCGGCTGGTGGGTGACGCGTCTGCACCGCCGCTTCGGCTACGAGGTCCTGCTGCTGCGCCGCCTCGACCGCGCGAGCACGCGGCTCGGCTGGCTCGAGCCGCCGCTGACGATGCTCTGGCACATGGTGCTCGACGTTCCGCAGTGGTGGCGCTTCGGCCGCTTCGCGGGCATCCCGCCCGGGCGGCGGGTGGCGCTGCTGCCGCTGGTGCTGCCGATGTCGCTGCTCGCGCGCGGCGGCGAGATGGTCGGGATGGCGCAGACGCTCGCCGCACCGGACGCGATGAAGCGCTTCGCGGAGTCCAACTGACCGCGCCCGCGGAGATCTCGATCGTCGTCCCGACCTTCGAGCGTCCGGCCGAGCTCGCGCGCTGCCTCGACGGCGTCGCGGCGATGGCCGGCGCGGGGCCGGGCCTCGAGGTGGTGGTCGTGAACGACGGCGGTCCCGCGCCGCCCGCGGGCCTCGTCGAGCGTCTGCGTGGCCGGCTCGACCTCGTGATCGCGTCGCAGCCGCGCCGCGGCCCGGCGGCCGCGCGCAACACGGGCATCGCCCGCGCCCGCGGCGCCTTCGTCGCGTTCCTGGACGACGACTGCGTGCCCGCGCCGGGCTGGCTCGCGGCCCTCGGTGCCCGCCTCGCCGCCGATCCCGACGCCGCGGTCGGCGGCCGGACCGTCAACGCGCTGCCGGACAACGCGTTCTCGAGCGCGTCGCAGCTGCTCATGGACCACCTCTACGAGCACCACAACGGCGACGGGGCGGAGCCGCGCTTCCTCGCCTCGAACAACGTCGCGTTCCCGCGCCGCGCGCTGCTCGACCTCGGCGGCTTCGACGCCGCGTTCCCGCGGCCGGCGGGCGAGGACCGCGAGCTGTGCGATCGCTGGCGGCGCCACGGCCATCGCATGGCGTTCGCGCCCGACGCGATCGTCCATCACGCGCACGTGCTCGGTCCGGCGACGTTCTGGCGGCAGCACTTCGCCTACGGCCGCGGCGCGTACGCGTTCCGGCGCGCGCGCGCGCGCCACGACGGCGTCGCGATCCCGTTCGAGCCGGCGCGCTTCTACGCGGACCTCGTGCGCGCGCCGCTGCGTCGCGGCGGCGGCGCGCGCGCGGTCGGTCTCGCGACGCTGCTGCTCGTCGCGCAGCTCGCCAACGCGGCCGGCTACGCGTGGGAGCGGACGCGCGTGGCGCGGACGTGACCAACAGCACGTGCACAGGTTCTCCACAGGATGCGCACACGTCGTCGACGCGTCGTGATCGACGTGTGTCAGCGCACGTCGGCGCGCGATTCGCGTGATCGATCGCGCACGTGCCGCGATGCACGTCGCGCGCCAACGAAATCGTCGAACGCGCCTTCGTGCGTCTGGACATTCGCGCAAGTGACGGCGATGATCGCGCGATGCAAACCGTGCTCAGCCAGTTCTGCGAGGAATTCGAGGGACGCGTACGGCCGGTTCTGGAGCCGCTCGACCGTTTCGCATCGAGTCTCGGCCAGACGCAGGACGACACGGCAGCACGGAGCGTTCTTCCGGCTCTGCTCGCGGCGCGGCACCGCCTGCGCGCGCTCATGGAGAAGGTCGAGCGCCAGCAGGCCTACGTCATCATCTTCGGGCCGCTGAAGAGCGGCAAGTCCACGCTGATGAACGCCATGAGCGGCGCGTATGTCAGCGAGGTGACGACGCTCCCTGCATATCCTTGCATGGTCTACTTCAGCCACGCCGAGCAGCGCGAACTGGTGCTGACGCGTTACGACGGCAGCACCGAGCGTCTGAGCGACGTCGCCGACATGCGGACGCAGATGAACACCGCGCACGGCGAGCTCTCCGAGGCCATCCGCGCCTGTGAAGGCCGCGGCGAGGAGTTCGAACCGGTGGTCCACCTGCCGCGCGCGGTGCGCCGGGTCGACGTCCGCACCCCGGCCGAGCAGCTGGCCGGCTCGGGCGCGGTCCTGGTCGACACGCCGGGCCTCTACAGCCGCATGAAGTTCGGCTACGACCTGATGACCCGCGAGTGCCGCGACTCGGCCGCGAGCGCGGTCTTCGTCGTCAAGACCGACAACCTCTTCCTCGAGCAGGTGTTCGCGGAGTTCTCCGACCTGCTGCGGCTGTTCAGCCGCATCTTCCTGGTCGTGAACCTCGACTCGACCAAGCAGGACCTGCAGCCCGACGGATCGCTCGGCTCGAGCCTCGAGTGCGTCGACCCGAAGCAGATCGTCGAGGCCTTCGAGCGCTTCGTGATGAACGCGGCCTTGAAGGAAGCGCGCGACGACGGCCGCCTGCGCATCTACCCGATCGACCTGCTGCGCGCGGCGAGCAAGCGCCTGCGTGCGGGGCACGCGGTCGAGGATCAGGACGACGACGGCGCCGAGGCGGCGGACGACTTCTCGCGCTTCCTCACCGACCTGACCCAGTACCTGAACAGCACCGACTACCTGGTCGCCTTCCTCGGCGACAGCCTGCGCCAGGGCAGCGCGATCCTCGACGAGCTCAAGGCTCTCACGTCGTCGGCGCCGGTGGTCGAGCTGTCGCGCCAGGTCGAGGATCTGGAGAAGGACCGCGGCGAGCGCGTCGCGCGCGCGGCCGCGCTCGCGAAGCTCGCGTCGTTCGGCTGGGACGGAGCGCTCGGCTCGGTCCGCGACGACGTCGAGCGCATCACCATCGAGCGCAGCACGGCGGTGCGCAACGAGACCGGCGAGAAGGCCGACGCGGCGCTCGCGGCGTGGTTCGAGAGCGACCAGAGCTTCGGCCAGCTGCTGCGCGAAGGTCTCGGCGGCGTGCTCGACGGCTACCGCGACCAGGTCGCCGCGATCGCGCGCGAGGTCACGCAGACCGTCCTCGGCAGCGACGTCGCGGTCGCGAGCGCGCTGCGCGAGCAGCGCGGCGAGCTCGGCCGCGCGCAGGTCGACCTGACGAGCGTCGCGCGCGCGACGCTCGCGGCGCTGCCGCCGTCGGCGCCGCGCACCGAGGCGCCGAAGCTCGACGTCCCGGTCGCGGTCGTGCAGGTGAAGAAGACCATCTGGGATCACCTGCTGCTGCGCAGCCAGGCGTCGGTGCGCCGCCGCCTGCTCGGCCCCGACGCGGCGCCCGAGAAGCCGCTGCCGCGCCGGATCAAGCAGAAGCGCCTCGGCGCCACGCGCGTGGTCCTCGGCGAGGTCCTGCGGGCGCGCTTCGCGCGCTTCGCCAGCGAGGTCGCGAAGGAGACCGTCAGCGACGCCTTCGCGCACGCGAGCGGGGCGCTGGTCGGCGCGTTCCGGCGCGAGGTCGAGGCGCGGCGCAACGAGAACACCGCGGCACTCGAGCGCGGCGACGAGCGCCTGCAGTCGCTGTCGCGCGCGCGCGACGAGCTGCGCGAGCTGCTCGCCGGTGTCGAGCTCGCGTCGGGCGCGATCGAGCGCCTCACCGAGCGCTTCGTCGACACCAGCCCGACCACGCTCCTGCTCGCCGCTCCGGTGGCGGACATCGGCGTCGAGGTCGCGTCGTCGGCGGACGTCGAGTCCGAGCCGGCTCCGGCCGAAGCGAACTGATTGACGACGAGGGGGCACGCGCCCCCTCGCCCCATTGGGCGAAGCCCGATGGGAACCCGCTCCCAGCGCTCCCTTCGGTCGGCCGCGCGCTCTGCGCGCGGAAGGTACGTGCCGTCTCTCGCAGGAATTGCGCGGCCCCCCGGAGCCTGGGCTTGCGCGCGATGCTAGGCTCGGCGGCGATGACCGTTCAGGAATACCTGCACCTCGCCGACACCTGCCTGTCCCGCGTCGCGACCTGGCTGGAGGACTTCGACCCCGACGAGGTGGATTTCTCCACCACCGACGGCATGGTCTCGATCGAGTTCCCCGACAAGGTCCGGTTCGTGCTGAACCGCCAGTCGGGCAACCACCAGATGTGGTTCGCGGCCGGCGTCCGCGCCTGGCACTACGACTGGAGTCCCGAGCGCAACACCTGGGTCGACGACCGCGACGGGCACGACATCTACCAGCGCATCGGCGAGGTCGTGTCGGAGAAGATCGGCCGCAAGGTCGCGCTCGACGTCTGACGCGCGTTCCGCGCGTCTCGCCGTACCGCATCGCCCCGACGTATCGCATCGCCACGACACCATGCCGGTCTCCACGAACTACCGTCCCGCGCCGCGCATCACCGAGCTCGGCGACGGCTTCTACGACGCGGTCGAAGCGGCCCGCTTTCCCGAGCGGCGGCTGCGCTTCCGCAACCAGCGCTGGGCCGAGCGCGTCGGTCTCGGCACGCTCGACGAGGCGGAATGGCAGCGTCACTTCGCGGCCTTCGAGGCCCTGCCGGAGAACCTGCCGCAGCTGCTCGCGCTGCGCTACCACGGCCACCAGTTCCGCGTCTTCAACCCGCAGATCGGCGACGGCCGCGGCTTCCTGCACGCGCAGCTGGTCGACGACACCGGACGGCTGCTCGACCTCGCGACCAAGGGCAGCGGCCGCACGCCGTGGTCGCGCGACGGCGACGGGCGCTTGACGCTGAAGGGCGGCGTGCGCGAGGTCCTCGCGACCGAGATGCTCGAGGCGCTCGGCGTGCCGACGTCGAAGACCTTCAGCCTGTTCGAGACCGGCGAGCAGCTGTGGCGCGGTGACGAGCCGTCGCCGACGCGCTCGTCGGTGCTGGTCCGCCTCGGCCACTCGCACGTGCGCTTCGGCAGCTTCCAGCGCCAGCTCGCGCTCGGCGACCAGGAGCGCATCCGCAAGCTGCTCGACTACGCGATCCGCCACTACGCACCGGATCTGGTCGTCGGCGCGGGAGAAGACCCGGCGTCGGCGTTCCTGCGCGTCGTGACGTCGCGCAGCGCGCGCCTCTGCGCCGCGTGGATGACCGCCGGCTTCGTGCACGGCGTGCTCAACACCGACAACATGAACGTCACCGGCGAGAGCTTCGACTACGGGCCGTACCGCTTCCTGCCGGTCTACGATCCGGCGTTCACCGCCGCCTACTTCGACCACGCCGGGCTCTACGCGTACGAGCGCCAGCCGACCAGCGTGCACTGGAACCTGCAGCGCTTCGCCGACACGCTGGTCGAGCTGTCGTCGGTGGACGCGCTGTCGCGCGCGCTCGACGGCTTCCTCGAGCAGTTCCTGCTCGCGTGGCGCGAGGGCGTGCTGCGCCGCCTCGGGCTCGAGCCGCTCGGCGACGAGCGCGACGCGGACTTCCTGTCCTTGACGCGCGCCTTCCTGGTCGAGAGCCGCGTCGGCTACGACCGCTTCTTCTTCGACTGGTACGGCGGTGCGGCGAGCGCAGCGCGCGCAGCCGCGAGCCCCGAGGCCGTCAAGTACGCGGGGCCGGTGTTCGTGCCGCTGCGCGCCGCGATGGACGCCTACCGTCCGGTCGCGCCGGAGCGGCTCGCGTCGCCGTACTTCCAGCGCACGGCGCCGTGCTCGCTGCTGATCGACGAGATCGAGTCGCTGTGGGACGCGATCGCGGAGCGCGACGACTGGGGCCCGTTCGAGGCCAAGGTCGCAGACATCCGCCTGATGGGCGCGGCGACGGGGCTCGCGGCGGCGGCATAGGGCTTCGCGCGGCGTCGCCGCGCGAAGCGCGCTTTCTGGCTTGACCGGCGTGCGCCGCGTCGGGCACGATCGGCGCGCCGGTCGGCACCGCAGCTCTCTCGCCCGCGTCCGCCTTCTCCTGCTCCGTCCGAGATCTGCCTTCGAACGCAAGCGGTCGCATCGCCGGCCCGAGGCGCCCGCAGGAGAACGCAATGCGCAGGAATCGAACGCTGATCTCGACCGTGCTCGCGGCCGTCGGGCTGCTCGCCGGCGGCGCGCAGGCCGCGACCCCGACCAAGGGCGCTGCCGCGACGGATGTCGGCTTCGTGTGGGCCATGACCGGGGCGGGCAACAAGCAGTTCGCCGTGGTCGGCTGCGACGGCCCCTACCCGCAGCAGACCGGCCGCATCCAGGTGCTCGACGTGCGCACGGGGGCTGTGGCGTGGGACGCGCCGCCGCCGTCGCGACCGGCCTGCTTCCGCAACGTGCTCGCCGCGGGTGACGACCTGTTCGTGTCCGGCGACGTGGCGGACGATGACGGCGACGGCGGGCGCAATCTGCTGGTGCGTCGCTACCGGCTGCGCGACGGCGTGCTGCTGTGGGAGCAGGAGCTCGAAGCGCCGAACCCGAAGCAGGACATGGTCAACACCCTGCACAACTCGGAGAACCTGGCCGTCGCGGGCGCGAAGCTGATGGTGTGGAGCGGGACCACCGGGAGCGCGAATCCGAGCGTCCTGCTGCGTCTCGACCGCGACAGCGGTACGCTGCTGCCGCCCGCTCCCTGAGTGCGGTCGGCTGCGCGGCACCGACCGGGCACGAACAGGGGGAACGCGTCGGCGGCGGCGCGAACGGCACCATCCACGGCAGCATCACGAACGGCAGCGCGAGGAACAGCGCCGCCTGCGCGACCCATGACGATCGAATCGCTCGAGCACGTGGAATCACGCACCGTCTGGGAGGGGCTGTCGATCCCTGCTAGCCCGGACCGTGGAGGCTCGTGCGATGAAGCTCTGGTGGCATCCGTTCTCGGTCTTCCCGCGCCGCGTGCGCATCGCCGTGCGCGAGAAGGGCCTCGCGTGCGAGGAGATGGTCGTCGACCTGCCGGGCGGCGCGCTGAAGCAGCCGGAGTTCCTGCGCCTGAACCCGTTCGGACAGGTGCCGGTGCTCGAGGACGGCGGCCTCGTGATCGCCGAGTCGGTCGCGATCCTCGAGTACCTGGAGGACCGCCACCCGTCGCCGCCGCTGCTGCCGGCGGACGCCGCGGCGCGCGCCCGCGTCCGCGAGCTGATGCTGTGGAGCAACGGCCATCTCGCACCCGCGTGGAAGGGCGCGCTCGCGCCGCTGTTCGCGCCGGACGTGCGCGCCGACGACCCGTCGGTGCGGGACGGGCGCGCGGCGCTCGGGCAGTACCTCGACGTGCTCGAGGCGCGCCTCGGCGACGCGCCGTGGCTCGCCGGCGGCTACTCGCTCGCCGACGTCTGCCACGCGCCGTTCGTGACCGTGCTGGAGCAGGCGGGGCAGGGCGACGTCGTGCGTGCGCGGCCGCGCGTCGCCGCGTGGGTCGAGCGCCTGTCGGCGCGTCCGGCGGTGCGCGACACCGCGCCCTGAGCCGCCGCTCCATGGGCGTGGACGGCGCGCGGACGCGCCGTCGTCCCACGAGCGTGCGTACGGAGCGGCACCTCCGTTCTTGTGGCGTCCGCGCGCGCGGTGGTAGCGCTGCTGCATGACGACCGCGCAGACGTGGGATCCCGAGCGCTACGCGCGCAACGCGCGCTTCGTGTCCGACCTCGGAGCACCGGTCGTCGAGCTGCTCGCGCCACGTCCGGGCGAGCGCATCCTCGATCTCGGCTGCGGCGACGGCGCCTTGACGGAGAAGCTCGTCGACCTCGGCTGCCGCGTCGTCGGCGTGGACGCGAGCGCCCCGCAGATCGCCGCGGCGCGCGCCCGCGGCCTCGACGCGCGCGTCGCGAGCGGCGAGGGTCTCGACTTCGACGACGAGTTCGACGCCGTGTTCTCGAACGCGGCGCTGCACTGGATGAAGCGCGCCGACCTCGTCATCGACGGTGCCTGGCGCGCGCTCGCGCCGGGCGGACGCTTCGTCGCCGAGTGCGGCGGCGACGGCTGCGTCGCGACCATCGTGGCGGCGCTCTCCGCGGCGCTCGAGCGGCGCGGACGCGACGCGCGCGCCGCGAACCCGTGGTACTTCCCGACCGTCGCCGACTACCGCGCGCGTCTCGAGGCGCGCGGCTTCGTGGTGACGTCGATCGCGCTGATCCCGCGTCCGACGCCGCTGCCCGGCGACGTCACCGGCTGGCTCGAGACGTTCGCGGAGAGCTTCAGCAGCGTTCTGCCCGAGGGCGAGCGCGCGGCGTTCCTCGCCGAGGTGCAGGACGCGCTGCGTCCCGACCTCTGCGACGACGAGGGGCGCTGGACGGCCGACTACGTGCGGCTGCGCTTCGCGGCGACGAAGCCCGCTGCTTGACGCCGTTCACGCCGGCGGCGGCGCACCCTCGTCCTGGGGCAGACCGTCGGTGATCTCGAACCACGGCGCCTTCGAGCCGGTGAAGATGTGGCGCGCGGGGTAGATGCCCGGATCGTCGTCGAAGGTGGCGAGCGCCGCGACCGCGAGACCGCGGCTCGCGTCGTGGCGCGGCGTCTTGCCGCCGCAGGTCGTGCAGAAGGTCTGCGTGAAGAACTGCGCTTCGGGGATCTTGTACGACGCGATCCGGTCGGCGCCTTCGGTGATGCGGATCGCGTCGAGCGGTGCCAGCACGTTCGCCGCGTGCGCCGCGGAGCGTCCGAGACGGCAGCGTGAGCAGTGGCAGTTGCGCGCGAGGATCGGCGTGCCGTCGAGGACGAAGCGCACCGCGCCGCAGAGACAGCTGCCGCGCCGTCCTCCGGGCGACGGCGGCACGGGCAGATCGTCGAGCACGGGGGCCGCGTCGCCGGGCTCGAAGGTCGGGTGCTGCGGCAGCCCGTCGGTGATCGCGTACCAGGGCAGCTTCGACGCGACGAAGATGTGCGCCACCGGCCGCGTGCCCGGATCGGTCGTCAGCGAGCCGATCGGGATCTCGAGCCGGCCGTCGACCTCGGCCGACGGCACCACCGAGCCGCAGCGGCTGCAGAAGCCGCGCACGAAGCCGGGTGACGACGCGTAGCGCGTGACGCGCCCGGCGCCCCGCATCCGGACGCCGCCCGCCCGAGCGAACGCGTACGTCGCGAACGGCGTCCCGTGCGCCTTGCGGCAGCGCGCGCAGTGGCAGTGGGTCATGCGGTCGAGCGGCCCCTCGACCGTCCACTCGACGTCCCCGCAGAGGCATCGTCCGTGCTGCATCTCGTTCCTCCCCCCGTGTGATTCCGCCCGCGCCGCCCCGTGTCCAGCGGGCTTCCACGCGTGGCGAGACGGGCGGCCGTCCGCTAACCGTTGCGGTTCACCGAAGCGGGCACCCCATGAGCGAAGGAAACAGCGAGATCGCGCGCGAGGTCGCGCACCGGCGGACGTTCGCGATCATCTCGCACCCCGACGCCGGCAAGACGACGCTCACCGAGAAGCTGCTGCTCTTCGGCGGTGCGCTGCGCGAGGCCGGCGCGGTCCGGGCGCGGCGCGCGCAGCGCCACGCGACCAGCGACTGGCTCGAGATCGAGAAGCAGCGCGGCATCTCGGTGTCGAGCTCGGCGATGCACTTCGTCTACGACGACTTCCGCGTCAACATCCTCGACACGCCGGGCCACAAGGACTTCAGCGAGGACACCTACCGCACGCTGGTCGCCGCCGACTCGGCGGTGATGCTGATCGACGCCGCGAAGGGCGTCGAGGCGCAGACGCGGAAGCTCTTCGAGGTCTGCCGCCTGCGCGGCATCCCGATCTTCACCTTCGTCAACAAGATGGACCGCTACGGGCGCGATCCGCTCGACCTCATGGGCGAGATCGAGGAGGTCCTCGGCATCGACGCGGTGCCGCTCAACTGGCCGGTCGGGCAGGGGAACGACTTCCGTGGCGTCTACGACCGTCTCGGACCGCGCCTGCAGCTCTTCTCCGGCGGCGCGCACGGCACGAGCCTCGTCGACGAGACCGACGTCGACGGTGCGCACGACTCGGAAGCGGTCCGTGCGGCGCTCGGCGCGAAGGCCGACGAGCTCGCGGAGTCGCTCGCACTGCTCGAAGGGGCGGGCGCGCCGTACGATCCGGCGCGCGTGCGCGCGGGCGAGCAGTCGCCGATGTTCTTCGGCAGCGCGCTCACCAACTTCGGCATCCAGCCGTTCCTCGAGCGCTTCCTCGAGCTCGCGCCGCAGCCGGGCTCGCGGCCGTCGTCGAAGGGCCCGATCGACCCGGTCGAGGAGCCGTTCTCGGGCTTCGTGTTCAAGATCCAGGCGAACATGGACCCGGACCACCGCGACCGCGTCGCGTTCCTGCGCATCTGCTCCGGGAAGTTCGTGCGCGGCTCGACCGTCAAGCACGTGCGCACCGGCAAGCCGATCCGGCTCGCCAACTCGACCTTGCTGCTCGGACAGGGCCGCGAGGAGGTCGACGAGGCCTATCCGGGCGACGTCGTCGGACTCTTCGATCCCGGCGTGTTCCGCATCGGAGACACGCTGTCCGAGAAGGGCGACTTCTCGTTCCAGGACTTCCCGGTGTTCCCGCCCGAGCACTTCATGCGCGTCGAGCTGGGTCTCGTCGAGAAGCGGAAGGCGCTCGCCAAGGGCCTCGAGCAGCTGGCGCAGGAAGGCGCGGTGCAGCTCTTCACCGAGGTCGGGGGCGTCACGTCGGCGCCGATCGTCGGCGCGGTCGGACCGCTGCAGTTCGACGTGCTCAAGCATCGCATGGCGAGCGAGTACAAGGTCGAGCTGCGGCTCTCGCCGATGCCGCACAACGTCGCGCGCTGGCCGCGCGGCAACTTCGACCCCGAGATGGTCAAGCACTCGCAGCTGATCAAGCTGGTGCAGGACCGCGAGGGACGGCTCTGTCTGCTGTCCGAGAGCGCCTCGTACCTGCAGCGCCTCGTCGAGCGGCACGAGGGTCTGGAGCTCGCCGAGACGGCGTGAGCCGCGGCGGATTCCGCCGCGGACCATCGGGCGGCGCGCGCAGCGGATGCGCGGCGCCTCCCGCGCCGGGAGCGACGGCGCAGCGTCGAAAGCTGGTCGCTGCGACGCATCCGCGTCTGGCGGAAGCTGTGCGCTCCGCGTGCGTGCCGTGGCAAAGTCCCGGAATTCCGACGTCGTGAGACGCGAGACACGGGGCACGTCGCTTGCGGTGGCAAGCTCGCGTGCGAGTCGAAGGTGCAGCAGCCCGCGCAGGGCGCGCTCTTCCGGTCGTGCTCGCGCTGCTCCTCCTCACCGCGGCGCAGGCGAGCGCGCTCGACGTCCGCATCGCGTGGACGCCGCCCGCGGACGCCGCCGGCTACCGGCTGTACGTGCGGCAGGCGGGCGCGCCCTACGGGTTGCCGCGCGACCTGGGCGCGCTCCGTCCCGATGCGGGTGGCGTCGTGCGCACCGTCGTGTCGGGCCTCGCGGACGGCGCGACGAGCTACATGGTCGTGACCAGCTACACCGCGTCGGGGGTCGAGAGCGCGCTCTCGAACGAGGTCGCGAGCAGCGCCGCGGCCGCGGCACCGACACCGGCCGCGACGCCGACGCCGAAGGCGACCGCCGCACCGACACCCGCGCCCACCGCACTGCCGACCGCGACGCCGAAGCCGAGCGCGACGCCCGCACCGACGGCGCCGCCCGCACCGACCGCTTCCGGCAGGCTCGCCGTGCCGCTCGACGCATGGAGCGTGATCTCCGGCAGCGGCACGTGGAGCACCGCGTGGTCCGCCGACCTCGCGGCGGCCTCGGTGCGCACGACGTCCGCCGAGACGACGCCGACCGACTACGTGATCGGCTACCCGGGATCCGCCGACCTCGGCGCGGCGCTGCGCAGCTTGACGTTCTCGATCCGCGCCGCCGGCCGCGCGACGGTGCAGGCGGTCGTGCGCACCTCGACCGGACGACGACGCTCGCTGGTCTACGTCACGAAGTCGGGCAGCGCCACGAAGCGTGCGTCGACCGCGACGTACCCGATCGGCGCGGGCGACGCGACGACGTTCCGCACGATCACGCGCGACCTCGCGGCCGATCTCAAGCTTGCCTGGGGTGAGACGTTCGCCGCGGTGGATCAGGTGCGGCTGTCGGGAACGCTGGAGGCCGGCAACGTGGTGCTCGGCTCGACGACGGGCGCGCCGCTCGTGAGCAGCGGGCTCGCGATCCCGCTCGACGGCTGGCTCGTCCGCGCGGGATCGATGCTCGCGAACGAGACCGATGCCGAGCTCGACGCCCCGGTGCTGCACGTCGAGCCGGTCGACGCGCTGACGCGGCCGGTGACGATGTTCCCCGCGCCGAAGGACGGCGTGCTGATCGCTCCGTACGGACGTCTGGTCCTGCTGGTGCGGCCCGGACCCGGCTTCGCGATCGACGTGCGCGTGCAGACCGGCGATCGCGGCTCGTACCGGCTGCGCTACGAGCCGGACGCCGAGCCGCGGGCGGGCGGTGCCAGCGCCACGCTGCCGTTGATCGCCGTGCCGAGCGCCGACTCGGCGTGGGCGACCGTCGAGCTCGACCTCGCGGCGGATCTCGCCGCGGCGCGCCCCGGCGTCCCTCTCGGCGGCGTGCAGCAGATCCGCGTTCGCGGCGCGTTCCGTGCGGCGTCGGTCGTCGCGGAGGCGGCGCTCACCGGTGCGGGCGGGGGCGCATCGAGCGCGGCGGAGACGGAAGAATGAGCGCGATGGCTCGAGCCGTAGGCGGACTCCTGCTGCTGGTCCTTTGCGTCGCGACCGCGCACGCGCAGTCGCGCGACTGGCGGAAGCAGCCCTTCACCTCGACGTCGCCGTGGAACCAGCCGATCGGCAGCGGGGCGAAGTACGCCGACATCGCGAACCTCGCCGGCTTCGCCGCCGCGATGAACTACGACGACCGCTGGACGTCGTCGATCGTGGTCGCGCGCACGACCGATCCCGTCGTGCAGATGCTCTACAGCCCGCCGGTCGGCACGACGTCGACCTGGACGTTCCTCGCCAACGGCGGCAAGCCGTGCGGCAACTCCGCCGCGGACGAGGCGATGCTCGAGGCCGCGTCGTCGCCGACGCTGCAGTTCGAGGCCAACTACTACTCGACGCTCGCGACGCCGGACACGCACGTCTGGCAGCTGCCGGCGAGCTTCCACAAGGCGTCGAGCGACGCGCGGCCGAAGTTCTATCTGCCGGCCGGCGCGTGCCCGTCGCCGGACTCCGACGGCTTCATGGCGGTGCTGCAGCCCGACGGCTGGATCGTCGACGTCTATGCGGGTGTCGTGCTGTCGAACGGCAAGGTCCTCGGCACGATGGCGAGCGCGCTCGACGCGCGCGGCGACGGCACCGGATGGTGGAACGGCCGCCGCGCCAGCATGCTGCCGTCGCTCGCCGGCCTGATCCGCAACAGCGAGATCGCCGCCGGACGCATCCCGCACGCGCTCGCGGTGCAGGCGCCGCCGGCGATGCTGACGACGCAGGCGGTGTGGCCGGCCGCGACCTTCGACCGCGACGCCGGCTACTCCGGCACGATCCCGATGGGCTCGCTGCTCGCGATCCCGCCGTCGGTGGACGTCACGAAGCTGGGCTTGACGCCGCAAGGCGTAATCCTCGCGCGCGCCGCGCAGGACTACGGCGTGTACGTCGTCGATCGCGGCGGCGGCGGGATCACGTTCCTCGCCGAGCTCGGCAACCCGGACATTCACTGGACGAACCGCTGGAACGACCTCGCGATCGTCAAGAACGCCCTCAAGCGCGTGGCCAACAACGGACCGTCGAGCGTGGGCGGCGGCGGCACGCCGCGCCAGCCGCTCGCGGCGCCGCTGGTCGAGGCGCCGCAGCTCACCGGGATCGAAAAGGTCGCGCCCTGAGACCCGAGCGCGCCGCGCTCAGTGCGCGAGCGCGGTGGACGCTGGCGCCGTCGCGGCCGCCTGCGCGTCGGCAGCCTTGCGGCGCGCACGTGCCCAGCGGTCGAGGCGGCGGTGCAGCGCGGCGGGAAGCGCACCGCGTGCCGCGAGGGCCGCCGCGAGAACGATCGCGCGCCGGTCGGTCACGACGTGCAGCGGCGCGCAGCGCAGCGCGGCCGCGAGCTGGCGCGCGGCCAGCGCGTGGTCGCCGGCCTCGTACGAGATGTAGCCGAGGTGGCGCAGCAGGCTCGCCTCCGCGAGGCGCTCGACGCGCGCCACACGCTCGGGCGCGCGCGCGTACGACCGGTCGCGCACCATGCGCCACTCGCGAACCAGCTGCTCGCGGTTGCCGGTCATCTGGCCCGAGTGCACGCGGTAGAGCGTCAGCTCGTCCGGGATGAAGGCGACGTTGTGGGGACGCAGCAGCGCGATGCGCAGCCACTGCTCCTGGTCGGCGAGCGTGGCGAGCTCGGGATCGAAGCCGCCGGCCGCGTCGATCGCGCTGCGCCGCACGATCACCGACGAGCCGTTGTGGGTGAGGTTCTCGATGAAGAGGTCCTCGAAGCGGACGTCCGCGGGCGGCAGCTTGCCCGGACGGCCCATGTCGCGATCGTTCTCGTCGACCAGCCGCGAGCGGGAGAAGGTGAGATCGATCTCCGGACCCGCGTCGAGCAGGCGCACGTGACGCTCGACCTTCTCCGGCAGCCACAGGTCGTCGCCGTCGATGAAGCCGACGTAGCGTCCGCGCGCGCGCGCGATGCCGGCGTTGCGCGCCGCGGAGACGCCGCCGTTGCGCTGCGTGATCGCCGTCAGGCGCGGGTCGTCGATCGCCGCGAGGCGCGCGTACGAGCCGTCGCGCGAGCCGTCGTCGACGGCGATCAGCTCGAGGTCGGTGAAGGTCTGTCCCAGCACCGAGCGCGCGGTCGCCTCGACGAAGCGCTCCTGGTTGTAGACCGGCATCACGATGCTGACGGCCGGAGCGGGACGTTCCTGGCGGCTCATGCGATGCTCCCGCGCAGCACGTGCGTCTCGTCGGAGGGGTTGAGATAGACCCAGCGGTAGACGGTTCCGGAGAGGATCGACGAGATCGCCAGCGCGCCGATCGCTCCCCAGAGGCCGAAGCTCGCGATCGCCGCTCCGTAGAGGGCGAGCAGCGCGACGAGGCGCGCGAAGCCGAGCCCGATCAGCACGCGGACGCGCCCGGCGGCGCGCAGCGCCTGGCCGTAGAAGTAGTTCTCGTAGCGGAACACGAGGCACAGCGAAGGAAGCACCATCAGCACGCCGACCTCGGGGGTGCGAAAGAAGAACGACGCCAGCACGAACGAGCCGGCGAGGCAGAGCACCGTCGCCGCGAGTCCGGTGCGGCGCACGCGCTGCGCGGTCTCGCGGAAGAACGCGCCGTCACCGTCGACGAGCTTCGGGTAGCGCGACTGCACGTACGTCCAGCCCGGCGAGTCCGCGGCCATGAGCAGCTGCTGGCAGAGGCGGAACGCGCCGAGTTCGCTGCGCGTGACCATCGCACCGAGGATCACCGGCACCGACTGCTCGGGCAGGATCGAGAGCACGTCGGTGGTGAGATAGTGCACGCTGGCCCGCGCGATCTCGCGCAGGCGCTCGAACGGTACCGCACGGAACTCGAAGCCGGACCAGATCACCAGCGCCGAAAGCATCCGCGCCGCGAGCACCGTCGCCGCGAAGCCGACCGGGGTGCGCGCGAGGATCGCACCGGCGACGATCCCCGCGCTCTCGCACAGCGGCGCCACGAGGCCGACGGTGAAGCGGTCGCGCATGATCGACAGCATGAGACCGGTGTTGGCGAGCCCGATGAAGAAGCCGCTCGACGCGACCAGCAGGATGATCCACGCCTCGTCGGCGCTGCGCGCCTGCAGCTGCGCGTAGCCGAAGAGCAGCACCGCGAGCAGCGGGATCTGCACCAGCATGAGCACGAGCGCCGTGAAGCAGGACTCGGCGTGCGTCTGGCGCAGGCGCGGCAGACACGCCGACAGGCCGAGCGGGCACACGTTCGCCAGCACGTTGATCGCGGCGATGCCGATCGCGAACGAGCCCACCGCGTCGAGGCCGAAGAGGCGCACGAGCAGCGTCGAGAGCAGAAGTCCGTTCGCGAGCTGGACGCCGCGTCCGGCGAGCAGCAGGCTCGACCCGGACGAGCGCAGCGCCCAGATGCGGCTCGTCAGCCGGGCGCCCGCGTCGACGGTGCGTGCGATCATCGCCGCGCCGATCCGCCGTGCGCGGCCGCGGACGGTGCGCCGGGAAACGCGAACGGCTCCTTCGACGCGGCCACGAAGCGCGACTGTGCCCGGGTGAGCCCGCGGATCGCCGCGTCGTACACGCGCTGCCGCAGCGCGCCCGGCACGGGCAGGCTCGCCGCGTGCAGCGCCACCATGCCGAGCGCACGCACGTCGCGCAGCACGAGGCTCGGGTACGTGCGCAGCGCGCGCAGCAGATACTCCCGCGACAGGTCCGGCCGGCCGGCGGAGAACGCCTTGCGGCTCGCGATGCGCAGGTGCTCGGCGTTGCTGCGGCGGGCGTTGCGCTCGGTGAAGCCGGGAACGTACGAGCGCACGCGCTCGATCGCGAGATGGTGTCCGGACAGGAAACGGTCGAAGGTCATCGAGCCGCTCGACCAGCGGATCCGGTAGCCGGTGAGCACCTCGGGCACGAGACGGACCGTCATTCCGCTCAGGCACGCGATGCGCACCCACATCTCGAAGTCCTCGCAGCCGGCCGCGAGGTCCTCGTCGAACAGGCCGGCCCGCGCGAAGCACGCGCGGCGCACGACCGGCGTGCTGCCGTTGCCGACGTGGTTGCGCGCGATCAGGTCGCGCACGGTCGGTTGCGCGCAGCGCGACAGCAGCAGCTGCCCGGTCGGCTCGCCCTCCTGCGTCAGGTACATCGAATGCGAGAACGTGAGCCCGACGTCCGGCTCGCGGTCCATCACCGCGAGCTGCCGCGCCGCCTTCTCCGGGTGCCAGACGTCGTCGGAGTCGCAGAAGCCGATCGTGCTCGCGCGGCTGTGGACGATGCCGGTGTTGCGCGCACCGGCGAGGCCGCGGTTGCGCTGCCGCACCACGGTGAGGCGCGGGTCGGTGCAGGCGAGGATGCGCTGCAGCGAGTCGTCGTTCGAGCCGTCGTCGACGACGACCAGCTCGAGGTCCGGCATCGTCTGCGCGAGGATCGACGCGATCGCGTCCGGCACGAAGGCGGCGGTGTCGAAGTTCGGCACGACCACCGAGAGGCGCACGCCGCGCGACGGCTGCGTCGCCTGGCGCAGAAGCTCCACGCCGTCCGGACTCCAGCCTTCGAGCGTGTACGGCAGAACGGGGCGGGTCATCGCGCGGCTCCGGGAACGAGCGGCCGGTCGCCGACGCGGCACTGGCGCAGCGCGATGCCGAGCCACAGGAAGGCGAACGTGGACGGCACGGCGATCGCGTCGAGGCACTCGCCGAGGCCGGTCATCGCGATCGCGAGGATCAGGCAGATCGTCGAGCGCGCGATCGCGGGGTCGTGCGGACGCCACGCGACCAGCGCCAGGGTGAGAGCGAGCGCCGCGGCGAACGCGACCGCCGCCGGGATGCCGGCCTTGTAGGCGAGGCCGTCGAAGGTCGAGTGGCTGCCCGGCACCATCGTGCTGTCGCCGATCATGACCTTCGGGAAGTCGTCCGGATACAGCGGCTCGCCCGGCCAGCCGTGGCCGATCAGCGGCGAGGTACGGATGCCCTCCATCGTCGCGTCGTGCACGGTGTCGCGCGCGTTCGACGCGCTCGGACGCATGTCCTTCAGCGAGTCGTTGAAGCGCGACACCGCGTCGACCGGTGCGCCGCCGGTCGCAATCACCACCGCGCAGGCGAGCGCGACCCCGGCGCACCCGGCGACCACCAGGAAGGCGCGCGAGCGTCCGAGGAGCCAGTAGACGGACGAGGTGACGAGCAGCGTCAGGATCGCGAGCCGGCTGCAGCTCGCGAGGACCATGAACACCGCGCACGCGCAGGCGACGCGCCGGCGCCGCCGCTTCGGCTCGTTGAGGCAGAGGAAGAGCAGGCAGAGCCCGCAGAAGCCCATCGCCGTCGTCCACGGCGCGAACAGCGAAAGGCGCGGCAGCGCGACGCCGAGCAGGTCCTCCCAGTTGAAGAGCAGCATCGAGAAGAAGAACGAGGTCGACGGCAGCGACGCCGGCAGCAGCAGTCCGATCGGCGTGCGCACGAAGATCGACTGCTCGCCCGACGCGACCGCGATCGCGTACATCGGCAGCGCCAGCGCCACCGCCCAGAAGCCGATGCGCGCGACCGCGTGCAGGTACGGTGCGGGACGGATCAGGCCCGACGCGCCGATCGCGATCGCGCCGGCCATCAGGAACCAGCCGCTCACGTAGGTCGCGATGAGGTGCTTGACGAGCATCCAGGGCGGCTGGTGCGCGGCGACCATGTTCACCATGACCGCCAGCAGCTGCAGCACCGCGACCAGCAGCCAGGGCAGGGCGAACGCGATCGCGCGCTGCGAGCGCACGAACAGGAGCGCCGTGCCGAACACGCCGACCAGCACCGTCGGCAGAGTGAGGCCGAGCATCCACAGCAGCGGGATCGCGCTCACGTAGAAGCAGAAGAAGCGCTCCGGGAGCGAGGCCTCGCGCCGCGTCCGCACGGGCTCGTGCGGGATCGCGAGCGCGCCCGGGAACGCCACGGCGGTGGACGAGACGGTCATCGCGGCTGCCTCGCGGGCTCGAGCGCCGCGATCCGTCCACCGGACGCGGCGCGCCGCGACAGCACGTCGTCGAACACGGCTTCGGTCGCGTCCGCGACCGCTCGCCACGAGTGCGCGCGGCGCACGTGATCCTGCGCACGCGCCGCGACCGGCGCGTAGCGCGCGGGGTCGGACAGCACGCGCTGCAGCCGGTCCGCCAGCGCTGCCGCGTCGCCGGCTGGGAAGAAGAGGTCGTAGCCCGCGACGTCGCCGAGCAGCTCGACGTGCGGCGGGATGCCGCTGACGACCGCCGGCGTGCCGTACTGCATGCACTCGAGCAGCGACATCGGCAGGCCCTCGAGCTCCGACGGCAGCACGTACGCGGCGGCGTTGCGGAACAGCGCCTCGAGCGCGGTGCCGCTCTGGAAGCCGGTGAAGGTGATGCGCGGATCCGCCGCGGCGAGCTCGTGCAGCTCGCGGACGTAGCCGTCGGTGTAGCCACCCTCGCCGGCGATCGCGAGGCGTTGCGGCCCCGGCACGGCGCGGAATGCGGTGATGAGGTCCTGCACGCGCTTCTCCGGCACGAGCCGTCCGGCGAACAGCACGTAGGAGCCGGGCTCGAGGCCGAGATCCGCCAGCGCGCGCGCGTGCGCGGCGGCGTCGTCCGCGCTGTGCGCGGCGACCGGCTCGACGCCGTTCGGCACCCAGCGCGTGGCGCGGCCGTAGGTCTCCGCGAAGTACGCCTGCAGGTCGCGCGACACGACGATGATCTCGTCGGCGTTGCGCACCAGCGCGCGCTCGGCGCGCCTGAGCACCGCGGAGCCCGCGCCCTTCCACTTCGCGCGCTGCCAGTCGAGCCCCTGCACGGTGCCGACCACCGGCACGCCGGCGAGGCGGCACAGGGGCGCCAGCAGTCCCGGCGCGAGCGCGTGCAGGTGGATCACGTCGTGGCGGCCGCGGACCAGCGCGTGCAGCGTGCTCGCCGTGACGTGCGAGAGCGTGTCGAGCGAGCGCCGCTTGAGCGCCGGCGCCGACTGCAGGCGGATGCCGCGATGCGTGGCTCCGGGTGCCGGAACGTACTCCGGACGGCAGTACACGGTGATCTCGTGGCCGCGCCGCGCGAGCTCGGCGTAGAGTCCCTCGCTCGAGCGCTCGAGGCCGCTGTACGCGCTCGGCAGCCCGCGCAGGCCGATGGCGGCGATGCGCAGCCGACGTGACGACGATGCCGCCGGAGTCAGCATGCGGCCTCGCTCGTCAGCACGGCGGGGATGGTCTTGAAGAGGATCTTCAGATCGAGGCCGAGCGACCAGTTGTCGATGTACTCCATGTCCGAGCGGATCCAGTCGTCGAACTCCGGCGTCCGCTTGCCGATCTGCCAGAGGCAGGTGATTCCTGGCTTGACGCTGAAGCGACGCTTGTGCCAGCGCACGTCGAGGCGCTCGACGTCGCGCAGCGGCAGCGGCCGCGGTCCGACGAGGCTCATGTCGCCGATCAGCACGTTGAGGAACTGCGGCAGCTCGTCGAGGCTGGTGCGGCGCAGGAACGCGCCGACGCGCGTGATGCGCGGATCGTTGCGGATCTTGAACACCGGGCCCGAGGCCTCGTTGCGCTCCTCGAGCGCCGCCTGGCGCGCCTCGGCGTCGGGCACCATGGTGCGGAACTTGAACAGCTTGAAGCGGCGCCGATTGAAGCCGACGCGCTCCTGCGCGAAGAACACCGGCCCCTTCGAGTCGAGCTTGATCGCGATCGCGATCAGCAGCCCGATCGGGATCAGCGCCAGCACGGCGCACAGCGACACCACGAGGTCGATGGCGCGCTTCGCGAGCTGGAAGCGCGGGATCTCCGGCGAGCCGGTCGCGATGGTCACGATCGGCTGGTCGACCAGCACGTCGATCGCGGTCCACGCCCACTCGAAGACCGCGAGGTTCGCGACCACGCGGACGGTGATGCCCTGCTCCTCGCAGGTCGCGATCAGGCCGTGGAAGAGGTCGAGCGAGCTGTTGGTCGGCAGCGCGAGGAAGACCTCGTCGATCGGCCTGCGATTGACGGTCTCCTCGAGGCGCTCGAGCACCAGGTGGTCCGGCGTGGTCGGGTCGACCTCGATGACGTCGAGCACGCGGTAGCCGAGCGCGTCACGGCTGGCGAGCGTCTGCGCGGTGCGGCGCGCCGCGGCGGGCTCGCCGACCACGACGATCTCGCGCAGGTTGATGCCCATGCCGCGCAGCACGCTGCCGATCAGGCGGACGAAGCGGCGCTCGAAGAAGAGCCCGAGGAAGGCGACGCCCGCGAACGTCACGAGGAACTTCGGGCTCACCTCCTCGAAGCCGGCCAGCGCGTCGAGCGGCAGCAGGGCCGCGACCGCGACCAGCGTCGCCTGTCCGACGTTGCGCAGCTCGCCCGCCGAGCTCGACAGCCGGTACGAGCGGTACAGCCCGTTCGCGCGGAGCACCAGGTGCCAGAGCGCGAGGTATCCGGCGAAGACGACGACGTGCCGCAGCGGGATCTCGAGGTCGAGCAGCGAGCCGTAGCCCGCGTCGATCCGCATGGTGCCGGCGTACGACAGCAGGAAGGCGACCGCGACCATCGCGAGGTCGACGAGCGCGAGAACGGTGAGGAGAATCCTTCTGCGGGTGGCCATCGGAGACTGCTTTCGGAGGAACGAAGCTCGGGGAGCGTGCGGGGTCGGGTTGTCGTTCGGTCGGTGGCGGGGGCGTCAGTCGTTCGTGTCGCGGCGCAGGAGGCGCGCGAGCCAGCGCGGCATCGGGTCGCTGCTGCCGACCATCGCGATGCCGAGGGTGTTGCAGCCGGACGCGCGCGCGCGCTCGCCCGCGACGTGCAGCGCCTCGCGCTCGGTGACCTCGGCCTCGGCGACGACGATCAGGCCGTCGCACGCGCGCGCGAGGAGCGCCGCGTCGAGACCGTTCGACAGCGGCGGCGCCTCGAGCAGGATCAGCCGGTCGCCCGGCGCATGCGTGTCGAGCCACTCGGAGAGCAGGCCCGGGGTCGCGTGATCGGCGGGGTCGATCGCGAGCGGCGTGGCCGAGTCGCGTCCGTTGCCCTGGCCCGCGCGCGGCACGAGCGTGCACGCGTCGGCGCGGCCGCGCAGCTCCGCGAAGAACGCGCGCTCGTGTCGCTGCTCGGCGTGCGCGACCATCGCGGACATGACGCGTCCGATCGACTCGGCGTGCGACGCGGGCGCGAGCACGACCACGCAACGCTCGCGTCCCTGCGCGAACAGCTGGATGCGGTCGAAGAGCTCGGCGAAGCCCGTGAAGCCGACCGGCGCGGCCGCGCGCGGCGCGGGGTGCGCGTCGCTGCGGGGCGCGATCCGCGGCTCGACGCGAGGCTCCGCGCGAGGCTCGACGCGCGGTGCGGCCGGAGTCGTCGCGCGCGTCCACGCGTCCCGCGCGGTCGGCGTCGCGATGGCCGGTGACGAAGCGGCACGCACCGGCACGACCGGTGCCGCAAGTGCGGGAGCGATCGGCGCGGCCACGGCCGGCGTCGTTGCGACGGGCGCCACGGCGGCCGTCGCGGCAACGGCCGGCGCCACCGGGCGCAATGCCTCGACGACCGCTCTGCGGCCGCGCGGCGCGGTCTCGCGGCGGGTTTCGTCGAGGCGCTTGAGGACGTTCATGTAGCTACTCATGGTCGAATTCCTTGCGTGCCGAGTCGCCGGCGGTCGCGGGCAGCGACAGCGTCGAGCCCACGGGTAGAACGTCGGGGTTCGCGAGCGCGGGATTCGCGCGCAGGATCCCGTCGAGCGTCGCGGCACCGTCGTTGCCGTAGTACTGCCGCGCGAGCGCGGTGAGGTGCGTCCCCGGACGGATGCGGATCTCCAGAGACTCCGCCGCCGCGCGCGGGGCGCCGCCGCGGGTCGGAATCGTCGCCGTCGTGACGGCGCTCCTGACGGCCGACGCCGAGTGCGCGATCGGCCCGGGCGCGGTCGCCGCGGCCGCGATCGCGCGCGAGCGCTCCGGTGCCTGCCAGCTCCACGCGGCCGCGGCGACGAGTGCCGCCAGCGCCGCTGCCGACAGCGGGCGCCGCGCGAGCCAGGCCGGCCTGCGGCGCGTGCCGGCGTGCCGCGCGCGCTGCGCGATCGCACCGCGCACGTCCTGCGCGGTGACGCGGTAGGCGTCGCGCGCGAACGCGAACAGCAGCGCGTCGTGGCACAGCATGTTGATGCGGCGCGGGAAGCCGCCCGACGCGCGCGCCACGAGACGCACCGCCGCCGGCTCGAACAGCGCGGGCGTTCCGCCCGCGCACGCGATGCGATGCGCGACGTAGCGCTCGGCGTCCGCACGCCCGAACGGCTCGATGCGGCACCACACGGCGACGCGGTCCACGACCTGGCGAAGCCGCGGGTCGGCGAGCTTCTCCTCGAGCTCGGGCTGCCCGACGAGGACGATCTGCAGAAGCTTCGCGTGGTACGCCTCGCAGTTCGACAGCAGGCGGAAGTCCTCGAAGGCGTCGGGGTCGAGGTTCTGCGCCTCGTCGATCACCAGCGCCGCGGTCGCGCCCTCGTCGGCGCACCGCTGCAGGAAGGCGTTGAGCTCGAGCAGCAGGTCGGCCTTGTCGTGCGCGTCGGTGGCGACGCCGAAATCCGCGAGCGCCATGCGCAGCAGCTGCGTGAAGTCGAGGCGGCTGTTGGCCACATACGCCGTCCGGACCGACGCGCCGAGGCCCGCGAGCAGGCTGTACAGCAGCGTGGTCTTGCCGGTCCCGACCTCGCCGACGACGACGGCGAGCCCGCGCCGGCCCTCGATCGCGAGCTTGACGCCGGCGAGCGCCTCCACGTGGTCCGGGCCCGAGAAGAAGAAGCCCGGGTCCGGGGTCAGCGAGAAGGCCTCCGCGGCGAGGCCGAAGTGCTCCGCGTACATCATGCCACCTTCAGGAGGACGAAACCTCGGCGAGCACGGGAAGTGCCGCCGTGCGGCGCGCCTGCGCGCCGTTCTTGACGGTCGGATCGAGCCAGTCGCGCGCCAGTCCGCAGACCACGGCCACCATGAGGCTCAGCACCACCGCGGCGAGCAGGATCACCAGAGCGTGATTGCTCGCCGGAGCGGGCGGAACCGTGGCCGGCTCCGCGATGGCGAGGTTGACGATGCGCGAGTCGTCGAGCGCGCTCGACAGGCGCGCCTGCTCGGCCTTCTTCGAGTAGACCGCGAGCGCCTGGCGCGCGGTGTCGACCTGCTGCTGCAGGTGGTCCTGCTCGGCCGCGACGCCGTCGAGGTGGTCGATCTTCGCGCGGCACTCCGCGATCTGCGCCTTCAGCGAGGCGACCTTCGCCTGCGCGGCCGACAGCGTCGCGCGCGTCTGCGCGAGGTCGATCTCGATCGCCTGGTAGGTCGGATTGACGGTCGTGGTCGCCTCGTCGATGGTCTCCTTCTCCTGCTTGAGGAGGCGCTTCGCGTCGGCGAGCTCCTTCTCGACGGCGACCACCTTCGAGCTGGTCGGCGCGTAGACCGACAGCAGCTCGCTGCGCTGGATCTCCTTCTCGAGGATCTTCGGCTTCAGGAACTGCACGGCCTGGTTCTGCGCCGCGCGCGAGCTCTCGGTGACGGTCTTCGGGTGGTTCCTGATCTCGGTCGAGAGGAAGTCGGCGCGCGCCTGCACGGACGAGAGGTCGCGCTCGGCGGCGGCGAGCTCGGTGTTGAGGTCGACCAGGCGCTGGCGCCAGGTGCCGCGCTGCTCGGGCAGCGAGTCGAGGCCTTCGCGCTGGAAGAAGCCCTGCTGCGCCTGCTCGGCTTCGCTGACCTTGCCGCGCAGCACGGAGAGCTGGTTCTCGTAGAAGCGGAACGCGTCGGACTGGCGGCTCCGCCGGTCGTGGTGCTGCAGGTGCTTGTCGATCAGGTCGTTGACCAGCTTCGAGGTCCACTCCGGCGACACCGAGCGGTCGCCGTACGACACCGAGATCAGGTTCGACTTCTTGACCAGCTCGACCTCGAGGTGCTTGCGCGTGTGGTCGACCCAGCGGTCGAAGCTGCTCTCCTGCGGGATGCCGTGCAGCGTGCGGTACACCCAGCTGACGACGTCGCGCGGCAGGCCGGTGAAGCGCTTGAAGGTGCCCTCGGCCGGCTCGTACGTCGTGCCGCGGTACGGCTCGAGCACCTCGCGCACGAGGCCGTCGCTCGACAGCAGCGTGACCTCGGCGTTGAGGTCCTCGTCGCTGACCTTCTCGGCGGGCCCGCCGTCGTCCTCGGGCGCGATCGTCGACGGACGGTCGTTGGTGACCATCAGCTTCGCGGTCGACTCGTAGCGCGGGCCGGTCATGAGGAGCGTGAACGCGATGATCGCGGCTCCGCTGATCCACACGTTCGCGATCAGGCGGCGGCGCCGGTGCAGCGCCGCGACCAGGTCGCGCCAGGGAATCTCGTGGTCGGTCATGGCTGGTGCCTTCTCAGATGATGGGCAGGCCCATGCTCGGATTGATGGGCAGGTTGTTGCGGATGTACTGCTCGACCCAGACGTTCAGGTCGCCGACCGTCGAGCGCGGCACGAACACGACGTCGTACGGACGCAGCGGAACGTCGGCCTCGGGGCTCGCGCCGCTCTGCACCTTCTCGAGGTCGATCTTGTAGGCGGTGCGCTGCCCCTCGACGTCGGTGCGGATCAGCACGACCTCGTCGCGGCGCGCGGTCTTGGTGAAGCCGCCCGCCTGCTGGATCGCCTGGAACATGGTGAGGCCGCCGTTGAGCGGCATCGCGCCCTGCGAGCCGACCTCGCCGCCGACGTAGATGCGCTGGCCGCCGAGCGTCTTGATGATGACGCTGATCTCGGGGTCGGCGAGCTCCTTCGCGTAGCGGCGCTTCAGGTCCGCGGTGAGGTCCTCGGGCGACAGCCCGGCCGCCGGCACGTCGTGGATGATCTCGAGCGAGATCATCCCGTCGGGCCGCACGGCGACCTCCTCGTTCATGCTCGGGTTCTTGTAGAACTTGACGGCGAGCGTGTCGCCGACCTGGATCGCGTAGTTCGCGGCGGGGACGGGCGGCGGCAACGGCGGGACGCCGGGGCGGGCCAGCGGCGCGGAGCACGCGCTCGCCACCGCGGCGAGCAGGACCAGGCAGGCGAGTGCCGCGGCTTCTGCGCGGCGCCGCGCGCCCGTCGCGCGTCCGGTGGTGGCTGGTGTGAAATTCATCTCGACCTCTTTCGTGCGGCTCCGCAACGCATGGCGGAGTGCTTGACGTGGTGGTGAACAGCAAGTTCCGAACCTGCGAAGGGCACGCGTCCACGCGGCGATTCGCCGCCCGACGCGGTGCAGCGCTGCCCCGGTCTTGCAGGGGTGCGCGCGGCTTCGGATGTCCGCGGGAGATTCGCACGGCGCGCGCCGGGCCGTGTGATGCGCCCGACGCCATGCGCTGTCACGGGGACGCGTGCGGACCTCACGGTACGCATGCGTCGAGCTCCGGATCGTCGCTCACGGTGAAGGCGGGCGCGCCGGCCGCGGCGCCGATCGGCGTCTCGCCGTTGCAGCGGAAGGTTCCGCCGGCGATCTCGTTGCCGGCGCCGAGCACGCTCGCCTGGTGCACTCCGTGGCCCGCGTTCTCGAGGTACTGGTTGCTGCGCAGCACGTTGTTCGCGGCTCCCGTCGATGCGTCCGCGTCGGCGAGCACTGCACCGTCGCCCGCGTTCGCCTGCAGGATGCTGTTGCGGATCGTGTTGCCGCTGCTGCCGAGAACGCGGACGCCCGTCTGCCGGTTGTTGCGCACGAGGCAGAAGGCGAGCTCGTTCGTGCCCGAGCCGGGCAGCAGCGAGATGCCGAAGCCGTCGTTGTCGCGCAGGGTGGCGGTGTCGATGCGTGATGCGGTGGTGCCGGCGGCGAGCACGAGCCCGTCGCCCGCGCTGTCGAACGCCTCCACGCGGCGCAGCACCGCGCCGCTCGCGTTCGCGACGCGTACGCCGGCGCGGCTGCAGCTCTCGATCTTGAGGTCCTCGAGCAGCAACCCGTCCACGCCGTCGGCGAGGATGCAGTCGCTGCCGGCGTCGCCCGATGCGGCCTGGTGCTCGCGATTGCCGTCGAGGCGCATGCGTCGCAGCGTGACGCCGCTCGCACGGCTCGCGCCGTCGCGGCCGATGACGAACAGCGGGGCGCCGACGCCGCCCTCGAGCGTGAACGAGGTCTGGTTGCCCGAGCCCTCGATGGTGACGTCGTCGCGGGTGATCTCGAGCGGCTCGGTCAGGCGATAGGCACCGGCGACGAGCCTGATCGCCGTGCCGGCCGGTGCCGTGCGCAGCGCCGTGCGGAGCCCGTCGACGTCCGTCACCCAGACGTCGTCCGGCTTGCCGGCGGGCTCGAAGAACGACTTCGGCAGCGTCACCTGCGGCAGCAGGGACCACGCGCCGTCGCGGCACGGGAAGGCGGCGCAGCGGTCCGCGCCCGAGCACTCGAAGGTGATCGTGTCGCTCGCGGTCGCGACAGTGCGGCACCACACGAAGGACGGCTCGCCGCCGTTCGCGTCGTAGACGTTGCCGATCGCGGTGCCGTCGTCCTCGTTGTAGACCATCGACCAGCGCTGGCCGCCGACGTCCTTGGAGACCAGCGTGCGCTTGTGGTCGGGGGCGATCTGCAGGCCGCTCTCGGCGCGGGCGTCCCGTGCGACGAGGGACAGCACGCACAGCAGCGCGGCGCCGATGGCCGTGACGGGAAGCGGGTGTCGTTGCGATGGGGTCATGATGGCGGCTCCTGAATTCGAGGCGGCGCGGCGATCCTTGCATTTGACGTCGCGGCCGTCGGCCGGCGGAGACGCAACGCGCCGACCAGAGAAAGGCCCGTCCCGCCGCGCGGCGCGTCATGCACGGCTGCACGGTGCGCGCAGGTGTGCCGCTTCGCGGGAAAGGACACAGCAGACGCGGGCAGCAGCGGATCGGGCGTCCGCCGTGCGCGCTGCCGGCGCACTCTTCGTGCGGGGCGCGCGGCGCTGCCGCGCCACGGCCGGCGCGCGATCGCGCCGTGCGCGACGCGTGCGCCGGCCGAGGATGGAACTCTCTACTTGATGAGAATCGCCGCCGCCGCGACCTGCGCCGCGCGGTAGCGCTGCCGGTCGGCGGCCTGCCGCTCGGCGGTCGCGACCACGTCCGCCGGGGCGGTGCGCGGCGTCCCGGCGTCGAACGGCGGGTGCGGGTCGTACTCGATGCCGAGCTGGATCGCCTCGGCCACCGCGCGGCCCGCGACGTCGGCGGCGATGCGCAGCGCGAAGTCGATGCCCGCGGTGACGCCGCCGCCGGTGATCACGGTGCCGTCCACCACCACGCGCTCGTCGACGGGCGTCGCGCCGAAGTCGGCGAGGAAGCGGCGCGACATCCAGTGCGTCGTCGCACGCCGTCCGCGCAGCACCCCGGCGGCGCCGAGCACCAGCGCGCCGGTGCACACCGACGTGACCCAGCGGGCGCTCGCGGCCGCGCGCCGCACGAAGCCGATCACCTCCGCGTCGGTGAGCAGCTCGTTGACGCCCGGCCCGCCCGGCACGCACAGCAGATCGAGCGTCGGACACGCGGCGAGGATCGTGGTCGGGATCAGCGCCAGGCCGTGCTCGGTCCGCACCGGCTCCGCGTTCTTCCACAGCAGGTGGATCTCGGCGTCCGGCAGGCGCGCGAACACCTCGTACGGACCCGTCAGGTCGAGCTGCGTGAGCCCGGGGAAAAGCAGGAAGCCGATGCGCATGCGCGCACGATACGCAGAAGTCGGCGGCCGATGCGACGCATGCGCGGTCGCGACGGAAGCACGGTCGTGACGAGCGGAGCTCAGCGCGACGACGGCGGCGCGGCGGCGATGGCCTCCTGCAGATGGCGCTCGATACGCTCGACGATGCTCTCCTGCCGGAAGCACTCGCCGACGTGCTGGTGCGCGGCGCGCACGAGACGGTCCGCGAGCGCCGGGTCCGTCAGGACGCGCTGCAGGCGCTCGGCCAGCGCCGCCGCGTCGCCGGGCGGGTAGGCGAGGAGGTGCACCTCGTCGTCGCCGATCTCGCGGACGTTGTCGGTCGCGCTGACGATCAGCGGGACGCGGCACGCCATCGCCTCGACGTTGACGCGTCCGAAGTACTCCTCGACGAGGCTCGCCCCGACCACCGCCGACGCGCGCCGCATGCGCGACAGGATCTCCGCGTGGTCCAGCAGGCCGAGCAGGCGGACGTGGCCGCCGAGACCGAGCGTGGTGACCAGCTCCTCGAGAGCGCGCACGTGCTGCGGCTCGCCGGTGCCCGCGACGTCGAGCCGGACCGCGAGATCGGGCGCGCGCCGGCGCAGCGCGGCGAGCGCGCGCACCGCGACGTCGACGCCCTTCCGCGGTGTGATGCGCGACGGCATGAAGACGGTGGGCGGTACGTCGCGCGGCTCCGCGGGTGCGTCGATCACGCCGGACGCGATGCCGCGGTGGACGACGTGCAGGACTGCGGGGTCGATGCCGCGGGCGAGATACCCGCGCCGGGTGAATTCGCTGTTGACGAGGATGCGCTGCGGCCGCAGCCCCGCCTCGATGCGCTGCCAGCGCGGCGCGAGCAGCGTGCCCGCGAGGCGGCGCGCGAGCGGCGGACGCAGCACGTCGCGCAGGTAGTAGTCGCCGACGAACCACACCACCGGCACGCCGCGCGCGACGAACGGCAACGCGACGCCGGCGCCGATTCCCGAGAAGCCCCACACTGCGACGACGTCGACGCGCTCGCGCTGCGCGAGCCGTGCGACGAGGTCCTCGTTGCGGCGTGCGACGCGCGCGCCGACGATCGTGTCGCGCGCGAGGCGCGGCAGCGCGCGCGGATCGCGTCCGTAGTGCGACGCGGGGAAGCTGAACTCGAGGATGCGGTGCACGGGGAACGGATCGGCGACCGCCGTGTCGCCGCGTCGGCGCTGCGTCACGACCTGCACGTCGTGTCCGCGCCGGTGCAGTCCGAGGCACGCCTCGAAGCAGCTCAGCTCGAGGCCGCCTTCGGCCTCGGGCGGGAACAGGTTCGACAGCACCAGCAGGCGCATCGGGCTTCGCCTATCCGCCGTGTGCCGTGCTGTCGAGCGGCGGCGACGCCGTCAGTCGATCCAGAGCCGCGTGAGCGGGATCCCGATCGCCGCGAACGGAGTCGCGCGCGCGACGTCGTTGCCGCCGTGGTTCTCGGCGACGAACCAGCGCCGGCCGTCGAGCGCGAGGACTTCGATCGTGCGCTGCATCGGATCGACGAGCCATACGTGGCGTATGCCTTCGCGCGCGTAGATCGCGAGCTTGCGGGTGCGGTCGATGCGCGCCGTCGACGGCGACAGCGTCTCGCAGAGCCAGTCGGGTGCGAGATCGAACCACGGCGCGTCGGGGATGCGCGGCATCCGCTCGCGACGCCAGCCGGCGATGTCGGGTACGACGACGTCGGATCCGAAGTGCAGCTCCGGCTCGTCGAGGATCCACCAGCCACCGGGCCCGGCGGGGTTCCCCGACTCGCGGTCGAAGGCGCCGGTCAGCTCGCTGCCCAGCAGCGATGTCGCGCGCGCATGCCGGCTCGCCGGGCGCGGGCTGAGGAAAAGCTCGCCGTCGAGGATCTCCGCGACCTTGTGCTCCGGTGCGGCGAGCACGTCGTCATAGGTCGCCCTGCGCTTCGGCTCCGCCACGGCCGCGACGTTAGCATCCATGCGCGTGCCGTAGAACCGCCGCATCCGGCGCGCCATGGCACGGACGTCAAGATCTGCTGCGGGCCGTCGCGGAGGGCTGGAGCGACCGCGACGGCCGCAGCGTGAGGCAGACGCGCGCTCAGCGCGTCGAGATTCCGCCGTCGACCGGGATCACCGTCCCGGTCACGTACGCACCGGCGCGCGACGCGAGGTAGATCGCGATGCCCGCCATGTCCTCGGGCTCGCCGATGCGGCCGAGCGGACACGACGCGACGATCGCGTCCTTGAAGCGGTCGAGCGTCGCCGCCATCATCTTGCTCTCGAACGGACCCGGCGCGACGGCGTTGACCGTGATGCGCTTGCCGGCGAGCTGCATCGCCATGACGCGCGTCATGTGGTGCACGGCCGCCTTGCTCGCCGAGTACGCATAGGTCTCGAGCATCGGCACCTGGATGCCGTCGATCGAGCCGATGTTGATCACGCGGGCGGGATTCGCGTCGCTCGCCGACTTCTCGAGCAGAGGCAGGCACGCGACGGTCAGGTGGAACACGCCCTTGACGTTGAGTCCGAGCACCTTGTCCCAGGCGGCGTCCGGATACTCGGCCATCGGCGCGCCCCAGTTGGCGCCCGCGTTGTTCACCAGCACGTCGAGCTTCGAGGTGCGCTTGCCGACCTCGTCTGCGAGCTTCTTCGCACCGTCCTGCGTCGACAGGTCGGCCGCGATGCCGTGGCAGTCGCCGAACTTCGACAGGTCCTTCGCGACCTTCTCGCACTCCTCGGCCTTGCGCGACGCGACGTAGACGCAAGCGCCGTTCTCGACGAAGCCGCGCGCGATCATGAGTCCGATGCCGCGCGACCCGCCGGTCACGAGGGCGATCTTTCCTTCGACGGAGAACAGGTTCTTCACGGAATTCCTTTCGCTTGTCGTCGGCGGACGCGCGTCGCGCGCGTCCGCGCGGGAAATCAGGGGCGCTCGACCAGCATCGACACCGCGCCGCCGCCGCCGAGGCAGAGCGTCACGAGACCGCGCTTCGCACGCCGTGCGCGCAGTGCATGGAGCAGCGTGGTGAGGACACGCGCGCCGCTGGCACCGATCGGATGGCCGAGCGCGACCGCGCCGCCGTGCACGTTGAAGCGGTCCGCCGGCACGCCGAGATCCTTCGCGACCGCGCACGACGCGGTGGCGAAGGCCTCGTTGTGCTCGAAGAGGTCCACGTCGCCGATGCGCAGCGCGGTCTTCTCGAGAAGGCGCCGCACCGAGCCGATCGGCGCCTCCATCACCAGCTTCGGCGCCATCGCGAAGGAGTCCGACGCGACGATGCGCGCCAGCGGCTCGAGCCGGCGGCGGTCGGCCTCGGCGCGCGACATCACGATCAGCGCGCTGGCGCCGTCGGAGATCTGCGACGCATTGCCGGCCGTCACGACGCCGTCCTTGCGGAACGCGGGCCGCAGCTTCGCGAGCGACTCGGTCGTCGTCTCGCGGCGGATGCCCTCGTCGTGCGACACCAGCGTGGTGCCGCGTCCGCCGGGGCGCGCGACCTCGACGGCGACGATCTCCTCGCCGAACAGTCCCGCGTCCTCGGCCTCGGCGGCCTTGCGGTGCGAGGCGAGCGCGAGCGCGTCGGCGTCGGCACGCGTGATCGCGAAGCGATCGGCGACGACCTCGCCGGTCTCGCCCATGTGGTAGCCCTCGTACGCGTCGAGCAGCCCGTCGTGCAGCAGCGCGTCCTCGGCGGTCTGGTCGCCGAGCCGCCAGCCGCCGCGCGTGCCGCGCAGCAGGAACGGCGCGTTCGACATCGACTCCTGTCCGCCGGCGACCACGACCTTCGCGTCGCCGGCGCGGATCGCCTGTGCGGCGAGCATCACCGCCTTGAGACCCGAGCCGCACACCTTGTTGATGGTCAGCGCGGGCACGGGCTCGGGGATGCCGGCGCCGAGCGCGGCCTGCCGCGCCGGCGCCTGTCCGACACCCGCGGTCAGCACGTTGCCGAGGATCACCTCGTCGACCTCGGACGGGTCGAGCGCCGCGCGGCGCAGCGCGTCGCGGACCGCGATCGCGCCGAGCTGCGGCGCGGTGAGCGGCGCGAGTCCGCCCTGGAAGCGGCCGATCGGGGTGCGGCACGCGGCGACGATCACGGGCTGGTTGGGCATCGCGGACCCTTAACACAGGCGGATGGCGGCGCGTCGAGTGCGCTCCCGGCGCCGGGCGAGCCGTGCCTCGTGCGCCGCGCGCGCGCGGAGTCTACGCTCGCCGGGTGACCGATCGGCGCAACGTCCCTGCGGGCGACGGCTGGCTCGCGAGCCTGCCGCGCCGCGCGCGCGAGCTCGGCACGGTGCTCGGCAACGCACGCCGCGCGTTCGCGCTGCTCGCGGCGGCCAACGCGCGTCTCGCGCTGTCGCTGGCCGCACTCGCCGCCGCCGACGGCGTGCTGCCGGTCGCGATCGCGTGGGTCGGCAAGCGCATCATCGACTCCGTGATCGCCGCGACGGCGGCGCCGTCGCCGGCCGCGACGACGGCCGCGCTCGAGTGGGTCGCGGTCGAGCTCGCGCTGATGATCGTGCGCGCCGCGGTCACGCAGGGCAACGCGCTCGCCCAGACGCTGCTGCGCTCGCAGCTCGGGCTTCTGGTCAACGTGCGCATCCTCGAGAAGGCGATCAACGTCTCGTACCGCCACTTCGAGGATCCGCACTTCAACAACCAGCTGGCACAGGCGCGGCGCGAGGCGAGCTCGCGTCCGCTCGACGTCGTGCGCTCGGTGCTGACGCTCGGCCGCAACGCGATCGTGCTCGCCGGCTACGCGGCCCTGCTCGCCGGCTTCAGCTGGGTCGCGGTCGCGGCGCTGCTGGTCACGGCCGTGCCGCCGTTCGTCGCCGAGGCACGCTTCGGACGTGAGTCCTTCCTGCTCAGCAGGGGCCGCACCTTCGCCAATCGTCAAGCACACTACCTGGAGATGCTGCTGTCGCAGGAGGCCAGCGCGAAGGAGGTCAAGCTGTTCTCGCTCGGCGCGCTGCTGCTCGCGCGCTACCGCGAGATCCACGAGCGCCACCACGCGGAGGACGCGTCGCTCGCGCTGCGCCGCGGACGCTCCGCGCTGCAGCTCGGGCTGCTCGGCACGGTCGCGCTCTACGCCTGCTACGCGTGGGTCGTCGTGCGCACGATCGGCGGCGGGCTCACCGTCGGCGGCATGACGATGCTGGTGATCGCGTTCCGCGAAGGGCAGGCGGCGCTGCAGAACGCGCTGCTCGCGATCGCGAAGCTCTACGAGGACAACCTCTTCATGGCGAACCTCTTCGAGTACCTGTCGGTGCCCGAGGACGAGCCGCACGAGAACATGCCGCACGACGTCATGGCGGCGTCGGTGGCGGAGCCGCGCGCACCGCACGACGAGGCGCCGGGCGCGGACGTAACCGCGGCGCCGCCGTTCGCGCCGCCGCCGCGCATCGAGCTGCGCGACGTGTCGTTCCGCTATCCCGACGCGAGCCGCGACTCCCTGACCGACGTCTCGCTGACCATCGAGCCCGGCGAGACGCTGGCGCTCGTCGGACGCAACGGCGCCGGCAAGACGACGCTCGTCAAGCTGCTCACCGGCCTCTACCGGCCGACCTCGGGGGCGATCCTGCTCGACGGCACCGATCTCGCGACGCTCGGTCCCGCGGAGCTGCGCAGCCGGGTCGGCGTCATCTTCCAGGACTTCGTGCGCTTCCACTTCACGGTCGCCGACAACATCGGCGTCGGCTGGCTGCCGGCGATGGCGGATCAGGACGAGATCGTTCGCGCCGCCGCCGCGTCGGGGGTCGACCGGGTGATCGACGCGCTGCCGCGCGGCTACGAGCAGAGCCTCGGGCGCTGGTTCGGCGGCGAGGAGCTGTCGGTCGGGCAGTGGCAGCGGCTGGCGCTGTCGCGGGCGTTCATGCGGCGCTCGCCGGTGCTGATCCTCGACGAGCCCACCGCGGCCCTCGACGCCGAGGCCGAGGCAGAGATCTTCAGCCGATTCCGGGCGCTCGCCGCCGGCCGGACGGCGATCCTCATCACGCACCGCTTCTCGACGGCGCGCGGTGCGGACCGGATCGCGGTGTTCGAGGAGGGCCGGCTGGCCGAGCTGGGCACCCACGCGGAGCTGCTCGCCCGCGATGGCCGCTACGCACGCATGTTCCGGCTGCAGGCGGCGGGCTTCCTCGAGCCCTGAGCACGGCCGCGCGGGCGGGATCTGCTTGCCAAGCCGGGGTCTGCCGGGCTAGGGGGGCCACAGACGATCGCACAGCAGCTGCTCTGATGCAGGCGGCCGACGGCGAACTTCCAACCAGCCGAACCAGGAGGAGACCCCCATGCCGAGCCGGCGATTTCCCACGCTGCGACTCTCCCTCTGCATCGTTGCCCTGCCCATGGCTCTCGTGGCGTGGGCGGCGTTTGCCGAGCAAAAGTTCGACGGCACCATCGTGAGCGCGTGCGAGGGCACGATCGGGTGCCCGAACAAGATCAACTTCAACAGCCCGGTCGACACCTTGCAGTTCCAGGCGGTGCTCAACGTCGACACGCCGCTCCATCCGAACGAGGACAAGTTCACGATCACGCTGCGCAACGCCAACGGCGAGATCCTGTTCGAGAAGCTGGAGCCCGGCCTGATCGTTCGCGAGGGACGCAACTTCGTCTACCGCAACGAAGCCGCGCGCCAGATCGGCGGCATCAGCCGCGTCACGCTGCGCCGCAATCAGGCGCACGAGTGGCGCATCACGGTGATCGCGCACGGCGATCTCGCCGGCGCGTCGCTCGCGCAGATGACGATCTACGTCGTCATCGGCAACGACACCTTCCTCACCAAGAACGTCTGGACGCGCCGCCAGTTCGGCTGGATCCTGCACCTGCCGGCGACCGCGCCGACCCCCGGTCCGACGCCGGTCGTGACGCCGACGCCGCTGCCGACGCCGAGCCCGTCGACCACCATCGGTCCGCCGCTGTCGCCGACCCCGTCGCCGAAGCCCACTCCGACGAAGACGCCGTCGCCCACCCCGACCGTCGAGCCGTACGGCTCGGTGTTCGAGGCGTTCGTCGCGCCGCCGTCGAGCCTGCTGGAGTAGCGATCGGGCTCCGGCCGGGGACGTGCTCGACGCCCCGGCCGGAGCCGCTCCGCTTCAGAGGGCGGGTGCGGGAACGTCGAGCGCGGGCGCTTCGCCGTAGTCGAGCGGCAGCTCGACGCGGAAGGTCGTGCCCGTGCCGACCGTGCTCTGCACCGACACCGTGCCGCGCAGCAGCTGCACGAAGCGCGCGACGATGAAGAGCCCGAGTCCGACGCCGCTCTGCCCGCGCGCGGTGCTCGCCTTCACCTGCCGGAAGGCCTGGAAGATCACCGGCAGATCGGCCGGCGCGATGCCGATGCCGGTGTCGGCGACCTCGATCGCGACGTGGTCGCCGTCGGGCACCGCGCGCAGGGTGACCGCGCCGCGCTCGGTGAACTTGAGCGCGTTGCCGACGAGATTCTTGACGACCACCTTGAGCTTCGAGCGGTCGGTGCGCAGCTCGACGTCGTGCGGCGGAACCTCGAGCACCACCGGCACGCCGGCCTTCTCCTGCAGCTCGCGCGTCTCCGCCTCGACCTCGGCCAGCACGCCGGCGAGCGACGCCGGCTGCACGTCGAGCGGCACGCGGCCGCGCTCGAGGCGACTCACCTCGAGCGTCGAGTTCACGAGGTCGAGCAGCTCGCGCGCGCGGCGGTCCATGCGCTCGAGGGTCGAGCGCTGCTCGTCGTTGAGCGGACCGAACGTATCGGTGAGCAGCAGGTCGCCGTAGCCGAGGATGATGTTCAGCGGCGTGCGCAGCTCGTGCGATACCGTTGCGACGAACTCGGCGCGCACGCGGTTCGCCTGCTCGAGCTCCTCGACCAGCTTCGCGTGGCTGATGCCGAGCGACGCCGTCTGCGCGATGTCGCGCGCGATGCGCATCTCGACGGGCGAGAAGCGGCGCCGGTCGAGCCGGTTCGCGACCTGCACGCCGACGACCTCGTTGCCGCGGCGCAGCGCCATGCACAGCGCTGCATTGAAGCCGTATCTCTGCCGATCCACGCGCGACATCACCGCGTCGGGGATGTCGATGATGGTCACGTCGTCGGTCTCGAAGCGCTTGAGGAGTCCGGTCATGCGCTCGGCGGGGATCTCGAGCAGCGTCGCGAGGGTCGCCTCGGCGGTGGAGAAGCCGTACCCGGCGATCACGGTGAAGACGGCGCCGTCGTCGCGCTTGAGCAGCGTCGCGCTCACCTGGCAGTCGAGCACGCTGGCGGTGGACTCGCACAGCCGGTCGAGGAAATCCTCCTCGTGCACGTGCGCGATGAGGTCGCGTCCGAAGCGCGCGAGCGCGCCCGCGACGTCCGCTTCCTCCGCCTGCGCGCGGTAGAGCTCGGTCGCCTCCATCGCGAGCGCGACCTGGCGCGCGATGCCGGTGCAGAGCGACACCTGGTCGTCGTCGAAGCCGCGGTTCGGCCCGAAGCTGATCGCCAGCAGGATGCCGAAGTGCCTGCTCCAGGCGTCGAACGGTGCGAGAACGAGCGATCCGACCGCGTACGCGTCGCCGCCGCCCTCGGGCAGCCAGGGCCGCAGGTCCTGGTCGTTGACCGCGACCGTCTCGCCCTGCTTGGTGCGCGTCGCCTGCGGCAGCTCGCCCTTCGGGAAGGTGATGGTCTCGAGGGTCGACGCGAGGTGGGCCGGAAGCCCCTGGTGCGCGACGACGCGCATGCGTCCGAGCTGCGCGTCCTCGCAGATGACGGCGACGCCGTCGGCGGGCAGCGCCTCGATGGCGCGCCGCTGCACGCGGGTGAGGATCTCCTCGAGGTCCACGTGCCCCGTGACGTCGTCGGCGATCGCGAGCAGCGTCTGCGTGCGCAGCTCGGCGCGCCGGCGCGCGGTCACGTCGCGCGAGTTCAGCACGAGGCCGTTGATGTCCGGCCGGTCGGCGAGGTTGGTGCCCGCGGTCTCGAGCATGCGCCACGTCCCGTCCCGGTGCCGGAAGCGGAACTCGAAGCTCGGGATGGCGCCGGGCGCCGCGGAGAACACCGCGGGCAGGTTCGGGATGTCGTCGGGATGGATCAGCGTGCGCGCGTCGATACCGACCAGATCCTCCGGACGGTAGCCGAGGACGCGCTCGTGCGACGGGCTCGCGTAGCGGATCACGCCCTCGAGATCGATGATCGCGACGAGGTCGCTCGACTTTTCGGTGAGCGAGCGGAAGTAGGTCTCGCTCGCGCGCAGCTTCTCGTCGCTGCGGCGCTGCGCGGTGACGTCACGGAAGCTCCAAACGCGGCCGGTGACCTGCTCGCCGACGCGCCACGGGCGGGAGAAGCGCTCGAAGGTCCGTCCGTCGATCAGCGCGAACGAGTCGAAGCTCTCGGCCTCGGGGTGGTCGTAGAGCTGCTGGACCTTCGCGACGAAGGTGCCCGGGTCGGCGAGGAGGCGCAGCGCACACTCGATGGCGCGTGCGTCGTCGCGCGACTCGAGCACCTCCTCGGGCAGCTCCCACATGTCCGCGAAGCGCCGGTTCCAGGTGACGATGCGGCCCTCGGTGTCCACGACGAGGATGCCGTCCGCGGTCGAGTCGAGCACGCTGTGCAGGATCTCGGTCGTGGACTGCAGGTCGTGGTGGGCGTCCGGAACGCGCGGCTCGCTCCCGGCAGGGCCCGCACCGGCCCGGGCCGTGCGGTTGTCGACGATCATGCTCCATCCATCTTCGGCACCATCCGCCGCGGACCTGATGTTGGCGGCCGCCCGACGCGATCGCCATAAGGAGTGCGATGCTCGGACTCGACTTCGGAACCACGAACAGCGCGGTCGGCGTCGCGCGCCGCGACGGGACGTCCCGGCTCGCCGAATTCGGGGAGCCGGACCGAAGGAGCATGACGTTCCGCTCCGTCCTGCACTTCAGCGCGCTCGATGGCAAGGCCAGACGCCGTCCGGTCCCCACCGCGGGGCCGTACGCGATCGACTCCTACCGGGACGAGGGTGCCGGCGGCCGGTTCCTCCAGTCGCTCAAGTCGCATCTGGCGAGCCGTCACCTGAGCGAGACGTACGTGTTCGGTTGGAAGTTCACGTTGGAGGACCTGGTCGCGCTCATTCTGACAGAATTGCGGCGGGTTGCGTGCGCGGAGTTGGGGGATCCGGGGGACCGCGTCCTGCTCGGACGCCCGGTCCACTTCGCGGCGGGTCCCGAGGGGCACGTGGACGAGGAGGGCGACGCACGCGCGCTGGCGCGGCTCGAGGCGGCGGCGCGCGCCGCCGGCTTCTCGGAGATCGGCTTCGAGTACGAGCCCGTCGCCGCCGCGCACGAGTACGAGCGCAGCCTCGACCACGACGAGCTGGTGCTGATCGGCGACTTCGGCGGCGGCACGAGCGACTTCTGCCTCGTCCGCCTCGGTCCGACGACGCGCGACGACGCCGACCGCTCGCAGAGCATCCTCGGCATCGACGGCGTGCCGATCGCCGGCGGTGCCTTCGACGGCCGCATCGTGCGCGCGGTGGTCGCGCCGCGACTCGGGCTCGGCTCGATGCGCCGCTCGGAGCACGGCAAGACGCTGCCGATGCCGTCGTGGATCTTCTCGCGTCTCGAGCGCTGGGAGGACGTCTCGTTCCTCGCCCAGCCGTCGACCTTCGAGACGCTGAAGCAGCTGAAGTTCCAGGCGGTCGAGCCGAGCCGCATCGACAGCCTGATCCGGCTCGTGCAGGACGATCTCGGCTACCTGCTCTACGAGGCCGTCGAGCGCACCAAGCTCGCGCTGTCGAGCAGCGATGCGGCGACCTTCGAGTTCCACGAGCTGCCGCGCCGCATCCTGCAGGAGGTCGAGCGCTACGAGTTCGAAGGCTGGCTCGCGACCGACCTCGCGCGGCTCGCCGGCTGCGTGGACCGGCTGCTGGAGCGCTGCGGCGTGGTGCCGGGCGACGTCGACCGCGTGTTCCTCACCGGCGGATCGTCGCTGGTGCCGTGCGTGCGCCGGCTGTTCGAGGAGCGCTTCGGCGTGGATCGCCTGCGCGGCGGCAACGAGCTCACCACCGTGGCGCGCGGTCTCGCGCTGATCGCGGCGTCGCGCTGAGCGCCGCGCGCGGAGCGTCGCCGCGCGTGGCGCGGTCCGGCGCGGGACGGTAGAACGCGCGCGTGGCGGCGAGCGTCCTCAGCGTCGCGGTCGGGCTCGTGGTCCTCGGGGCCGTGTTCGGGCTCCTCGAGCGGCTCGTGCCCGCGGTGGCGGGACAGCCCCGCATCCGCAGCGGCACCTGGGTGGACGTCGGCTGGTTCTTCGTCACGCCGCTGGTGAGCAAGACGGTCTCGCGGATGGCGATCGTGCTGATCCTGGTCGCGGTCGCGATGTCGTCGGGTGTGCCGTTCCGCCTCGACGCCCTGCAGGAGTTCCTGGCACCGCGTCCCGCGCTGGCGGCCCTTCCGTGGGGCGTGCAGCTCGTGCTGCTGCTGCTGGTCGCGGATCTCTGCGGCTACGCGAGCCACCGCTGGCTGCACGCGAGCCCGCGTCTGTGGCCGATCCACGCGGTGCACCACTCGTCGACGCAGGTGGACTGGCTGTCGGCGGGGCGCGTGCACCCGCTGAACGACGTCGTCACGCGCCTCGCGCAGTCGGTGCCGATCGTGCTGATCGGCTTCGACCCCGCGATCGTCGCGGCGTACGTGCCGCTGCTGATCTTCTACGCCGTCCTCGTGCACGCGAACGTCGGCTGGACGTTCGGTCCGCTGCGCTACGTCCTCGCGAGCCCGGTGTTCCACCGCTGGCACCACGCCGCCGAGGCCGAGGGACTGAACCGCAACTTCGCCGGCATGTTCCCCTTCATCGACCTCGCGTTCGGCACGTTCCACATGCCGCTCGACCGCAGCCCCGTGCGCTACGGCATCCCGGAGGACGACGTCCCCGGGACGATGTGGGGCCAGCTCGCATACCCCTTCCGCCGCAAACGCCCCCGCGCCGCCGCGCCCGCCGCCGCTGCTTGACGGCCGAAGGCGAGACGAGAGCCGCCACCGGCACCGCCTCGTGCACGCGAGCCAACGGCGAGCGCGGAGCGAAGCGACCGCGGGGTGTGGGGCCCTGCGCGGCTTTGCGCGCGGGGCGAGGGGCGTCGTGGCCCCTCGTTAAAACGTCGCTTGTATGGTGTCCCCGCCGGTCACCTGGCACTGGCCGCTGCCGCCGCCGGACATGCCGTCGGCCTGGTTGGTCAGGTCGAAGCGGCAGCGCATGGTGTTCTTCCGGTCGCCGAAGAGCGTCGCGACCACCTTGCCGCCGTACGCCTCGACGAACGAGGCGTAGTCGCGGCCGCCGCCCCAGTCGCCCCAGCCCGGCGGCCACGGTCCCCAGCCGACTCCGCCCGGCCCGAACGCCGTCGCCTTGGTGTCCGGCGTGACCTCGAGGTACCGGCCGGTGAAGAACTCGCCGCTCGGCAGCTCGACGTTGATCTTGCCGCCCGGTTCGAAGCGGTTCGCGGTGAAGTTCATCGTCACCGGCTGCGGCTGCATGCCGCGGCCCTCCAGCCGGCCCGCGATCGCGCCGTTGTAGGCGCAGCCGGCGAGCGTTCCCGCCAGCAGCAGCCAGCGCCCGAACGCTGCACATCTCGACCCCATCTCGACGTTCCCCCCTCTGCGCCGCCGACGTCCGTTCGCCGCGCCGAAGCCGATTCTGTCGCGGATCACGCCACCGGAGCAAATCCTTCGCGGGCTGCCCGCGGCGTGCTAATCGCGGCCCGGACGTCGTCCGATGCACCTCGCGGCCTGCCGCTGCGCGGACCGGGCGGGCGAGCGAAAGCGGGGTCGAGTGGGAGGACAGAGCCAGCCGGTTGCGGACGCGGGCGCGAGCGCCGGGATCGTCCGCCGCCTCCTCGTGCAGCTCGTCGTGCCGGCGGTCGTCGGGACCGCGACCGGCGCGTGCGTCGCGGGCGCGTCGTGGCTGGTGGAAGGGCAGGCGCTGGCGGAGCTCGCGCGGCTGCCGGGCGCGCTGCCCGCGGTGCCGTCGCTGGCGGCGCTCCTGCTGACGCTGGTGGTCGTGCGCTTCGTGACGCGCGTCGACCGGCCCGCGACCGCCGAGGTCTACATCGAGGTCTTCCACCACCCGGGAACGAAGATCGCGCTGCGCGAGCTGCCCGGACGCGTGCTCGCGGCCGCGGTGACCGTCTCGGGCGGCGGCTCGCAGGGACTCGAGTCGCCGTCGGCGCTGCTCGGCGCGTCCTTCGGACAGATCCTCGGCGACCGGCTGCCGCGGCTCGAGGCGCACGAGCGCCGCACGTGGACGATCGCGGGCGCGAGCGCGGGCATCGCGGCGGTGTTCTCGTCGCCGGCGGTCGGCACGATGTACGGCATCGAGGTGCCGTTCCGCCGCGACGCGGATCTCACGCGGCTCGTCCCGGCGGCGGTCGCGGCCGGGGCGGCATACTTGACGCGTGCCGCGCTGGTCGGACCGAGCCACCTGGTGGTGCTGTCGGGGATGCCGCGCCTCGACGCCGGCTTCGCGCTCGCGTGCGCGCTGGTGGCGATCGGCTGCGGTGCGGGCGGCTGGCTGTTCGCGCGCGCTACCGACGTGCTGCGCAAGCTCGGACGCCAGGCCGGTGCCGTGCCGCGCGCCGCGATCGGCGGGCTCGTGCTCGCGGCGCTCGCGTTCGCGGGGCACGCGCTCGCGGGACGCTGGATCACCTTCGGCCCGGGCTACGTCGCGGCCGGCTGGCTCGCGTCGGGCGATCACACGGTCGACGTGCTGGCGGCGACCATGCTGATCCGCACCGCCGGCACGCTCGCGTGCGTGTTCGGCGCCGGCGGCGGCGGCGTGTTCACGTCGCTCGCGGTGACCGGCGTGTTCGTCGGCGAGATCGTGATGCGCGCGCTGGATCGCGGCGAGAGCAACTTCCTGCCGCTGCTCGGCGGCGCGTGCTTTCTCGCCGCGGGCTACCGCATCCCGCTCGCCGGGATGCTGATGGTCGCCGAGGCGACCGGCAGCCTGACGCTCACGGTGATCGGCCTGTTCGCCGTCGCGACGGCGCAGGTGATGATGGGAGAGAACTCGGTTTCGGACGCGAAGCGCGACACGCGCGACGCAGGGGGCGCGACATGACGAAGCATCCGGTGGTCTCGCTGTTCGACGTCGACAACACGCTGCTCGACAACGACCGCGTCGTCGCGGACATGATGCGCTACCTCGACGCCGAGGTCGGCCACGAGCGCCAGCAGCGCTACTGGGCGATCTTCGAGGACCTGCGGAAGGAGCTCGGCTACGCCGACTACCTCGGCGCGTTGCAGCGCTACCGGGTCGAGAACCCGCGCGACTCGCACCTGCTCGCGGTGTCGTCGTTCCTCGTCAACTATCCGTTCGCGAACCGGCTGTTCCCGAACTCGCTCGACGCGCTCGAGCGCTTCCGGCAGTGGGGCCCGGTGGTCATCCTGTCCGACGGCGACGTGGTCTTCCAGCCGCGCAAGATCGAGCGCTCGGGGTTGCAGGAGGCGGTGGACAGCAACATCCTGATCTACGTGCACAAGGAGCTCGAGCTCGACGACGTCGAGCGCCGCTATCCCGCCGAGCACTACGTGCTGGTCGACGACAAGGTGCGCATCCTCGACGCCGTCAAGAAGAGCTGGGGCGATCGCGTGACGACGGTGTTCCCGCGGCAGGGACATTATGCGCGCGACGAGAAGGAAGTCGCGAAGTACCGGATGCCGGACGTCACCGTCGAGCGCATCGGCGATCTCGCGGACGCGGACCTCGCGGCTCTGCGTGTCGCGACGGGGAAGGCGTGAGCCGGACGCGCGCCCTGCTGCTCGCGTGCGCGCTCGCCGCGAGCTCGGCCGCGTGCTCGCTGTTCGCGTCCGAGCCGGGTCCGCCGCCGGCGGACCTCACGGCAGCGCCGGGCAGCCGGTTCACGCTTTCGCTCGACGCGAACCGCTCGACGGGCTTCCAGTGGGAGCTCGCGAAGCCGCTCGACGAGAGCGTCGTCAAGCACGTCGACACGAGCTGGGAGCAGGAGCCGAACGCGCCGCTCGGCGCGGGCGGCAAGGAGATCTGGACCTTCGACGCCATCGGTCCGGGGTGGGCGAAGATCGAGCTGGTCTACCGGCGTCCGTGGGAGGAGATGGCGCCGGCGCGCATCGCGGTCTGGTCGGTGGACGTCGAGTAGCGCCGGCTCAGCTGGCGTCGCCGGTCTTGCGGAAGCGGCGCTTGCGGGCGGCGGCGGTCTCCTTCGCGGGCGGCTGCGCGACCTCACCGCGCGGCGCGTCCCGAGCGGCGTCCGCGTCCGCGCTCGCGCCGGCGTCGAGCAGGCGCATCACGCGCTCGTGCGAGATCTGCACGAACGTTCCTTCCGCTTCGACGGTCACGAGGTCGCCGTGCAGGACGTGGCCGCGCGCGTGCACCTCGCGTCCCTCGACTCGGTCGACCCAGCCCTCGAAACGCAGGTCGGCCAGCAGCGGCGTCGGCTTGCGGTAGCGGATCTCGAGCCGCCGCGTCGGACCGGCGACGCCGCGCATCAGATTCGCGACGTTGAACACCTGGTCGAAGGTCGCGGCGAGGATCGCGCCGTGCACGCAGCCCGGCGGCCCCTCGTACGGCACGCCGAAGCGCACCAGCCCGATCGCCTTCGGGTCGTGCCACTCGATCGCCACCGGCGGTGCGAGCGGGCTCAGCGGACCGATCACGGGATCGAACGGAAAGACGTCGATCGCGCTGGTCGCGGCGGCGCCGCCGACGTAGCGCGGCGGGTGCGGCGTCGGCACGTGCGGCTCGAGCGCGTCCGCGACGCGCCCGATCTCGCGCGCCGCGGCGGCGATGACCTCGCGCGGCGCGTCGAGGCTCACGGCCGCGGCGATCAGGCGGCGGATCTCCGCGGCCAGCGCCGCAGTGTCGTCGCGCACTTCGTCGAGACGCGCGCCCCAGTCCTTCGCCTGCGTCATGCCCGAACGCCTCCCGTCAGACCGAGATGCCCTGCCAGTCGCCGCGTCGGAAGCGCCACGCCTTGAGCGACGCGCGGGCGATGTAGTCGCCGATCAGCGCCGACCAGAGCCACGCGAGGCTCAGGTGCAGCACGCTCACCACGAGGAACGACATGCCGAGCCGGCAGCCGTAGAACGCGATGAGCACCGTGAGCAGCGGGAAGCGCGTGTCACCCGCGCCGCGCAGCGCGCCGCCGATCGTGAAGTCCATCGCCATCAGCGGCTGCGAGATCGCGAGCATGTGGATGAACGAGACGGTGTTCGCGACGACCGCCGGCGTGTCGACGAAGAAGTGCGCGATGTTCTCCGCGAAGATGGAGATCACCACGCCGGTGGTCGACATCAGCGCGACCGACATCCAGGTCGCGTGCCAGCCGGCGGTCTGCGCGCGCTTCGGCAGCCCGGCGCCGAGGTTCTGTCCGACCAGCGCCGCCGCCGCGGCGGCGAAGCCGAAGCCGGGCAGGAACGACAGCGCGAGGATGCGCACGCCGATGAAGTACGCGGCGACCGCGTCGGTCCCGTAGCGCGCCGCGAACAGCAGGTAGAGGAAGAAGCCGAACTGCATCAGCAGCTGCTCGGCCGCGGCGGGATACCCGATCTGGAGTACGCGCCGGATCGTCTCCCCGTGCAGCACGAGGTCGCGCCACGCGATGCGCAGACGCAGCCGTCCCGAACCGAGCAGGAAGAGGGCGAGCGTCATCCCCGCGGTGAAGGCGAGCGCCGTCGCGAGACCCGACCCGCGCACGCCGAGCGCGGGAAAGCCGAACTTGCCGAAGATGAACACCCAGTTGCCGACGACGTTCAGCGCGTTGACGGTGAGCCCGACCACGAGCGGCGTGCGCGTGTCGCCTGCGCCGCGCAGACCCGACGCGATCACGAAGATCACCGACGAGGCGGGGATCGACAGCATCACCAGGCGCAGGAAGCCCGCGCCCAGCTCGACCACCTGCGGCTCCACGCCGAAGGCCGCGACCAGCCCGTGCGCGAAGAAGATCACCGGCAGGATCACCATCGCGGCGAGGGCCGCGGCGACGACGATGGACTGTCCGAGGACGCGCTCCGCCTCGTGCAGCCGCGCGGCGCCGATCGCGCGCGCGACCAGCGCGAGCGTGCCCGTGCCGACCGCGGTCATGGTCACCGACACGCCGCCGAGGATCTGTGCGCCGGTGCCGACGGCCGCGACCGACGGTGCCCCGAGGCGCGCGACGAACAGCATGTCGACGAGCCCGACCAGCGACTCGGACAGCATCGTGATGATCACCGGCCAGGCGAGCGACCAGATCACACTCCGCGAATGCCCGATCGCGCCGGTGCGCGGCGTCGGGCGGTCGCCGGCGAGGAGGAGGGTGCTCGGTTCGGCGTCCATCACGTGCGCGTCAGGTGAACCGGACCGGCCGGACCGGTGCAAGCCGCCGCCTCTCCACGATCCGACACGCCGCGATCACCGCAATTTCACTTGCGTCTCCGGCCGGGGCGTCGCAGGATCCGGCCCTTCCACGACGCCGGAGGGGCTCGCGACATGAGCAAGAAGAGAATCGAAGAGCGGATCGCGGAGACGGCGCTGTCGCGCCGCGAGTTCCTCGCCGGGCTCGCCGCGGCGACGGGCGCGATGGCGGTCGGCGGCTGCGGCGACGCGTCGTCGAGCGGCAGCAATCCCGAGGACGCGCCGCTGCCCGACCCGTCGAAGTCCGGCATCGAGCACGTCGTCGTGCTGATGATGGAGAACCGCTCGTTCGACCACATGCTCGGCTGGCTGCCCGACGCGGACGGCGCGCAGGAGGGCCTCGAGTTCGTCGACAAGCAGGGCAACGTGCAGCAGACGTGGCCGCTCGCGCCGGAGTTCCAGGGCTGCCAGTACGGCGACCCGGACCACGGCTACAAGGGCGGACGCATCCAGTTCGACGACGGCGCCAACGACGGCTGGCTGCGCGCCTCGACCAACGACAACTTCCCGATCGGCTTCTACCGCCAGCAGGACCTGTCGTTCTACGGCGGTGCGGTGCCGGCGTGGACCACGCTCGACCGCTACTTCTGCGCGATCCTGAGCTCGACGTTCCCCAACCGCATGTACATGCACGCGGGGCAGACCGACCGCATCACCAACACGCTCGAGTCGTCGACGCTGCCCGCGATCTGGGATCGCGTCGCGGCGGCCGGTCTCACCGGTGCGTACTACTACAACGACCTGCCGGTGACGGCGCTGTTCGGCTCGCGCTTCCTGCCGATCTCGCACCGCTACGAGCAGTTCCTGGACGACGCGGCGAAGGGCAATCTCGCCAACGTCGTCTACGTCGACCCGCACTTCATCAGCGAGGACCTCGGCACGTCGAACGACGACCACCCGTTCGCCGACATCCGCAACGGGCAGATCTTCGTCAATCAGGTCTACGAGGCGCTGACGCAGAGCCCGAACTGGGAGAACACCGTCTTCGTCGTCAACTACGACGAGTGGGGCGGCTTCTTCGACCACGTGCCGCCGCCGCTGGCGCCGCTCACCGAGGAAGACCCGATCATCGGCAACGACGGACGTCTCGGCTTCCGCACGCCGACCCTGATCGCGTCGCCGCTCGCGCGCCGCGGCTTCGTCGGCCACAAGCAGTACGACCACACCTCGATCCTGTCGATGATCGAGTGGCGCTGGGGGCTCTCGCCGCTCACGGTCCGCGATCAGACCGCGAACAACATCGCGCACGTGCTCGACTTCGAGCGTGGGAAGAACTTCGACGTGCCGCGCTTCAACGTGCCGCAGGGGCCGTACGACGGCTCGTGCGCGCCCGAGGCGTCGGCGCTGCACGAGTCGCTGAAGGACGTGCGCGGACTGCGCGCGAAGGCCGCGGCGCTCGGCTTCGACCTGCCGTGACCGCGCGGCACGCCGTCCGCGGCGTGCGCTGAACGCTCAGGGTGATCGCGGCCGCAGCAGGGCGGCCGCGATCACCGCCGCGACGCACAGCCACGCGAGCGCGTCGCCGACGCGCGTGTAGAGCGTGATCGCGTCGTGCAGGCCGACATGGTCGGCGATCGCGCCCGCGACGCCGCTCGCGATCTCGGCGCGCACGACGCCGTCCGGTCCGACGATCTGGCTCACGCCGGTCGCCGTGACGCGCACCAGCTCGCGCCGGTTCTCGACCGCGCGCAGCGCGGCCGCGGCGGCGTGCTGGCGCACCGCGGGCCGTCCGTCGAACCAGCCGTCGTTGGCGACGTTGACGAGGAACGTCGCCCCGCGCGCGACCTGCTCGCGGATCGGGCGCGCGTCGATGGCTTCGGAGCAGATCGACACGCCGAACGGGTGTCCGCGCAGCTCGGGAAGGTCGAGCTGCTCGCCGGGCGAGTACGCGCCGGGCCGCGGCTTCCACAGGCCGAGGCTCGCGAGCGGCCACGGCGGACCTTCCGCCCACGGCGTCAAGCGCAGCTTGTCGTACACCGGGCGGCGCGCGCCGTCCGGTGCGATCAGGAACGCGGAGTTGTACAGCGCGGCGCGTCCGGGGCCGACGGTCGCGGCGCGCGGTGCGCCGACCAGCAGGCGGGACTCGGGCGGCAGCGCGCGGATCGCTGCGGCGAAGTCCGATGCGGTGGCGTCGGGCGAGACGCTGACCGCGTTCTCCGGCCAGACGACCAGGTCTGGCGGCGGCGACAGCACGCGCGACGTCAGCTCCTCGAGGCGCGCCAGCGCCTCGGGCTGGGCGCGCAGCGAGTAGCGCCACGCGTCGGGCAGGTTGCCCTGCACGACGGCGACGCGCAGCGTGTCGGCGGGCGGCGCGGACCAGCGCGCGAGCTGGGCGCGTCCGTAGAGCAGCGTCGCCGCGAGGACGACGGCGGCGAGCGCGAGCGGCGCAACCGGCGGGCGTGCGCGACCGGCGACCGTGACCGCGCGCGGGGCGTGCACCCCGTCCCGGAAGCCGAGCCCCGGCACGAGCGGACGCAGCGCCAACGCCAGCGCCGCGTTCACCAGCGCGATCACGAACGACGGCGCCGCGACGCCGCCGAGGTCCGCGACCTGCAGCAGCAGCGGGTGCGCGTGCTGCGAGTGCGCGAGCAGCACCCACGGGCAGCCGTCGAGGACGCGCGACCGCAGCAGGTCGCAGGTCACCCACGCGGCGGCGATCAGCGGCGCCGCGACGAGCGGCCGCCGTCCGCGCGCGGCCAGCCCCGCGAGCACCGCGAACAGGCCGAAGTACGGCGCGCCGTAGATCTGCGGCACGATCTCGCCCGCGATCCACGCGAGCGGGAACGACAGCCCGAAGTAGCGGAGGCCCGACGCCGCGACCGAGCTGCTCACCAGCAGCGTGGTGGCGATCGTGCCCGAGAGCCAGCCGAGCAGGAACAGCCGTCCGGCGCGCGTGCCCGGCTCGAGCGCGACCCAGGTGATCGGGATCAGCGCCACGAACGCGACCCATGCGAAGCCGAACGGCGGGAAGGCCGCGGCGTAGGCGAGCCCGCTCGCGACCGCGAGCAGCAGCCTCGTGCCGCGGCTCATCGCGCACCCTCCGCGATGCGACCGTAAACGCTGGCACGGCGTTCGCTTTCGCGCCCGCCTCGGTTGTATCGATGTCCGTGCTTTCGCACTTCGAGACCCGCGCCGAGCGCGCCTTCTTCGTCGCCCTGCTGCTGGCGCTGGTCGGGTTGTGCGCGGCGACCGTCGGCTCCGCGTCGACGCGCATCGGCGGAACGTGGCCCGGCTTCGTCGTGTGGCCGAACCTCGTCGCACCGGCGATCGGCGGTCCCGACTGGCCCGGCGTCCGCGCCGGAATCCCGCAGCGCGCGATCGTCTCGGCGGTGGACGGCAAGCCCATCGTCCACGCGCGCGAGCTGCAGGCGGCGATCGACGCGGCCCCGCTCGGGACGAAGCACCGTTACACGTTTCGCCGCGGACAGATGACCAGCGACGTGGACGTCGAGAGCGGCAAGCTCCGCTGGCGGAACGTCCTGCCGGTGTACCTGCCGTACTGGATCGACGGCTTCGCGTTCTTCGCGGTCGGGCTCGCGGTGTTCTACTTCCGGCCGCGCCTCCCCGCGGCGCGCGCGGCACTCGCGCTCGGCACGATCCTGGGAACCGTCCTGCTGCTCGCGAGCGACGTGTTCTCCGCCGGCTGGGTCGACGTGCCGTACTTCGTCTGCGAGTCCTTGACGCCGGCGGCGCTGGTGCACCTGTCGCTGTGCTTTCCCGAGCCCAAGGCGCTGCTGCGCCGGCATCACTGGCTGGCGTGGGCGGTGTACCTGCCGTTCCTGCCGGTCGCCCTGATCCAGATCCTCGCGCACGAGACCAACCCCGACCTTCATCTCGCCGTCAACGACTGGGTCTACGCGGCGATCGCCGCGGCAGGTCTCGTCTCGATCGGCTCGCTGGTGCACACGTTCCTCACGTCGCGCAGCGCGCTCGCGCGCCAGCAGGCGAAGATCGTGATGGCCGGCGTGGTGTGCGCGGCCTTTCTTCCGAGCCTCGGGATCCTGTCCATCATCGTGTTCGGCGCGGAAGTGCCGATGAACCTGCTGGCGCCGTTCTTCATCGTGTACCCGCTCTCGATCGGATACGCGATCGCGCGCCACGACCTGTTCGCGGTCGACCGCTATCTCCGCACCGGTGTCGTGTACGCGGCGCTGTCGCTGGTCGTGTTCGCGACCTACGCGGCGCTGATCGTCGGCGGCGAGTCGTGGCTCGGCGCCGGACGCCGCCTGCCGTCGGTGATCGTGCCGCTGTACCTGCTGATCGTCCTGGTGGTGTTCGATCCGTTGCGCGCGGCGATCCAGAACGGCGTCGATCGTCTCTTCTACCGTCAAGCGTACAGCTACCGCTCGACGGTCGAGGCGACGAGCCGGGTGCTGGCGTCCGTGCTCGACGGCGAGCGCGTGGCGGCGACGGTGCTCGACACGCTGACCGACGTCATGGCGATCGAGTGGGCGCTGCTCGCGGTCGAGGACCCGGACGGCAAGCTGCGCTGCTACGCGCGCCCCGACGACAAGGCCGGCGAGGCGCGCGCGCTGCTCGCGGACGTCGCACCGTCGGCGCTGGTGAGCGCGGCGCTGCGCACGCGGCGCAGCCGCTGGGTCGAGCGCAGCCGCGGTGGCGACGTCGACGACGCCGACGGCCTCGGCCCGCTCGGACGCCTCGGCGCGTCGATCGTGCTGCCGATGCGCTTCGAGTCCGCGGCGGTCGGCGTGCTCGCGCTCGGCGAGAAGCGCTCGGGCGCGTTCTACACCGACGAGGACCTGCAGCTGCTCGAGACGCTCGTCAATCAGTGCGCGCTCGCGTTCACCAACGCGCGCTCCTACGAGATCATCCGCCGCACGCAGGCGGAGCTGGTCGAGGCGGAGCGTCTCGCCGCCGTCGGCGAGCTCGCGTCCACCGTCGCGCACGGCATCCGCAATCCGCTCGCCGGCATCCGCGCCGCGGCGCAGGTCGCGCTCGAGGACGTCGAGCCCGGCTCGCCCGTGGGCGAGAGCCTCGACGACATCATCGCCGAGTCCGACCGGCTCGAGCTGCGCGTGCGCAGCATCCTCGACCTGTCGCGTCCGGGCGTGGCGGACTCCACCGCGGGCGACGTGGAGGAGGTGCTGCAGGGCCTCGTCGCGGCCGTCAAGCCGCGCGTGTCGCAGGGCGTGCGCCTCGTGCTCGACGTCGCCGACGATCTCCCCGCGGTGCGCTTCGACCCGCAGCAGCTGACCGAGGCGCTCGAGATCCTCGTCGTGAACTCGCTCGACGCGATGAAGGGCCGCGAGCACGGCGAGGTCGAGGTGCGCGCGCGTCTCGACCTCGCCGGCAACGGAGCACCGCCGATGGTCGCGATCGCGGTGCGCGACGACGGGCCCGGCATCGACGCGGCACGCCTGCAGCGCGTCTTCGAGCTGTTCTACACCACCAAGCCGACCGGCACCGGCGTCGGCCTCGCGATGGCGAAGCGGCTGGTCGAGCGTCAGGGCGGCACGATCGACGCGGCGAGCACGGTGGGCGAGGGCGCGACGTTCACGATCCGCCTGCCGGCGGTGGGTGCTGCGCTGCATGCCCAGCCTGCGTTCGCGCGCGAGGCGTAGAAGCGGACGGCTGGATCGGGCGACGCCGGCGCGTCGTCAGCCTTCGCGCACCGACGCGGCGTCGATGCCGAACTTCTCGAGCCGGTAGCGCAGCGTGTCGCGGCTGAGGCCGAGCAGGCGCGCCGCTCCGGTCTGACTGCCGCCGCTCTTCTTCAGCGCCTGCATGAGCAGCGAGCGCTCGAGATCCTCGAACTGCAGCCCGCCATCGGGGATCACGAACTCGCCGTTGCCCGAGGTGGCGCCCGCGGCCGACGCGGTCGCCGGTGCGCCCTCGGGAAGGCCGAGCGCGCGTGCATCGATCAGGTCGCCCTCGCTGAACAGCACCGCGCGGTCGAGCGTGTTGCGCAGCTCGCGGACGTTGCCGGGCCACGAGTAGCGGGCGATCGCCGCCTCCGCGTCGGGCGTCAAGCGCTTCTCGGGAACGCGGTAGCGCTGCGCGAGCTCGATCAGGAAGCGGCGCGCGAGCAGCGCCACGTCGTCGCCGCGGTCGCGCAGCGGCGGCACCGACAGGCGCGCGACGCTCAGGCGGTAGAAGAGATCCTCGCGGAACGTGCCCGCGCGCACCATGTCCTCGAGGTCGCTGTTGGTCGCGGCGACGACGGCGACGTCGATCTTGCGATCGGCGCGTCCGCCGACCGGGCGGATCGTCTTCTCCTCGATCGCCTTCAGGATCTTCACCTGGATCGCGATCGGCAGGCAGCCGAGCTCGTCGAGGAAGAGCGTGCCGCGGTCGGCCGCCTGGAAGAGTCCGACCTTGCTGGTGCGCGCGTCGGTGAAGGCGCCGCGCTCGTGGCCGAACAGCTCCGACTCGACCAGCGTCTCGGGAATGGCCGCGCAGTTGATCTCGATGAACGGCTTGTCGGCGCGCGGTCCGTTGTAGTGCAGCACGCGCGCGAGCAGCCCCTTGCCGGTGCCGGTCTCGCCGGTGACCAGGACGGTCGGCGGCACCGCGTCTGCCGGCAACCCGCTCAGCCGGCGGACCTTCGTGCGCAGCTCCTCGATCTGCGGGCAGCCGCCGGCGATCGCCTCGAGTCCCGCGCCGCTCGCCTCGCGGCCGCGGTAGTACGAGACCTCGGTGCGCAGCTGATTCTCTTCCAGCGCGCGCGTCACCGCGTGCCGCAGGTCGTCCATGTGCAGCGGCTTCTGCAGGTAGTCGACCGCGCCGAGCTTGATCGCGCGCACCGCGTCCTCGATGGTCGCGTGCGCCGTCATCATGATCATCTGCGACGACGGCGACTGCGCGCGCAGCTTCGCGAGCAGGTCGAGGCCGCTGCCGTCCGGCAGACGCAGGTCCATGAGCGTCAGGTCCGGGTTCAGCTCGGAGAAGAGGCGCTCGGCGTCGCCGCAGGTCGGCGCGAGGCTCACGGCGTGGCCGAGCTTCTCGAGCGCGCGGCGGATGTTCTTTCCGAGGATCTCTTCGTCCTCGACGATCAGAAGCGTGGGCACGGCAGTCTCCGAGGGTAGTGGTCGGGCGTTCGGAGGCCAACCGTTGCGCAAGGACCGTGCCCCGCGCAGGCCCGCGCAGATTGGGGGGAATGCCCCGGATCGCGTGGGGCACGCCGGGGCGGATGCCCCGCGCGACCTGGGGCATATGCCCAATTCGCGCGGGGCGGGTTCGCGAGCTTGAGTAGACCGCTTGATCGAGCCAGTCTGGCTTCATGAGAACGGCCCCGGTGACGGACCTCAAGAACCGTCTCAGCCACTACCTGCGGCTGGTCGCGCGCGGCGAGACCGTGACGATCCTCGACCGCGGCCGTCCCGTGGCCCAGCTCACGCGGATCTCCGGCGACGCGGGCGCGATCGACTCGCTCGTCGCGGACGGTCTCGCGCGCGCTCCGCTCGCGAAGCTGCCGCGCGACTTCCTCACCCGCGAGTTGCCGCGAAGCCGGTCGTCGGTGCAGCACGCTCTGCTCGAGGATCGCGAAGACCGCTTCTGAGGGACGTGCACCGTGCGCTACTGGGACGCATCGACGCTCGTATCGCTCTGTGTCGACGAGCCGGACAGCGCTCTCGCGCGGCGACTCGCCGCGGCCGGCATCGTCACCT
>JAXLXO010000024.1:0-135710 GCA_046327915.1 Binatia bacterium | reverse complement strand
CGACACTCGGTCTTGTTTGGACCCGACGGGATGGATGAGCGGCGCGCGATTGCGGAGGAGATCCTCTCGATCGGGACCGATCTACTTCGCAGCGATCTACTCTTGCGCGGTCACGCACTCCGTTTCACGACGCGATTCGAATGCGGTGACATGCCGGGAGCGGACTCCGACCTCGAGATCCACCGGGCCTTGGCAGAACAGCTATCGGATCCGTTCGATCTGTGGGCCAACCTTGTCTGGCGTGGTGCCAGAGTCTTGCTCGAGGGCAAGTTCATCGAGGCACAAGCCTTCGCCGAGCGGTCCATCGAATTGGTCCGCAGGGTTCCCGGACTGCATGCGACCGAGGTCAACGGCCCGGCGGCGTACGTAGGACAGACCATACTGATCCTGGAAACGGCGACCCGAGATCTGTCGTCCGCGCTCATCACGGGGGACTACGACCTGCGCTTTCCAGAAATGTCCCTCTGGCAAGCAGCGGCAATCCTCGGCCATATACGAGCCAACGACAAAGCGTCAGCTGCGCTCGAACTCGGTCGGCTGGCCGCTCACGAGTTCCGAAATTTTGAGAGGAACGGCGTCTGGCTGGGAACGATGTCCGTAATCAGCGAAGCCATCGCCTTCGTTGCAGACCGGCAACTCGCGGCCGTCGTCTATCCGTTGCTGCTGCCGTACTCGCGACTGCACGGCACGGCGAGCCTCGTGGCCTCGTTCGGATCCGTTTCGCGATATCTTGCGTTACTCGCAGCTACTCTGGACGAGTGGCCCGATGCGGATCAACATTTCAGTGAGGCCGCCGAGATGAATCGCGCCATGGGAGCACAACCGCACGTAGCAAAGACTCTGTTCGATCACGGGCGCCTTCTGATCGCCCAAGCTCAGCTCCCGGCTCTGAAGCGCGGACTGGCACTCATTGAACAGGCACGCGCCATCGCAAGTCGTCTCGAGATGCCGGGCTTGTTGCGTGCGTGTGACGCAATGATCGCGAAGTCGGACGCATCCGCGCTGCAGGATTTGACCAAACAGCCACCGCACCGACTCGAGAAGGAGGGCAACTCCTGGATCATCCACTATGCCGGCAAGCAGACCCCCGTCGGCAGCACGAAGGGCATGACCTACATCGCCGAGCTCCTTCGCCAGCCCGACCGCGAGATCCTCGCGATCGATCTGATCCGCGCCTTCAACGGCGAGCCGTCGACGGCCCCCGCGCCGCCGCGCAGCGCCGCATCGCGCGGCATCATCCGCAAGCCGAAGCACTTCACCGAGGATGTCGTCGACGCGAAGGCTCGCCGCGCGTACCAGCGTCAGCTGCACGCGCTCGAGGACGAGCTGTCGAACGCGGAAGCGGACGGCGATCCGGAGCGCGTGCTCGAGCTGCGTGACGAGATCGAGCAGCTCGAGCGCGAGCTGTCGCGCGGAATCGGGCTCGGCGGACGCGTCCGGCAGAGCTCGGACGTCGAGCGCGCGCGCATCAGCGTCACGCGGACGATCCACCTCGCGATGGGACGCATCGCCGAAGCGGCACCCGAGGCAGGCGCCGCCCTGGCGCGATGCATCCGCACGGGAACCTATTGCTGCTACGTCCCCGCCGGCGTCGCGGAGGTCGTGAGCAACGCCGAGACCGAAGCGTTCGCCGCGCTCTGACCCGTCACGACGAGCTCTGCCAGAGCGCGAGACGCCACCCGGCGCCTCGCGACGGCGACGGCTCGTGCTCGAAGAGCTCGAAGCTCCGCGTTCCACCCGGCAGCAGATCGGCGGCGAACGACGCGTCGCCCGCCACCGACGGAGCCACGCGGCCCTCGACGAGCCGAACCGCGCGGCCGCGCTCGTCGATCCACATCCCGACGACCTTCGCGCGCGCTATGGGGAGCGGCCCCCAGTTCCGCAGGATGCCCCAGCCGATGCGCGTCGCGTCCCCGTCGGGTGCCGAGCCACCCGCGACGAGGGACGCCTCGAGGCTCTCGCCGGCCGACGACGGCGACGTCGCGATGCGCCCGAGCTCGATCTCCGCCATGCGTGACGACGACGTCGTGCCGCCGCTGCTCGTCGCAGCCACGCTCCAGGTCACGTGCCGGACCGACTGCACCGGAACGAGGGTGCGGATCTCGAACGGCGCCGGCTCACCGGGCCGGACCTCGCGCACGGGGACGACGACGGTCGCGCTGCCGAGGGGACGCTCTGCGGAGGTCGCGAGCGTCACCGTCACGCGCACCTCGCGCACGATGCCGCTCGTGTCGTTGCGAACGAGTCCCGCCGCACGCCACCAGCCGCGTGGAGCCGTCGTCAACGTCTCCGGCAGCAGCACCACCCTGCCCGGGCTCAGGCTCGGCGCTGCGGCCGGGCCCTCGTAGCCGAGGTAGCGGCCCCAGTCTCCGGCCACCGCGGACGACAGCGACGCGCGACGCGCGGGACAGACGCGCGAAGGCGGAGCCCCGGTACGCGGGATCAGCGCACAGCCGTCCCGGTCGAAGCCGTCGGGGAAGCGCACGTACGGCGGCGGGACCGCGGGCATCGCGCCGCGTGTCTCCATCGGCGAGCCGAACGCCTCGGCGACGCCGCTCCAGACGACCACGGCCGCGAGCACGAGAGACCCGGTACAGCGAAGAATCCCGGCGCACCGCGACGCACCCGCAGGCGCATCTGCTCGTCGCTCGGTCGCTGCTCCGCCGCGGTGCCGCATGGCTTCACGACGGAGGCGTAACGGAGGCCGGAACGCACGGGTTCCGGCCTCGTCGGATCAACTATGGAAACGAAAACGAGCGGCCGGCGCTCACACGCGCGGGATCAGCACCAGCGCGCGTCCCTGCGCCTTCAGCTCGACGATCACCAGCAGGTCCCCGTTGTCGTTGATGTCCGCCAGCGTCTCGATGCCCGAGATGATCCCGCCGCTGAACTTGGCCCCCGTGCGCAGCACGCTCTCGAGGCCGGCGCCGCGGTCGATCATCAACCGCGTTTCCTCGGTCTTCTGCGAGCCGTTGTCGTTGAAGCCGACGCGCGCGGTGAACGCGACGTCGCCGACGTGGTTGGCGCGGATCGATTCGATCTCGAGGATCTTGTAGTCGTTGCCCATGCCGTCGTCGCCGAAGGTGCCCTGACCCTCGAACGAGATCTCGCGCGTCGCGCCGTTCGCCCACTGGCGCAGGCTGATCGGGCCGGTCGACTGGTCCTTGTCGTTGAAGCTGATCTGGTAGGTGACCTGTCCGAGATCGTCGACGGCGATGCCGCGCAGGTCGACGACGAACTTCGAGCCCGCGGGCTCGCCGAGCTGCGCGATGCTCTGGAAGCCGCCGTTCGAGTAGAGCAGCAGGCGCTCCTGGTCGCGCTCGCGGTCGCCGTCGGTGTCGAACGCGGCGTCGAAGATCACGTCGCCGTTGCTCGCGATCGAGCGCGGCGTCGCCGACAGCAGCACGCCGTAGCCGGGGAACTCGGCCTGACGCTCGACGATGCTGTTGAACACGCCGCCCCGGACGATGCCGAGCAGCGGGTTGCGGCCGCTCGCGGGAAGTCCGACCAGCAGGTCGCCCGCGGTGTTGAACTCGAGGCCGACCGCGGTCGGGCGCTGGTTCTCGAGGTCGTTCGGCAGCGCGATCTCCTGCAGGTTGTCGGGCGTGCCGACGATGAGGTGCAGCTTGCAGGTGATGCGATCGGTGCCGCTCGACGAGTCGACCGAGCACGGCTGCTCGCCGTCGGTGCCGTAGGTGAACGCGACCAGGCCGTTCGGGCCGAGGCGGATCTCGCCGAGCTTCCGGAAGCCCTGCGGCGTGCGCGGGTCGAGCGCGCCGGCGAGGCGCGACGTGCGGCCGTTCTCCCACGAGAACACGGTCTCGCGGTCGAGGAAGTTGCCGCCCTCCTTGAACACCGCCTCGCCGGTCGGCGACACCAGCAGCTGCGACACGCTGGTCATCGCGAGGCCCTGCGCGAGCGACGAGCCCTGATCGAGGATCAGGTCGAACTGGCCGTTGGTCTTCCGCAGGTACACGCCGTTGATCGCGGGCGTGCCGGCCTGCGACGCGATCGCGACCACGGTGCGGTCGTTCGACATGCGCGCGCTCTCGACCGAGTTCACGACCAGCCCGCCCGGCATCTCGTCGCCGCGCTTCATCAGCAGCTGGATGCCCTCGGGCGGCTTCGGCGAGCTGGTGTTGCCGCTGCCGCCACCGCCGCCGCAGGCGGCGAGGGAAAGCACCGCGCAGGCAGCGAGCCCGCGACCGAGAATCGTGCGCGCGAAGGAACCGTTCAGCATGGGGGTTTCGCTCCGGAAGTGAAGATCACCGGGACGCCGCCGGCGTCCGGTTCAGAGCCCGCGAGGTCGGGAGATTCCGGGTCGAGGGTCGGGCTCCCCGGCCGGCGGGAGCCGGCACGGGATGTCGGGGAAGGGCGGATCATACGAACGCGCCGCCGACCGGGGCAAGCCCCAAAAGGCCGCCACGACGGGGCGCCTGCCAGCGCATCCGCGACGGCGCGTCCGCACGCCGCGCCGCGCCCGTTCGACGTGCCGGCGCGAAACGAAGCGCCGGCGATGCCGGCGCCGAGGAGCTTCAGCCCAGGCGGGCGAGCAGCTCGTCCGGCGACTCGGGGACGCGGTGCCCGTCGCGCTCGACACGCTCGGACGCCACGAAGTCGTAGCGCTGCCAGTAGATGACACGGGCCTTCGGCCGCGACGGCTCGTTCTTCGGCCGGTCGTAGATCCAGCGCTCGTTGTACTGGAAGCCGGCCTCGTGCTGCTGGCGCGGCTCGTTCACGCTGCCGATGGTCTCGCTCGGCGTGCCGAACAGGCGGACGATGTCGTTGCGCGTGAGCCTGCGCTCGGCGGTGGCGGTCGCGACGGACATGGCGGATCAGACCTCGAAGGACGTCCCGGCGAGCGGGCAGCCCTTGTGCTCGATGTGCGCCTCGAACTCGGAGCGGAAGCGGCGCACGAAGTAGCCCGTGCCCCACGCGGCGGCGTCGGAGAGCGCGCAGATCGTGCGCCCTTCCATGTACTTGGTCACGTCCTCGATCACGTCGAGGTCCCGCAGCGCGCCGGTGCCCTTCTCGATCCCCTGCAGCAGCTTGTGGATCCAGCCCGTGCCCTCGCGGCACTGCGTGCACTGGCCGCACGACTCGTGACGGAAGAAGCGCGCGATCACCAGCGCCGCGCGCACGAGGCAGACGGTGTCGTCCATGACGATGACCGCGCCGGTGCCGAGCAGCGTGCCGTTCTTCTGCAGGGTGTCGTGGTCCATCGTCACCTGCATCGCGGTCTCTGCGGTGAGGACGGGCATCGACACGCCGCCGGGGATGACGGCCTTCAGCGTGCGTCCGGGGCGGAGTCCGCCCGCGTGCTCGAAGATGATCTCCTTGAGCGGCGTGCCGAGCGGCAGCTCGTACGGACCTGGCTTCATCACGCAGCCGCTCACACCGAAGATCGTGTTGCCGGTGCTCTTCTCGGTGCCGATCTGCTTGTAGCCGTCGACGCCGGCGCGCAGCACGTACGGCACCTGCGACATCGTCTCGATGTTGTTGATGATCGTCGGCTGCTTCCAGAGTCCGGCGACGGCGGGAAACGGCGGACGCTTGCGCGGCTGTCCCTTCCGGCCCTCGAGCGACTCCATGAGGCCGGTCTCCTCGCCGCAGATGTACGCGCCCGCACCGCGGTGCACGTAGATCTCGAAGTCGAGTCCGGAGCCGAGGATGTTCTTGCCGAGGTAGCCGGCTTCCTTCGCCTCGGCGATCGCCGCGCGCAGGTTGTCGAAGCCGGTGCGGTACTCGCCGCGCAGGTACACGTAGGCGGCGTCGATCGTGTTCGCGCGCGCCGCGATCAGCAGACCCTCGATCAGCTGGTGCGGGTTGCGCTCGATGATCTGGCGGTCCTTGTACGTGCCCGGCTCGCTCTCGTCGCCGTTGCAGGCGATGTAGCGCGGACGGCGGCCGTCGTTGGGCAGGAAGGACCACTTGAGGCCGGCCGCGAATCCCGCGCCGCCGCGACCACGAAGACCGGACGCCTTGACCGCGGTGCCGATGTCCTCGGGCTTCATCGACTTGAGCGCGTTCTCGGCCGCGGCGTAGCCGCCGTTCTTCTTGTAGTCGGCGAGCTTCGACCAGTTCTGGCCGTCGGGCGGCAGGAGGTAACGAACGACGGCGGCCATCAGCGCTTCCCCTCCGCGAGACGACTTCTGAGCTTGTCGAGGATGCCCGGCACGTCTTCCGGCTTCAGGTTCTCGAGGAACGGCTCGTTGTTCACCTGCAGCATCGGCGCGGTGCCGCACGAGCCGAGGCACTCGACCTCGGCGATCGAGAACACACCGTCGTCGGTGACCTCGCCGGAGCGGATGTCGAGCTTCTCCTCGAACGCACGCACCAGCGGACGCGCGCCCTGCAGGCAGCACGACAGGTTCGCGCACACCTGGATGTGGAACTTGCCCACCGGCTCCGAGTGGAAGAGCGAGTAGAAGGAGATCACCTCCTCCACGTCGATCTGGTGGATCTCGAGCAGTTCCGCGATTTCCTTCGACGCACCCGGCGGAATCCAGCCGTCGTGCTCGGCCTGGATGAAGTGCAGCGCGGTGAGGAGCACCGCACGCTTCTCCGGATACTTCGGGAACTCGTCGGCGATCCGCTGCTTCAGCTCTTCCGAAAGAACACCCATCACGTCACCGATCGCACTCGCCGCCGATCATGTTGATCATGTCGAAGGTCGGGATCACGTCGGCCAGCATCTGCCCCTGGATCATGGGGGTGAGGGCCGCCGTGTTGGAGAAGCTGGGAGAGCGCGCGCGCAGCTTGTACGGGCTGCCGCTGCCGTCGCTCACGACGTAGAAGCCGAGCTCGCCGTTGCCGCCCTCGACCGCCTGGTAGACCTCGCCGACGGGCGGCTTCGGTCCTTCGGTGACGAGCTTGAACTGCGCGATGAGCTCTTCCATCTTGTTGTAGACGCGGCCCTTGCCCGCGAGGCGGACGTGCGGGTCGTTGAGATCGACCGGCCCGTCGGGCAGCTGCTCAACGCACTGCTGGATGATCCGCGTGCTCTGGCTGAGTTCGTTGATGCGGATCAGGAAGCGGTCCATGTTGTCGCCGCGGTCGCCGATCGGCACGTCCCAGTCGATCTTGTCGTACACGAGGTACGGCTGGGCGCGGCGCACGTCGTAGGGAACGCCGGCGGCACGCAGCAGCGGTCCGGTCACGCCGAGCGCGATCAGCTTTTCCTTTGCGAGCAGCCCGGTGTTCTCCATGCGCTCGATGAAGATCGGGTTCGAGAGCAGCAGGTCCTCGAAGTCCTTCCGGAGCTTCGCGATCTGCGAGAGCTTCTCGGTGACGAACGCCTTGAACTCGGGACCGACGTCGGCCGAGATGCCGCCGATGCGCACGTAGTTGCACGTGACGCGCGCGCCGCACATCTCGTCGTGGATGTCCCACACCAGCTCGCGCGCCTCGACGCCGTAGAGGAACGCCGTGAACGCGCCGAGCTCGAGCGCGCACGCGCCGAGGCAGGTGAAGTGGTCGGACATGCGCGACACTTCGCTCGCGATCGTGCGCAGGTACTGGCAGCGCGCCGGAACCTCGACGCCGAAGAGCTTCTCGACCGCCAGCGCGTAGCCGACGTTGTTGATCATCGGCGAGACGTAGTTCAGGCGGTCGGTGTACGGGAACGCCTGGTAGTACAGGCCGCTCTCGCATTCTTTTTCAAAGCCGCGGTGCAGGTAGCCGACCTCGACCTCGGAGAACACGATGCGCTCGCCGTCGAGCTTGAGCTGGATGCGCACGGTGCCGTGCGTCGCCGGGTGGGACGGACCCACCTTGAGCTCCATCGTCTCGTAGTGGAGGTCGATCGCGTCCTGCTCGTCGATCGCGCCGTTCTTCTGCTCGTCGGCCATCGCTTCCTCGAACCTCAGATGCTCAGGTCGTCGTTCTCGGCCAGCTTGTGCACGGCGCCCGGACCGATCAGCGGCTGGCGCTTCTCCTTCGGGTAGTCCTTGCGCAGCGGATGGCCCTCGAACTCCTCGTAGAGGTAGATGCGCTTCAGGTTCGGGTGGCCCTCGAACTTGACGCCGTACATGTCCCAGGTCTCGCGCTCGAGCCAGTCGGCGCTCGGCCACAGCGACGCGACGCTCGGCAGCTTCGGATCGCCCTCCTCGAGCGGCACCTTGATGCGCACGCGGTGGTTCTTGCCGAGCGAGTAGAAGTGGTAGACCACCTCGAAGCGCGGCACGCGGCCGATGTAGTCGACGGCCGTGACGTCCATCAGGAAGTCGAACGCGAGCTCGGGATCGTCGCGCAGCAGCTTGCACACGTCGATCAGCGCGCCGCGATCGACGATCGCCGTCGCGTCACCGCGGAACTCGTGCGTCGACAGGACCTTCTCGCCGAAGCCGTCGACGAGACGCTTCAGGATCGGGCTCACGGGTCCGCTCGGAGCGGGCGCCTCGACGGCCTCGGCCGGCTTCTGCTCTTCCGCCACCGTCGTCCCTCAGCGCTGGTAGCTGCGACGCACGTAGTCGAGCCGCCGCGGCAGCTCGTCGACCGGCGTCAGCAGGTCGGTCTTGTGCCAGATCGTGCCCTCGCGCGTGAACGCGGAGATCTCGATCCGGCTGCTCATGACGATCGCCTCTTCCGGGCAGGCTTCCTCGCACAGACCGCAGTACATGCAGCGGCCCATGTCGATGTTGAAGACCTTCGGATAGCGCTCGATCGCGTCTTCCGTCTCGCCCGGCTCGATGTGGATGCAGTCCACCGGGCAGGCCCACTCGCAGAGTCCGCAGGCGACGCAGCGCTCCTTGCCGTTGTCCATCTGCACGAGCACCGGCATGCCGCGGAACGAGGGTGGCTTGGCGATGTCCTGCTCGGGGAACATTACGGTGAAGACCTGCGGCTTGCCGATCATCCAGCCGAACAGGTTCTTGAAGAAGTGGCGCCCCGTCACGGTGAGGCCCTTGAGCATCGCGTTGATGCCCATGAACCCGCCCGCCCTCTTGAGCGCGTCGCGGTCGACCTTGATGACGCCTACCGCCATGGACGCTACGCCTGTGCCGGCGCCGCGGCTTCCGCCGCGCCCGCCGCTCCGGGCTCCTGCGGCGCGATCCCCGCGCTGCCGAGCGTGTCGAAACCGATGCCCGCGAACGCCGGCACCGCCGCCGCGATTTCGCGCAGCGTCGCACCCGCGTCGTACGCGGCCGGCGCGCTGCTGCGCGCGACCAGCGCCGCGAGGCGCGCGAAGAGCGCGCCCTCGGGCTCGAGACCCGCGTGCGGCTCCATCGCCTGACGGATGCGCTGCACGCGTCCCGCGTGATTGGTGAACGAGCCGTCCTTCTCCGCCCAGACGAGGCCGGGCAGAACGACCGTCGCCGCGTCCGTCAACGCCGAGCGGTTCGCGTCGACCACGATCAGCGCGTCGAGCTTCGCGACCGCGTCCTTGATGCCGTCCGCGCCGAGCACGCGCGCCGCGTCCTCGCTGCCGACGATCAGCAGCACGCGCAGGTCGCCGCTCTTCGCGCCCTCGAGGATCGCCTGCGCGTCGCGTCCGCCGTCGCCCGGCTTGACGCCGAGCGCCCGCGCGCCGGCCGCGTTGGCGGCCTTCTCGGCCTTGATCAGGAAGTCGTCGGCCGGTCCGACCGGGACGATCATGTCGTAGTTCGGCGTGCCGAGCGCCGCGACGAGCTGTCCGAGGCGGAACAGATCCTCGTTGGTGAGGTGCGGCGAGCCGAGCACGCCGATCGCGCTGCCGCCGTGCGCCGACACCGTGACGCGCAGCTTCTCCGCCGCGGCCTCGAGCGCCGCGTCGAGCGACGCCGCGTACTTGACGTCGGCGCCGGCACCGTTGCCCGAGGCCGGCGCCGCGTGGGCGTCGTCACGGACGAGCGGCGTGCGCACGCGCGTCTCGTCCTGCGCGAAGTGGTAGTTCAGGCGCCCGTGGTCGCACATCCAGGTGTCGTTCACCTCGTCGTTGCGACGGGGAACCATGCGCTGGATCTCGTTGTTGTAGATGCCGAGCTTGACGTTGCAGCCGTTCGAGCAGCTCGGGCAGACGCTCTCGTGCTCCTGCAGGAACCACACGCGGCGCTTGTGGTGGAAGTCGCGCGACAGCAGCGCGCCGACCGGGCAGATGTCCGCGGTGTTGATCGAGTAGTCGTTGTTCAGCGGGGCGTCGGACGTCGTGCCGATGCGCGACTTGTCGCCGATGCCGAACACGCGCAGCTCGTCGGTCTTGCTGATCTCCTTGGTGAAGCGCACGCAGCGCCGGCAGAGGATGCAGCGCTCCTGGTCGAAGATCACGCGCTCGCCGATCGGGTGGCGCTTGAGTCCCTTGCGGCGCGGGCTCGACGTGCGCGACTCCTGGCTGCCGTAGCCGAAGGAGTAGTCCTGCAGGTAGCACTCGCCCGCCTGGTCGCAGATCGGACAGTCGAGCGGGTGGTTGATGAGCAGGAGCTCCATCACGCCCTTGCGGGCGAAGGCGACCTCGTCGCAGGTGGTGTCGACCACCATGCCGTCGGCAACCGGCGTGTTGCACGCGATCGCGAGCTTCGGTGCCTTCTCGATCTTGACCTGGCACATCCGGCAGCTTCCATCAATCGAAAGCTTCGGATGGTAGCAGTAGTGCGGGATCTCGATGCCGTTGTCGAGCGCGACCTGCAGCAGCGGGTGCCCCGCCTCGGCGGTGATCTCGCGGCCGTCGATGACGACCTTGACCGGCTTCTTGAACCGGCCGTTGGTGGCGGCGGACTCGTCGCTCATTCGTGGACCCGCACGGTGCCGGGGACGACCTTCGCGGGCTCGCCCTTCTGGAAGTCGAGCGCCTTCTGCTTGCCGTGGATGTTCTCCACGGGGCGTCCGGGACGCTCGCGGGTGATGCGCTCCTGCAGCTTCAGGAGTCCGTCGATGACGGCCTCCGGACGCGGCGGGCAGCCCGGAACGTAGATGTCGACCGGAATGATCGTGTCGATGCCCTGCACGACGGCGTAGTTGTTGTACGGGCCGCCGGTGTTGGTGCAGTTGCCGAACGACAGCACCCACTTCGGCTCCGCCATCTGCTCCCAGATGCGGCGCAGGATCGGCGCCTGGCGGTGCGTGATCGTGCCGACGACGAGCATGAGGTCGGACTGGCGCGGCGTGAAGCGCGGCAGCGTCATGCCGAAGCGGTCGGTGTCGAAGCGCGGACCGGTCACCGACATGTACTCCATGCCGCAGCACGCGGTGACGAACGGGTACTGGAAGAACGCGAACTTGCGCGCCCAGGCGAGCGCGTCCTCGTAGCGCGAGGTGAAGAACGAGTCGCGCTGATCGCGGCTTCCGGGACGTCCGTCCTGGTGCAGGAACTGCTCTGTCTGCGAGATGGCCATCGGTTCCTCGTGTCGGCCTAACGTAGCGACGGGCCTGTGCCTCTGCCACCCGCTCCGGCATCAACCGTGCGCACGTTGCGCATTAGGGAGCGCCCCACGGAGTCCGCTCGTGCACGATGTGGCCGGCGCCGCCGGCGCCCTTCGCGGGATCGCGATCCGCCGGGCAGTCGAAGATGCAGGGCAGCCCGTCCACGCAGTTCTGGCAGCAGAAGACGATGCTGCCGCGCCGCACGCCGCGGTCGACGGCGATCGGGCAGCCGCACTTCGGACAGGTCAGATTCGCCATGGGTCCCTTCCTGAGGAGCTTCGCCGCGGCCAGGATGTCAGTCGTCGGAGTCGTCCGCCGTGTCCTGCCCGGACGGGCCAACCTCGACGGAACCGTGTGCCGGCGCGGGAAAATTGACCAATACCACACGTCGATGATCCTGCACGAGGACGCGGGGATCGGGCTCGAGCATCTCGGTCAGCTGGGGGATCCACTTCGCCTCGGTGGCGATGAAGACGCGCTTCGAGGCCCAGGCGTCCTTCAGGCGATCGGGGTCGTCCCAGAACCAGTCGTCGTGGTCGGGCGCCGTCAGGGCGCCGTCCTTGATCTCGCCGTAGGCGTCGTACTGGACGATCCGCTGCCCGGTGTAGAACGCGAGGCTCTGCATGAGGCGCTTGTACGAGACGATCAGGTCGCCGGGCTGACGGACGTCGTTGATCGCGAAGGCGAGCTCGCGCGCGGTCTTGGTGACCGCCCGCCCCTGCGTCGCGCACACCAGCACCGCCGCCATGCCCGCGACGAAGACGCCGACCGCCGCGGCCGGACGCTCGCGGTCCTCCCAGCGGGTCCAGCGCGCGACCAGGACGGCGCCCAGCAGGCACAGCGCGACCGATGCCACGGCCCCCGCGACCAGGATGACGTCCGCGACGTCCAGGTGGAACCAGTGCGCCATGCGCTCGTGCAGCGGCCACGCGAGCAGCGCCACGACGGCGAAGAGCGCGCCCAGCACGAGGAAGAACCCGTTCAGCGTCCGCATGACCATGCCGACCAGCCGCGGCTCCGCGAACGCCCGGTCGAGCCAGGCCGCGATCAGGATGGCCAGCGGCGGCATCGCCGGCAGGATGTAGCTGCCGAGCTTGGAGGTCGCGGCGCTGAAGAAGAGGAACACGATGCCGAACCAGAGCAGGCAGAACGCGCGGACCTCGGCCGGGATCTCCTTGAACGCCTGCCGTCCGTCGGCGGTCGCGGCGAGCACCAGCGCGAGCAGCGTCCACGGCGCGGGGCCGAGGAGGATGACCGGGACGTAGTAGAACGGCCCTTCCGGGTGCCCGACGCGCACGCCCGCGTTGCCGGCGAAGCGCTGGAAGTGCTCGCGAACGAAGAAGAACTGCAGGAAGTCCGGGTTCCGCTGCGACACCAGCACGAACCACGGCACCGTGACGACGAGGAAGAGCAGGATCACGCGCCAATCGAGCAGCGCGCGCACCGTCGGCAGGTCGCGCCGCCACAGCAGGAACGCGAGCGCGATCCCGCCCGGCAGCACGATCGCGATCAGCCCCTTCGCGAGCATGCCCAGCGCGACCGAGAAGCCGACCAGCAGCGCCCAGCCGCGCTTCTTCTCGGCGCGGTGCGCGGCGTAGACGCCGAGCATGGTCGCGCTCATGCAGGCGGTGAGCAGCATGTCGATCAGCAGCGCCTGCGACAGCGCGAAGAAGAGCGGCATGGTCGCGAGGATGCCGCTGCCGAGCCACGCGACGCGCCGTCCGGACAGGCGCACCGCGAGCGCGAACGTCAGCAGCACGGTCACGATTCCGGACACGGCCGGCACGACGCGCGCCGCCGCCTCGGTCTGGCCGAAGGTCTCGAACGACGCCGCCGTCAGCCAGTAGAGCAGCGGCGGCTTCTCGAAGTAGTTGACGTGGAAGAGCTTCGGCGTCACCCAGTCGCCGCGCTCGATCATCTCGCGCGGGATCTCGGCGTAGCGCCCCTCGTCGGGATCCTGCAGCACCCAGCCGCCGATGCGCGACAGGTACATCGTCAGCAGCAGGACCAGCGCCAGCAGCGCCGCCGCGCGCGCGCGCGTCACGACGCGACCTGGCAGGCGACGGTGCCGCCGCGCCCCGGAAGCGTCCCCGGACGCACGCCCGCGACCGGCAGCCGCGTCACGTCGGGCAGCTCCGCCGCGATCTCGCCGAGCGTGCGCACCGGCAGGATGTTCTTGACGCGGCTCAGCAGCAGGTCGAGCTGGTCGAGGTACGGTCCGCCCTCGACCTCGGTGTGGATGGTGTGCACGTTCAGCTCCTCGGGCAGGATCCAGCCCTCGTACGCGCGCGCGAGCTCGTCCGGCGTGCGTCCTGCTGCGCCGATCACCTCGTCGAGCGTCGGCAGCGTGGTCGGGATCTCGGGGATGGACGACAGGTAGCCGTCCGCGCTCGGACGGTAGGGACGCGTGCCGCGCGTGTCGCTGCGGAAACGGTAGCCGAGCTCGTCGACGACGCGCAGGCTGTTGCCGGTGCACTGCCAACCCGGCGCCGCGAAGCCGTCGGGACGGCGTCCGACCACCGACGCGAAGAGATCGGTCGCGGGACCGAGCTGGGCGCGGACTTCGTCGAGCGTCAGGCGTGCGAGCGCGTCGTGCCAGCGTACGTGGTCGAAGCCGTGCACGCCGACCTCGTGTCCCGCGGCGTCGATCTCGCGCAGGCGGTCGGGCTGCGACGCGACGATCGGCACCGACGGCAGCAGCGTGCCGCGCAGCATGGTCGAGAGCGGGTACATGCTGGGCGCGCGGCTGCGCAGCATCTTGGCGAGGAACCCCGGCTGGCGGAACGCGCGCGCGACGGCGCGACCGGTGCGGTCCGGACCCATCGCGACGAACCAGCTCGCGCGCACGCCGTGCTTCGCGAACAGCTCGAGCAGGCGTGGCGCCCCGTCGCGCAGGCCGACGTGGGTGTCCACGTCGACCTTGAGGACGAACGCCGGGCTCACTGCTGCTGCGTGCGGAACCAGTCGATGGTCTGCGCGAGCCCTTCGCGCAGCGGCACCTCGGCCGTCAAGCCGAGGACCTTGCGCATCTTGGTCGCGTCGGGAACGCGGCGCGCGATGTCCTCGTAGCTCGTGCCGTAGACCTGCTCCTTGGTCACGAACTTGATGGTGCTCCTGCTGCCCGAGACGTCGATCATCAGCTTCGCGAGGTCGAGGATCGAGGTCTCGACGTCGGTGCCGATGTTGAACACCTCGCCGTTGGTGCCCTCGTTCATGCCGGCGGCGATCGTCGCCTTCACGGCGTCGTCGATGTAGGTGAAGCAGCGCGTCTGCATGCCGTCGCCGATCACCGTGAGCGGCTCGTCGCGCAGCAGCTGGCCCATGAAGATCGTGATGATGCGGCCGACGTCGATCTTGTCGAGGCGCGGCCCGTACACGTTGAAGTAGCGCGTGATCGTCACAGGCAGGCCGAGCTTGTGGTACGCGAAGCAGAAGTGCTCGCCGACGGCCTTCGAGGTCGAGTAGCACCAGCGGTCGATCTTCGTGGAGCCGAGCACGCGGTCGTCGTCCTCGGCCCACGGCAGCTTCGGATTGCGGCCGTAGACCTCCGACGTCGAGCTGAACACCACCTTCCGGTGGTACTTGAACGCGACCTTGAGCACGTTCTGCGTGCCGTTCACGTTGACGTTCAGCACTTCGTACGGATCGCCGACGTAGTGCTCGACGCCGACCACGGCGGCGAGGTGGTAGACGAGGTCCACCTGCGCGACGAGCGAGTCGAGGATGTCGAGCGCCATCACGCTGTCGCGCACGACGCGGAAGCGCGGGTGTCCCATCAGGTGGCGGACCTTCGACGTCCCGCCCGGCTCGAGAATGAACACCTCGTCGCCGCGCTCGAGCAGCGCCTCCGCGAGATGCGATCCGACGAATCCGCCCCCACCGGTGATCAGCACCTTCACGTCGTCACTCTCCTTGCGTTCGCGTACCGCTCGACGCGGTCAGTTCTTCGTCGTTGCCTTCGTAGCGAATCGTGCGCCCGGCGCGAGTCCGGCGGCGCGCGCCCACACGGCTCCGGTCGTGGTGTCGCCGCCGTCCCAGGCGACGCTGCGGATCTCGAGCAGGCCGTCGCCGGTCGCGACGAGCAGCGCGTCGCCGCCGCGATCGTCCGCCACGACCGTGCCGGGCGCGGCATTCTCACCGGCGGCAGGACGCGTCCCGGCCCACCACACCAGCACGCGGCGTCCGTCGAACGCGGTGAAGGCACCCGGCCAGGGATCGGTCACGGCGCGCACGAGGTTGCGGATCGACTCCGCCGGCTGCGTCCAGTCGATCTCGCCGTCTGCGGGCTTGCGGCCGCCGAAGTACGACGACAGGCGGTGATCCTGCGGCGTGCGCGGCGCGCTGCCGTCCATCAGCTTCGGGTAGACCTCGCGCAGCAGCAGCCGCGACTCGGCGGCGAGCTTGCGCGTCAAGCTCAAGGCCGTGTCGTCGCGCGCGATCGCGATGCGGCGCTGCGCGACGATCGCGCCGTGGTCCGGCTTCTCGTCCATCTCGTGCAGCGTGACGCCGGTCTCGCTCTCGCCGTTCACCAGCACCCAGTTCACCGGCGCGCGCCCGCGATAGTGCGGCAGATACGAGCCGTGCAGGTTGAGCGCGCCGCGCGACGGCAGCGCCAGCACCCGCGGCTTCATCATCAGCCGGTAGTAGAACGAGAACAGGAAGTCCGGCTTCACCGCGGCGATCGTCGCGACGCTGCCGTCGGTGTTGACGTCGTCGGGCGTCACCACCGGAACGCCGGCCGAGCGCGCCAGCGCCGCGACCGAGCGGAACCAGATCTTCTCGCCCGGCGCGTCCTGGTGCGTGACCACGAGCCCGACGTCGGCGCCGAGATCGAGCAGCTCGGCGAGGGCCTCGTGACCCACCTCGCCGTAGGCGCAGACGACGTGCGGCACGAAGCGCTCAGCGCGTCTCTTGCGGCGGCGTCATCGACTGCGCCACCACCTCGCGGATCCGGTACACGGGCCTGCGCCGCACCTCGGCGTAGATCCGTCCGACGTACTCGCCGACCAGCCCGACCGCGAGCAGCAGCATGCCGACGAAGGCGAACAGGATCGCGAACAGCGTGAACACGCCCTCGCTCTCCGGACCGACGATGAAGCGCCGCACCATGAGGAACGCGGCGAAGGCGATGCCGCTGAGCGCGACGATCACGCCCGTCAGGCTCACCATCTGGATCGGCAACAGCGAGAAGCCGGTGATCAGGTCGAAGCCGAGGCGCATGAGCTTCAGCGGCGAGTACTTCGAATGGCCGCGCCCGCGCTCCTCGTGCGCGACGTGGATCTCGATCGGATCGCGCGCGATCATCATCGCCAGTGCCGGGATGAACGCCGACTGCTCGGCGAGCTCGATGATCTCGTCGGTCACCTCGCGCGAGTAGCCGCGCAGCATGCAGCCGTAGTCGCTCATGCCGACGCCCATGCTCACCGTCGTGACGGTGTTGACCATCGCCGAGACCTGCTTGCGCAGCCACGGGTCCTGGCGGTTCTCGCGCACGGAGCCGACGACGTCGTGGCCGTTGCGCAGCTCGGCGACCAGGCGCGGGATCTCGCTCGGCGGATTCTGCAGGTCCGCGTCGAGCGTGATGACGTAGCGTCCGCGCGCGATCGAGAAGCCCGCGAGCACGGCCGGGTGCTGGCCGAAGTTGCGCGCCAGCTCGACCGCGACGACTTCCCGATGCTCGGCCGCGAGCTCGTGCAGGATCTCGCGCGAGCCGTCGCGCGAGCCGTCGTTCACCAGCACGATCTCCCAGCTCTCGCCCTCCAGCGCGGCGGACACCGCGTCGAAGAGGTCGTGCAGCGTCGCTTCCTCGTTGAACACCGGCACGACGACGGAGATCTCGGGAACGTCGCGCGAGCCGCGCGGCAGCGCGCGGTGTCCCTGCCCGGTCACGGAGTACGGAGTCACGCCACACCTCCACCGGCGCTGCGCGCCGCCGCACCCGAGCGCGTGCGGCGCTCGATCACGCCGGCGAGCGCGTCCACCACGGTGGTCACGTCCTCGTCGGTCATGTCGGGATAGAGCGGCAGCGACAGGATGCGCTCGAACGCGTCGGTCGCGACCGCGAGCCGAGACGGGTCGTCCACCATCGGGCGGTAGAGCGTCTGCAGGTGCAGCGGCACGAAGTGCAGTCCCGGTGCGACGCCCTTCTCCTTCAGCTCCGCGATGACCTCGAAGCGCGACGCGGTGAGCGCCTCGACCTCGAGCTTCACGACCATCAGGTGCCACGCGTTGACGTGCTCGTACGGCGCCCGCGCGAGCGGCGTCACGTGCGGCACGCGCGCGAGCTGCTCGAGGTACTGCTCGGCGAGGCGCGTGCGGCGCGCGTTCATCTCCTCGAGACGCGCCAGCTGGTGCAGCCCGATCGCCGCCTGCAGGTCGGTGAAATTGTACTTGAAGCCGGCCTCGACGACGTCGTACGCGCCCGCGCCGCGTCCGCCGAAGCGGCTCTCGGCGTTCTGGTCGATGCCGTGGAAGCGGAGCCGCGTCGCGCGTGCGGCGATCGCGTCGTCGTCGGTGACCAGTGCGCCGCCTTCCCCCGTCGTGAGGTTCTTCGCCGGGTGGAAGCTGAACATGGTCGCGTCGCCGAAGGTGCCGATCGGCTTGCCGCGGTACGACGCGCCGAGCGCGTGCGCGGCGTCCTCGATGAGCTTGAGGCCGTGGCGCTGCGCGATCGCCGCGAGGGCGTCCTCGTCGCACGGCTGGCCCGCGAAGTGGACCGGCAGCAGCGCCTTCGTCTTCGGCGTGATCGCGGCCTCGATGCGCGCGCAGTCGATGTTGAGCGTGCCGGGCTCGATGTCGACGAAGACCGGACGGGCGCCCGCGTGCAGCAGGACGTTCGCGGTCGACACCCACGTCATGGGCGTCGTGATGACCTCGTCGCCGGGACCGATGCCGGCGGCCAGGACCGCGAGGTGCAGCGCCGCCGTTCCCGAGCAGGCGCCGAGCGCGTGCTTCACGCCCAGCGAAGCGGCCAGCTCGCGCTCGAAGCGCTGCGCGCGCGGCCCCGTGGAGAGCCAGCCCGATCGCAGGCACGCTTCCACCTCGGCGATCTCGGCGTCGCCGATCGACGGGCGCGCGTAGGGAATCATCTCGGGTGAACCCGCTACCAGACGCCGACGCAGGGCAGCAAATCTTGCAGGCCGAATGCCCGGTTCGACTGGCCCTGCGAGGCATCGCGCAAAAAAACCGCGCGGGCCGCCTTGACCAGATGACGCGCCGTGTTAACTGCGCTCTGGAGGTAGAAAACGATGAGCAGCAAGACCGAAACGTCCCTGTGGACGCCGCTGCAGGACGCCGTTGCCCAAGCGCGGACGCTCGACAAGCAGGCGAGGAAGTACGCGAAGCAGACCGCCGACGAGCTCTACAGCCGCTCGGAGGCCCTGCTCACCCAGGCGCAGAAGCGCTCGGCGAAGACCGTGAAGACGGTCCGGAAGAACGTCGAGGCGGCGCTCGAGACCATCGAGTCGCGCACCGTGCGCTTCTCGGACGTCCCGGAGTGGACCCGCAAGCAGCTCGACGAGGCGCGCAAGCAGCTGTCCGACGCCGAGGTCCAGCTCCGCAAGGGCGTCGAGACCGTCGCGCGCAGCCTGCACCTCGCGATGGACAAGGACGTCGACGGGCTGCGCCGCAAGCTGTCGCACCTGGAGAAGCGGGTGAACGAACTCGCGGGCGAGAGCAAGGCGGCCTGACGGGAGACCGGCTGGCGGCGCGCTCCGCGGGGGCGGAGGCGCCGCGCTTCTCCCGATCCTCAACCCGGCGGAAACACCGGGGAAAATCGCACGGCCCGGCTTCCTGCCGGGTCCCGGAAGACGCCGCCGATCAGGCGGCGGCTGAGGCCGAGCCCTTCTTGTCGGCCTTCTTTTCCTTCTTCTCGGGCTTGGTCTCGGTCGAGGCCGAGCTGCTGGAGCTCGAGTCGTCGGACTTCGACTCCGACGCCGCTCCGCCGCCGCCGTCCTTGCGACCGTAGTCCGTGATGTACCAGCCGCCGCCCTTCAGGTGGAACGCGGGGTTGGAGATCAGCTTGGTCACCTTCGCCTTGCAGGTCGGACACTTCTTGAGCGGCCCATCGGTGATCTTCTGCATCGTGTCGAAGTCGCCACACTTCGGGCAGTTGTATTCGTAGATCGGCATCGTCGAGCACTCCTCCGGACCTCGAAGGTCAGCGGAGCTTTAAGGCCGCCTAGTTGAATTGTCCACCCAGGATCGCCGATCCGCCACCCCCGATGCTGGCCGCGAGCTGGTAGAGCGTCTTCACCAGGAAGACCTGCAGGAAGGTGATCGCCAGCAGGACGACGATCGGGGTGAAATCGACCCCGCCGAAGGCCAGCGGCAGCACCCGCCGCACCCGGTACATGACGGGCTCCGTGGCGGACCGCAGGAAGCGGACGATCGGGTTGTAGGGGTCGGGGTTGACCCACGACAGCACCGCGCTCGCGATGATGATCCACCAGTAGATGTTGAGGATGGCATTCACGACCACGGCGGTCGCGACCAGGAAGTTGCTCAGGACGAACATCGGGACGCTCCTCTGGGCTGGCTGACGCTCTCCGCCAGCCGACGGCTCTCAGCCGGCCGAAAGCTCCTTCGAGCGGCGCGCGGCCGCCTCGATGGCGGACGCGATCGCGCGCGCGAAGCCGCGCGCTTCGAGCGCCTCGAGACCCGCGAGCGTGGTGCCGCCGGGCGACGTCACCATCGCGCGCAGCTTGTCGGGCGGATCGCCCGACGTCCGCCACAGCGTCGCTGCGCCGAACAGGGTCTGCTTCACCAGCCGCTCCGCGAGCTCGGGGGCGAGGCCCGCCGACTCCGCGGCCTTCAGCCACGCCTCGGCGAAGGCGAACACGAAGCCGGGGCCGCTGCCGCTCACCGCGGTCACGGCGTCGAGCTGGGCCTCGTCGGCGATCGCCACCGCATCACCGACGCTCGTGAACAGCCCGCGCACCGACTCGAGGTCGTCCGCGGTCGCAGCACCGCCGCCGACCAGGACGGTGATCCCCTCGCCCACCAGCGCCGGCGTGTTCGGCATCGCACGCACGAGGCGGGACGTCGCGCCGAGCTTCCGCGCGAGGCTCTTCAGCGTGAAGCCGGCGGCGATCGACACCACGACCTGCTCTGCACGGGCTTTCCCCGCGAGCTTGTCGAGCACGGCCCCGAGGACCTGCGGCTTCACCGCGAGGACCAGCACGTCGGCCGAGGCGATCACCTCGTCGAGGCTCGCGATCGTGCCGCCGGTCTCCTTCGCGAAGCGCTCGCGCGCGCCCTCGTCCGGATCGGTCGCGACGATGCGCACGTCGGGCCGGCCGGCCGCGATGCCGCCGCCCATCGCACGCGCCATGTTGCCGGCGCCGATGAACCCGACGCACTTCACGGCACGTCCCTCGCCGGGTCCTGCGCTGGCCGCACGCGCGGGCCGAAGATCGCGGTACCGAGCCGCACCAGCGTGGCGCCCTCGGCGATCGCCTCCGGATAGTCGTCGCTCATGCCCATCGACAGCTCCGCCACGCGCTCGTAGCCCATGCCGCGCAGATCGTCGACCTGCTGGCGCAACGCCGCGAACACCCGGCGCGTGGCAGCGGCGTCGGCGTCGAGCGGGCCGATCGTCATGAGGCCGCGCAGCTCGAAGCCGGGCAGCTGCGCGAGCCTGCGGACGTGTGCGACCACGTCCTCGGGCGCGACGCCGGCCTTCTTCGGGTCGCGCGCGACGTTCACCTGCAGGAGTCCCGCGACCGTGCCGGACGCACGCTTCACCAGCGCGTCGGCGACGTCCACGCGGTCGATCGCGTGGAAGAGGTCGAAGCTTCGCACCGCGAGGGCTGCCTTGTTGGTCTGCAGCGGCCCGATCAGGTGCCAGCGCGCACCGTCCGCGGCGCCGAGCTGCGCGACCTCGGCACGCTTGCGCGCGCCCTCCTGCACGTAGTTCTCGCCGACGTCCGTGGCGCCCGCGGCAATCGCGGCGTGCACCAGCGACGCGGGGTGCCCCTTGGTGACCGCGACCAGACGACAGCTCTCCGGCGCGCGGCCCGCCGCGACCGTCCGCGCCGCGACCTCGCCGCGTACCGCGCGCAGGCGGAGCGCGACCGCCTCGGGCGGCAGCGGCGAGACCGGCTCCGGGATGCCGAGACGGCGCGCCGCGTCCTCGACGTCCTCGAGCGGCAGTCCGATCACGCCGGTCACCGAGCCCTGCACCGACTCGACGAAGCGTGCCGCTCCGCCCTGGATCGCGTACGCGCCCGCCTTGTCGCGCGGCTCGCCGGTCGCGACGTAGGCGCGGATCTCCGCGTCGCTCAGCCTGCGGAAGCGCACCTCGCTGAGCGACACGCCGTGCAGCACGGCCTCGCCGCCGCGCGCCCACGCCCAGCCCGTCAAGACCAGATGCGGCGCCGCGTCGAGGCGCGACAGCATGCGGAACGCGTCCTCGTCGTCGGCCGGCTTGCCGAAGATGTCGTTGCCCTGCGCGACCACGGTGTCGGAGCCGAGCACCCAGGCGTCGCGGTGCTCGCGGCTCAGACGCAGCGCCTTCTCGCGCGCCAGCCGGCGCACGTGCGTCTCGGGATCCTCGTCGCCGAGACGGCTCTCGTCGATCTCCGCGGGCAGCACGTCGAACGGCCACGTCACGCGGGCGAGGATCTCGGCGCGCCGCGGCGAGGCTGACGCGAGGATCACGCGCATCGCGCGGCTCCTCCGGTCCAGCAAGCGGGCGACCTTCCGACGCCCGCCGCCCGCTGGTAGACGGGACGGCGATGCGAACCGCGTCGCGCGCCGTCTTCGTCGCGGGTCTGCTCGTTGCGTGCGACGCCGCGTCGGCAGCCTGCGCGCTCGACGTGACCGCGACCCCGATCCCGGCAGAGTCGCCCGCCGCGAGCGCCACGCCCGGGCTCGACGACGTCGCCACACGCGCGCTGCCGTTCCTCGCCGCGCGCCGCGCGGCGAGCGAGGGCCTCCGCGACGAGGCACGCCGCGGTTACGCCGCCGCGGCGATCGCGCTGCCGGAGCTCGCCGACTACGCGCTGATCCAGCAGGCGCGGCTCGCGCGCGACGCGGGCGACGGCGACGCCGCGCGCGCGGCCATCGACCGCCTGATGCTCGAGCATCCGGACAGTGTATGGCGCGACGATGCGGCCGTCGACCGCGGGCGCATGACGCTCGGTGCCGGCGACGCGGACGACGCGGCGTCGTGGTTCGCGCGCGCGACGTCGTCCGACGACGGCGGCGTCGCCGCCGCCGCGAAGCTCGGCCTCGCACAGGCCGAAGCCGCGCGCGGGCGCCCGGCCGTCGCATACGAGCTGGTCGACCCGCTGCGCGGACGTCCCGGCGCGCTCGGCACCGACGCGCGCACGCTGGGCGAGTCGCTCGAGGCGCTCGGTCCGGAGAAGCTCGGCGTGGCACCCGACGAGCTCGTGCTGCGGCGCGCACGTGCGCAGGTCCGCGAGGGTCGCAACGCCGAGGCGCGCACGACGCTCGCACCGCTGCTCGGCGAGGGACAGCCGCTCCGCGCGGAGGCGGCGCTGGTCGCGGCGCGCTCGTGGGGCAAGGCGTCGCCGGGCGAGGCGGCGGCCGCGTACGAGATCGCGATCGCATCGTCGAACGCGGCGGACGTCGCCGGCACGGCGCTCTTCGAGCGCGCGAAGGCCGCGTGGAACCGCGACGACGACGCGGCGGCGGACGCCGACTTCGAGCGCCTGGTCGCGCGCTTCCCGGGACACCCGAGCGCGCCGGAGGCGCTCGCCGGTCGCGCACGCATCGCCGAGGCGCGGGGCGACACGGCGGCCGCGATCGCGCTGCACGACGAGGTCGCGGCGCGCTATCCGGCGTCGCGCTTCGCGGCGGACTCGGCGTGGCGCGCGGGCTTCGTGCGCTGGCAGACCGGAGCGTATCCCGAGGCCACGGCGGCGTTCGCTGCGCTCGGGTCGCGCGACGACGCGCGCTACTGGCAGGCACGCGCGCTCGAGGCGGCGGGCGACGCGGACGCGGCTCGCACCCAGTTCGAGGCGCTGCGCGCCAGCGCGCCGGCCGGCTTCTACTCGTGGTGGGTGGACGAGCGCCTCGGTCCGTCGGCGACGCGTCCCGACTTCCCGCGTGCCGGCGCCACGACCGTGACGCGCGCCGCACCGCCGTCGCTGCCCGGTCCGGCCGCGTACCACGACGTGCGCGGCCGCGTGCTGGTCGCGATCGGCCTGCCACGCGATGCGGTGCGCGAGTACGCGGCCGTGGAGAAGCTCGTCGGCCCGGACCCGTACCTGCTCGACGCGTACCGCGATGCCGGCGCGTGGGACGCGATGATCCGGACCGCGATCCGCCTGCAGCAGGGCGGGCGCGCGAATCTCGAGGAGGCGCTCTACCCCCGCCCGTTCGCGAACGAGTTCGCGCGCAGCGCGGCCGCCGCGGGCGTGGATCCGCTGCTGCTGCTCGCGATGGCGCGCCAGGAGAGCCTGTTCGACCCGCGCGCGGTGTCGAGCGCAGGCGCGTACGGCGTCCTGCAGCTCCTGCCGTCCACGGCGTCGCGCGTCGCCGGATCTCCGGTCGACGCCGCGGCGCTCGGCGATCCGGCGCGGAACGCGGACCTCGCGGCCCGCTACCTCGCGTCGCTGCTGGCCCGCTTCGACGGACGCCTCGTGCTCGCGATCGCCGCGTACAACGCGGGGCCCGAGGCCGCGGAGCGCTGGCGTGCGCGCCGTCCCGACGGGCCCGGCGACGAGGCCGTCGAGTCGATCACCTACCGCGAGACGCGCGAGTACGTGAAGGCGGTGCTGCGCAACTACCGCGCCTACCACCTGCGGTACGGCGACGCGCTGCCGCGCCCCCGTTTGTATTGACGCGGGCTCAGACCGCTGCGAGGCTCTTCGCGAGCCGCGCGACGACGCCGCCGAAGGCACCGTTCGAGAGCGCCACCACGACGTCGCCCGGCTGCGCCTCGCGCTCGACCAGCTCCGCGACCGCGTCGTGGCTGTCGAGCGCGCACGCGGACTGCGCGGTGCGCGCGGCGTCGCGCGCCGCCTCGTCGGTCGAGAAGCGCTCCGACTCCGCGAGCTGCCCGAGATTGTGCACCGGCCCGACGATGACCCGGTCGGCGAGTCCGAGCGCCTCGCCGATCTCGCGCTGGAACGTGCGTCTGCGGCTGGTGTTGGAGCGCGGGTCGAACATCGCCCAGAGGCGCCGTCCCGGATAGCGGCTGCGCACCGCGGCGATGGTGGCCGCGATCGCCGTCGGGTGGTGCGCGAAGTCGTCGATCAGCGTGACCGGCTGCGCGAGCAGCACCTGCTGGCGGCGGCGCACGCCGTGGAAGCCGGCTGCGGCGCGGCGGATCGCGTCGGCGTCGACGCCGAGGGCGCGTGCGATCGCGGTCACGCCGAGCACGTTGCGCGCGTTCATGGTGCCGAGAAGCGGCGTCGTCAGCGCGATCTCTTCGCCCGGCCCGGCCGCGACGAAGCGCAGGCCTTCGGCCGTGTCGGCGAGCCCGCGCACCGACCAGTCGGCGCCGCGCGACGGGTCGTCGCTGAACGTCAGGAACGGCTTGCCGGCGCGCTTCGCGACGTCCACCGCGTGCGGGAAGTCGGCGCACACCAGCAGCGGTGCGCCGTCGGGCAGCAGGCCGATGAGGCGCTCGAAGCTCTGCTTGACGTGGTCGAGGTCGCGGTAGATGTCGGCGTGGTCGAACTCGACCGCGTTCAGCAGCAGCGCCTGCGGGCAGTAGTGGAAGAACTTGGCTTCCTTGTCGAAGTAGGCGGAGTCGTACTCGTCGCCCTCGAGCACGAACTCGCGGCCGCGGCCGAGCGCGTAGCTGCGCGGCAGGTCGAGCGGCATGCCGCCGATGAACCAGCCCGGGTCGCGTCCCGCCTCGCGCAGCACCGTCGCGCAGAAGGTCGCGGTCGTGGTCTTGCCGTGCGTCCCCGCGACGACGACCGGCAGACGCTCCGGCAGGCACAGCCACTCGAGCGCCTCCGGCAGAGAGATCGTCGGGATGCCCTGCAGGCGCGCCGCGATCGCCTCGGGATTCCTCGCCGGGATCGCGTTTCCCATCACGACGAGGTCCGGACGCGGCTCGAGGTTCTCCGCGCGGTAGCCCTTCACGACCGGGACGCCGAGGCGCGCGAGCTCGTCGCTCGCCGGCGGGTAGATCTCGAGGTCGGAGCCGCGCACGCGGTGGCCGAGCTCGGTGAGCAGGCCGGCGAGTGCCGCCATGCCGACGCCGCCGATGGCGGTCATGTGGATCGAGCGCTGCGGGGCAACCTTCAATTGACGTCCTCACCGGCTTCGCCGGGCACGGGGGAGGAACCGGTAGCACGTCTCAACGAACGGTCTCCATCACGAGGTCGTGAATCCGGGGCCGGAACTCCGCGATCTTGTCGTTGTCGCGCGTCGGGTGCACGCGATTGGTGAGCAGGACGACGTTCACGCCGCGCTCGAGGTCGAGCCACAGCGACACGCCGGTGAAGCCGAGGTGTCCGACGGTGTGCTTCGACATCTTCGTGCCGGCGAGCGAGCGCTGCGGCGACGGCGTGTCCCAGCCGAGCGTGCGCGTCGAGCCGGACACGGTCGTGTCGAGCGTCCACATGCGGTCCACGAGGTCCTTCGGCAGGATGCCGGGAGCGCCGCCCGCGATGCCCTTGAGGTGGTTCGCGAGGGTGTCGATGTCGCGCGCGGTGCCGAACAGGCCGGCGTGTCCCGCGACGCCGCCCATCGCGTACGCGTTCTCGTCGTCGACCTCGCCGCACAGGATGCGCTTGCGCCACGGGCAGCGCTGCGTCGGCGCGATCATGTCGCGGATCGGCTCGACACGCTTCTGGCGCAGCTGCGACAGATCGACGAACGCCGTCGACGAGAGCCCCAGCGGGGCGAAGATGCGCGCCTGGCAGAAGCGGTCGAGCGTCTGTCCGGAGACCGTCTCGACGACCTGGCCGAGCACCATGAAGCCGAGGTCGCTGTAGACGGCGCGCGTGCCCGGCGGCGCCTCGAGCTTCTCGCGGTGCACCTGCTCGTAGACCCACTCCTTGGCCTCGCGGCTCGCGACGAAGTTCGGACGTCCCTTCTTCTCGAGCGCCGCGACCTCCTTGAAGTACGGCCGGTGCGCCGCGAGCCCCGACGCGTGCGTGAGCAGGTGGCGGAAGGTCACGTGCGTCTTCCCGTGCACGCCGAAGTTGTGGAAGAAGCGCGTCACGCGGTCGTCGAGCCCGAGCCGCTTCTCGTGCACGAGCATCATCACCGCGAGCGTGGTCGCGAGCGGCTTGGTGAGCGACGACAGGTCGAATACGACCTCGGGCCGCATCGGCACGCGGTCGGGCTCGATCGCCCGGCAGCCGACCGCACGCTCGAGGAGCGTCTCGCCGTTCCGGCTCACCAGCAGGACGGCGCCCGGAAACACGCCGCGCTGCGCCGCGTCCTCGAGCGCCTGCTCGACCGCCTTGAACTCCATCACGCCACCAGCGGCTCGACGCCTTCCAGCACGCCCGCTTCGACGTCGCCCGCGCCACCGGCTTCGACGCGAAGCCGCGCGGCGACCCCGAGCGGCACCGCGTAGTGCACCGGACCGTGTCCGACGGGCGCGCCGAAACCGATCGGCACGCCGAGGTCGCCGAGGCAGTCCGCGATGGTTTCGCACAGCTCGTCGGCGGGGCCGCAGTCGGGCATCGTACCGAACACGACGCCGCGCACGCCGTCGAGCACGTGCGACTGGCGGAGCTGCACGAGCATGCGGTCGACGCGCCGGAGCGGCTTCTCGCTGATGTCCTCGAGCAGCGCGATCCCGCCCGCGAAGCGCGGCTGCAGCGGCGTGCCGGCGAGCGACGCCAGCACGGTGAGGCAGCCGCCGTACACGGGCCCGGACGCGTCTCCGGCGACGATCGCGCGCGGCACCGGGACCCGCCACGCGTCGGCGCCGCCCAGGATGGCGAGCAGGTGGTCGAGCGTGCCGGCCTCGCGCTGCGCGAAGAGGTCCATCGCGACCATCGGCCCGTGCAGCGCCGCGACTCCGGCGCCGTGCACCAGCAGCTGGAGAAGGGCCGTCGCGTCGCTGAAGCCGATGCAGAGCTTCGCGTGCCTGCGCAGCCAGCCCGGATCGACTTCCGGGAGAAACCGGTTGATCCCGTAGCCGCCGCGCGCGCACCAGACGGCGCGGACGTCGGGATCCGCGAAGGCGTCGAGCAGCTGCCGGCGGCGCGCGTCGTCGCGACCCGCGAAGATCCGCCACGGCTCGAGCGGCTCGGGCAGGGATACGCGGAAGCCGAGCTCCTCGAGCAGTCCGGCGCCGCGCGCGAGACGCTCGTCGTCGACCGGGCCCGACGGCGTGACCACGGCCACCCGGTCGCCCGGGCGCAACGCCGACGGCCTGATCAGCCTCGCTGCATCCATGCCCCGTCTACCCCACCGCACGAAGGTCGCGCCGCTGCGGTAGACAACACAACCGCAGGTGGGAGTCGAGGCCGTTCCCGGACGCGGTTGAAAAGGCTCCCCTGCGTGGTAGGCCGACGACCGACGGAGTGCAGCAGGTCCGCGCTCCGCTCACCCCCACTTTCGTGCGGATGTCGTCGCAGCAGCTGTTCAGCCTCGGGCGAACGATCGTCGATGCGCTCGTGCGCGCCGACCTCGTGACGCTCGCGGGCCCGGCCGACAACGCCGCCAAGGCGATCGCGGACGAGGTCGAGGCCTACCAGAAGGCCGCGGCGAAGCTCGACGCCGACGCCGAGCGGCTCGCCGACGACCACCTCCGCCAGCTGCGCACGGGCAGCGCCGGCATCGACCGCCACCGCGTCGTCCAGATGATCCGCGCCAAGCTCGCCGAGGAGCGGGGGCTTCCGGTCTGACCATGCGCCTCACCGAGTCCCTTTCGTCCCACCTCGCCCACCGGGCGCTGGAAGCGCTCCGCAAGTCGGGAGCAAAGATCCGCAACGACCGCCTGGCGCTCGCCGAAGTGAAGAAGGCGCTGGCCCAGGCGCTCGACCGAGACCCGCGCATCGACGAGATCGTCGCACGGCGCATCGCGTCGTTGAGCCGTCCGATTCCGGTCGGCAGCGCGGAGTACGAGGTCCTCTACCGTCAGTATTACGAGCAGGAGATCGGCAAGCGCCGCCGCTGAAGAAGCGTCGGACGATCTCTTGACACCCCTTCGGTCGTGGTTACCTCCGCTGCCGTCTTGGTGGGGATTCGCCCGCCCGGGGCGAGCTTCGACCACTACCGAGCAAGATCTGATTCCTCGCGAATCACGTTTGAAAGGAGAGGGAGCTAGATGAAGATCCGACCGTTGCAGGACCGCGTCATCGTGAAGCGGGTCGCCGAGGAGGAGAAGTCGAAGGGTGGCATCATCATCCCCGACACTGCGAAGGAGAAGCCGCAGGAGGGGAAGGTCGTCGCCGTGGGCAAGGGCAAGGTCGCCGAGGACGGCACCGTGCGCCCGCTCGACGTCAAGGCCGGCGACCGCATCCTGTTCGGCAAGTACTCCGGAACCGAGATCAAGATCGACGGCGAGGAGCACCTGATCCTGCGTGAGGACGACATCCTCGGCGTCCTCGAGTGACGTCGGAGTTCCACGTCTCCGTACAGCTCGTCATCTGAGAAAATAGAGAAAGATCAGGAGGATTTCAGGAATGGGAGCCAAGATCGTCCGCTTCGGCAGTGACGCTCGTGAGAAGGTCCTGCACGGCGTGAACATTCTCGCCGATGCGGTGACCGTCACCCTCGGGCCCAAGGGCCGCAACGTCGTTCTCGAGAAGTCGTTCGGTGCGCCGAACATCACCAAGGACGGCGTCACCGTCGCCAAGGAGATCGAGCTCGAGGACAAGTTCGAGAACATGGGCGCGCAGATGGTGAAGGAGGTCGCGTCGAAGACCTCCGACGTCGCCGGTGACGGCACCACCACGGCGACGGTTCTCGCCCGCTCGATCTTCGTCGAGGGCGCCAAGATGGTCGCCGCGGGCCACGACCCGATGTCGATCAAGCGCGGCATCGACAAGGCGGTGAAGCACGTCATCGCGGAGCTCAAGGGCCTGTCGAAGCCGACGAAGGACCAGCGCGAGATCGCGCAGGTCGGCACCATCTCGGCCAACAACGACCCGACCATCGGCGGCATCATCGCCGAGGCGATGGACAAGGTCGGCAAGGACGGCGTGATCACGGTCGAGGAGGCCAAGGGCCTCGACACCACCCTCGAGGTCGTCGAGGGCATGCAGTTCGACCGCGGCTACCTGTCGCCGTACTTCGTGACCGACCCCGATCGCATGGAGTGCGTGCTCGAGGACGCCCTCGTCCTGATCCACGAGAAGAAGGTCAGCAACATGAAGGACCTTCTGCCGATCCTCGAGCAGATCGCGAAGACCGGCAAGCCGTTCGTCCTCCTCGCCGAGGACGTCGACGGCGAGGCGCTGGCGACTCTCGTCGTCAACAAGATCCGCGGCACGCTGCACTGCGCCGCGGTCAAGGCGCCGGGCTTCGGTGACCGCCGCAAGGCCATGCTCGAGGACATCGCGATCCTCACGGGCGGCCGCGTGATCGCCGAGGAACTGGGCCTCAAGCTCGAGAACGTGACGCTGAGCGACCTCGGCAAGGCGAAGCGGATCGTCGTCGACAAGGACAACACGACCATCATCGACGGCGCCGGCAAGAAGGCCGAGATCCAGGGCCGCGTCCAGCAGATCCGCGCGCAGATCGAGGAGACCACCTCGGACTACGATCGCGAGAAGCTGCAGGAGCGCCTCGCGAAGCTGATCGGCGGCGTGGCCGTCATCCGCGTCGGTGCCGCCACCGAGGTCGAGATGAAGGAGAAGAAGGCCCGCGTCGAGGACGCGCTGCACGCGACCCGTGCGGCCGTCGAGGAGGGCATCGTCCCGGGCGGCGGCGTCGCGCTGCTGCGCACCTCGTCCACGCTCGACAAGCTGAGCGGCGTCGAGGAGCACGAGAAGGTGGGCGTGAACATCGTCCGCCGCGCGTGCGAGGATCCGATGCGCTGGATCTCGGCGAACGCCGGCCAGGAGCCGTCGATCGTCCTCGACCGCGTCCGCAACGGCAAGGGCTCGTTCGGCTTCAACGCGGCGACCGAGGAGTACGAGGATCTGATCAAGGCCGGCATCATCGACCCGACCAAGGTCGTGCGCACGGCGCTGCAGAACGCCTCGTCGGTCGCGGGCCTGCTGCTCACCACCGAGGCGATGATCGCCGAGAAGCCCGAGGAGAAGGGCGCGGGTGGTGCGGCCGGCATGCACGGCGGCATGGGCGGAATGGGTGGCATGGGCGGCATGATGTAAGCCGTCCCGTCACCACGGGAGAGAGAGGGCGTGGGGCAACCCACGCCCTCTTTCCGTTTGCGGATCTGGCGATTGACTTCGGATCGGGTGCTCACTAGGGTCGGGGCCACCCCGCACTCCTGATTCCACGGCTTTTTCCGCGACCTGCCCGGGCGATCGGCTCGTTCATTCCATGTTCGATTCACTATCCGACAAGCTCGAAGGCGTCTTCCGGCGGATCCGCGGAACGGGGAAGCTGACCGAGGCCAACATCGAGGAGGCGATGCGCGACGTGCGCATGGCCCTGCTCGAGGCCGACGTCCACTTCCAGGTCACCAAGTCCTTCATCGAGAAGGTCCGCGAGCGCGCGCTGGGACAGGAAGTGCTGCGCGCGCTGTCGCCCGAGCAGCACCTGATCAAGATCGTCCACGAGGAGCTCGTGGGCGTGATGGGCGGCGCGGCCGGCAAGCTCGAGCTCTCGGGCGACGTGCCGGCGGTCATCATGCTCGTCGGCCTGCAGGGCTCCGGCAAGACGACCACGTCCGCGAAGCTCGCGAAGCACCTGATCGACGCGCGCAAGCGCCGTCCGTACCTCGTCCCGCTCGACCTCTCGCGCCCGGCCGCGATCCAGCAGCTCAAGACGCTCGCCGGCCAGGTCGGGAACGGCTGCGGCGTGCACGACACGCCGGCGCAGGGCGGCGATCCGGTCGCGATCGCGCGCGACGCGATCGGCAAGGCGCGCAACGCCGGCTTCGAGACCGTCATCCTCGACACCGCCGGCCGCCTCGCCATCGACGAGAAGCTGATGGGCGAGCTGCGCGCCGTCCGCGACGCCGTCAAGCCACGCCAGACGATCTTCGTCGCCGACGCGATGACCGGCCAGGACGCGGTCGCGGTCGCGAAGGGCTTCCGCGACGGCGTCGGCATCGACGGCGTCGTCCTGTCGAAGATGGAAGGCGACGCGCGCGGCGGCGCGGCGCTGTCGATCTATGCGACCGTCCAGAAGCCGCTGCTCTTCGTCGGCGTCGGCGAGAAGCTCGACGCGCTCGAGGTCTTCCACCCCGACCGCGTCGCGTCGCGCATCCTCGGCATGGGCGACATGCTGTCGCTCATCGAGAAGGCGCAGTCGGCCTACGACCAGAAGCAGGCCGAGAAGCTCCAGGAAAAGCTCAAGAAGGACACCTTCACGCTCGAGGACTTCCGCGACCAGCTGCGCACCGTCAAGAAGATGGGCTCGGTCGCGGACCTGATCGGCATGATCCCGGGCATGAAGAAGTTCGCCAAGGGCAACGAGCTGGCGGGCGCCGACGACGAGCTCAAGCGCATCGAGGCGATCATCAACTCGATGACGAAGCAGGAGCGCCGCGACCACCTGATCCTCAACGGCAGCCGCCGCAAGCGCATCGCGATCGGCAGCGGGACCAGCGTCGCCGAGGTCAACAAGTTCCTGAAGCAGTACCAGCAGGCAAAAAAGATGATGAAGTCCTTGAGTCGGGGTGCCGGCAAGGGGATTCTTGCCCAACTGCAGGGCGGGCGTTAACAAGAGCGGTTCCGGGCCGGATGCCCGGTCCCTCCTGGTGCCCGAAGCGGTGCCGGGCCGCAGCGCGGGTTCGCGCACCACGATCGACGTACCAGGACGCAAGGAGAAACCGATGGCAACGAGAATCCGCCTGACCCGTCACGGCAGCAAGAAGCACCCGTTTTATCGCGTGGTTGCAGCCACGACCGAGGCGCCGCGTGACGGCCGCTTCATCGAGCAGCTCGGCCACTACGATCCCACCCGCGAGCCCGCGATCATCAATCTCAAGCTCGACAAGATCGAGACCTGGGTTCGCCGCGGCGCGCTGCCGACCCCGACCGTCGCCCGCCTGATGAAGAAGGCCGGGTGGAAGGGTCTGAGCCCGTCGGGCACGGCCTCCGAGGGCTGAACATGAAAGAACTCGTCGAGATGCTGGCGAAACACCTCGTCAATCACCCTGACCAGGTCGAAGTGAAGGAGACCCAGGGTGACACGGCCTCCGTGATCGAGCTGCGGGTGGCGGTCGAGGATCTCGGCAGGATCATCGGCAAGCAGGGCCGGACGGCGAAGTCGATCCGCACCCTGGTCAATGCGGCGGCGTCGCGCCTGAACCGCAAGGTCGTCCTCGAGATCATCGAAGACAAGTAAGCCACGCAGATTTCCAGCACCGACACCACCCCCTCCGGAGCGTCCCCGCTCCTCCCCGTCGGGAAGCTCGTCGCCGGCCACGGCGTCCGAGGCCTCGCACGGGTGAAGCCCTTCAACCCGACCTCCCCGACCCTGACGTCCTGCGACCGGATCTGGCTCGTCCACGAGCGTTCCGGACGGCGTGCGTCGTTCCGCGTCCGCGAGAAGCGCCGCCACAAGGGACTCTTCCTGCTGGGCCTCGAGGGCATCGAGTCGCTGAACGACCTCGAGCCCTGGATCGGCAGCTCCGTCGAGGCCGAGTCCGAGGCGATCCCGGACGCCGGCGCCGGCGAGGTCTACCACTTCGAGGTGGTCGGCCTCGAGGTCCGGACCGTCGACGGCGATTCGCTCGGGACCATCGACGAAGTGATGTCGCTGCCCGCGCAGGACGTTTGGGTGATCCGCGGCACCGGGCCCGACGGCAAGCCGCGCGAGATCCTGCTGCCGGCGGTGGAGCCCGTAGTGCGGGAGATCGACCTCGCCGGACGCGTCGCGACCGTCGCCCCGCCGCCCGGCCTGATCGAGCCCTGAGCGTCCGGCCATGCGCATCGACGTCCTGACGATCTTCCCGGAGTACTTCTCCGGCGTCCTGTCGACGAGCCTGCTCGGCAAGGCGGTCGCCCGCGGCACGCTCGACGTCCGCCTGCACCAGCTGCGCGACTGGACCACCGACAAGCACCGCACCGTGGACGACACGCCGTACGGCGGCGGGCACGGCATGGTCATGAAGATCGAGCCGCTGGTCACGGCCTTGGAGGCGTTCAGCCCGCCCGGTGCGCACCGGGTCCTGTTCAGCGCCCGCGGACACCGCTTCACGCAGGCGGTCGCGCACCGGCTCGCCGACCTGCCGTCGCTGGTGCTCGTCTGCGGACGCTACGAAGGCGTCGACGAGCGCATCTCGTCGTTCGTCGACGAGCAGCTGTGCATCGGCGACTACGTGCTCTCCGGCGGCGAAGCGGCGGCCGCGGTGGTCATCGATGCGGTGTCCCGCCTGGTCCCGGGCGTGATCGGCAACGAGGGCTCGCTGCACGAGGAGTCGTTCAGCGCGGGCCTGCTCGAGTACCCGCAGTACACGCGCCCCGAGGTTTTCCGCGACATGCGCGTCCCCGACGTGCTGCTCTCCGGCAACCACGCGGAGGTCGCACGCTGGCGCCGGGCGCAGGCCGAGGCCGCGACGGCCGAGCGCCGCCCCGACCTGCTCGCCGCGGCCGGCCTCGCGACAGCGAAGAAAGACTCGTGAAATCGAGCCTTTACCTCGCCCTCGTGCACCACCCGGTGTACGACCGGCAGGGCGCGATCGTGACCACGTCGATCACCAACATGGACGTGCACGACATCGCCCGGACCGGCCGGACCTTCGGGGTGCGCCGATTCTATGTGGTCCACCCGGTCCCCGGACTCAGATCGCTCGCGGAACGCATCGTCGAGCACTGGCGAAGTGGGTACGGAAGTCGTTACAACCCCTCCCGCCACGAGGCGCTGGGGCGTGTGGAGGTCGAACCCGACCTCGACCACGTCATCGCCGCGGTGGAGCAGGACGCGGGTCGCATGCCCCGTCTGGTCGCCACCACGGCGCGCGAGCGCCCCGGGGCAATGCAATACGACGAACTGGCCGGGCACCTCGCGGAAGGCGAGGATGCCTGGCTGCTGCTTTTTGGAACGGGATACGGTATGTCCGACGAGGTCTTCGATCGCTGCGAGGCGCACCTCGAGCCGGTTCACGGCGTCGACGGGTACAACCACCTCTCCGTGCGATCGGCGGCCGCCGTGATTCTCGACCGCTTGACGCGGCCGGGCGTCGGCCGGATCTGAAGCTCGTTGGGAAGGAATTCGACAATGAACGTCATCGACGCAATCGAAGCCGAGCAGCTGCGCAGCGACATCCCCGCGTTCCGGCCGGGAGACTCCGTGAAGGTCCACGTCAAGGTGGTCGAGGGCGAGAAGGAGCGCATCCAGGTGTTCGAGGGCGCCGTCCTGCGTCGCAGCAATGGCGGTATCCGCGAGACGTTCACCGTGCGCAAGGTCTCGTACGGCGTCGGCGTCGAGCGCACCTTCCCGATCCACTCGCCGCGCATCGACAAGGTCGAGGTCACCACGCGCGGCAAGGTCCGTCGCGCGAAGCTGTATTACCTGCGCGAGCTGTCCGGCAAGGCGGCGCGCATCAAGGAAGTCGGCCGTCGGTGAGCGACGAGCGCGAGTCCGGGCCGGTCGTCACGACGAGCGATTCCGGCGAGCGCTTCAAGCACGAGATCGCGGCCGACGTCGCGATCAGCGGCCGCATCAGCTTCCCCGGCAACGCCCGCATCGACGGGCGCTTGACGGGTGAGGTCCGCGCCGACGCACTCCTCGTCGTCGGCCCCACGGCTCATCTGCGCGCGGACGTGCGCGCGCACAACCTGGTGCTCTTCGGCACCATCGAAGGCTCGGTCTGCCAGAGCGACAGCGTCGAGCTGAAGCCCGGCAGCAGGCTGATCGGAGGGCTCGAGGCGGAGCGCGTGGTCGTCCACGCCGGCGCCGTCTTCGAGGGCCGCTGCAGCATCGGGAAGCGGCCGCCGGCTGCCGCCTCGCGCGAGCGCGTGCTGCGATCGCGCGAAGCCTGACCCGGCGCCGTCAGCGCAGCCCGGCCGCCGCGACGACGGCGAGCGACGCCTCCGCGAAGTTCATCGTGTAGAGGTGGATGCCCGGCGCTCCCGCGCGCCGCAGCCCCTCGCAGAGCTTCGTCGCGACGTCGACGCCGATCTCGCGCCGTGCGGCGAGGTCCCCGCCGGCCTTCTCGAGTCGCGTTCGGATCTCGTCGGGAAACTCGGTCGCGTTCGCCGCCGACATGCGCGCCACGCCCTCGGCGTTGGTCGGCGGCATGATTCCCGGCACGACGGGCGTGTGCACGCCGCGCTTCGCCATCTCCTCGACGAAGCGCTCGTAGTGCTCGACGCGGAAGAAGAACTGCGTGATCGCAAAGTCCGCCGCGGCGAGCTTGGCCGCGTGGTGGTCGAGGTCGTCCTCGCGGTTCGTCGCCCGCGGGTGACCTTCGGGGTGCGCCGCGACGCCGATCGAGAACGGGCCGCGCTCGCGCGCCAGCCCGGCGAGGTCCTTCGCGAAGCGGAAGTGCCCGCTCGGGACGTCGACCGTGCCCTCGGGCAGGTCGCCGTGCAGGACGAGCAGGTTCTCGATGCCGTCGTCGCGGTAGTGGTCGATGATGCCGGTGATCTCCTCGCGCGTGTGCGCGACGCACGTCAGGTGCGGCATCGCGGTGATGTGGAGCCCGTGCTGGATGCGCGACACCACCTCCGCCGTCGGACCGCGCGTCGTGCCGCCCGCGCCGTAGGTCACGGACATGAAGCTCGGGCGCAGCCGGGCAAGGCGCTCCATCGCGCGCTCGAGGCGCTCGTTTCCGGCGGGGTCGCGCGGGGCGGAGAACTCGAAGGACAGGGTGGGTCCGGCAGCAAGCAGGTCGGCGATCTTCGCCATCGGGTGATCCTGTAGGACGGGCGAGGCGCGGTAAAGAGCTCAGCGCGACTCGGGTTGCACGGGAAAGACATGACATGCGACCGCGTGCGCCGCATCGCCCGCGAGCGCCGGACGCTCGACCCGGCAGCGCTCCTCCGCCCACTGGCAGCGGGGATGGAACGGACAGCCCGGCGGCGGCGCGATGGGACTCGGCACGTCGCCGGCGAGCGCCATGCGCTTCGCGCGGTGCGCCGGGTCGGGCTCCGGGACCGCCGACAGGAGCGCGCGCGTGTACGGGTGTCGCGGGTCGTCGAGCAGGTGGTCGGTGGTGCCGATCTCGACCACGCGCCCGAGGTACATCACCGCGATGCGGTGGCTCAGGTGCGCGACCACGCGCAGGTCGTGCGCGACGAAGAAGTACGCGAGCCCGTGCTTCTGCTGCAGGTCGGCCAGCAGGTTGATCACCTGCGCCTGCACCGACACGTCGAGCGCAGAAACCGGCTCGTCGCAGACCACGAAGCGCGGTCCGACCGCGAGTGCGCGCGCGATGCCGATGCGCTGCCGCTGCCCGCCGCTGAACTCGTGCGGGTAGCGGTCCGCGTGTTCCGGCCGCAGCCCGACCTCCAGCAGCAGCCGCTCGACCTCCGCGCGCTTGGCGGCGCCGCGCGCGAGGTCGTGGATCTCGAGCCCTTCCGCGACGATTGCGCCGACCTTCATGCGCGGATCGAGCGAGCCGTACGGATCCTGAAAGACGATCTGCATCTCGCGACGGAGCCGCCGCAGCTCGCGCGCGGACAGCGTGCCGAGATCGCGGCCGTCGAACGTCACCGTGCCCGACGTCGGCTCGAGGAGGCGCAGCAGCAGGCGGCCGAGCGTCGACTTGCCGCAGCCCGACTCGCCGACCACGCCGAGCGTCTCGCCCTCGTGCACCGTCAAGCTCACGTCCTCGACCGCGTGCACGACCTCGCGCTTGCCGCCGAGGAAGCCACCGCCGGAGCGGAAGTGCTTGACGAGGCTCCGCGCCTCGACGAGCGGCTTGCCGGAAGCCCGCGCTTCGCCCGGAGCGCTCACGCGGGGTCTCCTCCGACCAGCGGGAAGTGGCACGCCACCGCGCGCTGCGGCGCGAGCGCGTGCAGCAGCGGATCGTCCTTCGCGCAGCGCTCCTCGGCGCGCGGGCAGCGGTCGCGGAAGCGGCAGCCCGACGGCAGCGCGAGCAGATCGGGCACACGGCCCGGGATCGCGGTCAGGCGCCGCGCGCGGTGCTCGAGCCGCGGCAGCGAGGCGAGCAGCGCCTGCGCGTATGGGTGCGCCGGTGCCGCGAAGAGCTCCGTCGCCGGCGCCTGCTCGACGATGCGTCCCGCGTACATGATGGCGACCTCGTCGGCCTCCGCCGCGACCACGCCCAGATCGTGCGTGATGAGCAGCAGGCTCATGCCGAGGCGGTCCTTCAGGCTGCGCAGCAGATCGAGGATCTGCGCCTGGATCGTCACGTCGAGCGCGGTGGTGGGCTCGTCGGCGATCAGCAGCGCGGGCTCGCACGAGATCGCCATCGCGATCATCACCCGCTGCTTCATCCCGCCCGACATCTCGTGCGGATACGAGCGCGCGCGACGCTCGGCGTCGGGGATCTCGACCATGCGCAGCAGATCGACGGCACCGCTCCACGCGTCCGCACGCGACAGCCCGCGGTGCAGGCGCAGCGCCTCCGCGACCTGCGCGCCGACGGTGAACACCGGGTTCAGCGACGTCGACGGCTCCTGGAAGATCATCGCGACGCGCGCGCCGCGCAGCTTCCGCATCTCGTCCTCGGGCAACGCGAGGAGATCGCGCCCCTCGAAGCGGATCGACCCGGAGCGGACGCGTGCGTTGCCGTCGAGCAGGCGCAGGATCGCGAGCGAGGTGACGCTCTTGCCGCAGCCCGATTCGCCGACCAGTCCGAGCGTCGCGCCCGGAGCGATCGCGAAGCTGACGCCGTCGATCGCGCGCACGGTGCCGCGCGGCGTCTCGAACTCGACCACGAGATCCCGCACCTCGAGCAGCGGCTCGGTGCGCGACGGCGCGTGCGCGGCCTGCGTCACGGACGCGTCTCCGCGCGCGGGTCGAGGCGGTCGCGCAGCTGATCGCCGAGGAAGTTGAACGCCATCGTGGTGATCGCGATGCACACGCCGGGCGCGAGGATCCACGGGTACTTGTCGAGGTTGGTCAGATTGTTGGCGTCCTTCAGCAGTGAGCCCCAGCTGGTGCTCGGCTCCTGGATGCCGAGCCCCAGCAGCGACAGCGCGCTCTCGCCGAGGATGAAGCCCGGGATCGCGAGCGTCGCCGCGACCACCGTGTAGCCGAGCGTCGCGGGCACCACGTGGCGCACGATCGTTCGCGCGCGCCCCGCGCCGAGCGCGCGCGCCGCCTGCACGTACTCGAGCTCGCGGATCGAGGTCACCATGCCGCGGATCACGCGCGCGAAGCCCGCCCAGCGGATGAAGCTCATCAGCACGACGATCAGCACGAAGGTCTGCGCGGACGAGAGTCCCGGCGGGATCACCGCCGCGAGGGCGAGCAGGAAGTAGAACGACGGCAGCGCCATCATGACCTCGCAGAGGCGCATCAGGACGTCGTCCGTACGCCCGCCGACGTAGCCCGCGACCAGGCCGACCAGCGTGCCGAGACCGAGGCTGATCACCACGCCGACGACGCCGACCGCGAGGCTGATGCGCGAGCCGTGCACGAGGCGCGAGAACAGGTCGCGTCCGAGCGCGTCGCTGCCGAGCAGGAAGTAGTGCTCGTTCGGGTCGGCGGTGACCAGCAGGTGGCCGCGCGCGAAGAAGCGCAGCGGGATGCGCGCGTCGCGTTCGATCTCGTAGCGGCGGCGCAGGCTGTCCACCATGCGCTGCGGGTGCACGTAGAGCAGCCCCTCCGACATCCAGCGCGACGGCGACGCGACGTGCAGCAGCATCGGCGGCGCGTTGGGCGAGCGGCGGAACTGGCGTCCGGGCTCGTACGGCGCGATCCACGGCGCGAGCGCCGCGACCGCGTAGAGGAAGAGCAGGATGGCTCCGCTCAGGCCCGCGCGCCAGCGCCAGCGGCGCGGCGGCGTGCCCGTGGTCGAAAGCAGCTCGCCCTCGATCCCTCCGCCGGGCTCGATCACTGCGTCCTCGATGCGCCGAGGTCGATGCGCGGGTCGGAGAATGCGAGCGCCACGTCGGCGAGCAGGTTGCCGAAGAGCAGCATCAGCGAGCCGATGAGCACCGAGCCCATCACGAGATAGATGTCGAGCGCGAGCACGGCCTCGAGCATCAGCGAGCCGAGACCCTGCAGGTTCATCACGCTCTCGACCAGCGCGGCACCGCCGAGCAGCGTACCCAGCTCGTAGCCCGCGAGCGTGATGAACGGATTCAGCGCGTTGCGCAGCACGTGCTTGAAGAGCACCGTGCGCTCCGCGAGTCCCTTGGCGCGCGCGGTGCGCACGAAGTCCGCGCGCTGCAGGTCGAGGATCGCGCCGCGCATGAGGCGCATCAGGCTCGCCATCCCGCTCGTCGCGAGCACGATCGTCGGCAGGATCAGGTGGTGCAGCCGGTCGAGCACCTTCGCCGCCGGCGACAGGTACTCGTAGTCGAACGACACCGAGCCGCCGACCGGGAACCAGCCGGTGAGCAGCGCGAGACGCAGCAGCAGGAACGCAAGAAAAAAGTTCGGTAGCGACATGCCGAGGAAGCCGAGCAGCGACAGCGCCTTGTCCGAGAAGCGTCCGCGCCGCACGGCGATCACGACGCCGAGCGGGATCGCGAGCAGCCAGGTCACCAGCAGCGCCGCCACCGACAGGATCAGCGTGTTCACCACGCGCTGCCCGATCAGCGTCAGCACGCTCACGCGGTGCGCGACCGACAGCCCGAGGTCGCCCTGCACCGCCTGCGCGAGCCAGGCGAGATAGCGCGCCGGCAGCGGCTCGCCATAGCCGAAGCTCTTCTTCATCTGCTCGATCGCCTCGGGCGAGATCGAAGGGTTGAGCGCCAGGCTCGAGAAGAAGTCGCCGGGGGCGAGATCGACGATCAGGAACGACAGGAAGGTGATCCCGATCAGCAAGGGCACCATCTGCACGAGCCTGCGCAGGAGAAAGAGCCCCATCCGCCCCTGTCGATAGGCCAGCCGGGGCGCTTCCTCAAGGCGCGGACGACGGGCCGCAGGTCCTTGAGACGCCCGGGGGAGGTCGTTACACCCACCGGATCATGGCGAATCTCTCCCTCGACGAATTCGAAAGCTGCCTTGGGCTCCTCGCCGAGGGCGGGACGCCGGAGAAGCTGCGCGACCGGCTCGCACGCCTCAACGCCTTCCACAGCCGCCGCGGCATGAACTCGCTGCGCGCGGTGGCCGAGCGCCTGTTCGCGCTGAGCTCGGGACTGCGCCGTGACGTCCCGGCCGCGCGCGCGTTCCACGCGCTGTGGGCGGAGCACGTGGGCACGAAGCTGAGCCGCAAGGCCGGCGAGAGGCTCGACGAGCTCGCCGACAAGGTCAACGAGAACCTGCACGAGGACGGCTCCGTCAAGGACGGCTGCGGCGACTCGCTGAAGACGGCCGTCGACGAATACGAGGAGCTGCTGGCGCGGAAGGTCGGCGGAGCCACGGCCCGCTTCGATACGCTGCAGAAAGCGGTGCCCGCGGTTGCCGAGATGCTGCGCGCCAAGCCGCTGCTCGATTTGCCGCTCGACCCGCCCGATCCCGAGGACGACGAGGACGAGCACGACCATCACCGCCACGGCCACGATCATGATCACGACCACGATCACGATCATGACCACGCGCACGACGAGGCCGGGAAGGACTGACCGCGCGCGCGCCGGCGTCGTCGACCGAGTGACGCGCCGGAGACGCTGGCAGACCCCGGCGCGCACCTGTTACGACGGCGCGAGCGATGCCACGCCATCCAATCCGCTTCGGCGTGTGCCTGCCGCAGCACGGCAGCACGTGGGACGACGCCGTGAAGGTCGCGCAGGCCTGTGACCGTCTCGGCTACGACTCCGTCTGGGCCGTCGATCACTTCTTCGGCATCCCCGACGCCACGCAGCCGATTCACGAAGGCTGGACCGAGGTCACGGCACTCGCCGCACTGACCGAGCGCGTCCGTCTCGGACACCTCGTCCTCTGCGTCAGCTACCGCCATCCCGCGGTGCTCGCGAAGATGGCGGCGACGCTCGACCACGTGTCGAACGGCCGCTTCATCCTCGGCATGGGCGCGGGCTGGCACCAGCAGGAGTACACGGCCTACGGCCTGCCCTTCCCGTCGATCGGGACGCGCCTCAAGGAGCTCGACGAGTCGCTGACGATTCTCCGGAAGATGTGGACCGAGGAGCCGGCGACGTTCTTCGGCGAGCAGTTCCACATCGAGGACGCCTGGTGCCGCCCGCGCCCCGTGCAGGAGCCGCATCCGCCGATCCTCGTCGGCGGCACCGGCGAGCGCGTGCTGCTGCGCATCGTCGCCGAGCACGCGAACGTCTGGAACAACCTCGGCTGGGCGCACCGCGACCTGCCGAAGAAGCTCGACGTCCTGCGCGCCCACTGCGACCACGTCAAGCGCGACTTCGACACCATCGAGATCTCGCAGCAGACGCTGGGCGCGATCGCCGAGACCGAGGCCGAGGCGCAGCGTGCCACAGAGGCGATCTGCGCCGAGCTGCCTTTCCTCTCCGGCGGCAGCGACCTCAACATCACCGGCACGCCCGAGCAGTGCGTCGAGCGCGTTCGGAAGTCGGTCGCGATGGGTGCGACCAGCTTCGTCATCAGCTTCGGCCGCAACCCGCGCATCGAGACGCTCGAGCTGTTCGCCGAGCGCGTGATGCCCGCCTTCCGCTGACCCCGGACGCAGAAGAGGCCGCCGGTACGAACCGGCGGCCTCTCGTTCACCCCACGAACGGTGTCGTCCGCGCTCAGGCGGCCGCGCGCAGGCGCGCGATGCGCTCCTCGAGCGGCGGATGCGTCATGAAGAAGCGCATCATGCCGTTCGGGTTGGAGATCTTGAGCGTCGCGACCGCTTCCTGCGGGCGCGGATCCCGGATCTCCACCGTGCGCTGCAGGGCCTCGAGCGCACCGATCATGCGCTCGCGTCCGCCGATCTGCGCGCCGCCCGCGTCGGCACGGAACTCCCGCCAGCGCGAGAACCAGGCGACGACGATCGTGCCGAGCACCATGAACACGATCTCGCACACGAACTGCACGAGGAAGTAGATCCCGTACGACATTCCCTCGTTGTCGTCGCGGTCGCGCGACATGAACTGCGCCGCCGCGAACGCGATCACGCGCGCGAGGAACATCACGAAGGCGTTCACCACGCCCTGGATCAGCGTCATCGTGACCATGTCGCCGTTCGCGACGTGCGCGATCTCGTGGCTCAGCACGCCCTCGACCTCCGGCTGGTCCATGCGCTGCAGGAGCCCGGTCGAGACGGCGACGAGCGAGCTGCGCTTCGTCGGGCCGGTCGCGAACGCGTTGACCTCGGGTGACTCGTAGATGCCGACCTCGGGCATCGGGATGCCGGCCGACTGCGCGAGGCGGTCGACGGCGCGCACCAGCGCACGCAGCGTCGGGTCGGTGGTGTTCGGGTCGATGATCTGCACGCCCATCGACCACTTCGCCATGACCTTCGACAGGGCGAGCGAGATGAAGGCGCCGCCCATGCCCCAGACCAGGCAGAAGGCCGCGAGCGAACCGTAGTCGATGCCGTTGGCCCGCAGGTACGGCTGGATCCCGAGAACGCTGAGCAGCACCGAGATCGTCAGAACGACCAGGACGTTCACCGCCATGAACAGGAAGATCCGTTTCACCATCGCTGAGCTCTCCTCCGATCGGGACACTCGTCCCGCGCCCCGTATGACGGTCGGACAGTGCCGTTTCTTCAATGCGAATCGGCACTTGACCGCGGCCGTCAAGGGCGGCTCGTGCGATGGTTATATCGTGCCCGTCCGCTGACGCCACGGCCCGGGCGGCGGGCGCGTCAGCTCGCGGTGCGGAGCAGCAGTGCGTCCTGCGACGGAGAGGCGAGGTGCGCGTCGGGCGACGCCGCACGCGAGGCGCGCCGCCGGCGACGGGCCGCCTCGTCCTCGACCGCGGCGCGGAAGCCGCGCGCGGCCCGGCGCAGCGCGATGTCGGCGCGCAGCCGGACGAGGGGACGGACGAGCCAGCCGAGCCAGCTCAGATGCCAGGTCGCGTCGACCGAGAGGATGGTGCCGACCTCGGCGGGCTCCAGCCGGAGGTCGAGCTCGATCTCGCGCAGCAGGCGCCACGGCGCCCGCAGCACCACGCGCAGGCGGCGCTCGCGCTCGATCGCCAGGACGCGTCCCTCGATCGGGCCGACGCAGGGCTCCGCGGCGCACTGCGTCGCGAAGCGCCCCGGCGAGCCGGTCAGGTGATCGACGTCGTCGAGCCAGCCGGAGACCGCGTCGCGGTCGACCAGACGGCTCCACACGAGATCCCGTGGTGCTGCGAGAACGGCGCTAGCCTGCACATCGAAGCTCGGCACGAAGCCCAGCGAAGCAAGACGCCGGCCGCGCGACGCCGTGCCCCGGTCCGCGCCATGCGTGCGGCGGCACACGCGAACGCCCCCGCGAGTGTCCGCGAGCGAGCCTCGGGGCTCGAATCGCGACACCGCGCGGGGGCGTTTTCTACACCGCGCAGCCGGCCCGGTGGCACGTCCTGCCGATGGCCTCGTGCGTCACGCCGCCATCGCGGCTCCGTTCGGCACCAGCGCGATCGCCAGCACCTCGTCGATCGACGCGACCGGGTGGAAGCGCATGCGCTCGCGCACTTCCGCCGGGACCTCCTCGAGGTCCGGGGCGTTGCGCTCGGGCAGGATCACGTCGGTGAGCCCCGCCGCGTGCGCCGCGAGCACCTTCTGCTTCAGGCCGCCGATGGGCAGCACGCGACCCTGCAGCGTGACCTCGCCGGTCATGCCCACCGTGTGCTTGACCGGACGTCCGGTGAGCAGCGACGTGACCGCCGTGACGATGGTCACGCCCGCGCTCGGGCCGTCCTTCGGCGTCGCACCCGCCGGCACGTGGATGTGGAACTCGCGGCTCTTGAACGACGCGCGGTCGACGCCGAGCTCGCCCGCGTGGCTGCGGACGTAGCTGAGCGCGATGCGCGCCGACTCCTTCATGACGTCACCGAGCTGGCCCGTCAGCACCAGCCCGTCGTTGCCCGGCATCGCCGCGGCCTCGACGAACAGCACGTCGCCGCCCGTTCCGGTCACCGCGAGACCGGTCGCGACACCCGGCACCGCCGTGCGGCTCGCCGCCTCCTGGAAGAACTTCGGACGGCCGAGCGCCTCGCGCACGAACGCCGTGTCGATGGTGATCGGAGGAGTCGCCTCGTTCGAGGCGATGCGCGTCGCGGCCTTGCGCAGGATCGTGCCGAGCTCGCGGTCGAGCTGCCGCACGCCGGCCTCGCGCGTGTAGTCCGCGACGATCAGGCGCAGCGTGTCGTCGTCGACCGAGACCTCCTCGGGACGGAGGCCGTTGCGCTCGGTCTGCCGCGGCCAAAGGTAGCCGCGTGCGATCGAGGTCTTCTCCGCGACCGTGTAGCCGTCGAAGCGGATCACCTCCATGCGGTCGAGCAGCGGACCGGGGATCGTATCCGCGACGTTGGCCGTCGCGATGAACAGCACCTGCGACAGGTCGAGCTCGACGTCGAGGTAGTGGTCGCGGAACGAGTGGTTCTGCGCCGGGTCGAGAACTTCCAGAAGCGCGGCAGAGGGATCGCCGCGCCAGTCGGAGCCGACCTTGTCGACCTCGTCGAGCATGATGACCGGGTTCATCGTCCCGGCGTCGCGCAGCGCGCGCACCAGACGGCCCGGCAGCGCGCCGATGTACGTCCGGCGATGACCGCGGATCTCGGCCTCGTCGCGCACGCCGCCGAGCGACATGCGCACGAACTTGCGTCCCGTCGCGCGTGCGATCGACTCGCCGATCGACGTCTTGCCGGTGCCCGGAGGGCCGATGAGCGTGAGGATCACGCCCGAGCGCTTGTCGTCGGCGACGCCACGCTCGACGCGCAGCTTCCGCACCGCGAGGTACTCGGTGATGCGGCGCTTGACGTCGTCGAGACCGGCGTGGTCCTCGTCGAGGATCTGGCGCGCGTTCACCGGGTCGAGCTTCTCCTCGGAGCGCTGCGACCACGGCACGGCGATCAGCCAGTCGAGGTACGTGCGGATCATCGACGACTCGGGGCTCTGCTCGCCCATGCGGTCGAGGCGTCCGAGCTCGCGCTCGGCCTGCGCCTTGACGTCTTCGGGCATGCCCGCGTCCTCGATCTTCGCGCGGTACTCGTCGACCACGGAGCCGTTGTCGTCGCCGAGCTCCTTGCGGATCGACTCCATCTGCTTGCGCAGCAGGTACTCCCGCTGCTGCTTCTGCGTGCCGGAGTCGACGTCCTCGCGGATGCGCTTGCGCAGCTGCAGCTCGGCGAGACGCTCGTGCTGGAAGCGCAGCGACAGCTCGAGGCGGTCGACCACGTCGAGCGTCTCGAGGATCTGGACCTTCTGCGCGAAGGTCAGGTCGGGCGCGTAGCCCGAGGTGTCTGCGAGGGCGCCGGGCTCGGTGATGGCGCGAACGAAGGCGCGCACGCGATCGTCTGCGCCGCGCAGGTCGAGGATCTCCTCGACGACGGCGCGGTACTCGCGCTCCAGCTGCTGGACGCGGCTCGGCGGCGGAGTCTCGTCCGTGTGGACCTCCACCTCGACCTGAAGATTGCCGCGCGTGTCGGTCTGCGCCTGGCCCGGAATGCCACGGCGGGTGCCGTTCACGAGGACGGCGTTGCCGCCGCCCGGCATCCGGATCTTCTCGACGACCTCAGCGACCGTCCCGACCTTTGCGTACTCGTTCGCGTGGCGGGGCAGCAGCAGGACCGTACTCGCATCGCCGACTTCGAGAGGCAGGGTGACCGTCATGCCCGGGAAGACGACGGTGTCGTCCAGGGCAACGAGACGCATTTTTTCCATGCGGCCGACCATAAGTCGGATTTGCGGGCTGTCGAGGCACGTGCCCTGCAATCGGCTGCGCGGCGCTGCCTCCGACCACGGGGCAGGTCTCTCCCGGCCGGCACCGGCCCACCCGCGAAGCCGAAGGCGAGTGGCCGAGGCGAAGCCGAGCCGGGGGAGTGAATCGCCGCGGCTCCGCCGCGGCGAGAGAGGGGGACAGAGTCCCCCGTTTCGTTACTACGGTATCCCGAGCAGCTTGTGGGTCTGGAGGCTGAGCCGCCAGCGCGGGTGGCGCCGGCAGTAGTCCAGCGTGAGCGCTGTGTTTTCCTCGCGCCCGGGGCCGTCGAGCGGCTGCAGGTAGAGCACCTCGAAGGCGAGGCCCTCGACGTCCGCGGGGTCCACGTCGTGCGGGTAGACCAGCTTCAGCTCCTGCCCGCGCGTCACGACGAGCGTGGAGCCGGGCTTCGGGCTGACGGTCAGCCAGTCGATGCCCGGCGGCGGCGGGATGGTGCCGTTGGTCTCGACTGCGATCTCGAACCCGGTCGCGTGGCAGGCCCGGACCAGCGCCGCGTCGAGCTGCAGCAGCGGCTCGCCGCCGGTGAACACCACGTACGGCCGCGCCCCCTCGTCGACGTCCGAGGACTCGTGCCAGCAGTCGACGATCGCGGACGCGAGGTCGTCGGCGGTCGCGAAGCGTCCGCCGCCCGGGCCGTCCGTGCCGACGAAGTCGGTGTCGCAGAACCAGCACGCGGCGGACGCGCGGTCCTCCTCGCGGCCGGTCCAGAGGTTGCAGCCGGAGAAGCGACAGAACACCGCGGCGCGACCGGTGCGCGCGCCCTCGCCCTGCAGCGTGTAGTAGATTTCCTTGACGGTGTAGGCCACGGCCGGCTCGTCGATCCCGGCGGACCTTAGATCGCCGCGCCCGGCGCCGCCAACCCGGCGCCGCGCCGAGCGGGTGGAGGCGCAACCGGATCGAAAGCTACTGGTCAGGGGCACGGAATCGCGCACACTGAACGCGTTCGATTCCGTTTCGGAGGAAGCAGCAGTGACCGTCCCTTCTCAGGCGCGCAGGCGCATCGCGATCATCGGCTCCGGGTTCTCGGGTCTGTGCCTCGGCATCAAGCTGAAGGAGGCCGGGATCCACGACTTCACGATCTACGAGAAGGAGGACCGCGTCGGCGGCACGTGGCGCGACAACAGCTACCCCGGCGCCGCCTGCGACCTGCCGTCGATGGCCTACTGCTTCTCGTTCGAGCAGAAGACCGACTGGTCGCGGAAGTGGTCGCCGCAGCCCGAGATCCAGGAGTACATGGAGCACTGCGCGCGGAAGTACGGGCTGCTGCCGCACGTCCGCTTCCGCACCGAGATCGCGAGCGCCGCGTTCGACGAGAGCGCCGGCGTGTGGCGTCTCGCGACGGCGTCCGGCGAGCAGATCGAGGCCGAGGTGCTGGTCTGCGCGGTCGGGCAGCTGAACCGGCCGTACGTCCCGGAGATCCCCGGACTCGAGAGCTTCGCCGGCGAGCGCTTCCACTCGGCGCGCTGGAACCACGCGTACGATCTCGGCGGCAAGCGCGTCGCGGTGATCGGCAACGCGGCGAGCGCGATCCAGTTCATTCCGGAGATCGCGCGCGAGGTCGGTCGGCTGAGCGTATTCCAGCGCAGCGCCAACTGGCTGCTGCCGCGCAACGACCGATCGTACTCCGAGCGCGAGAAGTGGCTGTTCGCGAACGTCCCCGGCCTCGCGAAGCTCTACCGCTGGTGGATCTGGCTCAGCTTCGAGATCCGCTTCCCGGCCTTCCTCGGCAACCGCTTCATCGCCGAGCAGACGCGAAGATTCGCGGAGCAGTACATCCGCGACGTCGTTCCCGATCCGAAGATGCGCGCGGCACTCGTTCCCGACTACCCCGTCGGCGGCAAGCGCATCCTGATCTCCGACGACTACTACCAGGCGCTGGTGCGCCCGAACGTCGAGCTGGAGACGAGCGGCATCGACCACGTCGAGAGCGACGGCATCGTCACGCAGGACGGCGTCAAGCACGCGTGCGACGCGCTCGTGTTCGCGACCGGCTTCGAGTCGACGCGCTTCCTGGCACCCATGCGCATCACCGGACGCGGCGGCCGCAGCCTCGACGACGACTGGCGCGAAGGCGCACGCGCGTACCGCGGCATCACCGTGTCGGGCTACCCGAACCTCTTCCTGATGTACGGTCCCAACACGAACCTCGGCCACAACTCGATCATCTTCATGATCGAGTGCCAGACCGGCTACATCCTGCAGGCGATCCGCACGCTGATCGACCGCGACCTCGCCTTCCTCGACGTCAAGCCCGAGGTGCAGCAGGCCTTCGACACGCAGACGCAACGCGAGCTGAGCCGCACCGTCTGGGCCCGCACGCCGCACAGCTGGTACAAGACCGAGTCCGGCCGCATCACCAACAACTGGTCCGGCACGACCACGCGCTACTGGTGGGGCACGCGGCGCTTCGACGTGGAGAGCTATGCGAGCGTCGCGCGCGCGGCGATCTCCGCGCGTCCGGCGGGCGAACGCAACGCCGCCGACGCGGCCTGAGAACGCGCGTCAGCGGGCGGGCGCGAACTCGTCGCCGGGACGCCACTTCGGCGGCGCGTCGGCGTCGGCGGTCGAGAGTCCGGTGCGGAACAGCAGCCGCGCGTCGTCGACCATTCCGGTGAGATCCCACGACGGATCCCAGTCGTCGCTCGCCTGGTGGTAGTTGCGCTCGATCCACGCGTCGACCTGCTCCGTGCCCCACTGCGGAGGATGCCCGACGTAGAGCACGCCCGGGCGCGGGAAGAGCGCGGGCACGCCGGCGCGCGCGAAGTTGAGCTGGTCGGAGCGGTAGAACATGCCGCGGTCGGGGAACGGATCGTCGGCGAGCGTGCGGCCCTGCGCCGCGGCGGCCACCGCGAGTTGGTCGTCGAGCGACGACTTGCCGAGACCGACGACGCCGATGTCCGTCGTGCGGCCGAAGACGTTGCCGCCGTCGACGTTCAGGTTCGCGATCATCTGCCGCACCGGCACGGGCGGATGCTTGACGAAGTACTCGGAGCCGAGCAGGCCCTGCTCCTCCGCCGCGACGGCGAGAAAGAGGATCGAGCGCCGAGGCGGCTCCGGCAGAGCAGTGAACGCGCGCGCGATCGCGAGCATCTGCGCCACACCCGCCGCGTTGTCGAGCGCGCCGTTGTAGATCTCGCGCTTCCCGTCGGGCGAGGTCTTGATGCCGAAGTGGTCGTGGTGCGCGCTGTACACGACGACCTCGTCGGCGAGCTTCGGATCGCGTCCGGGGAGCCACGCGGCGACGTTCGCGGTCGCATAGCGCCGCACGTCGTTGTCGAGCACGAGCGACGTCGCGACGCCGAGCGGGACGGGCGCGAAGTCGCGCGAGCGCGCTGCGGCGACGAGGTGGTCGAGATCGCGGCCGGCGAGCACGGCCACGCGGCGCGCGGCCGCGTCGGTGATCCACGCCTCGACCGCGAGGCCGCGGCCCTGCGGCGCTTCCGCGAGGCGCGAGTTCTCGCCGGTCCACGACGTGCGCACCGTCTGCCACGGGTAGCCCGCCGACTTCGGCGTGTGCACGATGATCGCGCCGACCGCGCCCTGCCGCGCCGCGCTCTCGAACTTGTACGTCCAGCGGCCGTAGTAGAGCCGGCGCGGACCGCCGAACAGGCCCGGATCCCAGTCGGGATCGTCGTTCAGCAGCACGAGCACCTTGCCGCGCAGGTCGGCGCCCTTGAAGTCGTCCCAGCCGAACTCGGGCGCCTGGATGCCGTAGCCGGCGAACACCAGCTCCGCGTCGCGGATCTCCGCGCGCGCGGCCGCGACGCCGCTCGACGCGACGAAGTCCGTGCCGTCGGCGAGCGCGGCACTCTTGCCGCCGGCGCGGAACGTCCACACGCGCGGCGCGTGCGTCGTCACGCCGAGCAGCTCGACCGGCTGCTCGTACGACCCGCCCGGGAAGGCAGGCTCGAGGCCCAGCAGGCCGAGCGTGCTCGCGAGGTAGAGCCGCGTGAGCGCGTCGCCACGCGTCCCGGGACCGCGGCCCTCGAGCGCGTCGTCGGCGAGGAAGCGGATCGGTGCGGCGAGCACACCCGTGGTCACGGTGCGCTCGGCGCGCGACGCCGCGTCCGCGTCGGACGCCGACGCGTGCCGCGCGGCCCGCGGCGCGCATCCCGCGAGCGGGAGCGCGACGCAGGCCGCCAGCAGCAGAACGGCGCCTGCGCGCTGCCTGACGCCCGCGAGAGTCAGGCGAAGAGGTCCATGACGAAGTCGTTCAGGTCCACCGCGACGCTCTTGGTGCGCGTCAGGTAGTTGACCATGCCGACGCCGTTCTCGCGTCCGTAGCCCGACATCTTGTAGCCGCCGAACGGGCAGCTGGTCTCGATGCGGTGGTACGTGTTGATCCAGACGCTGCCGGCCTTCAGACGGCGCGCGAGCTTGTGCGCGCGCTTCAGATCGTTGGTCTGGATGCCGGCCGCGAGGCCGTAGACGATGTCGTTGGCCTTCGCGAGCGCGTCCGCCTCGTCCTTGAACTTCAGCACGCACGCCACCGGTCCGAAGATTTCCTCCTGCGCGACGCGCATCCTGTTGTCGACGTCGACGAACACCGTCGGCTCGAAGTACTGGCCCTTCGCGTACTGCGCGCCGTCCGGCCTTTTTCCGCCGCAGAGCATCTTCGCGCCCTCCTCGCGGCCGATCTTCACGTAGCTCGACACGCGGTCGAACTGCTCCTGCGAGACCAGCGGACCGAGCTGCGTCATCGGATCGAACGGATCGCCGATGCGGATCGCCTTCGCGCGCGCGACCAGCTTCTCGACGAACTCGTCGTGGATCCTCTCGTGCACGAAGATGCGCGAGCCGGACGTGCAGATCTGCCCGCAGTTGGTGAAGATGCCGAACATCGCGTTCGCGACCGCGCGGTCGACGTCGACGTCGTCGAAGATGATGTGCGGCGACTTGCCGCCGAGCTCGAGCGTGACGAGCTTGAGGTTCGAGATCGCGCCGCGCGCGACCTCCTGCCCGGTGGACGTCTCGCCGGTGAAGGCGATCTTGTCGACGTCGGGATGCGCTGCGAGCGCCGCGCCGGCGGTGGGACCGTAGCCCGGCACGACGTTGAAGAGACCGTCCGGCGCGCCGGCTTCCTGGAACAGCCTCGCGAGCTCGAGCGCGCTCATCGGCGACACTTCCGCGGGCTTCAGCACGACTGCGTTGCCGCACGCGATCGCGGGCGCGGTCTTCCACGCGGCCATGATCAGCGGGCCGTTCCACGGCGTGATGCCGCCGACGACGCCGAGCGGCTCGCGCAGCACGTAGTTCAGCGACTCGCCGGGCATCATCGAGGGGTTCACCTCGCCCTGGATCTTGCTCGCCATGCCGGCCCAGTACTCGAACACGTCGACGGCCTGCATCGCGGTGCCGACGGTCCACATCTGCGGGCCGCCCATGTCGAGCGACTCGACCGACGCGATGTCCATCATGCGGTCCTGCAGGAGCTTCGCGACGCGCATCAGCAGCTTGCCGCGCTCCTGCACCGGGATCTGCGACCAGACGTTCTCGTAGCAGGCGCGCGCCGCGGCGACGGCGCGGTCGATGTCGGCCGCGTCGCCCTCGGCGATCTCGCCCACGACCTCGCCGTTGGCGGGGTTCGTCGTGAGGAAGGTCTTCCCCGACGCGGCCGGGACGAACTTGCCGTCGATGAAGAGGTCGTAGCGGCGCACGTCGGCCGCGCCGTCCGCGAGTTGTGTCGTCATGTCGGGATCTCCCGCGGCCGCACGCCGGGGCCGCGCAATGTAGCGAGCGCTATCCTCGACGGGCTATCAGGATCGGGCCGCCCGGTCCAAGCGATTTCGGCGCGGCGCCGCATCGCGCGCGCCGCCCTCCGCAGCGCGTCTTGTCCGCGCCGGAAGCGATCCGCTACCGTCCGGCGCGTGCCGCCGTCCCGCCCCGCCGAACGCCTGCCCGAGATCGACATGGTCAAGGGTGTCGCGATCCTCGGCGTCACGCTGATCCACTCGACCGTGCTCGGCGAGGACAGCTGGCCGATGACGCTGCTGTTCGTGCACGCTGTTCCGATCTTCCTCGTGCTGTTCGGCGTGAACTCGGAGTCCTGGTTCGGCCGACGGAGCCCGAGCGGGCGCGCGCTGCTGTGGTACGAGCGCGGCGTCAAGCGGATCCTGGTGCCGGCCTGGGCGACGCTGGTCGTCTGGTGGGTGCTGGTGCTCGTCTTCGAGCCGCCGACCGTTCGCGTCACGATCAGCCTGCCGTTCTACCACGCGGTCGGCTACCTGAAGCAGGTCGGCACGGGCTGGTTCATCACCGTGATCGTCCAGCTGGTGCTGCTCTTCCCGCTGTTCCACTACTTCGCGCAGCGACGCGGCATCGGCTGGCTGGTCGCGGTCTGCGGGGCCATCACGCTGGTGACGCTGATCTGGATCATGCAGATCCGGCAGACGCTCGGCCTCGCCGGCTGGATGGCGCTGTCGCCGCGCTTCTTCCTGCACGTCGCGTTCGGCATGCTGCTCGCGCCGTATATCGGCCGGCTCGGCCGCGGAACGCTCGCGGTGTCGGCGGTCGCGTACGTACTGCTCGTGGTGATCGGCGCGCGCACCCGCTTCACCGTGTGGGCACCGATCGCGAACCGCCTGCTCGAGCTGCCGCTGACGATCCTGCTGCTGCTCGCGGTGCGCGCGATCGCGCCGTACGACCGCGTCCGCGAGGCGCTGTCGTGGCTCGGGCAGCACTCGCTCGGCCTGTATCTCGGCCAGATGCTGACCCACAACGCCTTCCTGTTCGCGCTCGGCGGCCAGTGCACGATCTACGGCTGCCACGGCGGGCTCTTCGAGCGCTTCAACCTGTGGGTCTACACGGTGGTCCTGTTCCTCGGGTCGGTGGCCTTCCTCGCGCTGGGCAACTACGCGCTGCGCGTCGCCGCGTCGCTGCGCGAGCGCGGGCTGCCGCTGCCCGATCTGTCGACCTGAAGCGCGCCACCGTGCTAGGCGCGGCGATGGAGGGCATGCCCATGGCGGCCGACGAGCGGATCTTCTCCTGCGACGACCACATCGACCTGTGGGCGCTGCCGCCGGACCTCTGGCAGGCGCGCATGCCGCAGCCGTTGCGCGCGGGCGCGCCGCGCGTCGTCGATGCGGGGCCGATGAAGCTCTGGAAGGCCGGCGACAAGGTGCTCGGGCCGAGTGGCCCCTCGCGCGCCGGCTACAGCGCGATCCTGCGCGCCGGACTTCCCGACGACGACGGGCTCCGCGCCAGCACGCCGGAGCTGCGCCTCTCGGACATGGACCGCGACGGCATCTGGTCGTCGGTGATCTACGGACCGTCGCTGCTCGGCCTGCAGATCGACGACGTCGAGCTCAAGGCGGCGTGCCTGCGCGCGTACAACGACTGGGCCGCGGAGTTCAACGCGATCGACCGCCAGCGCCTCTGCGTGCTGCCGGTGCTGCCGTCGCACGACGCGGGCGCCGCCGTCGCGGAGCTCGAGCGCGTCGCGAGGCTCGGCCACCGCGGCGCGATCCTGTACTGCTTCGAGACGCGCATCATCGACCCGCAGTGGGAGGCGCTGTGGCAGGCGGCGGCGAACCACGAGCTGCCGATCAGCTTCCACATCGGCGGCGGCGGCTCGCTGATCGACCTCGATCCCGCGAGCTGGAAGCTCGCCGCGTGGGCCGCGATCACGCCGATGCAGATGGACGAGCCGCTGGTCGCGATGGTCATGTCGGGCGCGCTCGAGCGCAACCCGAAGATGCGCCTCGTGCTCGCCGAGGCCGGCATCGGCTGGGTGCCGTACGTGATCGAGCGCATGGACGCGTCGTTCGCGAAGCACGGCGCTGCGGCGAAGGACTATCGCATCAAGCAGAAGCCGAGCGAGATCTTCCACCGTCAAGTCATGGTGACCTTCGAGGAGGAGCCGCTCGGACCGAAGCTGCTGCCGCTGATCGGCGCCGACAACGTGATGTGGGCGTCCGACTACCCGCACCCCGACAGCCCGTTCCCGCACTCGCTGCGCGCGATCGAGGAGGCGTTCGCCGGCCTCGATCCGTCCCTGCGCCGCAAGGCCACGGGCGAGAACTGCGCGCGCCTGTACCACCTCGCCTGACGCGAGCGTCGAGCGCATCACGCGACACCCCGCCCCCGCACACACGAGACGATTGGAGACGACGTTGGAGTTCAAGGAGCTTACGTACGAGCAGGACGGACACGTCCTCACGCTGACGCTGAACCGCCCCGAGCGCATGAACGCGCTCAACAAGAACCTGCTGAAGGTCGAGCTGCCCGCAGCGTTCCGCCGCGCGCGCGAGGACGCGAGCGTCCGCGTGGTGATCCTCACCGGCGCCGGCGAGAAGGCCTTCTGCTCGGGCGCGGACCTCAAGGACGCGGCCGAGACCGGCTCGATCGGCGGCACCAACGGTCCGTCGCAGGGTCCGTACTACCGCGGCACGCCGACCGACTTCCTGCACGTCGGCTTCGACAAGCCGGTGATCGTCGCGGTGAACGGCATGTGCCTCGGCGCGGGGCTGCACTTCGTCGCCGACGGCGATCTGATCCTCGCCGCCGACCACGCGACCTTCTTCGACACGCACGTGCGCGTCGGGCAGGTGTTCGCGCTCGAGTCGATCGGCCTCATGCGCCGCATGCCGTTCGGCGAGGTGATGCGCATGATGCTGCTCTCGGGCACGGAGCGCCTCGACGCGCTGACCGCGCTGCGGCTCGGGCTGGTGAGCGAAGTGGTCCCGCACGCCGACCTGATGCAGCGCGCGAGGCAGCACGCGGCTACGATCGCCGAGTTCTCGCCGGCGACCATCGCCGCGAGCAAGCGCGCGATGTGGGAAGCGCTCGACCGCGGGCTCTTCGACGCGCTCGAGAACGGCTGGCGCTACATCTACGCGCACTGGAACCACCCCGACTACGTCGAGGGTCCACGCGCGTTCGCGGCGAAGCGCAAGCCGGAGTGGAAGGTCTGACGTCCGTCGCGTGACGGAAGCGGTGTCCGGCGAGTCGCGCGAGCGACCGCCGGACGCCGCCGCTCACGCCGGCAGCCGCACCTCGCGCACGCCGACGAGCCTGGACGGATCGAAGCACGCAAGCAGCTCGCGCGGCGTGATCTCTCCGGCCTCGGCGTCGATCAGACCGAGCAGCCACGCGAGCTCCGCCACGAGCGACGCGGCGCTCTTCCCCGCGTCGCGACGGTTGCGGATCGGCACGCCGTGCGCGCGCTTCGCGAGCCGTGCACCGTCGTGCGCGAGCACCAGCGGCAGGTGCGCGAAGCTCGGCGGCGTTCCACCGAGAAGACGCGCGAGCAGCACCTGACGCGGCGCCGAGTCGAGCAGGTCTACCGCGCGCACGACCTCGCCGATGCGCATCGCGAGGTCGTCGACGACGACGGCGAGCTGGTAGGAGTACACGCCGTCGCCGCGCTTCAGCACGAAGTCGCCGACGGCGCGCGCGACGTCCTGCAGGACCTCGCCCTGGAAGCGGTCGTGGACGGTGATCACCGCGTCGTCGGGCACGCGCAGCCGCACCGCGGGCGGACGCTTCCACGCGCGCTCGCGCATGCCGAACGCGCGGCACAGGCCCGGGTAGCGCGGCCCCTCTTCGCCGACGTGCGGCGCGCTCGCCACGCGCGCGACCTCGGCGCGCGAGCAGTCGCACAGGTAGGTCAGGCCGCGGCGCGCGAGGTCTGCAAGCGCCTCCTCGTAGAGCTCGAAGCGCTCCGACTGTGCGTACGGCGCGAACGGTCCGCCGACGTCCGGGCCCTCGTCCCAGTCGAGGCCGAGCCAGCGCAGGTCGTCGAGCTGGCGCTCGACCATGCCGCGGACCACGCGCGGCGTGTCGATGTCCTCCACACGGAGCACGAAGCTCGCACCCACCGAGCGTGCGAGCAGCCAGGCGATCAGGCCGGCCGCCGCGGAGCCGAGGTGCAGATCGCCGGTCGGCGACGGAGCGAAGCGGCCACGCGCACGCTCCGCGCCACGGCCCGCGCCGTCCGCTGCCGATGAGGTCTCGGATGCCATTCGGAGTTGACGCGTCCCGCGGACGCGTGGTTCCGTGACTAGCCCGTCCGGTGCGCGCCCGCGAGCGTCCGCCGGCTCGTACCTTCGATGTCGACCACTCTGATCCGCCGTCTGCTCTGGCTCGCGCTGCTGGTGGCGCTGCCCGTTCCGTACTGGCTCTTCGAGACCGGCCGCGTACCGACGCTCTGGCTCGCCGAGCTGACGTCGTTCGTGCTCGCGATGCTGCTCAGCGAGGGTGGCATGGTCACGCGCATCGTCGCGACGCTCTTCGTCGTGCAGACGCTGCTCTTCGTCGGCGTGACGTGGGTCATCGCGAAGTACGCGTCGCGCTGGATCGGCGGGCTGCGCTCCGACGGCGCGCGCACGGCGGCCGCGGTCGGGGCGATCGTGGTCCTGCTCGGCATCGCGCTGCTGCCGGTCTACCGCTCGCCGCTGGTCGCGGGGGGCGACGCGGTGAACGTGGTCCGCCTGTTCGAGTGAGCGCGCCGATGGACGACCGCGAAGCCTTCCGAACGTCGCACGTGCGTGCCCGACGCGTCGTGCGCGCCATGCTCGCGATCGGCGTCGCCCTCGGGCTCGGCGCGTCCTTCGCGCGCGCGGCCGATCCCGCGCACACCGTACCGGTCGACGAGCCGCCATTCGTCCGCACCGAGCAGCGCGCGCGCTGCGATCACTTCGATCCGCTGCGCCGCCCGTACTTCGGCGACCTGCACGTGCACACCGCGTTCTCGCTCGACGCGAGCACGCAGGGCACGCGCAACCGCCCCGGAGATGCCTACCGCTTCGCGCGCGGCGAAACCGTCGGGCTGCAGCCGTTCGACGCGAGCGGCAAGCCGCGCCGCACGCTGCGCCTGTCGCGCCCGCTCGACTTCGCGGCGGTCACCGACCACGCGGAGTTCTTCGGCGAGCTCGACGTCTGCACCACGCCGGGACTCGCGGGCTACGACTCGCCGCCGTGCATGATCTACCGGCGCTGGCCGCGGCTCGCGTTCTACCTCATCAACGGCCTCACGTCGGGCGACCCGAAGAAGATCCGGCGCTTCAACTTCTGCGGCGAGAACGGCGCGGGCTGCCTCGAGGCCGCGCGCACGCCGTGGCAGGAGATCCGCGACGCCGCCGAGGGCGCGTACGACCGGACGAGCGCGTGCACCTTCACGACCTTCGTCGGCTACGAGTGGACCGGCGGTCCGAACACCAACAACCTGCACCGCAACGTGCTCTTCCGGAACGAGGCCGTGCCGAAGCTGCCGATCAGCTACGTCGACGAGCCCAGCGCGGAAGGTCTCTGGCGCCGCATCGACGCCGAGTGCAGGAAGTCGGTCGACCGCTGCGACGCGGTGATCGTGCCGCACAACTCGAACCTGAGCGGCGGCATCATGTTCCAGACCGTCAAGGAGGACGGCACGCCGATCGACGCCGCGTACGCGCGCACGCGCGTCGAGGCGGAGCCGCTGGCCGAGATCATGCAGCACAAGGGCGACTCGGAGTGCCAGCTCGGCGGCGCGAACGCCGGCGACGAGCTGTGCGGCTTCGAGAAGCTGCCCTACGACAACTTCGGCGGCAAGTTCTCGTCGTGGATGCGGCACGCGCCGGAGGACAACAACTTCCTGCGCAACGTGCTGAAGACCGGACTCCTCGAGGAGGAGAAGCTCGGCGTCAATCCGTTCAAGCTCGGCATCATCGCGAGCACCGACACGCACCTCGGCACGCCGGGCGCAGTCGACGAGAGCAACCACCCCGGCCACGGCGGCGCCGGCGCACCCGCGTCCGACGACGTGCCGGTCGGCCTGCCCGACGACATCGAGTTCAACCCCGGCGGGCTCGCGGTGCTCTACGCCGAGGAGAACTCGCGCGACGCGCTCTTCGAGGCGATGCGCCGCCGCGAGGCGTACGGCACGAGCGGTCCGCGCATCGGCGTGCGCTTCTTCGGCGGCTTCGGCCTGCCGGACGATCTATGCGCGGATCCGGACCTGGTCGCGAAGGGCTACGCGCTCGGCGTCCCGATGGGCGGCGACCTGCGCGCGCCTGGTGCGGCGAACGCGGGCGCGCCGAGCTTCGTGGTGCGCGCCGAGCGCGACGGCGGCACGGCGTCGCAGCCCGGCACGCCGCTGCAGCGCGTGCAGATCGTCAAGGGCTGGATCGAGAACGGCACGGCGCAGGAGAAGGTGTACGACGTCGCGGGCGACGCGAAGAACGCTGCGAGCGTCGACACCGCGACCTGCACGACGTCCGGCCGCGGCGCCGACGCACTGTGCAACGTGTGGAAGGACCCCGACTTCGACCCCGCGCAGCGCGCCTTCTACTACGCGCGCGTCCTCGAGAATCCGACCTGCCGCTGGAGCACGCGCGTGTGCAACAAGGCGGGCGTGCGCTGCGACGACCCGAGCACCGTCAAGCAGGGCTTCGCCGCCTGCTGCGACGCGCAGTGGCCGAAGACCGTGCAGGAGCGCGCCTGGACGTCGCCGATCTGGTACGCGCCGGGCGCGAAGCCGGGAGCCTGACGTGCGCCGGCCGCGCGGTCGCGTGACGCAGCTGCTGATCGCCGGCGGCGCGATGGCGCTGCTCGTGCCCGCGCTGCACGACGGAACGTTCACGGGCGGCGCACGCGACGACGCGTCGCACGTGATCGTGCTCGATGCGGCGCGCCTGCGCGACGCCGAGCGCGCGTACGTCGCGAGCACCGGCCGCCCGCCCGACGCCGCCGAGCGCGCGGCGCTCGCCGACGCCGAGGTCGACGACGAGATCCTCTACCGCGAAGCGCTCGCGCGCGGACTCGACGACGGCGACGTCGTCGTGCAGCACCGCATCGCGGGCAACCTCGCGTTCGTCGAGGATGGTCCGCCGCCGGGCATCGCGGCGGACGGTCACCCGGCGCGCGACCTTCCGCGCGACGACGGCCTCTCCGCCGACATGCTGCGCGAGGACGTCGTCGTGCGACGCCGGCTCGTCGAGCGCATGCGCGCGCGCCTCGAGCACGACGCGCTCGCGAGCGAGCCGACCGAGGCCGAGCTCGAGCGGGCGCTCGCCGCGAACGCCGCGCGCTTCGCCCTGCCGGCGCGCGTGCGGGTCGCGGTCGCGGACGCGAGCGGCGACGCATCCGGCACGAGCGGGGCGCCCGACGGTCGGAACGTCCGCGAGCTGCCCGCGCAGTCCGAGCGCGACCTGGCCCGCGCCTATGGACCGTCGTTCGCGGAGGCCGTGTTCCACACCGCACCGGGCACGTGGAGCGCTCCGCTCGCGACCACCTCGGGCCGCGTGCGGGTGCTCGTCCGCGAGCACGAGCCGCCGCGCACGCCGCCGCTCTCCGACGTGCGCAACCAGGTCCGCGACCTCGTGCGCCGGGAGCGCGCTGCGGCGGAGGTACGGCGCGCACTCGACGAGCTGCGGCGCGGCTACGCGGTATCGTCCAGCGGCGATTCCGCCGACAGACCGGGATGATGCCCGTGCACCACGCATCACGCCGCCGGCCCGTGCCGTCGATCCTGCTGCTGGCGGGAGGACTGCTGCTCCTCGCGGCGCCGGTCGCCCACGCACACCCGCTCGCGCCGTCGCTGCTCGAGCTGCGCCAGCGCGACGGCGGACGCTTCGACGTGCGCTGGAAGACCTCCGCGTTCCGGCCGACCGGTGCGCACCTCGCCCCGATTCTTCCCGACTGGTGCGCGCGCACCGGCGACGAGGCCACGAGCGACGACGCCGCGGCCGTCGAGCGCCGCTTCACGGTCGACTGCGGCACGCGCGGGCTGCACGGCGCGACGCTCGGCGTGCGCGACCTCGACGTGAGCCGCACGCTGGCGCTGGTGCGCGTCGAGCTCGCGGACGGCACGCTGGTACGCGAGCTGCTCGACGGCGCGCATCCGGCGATGGTCGTGCCCGAGCGTCAATCACGCCTCGACGTGGCGCGACAGTATCTTCATCTCGGCGTCGAGCACCTGCTGACCGGCATCGACCACCTGCTCTTCGTCCTGTGCCTCTGCCTGCTGGTGCGCGATCGCCGCACGCTCGCCTGGACCATCACCGCGTTCACCGCGGGACACAGCGTCACGCTCACCCTCGCGACGCTCGGCTTCGTGCACTTCCCGCAGTCGGTCGCCGAGACCGCGATCGCGCTCAGCATCGTGCTGCTCGCGGCCGAGCTGCTGCGCGAGGGCGACGGCGTGGACGCGCCGCCGCCGGCGTCGTGGATCCGCCGCCGGCCGTGGGCGATGGCGTTCACGTTCGGAATGCTGCACGGCCTCGGCTTCGCGGGCGCGCTCAGCGAGGTCGGGCTGCCGCCGAGCGAGATCCCCATGGCGCTGCTGACCTTCAACGTCGGCATCGAGATCGGACAGCTCGGCTTCGTGCTCTTCGTCCTGCTGCTGGCGCGCCTCGCGCGGCCGCTGCTCGCGTCGCTGCCGCCGCGCGCGGTGCGCATCCCCGCCTGGGGGATCGGCTGCGTCGCCGCGTTCTGGTTCTGGTCGCGCGCCGGGCTCGTCGTCCACCAGCTGCTGCAGCGCTCCTAGTGAAACGAGGGGTCACGCGACCCCTCGCCCCACGCGGCGGAGCCGCGCGGGGCCCGACTCCCGGCGCTCGCTTCGCTCGGACGCGTGGTGCGCGCGGCGCGGGGTTCCCGTATGCTCGCCGCGCTCCCGTCGCGCTGCGACGCCACGAAAGGTCTCCGTCATGCTGGATAGCCCCGAGTCGAAGTTCGCCATCGCCGCCGTGCGCGAAGCCTGCACCGTGATCCGCGCCGTGCAGACGAATCTCTGCACCGCGGCGCTCACCAAGAGCGACAAGTCGCCGGTCACCGTCGCGGACTTCGCGGCGCAGGCGGCGGTCGCGCGCCGCTTCGCGCTGGAGCGGCCGTCGGACGTGCTGGTCGGCGAGGAGGACGCGAAGGACCTGCGCTCGGCGGAGAGCCGCCCGACGCTCGACAACGTCACGCGTTTCGTCGGCGAGGTGGCCGGCGGTGCCACGGCCGACGAGGTGTGCGCCTGGATCGACCGCGGCCGCGCCGAGCCGGTGCAGCGGTTCTGGACGCTCGACCCGGTGGACGGCACCAAGGGATTTCTGCGCGGCGAGCAGTACGCCGTCGCGCTCGCGCTGATCGACAACGGACGCGTCGAGCTGGGCGTGCTCGGCTGTCCGAACCTGCGCGCCGACGGCACGGCCGACGTCGGCGGCACGGGCTGCGTGATCGCGGCCGAGCGCGGACGCGGCACGTGGTCGTCGCCGCTCGGCAGCGAGACCTGGACGCGGCTTCTCGTGTCCGGCCGCCGCGTCGCGAAGGAGGCGCGCCTCCTGCGCTCGGTCGAGGCGGGGCACACCAACGTCGACGAGATGGGCGAGCTCGTGGTCGCGCTCGGCGGCACCGCGGAGCCGGTGCTGATGGACAGCCAGGCGAAGTACGGTGTGCTCGCGGCGGGCTGCGGCGAGCTGCTGTTCCGCCTGCTGTCGCCGACCAAGCTCGACTACCGCGAGCGCATCTGGGACCAGGCGGCGGGCTCGATCGTCGTCGAGGAAGCGGGCGGACGCGTCACGGATCTGGACGGCAAGACGCTCGACTTCTCGCGCGGCCGCACGCTCGCCGGGAACCGCGGCGTGGTCGCGTCGAACGGCGAGTTGCACGACGCGGCACTCGCGGCCCTGAAGAAGGTCGGCGCGTGACCGCGTCGAGCGCCCGGGGCCGAGGTCAGCTGAACAGCAGGCGCGACAGCTCGCGCTGATACTTGTCGACGAGCTCGTTCTCGCGGCCGAGCAGCGCGAACACGTCCAGCATCGCCTTGCGCGCGGCGGCCTCGTTGAAGTTGCGGTCGAGCCGGACCGTCTCGAACAGCAGCGCGAGCGCCTCCTCGAAGCGCCCCATCGCCGTCAGCAGGCGTCCGAGATCGACGCGCGCCTGCAGGTCCTTCGGATCGGCCTCGATGCGCGCGCGCAGCGCACCCTCGTCGCCGTCGACGCTGCCGCGCAGCCGCAGCGCGGCGCGCGTCTGCTCGATCTCCGCGGCGGCCGGGCCGACGGCGGTGCAGTCGTCGAGCACCTTCATCGCGTCGTCGTCGCGACCCGTCGACGCCAGCAGCTTCGCGAGCGTCACCGCGCCGGGCGCGCTGTCGGGGAAGACCGTCGTCACCTCGCGCAGCTTCGTCTCCGCACCCGCCGTGTCGCCGCGCTGCGCGAGCTGCAGCGCCTCGCCGATCAGACGCCGCGCCTCGTCGGGCACGAGACGCTCGACGAACTGCCGCACGACGTTCTCGGGCTGGGCGCCGACGAACTCGCTGACGATGTCGGCGTCCTTGAACGCGAGCACCAGGGGGATGCTCTGCACGCCGAGCGCACGCGCGACCTGCGGGCTCTCGTCGACGTTGACCTTGGCGAGGATCCACTTGCCGCCGCCCTCGGCGGCGAGGCGCTCGAGCAACGGGCCGAGCTGCTTGCACGGTCCGCACCACGGCGCCCAGAGATCGACGACGACGGGAACCGTTCGCGACTTCTCGATCACCTCGCGCTGAAAGTCGCGGTCGGTGACGTCCTTCACCCAGCTGCTCGCGGTGCTCTGCTCCATCCCCTCTACCTAGAATGCGCGCCGCACCGGCGCGAGGGCACGGCCACGATCTCCCCGCGCGAGGGGCGAGCGCGTGCCCCTCGTTTCACCAACGATCTCCGCGCGCTCCGCGCGCGGCCGACCGAAGGGAGCGCGGGGAGTGAGGCTCCGCGCGACTTTGTCGCGTGGAGCGAGGGGGCGCGTGCCCCCTCGTTTCAACGCCTCACCGTATCCGCAGAGCGAAGCCGTGCTGGCCGAGGCGCTGCGCGTCCTCCTCGAGGTCGGCCCGGGTCAGCGGATGATGCTCGAGCCAGCCCTTCGGGAACGCGACGTCGAGGCCGCGCGTCCGGGCGCGCAGCATCACGCGCGGCTGCGGCTGCGGGCTGCGGCTGCGGTTCAAGGTCACGCTGAGGCGCAGCAGCACGCCGAGGCGCGACGCCGCCTCGCGGCGGTCCGCCGGCAGCACGTCGAAGACCTCGGCCGGGAACTTGCGCCGCTGCCCGAGGATCAGCGCCGCCAGCACGCGCTGCTCGTCGATCGAGAAGCCCGGCATGTCGCCGTGCGTGACCAGATACGCGCTGTGCTTGTGGTAGCCGGTGAACGCGAGCGCGAGCCCGACCTCGTGCAGCTGCGCCGCCCACGCGAGCATCTGCTGCGCCCAGGCCACGTCGAGCTCCCAGCCGTCCGCGACCTGGCGCACGAACGCGATCGCGGTGCGCTCGACGCGTCCCGCCTGCTCGACGTCGACGTGGTAGCGCTCGCTCCAGCGGCGGATCGTCTGGTCGCGCACGTCCTCGTGCCGCATGCGGCCGAGCAGGTCGTAGATCAGGCCCTCGCGCAGCGCGCCGCTCGCGGGCGTCATGCGGTCGATGCCGAGGCCGTCGAACAGCGCCTGCAGGATCGCGACGCCGCCCGGCAGCACCGCGATGCGCGACGGATCGAGCCCGTTGAGCTCGAGCCGGGACAGGCTGCCCGCGGACACCATCGCCTTGACGAGCTTGCGGAGTCCCTTCGCCGTGATGCCGTCGCGGCTCCAGCCGTTCTCGCGCAGCAGCGACGCGACGTGGATCGCCGTGCCCGACGATCCCTTGCACTCGCGCCAGCCGAGCCCGCGGTAGCGGCGCTCGATGCTCTGGACCTCCAGCCGGGCCGCGATCGCGGCGCGCTCGAAGTCGGACGCGCGCAGGCGTCCGTTCGGGAACCAGCGCATCGTGTAGCCGACACAGCCCATGTAGAGGCTGTTCGCCTCGATCGGGTCGAGGTGCTCGCCGATGATGCACTCGGTGCTGCCGCCGCCGATGTCGACGACCAGGCGGCGTCCGACGTCGTCGGCGAGGTCGTGCGCGACGCCGAGGTAGACGAGGCGCGCCTCCTCGCGTCCGGGGATGACGTCGATCTCGTGGCCGAGCGCGCGCTCGGCGCGCGCGAGAAACGGCCGGATGTTGCGTGCTTGACGGAAGGTGTTGGTGCCGACCGCGCGCACGCGCTCCGGCGCGATGCCGCGCAGGCGCTGCCCGAAGCGCTGCAGGCACTCGAGCGCGCGCGTGCGCGACGCGGCGTCGAGCTCGCGCTTGGCGTCGAGCCCGGCCGCGAGACGCACGCCCTCGCGGATGCGGTCGACGAGGTGGATCTGTCCCTGCACGACGCGCGCGACCACCATGTGGAAGCTGTTCGAGCCCAGATCGACCGCGGCGAAGAGCTCGGACACGGCCGGTGCGGTGGAGCGCTTCCTCGCGGTCGCGACGCGACGCACGGCCGCGGCCCCGGCCTTCTTCGCGCGGCCCGCGCCGCCTCTCCTCTCGACTCTCATCCCGCCCTCGCGCATCGGCCTAGCGTGCTTCCCCGCGCAGCGCCATCGCCGCGACCGCCTCTCGGACCGCGCCGGCGGTTGCGCTGCCCGAAGCCCGCGGGGTACTCGCACGACAGCCATGGCGATCTACCTGCACGAGATCTCGGCCATCGACGGCGGCGGCAAGGAGGGCTACCTCGAGGCGCTGCGCACCGGCTGGGTGCCGTACGCCGAGCGCACGCGCGGCATGCGCCTCGTGTGGATGGGCAGCACGATCGGCAGTACCGCGACGTGGCCCGAGACCATGGCGCTGTGGGAGCTGCGCGACTGGGGCCATTTCGCCGACGTGTGCGGCCGCATGTACACCGACCACGCCGACGAGCCCGAGATGACGGAATGGTGGCGCGCGTCGTTCCGCTTCCGGAAGAGCGCACGCAGCCAGGTGCTGCTCGGCGCGTCGTACTCGCCGACGCTCGACGCGCTCGTCGCGAGCGGCGTGTCGGGCACGTCCTACGGCTTCACGCGCTACCGCGTCGTGCCGGGCCGGGTGGACGCCTTCCTCGACGCGCTCCGTGTCCGCGCCGAGCTCGACGCCGCGCGCGGACGCCGCCTCGTCGGCGCGTACGAGGTCGCATTCACCAACGATGCCGCCTACGCGATCTGGGCGCACGACGATCTGGTCGCGGCGGGCGAGTACCAGCGGCTCCTTCCCGCCGACGCGGAGATCGCCGCGTGGCAGCGCTCGGTCCGCGACGTCCTGGAGCGCAGCACCGAGTGGTGGGCCTTCGCCACGCCGCACTGTCCGCTGTGGCCCGCGAGCTACAGGACGGACACGAAGATCTGGTAGGAGCGCGCGCGTGGGCATCTACCTGCACGAGCTGGTGAACGTCGTCGCGACGCGCGCCGACGACTACCTCGACGGCATCGGCGAGCACCACGGCACGCAGCGCCAGAAGCGCGGCGGCGCCGCCAACTCGATGCTCGGGCTGTGGACCGTGCTCGAGGCGAGCGGCACCTGGCCGCTCGGCGTGAACCTCTGGCAGAACGAGACCTGGGAGCGTCAAGCGCAGGCGCTGCAGACGCAGTTCGAGCCGCGCGCGCAGAACCCCGAGCTCAAGAAGTGGTGGCTCGCGAACCTGAACCTGCGCACCGGCGGCTTCGACCGCATCCTCGAGTCGACGCCGTACAGCCTCGACGTCGCGGGCCTGCGCGCGAAGGGCGTCGCCGGCGAGCTCTTCCTGCACCAGATCGTCCGCACGCGCGCCGGCGACGTCGGCGACTTCCTCGACGCGTTCGGGAGCGAGGGCGTCGCCGCGGTCGAGGGCGAGGGCGCACAGCTGGTCGGCGCGTACCGGGTCTGCAACTACGACCACGAGGCCATCGTCATCACCGCGTTCCGCACGCCGCGCGAGCTGGCGCGACATCAAGGCGCCTGGCACGGCGGCTCGTCCGGCAGCGCGCTGCGCCGCTGGCGGGCGCGCGAGGACGCATGGGTGCGCGGCAAGGACACGCTGCTCCTGAAGCCGCGCTGGTTCCTGTCGAGCCCCTGGCACCCCTGATCGACGTTGGCGGTGTGGCGCCGCGCTGCGCACCGTCGTATGCACGGCGCATGAATCCCGAACAGATCGTGCGCAGGTTCTGCGAGGCGGCGGCGCGCCGCGACGTGAAGGAGCTCGGCGGCTACTTCACGGACGACGCCGTCTATCACAACATCCCGGTGGCGCCGGTGACCGGCCGCGAGGCGATCGAGGCGACGCTCGCCCAGTTCCTGACCCCGGCCACGAGCTGCGCGTTCGAGATGCTCGCGATCGCGACCAGCGGCAACACCGTGCTCACCGAGCGCATCGACCGCTTCGTGCTGAACGGCAAGTCGATCGCGCTGCCCGTCATGGGCTCGTTCGAGCTGACGCCCGACGGGAAGATCAAGGCGTGGCGCGACTACTTCGACATGCAGCAGTTCATGAGCCAGATGGGCTGACGTCCGCGCCGGCGTCGCGGGCCACCAGCGGCGACGCCGGCACGCGCCGTCCCTACTTGACTGCCTGCACGAGCAGGGTGTCCTGCCACGTGACGCTGCGGCCCGCGTCGCCCTTGACGCGCAGCTGCAGCTCGCTGCCGGCGCACCTGAAGCTCGCGTCCCAGCCGTCGACCTCGCTCGCGGCGTAGTCGCCGCCCGGCGCGGACGCCGCGACGCACTTGACGGTGCCGCCCGCGTTCCGCACCAGCATGCGCCGCACCCACGCGCCGCTCTCGCCGTCGCAGCCGGCGCCGTCCCGGCAGCGCGCGACCACCCGGGCCTCGACCACGTAGCTGCGACCGGGCTCGGGCGCGAAGGCGTGCAGCGTCACCGCGTCGGCGCCGCCGCTCTGCACCGTGCGCTCGAACATGCGCAGCGACGCTTCGCCGGTCGCGCCGCTCGCGACGCGCACGACCTCGGCCCCCGCGGACGACGCGTCCGCGGCCGCCGTCGCACCGGCCGCGTCGGTGTCGACCACGATCGTGCCGTGCACCTCCAGCGCCTCGGTCGGCTCCTTCGCGTCGCCGACCCGGAACGGGCCCGCGTGACGGCTCTTGATGCGCGGGCTCAGCGAAGCGACGCAGTAACGCCGCGTCTCCGCCGGCAGCTTGCTCCAGCCGGTGTTGTCGGGATCGCACAGCAGACCGGTGTACCGGTCGATCTGGGGCGCACCCGCGACGTAGGGGTCGTCGAGGACGAAGGCCGCGTAGTCGCGATTGATCAGCGTCGCTCCGTCGAACTCCTGGAACGAGGGCCGCGCGTAGACCGCGTAGAACTCGTCCTGGTCGAGGTAGGCCCCGCGGCACGTGCCACCGTCCGCGCACTGCGCGTCCGACGTGCACGGTGCGTCCACCTTGCCGCCGCCGTCGCAGGTCCGCATGGCGCGCAGCTGCGGCTTCGAGAGGAAGCTGATCGGGATCCACGTGTGCTGGATGGCACGGCCGCGCAGCTGCTCGCCGATCGAGCCGTCGAAGAACGCGTCCTGGTAGAGCGGGCTGCCGCCTTCGCAGACGCTGTCCGGGCAATCGGCGTCGGTCGTGCACGCCGCTCTCGCCTTCGCGCCGCCGATGCAGATCGCGCTCGCGGCGGAGCGGAAGCGCGTGCCGGTGAAGAATCCGGTCCACTGGTAGAGCGGATTCGAGGAGCCGGTCCGGGTCAGCGATCCCGTCACGGAGAACAACGTCCCGCCCACGATGTCGCGGACGGTCAGGTCCGGCGCGATGTCGAAGATGCGCATCACGGCGCCGTCGGCCAGCGTGGCCTTCGGGGCGAAGGAGAACAGCCGGTCGATGCCGGGCTTGGCCGACGGTCGCCAGTCGGGGAAGAGCTCCGCGAACCCGTTCAGCTTGATGAATCCCGACCGCGGGTCGCCGTCGTTCGGCTGGAGGAGCAGGCTTCGGTTCTCTCCGGCGCCCCCGGAGAGAACGAAGTCGCAGCGATCGCCGGCGCAACGGAGCTGCGACTCGATGGCTCGGCAGACTACTGGCGAAGCGAGCAGCAGGATGCACGACGTCAGGGCGACGACTGAGCGCATGGACGACTCCTTGATCAATCGGAATCCGCGCCGACGCTGCGGTATCGGCAGTCGACGCGATTGCGAAGGCGCCCGCGCCAGCGATCGGGAATCAGGTGTACGCGCTCGGCCACGCGCGGCACTCACAGCCAGGGGATGACCTCGCCCATGGGCGTGCGGCCGGTGTCGGCCATCGAGGGATGGAAGAGCCGCTGCTCGAACGGACCCGCGGCACCCGACGAGAGCACTCCCATCGCGACGAACGGAGCACCGACGAACAGCAACTGAAACGCGACCAGTGCCGCGATCGATGCCGAGCGATCGGGCGACGGCAGCGTCGCGTCGAGCCCGCACAAGGCCAGCACGGCGAGCAGAAGCGCGGTCATCGCGAACAGGTCCCAGTCGAACGGCCCCCACATCGGCCGCACGGCGAGCGTGTAGATCACGAGCGGTGCCACGCACGAAGCGACGAACCGTGCCGCGGGAGTCGCGACGAGGCGGCGCGGTGCGGTGACCAGCAGCCCCAGCACGACCGGGAGCGCAGCCGGGGCGAGGACCCACAGCGCATTGGCGAGATACTTGACGTGCGGGATCGAGAGCAGGACGTAGTCCGTTCCGGCGCTCGGGGCTCCGCCGGGAAGCCGCACCCACCAGCGGCGGGCGTGCTCGTCCGCAGAGTTGCCGAGCATCTCGTTGGCGATCTGCCAGCCGCGCGCCAGATCGGCGTGCGCGCTGACGACGAACAGGGCAACGAGGAACAGCACACCGGGAAGCGCCGCCAGCGCCACCGACCAAACGAAGCGACGCACCGCCTCGCGCACGTCGCCCATCACCGTCCAGTGCAGCCAAAGCAGGCTCGGCAGCAGAAAGAGCCCCGACAGGTGCAGCCAGATCGCAAGCCCGGCGGCAACGCTGGGAGAGACCCATCCACCACGGCCTTCGAGGTATTCGAAGGAGCGCCAGAGAAACAGCGCTACCGCCACCAGCAGCGGCGCGTACACCTCGACGTGGCCGGTGAAGACGCGCAGCATTCCGCCCGACACCAGGAACAGGACCGCGAGCACCGTCCGCTGCGGCGCCAGCACGCGCGCCGCACGCACCAGAAAGTAGAGAAAGAGCGGTGCTGCGACGCAGCTGACGAGCTGCGCCGCCGCCACCGGCGGCATGGGAACGAGGCGTGCCCAGCGGATGGCCGAGCGCATCAGAAAGCTCGCCCCGATGTCCGGGAAGACGAAGTACCAGCCCGATCCGACCGCATAGGTGAGGAGCGCCGAGTCACCGAACAGCTGACGCTCGCGCAGCAGCCAGCAGACCACCATGGTCGCCACGAGCAGCACCGCGAACGGTAGCGGGCGCGCGAGTACCGTCCCGGTCCGTTGCGCGGCAACGACGAGAGCCGCGCGCACCGACGGCACGCAGGGCGCGAGCGCGAGCAATGCCAGAACCGGCACGGTCCAGCCCGGCAGGTACTGCCAGAAATTGACCCCCCACTGGTAGCGCAGGGGCGGCAGAAGACCGATCTGCAGCATCGTCAGAACGGCCCAGATGGCGAGCAGGACCAGCGAGACGACTGCCGGGTGTTCCTCCCGTGCCGGTGCGGCGTCGCTGGTGCTACCGGCCGGCCGCATCGACGGTCACCATCGGCTCGCGGCTCTCGGAAGGACGGGGTAACCAGCCGATCATCGCCGCAAAACCGCCGGCGTAGATGATCGCGGCCAGGACCAGGACCGTCGAGAACCCGACTGCCATGCTGAGCACGATGCAGAAGATCGAGCTGAACACCGACAGCAGCCCGTTGATGGCCCACGCCCATGGCAGGAGCTGCGGACACTGGTCGCTGACGATCCGGATGCCGGTCGGGAAGGGGATCCCGAGAACGAAGCCCAGCGGAGCGAGCGCTGCGACCACGACCGCGATGCGCGCCGACAGCGACAGCCCGAGGAAGATGTCGATCATGCCGTGGATCGCACCGGCGACGACCACCACGACGGCAACGAGGATCACGGCGAGGACCGTCATGTTGCGGCGCGAGATCTCGAACCGGCGCGCGACGAACGAGCCGAGCCCGGCGAACGCGAGCAGCGACGACAGGACGACGCTGGTGGCGTATGTCGGGTGTCCGAGGAACAGCACCAGCTTCTGCATCAGCACGATCTCGACGAACATGAATCCCGCGCCAAGGGCCCCGAAGTAGGCGAAGATGTTCCAGCGTCCGGGCGTCGGGATGCCCGAGCGCTCGAGCCAGCGCAGCGGCACCAGGAGGAGCAGCACGCCCAGCAGCGAGATCTGGATGCAGGACGCCAGCAGGACGGCGTGGCCGATGGGGAAGTCCGCGTTGTAGAGATCCCACGCGCCGCGCTTGGCATCGACCGCGCCGACGCCGCGCAACAGTCCGCCGTAGCGGTAGTAGTTGAAGAAGAACGGCGAGTCGTCGGTGGACGGCGTGATGTCGTACGGATAGTCGCCGACGAAGGCCGCGCGCTCCTCCGGAGTGCCGCGCAGCGTTGCGCGAAAGAATTGCCGCGCCTCGACGACGCCGGCCGGCGACGGCTTGCCCGCCGGCCCGCGCGACAAGTCCGCATCCGGCGCGGCGAGGGGGTCGAACACCAGACCGTGGAAGCCCTCGCGAGCCGCGAAGTCCTGCAGCGCGGCGACCTCGGTCGCCGTGAACGCGCCGCGCTTGATCATCGTCGACGCCCAGTCTCGGCCGAGGAACACCACGATCTGCGACGCGGGATCCTCGACACCGAGCTGCGACAGCGCGGTGAACGCGATGTTCGCGAGTCGCAGGGTCTCGCGCGGCTTGCGCGATCCCGTGACCAGGAAGCGCGAGTAGTTGATGATGCCGCCCTCGCTGAGGTGCAGATAGAAGTCCCGCACCGCTTCGGTGGTGTACAGGTAGCTCTCGGACAGCGTGTACGCGCCGGTGCTCAGCGCCGTGAACGAATCGACGCCGCTCATCTGGATGACGTCGAAGGTCTCGTCCGTGCTCTTGACGTACGAGCGGCCCTCGCTGCGCAGCAGCCGCACGCGGTCGCCGGGTCCGCCGGTGCCGCGCCGGAAGAGGCCGCCGATGTAGTCGTCGAACTTCTCGGTGACCATCGAGATCATCGCGTCGTTGAGCTCGACTGCGGTGACCTCGCGTGCGCCGTTCGCCAGCGCGATCATCACGTCGATGCCGCCCCCGACGCCGATGACGAGCACGCGCGGGTCCTTCGATCCGGCAGCGGCGAGCGCGACGTACGCGCTGCCTGCCTGGCTGTCGTCGAGAAAGGGGAACTGCTCGAGCCGCGCCGCGTCCTGGAAGAGCATGGTCGGTGCGGTCCCGTCCTGGGCGACGATGCGTCCGGTCACGGTCCGCGCGTCCAGCCTGCCGAAGTTTCCTCCCTGGATCGGGATCGAGGTGACGCTCGGGCCCACCTCGACTTCGGCGGTCGAGCTGAACAGTCGGATCTCGGAGTTCTTCTCCGGCAGCCGCGCGAATTCCTTGCCCGGAGCGTACGGCAGCGGCCAGTCCGCAGCCGGAATGCCGAGAGCCGGCACGCCGCCGGCGAACGACGCGGCGACCGCCAGTGTCAGGGCGAGCACGGGCAGGCAGGCGACGGTCAGGCTGCGCCGCCCGGCGAACGAGAACACCAGCCCCGACAGCACGCCCAACGCCCCCGCCGCGACCACGGTGCCACCGCTGCCGATGCGGGCGAGGAGCCAGAGGCTCGCCGCGCCGCCGATCGCCGACCCCAGGAGATCGGCGAAATACAGCCGGTTCACGCTCTCCGGGAAGCGCGTCAGGATCAGGCCGATCGTGCATCCGGCGAGCAGGAACGGCACGAACACCACCACGTCGAGAATCAGCAGCCGGAGGATGTTGTGCTTGTCGTGCCAGATGGCGAGCGTGTCGATCGGCAGTCTCGTCGCCACCAGGAACATCACGATCGCACCGAGGCCGTAAGCCACCGAGGTCAGGACCAGGGCCGTGTACGGCGGATCGTCGCGCAGGCCCTGGCGCTGGACCGTGAGGATGCTCCCCGCGGCGCCGAAGCCCAGCAGCGCGATCGAGATCACCATGTAGGCGAAGTGGTGCCAGAGCGTGATCGCGAAGACGCGCGTCAAGGCGATCTCGAGCAAGAGCACCGACCCGGCGATGAGGCCGATCCCCGCGTGGACGACGGGCGGTGCGGGGACGCTGGTTTTCATCATCCGATTGGGAGCGTGAAGGGGCGGTCGGCGGCGTGCCGCGGCTGTCGGGATGGACACTCTGCCACGGCGTCTTTCCGCTGCGCAACCTGGGCGCTCCCGCCCGGCTCATCAACGCGAGCCCGCTCGAGGCGGCCCGTCGACGGATGGTCCGCCCGCCCGGGGAAATCTCACGACCCCGCGGGAGCGGGCGCATCGCGCACGCCGGCATCCCCGGGGCAGGACGACCGCGCATCGGCGTTCGGCAGCAGGTGCTCGCAGGCGAGCGCGTGGAACAGCTCGTCGCTCGCCACGGAGTGACCGCGAACGCTCGGGTGCCACATGTCGAGGAACAGCGGCGCGGCGTCCGACGCCCCGGCGGCGCGCCGAAACGCCGGCAGCAGGTCGATCACCGGGAGGCCGGCTCGAGCACCGAGCGCGCGCAGCTTCGCCTGCACGACGTCGGCGCCCCCCGGCTGGAGCTGGGACTGATAGGGGAACACCACCACCGCGAGCTCGCCGCCCGCCGACCGCACCTCGCGCGCCATGCGCACATAGAGCGCCTCGAGCCAGGCCATCTCCGAGTCCGGCGGATCGTCGTGTGGCTTGAGCGCGGCGACCATCTCGTCGGACGAACGTCCCGCCTCGACGGATTCCGCGAGCAGCGTGCACAACCGCGACGCGTCGCACAGGGCCGCGAGCGGCGCAGCGATCCGCGATGCACGAGGCGCCTGCCGGTGTGCCGGATCGGGAAACGCCGCGTCGGGGACATCCCCGATCGCGACCATGGTCGAGGCGTCGAAGTGCTGCGTCGGATCGTTGAGGTCGTTGATGCAGAACTGCACCAGCACCAGGTCGGGTGCATAATCGAGCACGACCCCATGGAGCAGCTCCGCCTCGGTGTACGGGTTGAACCCGCTCACCCCGAAGTTCAGCACTTCATAGCGGGGCGCGACGCCATCGCCCGGGCCGGAGCGTAGCCTCTCCTCGAGCCGGCGGCCGAAGGTCGCATCGAGCGCCACGCCGTACCCGAAGGTCACCGAGTCGCCGATCAGCGCGATGCGAAACGTGCCGCTCGCCTTGGCATGCTCGAACGGTCGGTCACGGAAACCGTCGCCGTTGGTGGCGTAGACGATGCCGTCAGGCGCAACGCGCTTCGTTTCGGGCACGAGCGCATAGAGCCACGGCCGGCCCGGCAGCGCACGATGCAGGCCACGCAGCACGCGTGATGCCGGCATCGGCATCCACAGGCGCACCGCCAGCTCGAGCAGGAGGAGAGTCATCCCGACTCCCGCGAAGGCCGCAGCAAGCCGTGGAAGCGCGCGTCGCCCGGGGATCATCGCGTGGCTCCCTACACCGCCACCGCGCACCGGGCGAGAGCGGTCCGCGGCACGCTGCGCATGTCGGCGCCGACGGCTAAGGTCGTCGCCGTGCTGCCGACCTTCGCGCCCACCGTCTCCGCGCTCGCGTACTCGATCGTGCGCGCGCGCTGCGGCGACGCGTCGCCGCTCGCGGACGACCGCCACAACCGCGTCGTGCGCTACGTCCTGGCGCAGCACGCCGGCATGCCGGACTACCTGCGGCTGCCGTTCGCCGCGCTGACCGTCGTGTTCGGCCTCACGGCCCTCGCCTTCACCGGACGGACGTTCCACACGCTGCCGCACGAGCGCCGCTGGCGCGTGGTCGAGGCGTGGCGGCGTCTGCCGGTCTCGTTCGCGCGCGACCTGCTGCGCTTCTACGAGGGCCTGGTGGTCTTCGCCTGGTTCACGCTCGAGCATGGCGGCGAGCTGGCCTGACCCGGTCGTCGTGCCGCCGGGCGACGTGCGCTGCGACGTCGCGGTGATCGGCTCGGGACCGGGCGGCGCCGTCACGGCGTGCACGCTCGCCGAGGCGGGGCGCGACGTCGTTCTCATCGAGGAAGGACCGCTGCTCGCGCTCGAGGCGACGCCGGCGTTCTCGGCGCTGGAGATGCGCGCCAAGTACCGCAACGGCGGCATCACGGTCGCGCTCGGAGCGCCGGGCGTCAATTATGCGGAAGGGCGCTGCGTCGGCGGCGGCAGCGAGGTGAACAGCGGGCTCTACCACCGCACGCCGCCCGACGTCCTCGAGCGCTGGCGAGGGGGCTTCGGCCTCGAGCACGCCACCGCCGACGAGATGGCGCCGCACTTCGCCACCTGCGAGCAGGACGTCTCGGTGTCGCACCTGCCCGGTCCCGCGCCGGCGGCGTCGCTGCGCCTGCACGAGGGCGCCGAGCGGCTCGGCTGGAGCTCGATCGAGGTGCCGCGCTGGTACCGCTACGCGCCCGACGGCAGCGGCGACGGCGTCAAGCAGTCGATGACCAGAACGTACGTGCCGCGCGCGACCAGCGCCGGCTGCCGGCTCGTGACCGACACGCGCGTGCTGCGGCTCGGCCACGAGGACGGGCGCTGGACGCTGCGCTGCGTTCCGTCGCGCATGGACGCGGCGACCCGCAGACGCGCGTTCACCGTGCGCGCGCGTACCGTGTTCGTCGCGGCGGGCGCGTTCCAGACGCCGGCGCTGCTGCTGCGCAGCGGCATCAAGCACAACGTCGGGCGCTCGCTGCACCTGCACCCCACCGTCAAGGTCGTGGCACGCTTCGACGAGGTCGTGAACGCGGCCGGGATGGGCGTTCCGGTGCACCAGGTGAAGGAGTTCGCGCCGCACCTGAGCTTCGGCTGCTCGATCAGCCAGCCGCCGCACCTCGCCCTCGCCATGACCGACCACCCCGAGCGCATCCCCGAGGTGCACGCGGAGTGGCCGCACATGGCGGTCTACTACGCGATGTCCGACGGCGGCGCGGGACGCGTCCGCACGGTGCCCGGCTTCCACGATCCCCTGGTGTCGTTCGCGCTCGACGACGCGGATCTCACGCTCCTCGCCGACGGACTCGCCAAGCTCTGCCGCTGTCTGCTCGCGGCCGGCGCGACCGTGCTCTACCCGAGCGTCCGCGGCTGTCCGGCGATCCGCTCGGAGGCCGACCTCGCCCTCCTGCCCGCGATCCTGCCGCGCGACCGCACCAGCCTCATGACGATCCACGCATTCTCGACCTGCCCCATGGGCCAGGACCGCGGCCGCACCGTCGCGGACTCGTTCGGCCGCGTGCACGAGGCCATCGGGCTCCACATCGCGGACGCGTCCCTGCTGTGCGGACCGCCGGGCGTGAACCCGCAGGGATCGATCATGGCGTTCGCGCGCCGCAACGCGCTCGCTTTTCTCGATCTCGCCTGACCTGATACGAACCCCGTTTCGGGCTCGCGTCCCGCCCGCGTCCCCCTTCTACTCAACGCATGGATCTCGGCAGCGATCTGATTCTGGTCACCGGCGCCAGCGGCTGGCTCGGCCGCGCGGTGCTGAACGCGCTGGTGAACGGACTGCCCGACAGCCCGCAGCTCGGGCTGCCGGTCTCCGGTCTGCGCATCCGCGCGCTGGTGCTGCCGGGCGAGGAGCTGTCGCTGACCGACATCTCGCGCGACATCGACGTCGTCGCGGGCGACCTGCGCAATCCCCTCGACGGCATCCGGCTGTGCTCGGGCGCGCGCGGTGCGACGCTGCTGCACCTCGCCGGGATCATCCACCCGCGGCGCGTGCGCGACTTCCGCGACGTGAACGTCCGCGGCACGGTGAACGCGCTGTCGGCCGCGGCCGAGTGCGGCGTGCGGCGCGCGGTGGTGATGTCGTCGAACTCGCCGTGCGGCTGCAACCCGCACCCCGACCACGTCTTCGACGAGGATTCGCCGTACCATCCCTACATGGGCTACGGCCGCTCGAAGATGGAGATGGAGCAGCGGGTCGCGGAATTCCAGGCGGGTGGCCGCATCGAGACGGTGGTGATCCGCGCGCCGTGGTTCTACGGACCGTTCCAGCCGCCGCGGCAGACGCTCTTCTTCACCATGATCCGCGAGGGCAAGGCGCCGATCGTCGGCGGCGGCGACAACCTGCGCTCGATGGCCTACACCGACAACCTCGCGCAGGGCCTCCTGCTCGCGGCGTCCACACCGCGCGCGAACGGACGCACCTACTGGATCGCGGACCGGCGCCCGTACTCGATGAACGAGATCGTCGACACCGTCGAGCGGCTGCTCGAGACCGAGTTCCACCGTCCCTGCGCGCACAAGCGGATGCGCCTGCCGGGGATCGCGAGCGAGGTCGCGCTGCTCGCGGACAAGGCGCTGCAGGGCGTCGGGCTGTACCAGCAGAAGATCCACGTGCTCTCCGAGATGAACAAGACGATCGCCTGCACGGTCGCGCGCGCCGAGCGCGAGCTCGGCTACGCGCCCGCGATCGCGCTCGAGGAGGGCATGCGGCGCAGCCTGCGCTGGATGGACGAACGGGGAATGCTGCCGTCATGAGAAACCTCGAGAGCACAACGGCACGCGCATGAGACACCTCGTCACCGGCGGCTCCGGCTTCCTCGGCAATCTGATCGCGCAGCGCCTTCTCGCGCGCGGCGAGCAGGTGCGGAATCTCGACGTCTGGCGCGACCCGAAGGCGTCCGCCGACATCGAGTACGTCGAGTGCGACATCCGCGACCGCGACCGTGTCGCGCGCGCCATGCAGGGCGTCGACGTCGTGCACCACAACGTGGCGCTGGTGCCGCTCACCAAGTCGGGGACGAAGTTCTGGGAGGTGAACGTCGACGGCAGCCGCATCGCCGCCGAGGAGGCCGCGAAGGCGGGCGCGAAGGCGTTCATCCACATGAGCTCGAGCGCGCTCTACGGCGTGCCGAGGAAGATTCCGATCGACGCCGCGACGCCGCTCGCGCCGATCGAGATCTACGGCCGCGCGAAGCTCGCCGGCGAGCAGGCGGTGCAGGAGGTGTGCGCGCGCACCGGCATGCCGCTGATCGTGATCCGCCCGCGCACGCTGCTCGGCGAGGGGCGCCTCGGCATCTTCCAGATCCTCTTCGACTGGATCTCCGCCGGACGGAACGTCTACGTGATCGGCGGCGGCGAGGGCGGATTCCAGTTCCTGCACGCGCTCGACATGATGGACTTCTACATGCTGGCGCTCGATGCGGGACGGCCGGGCGTCTACAACGTCGGCACGCCGCGCTACGGCACGCTGCGCGAGGCGCTCGAGAACCTCATCCGCTACGCGGGCACGTCGTCACACGTTCGCAGCCTGCCGGTCGGCTTGACGATCGCGACGCTGCAGGCGCTCGACAAGCTCGGCCTGTCGCCGCTCGCGCCGTGGCACTACCTGACCTACCACAAGCCGTTCGCGTTCGACGTCGAACCACTGCTCGCCATGGGCTGGAAGCCGCGCTACTCGAACGACGAGATGATGCGCGAGAGCTACGACTGGTTCCTCGCGCACCGCAACGACGAGGTGCGCGACGACGCGTCCGCGCACCGCAAGCCGGTCCGCGAGGGGCTGCTGTGGCTCGTCAAGAAGCTGTCGTGAGCGCCGCGTGAACGGACTGCCGCCGCTCCTGCGCCTGCTGCGCCCGCAGCAGTGGACGAAGAACCTCGCCGCGTTCGCCGGCGTGATCTTCGGCGGACGCATCACCGAGCCGGGCTCGATCCTGCTCGACCTTCTGGTGGCGATCGTCTTCACCGCGGCGAGCTCCGCGACCTACGTCTTCAACGACCTGCGCGACGTCGAGTACGACCGGCAGCATCCGGTGCGGCGCCGGCGTCCGCTCGCGGCAGGCGAGGTCGACCCCGCGACCGCGCGGCGTCTCGCGCTCGTCCTCGGCGGCGGCGCGCTGGTCGCGGCGGCGCTGCTCGGCAAGGCGACGCTGCTCTGCCTGGTCCTCTACCTCGGCATCAACGCCGCGTACTCGTCGGGGCTCAAGCACGTGCCGCTGCTCGACGTGTGCTGCATCGCGATGGGCTACGTGCTGCGCGTGCTCGCCGGCATCTACGTGCTGGGTGACATGCCGACCGCGTGGATCACGCTGTGCACCTTCTTCCTGGCACTCTTCCTCGGCTTCTCGAAGCGCCGCGGCGAGCTCGTCACGGCGACCGTGCCGCACGAGGAGAGCCGTCCGGTGCTGCTGTCGTACGGACGTGACACCCTCGATCAGCTGCTCGGCAACAGCGCGATCATGGCGGTGATGTCGTACGCGATGTTCACCGCGACCTCGGGCAAGAGCCCGACGCTGATCGTCACGGTGCCGATCGTCTACTACGCGATCATGCACTACCTGCGGCTCGTCATGCACGAGGACCGCGGCGAGGAGCCGGACCAGATCCTGCTGCGCGACCGCACGATCCAGGTCAGCATCGTGCTCTGGCTGGTGTGCTTCGTGCTGATCTTCTACGGCCACGTGACGCTCTTCCGATGAAAAGCGACGCCACACGATTCGCCGTCCCGACGGCCGCCGCCGCCCTCCTGCTGCTCACCGCGGCCCAGATGGGCGCGCTGCCGCCGCTGCGCTTCGCCTGGGCGACGAACCTCTGGCAGTACCTGCCGATGCCGCTCGCGCTCGGCCTCGCCGCGCTGAGCCTCGCGCTGTGCTGGCCGCCGCCGCGCATCGAGCTGGTGCGCCGCCTGCCGCACGGGGTCGCGGAGCGCATCCTGCCCGCGACGCCGGCCGCCGCCGCGATCTTCGCCGCGGCCGCTGCCTTCGTGCTGTGGCTGCTGCGCGAGCGCCACATGTACGGCGACTCGAACATCCTGCTCTACAACGCGGCGGCCGGCTCGGCGTTCCTCTTTCCCGACATCGGCGCGACGTTTCTCTTCCAGCTCTGCCAGGGCCTCGGGACCGCCGTCGGCGTGTCGGGGCAGTCCGTCGTGCAGCTCGTCGTCGCGCTCGCCGGCGGCTGCACCATCGCTGGCTTCGTGCAGGTCGCGCGCCTGCTCGCCCCGGACGCGGGGCGCGCGCTGCTGCTCCTGCTGCTCGTCCTCGGCGGCGGCCTTCTGCGCGTGCTCGCCGGGCACGTCGAGGTGTACGCGTTCGTCCTGCTGTGCGCGGTGGCCTACTTCCGGACGGCACTCGACTGCCTCGCCGGACGCCGGCCGGTGACGCACGCCGCGCTCGCGTTCGGCGTCGGGCTGTGGATGCACCTGTCGTTCAGCTTCCTCGCGCCGAGCCTGCTGCTGGTCGCGCTGCTCTCGCCCGGCGAGGACCGGAAGGCGATCCCGGCGGCCGTGTTGCGCGCCGCCGGCGTCGCGGCCGTGCCGATCGCCGCCTTCCTCGCCGCGATGGCCGTTCTCGGTCACACCGCCGAGCTCGCGCAGGCGCTCGAGACGCTGCGTCGCTGGAGCGGCATCGAGCCGAGCCCGGTCGGGCACGAGGCGTTCCTGCGCAGCCCGTTCGCCGCGTCGGGCGCCGGGACGCGCTACGCGATCCTGTCCGCGGGCCACGTCAAGTACCTCGCGAACGCCTTCTTCCTGCTGGCGCCGCAGGCGCTGCCGGTGCTCGCGGGCTTCCTCGTGCTGGCGCCGCGCAGCTTCGCCGCGTCGCGCGACGTCGTCTTCCTCGGCGTCGCGGCGCTGTTCATGGTGCTCTACGCGCTGATCGTGCGGCCGGTCTGGGGACCGTACGACTGGGACCTGTTCAGCCTCACCGCGCTGTCGCTCGCGACGCTCGCCGCGACGCTGCTGGTGCGCAGCATGCCCGACCCGCCGCTCACCGAGCTCGGCGTGCTGCTGGTGTGCGGCACGCTGCTGCTGGTCACGATCCCGTTCGTCGCGATCGGCATCGCGCCCGCGCAGCCCGCGGGGCCGTTCGCGTTCGGCGTCGAGAGCGCGCCCGGCGAGTCGCCGGTGGACGCGTTCGAGCGCAATCTCGGACCGTGGCTCTGAGGCGCGGCCCGGAGCTCCCCGCCGGAACGCGCCGCAGCGCGCTCTACTCGACGTAGCCGAGCGCGCGCATCGACTCGAGAACGCGCTCGCTCGCCGCGCGCGGCTCGCCCGCTCCTGCGACCGCGGCCATGCGGTCGCGACGCTCGCGGTCGTCCGACGCCGCGGTGGCGAGCGCCGCCTCCAGCGGGACGAGCACCGGTGCGTCGGCGAGCGGACGGCGCTCGCGCGGATCGTTCGCGAGGTCGAACAGCGTGCGCTTCTTCGAGCCGTCCTCGAGCAGCTTCCACGGTCCGCGCCGGACACCCTGCGCACCGGGGTCCATCCACGCGAACGACAGTGCACGATCCGACGGTGCGGCCCCCGACGCGAGCGCGGTGCGCAGGCTGCGCCCCTGCACGCCCGGAGCCGCGACGCCGAGCAGATCGAGCATGGTCGGCACGACGTCGACGATGCTCACCGGCTCCGCGATCGTCGTGCCGGCCGGAATGCCGGGGCCGCGCACGATCCACGGGATCTGCAGCTGCTCCTGGTGCGCGCCGAAGCCGTGCCCGACGAGCCCGTGCTCGCCGAACGCCTCGCCGTGGTCGGACAGCACGACGACGAACGTGTCGTCGGCGAGGCCGAGACGATCGAGCTCGGCGAGGAAGTCCGCGACCTGGTCGTCGACCTCGCGGATCGCGCGGTCGTAGGCGTCGACGAACGGCTGCTGCTCCGCGGGCACCTCGTACGACGCGAGCTCGCCCTGCCACGCGTCCGGCTCGGCGGCGAAGGGAGCGTAGCGCTGCGAGGACACGTACGGCGCGTGGACCTTGTAGGTGTGGAGAAACAGGAAGAAGCGCTGCTCGCGGTGCTCGCGCAGGAAGCGCGCACCGTCGACGAAGGTCTCGATCCCGCGCGCCTCGCCGACCAGCGGACGCTCGACGAAGCGGTCGAAGCCGAACCAGAAGCCGAACATCCCGGCGAGCAGAGCATCCTCGGTGTAGGCGCCCGTCGCGAAGCCGGCGTCGCGAAGCGACTCGGCGAGCATGCGCACCGGCGACTGCGGCTCGATCGCCCCGGGCCGCGGGAACGATCCCGGGTGAAGGCCGGTCATCAGGCTCATGTGCGCGATGCTGGTCAGCGGATACGTCGTGCTGACGTCGGCGAAGCGCGCGCCGCGCCCCGCGAGCAGCCGGTCCATCTTCGGCGACGTCGCGCGCGGATATCCGTAGGCCGAGAGGTGGTCGGCGCGCAGCGTGTCGAGCGAGATCAGGACGAGGTTGCGGCGCTCGCGCTCGGTGCGGTCGGCCCGTGCGAGAACCTCGGGGACCGCCCAGACACCGCTGCCCGACGGACGCCCGCCGCTGGTCGCGAGCCGCAGCCGGCAGTGCGAGCCGCGCGCCGGCAGCTCCGCGACGCGCGTCTGCCAGCGCTCGGCGCGTGCGTCGTCGAAGCGGATGCGGTCGTCCAGCAGCAGCTCGGGCGTGCGCCCGTCGCACTCGACCTGCGCGCGGAAGACGCACTCGGCGTCCGGGCGGCCGCGCGGCGGATTGCCGATGCCGTAGCCGAGAACGACCCGCGCGCGCGGCGGCACCTCGAACGTCCGGCTCAGCAGCTCCGTCGGCAGCGGACCCTCCGCCTCGAGACGGAAGCCCAGCGTCGCGCCGGCGACGGCGCCGGGCTCCTGCACCGTCACGGTGACCTTCCGTCCGTCGGCGCTGCGCTGCGCATGCCAGTCGTGGTCGCGACGAATGGAGTGCAATGCGGCCGCGCCGATCGCGATGGCGTCGGTCTCGGCGGACGCGTCGCGGCGCATCGAGAGCACGAACGACTCGTCGTCGAATTGCGCCGCCGCAGCCGGGACGTCGGCGGTGACCTCGGCGACGCCGTTCCTGATCGGGACGCCGACCTTCTCGAGCACCGTGATCGTCTCCGCACGCTCGACGACGGGACGGGCCTCGTCGCCGATCTGCACCACGGGGCCACGCACCGCGGGCGCCGGAAGGCCGAAGTCCGCCGGACCGAGACGAAGCGCCACGTCCTGCAGGTCGTCGGGCCGCGAGCAGCCTGCCGTGAGCAGCACGACGGCGAGGAGAACACGTGCGGCACGGCGCAGGCCCGATGGGCGGGGGACGTTTGGCCGGGCGGTCATCGGACGATCGCGGACGCGCGGAACCGTATCGGGGTCGATTCCCGGGGGCAATCCCGTTCCCTCCGCGCGACCGTGCCGGGGAGAACGTCGAGGCGAGGTCAGCTGCCCTCCGGGCTCGCGGCACGCATCGGGTTCAGCTGAATGGTTTCGCTCTGCGTCGCGAGCGGCTCCGCGACGCCGCTCTGCTCGAGCACGACGTCGAGGCGCCACCTGCCGCTCTCGCCGACGACGTCGGTGTCGACCGCGGTGTCGGACACGACGCCGCCCGGCGGGATCACGACGAAGGTGTCCTCGACGGTGGCACCGGGCGGGACGTCGGCGAGGAGGCGCGAGAACGGACCCTGCGCACGCAGCTCGCCCGCCGGCGTGTACCAGCGGTAGGTGAGCCCGACGAGGCCGTCGGTGCGCACCGCGACCGCGGGCCACGTGCACGACGAGTCGTTCGCGAAGCGCACGGTGATCGGAACGGGGAACGGAACGAGCGCGATCACCGGCGGCATGTCGACGCCGAGGATGCGCGCCTTGCGGCACTCGGGTGCGAGCGGTGACGTCGGCAGGCCGGTGAGCGTGCGTCCGACCGGCGGCGGCGACGTGCGCACGCCGTCGCGCCACGCGCCGTCGGTCGGGAGCGTCACCTCGTAGACCTCGGCGTCGCCGAAGGTCGCGACGCGCGCGAGCCCCGGCACGTCGACGTTCGCCCAGCGCGCGATCTCGCTCCCCGCGAGCCGGTCGCGGTGCAGGACGATCCAGCGCACGTCGACGCTCTTCACCAGCGCGTCGAGCGCGCGCGGGTCGGGCAGACGGCGGATCGCCGCGGTGAGGAAGCTCGACGACGGCGGCTCGTAGCCGCTGAAGCCGTTCAGGATCGGACGCCAGTGCGTCGTGCTCGCGAGCATGTACTCGGCGTTGCGCAGATTGCCGACGAGGTCGCCGTCGATCGCCGAGCCCGGAATCTCGAGCACGGCGCCGTCGCCCGGCTGCTGCGCGAGCCAGCGGTAGACCGGCGGCGTGTCGGCGCCGACGTTGGCGCGCAGCACCGGCGACGGATGCGGCGCCGCGGCGACCGCGCAGCCCAGCACGAGCACCAGCGCCAGCGCGCCGCGCGCGGCGGGCGGCAGCGCACGCGTCCAGCGCACGAACGCGTGCGCGAGCAGCGCCGACAGGGCCGCCAGCACGAGGATGAAGAAGCGTCGCGGTCCGCGGATCGCGGAGAAGCCGGGCACGATGCGGTAGAGCAGCAGGTACGGCGTCGGCACCGTCGTGCCGCCGGGCAGCGTCAAGTACGGTCCGGTCGACAGCAGCACGCCGGTTGCGGCCATGGTCCACAGCGCACGGCGCTGCGAGCGCGCGTTCGCGTCGTCGGCATCCGCGTCCACCGCGCGCCCCCGACGCACGGTGCGCACGACGACGTCGAGCGCCACCAGCACGACGACGAGCCCGCCGAGCCCGACGAACGCCGGGCTCAGGTAGCTCCACGGCGCCCACGTGTGGCCCTGGAACCGGCTCGGATCGAAGGGCGGGATGATGCCGGCGGCGCGGGCCTTCAGGTACGGGATCGCGATCGGCACGACCGCGATCCCGCCGAGCGCCATCGCGCCGCCGAGCCACGCGGTCGCGTTCCAGCGGCGCTCGACCGGTCCCCACCACAGCCGCGCGGCCGCGTACGCCGCGACGCCGAACAGCGAGAAGTAGCCGAGATAGAGACAGGCCAGGATCTGCAGCGCGAGCGCCGCCGCGAGCCCGACCAGCGCGCCACGCGTCCGGCGCTCGACCCAGACGTCCACCGCGAGCAGCGCGAGCGGCAGGTACTGCGTGCCGAGGTATTGCGGGTGCGGGAAGCTCTGCACCCGCCACGGCGCGAAGGTGAACGCCGCCCCCGCGAGCAGCGCCGCCGCCATGCTGCCGGTCTGGCGGCGCGCGAGCAGGAACATGCACAGCCCGGCGAGGACGAAGCTCTCGACCGCCATCGCCTTCAGGACGACCAGCGCGCTGCCCGAGACCGCCCAGGCCGGGACGGTCACCGGAAGGTGGGCCAGCATGTTCTCCGATCCGGCGATGGTGTTGGCCGCCGGATGGAAGGCGTTGCCGTCGAACAGGGTGGTCGGATCGAGCATTGTCGCCCGCGCGATCCATGCGAGGATCCAGGCGTTCAGGTAGAGATCGGCATTCTCCATCGGGGCGTAGGCCCCGGCGTCCCGCGGCAGCAGGTCCGATCCCAGCAGCCACGGACGCAGCACCCACGGCGTGATCACGAGGTACAACCCGACGGCGAGACAGGCGGCAGCGAGCGCGGCGGCGGCGGAACGGCGCCCGGAGGCCATGGCGGACGCTCCTACCATCGCGGGGCGGCCACGACGAAATGCCGTCCCCCGGCCGGGGTGGCAGCGACGAATTCCGCTTCCCTGGCGCGTGCGCACGGCCCACCATGTGGGCCTCCCCCTTGCGGGGCACGACGTGCCCGGCGAAATGGGTTGACTCCGGAATCGATTTCAGACCCCTTAGGTAGGAATATGCGAGTTCTCTTCTATTACCGGGGAATCGAGAACCTCGGCGTCGGCTACGTGATGTCGATGCTGAAGGCGCACGGTCACCAGGTCGACCTGATCTTCGACCCGGGCCTCGACGACAACCTGTTCGTCAAGTTCCCCCACCTCGCATGGATGAATCGCCACGAGGAGCTGCTGCAGCGTGCCGTGGGGTTCAAGCCCGACGTCATCGCGATGGGGTGCCTGACCAACCTCTACCCGTTCGCGACCAAGATGGCGGAGATGCTCAAGAAGCGCCTCCCCGAGGTGCCCATCGTCATGGGCGGGCACCATCCGCAGGCGATCCCGGACTACGTCCTGTCGAACCCGAACATCGACATCGCCTGCATCGGCGAGGGCGAGCTCGCGATGCTCGAGCTGGTCCGTCGCATGGAGGCGGGCGAGGACTACACGACCGTCCCCACCATGTGGGTGAAGAAGGACGGCATCATCCATCGCAACCCGATGGGCGAGCTCGAGAACGACCTCGACAAGTTCCCGTTCCCGGAGAAGCAGCTGTGGCACGACTACGGCTGCTTCAAGGACAACCTCGAGATCTTCACGGGCCGTGGCTGCCCGTTCAAGTGCACCTTCTGCAACATCCACTACCAGCGCGAGATCTTCAAAGGAAAAGGCGACTTCCTGCGCAAGCGCTCCATCGAGAACGTGATGGAGGAGTTCAAGGTCAACCTCAGGAAGTACGACCCGAAGTACGTCTCGGTTCACGACGACAACTTCACGACCAACCCGAAGTGGGTCGAGGAGTTCTGCGAGTTCTACCGCAAGGAAGTGAACCTGCCCTGGTACTGCTTCGGCTACCCGACGACGATCCGCCCGCAGCTGCTGCGCGCCATGAAGGCCGCCAACTGCCACACGATCTTCATGGGCGTCGACTCGGGTGACGCCGACATCCGCCGTCACATGATGGAGCGTCCGATGACGGACGACCTCATCAAGAACGCCGCGCACCTGATCAAGGAGCACGGCATCGGCCTGCAGGCATCGTGCATCTACGGCAACCCCGGCGAGACGCCGGAGCAGATGTTCAAGACGCTGCGCATGATCGACGAGATCAAGCCGACGCAGAGCTCGGCGTACGTCTTCTACCCGTTCCCGAAGACCAAGCTGTACCACCACGCGGTCGAGCTCGGGTACCTCGACGCCGAGGGCGAGGAGAAGGTCCGTCAGGGCATCTCGGGCTACCACCACGAGTCGATCCTGCGGCACCCGCACAAGGAGCTCGCCGAGACGCTCGCGAAGATCACGCCGGTCTACGCGAAGTCGCCGGAGTTCATGAAGCCGGCGATCCGCTGGATCATCCAGCGCCGCATGAAGCGCCTCGCGCTGATGCTCTACATCATCCTGATCCCGCTGACGTTCCCGTATCTCGGCGTCGAGGGCATCAAGGTGACGCTGCGCATGGCGTGGAAGTCCCTCACCGGACGCCGTCCGGCGCAGGGGATCGGGGAGTCGGCGGAGAGTCCGCCGGCACAGGCGGCTTGACGGCTTGCGACTAGACCGTCCGCTCTCACGCACGTAAGCTCACCCGGATGTTCCGCTCGGCATCCTGGGTCGCGCTCCTGGGCCTCTTCTTCGCCTCGGGCGCGTCGGGGCTGATCTACGAGATCGTGTGGATGAGGCTGCTGAGCCTCACCATGTCGGTCACCGTGTACGCGGTGACCACCGTCCTGTGCGCGTTCATGGCCGGTCTCGCGCTCGGCGCGGCGATCGCCGGACGCGTCGCACACCGCGTGCAGCGCCCGATGCTCGCCTACGGCTGCATCGAGATGGCGCTCGCGGCCGTCGCTCTGATCACGCCCACCCTGCTCTTCCACCTCGGCCCGGTCTACGCGTCGCTGCACGCGGCACTCGGCGGCGGCACGTTCGGCTTCGCGGTCGCGCGCTTCCTGCTGGCCTTCGCCGTCCTTCTCGTGCCGAGCACGCTCATGGGCACCACGCTGCCGCTGCTGAGCCGCGCCGTGATCCAGAGCGCCGCCGCGGTCGGACGCGGCGCCGGCGCGCTGTACGCGGTGAACACGCTGGGCGCCGTCGCGGGCTGCGTCGCGGCGGGCTTCATCCTGATCCCGAACCTCGGGCTCTCGCTCACCAACGGCTTCGCCGCGACGGTGAGCCTGCTGGTCGGCATCTCCGCCGTGCTCCTCGGACGGAACCTCGTCACCACCACCGACGCCGCGGAGGCGCGCCATCGCGCGGCCTCGACCAACGTCCGCATCGCGTACGTCGCGATCGCGGTCTCCGGCTTCACGGCGCTCGGCTACCAGGTCCTGTGGACGCGCGCGCTCGAGCAGTTCACGCACAACTCGACCTACGCCTACAGCGCGATCCTCGCGACGTTCCTGCTCGGCATCGCCGTCGGCAGCGCGGTCGCGGCGCCGATCGTCGACAAGCTGCGCCGCCCGCTGCTCGGGCTCGCGGTGGTCGAGCTCGCGATCGCGGGCTCGGTGGTCGCAGCACTCCTGATCTACGCCAACATGGATCGCGTGTCGCCGCTCGCCGTCGCGGCGCTCGGCGGCCTCGGCTCGTGGGGACAGGTGGTCGCGCTGATCTTCGTGCAGGCCTCGTCGGTGCTGCTCGCGACGACCTTCCTCTTCGGCATGACCTTCCCGTTCGTCGCGCGCGTCGTGGTCGAGCACCTCGACGGCGTCGGCGAGCGCATCGCGACCGCCTACACCGCGAACACCGCCGGCTCGATCTTCGGCTCGGTGGTGATCGGCTTCCTCGTGCTGCCGGTGCTCGGCATGCAGGGGACGTTCCTCGCGCTGGCGGCGCTGAACGCGCTGGTCGGCCTGGTTCTGGTGTGGCGTGCGACCGAGGGGCGCGGACGTGTGATCGCGGTCGGCGCGGTCGCCGCGCTCGCGGTCGTCACCGCGGCGCTGCTGCCGCAGCAGATGTTCCAGAAGTCGTTCGTGCGCCGCTTCGGGCCGCTGCCGTTCTACCGCGAGGAAGTCACCGACACGATCATGGTGACCGACGACGCGAAGCGCGGCCGCATGATCCGCTACGGCGACGGCCGCGGCACCGCGGGAACGGGCACCGTCAAGGAAGACCGCTTCTACGCCGAGATTCCGATGCTGCTGCACGAGCGTCCGCTGCGCGTGCTGAACATCTGCTTCGGCGTCGGCAACTCGCTGTCGTCGGTCTCGATGCATCCGGTCGAGCGCATCGACTCGGTCGAGCTGAGCCCGGGCGTCGTCGACGCCGCACCGTTCTTCGCGAGCACCAACCGCGACGTGCTGTCCGACCGGCGCATCCACATGACGATCGCCGACGGCCGCAACTTCCTGCTGCTGTCGCGCGACAAGTACGACATCATCCGCCTCGATCCGCCCGAGCTGCACACCGCCGGCGTCGTGAACCTCTACACGAAGGAGTTCTACGAGCTGGCGCGCGACCACCTCGCACCGGGCGGCATCTTCTCCATCTGGGTCAACGTCGTCATGACGCCGGAGGAGGACCTGAAGCACCTCGTGCGCACGCTCAACGGCGTCTTCCCGTACGTCAGCGTGTGGCACGGGCCGCTCTACTACTCGTGGGTGATCAACGGCAGCATGACGCCGCACGATCCGGACCTCGAGCGCCTGGTGAAGAAGTTCACCGACCCGAAGATCCGCAGCGACATGGAGTCGATCGGCGTCAACGACCCGTTCGCGTTCCTGTCGCACTTCGTCTTCGCCGGCGACGACGTGAAGGCCTGGTACGGCGACGGCCCGATCGTCACCGACGACCGGACGCGCCTCGACTTCACCGTGCCGCGCTCGCTCGACTCGTCATACGGCTTTGCCAACGCGAACACCGACAGCTGGATGGCGGACCAGATGGAGCAGAACCTCGCCGTCAAGACGTTCTTCCGGAAGATCCAGCAGATGAACGCGCACAAGAAGCCGGTGCTGCCGCACCTCGCGAACGTCGAGGGCGCGGGCTTCACGCAGGATCAGGTGCGCGAGCGCATGGCCGCGCAGGCCGAGGCGGCGGCGAAGAAGCCCGTGACGACGGCTCCCGCCGACGCGAGCGCGAGCCCGGCACCCGCCCCCGCCGCATCGGGCGCCGGCGCCTGAGCGGCAGGACATGCCGTCCGCCGCCCATCCGGCGCCGCCCGCCGCCGACGTGCCGTTCCTCGACATGCTCGGCGCGCGCATCACGCTCGCCGGCGCGGACCGCGCGCTGCTCGAGCTGCCGTACCAGGACGGCAACGGCAACCGGAACGGCACGCTGCACGGCGGCGTGGTCGCGGCGGTGATCGACGTCGCGGCCGCGGCGGTCGCGGACAGCGGGCTCTCGCCCGCGCGTCGCGCGGGTGCGAGCACCATCGACTTCAACGTGCACTTCCTCGCTCCGGCGATCCGCGAGGCGGTCGCGGCGGAGGCGACCGTCGTGCGGCGCGGACGCGACATCACCTTCGTCGAGGTCGCGGTCGTGACCGGCGCGCGTACCATCGCACGCGGCATGGTCGCGCGACGCGCCGGCGCGGAGGACGGTCCGCGTCCGATACGCGAGCGGTCCGCGGGCGACACGGGCGCGAACCGGCCGCTCACCGCCGTCGCCGACGACGCGTTCGTGCGCCGCAACGTCGGCTCGCCGTTCACGATGCGCCTCGGCGTCGCGTCCGCACCGCTCGGACGCGGCCACGCAATGGCGCTGCTGCCGCTGCACGACCAGACCCGCGACCACGACGGCACGGTTCACGAGGGCGCGATCGCGGCGCTGGTCGACTGCGCGGGCGGTGCCGCGTCGTGGTCGGTGGACGGCTTCGATCCCGAGGGGCGGGCCGCGACGATCGGCATGCACCTCTGCTTCGACGTCGGCACGCGCGGCGAGAACGTCGCCGCGGAAGCCGTGACCACGTGGCACGGCGAGGGCGTCTACGTGAACTCGCTCACCGTCGCGGGACGCAGCAGCGGGCGCGCCATCGCGTCCGGCAGCGTGACCTACCGCATCGTCAAGCCGCCGAGGACGCGATGACCCGCATGACCGCCGCCGAGCTCGACGCCTTCCTGCACCGCGAATTTCCGCAGGTCGACCGCAACGACTACCGCGTCGAGGAAGTGCGCGACGACTTCGCGCGCGTGCGTCTGCCGTTCCACGAGGACCACCTGCGTCCGGGCGGAACCGTTTCCGGACCGGCGCTGATGTCGCTCGCCGACACCGCGATGTACGTCGTCATCCTCGCGATGATCGGCGAGGTGCCGCTCGCGGTGACGACGAACCTCAACATCAACTTCATGCGCCGCCCGGGACCGGTCGACGTGATCGCCGACGCGCGCCTGCTGAAGCTCGGCAAGCGCCTCGCCGTCGGCGACGTGTCGATGTACTCGGACGGCGATCCCGAGATGGTCGCGCACGCGACGCTCACGTACTCGATCCCCGCGCAGCGCTGACCGGAGGACGCCATGCCGCACGACAAGCCCTGGACCGCCGACGACATCCCCGCCCTCGGCGGCAAGACCGTCGTCGTCACCGGAGGAAACAGCGGCATCGGCTTCGAGGCCGCGCGCCAGATGGCCCGCAAGGGCGCGCACGTGATCCTCGCCTGCCGTGACACCGGTCGCGCAGCGGACGCCCTCGAGCAGATCCGCACGCTGCATCCGTCGGCGTCGGTCGAGGCGATGCAGCTCGACCTCGCGAGCCTGGAGTCCGTGCACCGCTTCGCGCGCGACTTCGCCGCGAAGAGCGTCCCGCTCGACGTCCTGTGCAACAACGCCGGCGTGATGGCGATCCCGCGGCGCACCACCGCCGAGGGCTTCGAGATGCAGATCGGCACGAACCACCTCGGGCATTTTGCCTTGACGGGCCTGCTGCTCGAGCCGCTGCTCGCGGCACCCGCGGCGCGCGTCGTGAACGTCAGCTCGACCGCGCACAAGCCCGGCCGCATCGACTTCGACGACCTGCAGGGCGAGAGGAGCTACCGCAAGTGGATGGCGTACGCGCAGAGCAAGCTCGCGAACCTGCTGTTCACGTACGAGCTGCAGCGCCGCCTCGATGCGGCCAGCGCTCGCGCGATCAGCGTCGCCTGCCACCCCGGCTACTCGGCGACCAATCTGCAGGCGGTCGGGCCGCAGATGTCCGGCTCGCGGATCGCCGCGCGCCTGATGGACCTCGGCAACCGCTTCTTCTCGCAGCCCGCCGCGATGGGCGCCCTGCCGACGCTCTACGCCGCGACGTCGCCCGACGCGCGCGGCGGCGACTACATCGGTCCCGACGGCTTCATGGAGAACTACGGCCACCCGCGGAAGACGAGCTCGACCGCACGCTCGCACGACCGCGCGGTCGCATCCCGCCTGTGGGAGGTGTCGGAGCAGCTGACGTCGGTGCGCTACCCGCTGCCGGCGCCGCAGCGCTGACGCGCTCGCTCAGCGCGCCGCGGCGACGCGGCGGCGGATCTCCTGCTCGACGCGCCACAGGCGGTCCTGGCCCCACGTCGCGTAGTCGCCCTCGCCGGCCGGCCCGATCACGCGGAAGCTGGGCACGCCCCAGAGGCCGAGGGCGAGCAGCTGCTCGCGGTTGTTCTCGAGCTCGTCGCGCCAGCCTTCTCGGTCGAGGTGCGTGAGCGCGTCGTTCCACGACAGGCCCGCACGCTCGACGACGAGACGCAGGCCGTCGTCGGTGCCGGTGTCGACGCCGTCGGCGAAGGCGGCCTGCGTGAACGCCTGCAGCAGCTCGAAGCCCCTGCCCTGCGCGTGCGCCCATGGCCACAGCGAGAAGCAGCGCTCGACCGGCCGTCCGACCGGATCGCAGACGCGGCCGAAGGCCTCGCCCGCGTCCTCCGCCTCGCGCTTGGTGTCGAGCGTGATGTACATCTGCTTGACGCGCGGCACCGGCAGCCCGCGCATCACCATGGGCAGCACCGGCCGCAGCACGAGATCGACCGGCAGACGCCGCTCGAGATCGCGCACGCGGCGCATCGAGATCGCGGTGTAGGGGCTGCGCAGCGACGGGTAGAACTCGAGCGTGACGCGTCCGCCCGCCGCGGGCGCTGGATCGCGCGCGGGATCGGGACGCGGCGCGATGAACGCGGCGTCCGCGCCCGGACGCCGGAGCCCCAGCTCGCGCAGGCGGCGCTCGAGGAAGTGGAGGCGGTCCACCCCCCAGTGCCACTCGCTGCCGTGGAAGAACATGGCCCCGAGGTAGTGGCCGAGTCCCTCGCGCGTCCGGCTGCCCTCGGCGACGAGCGCCTCGGTGGCCGCCGGGTCGGCGAGGCCGATGCCGTCGGCGACCCTGCGCAGCCGCTCGCCGTCGCCGGACCAGAGCGCCGCGCCGACGGTCGCCGCGTCGGCCGCGAAGGAGCCGCGTGCGATCGCCGCCGCGAGCGCGCGCGACGCGAGCGAGACAGCGTCCCGCGACGGCGCCGGCGCGTCGGCGGGAAAGACCAGGCCGTAGCCGGGCGCCACGTCGGCCGCGTCGCGGCGCGCGAAGGCCGCGAGACGCTCGCGGTCCGGCGCGGCGGCGTCGTCGGGCGGGCCGGCGAGGTGCGGCACCAGCTCGATCTCGTAGCGGGCCAGCAGCGCGGGCAGGACCTGGGCGGCGAGTTGCCCGTACGGATCGTCGACCTGGTGGAAATAAAGCACCCGGTGCGGCTCGCCACGCAGCCGGCGGCGCTGCTCCGCGAGCCACTGCCGGAAGGCCCGCGTGCGCGGGCTGGTGATGGCCTGGACGACGTGCGGCGTGATGCGGCGGACGAGGCTCATGTGCGACGCGGGGATAGGACACACCGGCGGCGACGGCAAGGCGGGCCCCGAAGCCCGCGCCTGCGCAAGCACCTGCCGCAGAGGGCGCCTGCCACGCAAAAAATTGCACGCATCTGCGACCGCGAATGTCATGCGTTCAGCCTAAAGTTCGCTTCTCATTGCGTCGCATACGGGAACAGAGCGCCGCACTCGTCGTCATGGTGAAAATCATCGCCGGGCAACGCGCGCCCGGATGGACGAAAAGGAACCAGCCATGAGCGAACAACACCCGCGGCTGCTCGAGACCTGCGGCCTCACCGACGAGAACCTCGCCTACCGCCGCGACTTCATCCGGCTCGGGGACCACGAGCGAGCCATCCTCGTGAATCTCATCCCCTGGGCGGAGAGCGTCTCCGCCGACGTCGCCCGCGAGTTCTACGACTGGCAGTTCTCATTCCCCCGCACGCGGGAGTTCTTCGAGCGCCAGGCCCGCGCCAAGGGGATCTCGCTCGATGCCCTGCGCGCGGCGCTGGAGCGGTCGCAGAAGGGCTACTTCGAGACCGTGTTCACCGGAGCGCGCAACGGCTACGACCGCGACTACTTCGCGCACCGCCTGCTGGTCGGCTGGATCCACGACCACATCAACCTGCCCTTCAAGTGGTTCATCGGCTCGTACTCCGAGTACCAGCGGCTCACCAGCAAGTACCTGCACCGCGACTTCGGCAGCGAGAGCACGAGCGGCTTCGCGGCGCGCCTGCACAAGCGCGCCGCGGCGAAGCTCGACGTCGCCGAGGCCGAGCAGGCGATCTTCCGCGTGTTCAACCTCGACATGCAGGCGATCGGCGACTCGTTCCTGCTGAACACGCTCGAGTCGATGGGTCTCAGCGTCACGTCCGTGCAGACCACCGCGGCGAGCGACCGCACCGAGCACCTCGACCAGGTGAAGGAGACGCTGGCGACGATCCTGCAGCAGGCCGAGGCGATCGGCCAGCACCGGATCCACTCGACGGTACTCGACGCGGTGGTCCCCGGAAAGCTCGGCGAGGCCTTCGGCTCGACGGTCGCGAATCTGCGGCAGTTCGGCGAGCAGCTCGTGGAGAACGCGACCGCGCTCGAGGCCGTGGCGGCCGCTGCGGAGGAGATGATCACCAGCATCCAGGAGATCTCCCGCAACTCCAACGACACCGCGCGCGTCGCGAATGCGGCAGCGACGGAGGCCGACGCCTCGGCCGCGTCGGTGGACCACCTCGCGAGCAGCAGCAACCAGATCGGCCAGGTGCTCAAGGTGATCGCGAACATCGCCGCGCAGACCAACCTGCTGGCGCTCAACGCGACCATCGAGGCGGCGCGCGCCGGCGAGGCCGGCAAGGGCTTCGCGGTGGTCGCGAGCGAGGTGAAGGAGCTCGCCAAGGAGACCGCGCGCGCGACCGAGGACATCGCCACCCGCATCCACGCCGTGCAGAGCGACACCCAGGGCGCCGTCCAGTCGATGAGCCGCATCGGCTCGACCATCGCCGAGATCACCGAGTTCACGAACTCGATCGCGGCGGCGATCGAGGAGCAGCAGGTGGTCGCGAAGGAGATCACGCGCAACGTGAGCGAGGCGGCGCACGGAACGTCGGCCATCGCGGGACGCATCGCCGGCCACGCCTGATCGCTGACGCGGCGCGCGATCGCCGCGCCGCGGGCCATGGCGGGATCCGCCGTCACGTTCTAGTCTCCCTCGAAGCCGAGGGAGACTCACGTGACGCAGACCACAGGCAACGACAGCAACGCTCCGTACTGGGATCCGTACGATCACGAGATCCGCAAGAACCCTCACGAGGCGTGGCGCCGGCTGCGCGACGAGGCGCCGGTCTACTGGAACGAGCGCTACGGCTTCTGGGCCCTGTCGCGCTTCGACGACGTGCTCGCCGCGTCCATCGACCACGGCACGTTCAGCTCGGCCTACGGCATCACGCTCGACAACATCGGGCAGAAGCCGGAGCACCCGATGATGATCATGATGGACCCGCCCGACCACGACGTTCTCCGGAAGGTCGTGAGCGCGCTGTTCACTCCGCGCGCGATGCTGCGCCTCGAGGAGCGCGTGCGCGAGCTCTGCGTCAAGTACCTCGATCCGTTCGTCGGCTCGGGCGGCTTCGACTACGTGCGCGACTTCGGCATGCGCCTGCCGGTGATGGTGATCTCGAGCCTGCTCGGCTTCCCAGAGGAGGACCACGACAAGCTGCGCGAGTGGAGCGACGCGCTCCTGCACCGGGAAGAGGGTCGCGAGGGTCCCACCGACGAGGGCATGGAGGCGCAGAAGCAGGCGTGGGGCTACTACTGGAGCGCGATCCAGGCGCGCCGCAAGGATCCGCGCGACGACATGGTGAGCCACATCCTCGCCGCGGAATACGATGCGCCCGACGGCAAGCGCCGCACGCTCACCGACATCGAGGCGATGGCGATGATCAGCCTGATCAGCGCCGCGGGCAACGAGACCGTCGCGCGCCACCTCGGCTGGGCGGCGGTCGTCTACGCGGACTTTCCGGGCGAGCGCCGCAAGCTCGTGCAGAATCCGGCGCTGGTACCGAACGCGGTCGAGGAGCTGCTGCGCTTCGAGGCCCCGTCACCGACGCAGGGCCGCTACGTGATGCGCGACGTCGAGATGCACGGCACGGTCGTTCCCGCCGGATCGAAGATGGCGCTTCTCACCGGCTCCGCGGGCCGCGACGAGCGCCACTACCCGGATCCCGACCGCTTCGACGTCGAGCGCAGGCTCGATCGCCACGTGACGCTCGGCTACGGCGCGCACTACTGCCTCGGGGCGGCGCTGGCGCGGCTCGAGGGACGCGTCGGACTCGAGGAGACGCTGAAGCGCTTCCCCGAGTGGGACGTCGATCGCGACAACGTGGTGCTGGTCGAGACCAACACCGTTCGCGGGCCGGCGAGCTGCCCGATCCGCTTCTGAGCGAGGCGGCCACGAGCGATCGGGACTGGCGAGGCGCGCTCGAGCCGCGCTGGCAGCGCGCGGTCGCGGAAGTCGAGCGCATGGTCGGCGGACGCGTCGTGCGGGCGTCGCGTCAGGCACGCTGGCGCCCGGCATGGGACTTCGACGTCGAGCGCGACGGCGCGATCGTCCCGGTCTACTTCCGCGGCGACCGCACCGAAGGCTCCGGCGTCTACGGGCTCGAGCACGAGTACGGCGTGCTGCGCGTGCTCGCCGCGAACGGCATTCCCGTTCCGCACGTGTACGGCTTCTGCGACGAGCCGCGCGGCATCGTGATGGAGCGCTCGCCCGGGCGCGCCAACCTCGCCACCGCGCGCGACGACGACGAGCGCCGCGCGGTGCTCGACCACTACATGGAGCTGCTGGCCGCGATGCAGCGCATCCCCGTGGCGGAGCTCGAGGCGCTCGGCTTCCAGCGCCCGACGACCGCACGCGAGCTCGCGCTCGCCGATCTGCCGCGCTGGGAGCAGTCGTTCCGTGCGCGGAAGAAGCGCCCCGAGCCGCTGATCGAGCTCGTCCTGCGCTGGCTGCACGACCATCTCCCGGAGAACCGCACGCGCGCCTGCTTCGCGACCGGCGATGCGGGACAGTTCCTGTTCGAGAACGGCCGCGTGACCGCTGTGATCGACCTCGAGCTCGCGTTCCTCGGCGACCCGCTCGCGGATCTCGGCGCGATGCGCAGCCGCGACACGTCCGAGCCGCTCGGTGACCTGTCGCGCGGCTATCGACGCTACGCGGAGCTCACCGGCGAGCCGATCGACGCCGGCGCCCTGCACTTCCACACCGTGCGCTTCGCGCTCAACACGCCGCTCGCCGTGGCGTCGCTGTGCGCCGACCCGCCGCCGGGCTTCAACCTCGCGCAGTACCTGTCCTGGTATCTCGTCTACGGACGCCTGCCGCTCGAGGTGATCGCGGAGGTCGAGGGCATCGCGCTCGATCCGCCATCCGCGCCGACCGATGCGGACGTGCCGGCTGCGTCGCGCTTCGGCGTCGCGCACGACGTGCTCGTCGCACAGCTCGAGAGCGGCGAGCGCAGCTACGCGACCGACGTCGCGCTGCGCGTCGCGCAGTACGTGCGCGAGGTCGACCGCCACGGCGCGCGCGTCGCGGCGCAGGACGCGGACGAGCTGGCGGAGCTGCTCGGACGGCGCATCGACGATCCGTGCCAGGCGGACGCCGCGCTCGAAGCGCGCGTCGCCGTGGCGGAGCGCGACGAGACCGCCGCGATCGTGCGCTACCTGCACCGCCGCACGCTGCGCCACGAGGCGCTGCTGCGGCCCGCGATGCGCGAGCTCGCGGACGCGCGCTTCCAGAAGATCCGGCTGTAGCGCGCGGCGCGCGAGCACCGCGGCCACGATCGCCGAGCGGCACCGCAGCCGCCACGTGTCATGCGGTCCGCACCCGGCGCGCGCCGACGTCAGCGCGACACGCTCGCCGCGATCTCGACCGTCGTCCAGCCGCGCGCGGGCACGTCGACGCGCCGCCGCCACTCGCCGGCGTCCGCGGACCAGCCGACGATCTCGACGCTCTCGCCCGCGCCGAGGACGGCCACGCGCACCGCGTCGCCGCGATCCTCGACCTCCGCGATGCGCGCGTCGCCCGCGGTCGCGTGCAGGCGCGGATCGCCGACGATCGCGAGCCGTCCGTTCGCCAGCAGCGGCGGCACGACGAAGTAGCGCCACGCGAGCGGCTCCAGCGCGATCTCGCGCAGCTCGTCGGCGCGCACGAAGCGCCGCTCGCGCCAGTCCCAGGCGAGATCGCCGCCGAGCTCGTCGCGCGTGAGGCCGTCGCGCACCGGACCGTCCGCCGACGGGTTCGCGACCACGACATAGCGCCACGTGCCGGCCGCGTGCCGCGTCACGGCCTCGCCGGCGAGGAGCCGCGGCGTCGTGCCGAGCGGCCACGACGCCGCGAAGCAGCGGTCGAGCGCCGCGACCGGCTCGTCGGGCTTGACGAGCAAGCCGTCCGCGCGGTGGCAGGGTGCGACGATGGCAGGATCGGCGCGGCCCAGACGGTCGCCGATGCCGACCGGTCCCGCGGACAGCGACGACAGCAACGCCTCCATCTCCGCGTGCGGACCGCTCGCGAGGAAGACGTCCTTGAACGGCACCAGCCCGAGCGCGCGGGCCATGGCGTTGACGAGCAGGAACCAGCCCCAGAGGAAGCCGGGGCCGACGACGTAGCCGCTGTCGCCCGACGTGCGCACCGAGGTCACCGCCGGCAGCGACGCCGCGAGGATCATGTCGGCGGGAGACGCCATGCACCACTGCAGCGTCAAGCTACGATCGGCGGCCGCCGCGTGCACGCCGCGCTGCCACGACGCGGCACGGCCCGCGCCGGCGCGCAGGGGACGCACGCCGGTGAAGCACTCGACCAGCCAGTCGTGCTCGAAGGTCTCGATGCCCCACGCGACGCACTGGTCGAGCCAGCGCTCGTAGAGCTGCGGCGTCCGCGGGTGCGCGCGCGTGCCGTCGGTCCAGCACGGGACCTCCGTCAAGTACGGTGACGCCGACGCGAGGTGGCGGCAGTGCGCGACCAGCGGTGGATCGCCGAGCGCCGCGCGCAGCGGTGCGATGCCGTCGGGCAGGATGTCCTCGCGCGGCTCCCAGCGGACCAGCCCCGTCGGCGGGACGATCCACTCTTCGGTGTCGAACGGCCGCAGCACCTCGTGCGGGTACCACCACGAGTCGATCTGCACGGCGCCGACCGGCATGCCCCGCGCGCGCAGGTCGCCCACCGTCGCGGCGAGGCCGCTCGTCACGTCGTGGCCGGGCTCGGTGCGGTACCAGTACGAGGCGCCGTTGTCGGTCCAGTACGACGGCTTCCGTCCGAGCGCGTCGGCGTAGCGGCGGCGGCGCGACGGCTGCGCACCGAGCAGCGCACCCCAGCGGTCGAGCACCGCGCGCGGCCCCGCACCGCGCACGATCGCGAGCGACGATTCGAAGCCCGCGGGCACCTCGTCGAGGTCGCCGTGCCAGCCCCACGCGGGTCCGTGCTCGTCGGCGGCGAAGCACTGCTCGTGCGCGCCCTGGACCGGTGCGAGCAGGACGGTCTCGCCCTCGGGGTCGATCAGCAGCACCGGCAGCGCGCACGCCGGGCGGTGCGGCAGCTGCGGCACCCAGCGCGCGAACGTGCGGTCGGTGCGCGCCGGCAGCGCGAACTCCGTCAGGCCGAAGCCGCAGACGCGGAGCCGCTCCGGTGCGTCCGAGCCCTGCGGATCGAAGCGCCAGCCGGCGGCGATGCGCGTGAAGGCGCCGGTCGCGAGCCCCGCGAGGTCGCGCGTCGCGCGCAGCGTGACCAGCGTGACGGCGTCGTCGAGCGCGTCGCACGACGCGGCGATCCGGCCGTCGTCCGGGCCGACCCACGTCGCGGGGCCGAGCCAGGCCACACGCATCGCGTCGCTGCCGTCGTGCCGCATCGCGCCGGTCCGTATGCGGGTCGTGCGTGCAGGTCAACGATGTGCGTTGCGAACCGTGCGCCCCGCCTCTAGCTTCGGGGAAACCGACAGGAGATCGCCCGTGCCGCTCTACGAATACGTCTGCCAGAAGTGCTCCCACCCGTTCGAGGAGCTGGTCTCGTCCGCGAGCGCCACGCCGCCCTGCCCGTCGTGCTCGTCGCAGCGCGTCGAGCGCGTCCTGTCGGTGGTGTCGATCGGCCGCGGCGGCGCGAGTGCGAGCGCGAGCCCGGCGCCGATGCCGGCCGGCTGCGGCCGCTGCGGCGACCCGCGCGGACCCGGCGCCTGCAGCATGAACTGATTCTTCCACCGCCGCACGGCGGCGAACCCGCTGGACAACCGCCGCGGGATCGTGGGTAGGATCGGGCATGAGCACGACCGCTGCCGGATTCTATTCTTGCGACGACCACCTCGACCTGTGGAACCTGCCGGGCGACCTGTGGAAGGACCGCCTGCCCGCGAAGCTCCGCGAGCGCGCGCCGCTGGTCGTCGAGAAGGACGGCACGTCGCTGTGGATGTGCGACGGCGGCGTCATGGGTCCGTACCGGATTCTCAGCAGCTACAGCGCGATCCGACGCGCGGGCATCGAGGACGACGGCTCGCGCGCGTCGAACGCGAAGCTGCGGCTCGCCGACATGGACCGCGACGGTCTGCACGCGTCGGTGATCTACGGTCCGCACCTCTTCGGCCTGCCGATCGCCGATCCCGATCTGCGCGCCGCCGTGCTCGCCGGCTACAACGACTGGGCGAGCGAGTTCAACGCGCACGCGCCCGACCGTCTGTGCGTGCTCGCCGTGCTGCCGACGGATTCGCCCGAGCGCGCGACCGCGGAGCTCGAGCGCGTGGCGAAGGCCGGACACCGTGGCGCGATCATCAGCCCGTGGGAGTTCCGCTGCAGCGACCCCGCGTGGGATCGGCTTTGGGCGGCGGCGGCGGAGACCCGGCTGCCGATCAGCTTCCACATCGGGCACGGCACGTCGCAGGTGAAGATCAAGGCGGGCAGCTGGGAGATGGCGGCGTTCGCGGCGGTCGGCCCGATGCAGCTCGACGAGCCGCTCGCGATGATGGTGTACTCCGGCGCGCTCGAGCGTCATCCCGGCATGCGCCTCGTGCTCGCCGAGAGCGGCATCGGCTGGCTGCCGTACTTCGTCAAGCGCATGGATCAGACGGCGGAGAAGCACGTCAAGAACGCGCAGGACTACCGCCTCAAGTCGAAGCCGAGCGAGATCTTCCAGAAGCAGATCTACGCGACCTTCGAGGAGGAGCCGCTCGGTCCGAGCCTGCTGCCCCTGCTCGGCGCCAACAACTTCATGTGGGCGTCGGACTACCCGCACCCGGACAGCACCTTCCCGAACTCCGCGCACGCGATCGCGGAGGCGTTCGGACACCTCGACGCGGCGTTCGTGGACCGGGTGACGCGCACCAACTGCGCGACGCTGTACCGCTTCGCGGCCTGAAGCCTCGGCGTCCCGCAGCATGCCGAGCGAGAACGCACGCGTCTGGTGGCAGGACGGCGTGGTCTACCAAATCTACCCGCGCAGCTTCGCCGACTCGAACGGCGACGGCATCGGCGACCTGCGCGGCATCATCCAGCACCTCGACTATCTGAACGACGGCAAGGGCGGCGGGCTCGGCGTCGACGCGATCTGGCTGTCGCCGATCAACCCGTCGCCGATGTTCGACTTCGGCTACGACGTCAGCGACTACCGCGACGTCTCGCCCGAGTTCGGCACGCTCGACGACTTCCGCGAGCTGCTGCGCGAGGCGCACGCGCGCGGCATCCGCATCATCCTGGATCTGGTGCTGAACCACAGCTCGCACCTGCACCCGTGGTTCGTCGAGTCGCGCTCGTCGCGCACCAGCCCGAAGCGCGACTGGTACGTCTGGCACGACGGCCGGCCGGGCGATCCGCCGAAGCCGCCCAACAACTGGCAGGCGACCTTCGGCGGCATCGCGTGGCAGTGGGACGAGCCGACGCGCCAGTTCTACCTGCACTCGTTTCTCGTCGAGCAGCCCGACCTCAACTGGCGCAACCCCGCCGTCAAGCAGGCGGCGGAAGAGATCGTCGCGTACTGGCTCGACATGGGCGTCGACGGATTCCGCCTCGACGTCATCAACTGGTTCGTCAAGGACGAGGAGCTGCGCGACAACCCGACGCGGCTCCTCGGCCGCAGGCCGTACGACCGCCAGAAGCACGTTTACGACCGCAACCGTCCGGAGACCATCGACCTCGTGCGCTGGCTGCGGAAGACCGTCGACCGCTGGCCGGAGCGCATGATGGTCGGCGAGGTCTACAACGAGCCGCCCGGCAACCCGCCGCTGTCGGCGTCGTACTACGCGGGCGGCGACGGCCTGCACCTCGCGTTCGACTTCTCGTTCCTGTTCGCGAAGTGGAGCGCCGCCGCGTTCGGCGACGCGATCGACGCGTGGGAGAAGCTGCTGCCCGAGCCGTGCTGGCCGACGTACACGCTCGGCAACCACGACCAGCGCCGCCTGCTCAGCCGCTACGCGAGCGCGTCGAACCGCGTCGCGCGCGGCCGCGTCGCGGCGGCGCTGGTGCTCTGCCTGCGCGGCACGCCGTTCCTCTACTACGGGGAGGAGATCGGCATGCTCGACGGGAAGATCCGGAAGAACGAGCTTCAGGACCCGCTCGGCAAGCAGTACTGGCCGCTGCCGATCGGCCGCGACCCCGCGCGCACGCCGATGCAGTGGAGCGCCGGACCGAACGCCGGCTTCTCGAACGCGAAGCCGTGGCTGCCCGTGCAGGAGGACTTCGCGTCGATCAACGTCGCGCACGCCGAGCGCGACGAGGGCTCGCTGCTGCACTGGTACCGGCAGCTGATCCGCATCCGCCGCGAGGAGCCGCCGCTGCACCGCGGCTCGTACCGCCGGCTCGATCAGGGCGCGGGCGTGCTCGGCTTCGTTCGCGAGCACGACGGCGAGCGCATCGCCGTGCTGCTGAACTTCGAGAGCCGCCCGCGTCAAGCAGCACTGCCCACGAGCGCGACGTGGCGCGTGCTCGCGGCGAGCGCGCACCGTCCCGGCGAGCGCATCGCGGGCGGCACGCTGCAGCTCGAGGCCGACGGCGTCCTGATCGCCAAGGCCGGCGCACCGCAGGCGCGGACGCTCGGGTCGGAAGGCCGCGCGCGCGGCGTCGCGGGCACGTAGTCCGGAGCCCGCGGCGGTCAACGGGTTTCGAAGATCTCGATCTCCGCCGTCGCCGGCGCGCTCTCGTTCTCGTCACTGTCGATCACCGCGTACGTGAACGTGTCGATGCCGGTGAACGTCGGGCTGAACGGGACGTAGCAGAGCGTGTGGGCGAACCGATGGTGTGGCGGTGCCTCGATCATGCGGTTGTTGAGCAAGTCGCACGTGTCAGGCGCGGAGACGGGTGCGGCCTCGGGCAGGATGAACTCGGTGAGGAAGCCGTTCGATGGAAAGGTCACGATCCTTTCGCGCATCGGACACGGGGAATCCACGTCGTACCCGACGACCTGCACCGGGACGCACGAGCTTCTCCAGGGGTTCGTCACGTACACGTACCCGGCGATCGGCGGCCCGGGCACGACGAGGGGATCGGTCGTCCCGCCGCGTACCATGCGCGCGTTGGCCGTGACCTCCCCCCCGAAGCTCGACTGGATCGGGAAGACCGAGCCGTCCGTGAACGAGACGGTCCAGATGGCCGGGAAGAGCCGGTTGCCGAAGCTCGGGATCGCGTGCGTCGACGACCAGTACGGCCCGGCAACCGTGCAGGCACACGTGTCGAGGCTGCAGCCCGGCGTGCAGTCGTGGTGGAAGACCGGATCGATGGCGGGACTCTGGCCGCCGAGATCCACGAGGGACTCGAGCTCCCGCCGGTTCGGCAGCCGCCAGTCTGCGTAGCCTGCCAGCCCCTGCCTGAGGAATGGCTGCGACGGAGGCGCCGGACGCATCAGGGAGAGCGCGGTGCCCCAGAAGGAGTATGCGAGGTCGGTCCCCGATCCCGACGCGCTGCCGTCCTGCTTCTCCCACATGAGCCCGGTGACGAGGTCCGAGATGGTTCCGTCGCCGTTGTCGACGAAGCGCCGCGGCCGGCCGGCGCGGACCTGCCCGTCCTGACGTGAGTCGTCGCCGGAGCAGGCACCGAGCGTGCCGTCGCCCTGATCGCACTCGGTCTGCCCCGTGGCCGCGACCCCGCGCGGCGCGCCGCACTGCACGTCGGGAAGGTCGTCCTCGATGCCGCCCTCGAGTGCCGTGTCCAGCGCGCCGAGCGCCGCGATGGCGTCGGCGGTCGCCGGCGTCGGGGGCAGCGCGCCGATCGCCGTCTTCAGCGCGGCCATGTACTCGAGCGCCCGCGGCCAGCGCAGCGCGATGGACTGGCGCACCTGGCAGTCGGACGCGGCGAGCAGGCAATCGCTCCACCCCGCGACGCTCGTGATCGCCTCTCCCGGGACAAGGCCGGCGCACGACTCCGCCAGAGCCGCTGCGCCGAGCGAGCTCGGCCCGGCGCCCCACACGTCGGCGGGATCGTGGAGCAGTGCGGGATTCACCGCCGGGTCACAGCTCGTCGCGATCGTCGCGGCCGCCGTCGCGGCGAGCTCCTTCCCCGCGTCGTTCGAGTTGCGCAGCCGTCGCAGCGACAGGGTGCAGAGCTCCGCGGAAGAGGTCGCCGCCTGCGTCAGCGTGACGCCGCCCTGAACGACGGCTGCCGACATCGCGTTCAGGCAGGAGCCGACCGCTCTCGTCGCGGCGCGCACGTACTTCGACGACGCGCTCGACGTCGCGAGCTGACACGCCTGGAGCTGGGTGCCCGCCGTGTCGGCCACGGCCGACACGACGTCGGTGGCGGCCTTCGCTTCGACCGGCGGCACGAAGCCGCCGCGCACCGCGCGCAGCCGGTAGCTGCCCGTGGCCTTGTCGGCGGGGAGGATGTCGCCGGCGCCGAACGACACGGTCCACCGTTGATTCGCGTCCGCCTGGTAGACGCTCGACGACCAGTACGGGTCGGTCGACGTGCAGCTGCACGTCGAGGTCGAGCAGCCCGGCGTGCACGCGGTGTCGAAGACGTCGTTCACGACCGGAGGGCCGACGACTCCCGGCCCCTGCTCGACGGCGTCGAACTTGACGATGCTCTCGAGCTCGCGGCGGTTCGGCACGCGCCAGTCGTCGTGGCCGGCAAACGTGCCGCCGTTGAGCTGGCCGATCTTCGCGCTCGTGGCGGCGTCCCAGTCGTCGGCGAACTCGACGTCGTGCACGCCGCCGGCGCGGTCGAGCTTCTCCCACATGAGCCCGGTCACCAGGTCGGTAACGGTGCCGTCGCCGTTGTCGGCGTACTGGAGCGGGACGCCGGCGTGGAAGAAGGCGTCCTCGCCGGGCCTTCCGTTGGGGCATGCCCGGGAGTACGCGGTCTCACCGGGCTGGATCTTGACGCAGTTCGTCTGACCGGTCTCGAGAACGCCGGCCTGCGCGACGCAGTCCACGTCGGGCACGTCGTCGTCGATGGGGCCTTCGATGGCGGCGTCCACGGCCGTGAGGGCGGCCAGTGCGTCGTCGCGCGCCGCGTCCGCCGGCAGCGCCGCGATCGCGGTCTTCAGCGCCGCGAAGTACTCGAGCGCGCGCGGCCAGCGCAGCGCCACCGCCTGATGCGCCTGGCACGCGGTGGCCGTGCGCAGGCAGTCGCGCCACGCCGCGAAGCTCGCGATGGAGCCGCCCCGGCCGAAGTGGGCACAGGAGGATGCGAGCCCGCCTGCACCGAGCGTCCGCGCCCCGATGGTCCAGGTGTCGGCCTCCGCGTGCAGGAGGAGCGGATTGACGGCCGGGTCGCAGGCCGCACCCACGGTCGTGTCGAACACCTCGTCGGCCTGCTTGCGCGGCCGGTTCGAATTCTTCAACCCGCGGAAGAGCGCGACGCACTTCTCCGCGGCACCGGTCGCGGCCTCGCCGGTGCTCGCGCCATCGGCGATGACCGCGGCCGACACCTTGCGCAGGCAACGCTCGACCCGGTCGGTGAGCGTCTGGACGAGATCGGCACTCGCGGACGACACGGTCGCCTGACACGTCGCCAGGTCGGACGCTCCGTCGGCGAGGGCGACCGTCGGCGCGGTTGCGAGAATGCCGGCGATCACCAGCGCAGTGGTACGTTTGCTCATGGGTGGTGCGCCCCTTCGTGCGGGGCCCGATCGAAGCGAACGGCCCGTGCGGCGTGGAAGGTGAGAGCATGGTGGAGGTGAGGTCGTGCGTCAAACGAGATTCTTGACGCGAGGGAGTCACCGAGTGCGATCCGTGCGAGCTCCATCGGGTCTGGCACAGCCCTGCGACCTGCCGCCGCTCGTCGGAGCGCTCGACGAGCGGCGAGGTCACGAGCTCCGATTGACGCGCTCGTCGAGCTCCGCGGCCTCGACCAGCGCATCGAGGATCGCCCGCACGCGTTCCGGCGCGGGATCACCGCGCAGCACGTCGGCCGACGGTAGCGACACCACGCCGACGACGTCCAGGCGCGCATCCGAGCAGATCGCTGCGGCGCGCGGCAGGTGCGCGACCGTCCGCCCGGCGATCTGCCCGGCCCGAGTCTCGACGCCGGTCTACAGCTCCTCGGCCGCGATGCCGTAGATCGCGTCGGCGCCCGCGGTGGCCGGCGCGAGCGCCGCGACCGCGAGCGGCAGCACGTGCTCGACGTAGAAGCGCGCCGTCGCGATCTTCGCGTCGAGGAACGCCGGTGTGAACGCGCGCGAGTCGCCCGCGGCGCGCGCGCGATGCGCCGCGAGCGCACCGGTACCGAGCAGCCACGCGCCGATCACCCCGCCGAAGAGGCGCTGGTACGCCGTCGCACCCGACGCCGCCGGGAGCGGCAGACCGGCACCCTGCGCGCGCATCCAGTCGGTTCCCTCGCGCAGCGCATCGACGCCGCGGACGAGCCCGCGCGCGATCACGGCGCACGATCCGCCGGCGGCGTCGAGCTCCGCGGCGAGCGCGCGCATGCGCGCGAGCAGGCCGTCGACGAGGCGGCCGTCGGCCTGCCCGATCTTCCGGCCGACGAGATCCTGCGCCTGGATGCCGTTGGTGCCCTCGAAGATCGAGAGCACGCGCACGTCGCGGTACAGCTGCGCGACGCCGCTCTCCTCGACCCAGCCGGCGCCGCCGAAGACCTGGATCGCGAGCGACGTCACCTCGATGCCCATGTCGCTGCACCACGCCTTGGCGATCGGCGTGAGCAGGTTCGCGAGCTGGCGCCACTCGGCGCGGACGGCCGGGTCCGGCGCGTGCGCGCCGTGGTCGAGCGCCGCCGCCGTCAAGTAGCACAGCGAGCGCATCGCCTCGACGAGGCTGCGCATGGTCATGAGCATGCGCCGCACGTCGGCGTGCTCGACGATCGGCGTGCCCTCCGGACGGTCGTGCGGCACTCCCTGCACGCGCTCGCGCGCGTAGACGCGCGCTGCCTGGTACGCGCGCACCGAGACGCCGAGCGCGCCGATCGCGGTCGCGAGGCGGTTGCTGTTCATCAGCGTGAACATGATGCGCATGCCGCCGTGCTCGGCGCCGATGAGGTGCGCGACGGCGCCGTCCTCGTCGCCGAGCGCCATCACGCACGTCGGGCTCGCGCGGAAGCCGAGGTTCTGCTCGACCGACACGCAGCGGATGTCGTTGCGCTCGCCGAGCGAGCCGTCGGGCCGCACGAGGACCTTCGACACGAGGAAGCAGCTGATGCCGGCGGTGCCTTCGGGCGCACCGGGCGTGCGCGCCAGCACGAGGTGCACGATGTTCTCCGCGAGGTCGTGCTCGCCCCAGCTGATGAAGCGCTTGACGCCGTGCAGGCGGTACGTGCCGTCCGCCTGCGGCACCGCGCGCGTGACCAGCGCGCCGAGGTTGGAGCCCGCACCCGGCTCGCTCAGGTCCATGGCACCGGCCCACTCGCCGCTGAACAGCTTCGGCACGTAGAGCGCCTTCAGATCGTCGCTCGCGTACGCCTGCAGCAGCTCGATCGCGCCGGAGATCAGTCCGGTGAGCATCGAGAAGCTGCCGTTGCTCGACGCCGCCATCTCGATGATCGCGGCGTGCAGCAGCCACGGCACGCCGTCCTCGCCCCCCTGCGGCTCGCGCGGCAGGACCGTCCAGCCGCCGGCGACGGTCTGACGGTATGCGTCGTGCAGAGCATCCAGCACGACGACGTGCCCGTCGCGCAGCGTCGAGCCGGCGAGGTCCCCCGGCCGGTTGGTCGGCGCCCAGACGCGCTCGTAGAAGCGCGCTCCGCTCTCCAGCAGGGGCCCGACGGTCTCCATCCGGGACGATCCGTAGCCCGGCAGGCCCGCGACCGTGTCGAGTCCGGCGACGTGCTCGAGCACGAAGCGCATGTCGGGAAGCGGGGCGGCGTAGGCGGTCATCGGCGGGTCTCCTGCACGGCTCGTTCCGCGGCGTGCAGCGTACCCTAGCGTCCGCGAAGTTCCGACGCCCGCGATCCATCGCCGAGGCGACCGGGGGGTATCTGTACCACGGCTTTCCGCGCTGATACGACGACTTCTCCACCGTCAAGCGTGGGAGACCGCCGGCACCATCGATGCGTACCGTCGAGCCAGAAGATCGCGCGCCAGAAGGCGAGAGAGCGCAGTCGACCGTCTTCGGTCGCGACGACGACATCCTCGCGGCCGAGCGCTTTCTGTCGCAAGCTGCAGCAGGACCGGCGGCCCTCGTCTTCGAAGGCCTGGCGGGCATCGGCAAGACGACGGTCTGGGCCAGCGCGCGCGACCGCGCGCGACGCAAGGTCGCCCACCTGCTCTCCTGCCGCCCGGTCGATGCCGAAGCGAAACTCGCCTTCACCTCGCTGGCCGACCTCCTCGAGCCGGTCGCCGAGCGGACGGCTCCCCTGCTCGCCGATCCGCAGCGCCTCGCGCTCGAGATCGCCCTGCTGCGCGCGAGCCCGCGCGGCGCGCTGCCGAGTCCGCGCGTGGTCGCCGCGGCCACCCTTTCGGTGCTGCGTCTCCTCGCCGCGGACGGCCCGGTGGTCATCGCGATCGACGACCAGCAGTGGATCGACCGTGCGTCCGCGGAGGCGCTCGCGTTCGCGCTGCGGCGCATCGGCGATCTGCCGGTCGGGGTGGTCGCGAGCGTGCGCGTCGGTGACGGCGTCGCACCCGATCCGCTCGGGCTCGCGGTCGCCTTCGGCGAGCGCCTCGAGCGCCGGCCGCTGGGTCCGCTGACCCCGGCCGCGCTGCACCACGTCGTCCGGGACCAGCTGGGTCAGCTGTTGCCGCGGCCGACGCTGCTGCGCGTGAAGGAAGCGTCGAACGGCAATCCCTTCTACGCGCTCGAGATCGCGCGAGAGCTGCTCGCTGCCGGGGTGCAGCCGCGACCCGGCGATCCGCTGCCCGTGCCGGAGTCGGTCATGGCTCTCGTGCTGCGCCGGCTCGAACGGCTGCCGGCGCGCGTGCGCGCGGTGTTGCTGGTGACCGCGGCCCTGTCCGTGCCGCGGATCGAGACCGTGCGCGAGGCGGTCGGCGCACGCGCGGACGACGCCATCGACGCCGCGATTCGCGCGCGCGTCGTCGAGCTCGACGGCCCGCGCCTGCGCTTCACGCACCCGCTGCTCGCGTCGGCGGTGTATGCATCGGCGCTGCCGGCACGGCGGCGCGACGTGCACCGGCTGCTCGCCGGCATCCTGACGGACGCGGAGGAGCGCGCGCGTCACCTGGCGCTCACCACGGAGTCGCCCGACGCGAGCGTCGCCACGGCGCTCGACGAAGCGGCGACGCTCGCACACCGGCGCGGTGCCCCGGACGCGGCTGGAGAGCTGCAGGAGCGCGCCGCGAGCTTGACGCCCGCGGACGACCCGGCCGGGCGTCGCACGCGTGCGCTGCGGGCCGCCGCGCACTTCTTCCACGCCGGCGACCGCGCGCGCGCGCGCACCCTGCTCAATCCGCTGCTCGACGCGGATCCGTCGCCCGACGAGCGGGCGCGCGTGCTGCAGCTGCTGGGACGCGTCCGCGCCGAGGAGGCGAGCCTGCCGGACGCCGTCGGGCGCCTGCGCGAGGCGCTCGAGTGCGCGGTCGAGCCGGAGCTGCGCGTCGCGATCGAGCTCGATCTCGGGTTCGCTTCCTATCTGGCCGGTGACGTCCCCGAAGCGGTGCTGCACGTGCGCGCCGCACGGGCGGCGGCGGAGCCCATCGGGAATTCGGGTCTGCTCGCCGACGCCCTCGCCATGGAGGCGATGGGCGCCTTCTTCTCGGGCGACCGCATCGATGCCGCGCGGGAGCTGCTCGACCGCGCCTGCGCGCTCGAGGACCGCACGCGCCCGACGCTGCTCCTGCTCCGGCCGACGGCGCTCGCAGGCCAGCTCGCGATCTACGAGGGCCGTTTCGCCGACGGGGAAAGACTGCTGCGCGAGATCGTCGAGTGGGCGTCCGAGCGCGGCGAAGACAGCGACCTGCCTCTCATCCTCGCCAATCTGGCCAGCCTCGAGTGGTCGCGCTGCGACGGCGAGGCGTGCGGCCGCTGGGCCGAGCAGGCGATCACGCTTTGCCTGCAGACGGGCAACGAGTCGATGCTCGGCGTCGGGCTCGCGTACCGGGCACAGAGCCACGTCTTCCGCGGCGAGATCGACGAGGCGCGCGGCGTGCTCGCGGAGTCGCTGCGCCTGATCATCCAGTCGGGCTTCGTGCGCGGCTACTTCGCCTTCGCACAGGTCGTCTCGGCCCTCGAGCTGTCGCTCGGCGACTTCGCGGCCGCCGAGGCCGCGATCGGACCGATCCCGCCCGCCGTGCTCGTGGGCGACCAGTTCAACCTGCTGTCCGAGCTCGTCGAGGCCAAGGTCGGGCTCGGCAAGCTCGACGAGGCGACGGCGCTGGTGGATCCGTATGCCGAGCAGGTGCACGCCAGCGGCCGGCGTCGTCTCGCGGCCCGCGTGGACCGCGCCGTGGCGCTGCTCGCCGCCGCGCGCGGGGACCTCACCGCGGCGCTGGCGGCTGCGCAGCGCTCGGTGGAGGCGTTCCGGACGTTCGCGCTGCCGATCGATCTCGGCCGCTCGCTGCTGGTCCAGGGACAGGTGCTGCGCCGTCACGGCGAGCGGCGCGCCGCGAAGAACGCGCTGGACGAGGCGCTGACGGTGTTCGAGCGGCCCGGCCTGCACCTCTGGCACGCGCGTGCCGTCGAGGAGCTGCGGCGCGTACCGATCCGCCGCGGCGCGCCCGCCGACCTGACCGAGGCCGAGACGCGTGTCGCGGAGCAGGCGGCCGCGGGGCGCACGAACCGCGAGATCGCCGCGACGCTCTTCCTGAGCGTCAAGACGGTCGAGGCGAATCTCGCACGCGTCTACGGAAAGCTCGGCATCCGCGGACGGGCGGAGCTCGGTGTCGCGCTGCGCGAGCGCGGGAGCGCGGGGCCGGCCGAGAAGGCGTAGATCCACCGATGCGCGCGGCGCCGAGGCGCGCCTCTCACGACGGCCGACGCGCGGAGGCCCGCTACCCGAGCACCGGGCTCTCGACGACCTCGGCCGTGAACTCCGTGCGCTCGATCACGACCTCCAGGCACGACGCCTCGCCCGGTACGCCGATGCGCAGCGGGAAGCCGTAGAAGCCCGTGCCGCGGTGCACGTAGAGCCGGTTCGAGCCGTGGCCGAAGAGGCCGTGATCGGGGAACGGCGTGCGGCGCAGCACCGTCCAGTCCCAGCCGAAGCTGACGAGCCCGAGCTGTCCGCCGTGCGTGTGACCCGACAGCGTCAAGTCGACGTCGCCCTTCGGCACGTGCTTGAACGCGCTCGGGTCGTGCAGGAGCAGCAGGCGCAGCTCGCCGTCGCGGCGCGGGAAGCGCGCGAGCAGCTGCTGCAGGTGCTCGCGGCGGCCCTTGCCGCGGAAGTCGGCGCCGACGATCTGCACGGTGCCGGCGCGAGTCTCGACCGAGACCTCTTCGTCGATCAGCACGTGCACGCCGTTCGCCTCGAGCCCCGCGAGAACCTCCTCGGGCGACTCGTGGTCGTGATTGCCGAACGCGGCGTAGCAGCGCCCGGGCAGGCGGCGCAGCGGCTCGAGCGCCGCGGCGAGCGCGCCCGGCGTGCCCATGCCTTCCATGGTGAGGAAGTCGCCGGTGAGCAGCACGAGATCGGGATCGTGGTCGATCAGCGCCTCGATCTGCTGGCGCAGCTTCTTGACGGGCTGCCACGGGCCGAGGTGCGGGTCCGCGATCTGCACGATGCGCAGCGGACGCGACGCGAGCGGCTCCGGCGCGCGGCGGCGATAGCGCTCGACCGGCAGGCGCGTCACCTCCGACGGCCCGTCCTCCGCGACCGCGACGCGCACCACCTCCTCGACGAGGCGCGACGACGTCAGCACCGACGCGATAGCGATCCCGATCGGCACGAGGTCCATCCACGCCAGTACGTCGAGCGTGCGCGTGAAGCCGAGCGACCACAGGACCAGCCGCGGCACGAACCACATCGCGAGCCACACCGTCGAGAGGCCGCCGCCGGCGATGAACGTCATGCCGGGAATGCTGACGCCGTAGCGGAACACGGGCGAGCGCAGGCGCGGGTTGACCAGCGAGATCAGGTGCAGCGACGCAGCCGCCATGCTGTAGACGAACGCGAGGTCGATCCACGGCGCGACCGACGGTCCGAAGAGGTGCCGCAGCCGCGAGTGCATCAGCACGGCGCCGGGCAGCGCGACCGTGAGAATGACGAGGCCGTAGGTCGCGTAGCCGCGTCCGCGCACGCGCCAGGCGTACGTCGGGACGCCGATCAGCGTCGCCGCGGCGAGCAGCCAGAAGAGCGTTTCGAGCTGGGGCATCGAGTGTGGAGTTCCATCAAGCCGGGCGTTCGCGGATGGAGCAAGCGCACGCCGGCCTCGTGCCTCAGAAAAGGCCGCCGGCGCGAAGCGCAAGCGGCCCTCGGGACGTCACCGGAAGAACCGGCCTGCGAAGCCGGCGCGGACGTCAGACGTCGAGCTGGGGACGCTTCGGATCGGGCCAGTCGACGTGGAAGTGCTTGCCGCGCGGCTGGTCCGTGCGCTCGTACGTGTGCGCTCCGAAGTAGTCGCGCTGCGCCTGGATCACGTTCGCCGACGAGACGGCGGAGCGGTAGCCGTCGAAGTAGCTCAGCGCCGACATGAACGCGGGCGCCGCGATGCCGGACTCCGCCGACAGCGCCACGACCTTGCGCCAGTTCTCCTGCGCGCGGCCGATCTGCTTCCGGAAGTACGGGTCGAGCAGCAGGTTCACGAGCTCGGGATCACGCACGTAGGCGTCGGTGATCTTCTGCAGGAAGCGCGCGCGGATGATGCAGCCGCCGCGCCAGATCGACGCGATGGTCCCGAAGTCGAGCTGCCATCCGTATTCCTGTTGACCCGCCGCCATGAGCGCGAAGCCTTGCGCGTAGCTGCAGATCTTCGAGCAGTAGAGCGCGTCGCGCACCGCCTCGATCAGCGCCTTCTTCTTGCCCTTGTACTTGAAGCCGGGGCCCTTCAATTTCTTGCTTGCCGCGACGCGCTGGTCCTTCAGCGCGCTGAGCGCGCGCGCGAACACCGCCTCGGTGATGGTCGTGGCGGGGACGCCCGAGTCGAGCGCGTTCACCGCGGTCCAGCGCCCGGTGCCCTTCTGGCCCGCACTGTCGAGGATCGAGTCGACGAGGAACTTCTTCGGCTTCGCGGGATCGCGCTGGCGCAGCACCTCGGACGTCACCTCGATCAGGAACGAGTCGAGGTCGCCCTCGTTCCATTCCGCGAAGACGTCGGCGAGCTCGCCCGGATCGAGGCCGAGCAGGCCGCGCAGCAGCGCATACGCCTCCGCGATGAGCTGCATGTCGCCGTACTCGATGCCGTTGTGCACCATCTTGACGTAGTGGCCCGCGCCGTCGGATCCGATGTGCGCGGTGCACGGCACTCCGCCGGTGACGGGCTTGCCCGGTGCCGCGCCCTCGATCGGCTTGCCGCTCTTCTCGTCGACCTTGGCGGCGATCGCCTTCCAGATCGGCTCGATCGCCCTCCACGCGGCGGGCGATCCGCCCGGCATCAGCGACGGCCCGAAGCGCGCGCCCTCTTCGCCGCCCGACACGCCGGAGCCCATGAAGAGGATGCCCTTCGCGGCGTAGGCCTTTTCGCGGCGGATGGTGTCGGTCCACAGCGAGTTGCCGCCGTCGATCAGGATGTCGCCCTCTTCCAGCAGGGGGGCGAGCTGCTCGGCGATCGCGTCGACCGGAGCCCCGGCTTTCACCAGCAGGATGATCTTGCGCGGGCGCTCGAGTGCGGCGACGAGATCCTTCTCGGTCTTGCAGCCGACGAGCCCGCCCGGCGTGTCCGGGTGCTCGGCGACGAAGCGCTCCATGGTCTCGGTCGTGCGGTTGTAGACCGCGACCCGGAAGCCGTGGTCCGCCATGTTCAAGACCAGATTCTGGCCCATCACGGCGAGACCGACGAGTCCGACGTTCGCCTTGCCCGCTTCGTTCGCCATCACCCTCTCCTTGCCGCGTCCCTCCGCGGAGCGCCGTTCCTCATGATGGATTTCCGGAGATGCGGCAATGCACGCGGGCGGATTTCCCACCGCACACGCCGGTCGGGGCGCTTGCCTGGGCTGCGCGGGGGCCGTAGGCAGCCGGGGCGCATGGCCGAGATCCCCGAGGCTTCCAGGAAGCATTCATCGCCGCAGGCGCGTGCGATCGCCCAGCCGCGGGAATCCTTCGTCGAGGCGAATCGCCTGCGGCTGCACCTCCTCGAATGGGGACGCCCCGGAGACCGGCCGCCGGTCCTTCTGCTGCACGGCTTCCAGGAGCACGCGCACGCCTGGGACCGGACGGCACCGCTGCTCGCGGCCTCCGGACGCCACGTCGTCGCGTGGGACGCGCGCGGCCACGGTGACTCCGAGTGGATCGGCCGCGGCGGCTACTACCACTTCGCGGACTACGTCGCGGACGTCGCGTTCGTCGTGCGCCACCTCGGCGGGCGGGTGTCGATCGTCGGTCACTCGATGGGCGGCAACGTGTCGCTGCTCTACACCGGCACCGAGCCCGATCGCGTCGCGGCGCTCGCCGTGATCGAGGGCCTCGGTCCGCCCGACACTCCGGTCGACGCGGCACCGCGCCGCCACGCCGGCTGGATCACCGACCTCGAGCGCGTCGCGAGCCGCGAACGCGGCGACCAGACCCTCGACGAGGCCGCGGCGAAGCTGCGCCGCTTCTTCCCGCTCAGCGACGAGATCTCGCTGCACCTCGCGCGCCACGGCACGAAGCCGTCCGGCGACGGAGATCGCGTGGTGTGGAAGTGGGACCCGCTGCACGCGACGCGCTCGCCGCAGCCGTTCTACGTCGCGCAGGCGAAGACGTTCTGGGCGCGCATCACCTGTCCGGTGCTCTACCTCGAGGGCGGCACGAGCTATCTCAGCGCGGAGAAGTTCGAGATCGCGGAGCGGCTCGCGGCGCTCGACGCGTCGAGCGTGACGATCGCGGGCGCGGCGCACCACCCGCACCTCGAGCAGCCGGAGACCACCGCGCGCGTGCTGCTCGACTTCCTGGACCGCGCGGAGACCGCCGACCGTCGATCGGTCTGAGCGGCAGGCCGCGTCAGCCGCCGCTGCAGCTCACCTCGGACGGCATCGTGTTGCCGCACGCGATCGAGTCGCGCACGCCGCCCGAGATCGTGCCGCACGCGGTCGTGCGCGCGCCGTGCACCGCTTCGTCGCGCGTCGGAGCGGCTGCGGTCGCGCAGTTGCGGCGTCCCTGGAAGTCGATGCAGACGCGGCACTCGACCGCGCCGATCGAGGTCGAGAGCCAGACGACGAGCCCGATGATCGCGACGAGGAAGACCGCCGTCAGGATGCGGGTGTTGCGCATCCGTCGCTCATACCATCCCCGGCGCCGAGGTTCGCCCCGCGCTCCGCGCCCGGCTCACTGCAGCGCGACGCGCGTCCGCACCAGCACCACTCCGTACGGGTGCCAGGTCGAGTGCTCCCAGAAGACGTCGGCGGCCGGCCTGCCGTCCGGCGTGGTCGCGGCGCGCGTCAGCTCCTCGATGACGTTGGCGCCGTACAGGTAGCCGCCCGCGTCGGGGTCCACCGCCTCGATGCAGCCCGGGCGGATGCGCGGGTCCGGCTGTGCGAGGCAGCCCGCCGAAAGGCGCGGTCCGCACACCTGATCCTGCGCCGCCTGCTCGTCGGTGAGGATCGCCTGCGGCTCGCTCCACGGACCCCACGGGTCGCGCGCGACGCGCGCGTGCATCGCGAAGCGGACCGGCTGCCCGCGACCGCCCTTCAGCGCCGGGTCGGCGAAGCCGACGGTGCTGCCGCTGTAGATCATCAGCCAGCGGCCGAGCGACGGGATCCAGCTCTGCGACGTCTGGTTCACGGGCTCGAGCTCGCTCGCGTAGAGCGGTGCCGCGTCGGCCTGCGAATCGCCGTACACGGGACGGCCGCCGGCGAAGCCCGTCAAGTATTTCGGCGCGAGCGCGAGGCGTCCGTCGACGACGCGCAGCGGCAGCTCGTGCACCGCGAAGTACGGCAGCAGCGGCCCGTCGTCGGCGAGGTCGTCGAAGCCGGGACGTCCCCACAGCAGCAGCGCGCCGTGCCCGGCGCCGTAGTCGTTGCGCGACGGATCGCCCGGATCGAATGCACGTACCGTGCGCACGGCGAGGTTCAGGAACCGGTTGGTGAGAAAGGCCGCGCGCGACACGTACGCCGTCGGACCGACGCGCTCGGCGAAGTGGACGTAGAACGCCTGCGCGCCGCTCCCGCCGCGCGAGCTGCCGGGATCGACGCAGCGCGGACCGTCGGCGAGTTGCGCGCACACGAGGTGCGACACGTCGTCCGCGATCGGCGAGACGCACGCGGCACCGCGCGCGGCTTCCTCGGCGGTGCAGCTCTGTCCGCCGCCGACGATGAACACGCCCCACTCGCGCTCGCCGTCGAAGAAGCCGCCGAGCGGCGTGTTGAGCGGCCCCATCGGGATCGCGACGCCATCCCACCGCGTCAGCGTGATCGGCGCGAAGGACGTGCCCGCCGCGTCGGTCTCGTACGTCACGCCGAGGCACTGCTCGTCGGGGATCGAGGATGTCGCGGTGAAGCCGGGCCAGTCGTCCGACGGCAGGTTCAGCACGCCCATCGAGTCGTCGTTGGTCTGGATCGGGCAGACGTCGATGCGCTGCCACGAGTCGCCGAAGAGGATCGGCACGCTGCCGTCGGCGGCGCGGTACGTCCAGCCGAGGTCGGTGCCGAAGACCCTCGCGGGCGGCGCCGGCGGGAAGGTCGCGGCGTCCGGGTCGCGCGCCGGGACGATGGCGCAGAGGCGCGTGCTGTCGAGCGACAGCGTCTCGGCGGCGACACCACCCTTCGGCGCATCGCTGCACGCAACGAGGAGCAGCGCGGCCAGGGTCGCGGCCGGCACCGAGCGGTGAACCCGTCCCACGAAGGTCTGCATGGCGGCGTTCTATGGCGGACGCGGTCCCGGACGCGAGCGCGAGCCGCGCATCCGGTCGGAACGGGTGCCGGACCGACGACGGCGCCCGAAAGTGGGCGACCTGACCCGGCGGTGCTGGTAGCCTTTCCGGCGCACCGAACGCTCTTCACCCGCACACGGAAGGTTCGCCCCATGACCGCCGCACCGCTCGAGTCACCGTCCCCCACTCCGCTGTCACGCCCGCTCGACGAGCTCGAGGCGATGTCCGCCGAGGAGCTGCTCGCGTGGGCAAGCAACGAGTTCGGCGACGGGCTCTGCCTCACCTGCTCGTGGCAGAAGCAGTCGTCGGTGCTGGTGCACATGATCGCGGGGCTCGAGCGCGTGCCCGCCGTGGTCGAGCTCGACACGCACCTCTTCTTCCGCGAGAGCTACGACACCCGCGACCGGCTCGTGGAGCGCTACGGACTCGAGCTGCTGCGCCCGCACATCCCGTCGATCGCCGAGCAGCACCGACACGAGGGACCGAACCTGTGGGAGCGCGACCCCGACCGCTGCTGCCACGTGCGCAAGGTCGAGCCGCTGGTCGAGGCGCTCGAGCCCTACGACGCGTGGATCTCCGGCATCCGCCGCGACCAGTCGCCGAGCCGCGCGGGCATCGCGAAGGTGCAGTGGTCGGAGCGCTACCAGCTGTGGAAGATCCATCCGCTCGCCGACTGGGACGAGAAGCGCGTGTGGGCCTACATCGTCGCCAACGACATCCCGTACAACCCGCTGCACGACGTCGGCTACCGCTCGATCGGCTGCATCCCGTGCACGCGGCCGACGCGTCCCGAGGAAGAGGAGCGCGCGGGGCGCTGGGCCGGATCGGACAAGCTCGAGTGCGGACTGCACCTCGAGAACGTCGACAAGGAGTGAGCGTCGGGCGCGGCGCGCGGCGTGCGTGCTCGACGCCCGCCGGACGCGCCGCGCGCGAGCTCAGCGCTCGCGCGCGACCAGCAGCGTGAAGCGGTCGACGCCGCGCACGACGATCGCCGCTCCCGCCGCGATCGGGTCTTCGCCCTCCATCGCACGCGCGCGCCACCGTTCGCCCTGCACGTCGACCTGTCCGTCCGGTGCGAGCTCGGCGCACGCTACGCCGGTCGCGCCGACGAGACGCTGCGCGCGCACCTCCGACGACTCGTACGCGCGGCGCATCAGCGGGTAGAGCAGCACGTCCTTCGCGATCCAGAACGCGAAGAACGCCACGCCCATCCAGCCGGGCAGGCCGGTCTGTCCCCAGAAGAGCCACAGTCCGACGCCGACCAGGACCGCGCCGGGGACCTGCGCTGCGAGGTATCGCTGCCACGCGGGCACGGAGGCGTCGTAGCAGCCACCACCCGGACGATGCATCGCTGGACGGCCCTGTCCGCGCGGCGTACGACCAGCGCCGCATGGCCACCGCCCCGCGCGCTCCGAGCGCCCAGCGCACGAGCCTCCGGCAGAAGCTCGTCCTGGTCCTGCTGGGCCTCGCGGTCGGCGTCGCGACCGTGATCGCACTGGAGCTCGCGCTGCGGGTCACCGGCATCGGCGCGGGCGAGACGCGCTACGACCCGTTCGCCGGCTTCTCGCGCACCGTGCCGATGTTCGAGCCCGCGACGCGCGACGACGGCACACAGGTCTTCCGCACCGCGAAGGCACGACGCGTGCGCTGGCCGCAGGAGTTCCTCGCCGTCAAGCCGGCGAACGGCTTCCGCGTGTTCGTCGTCGGCGAGTCGTCGGCGGCGGGCGTACCCTACGACGTCGGGCACGCGTTCTCGGCGTTCCTGGAGATGCGCCTGCGGGCCGAGCTGCCGTCGCTCGTCGTCGAGGTCGTGAACGCGGCCGTGCCCGGCTACGGCTCGCGCCGCATGCTGCCGATCGTCGAGGACATCGCGCGCCACCAGCCCGACCTGCTGATCCTCTACGCGGGCCACAACGAGTTCGCGGAGCCGCGCTACTACGCGCACCTGGTCGGCATGGACCCGCGCCTCTTCCGCGCATGGGAGGCGCTCGCGTCGACGCGTCTCTACGCGCTCGCCGCACGGATGCCGGTGATCGGCGTCGACGTCGAGCCGAAGCCGCCGCGCTTCGACTTCGAGGAGCTCGACAACCCGCTGCAGATGTTCGCCGTTCGGACGAAGCACCTCGAGGGCGCTTACCCGACCGACCGTGAGCGCGCGTGGGCCGAGCAGCACTACCGCTTCAACGTCGAGACCATGACCGACGTCATGCTCGACGCCAGCGCGCGCGTGATGCTGGTGTCGATCGGGCAGAACTTCGCCGACTGGCCGCCGGGCGGGTCGTCGCACCGCGACGGCCTCGACGCGGCGAGCATCGCGGCGTGGGATGCGGCGGTCGCCGACGGCGACCGGCTCGCCGCGAACGGCGACTGCACCGCCGCTCTCGCCGCGTACGAGCGCGCGCGGAAGATCGACGACGCGCACGCGGGCCTGCATTTCCGCCTCGCGACCTGCGCGCGCGCGCTGCAGCGCTGGGATGTCGCTCGCGACGAGTACCGCATCGCGAGCGACCTCGACCGCATGCCGCACGGCGCGCCGACGCGCTTCAACGAGGTCCTGCGCGAGGTCGCGGCGTCGCGCGGCGCGACGTTCGTCGACGCGGCGTCGATGCTCGAGCAGGCGAGCCCGCACGGGCTCGTCGGCGACGACCAGTTCGTCGACCTCGTGCACCCGAACCTCGCCGCCAACGAGCGCATCGCCGCGACGATCGCCGACGCGCTGCGCGCGGCCGGCATCCCGCTGCCGTCGGCGCAGTGGACCGGCGCGAATCCGGTGCCGCCGGTGGACGCGCTCTACGCGCAGGATCCGGGGCTGCGCACGCAGGAGCGCCTGGTGCGCGCGAGCGCCTGCATCCTCGCGCAGCGCAACGACTGCGCGAGCGCGGCGATCGACGCGGTGCTCGCCGACGATCCGCGCAACGCGCTGGCGCTGCAGCTGCGCGAGGGCATGGCGAAGCGCGCCGCCGCGCAGTGACTCACCGCGTCCGGCGCTTCGCGCCCGGACGCCGCGCCGCGAACGACGGTGATCCCCGGCGTCAGGACGCCGCGCGCGCGCGCAGGTCCGCGCGCAGCACGAACTTCTTGATCTTCCCCGACGGCGTGCGCGGGAAGTCCTCGACCGCGACGATCTCCTCGGGCCACTTCTGCTTCGCGAGCCCCGCAGCGGCGAAGTGCGCGCGCAGCGCATCGAGGTCCGGCGGCGCGTGTCCCGGCTGCATGCGCACGCACGCGCACGCGTGCTCGCCGAAGCGCGCATCGGGTGCTGCGACCACCGCGACCTCGGTCACGCCCGGCATGCGCATCAGGATCTCCTCGACCTCGGCCGCGCTCACGTTCTCGCCGCCGCGGATGATGATGTCCTTCTTGCGATCCGTGATCGTCAGGTAGCCGTCGGCGTCGAGCACGCCGATGTCGCCGGTCGCGTACCAGCCTTCCACGTCGAGCGCGGACGCGCTGAGCGCCGGATCGGTGTAGCCGACGAAGCGGTCCGGACCGCGGCTCAGGATCTCGCCGGGCTGTCCGAGCGGGACCTCGTTGCCGTCCTCGTCGACCAGCTTCAGCTCGACGCCCCACAGCGCACGGCCGTCGGTGTACTTGCGCTTGACGGCGGGCTCCTCGTGCTTCGCCCCGGTCGACGACGGGTGCTCGGTCGAGCCGTACGAGCGCACGATCGAGATCCCGAGCGAATCCGCTCGGTCCGAGATCGCGGCCGGCACGGGCGCGCCGCCGAGGCCGATGCGCGTCATGCGCTTCAGGTGCTCGGGCGTGAAGCCCGGCGCGTCGAGCAGGCTGGTCAGGAAGTACGTGGCACCGCTGCCGCAGGTGAGATCGGCCTCGAGCATCGCGTCGAGGATCAGCGGCGGATCCCACACGTCGAGCAGGTGGATCGCCTTCTCCTGGCACAGCGGGATCAGCAGGCCCGACAGCATGCCGATCGCGTGTCCGACCGGTGCCCCGACCAGCAGCGGCAGCACCCGGTCGGCCTGCATGTCGGCGAGCTGGCGCGTCTCGGCGACGATCGTGTGGTGCGAGTGGATGACGCCCTTCGGGTCCGAGGTCGTGCCCGACGTGAAGCCGATCACCGCCGGCTCGCGCGGGTCGACGCGCTGCGGCTCCGCGAGCGGCTCCGCCGCGAGCAGCTTCGCGAAGGGGATCTGCTCGCCGCTCGCGCGCCCCTCGTCGCCCGCGACGACGACGGTGCGGAGATCCGGCAGCTGGTCGCGGAACGTCGCGAGCGCGGCGAGGTAGTCGCTCTGCCGGAACGACGCCGCGGTGACGAGCGCGCGCGCACGCGTGTGCGACAGGATGTAGCGCACCTCCTTCGCGCCGTAGAAGTGCACGACCGGCACCAGCACCGCGCCGAGCAGGCTCGCGCCGTAGAAGGTCGCGGCAGCCTCGATCCAGTTCGGCAGCTGGAACGCGACCACGTCGCCCGGTCCGACACCCGCGTCGCGCAGGCCGCCCGCGACCCGCTGCGCCATCGCGCGGACCTCGCCGATCGTGCCGCGCCACGGCCGCGTCCGCGACCAGATGCGCAGCTCGAGGCCGGACGTCGCGCGCAGGCGCTGGTCGACGAACGCGCCGAGCGTGACGTCGAGCCACTGCCCGCTCTCGAGGTAGCGGCGTTGAAGCTCTTCGGGCGGCGGCACGAGCGGCCAGCGTCGGGGCGATGTCGACATGCGTGCGGATCCCTCGCAACGCGGCCACGTGCGGCCGACGTCGTCGCCGACCGTCTTCGCGCGAACGCGAGGTCCGGATCAAGCCCGGCGCACGACGGCGTTCAGCCGAGCGAGCGGCAGGCCTCGGCCGCGATCTCGAACGAGCGCAGGCGCGCCGCGTGGTCGTACACGTTCGACGTGATCATCAGCTCGTCCGCCGACGTCTGCGCGACGAAGCCGCGCAGCTTGTCGCGGATCGTGTCGAGCGTGCCGATGGCCGTGTACGACAGCACCTGCGCGAGGATCGTGCGCTCCATCGCGCCGAGCGTCGTGTCGTAATCGCGCACCGGCGGACGCAGGCGGCCCGGACGTCCCGTGCGCAGGTTCACGAACGCCTGCTGCATCGACGTCGCGAGGAAGCGCGCCTCCTCGTCGTCGTCGGCGGCGAACACGTTGCACGCGATCATCGCGTACGGCTTCTCGAGATGCGCCGACGGACGGAAGCGCTCGCGGTAGATGGCGACCGCGTCGAGCAGCTGCGCCGGCGCGAAGTGCGACGCGAACGCGAACGGCAGCCCGAGGATCGCCGCGAGCGACGCGCCGTACAGGCTCGAGCCGAGGATCCACACCGGCACGCGCGCGCCCTCGCCGGGGATGGCGCGGACCGCCTGCCCGGGCTCGGACGGCTCGAGGAAGCGCATCAGCTCGACCACGTCGCGCGGGAAGTCGTCGGGATGCGCCTCCAGCGGGCGGCGCAGCGCGCGCGCCGTGGTCTGGTCCGAGCCCGGCGCGCGGCCGAGGCCGAGGTCGATCCGTCCGGGGAAGAGCGCCTCGAGCGTGCCGAACTGCTCGGCGATCACCAGCGGCGCGTGGTTCGGCAGCATGATGCCGCCGGCGCCGACGCGGATCGTCGTCGTGCCCGCGGCGACGTGTCCGATGACGACCGCGGTCGCGGCGCTCGCGACGCCGGGCAGGCCGTGGTGCTCGGCGACCCAGAAGCGCCGGTAGCCCCAGCCCTCGGCGTGGCGCGCGAGGTCGCGCGAGTTGTTCAGCGCGGTCGCGACGTCGCCACCTTCGACGATCGGCGTGAGGTCGAGGATCGAGAACGGCGTCATGTCCGCTCTCGTAGGCGATGGCGGTGCGTCGCGCTCGTCGGCCCGCGCGACGCACCACCGTCGTGCGCTCAACCCTCCGGCTGCGCGCGGCGCTCCTGCTGCCGCTTGTCGCGACGCTGGGCGTTGCGCGGGTCCTCGGACTGCTGCTGCGCCTGGCCCTGCTGCTGGCGCTGCGCCTGCTGACGCTGGGCTTGCTGGCGTTGCACGGACTGCCGCCGGGTCTGCTCGCGCTGCGCCTGCACGGCCTCGCGCTGGCGCTGGGCGTCGGCCTGACGCTGGCGCGCCTCGCCGGCCTGGCGTGCGCGCTGCGCCTGCTCTGCTTGACGCTGCTGGCGCGCCTCGCCTGCCTGCGCGGCTTCGCGCTGCTGCCGCGCCGCGGCCTGCGAGGCGTCGCGCTGCCGGCGCGCGCTCTCCGCCTGCTGCTGACGCTGCACGCCTTCCCGCCGCGCCGACTCGGCCTGCTGGCGCTGCGCGCCCTCGCGTCGCGCCTGCTCGGCCTGCTGACGGCGCGCATCGTCCTGCTGCGCACGCCGCGCCTGCTCCTGCTCGCGCTGCACGCGCTGCGCCTGCTGCTGCTCGCGGCGCGCGTTCCCGCGTTGCGTCGGATCACGCTGGTCGCGCTGCGCCTGCTCCGCCTGACGCATCCGCGCCGCATCGCGGCGCGCCTGCGCGGCGTCGCGACGCTGCGACTGCTCGCCCGCCGCCTGCTCGCGCGGCGCGACGTCGGTCGGCGCCGACCCGCGTTCGCGCTGCGCCTGATCACGCTCCATCTGACGCATCTCGCGCGCCGGGTCGTGCGCGGCGCCGCGCTGCTGCGAACCGGGCAGCGCGCGCTCCGCGGCCGAGCCCGTCCGCTGGTCCGGCTGCGTCCGCTCGACGCGCATCTGCTCGCGCTGCTGACGCTCCTGCTGCGCGCGCTCGACGCGCTGCCGCTGCCGGTCTTCCTTCGACGCGCTGCGAGGATTCTGCGCACGATCCGCATCGCCACCCGGCGCCGGCATGCGGCGCTCGCCGAGTGCGGCGCGACCCTGCCCGTCCTGCGGCGCCCGCGCTTCCTCGCGCGGCGCACCGCGGCCAGGCATCGCGGCGCGCGGCTCCCCGGCATTCGGACGCTCACGGCGCGCGGCGCGCTCGTCCTGCGCTTGCTCCCTGCGTGCCGCGCGCTCGCCCTGCGGCCCGTTCGGACGCGCCGCGCGCTGCAGCGGCGCGTTCAGGCGCTGCGGCGCCTGCGCGTTCACCTCCGGCACGATGGGCTGACGGCCCTTCGCCGCGACCGTGCGAACGCGCGGCGACGCCTGCTCGCGCTGCGCGCTCTGGCGCGCCAGCTCGCGCAGCTGCCGCGGCGCGACCGGCGCGCCCTTGTCGCGCTCGATGAGCTGCAGCTTGCGGTCGAACTTTGCGCGCGCCGGATGGACGTCGCGCGTCGACACGGCCGCGCGCTGCAGGATCTCCTGCGGCGGCTTCAGGCCACGATTGCCGCGCAGCTTCTCCGGGCGCGCGGCGAACAGGCTGTCCCGCGCCGGAATGACGTCGGGCGCGCCGCGCAGCGGACGGAACGCGTCGCGCATGCGCTCGCGCGGCACGTCGAGGCGGCGCAGATCGCCGCGCACGAACGAGTCGCGGCTCACGGCGTAGAAGCCGCGGTCGATGTTCGTGTAGTTGATGTTGTTCACGTTGATGTTCGTGATGTTCTTGACGACGGTGTTGTTGACCACACGCGGGCCGCCCCAGCCGCCCCACCACGGACGTCCGCGCTGCGCGCCCCAGACGCCTCCCCACCACGGGACGACGGGCTCGCCCCAGCCGAGCGGCACCCAGCCGACCGACGGACCGATGCCGACGGAGACCGACACGCTGGGGGTGTTCACGCTGACGCCGAGGAATCCGACGGTCGCCGGCGCGTACGCGGGCCGCGCGACGACCGGACCCGGCGCCCACGCCCACGCGTCCTGCACGTACACCCAGCGGCCGTAGTGCGACGGCGCCCAGCCCCACGGCTCGTAGTCCACCCACGTCCAGCCCCACGGGTCCTGCCAGACCCAGCGGCCCTGCGTGAACGGCGACCAGCCGGCGGCGACGTGCGTCGGGCGCCAGATCGGGCCGTAGGTCTCGTGGCGGTCCCACGAGCCGTAGTCGTCGAGATCCTCGGCGCCGTACACGTCGGCGTCGACGTACTGGTAGCTCGACGCGTTCTGCAGGCGCGCGGCGCGCTGCGCCTCCCAGTCGTCCCACGGGTCGTTCGCGACCTGCGTCGCATCGAAGACGTCGATCGGCGGCACGTCGTCGGTGACGTAGTTCGCGTCGACGATGCGCGCGCCGCGGCCGCGCTCGAGCCGGTAGCGCTGGTCGCCGAGGTACGCGTCGGCCTCGCCGTCGCGCACCGCGACGGTGGTCTGTCCGTCCTCCGCGACGTCGATGCGGTAGACGCCGCGCGAGCGCGCGACCAGCGCGGTGGTCGGCGTCGAGAACTCGACGTGCTCGCCCGCCGGAACCTCGCGCAGACGGAAGGTCGCCGTGCCGACGCCGACCTTCACCTGCACCGCCTGGTCCGAGACCTCGAGCAGCTCGATCTCGGTATCGTTCGAGAGCCGTGCGTAGACCCCGCCGGGCAGCTGGATCTCGGCGCGTCCGCCGCTGCCCGACCAGAAGCGGTCGCCGGTGACCAGCGGCGCGTTGACATCGACCGCTGTCCACTCGTCGGCGTCGGCGTTGAGGTACGACGCCTCGCCCTCGACGAACGCGACGCGCGCGACGCGCGGCTCCGCGTCGGCCGCCACGGCCGGCCGGGCGAACGCCGTCAAGTAAAGTCCGAGGGCACAGAGCACGAGCGCGCGCGGACGGAGGCCGCGGCGCGCAGGCATCGAGCCGCGCGTTGTCGCGTGTTGCACGTCGACCTTCCTTTCGTCCCGTCGTTGCGGGACCCCGGACGAGCGCTTCGCGCCCGACGGCGCTTGAATCGGGTCGCGATCAGGGGATCGCGAGAAGCGTGCCAGTGCGCCGCGGACCGCACGCGGATGCGGCGGTCCCGCGAAGCTCGTTGCCGGTCACGTCATGCGTGCTGGAACACGCGCTGCGACGGAAGGTCGCGCGCCGATCGCGCAGGATCGCGCGCGTGTAGATTCCACAATCGCGCTGCCACGATCGGCCGCCGCAGCGCACCGCGGGTTGCGGCCCTGCGCGCGGTGCGACGGCTACGGCGCGGGGACGCTCTGCGGCGCGAACGACGAGACGAAGCGCTCCGCGCCGCCGTCGATCGCGAGGATCGTCACCGACTTCATCGGGATGCGGTCACCCGGCCCGTACGAGATCGTGCCGGTGACGCCGGGGAAGTCCTTCGTCGCGGCGAGCGCCGCCCGCACGTCCTTCGGATCGTCGCTGCCGGCGCGCTCGATCGCGTCGAGCAGCAGCTGCGTCGCGTCGTAGCCGAGCGCGGTGAACGCGTCGGGCTCGGAGTTCGGGTACGCGCCCAGGTAGAGCGCCCGAAAGGCGAGCACGCGCGCGTCGGTGCTGTCGGCGCCGAGATACGCGTGCGTCGTGAAGTAGACGTCACCGAGCGCCGGGTGCGCCGCCCACGCGCCGGTGTCGAAGGCGTCGCCGCCGAGGATCGGCGTCGTCACGCCCGCACCACGCAGCAACGCGGTCACGGCGATCGCGTCGTCGGGCTGCGCCGAGAGGAAGATCACGTCCGCGCGGGCGAGTCCGGAGAGCGACGCGGCGTCCACCGTCGCCGGGTCGTAGCCGACGCTCGAGACGATCCGTCCGCCGAGCTGCTCGAAGCGCGTCGCGAAGTACTTCTGCAGGAGGCGCGTGTAGTCGTCGCTCGTGCTGTACGCGATCGAGGCCGTGCGCGCGCCGCGCGTGGTGAAGATCCACTCGGCCGCGGCCGCCGCCTGCACGTTGTCGCCGAAGCAGGCGAGGAAGAGCCACTGCGGAACCTGCGCCGGCAGCAGGGGCGACGTCGCACCGGACGTCAGGAACACGCGCTCGTCGGATGCGGCGACCGGCGCCGCTGCGAGCACCATGTCGGTGTCGGACAGGCCGACGACGCCCGTGGTCGTCGGGTGCTGCCGCAGCAGCTCAGCGGTCCGCGTGTGCACGACGTCGGGCTCGCTCTCGCCGTCCACGACGACCAGCTCCACCGGACGGCCGAGCACGCCGCCGTTGCGATCGACCTCCTCGGCGGCGAGCCGCGCGCCGAGCGCGGACGGTCCGTCGAGCGGCGCCTGCGCGCCGGTCAGGTCGTAGACCGCGCCGACGACGACCCGTCCCTTGCCGTTGCTGCAGCCGGCCGCGACGACGGCCAGGAGCGCCACGGCGCCGGCAGCCCGTCCCGCGCGCATCATCCCGCCGTTCGCCACGATCGACCTCCCCGCCGCGGCGCCCGGTCCGCGGCCTTCTCCTCCTGACGGCACGCCGGAACACGAACTTGACGCACGCCCGGGATGTTCGTGGGGAGATCGGGGCCGACGGGAAGGTCCTTCACGCCCTTCGTATCTGCGCTCTGCAGGCGCTCTGCGGCTGCGCGGCGCTCAGAAGCCCGCGCCGGTCTCCAGGAACGCGCCCGACGGCGAGCCCGGCGGGACGATCGGGGCCGGCGCGCAGCAGCTGCCGGTGCCCGGCGTGCCGCCGGTCGCGGTGCACGCGTCCGCGGACGGACGGAACGAGCACGACGTCTCGGTGCAGTCCGCGTCGGTCGTGCACGCGCTGCCGTCGGCGCACGCGCCGGCGACGCAGGTCGAGCTGGTCGTCGTGGTGCAGTTCACGAAGCCCTCGGCGCGGCCGCAGGTCGAGCGCGCTGCGCAGCGCTGCGACGACTTGAGACAACGGCGGCTCACCGCGCCCGCCGACTCCGCGATCGCGGCCTTGTTGGCCTTCGCGACGCAGCGCACGTACTGGCCGTGGTTCTTCCACGGGACGACCGCACCGGTGTCGTCGGTGCGGCCCTCGCACGGACAGGCCGCTGCGATCGAAGCCGCGGCGGCGTCGACCGCGGCCGCGTCACAGGCCGCGGGACCGCCGCCGTTGCCGTTGCCCGGATTCTCGGGCCGTCCGGCCCACGCGCTGCTCGCGATCAGCAGCGCACCTGCCACGACGAGACCATTCCATCTGTTCATGAGTGACCCTCCTTCGGAGTTCTGGGAGACGTCCGTGGGGGAGGAAGCGGAGCTGCGAGGCGGCAGGAATCCCCGGAACACGTCAACGGCTACCCGCGTGCGGATTGCCGGACAATCGACTTCCCTCCCGCTTCGGGGAGCTACCGAGACGGTCTCAGCGATTCCCCGAAGCGGACGCAATGAGCCGCTGGCGACGGCGCAGGAGAGTTCCGTGCGCGATGCGCGGCACGCCGGCCGCGGCGATGCTTGATGCGATCAGCGGAAGAAGGACCAGCCGATGTAGAGCATGTTCGCGTCGAAGCCGGGGTTGGTCCGTCCGCTGTAGGCGTTCGAGATGTGCTTCCAGTCGTAGCCCAGCGTCAGCGCCTGCCGGTCGAAGACGAAGAACTGCGCACCGACGCCGAAGTCCCAGGTGTAGTTGAACTTCGTCCCGGTCGACGGCACGCGCTCCTCGAACATCACGAAGCCGACGTTGGTCGCGAAGTACGGACGCCACCATCCGAAGCCGTCGTAGTCGAAGCGCAACCCGATCGGCGCGATGCCCGCGCCGTAGACGACGTCCTTCGGGCCGCTCTCGTTGCCCGGCGAGCCGCCCCGATACAGCGACAGCAGCGCAAGCGGGATCGCGTCCACCGTCCAGTCGATCGCGAAGTCGTCGTTCGACCACAGCGTGCGTGCGTAGCGGAACGCCGCCTGGCCGTAGCCGAAGTCGGTCCACTTGCCGATCATGGTCGTGGACGCGACCGAGCCGCCGCCCCAGGCGCCGAACTCGTTCGGTCCGCGCGTGGTCGCCGCGGACGGCGCATCCTCGGCCAACGCGCGCGACTGCGGCGCGAGCGTCAAGAACATCCCTGCGATCAGCAGGACCCGCAGTCCCCCGTGTGCCCGGCTCCCCCTCCGCATGCGACGACTCCTCCCCGCGTCGCGCTGCGCGGTGCACCGCGACGGCGACGTGGGCCTACCGCGTGCGGCGCCGCGCGACAAGCGGCCCGCTCGCGGCCCGTCGTGCGCACGGGGAGGGGCGGCCACCGGGCCTACCCTCCCCGTGGGTTCGAGTGGTTCTCAGGATGGCGGCAGACAGGTGCAGCTGCCGGCGGACGACGAGCAGGACCAGGACGGATCCGCGCACGTGCCGCCGCACGTCGGGTACGGGTCACCGCCGATGCACGGCGTCAAGCAGAGACACAGGTTGCTCACATTGCGACACTCCGTGCCCGGCTGGCTGCAGGTGCCGTCGCAGGCCGGCGCACCGCTGCCGCCCGAGCAGCTCGGCGGCAGGCAGAACTCCGGAATGCCGGGCGCGGGGCCGACGCAGGTCCAGCCGTCCGGGCACGTTCCGCCGCACGGCGGCGGCGGCGGGCCCGTCAAGCACGCACAGTTCGAGATCTGGGTGCCGCCACAGCAGGTGAAGGTGTCCATGAGGCAGGTCGTACCCGCCGGGCAGTCGCCGTCGCCGCAGCTCGGGTACACGCCGCCGCAGGGCGTGCTGCCGACCGGCAGGCAGCCGCAGCCCGGGTAGGGCGTGCCGCCGGTGTTCGCGCACTCCTCACCCGCCGGGCACTCGCCGTTGCAGGCGGGCTGTGTGTCGCCGCAGGGCTGGTGTGGCGACACACAGGTGCAGCCGAGGCCCGGAGCGCCGGCACAGACGGAATCCCCGGGACAGCTGCCGCCGCACGCGGCGGTGCCGTCCTCGCAGGTCGCCGCGAGCAGCGCGTCGTCGTCACAGCTCGTGAGGCTTCCGTCGACGTCGGCGCGGCGGGCGATGAATCGGCCACCCGAGTCGCGCCGGACGGACGGAGGATCGAACACCGCGCAGAAGCGCAGCGTGCCCATCTGGACTCGCACGGCGATGGAGCCTTCCGGGGCCGACAGGGCGAGACCGGCCGACTTCGCACGCACGCTCGCTCCCGCACCCTGCCGCAGCGATGCGCGCGAGATCAGCGGGCTGCCTGGCGCGACCGATGGATCCGCGTATCCGTAGGCGACTCGCGGAGCCGTGCGCACGCGCCACTTGGCGCCGGGCGGCGCGACCAGCGACGCCTGCGAGCGTGACGTCCGTCCGAACAGCGTCACGACGAGGCCGGCCGCCGACGGGTCGTCCGGGCTGCCCGGGGCCGGGAGCGGAACCGGGAGATCCCGCAGCAGCAACGACAGCGCACCACCGGGACCGGCGCGGAGCGTCAGCTGCGTCCCGCTCACCACGTAGTCGGCGGCCCGCGCCGCAGGCGCGGCGAGCGTGACGACGAGCACCGCCGCGAAGGACGCGAGAACGCGTCGGGTCATGGGGATTCCTCCTGTTGCCGCCCTTGCCCGGCTCTACGCCCGGCCCCCGGGCGCGGTCAACCGGATTCGCGCGATTCTTTGCTTTGCCGGCCGCCGGCGATAGGCACGCGCGCCAGCCACGGTGCGGTCGCCCCGACGCCGGCCCGCGCGACATCGGCGGGCGGCCCGCTCGCGACGATCCGCCCGCCCTCGTCGCCCGCGCCCGGACCGACGTCGATCACCCAGTCGCAGCGCGCGACGAGCGCCATGTCGTGCTCCGCGACGATCACCGACGAGCCGCCGTCGACCAGCGCCTCGAGCTGGCCGAGCAGCCGCTCGACGTCGCTCGGGTGCAGTCCGGTGGTGGGCTCGTCGAGCACGTAGATCGTCCCGTCGCGCTGCGCGCGCTGCAGCTCGGTGGCGAGCTTGATGCGCTGCGCCTCGCCGCCGGACAGCTCGGTCGCGGGCTGGCCGAGGCGCAGGTAGCCGAGGCCGACCTGACGGAGGACGTCGAGCGCACGACGCACGCTCGGCGCGTCGGCGAAGAACTCCCACGCGGCGTCCACCGTCATGCCGAGCACGTCGGCGATCGAGCGTCCGCGCAGCTTCACCTCGAGCGTCTTCGCGTCGTAGCGCGCGCCGTGGCACGCGGGGCACGGCGCGTACACGCTGGGGAGAAACAGCAGCTCGACCATCACCGAGCCCTCGCCGGCGCACGTCGCGCAGCGACCCTTCGGCAGGTTGAACGAGAAGCGCGACGCGTCGTAGCGGCGCGCGCGCGCGGCCGGCGTCGCGGCGAACGCCTTGCGCACGTGGTCGAAGAGCCCGGTGTAGGTGGCGAGGTTCGAGCGCGGCGTGCGTCCGATCGGCTTCTGGTCCACGCGCACGAGGCGCTTGACGTGCTCGGCGCCGCTCACGATCCGGCCACGGCTCGGCGTCTCCGGCGCGCGCTCGAGCGCGCTCTCCGCGGCGTCGTCGGCATCGCCCGCGTCGGCAGCGGGCGTGTGACCGAGCGCCGCCGACACCAGATCGACCAGCGCCTGGCTGACGAGGCTCGACTTGCCCGATCCCGAGACGCCGGTGACCGCGCACAGGACGCCGAGCGGCAGCGCGACCTCGACGCCGCGCAGGTTGTTGCGCTCGACGTCCGTCAAGCAGAGCCACGCGCGCGGCTGGCGCGGCGTCCGCGACGCGGCCCGAGCGCGGCTGCTGCCGCGCCCGCCCTCGCCGCGCAGCAGATGCCGCGCCGTCTCCGACGTGGCAACCTTCGCGAGCCCCGCGAGCGGGCCGCTGTAGAGGATCTCGCCGCCCGCGTGGCCCGCGCCCGGACCGACGTCCACGACCCAGTCCGCATGCCGCACGACGTCGAACTCGTGCTCGATGACGAACAGCGAGTTGCCGGCGTCGCGGAGGCGGTCGAGCGCGCGCAGCAGCGCCTCGGTGTCGACCGGATGCAGCCCGGCCGACGGCTCGTCGAGTACGTAGACCACGCCGAAGAGGTTCGAGCGGATCTGCGTCGCGAGGCGCAGCCGCTGCAGCTCGCCGGGCGAGAGCGTCGGCGTCGTGCGCTCCATCGCGAGGTATCCGAGGCCGAGATCGAGCAGCACGTCGAGGCGCGTGCAGAGATCCTCGGCGATGCGCCGCGCGACGATCGCCTGCTCCGGGTGCGCCGCGGACACGCGTGCCAGGGACGGAGCGTCGCCGCGCGCGTAGGGCGCGAGCAGCTCCGCGAGCCGGCGCAGCGGCAGATGCGACAGCTCGGCGATGTCGAGCCCCTCGAACGTCACCGACAGCGCACCGCGCTTGAGACGCTTGCCGCCGCACTCGGGGCACGCGTCGTTGACCATGCAGCGCGCGACGCGCTTCTTGATCGCGGCGTTCTCCGTGGTCGCGAACGTCGTGAGCACGTAGCGCCGCGCGCTCGAGAAGTTGCCGCGATAGAGCGGCTCCTCGCGGCGCCTGCGGGCCTTCGCGGCGTCGGCCGCGTCCCACGCGTCGTAGACCGGAACCACCGGTTGCTCGTCCGTGAACAGGATCCAGTCGCGCGTCTTCTTCGGCAGCTCGCGCCACGGACGGTCCACGTCGTGGCCCAGCGAGATGAGCATGTCGCGCAGGTTGCCGCCGTGCCACGCCGGCGGCCACGCGGCGACCGCGCGCTCGCGGATCGACAGCGACGGATCGGGCACCATCGACTGCTCGGTGACGTCGAAGACGCGTCCGAGCCCGTGGCAGCGCGGACACGCGCCCGCCGGCGTGTTCGGCGAGAACGCCTCCGCCTCGAGACGCTCCTGACGCCGCGGGTACGTGCCCGCGCGCGAGTACAGCATGCGGACCAGGTTCGACAGCGTCGTCACGCTGCCGACGGACGAGCGCGTCGTCGGCGCGCCGCGCTGCTGCTGCAGCGCGACCGCGGGCGGCAGGCCCTCGATCTCGTCCACGTCGGGCGCGCCGATCTGGTGGAACAGGCGCCGCGCGTACGGCGCCACCGACTCGAGGTAGCGCCGCTGCGCCTCCGCGTAGAGCGTTCCGAAGGCGAGCGACGACTTGCCCGAGCCCGATACGCCCGTGAACACGACCAGCGCGTCGCGCGGCATCGCGACCGACACGTTCTTCAGGTTGTGCTCGCGCGCGCCGCGGACGCGCACCATCCCCTCGTCGCGGCGCGTGCTCACCGTTCGAGCCTGTGACGGAGACGACGGTCGCGTCAAGAACCGGCGGCGATCAGCTCGCGCGCTCGCAGACGAGCTGCAGGCGGTCGGCGTCGCGGCGCTTGCCCGCCGACGCCCGCGCCGCGACCGTCTTCGAGGCACGCGCTCGCCCGCCGAGCTCGACCGTGATCTGCACCGCGTGCCCGCAGCTGCCCGCAGCCGTACCGGGCGCCGCAAGCGACGCGAGGCTCGCCGCGAGCGCGGGCGCCACGTCGGGCTCGCGCACGGCGTTGGGCTGCACGAGCTGCACCGTATCGAGCGGCGCCGGCGTGCAGAGCGGCAGGCGCGCGTCGGCGGTCGGGGCGCACGGTGCGATCTCGAACGTGCAGCGTCCGGCGACCGCGTCGAGGTCGCACGTCGGATCGCCGTCGGCGCACACGATCTTGCCGGTCGGCAGCGTGACGGACGCCCGGATGCGGAGAGTCGAGGGCGCGGTCGCGCTCCACTCGACGAGGCACTCGTCGCGCGCGTCGGTGCCTCCGGGCACCAGCACGCGCCGCGACGACGCCTCGCCGTTCACGAGACGCATGCGGTCACCGAGCGTCACGTACGGATCGTCGTGCAGATCGACGATGCCCCAGTTGTTGTCCTCGCCGTCGTTGCGTCCGGTGATCGGCTGGTCGGCGTGCTTGAACCAGTGCGTCCCCACGACGAACGGACGCTGCAGCGCACGGCGCAGGTAGCGTCCGAACGCGTCGGCGCGCTCGGCCTGCGTGGCGAGCGTCGGGTAGAACGGCGGGAAGCTGTTCGGCAGCTCGGACTCCGCGGAGCGGTAGCCGTACTCGCTGATCAGGATCGGCTTTCCGCTGAGCGCGTAGAACGTGTCGACGTCGTCGAACATGCGCGCGGCCGGGACGTAGCCGGCGGTCGCGCCGATCGACTGCGCCAGCGTGAACCAGCTCGGGCCGAACTCGTAGTAGTTCGTGCTCAGCACGTCGACCCACGGACCGGCCGCGGCCGCGACCTCGGGCGGCGTGCTGTAGGACAGGAAGCGCGCGCCGAGGATCAGCATCGCGGGATCGATCGCGCGCAGCGCATCGTGCACGACGCGGAAGTACTGCCCCGCGACGGCGCCGCCGAACGCGCGCCGCACCGACTGGCGGACGAGGCCGTCGGTGCCCGGGTTCGCACCGAGGCTCGTCATCGCCTGCACGTCGGCGAAGCTCGCGAGCGACAGTCCCCAGTCGGCGTCGAACGCCGCGACGTCGCCGGCGTAGCGCTGCTCGAGCCACGCCTTCAGTGCGAGCTTGCCGGGCGCCCCCGGGGGCAGCCGGAAGTAGGCGTCGAAGATCGGCTGGCTGAGCACGACACCGGGCCCCCAGCCGAGCTCGTTGTCGCTGAACACGCCGATGCACCACGGGTCCGCGGCGCACGACGCCGCGTTCTGCGCCTCGAGAACGGCTCCGCTCGTGAACGCGGGATCGAAGTAGTCGCGCACGAGCTGGCCGGTGATGCCGGCCGGGACGCCGGGCACCGACGGCGCGTGCTGCGCGAAGCCGAGGATCGGCGTGTACGGCATCTGCGCGACGAAGAGGTCGTACCGGCTCCACGCGCCGATGGTATTGACGTTCATGTCGGCGAGGCGCGTGAGCGCGACGTCGGCCCACGCCGCCTCGCTGCCGTAGCGGGCGAGCGCGTTGTCCTGGTACGGCGCGGTTCCCGTCGACGGCTCGTAGTCGCCGAGGACGCGCACGCCGACGATACCCGACGAGAAGAATCCGTGGCCGTCGGGGGTCACCAGCCACCACACGCCGTCGATCTGCTCGGTGCGGAAGCGCCCGGTGGCGGTGGTCTGGACGCCGAGCCAGCCGCCGAAGTCGTCGAAGCCCGGGGCCGCCGCCCGGACGACGGTCGGAACGATCGCCACCAGAAGGGCGATCGGCAGCGCGCGCAGGGTGCGGAGAAGACCAGTGGGGGTGAAGCGCATCGGACTCGTGTACGCCATCGACGGGATTCCGGGGAAGCAGGAGAAATCGCGCGTCCGCCCATGGCCACGCCGGCGCAGGTGCCATCGCGAGCGCCGATGCGTCGCAGATCGTGCATTGCCCGCGCCGCGCGCGGGCTGCTATTCGCGAGACTCCAGCGGACGCCCCGCCGCGGCGACGCGCACGCGACCGTGCCTTCCGCCCGCTTCCGCCACCACGAGCCATGAAGCTGCACGTCCTGTCCGACCTCCACCTCGCGATCCGTCCGATCGAAGCTCCGACCATCGACGCCGACGTGACCGTGATCGCAGGCGATCTCGGCACGCCCGACGAGGCGATCGCGTGGGCGCGCGCGTTCGAGCGGCCGGTGGTGCTGATCCCCGGCAACCACGAGTATCACGCGCACTCGATCCCGGGCGCGGTGCGGCGCCTGCGCGAGCTCGCCGAGGGAACGTCGGTGCACGTGCTGGCGAACGACGCGCTGGTGCTCGGGGGCGTGCGCTTCCTCGGCACGACGCTGTGGACCGACTACCGCCTCTACGGCGACGCCGAGGCGCGCGCGCTCGCGATCGCCGAGGCGCAGCGCCTGATCCGCGACTACCGCGCGATCCGCCTCGACGACGAGGGCACGCCGTTCACGCCGTACGCGGCGGCCGCGCTGTTCGCGGACAACGCGCGCTGGCTCGAGGATCGGCTCGCGGAGCCGCACGACGGTCCGACCGTCGTCGTCTCGCATCACGCGCCGTCGCCGCGCAGCGTCCACCCGCGCTTCGCGGAGTCGATCGTCAATCCGTCGTTCGTGTCGAACGCGGAGCACCTGCTCGACGGGCGCAGGGTCGCGCTGTGGATTCACGGCCACGCGCACGACGGCTTCGACTACGCGGTGCACGGCACGCGGGTGCTCTGCAATCCGCGCGGCCACACGTGCCACGGCGCGATCGAGAACGACCGGTTCGACCCACGGCTCGTGGTCGAGGTCGGCTGAGCGCGTCGCGGCCGGCTGCGGCGACGCGCGGCCGGCGCCGCGTGGACTCGCGGGCCCCTCGGAGATAGACGGACGCATGCTGCCGACCTGGCTGCGTCGCGCCTTTCTCGCGACGGCGGTGATGAACGTCTTCGGCGCCACCCTCTTCCTGCCCTGGGCGGCCCCGATCCGGGCGCTGGTCGGCGTCCCGCCGGCCGAGCACGCGCTGTATCTCGTCACGATCGCGATGTTCGTCTTCGTGTTCGGCGTCGCCTACGGCTACGCGGGCTGGACCGGACGCGCCGACGAGCTCTTCGTCGCGGTCTGCGCGGGCGGCAAGCTGTCGTTCGTCGCGATCCTGGTGGGCTTCTGGCTGGCCGGGTCGGTCGCCTTCACGGCCCCGCTGTCGGCGATCGGCGACCTGGTGTTCGGGCTCATGTTCTTGACCTGGCTCGTGTCCGGCGCGCCGCGCGTCTGACCTCCCCGGCGCGCGGCTCCCGATTGCGCCGCGCGTCCGCTAGGCTCGCGCCATGAGCCATCACGAGGTCGTCATCATTCCCGGCGACGGCATCGGCCCGGAAGTCGCCGCCGCCGTCGAGGAGATTCTCACCGCCGCGAAGGCGCCGATCAGCTGGATCGAGCGCAAGGCCGGCCTCGCCGCGATCGAGGACGGCAAGGACGTCCTGCCCGACGACACCGTCGACGCGATCCGCACGCACGGCGTGGCGCTCAAGGGTCCGTGCACGACTCCGGTCGGCGGCGGCTTCACCTCGGTGAACGTCAAGCTGCGCAAGACCCTCGACCTCTACGCCGCGGTCCGTCCGGTGCGGAACCT